>CAVZXJ010000001.1:0-8734 GCA_963779145.1 uncultured Alphaproteobacteria bacterium
TCAATTGTTTGGGCGATGCCGGGCGAAACCGCAGAAATCACACACGCAACAATAAATCCGATAATAGGAAAAGAACGCTTGACATGGGTTTTAACAACTGCTATGTATCGGCGCATGAACCAAACGCATAACACGTCTGAAAATCCACCAGCCGCCACGCGAAAGCAATGGCTTGGCGTGGTTGTGCTTTCAATTGCGTGCATGCTCTGCTCCATGGATCTGTCGGTATTGTTTTTGGCAATGCCTGCGATCACCTCCGAGTTGAAGCCGACGCCCACGCAATTATTGTGGATCAATGACATCTATGGATTCATGGTCGCAGGTTTTTTGGTGACCATGGGCACATTGGGTGATTTGCGCGGACGGCGCAAGGTGCTGCTCATCGGCGCTGCGGCCTTTGGCATTGCTTCGATGCTCTGCGCGTTTTCGCAAAACTCCACGCAATTGGTCATCAGTCGCGCGCTTCTTGGCATCGCGGGGGCAACGATTGCGCCTTCAACACTATCGCTGATCGTGAACATGTTCGCCCGTGAAGATGAACGCAACCGCGCCATTGGCATGTGGGGCACGGCCTTTGCTGTGGGGGGAACCGTGGGGCCGGTGATTGGTGGCGTGCTGTTGACTTGGTTTCATTGGGGCAGTGTGTTTCTCATCAATGTGCCGATCATGGCGGCCCTTCTGGTGTTGGGTCCGCGCATTCTGCCGGAGTACAAAACTGACCAACCCCACGCGAAGTTGGACCTGTTGAGCGTGGCGTTTTCGCTCGCAACCGTGCTGCCCATCATTTACGGATTGAAGCAGATGGCGGCTTATGACTTTCAACTGGACATGCTCTTGCCGATTGTCGTTGGCCTTGCCATGGGCACTTTGTTCTGGCGAAGGCAGCACCGCATTGACCACCCGCTGGTGGATTTTGCACTGTTCCAATCCCCGCGTTTTAACTTGGCGCTGGTGGCAAATCTCGCTGGCATCTTTTTTGTGTTTTCCATCTTCATGTTGCAGAACCAATTCTTGCAATTGGTATTGGGCATGAAGCCCTTGGAAGCAGGGTTGTGGAGTGTTGCGCCCTCACTGGTGTTCTGTGCCATGTCGCTTTATTCTTACAAAGTTACCAACATCATCGGACCGGAAAAAAGCGTCATTTATGGACTGGCGATTTACGCCATTGCCACCGCCGCCATGGCGTGGTCGGCGTGGGCGCAAAGCCTCTATGGCATTCTGGGGGCCAGCATGTTGATTGCAGTTGGCTTCGTGCCTGTTATCCTGACTACCACAAATTTGATCGTCAGCTCCGCCCCGCCCGAACGCGCAGGTTCCGCTTCGGCAATTTCCGAAACCTCTGCTGAATTCGGCGGCGCACTGGGCATCGCCCTGCTGGGCAGCTTGGTCACATTTCTCTATCGCAACAGCATGGCAACAACTGACGCACCAGCCGCCGCAAAGCTGACACTGAACAACGCCGTCATCGCAGCAGGGGCGAGATGCCCCCGCGTGGCTGGAATCAGCCAGAGATGCCTACTCAAACGCCTATGCCATCAACTGCGCACTGGCAGCGGTGGGAATGGTGGTGCTAGCGTTGGTGGCGAGACGGGTGTTGGGGTGAGGGTGGCCTAAAAAAATTGCGAGTTCCAATCGTAAGATTGAGCGAAAACTTTTGTGGAAGTCACACTTCCAAACTCGCCCTGATTTTCGCAATCGACCTGCACAGCACCAGTGGATCATCCTTTGTCTCCACAAAGCCCCACGCCTTCCAATAGCTGGCAGCCTCATCATCCAATGCATTGACGATCAAGGCTGCCCCGCCAATCAAGCCAGCGGCTTGCACTGTGCGCGTGAGGGCGTGGCGCATGAGGCCTGTGCCGATGCCTTGTTTCGCATAGCTTCGGTCAACAGCGAGTTGGCCTAACAAAACGCATGGCACCGGATCTGGTGGTTGGCCAGTTCTGATGCTTCTGGGCAGGAGAACTGGTGTCACAGCCGTTGGTGCGAGCCCATAAAATCCTACGACTTTCATGTGGTCGTGAACAACACGAACAGCGGTGAAGTTTTCGCGTTGATTGCGAAGGGCGCGCGACTTGAGCCAGAAATTTAGAGCGGGCTTCCCGCACTCAAATTCTTCAAGAATGTGCGAGTCCGTTATCGTCTCAGGTTCGGAAACAGCCATATTGAATTCAAGGTTTTTCCCATGGCGCTTTACGCTTCAGCAATTCAACCATCTCGGGGACTGGTTTGGCCGGAGAGTCTATTTCGTCCATGAAGGCTTTAAAGCCCTCGGCTGACATTGTGATCATGGTTCGATCCAAAATCAGCATCTCGGCTTCACGCACCGAAGCTTCACGCATAAACTCCGTCCGTGAACGCCCTTGCATTTTGGCAGCACGATCAATGAGGGCGACGTCGGCTTGGGGCAGGCGAAGGGACAGTGGGTGATCTTTGGTTTGGGCGTTGCTCATGGTGTTCAATTAACCGACTGTAATGCAAAATGCAATACATCGCGCTTCCTCTTGACTCTCGCGGCCCTCGCTCCTATTTCACCCTCAACTGTTAGCACTCCACTCCTTTGAGTGCTAACAGAAGTGGTTTCCGGCCTCCATGCCAAATCACTTATTCAATGAAAACAATATGTTCTAGGAGAATACCACATGAAATTTCGTCCTTTGCACGACCGTGTTGTCGTGAAGCGGGTTGAAGAAGACACCAAGACCAAGGGTGGCATCATCATCCCTGACACCGCTCAGGAAAAGCCAATGCAGGGCAAAGTCATCGCCGTAGGCCCAGGCGGCCGCGATGACCATGGCAAGCTGACGCCAATCGACCTCAAGAAGGGCGATGTTGTGTTGTTCGGCAAATGGTCCGGCACCGAAATCAAGATCGACGGCGAAGAGCTGCTGATCATGAAGGAATCCGACGTCATGGGCGTGCTCGAAAAGTAATCTTCTCGCACGTTCGTCTCAATATTTAATCAGTATAAGGAATAAAGCACATGGCTGCTAAACAAGTCCTCTTCGGCGGTGAAGCCCGCGAAAAGATGCTGCGCGGCGTTGATATTCTCGCCAACGCAGTAAAAGTAACCTTGGGTCCAAAGGGCCGCAACGTTGTTATCGACAAGTCCTTCGGTGCACCACGCACAACCAAGGACGGTGTAACCGTTGCCAAGGAAATTGAACTTGAAGACAAGTTCGAAAACATGGGCGCCCAAATGGTGCGCGAAGTGGCCTCGAAGACCAACGATCTCGCTGGCGACGGCACCACCACTGCAACAGTTTTGACCCAAGCGATTGTTCGCGAAGGTGCCAAGAACGTTGCTGCCGGCATGAACCCAATGGATTTGAAGCGCGGCATTGATTTGGCCGTTGCTGCTGCCATTGAAGACATCAAGAAGCGCTCGAAGAAAGTTAAGTCGTCAGAAGAAATCGGCCAGGTTGGCACGATCTCGGCCAACGGCGAAAAGTCGATCGGCGACATGATTGCCAAGGCCATGCAAAAGGTCGGCAATGAAGGCGTGATCACGGTTGAAGAAGCAAAGACTGCTGAAACCGAACTCGACGTTGTTGAAGGCATGCAGTTTGACCGTGGCTATCTCAGCCCATACTTCATCACCAATGCCGACAAGATGGTTGCTGAAATGGAAGATGTTTACATCCTCCTGCACGAAAAGAAGCTGTCGTCGTTGCAAGCCATGCTGCCAATTTTGGAAGCTGTTGTGCAAACGTCAAAGCCATTGCTCATCATCGCTGAAGACATCGAAGGCGAAGCACTGGCCACCCTCGTGGTCAACAAGCTGCGTGGCGGTTTGAAGATTTGCGCCGTGAAGGCTCCTGGCTTCGGCGATCGCCGCAAGGCCATGCTCGAAGACATCGCCACCCTCTCGGGCGGTCAGGTGATTTCGGAAGACCTCGGCATCAAGTTGGAAAACGTGACGTTGGATATGTTGGGCCGTGCAAAGCGCGCCCGCGTTGACAAGGAAAACACCACGATCATCGACGGCGTTGGCAAGAAGGCCGACATTCAAGGCCGCGTTGCCCAAATCAAGGCGCAGATCGAAGAAACAACTTCGGACTACGACAAGGAAAAGCTGCAAGAGCGTTTGGCCAAATTGGCTGGCGGTGTTGCCGTGATCAAGGTTGGCGGCTCGACGGAAGTTGAAGTGAAGGAACGCAAGGACCGCGTTGACGACGCTTTGAACGCCACCCGCGCTGCCGTTGAAGAAGGCATCGTTCCAGGCGGCGGTGTTGCACTGTTGCGCGCCAAGAAGGCCGTTGAAGCCCTGAAGTCGGATAACGCCGACGTTCAAGCCGGCATCAACATCGTGGCCAAGGCCTTGGAAGCCCCAATCCGTCAGATCGTTGAAAACGCTGGCGTTGAAGGCTCCATCGTTGTGGGCAAGCTGCTTGAGAAATCAGGCAACTACGGCTTCAACGCACAAACCGAAGAATACGTTGACATGGTTGCCGCTGGCATCATCGATCCAACCAAAGTTGTGCGCGTCGCCCTGACAGACGCAGCCTCGGTTGCCTCGCTGCTGATCACGACAGAAGCCATGATCGCCGAAAAGCCAAAAGCCTCTGCACCATCGATGCCAGGCGGCATGGGCGGCGGCGGCATGGGCGGCATGGATT
The DNA here is from genome assembly GCA_963779145.1 of uncultured Alphaproteobacteria bacterium. Classification (GTDB taxonomy): domain Bacteria; phylum Pseudomonadota; class Alphaproteobacteria; order Rhizobiales; family Aestuariivirgaceae; genus Aestuariivirga. The sequence continues at coordinate 4,620 of CAVZXJ010000001.1, forward strand.
TCTGATCCAGTCCACTCTTCAGCTGTAGTTAGAAATATAAACCCCGGTGCGCGAGTGCCGGGGTTTTTTTATGGGTCGCGTTGACGCCTTCTGCAAGGCACTATGTTCACACGAATCAAAAGGAGATTCGTCGGGGACATATGAGCAAGCGACTTGAAAACATGCGCAGAAATCCGCGCAGTGATTGGAAAATCGCTGATGTGGAAGCCCTCTGCCGTGAGTTCGATATTCTTTGCAAACCCGTGTCCGGCGGCGGCTCACATTACAAAGTCGGCCACCCACGCATGGCCAATAAACTCACCATCCCTTTCAAACGACCGATAAAACCTGTATATATCCGTCAACTTGTCCAATTCGTGGACACCGTGAGAAACCTGCCGTGAACATCCAAGGCTACGCCATCGTCATTGAACCCCTCTCCGCAGAAGACGGCGGCGGCTTCATCGCGACCGTACCAGACCTGCCCGGCTGCATGAGCGACGGCGAAACGCCACAGGAAGCCTTGGCCAACGTGGACGACGCCATCCGCACATGGATCGAAGCCGCTCAAGATTTGGGCCACAAAGTTCCCGCACCATCGCGGCGTTTTGCTTTGTCGGCGTAAGCGAACAACCGCTCACTTTGCGGAAAGAGAAATCACCCACCCGCAATATCAAAGGGAAGCGTCCTCTTTTACTCCCTTTTTACTTTTTAAATTTCACATCAATTTATGCAACCTCAATGACGACCTTTCCCTTTGCTCGCCCTGCTTCGACGTAAGCCATGGCCTCATTAGTTACTTCAAACGGGAAAACGCGGTCCACCACTGGGCGGATGGTGCCTGCTTCTAACAATTTGCTTATTTGGTCCAGTTGCCCGCCATCTGCCCGCATGAACAAGAACGAGTAATCGATGCCGCGCTTCTTCGCTTTTGAGCGAACGCCACGGCTCAGAAACCACATCACCAGTTTGAGAAACGGGTTCATTCCAAGCGCCTTGGCGAATGCAGGATCAGGTGGGCCAGAAATTGAAATGAGCTTGCCGCCCGGCTTGAGCACATTCAGAGATTTATCCAACGTTGTGGCATCTTGGCTGTTCAGCACTAGATCATATTCGGATAGCATCTGTTCGAAATCCTGAGTCTTGTAGTCAATCACCACATCAGCGCCGAGCTTCTGGACCAATTCAGCACTGCTTGCGCTGACAGTGGTGGCAACAAAAGCACCCAAATGCTTGGCAAGCTGAATAGCAAAAATGCCAACACCGCCGGACCCAGCTTGGATGAAAACCTTCTGGCCCGGCTTCACTTTGCCGACTTCTACCAAGGCCTGCCACGCCGTGAGTGCCACCAAGCGGGACCGAGGCCGCTTCCACCATGCTAAGATTTTTTGGCTTCAGTGCAGCGTCAGATTCATTGACGGCGATATATTCAGCGAATGTTCCGACGCGATGATCTCGCGGCCGCGCATAAACCTCATCACCCACCTTGAAGCGCTTCACACTCGCGCCCGCCTTCACAACAATGCCAGCCACATCATGGCCTAAAATGAAGGGTGGACGGTAAGGCAGAAAAAGCTTGAACTCGCCATCGCGAATTTTGCTGTCGAGCAGATTCACCCCTGCCGCATGGACTTGAACGAGAACATCATCAGCGCCCAACGTAGGTTCTGGCATATCTGCAAGGCGCAGAGCGGCTTTCTTTTTGTATTTATCAACGACGAAGGCCTTCATGGGCTCTCTCCATATTCAAGTTAGAAGTGGTGTTTAATTTTCGAGGAAAGCAAGAGCCTTCGACACGAAATCACTGTGGTTCTGGAATATCCCGCCATGGCCTGCGTCTTTGTAGATCACCAATTGCGCATTGGGGAAGCGACGCGCCATGTCATGCGTGTTAACAGTCGGCACCATGATGTCGTTGTCACCGTTCGCGACCAAAACTGGAATATTGATACTTGAGAGGTCCTGTGGTGCTTGATTACCCCAAGCATGAATGGCTTTCAGTTGTCGCAGAAATGCACCAATTGCAGGTTCCTTGTCGCGATTGTTTTTGCGCTCTTTCAACCGTTCCAAAAAGGCGGTTGCAGCGCCGCGACCGTTTGCCGTCGGTGTGAAGAACAAATAGAACTTTGGGTCATGACGGGTGAGCATACCCTTGATAATCAGCGGCCATGACACGCGCCCAACTTTACTGATGCCTGTGCCGCCTGCGGGGCCAGTGCCCGTCAAGATCAGTTTCCGGATCATATCAGGCGCTTTCAAGGTGACATCTTGCGCCACAAATCCACCAAGCGAAAAGCCCAGCAAATCAATTTTTTCAAATCCCAGCGCCTTAACAAAAGCAATTGTGTCACGCGCCATTTCGTCGATTGTCACTGGTGCCGTGCCGCCCGTCGCGCCCATGCCGCGATAGCTTGCGGTAATGACGCGATGTGTGGTGGCAAGGCCGTCGACCACACGTGGATCGAAATTGTCCAGCACAGCGCCCCAATGGTTGAGCATCACGAGGGGCACGCCACCGCGCGGACCGAGATCGCGGTAGATAAAATCTGTGCCACCGACGTTGATGAAAAGATTTGGCGCATCAATGAAACGCGTGGCTGAATTTTGAGTGTTTAAGTTGTTGCTCATGATGGTTCCGCGATCAGGCGATGTTGAATTGTTTGCGCAGGGTCCGGTCGAAGAACGCGCGTGGAAGGAAACGGCGGGCAAACGATGTTTGCCGTGCGGCCTTGCCTGAAGGATAGCGCAGACGGGGGGCACGATCTTGCGCTGCGACAACGATGGTGGCCGCGACATCTTCCGGCGTGTCACCCGCAGCCATGGCCGCGTCAAAGGCCGCTCGGTATTTTGCAAACGTCTGGGCATAGGCCGCAACCGGACGGTCGCCTCTGCGGAGAGTTTGCTTCAATCGAGGTTTTGGTGGCCCAAGGCTCAATCACTGCGACGCGAATGCCGAAGTTGCGCACTTCATGGTCTAGCGATTCCGAGTAGCCTTCAATGGCGTGTTTGCTGGCCGCATAGTAAGCACCAAACGGCCCAGGGATCAGTCCCAGAACTGAGCCAGTGGTCAGTATTCGGCCATGGCCTTGCTGGCGCATGATCGGCAGACACCGCATTGGTCACCCGCACAACACCCAGAAAGTTGGTATCAAACAACGAGCGTACCTGTTCGATTGAGCTTTCTTCGGCCGCTCCCGACAAGGCGTATCCGGCATTGTTGACCAGAAGGTCGATCGACCCGAGTTCGGCATGGGCCAGCGCCACCGCCTTGGCCACCGATGCGTCATCGGTCACATCGCAGGCGATCATCCGAATGCCGTCACGCATCTCGCCCGGTGCCGCCTTGCGGCTGGTGCCAATGACTCGGTAGCCCGCTTGTGCCAGCGCAAGTGCTGCTGCCTTGCCAATGCCGCTGGAGCCTCCAGTGACAAATGCCGTGCGAGGATTGTGTTGGGTCATCTTTTACGTCCTTTTGAATTGTCTTGCATATCGCTGTGACCCCTGTTACTATCGTTTCGATACTTAGTCAATATCAAAACAGTAGTGACATGCAAAATTATTCTGAAATCACCTGTCCCATTGCCCGATGTGCCAATTTTGTTGGAGACACTTGGAACTTACTAATCTTGCGTGATGCAAATTTGGGCCTCACCCGCTTTGATGAGTTTCGAAAGAGTCTGAGCATTGCGCCGACAATTCTGACGCGGCGCTTGGCAACTTTGACAGAGGAGGGATTGCTGGAAAAGCACCGTTACTCTGAACGCCCACCGCGAGACGAGTATCGACTCACGGCAGCCGGAAGGGAATTCATACCCGTATTGTTTATGATCGGTGCTTGGGGAGCCAAACACCGTGCTGGTGGAAAGCTCATGCAATTCCTCGACGCACAAACAGGAACAGCAATCCAACCCGTCGCCATAGATGCTGCAAATGGCACAGCAATTGGTACTCGCCCCATTCAGGTCGTAGTTCCAAACTAGTATTTTCCCTCGAGTATGACTTGTGTTTGATTTTTGACTTTTCGCAGTTTCAATCTAATCCCCGCCAATACCTCACTCAAAGACATGATCGTTTTTGAGGGTAAATAATTTTGGCAGAGCTCCATACTGTTGGAAAAATGTAATTCTGCATTCCCC
>CAVZXJ010000002.1:0-138323 GCA_963779145.1 uncultured Alphaproteobacteria bacterium
TAATCGGGTACTCGTCGTCGCCGGTACTGCGCGTCGTGGAACAGCACGTCGGCGTCGTGCGCGATGTCGTGGCCGCTCATCCAGCGCGGCGGACGGTCCGAGCTCGCAGCCGAGCGACGGCTCGTGGTCGGGGAGGTACACGAGCGCCCGGCCGTGCTCCTCGATGCGGTAGCCGACCGTCGGGCCCTGGTGCGTGACCTTCGCGGCCCGCACCGTCGCCGAGCCGATCGTGACCGGCTCCTCGGGCGCGTCGTGGAACGTGATCGCGACGGGATGTCGTCGAGGTGCACCGGGAACAGCGGCGGCGACAGGTAGATCGCGATGCGCTCGGCGAGGCTCTGCACGCCAGATATCGGACGCCATCAACCACCGCGACCGACGCCGCGGCATCTCCGACGCGATAGGACCAGCCCGCACACGACAGGTCCAGCGGGCGCAGCAGCCGGGCCCCTTCTTCGCGATAGCGATTGACGAATGCTGCCGCGGCACTGTCGGCGTCGCCGGCGAGCACCAGCAGTGTGGACTCATTCATTTTTGCCTTTGTCCTTGCCCTTGCTCTTGCTCCTGCTCTTGGCCCTGCCCTCTGCCACGCTCGGGGCCTCGACGGTCCGACCGCCGGCCGCTCCGCCGACGCCTTCCGATGTCGGGCCGCGTGGTGGTCCGCGAGATCACAGAGCAGGACCAGACCGGCGACGAATTCAACACCGCAAGCCAAGGGGGTGCGCAATGACCCCCGCACTGTTCAACCCGAACGCCGCAGACGCCTTCGACCTTTTCATAGGAACCGCCATCAACCGCGCCGAGGATTTGTACGATCTAGACGGCGAGACCGCCTTCCGCCGCCGTGGCGGGTGCATCGAGACCTTCGATTCCGAACTCGAATACACGGGAGGTCAGTCATGACCTCCCCCACACACAAGCCTTTCCGCGTCTGGTTCTGCATGACCGACTGGTACTGGATCGACATCGAGGCCGCCGACAAACTACGGCGATCGATCAAGCGCAGGACCTTCACGCCGAGCATGGCTCGGCTCCCGCCCGAGGTTTCGTCTTCGACCTCAGCCGAGGCGGTGACGACAGCTGGACCGCCGAGGAGGTGCAATCATGACCGCCTTCGCTCAACCCGCATCATGGCCTGCGCAAGCGGGCCATGCGCACCGGCTCCGCACGGTGCCGCGCCGCCTGCCGAACGAGTTCTATCCGACGCCGCCCGAGGCCACGCGGGCGCTGCTCTCGGTCGAAGATTTCGACGGTGACATCTGGGAGCCGGCCTGCGGTGACGGCCGCATAGCGAAGGTCCTGACCGAGCACGGCTATGCCGTGGTCAGCACGGACCTGCACGCCTACGGGCACGGGGAGACCGGTGTCGATTTCCTCGCGCAACGGATGCCGCTTGCCAAGCACATCGTCACCAACCCGCCCTACGGCCGGGGGCTTGCCGACCGCTTCGTCAGCCGCGCACTGGCGTTGACGCGGGAGACTGGCGGCAAGGTGGCCATGCTGCTCAACATGGCGTCGCTCTGTCACCCACGCAGAACGCGCCTGGTGGCAACAGATGCCGCCCGCCCGGATCTACGCCATCGACGACATCGTCTGCTGGCCCGAGGACCGTTACGGGCCGGCACCCAGCCATTTCACCAAGCATCGCTACGTCTGGGCCGTATGGACCCCGGAGCATAAAGGCCCGCCAGCCTTCTGGTGGCTCTCCGGCGCGGAGTTCCGTGCGCCAAATTCCAAGCATTCATTCAACGATTTCACACCAAGGAGATTTTCATGACCAAACGTGAGTCCATTTCGACTTTAATCACCGTGCTCGACCAGTACCTCTTCGAGGCCAGTGGCGCCGCGCACGAAGCCTACGAAGCCATCATTGCCGGTAATCAGAATATTGCCATCGGCACACTCCTGCCCGTCGAACGGCAGTGTGAGGACGCGCTCGCGTTGCTGCGCGTCATTCTCTCGCTGCATTGCCACGACCGCGAAATCCGCGCCGGAGGTGTCCGATGAGCGCGCAAGACACGGCTTTCCACACGATCGACGAGGACACGTTCATCGAGCGGTTCGGCCCACGGCCGAACCATCTTGACGCACGATGCGCCATTTGACGGCTGCATGTTCGAGACTTACGGCGAAGAACTCGCCTTTGTCTGCGAGCAAGACGTGCGCTGCATGTGGACGATATTCGATAGCGACAACGGCCTGATGATCTCTAGCGGGTATCACTTCGTCAACCGCTTTGGGTATCTGGTCTGCAAAGTCCCCGTCGAAGACGGTTGCACCTATTTCGTCGAACTCGAAGACCTCACCAACCACGATGCTGATGCCCTGCCCTAGGTGGCAGCGTAGGTCTGTCGGCGCGCTCCCAAATAGCGCCGAAGCCGACAGACCGAAGCGGGTTGCAGCGCACGGACCTATCAGAACGGGATTTCATAATCGTCGTCATGTGCGCCGCAGAACGGCTCTGCCGTTGGCGGAATGATGGGCTTCTCATCATCTTCGTTGAACGGCTCAGGATCGGGATCAAGCTCTTCAACAACGTCCCAGGCGCCTGCGAGCAGTTCCTGTTCAATCGCGAGAGGTACATACGCAACGACGCCGTCCATGCCCGCGAGCACAGACGCGTAGTGGTCGCGTGGGATTGCCACGGTCACAAGGGCTCTGCCGGTTCCGCTCGACACCGACCGTAACGACCGCACCCAACTCAAGGCATCAGGGTCAAGAGCGCGGGCATAGTCGAACAGCTCGACAGTCTCGATGTCCGTGTCGAACGCGACGAGAACCGTATTGCCATGCCGCTCGGTCATTGTCGTAGCCTCGCATTCCACTCGTCAATCGATAAACACTTCGACTGTCGCCTTGCTGCGACTGCCGCGCGATGCCTGCTGGCGGGTTGCTCCCTGCCCCACGCCGCTCGCCAGTTCCTCGCGCAGCTCGGTCAGCGCCAACATCAATTGCACCGCAACTTTGTGGGCATAATCGGGATGCAGGCGCTTTGCGACATACACCATGTCGCCATTGCGCTTGAACATGACGACGCCGCTGCTGTGCGCCGTGCGTTGCGCCTCTTGGTTGGAGACCGTCTGCCGGACCTCCAACGAGACCGACATCAGCCTGCGTGCCGCTGATGAACCGCGTACGCGGCCTGAACGCCAGGCCTTTCGGCACTGCCATCCGTCCATCCCGCTGAAACCGCAATTGCCGGATCTTGCCTGCCACCCTGACGCGATAATACCAGAGCACAGGTGAAACGAGCAGGAACCAAGCTCCTACTAGCAGGAGCCACGGCTTGTCCGGCTCGATGGTCATCAGTACCGCCGTCACTCCGGCGGTCGGAAGCCCATTCAGCATCAGAAAAATCAGGACCTCGGCCACGCGTTCGAACCATCGCGGGTGCTCCGCCCACGCGAGGCCCGCCACTTCCAGATTGCCATCGGCATCACGCTCGTCGATGCGCTCACACTCGAACATGGCAGCCCTCCCCCTCAATCAATGAACGCGTTGACACGCGGCTTGGTGCGACCACGCGCATGGGGCTGCGCCCCGCGCGGGCCCTGCCCGACAGCGCCGCTCGCCATATCCTCGCGCAACTCGGCCAAGGCTTGCGTCAATTGCACGGCCACCTTGTGCGCCTGATCGGGAAGCAAATGCTGCGCGATGTAACTCACATCCCCGTTGCGCTTGAACAGAGCCACCCCGTGGTCGTGCATGGTCCGCAGCGATCCAGCCTGCGTCGGGGTCTTGCGGGCTTCGATGGAAACGACATCGGACTGAAGGCCGCTCACGCTTTTGAAGTGCGCAGGCGAATCCGCAAAGCCGAGCGGCGCCGGCATGCTGCCATCGCGCCGGAACAGCAACTGCCGTGGCGTCCCCTGAAAGTCCGCACGGCACAGCCAGAAGAACGGCAGGAACGTGGAGACGCCGACGCCGCACGGTATCCACCAGAACTTGCCGAACAGCGGCGCGGTCAGGAACGCGAAGAAGGCGATCACGCACGCCCAGAGTCACCAGACCGTGCATGGCAAATTCCAGCCACTCGCGGTGCTCCGTCCACACGACGCCCGTGGCTTCGAGTTGGCCGTCGCCGTCCCGCAGATCGATGCGCTCGCAGGTAAACATGGCTTTCAATCCTTCTCGATCGGGCAGCGCTGCATGTAGATGGGCGGACGGCCCGGCACGAGGACGAGCTGCCGCCCGCTTTCGCGCGAGAACCACGTCGTGATCTCGTTGGCATCGAGAAGCCGGACACTGCGCAAATTCTCGCGCAGGCCCATGTCGCCGTGGGACATGGCGCCGCCGGTCACGCGCACGGCCTGCCGCTCCAGCACCTGCGTCGACCCCAGCATCTTCGAGAGATGCTCGGTCGTGGTGATATCGGCATTGCCGAAGGCCTGAATGATCCCGGCATTGCCGAGGAACGTCTCCCAGGATTTGGGGTAATGGGTCTGAAGCTGGGTCAGGTCCTGAAGGACCGACCACAGCTTGACGCCAAACCCTGCCATGAGGCCCGCCGCCGTCTCGATCGACCGCATGTGACCGAGCGCCGGAAACTCTTCGAGCACGAACCACACCGGCAGGCTGCCGCGCGGCACGGGGGCACGCTCCATCGCAGCCAGGGCCTGCTGCACCAGAAGGCGCAGCCACCGGTAATGCGTGCCCATGCGCATGCCGGGCAGCACGAGATAGAGGGTCAGGTTGCCCGACGCGCAGATCGGACAAGGTAAAGTCCGAGCGCTCGGTAATGCGCACGACATCATCGAGCGGCGCCGTCTGCTCTTGCGCCGTCGAGAGAATGCCTTGCAGTTCACGGCCGCCGCTTTCCTTCTTGCCGAGGAAGGCCGCGCCGATATTGGCGACGACGCCGTCGAAGGCCGACGAGTCCGCCATCGCGAGGAACAACCGTTCCAGCTCGGCCGGTGTCGCGGAGAGCATCTTGCGTAACTCACGCATGGTCGGTGTTCTGCGGCTCGGTCGCCAGCAGATGGAGAATAATGCCGCGCACGAGGTTCTTGGCGCTGTCCGTCCAGTGCGGGTCACGTGGGTTGCCGATGATGAGGGCATCGGCGATCTGGGCGGCGTCAGCCGCCACATGATCGGCCTTGCCGTGCCGCAGCTCGGCGAATGGATTGTGCGACGCGGTCGGGACGCCCGTCTCGCCGAAGGGGTCGAGGACGAACACGCGCTGCCCCATCTTCGCGCGGTGCGCAGCAGTCGCCCGCGCCAACTCGCCCTTGGGGTCGAGGACCACGACCGAGCCGGGATAGCGGCGCAGGTTCGGAATGAGCACCGTCGATGACTTACCCGCACGACTGCCTGCGATGGTGACGACATGACGATCATCGTCGCGGCCAAGCACGCGACGCTCCCAGCCGCCGAGCATGACCATGCCGGGCTGTCCAGTCCCAACTGGGACCAAGCTGCCACGGATGCCCCCACGCTTGCGCGGGGGGCGTCTCGGGGCGCCCTGCGACCCCTGAGCCTCGTGGCGGGAATTCCTGATCGTGCATGGCACCCGCGTTCCGAATGGAATGCCGCTTACGCGGCGTGCCAGTGAGGTAATAACGGCGCCTCGGAATGTAAACGTCACGCATATTCAGAGACGCTATCAGCCGTTATTCAATGTTCAGGCATGTTCCATAGAAATAAATCCGGAACCTACACTGCATGTGCAAAACCTAATGGATTGGTGGGAGCCAGATAGGTCGATGTGTACACACATTGACGCTGGCTAACGCGCAAGGCGCCTTGGAATCTCGCCACTCGACAAAACCGCCTTATGAAAAAGCCCCCGTGCCGGTGATTATCACCGTTCTCACCATCATCCTTTTGTTCGACCTGAAAGCACCCATCCTTCCGCCCCGACCCACACATCAAAAAAGCCGCCGCGCACAGCGCAAGGCAAGGCCGTAGCCGCGAAGCGGGGGCCGAGCCGCAGGGACCCGTGCGCGTGCAACGCGCATGGGTGGGCGCAGGCCAGCCTTGCCTGGAGCGAGCACGGAGGCAGCCTTGCGTGTGTCGGGGTGAGAGATACGCCTCCACAAAAAACGTCGACCGCGCATGCGGTCGTCCATATTCAATTGCAAATTATTTTATCCACCCGATGCGATGACAAGTTCAATCAAATGAACCAATAGGAATCCATGTTCAGGCATGCGCACGGATTGCGAATATTGCTGCATTGAACAATATGAAGTTGGGAATAACTCAAGATGCAAATGACGGGAATTGGAACGAAGCAAATACCGTAAAGCAGAGGGGTAGCGAGATGTGTTTTTGTAATACAAAAACCACTCGCCAAGGGAGGGTGCATCCGCACTCCCCTGGACCCCTCCGGTCAGGTCGCGCTTACGCGCAGCCCCGAACCCGTTCTCTGGAGGCAGTCATGGCACGTCCGAAAAAAGCATCATCACCGCTCAAGTCGCGGATCGTAACTTTCCGCTTGTCGCAGGATGTGCGCGACCGTCTGACCGAGCGTGCAGCCAACGCGGGCATGACGGTGACGGACCTCATCACGGCGAGCCTCGACGGCAGTCTGGCAACGCCGGAGGCTTGTGTCGTTCCGTCTTCGGCGACCGACGATCTGCCGCTGCTGGCGCCGGCATTGACGGCCGAGCTTCGCCGCATCGGCAACAACGTCAATCAGATCGCTCACGCCGTGAACTCCGGCCTGCCGCCTGAACTCCAGAATGCGTACCGGCAGGTTGGCCAGCTTCTTGAACTTTTACTCGCCGACGAGGTCTCCGCCCGTCGCAACGCCCTCAGGACGAGGATCACAGCGCATGGTTCCGCGCATTCACAAACGGGGATCGAGCTTCAAGGGGGCGTGCGTGTATATCCTGCACGACCACGGCCAGAAACTCGTGACCGTGTCGACTGGGTGATGACGCAGCATCTCGGGGATACCGGCCCCGACGATGCCTGGAAACCCATGCGCGATACGTGGGAGGACCGCACCAAGCTGAAGATCCTCTCGGGCGTGCCGACCACGGGGCGGGACAATACGGCGCCGGTGCTCCACTACACCCTCGCTTGGCACAAGGACGACAAGCCGACGCCCGAGCACATGCAGGCAGATGGCGCTTGAGACATTGAAGGTGATGGGCCTCGGCGAGCATCAGGCGGTGATCGCAGCCCACGCCGACAAGGTTCATCTGCACGTCCATGTGGTGGTCAACACGGTGCATCCGGAGACCGGCAAGACGGCGGCTCTCAAGTACACCAAGGAAAAGCTCTCCCAGTGGGCGCAGGCCTATGAGCGCGAGCACGGCGTCCATTGCGAGGAGCGGATCAAGAACAATGCCGAGCGCGAGCGTCACGCGAAGGCGCGCAAGCTCGACCCGACCGACATGCTGATCGGCCGGAAGGCGGATGCGACGAAGCAGCTGATGGGCGCGAGCAAGATCGAGGTGAAGGCCCGCAAGCCCTACGTGCCCGTGAAGCACAAGGCGACGAGCCGCAAGCAGTGGTTCGAGAAGAAAGACGTGACCGACCGCATGAAGGCGATGCGGCTCGCGATCGACGCGGAGATTAAATCCGCCCGCGATGCCACCTGGGCGCGGCACTCGAAGGAGCGTGATGCCCTCGATGCCCGCTCGGAGGCGGCAGTCGATCAGGCGCGTGAACGCATCCGGTCGGTCTATCAGCCGAAGTGGCGGAACCTCTATTACAACCAGAAGAAGGAGGCGAAGTTCGTCGGCCGCGTATCGGGCGACCTTCTGGAGCGCGCTGTCTACGTGTTCCAGAACCGCGAGCGCTTGGGCGTGGCTGGCAAGCCGCTCACCCTTCGGCAGATGCTGCCGCTGATCCGCTCGGGCCAGAAGCTGCAAAGCCGCGTGGCCGATATCCACGAGCAGGAGCGGCGTGCGCTTGCACGGGAGTCGAAGTTCGAGAGCAAGGCTCTGACCGACGCCATCTGGCAGCGGCACAAGTCTGATATGGGCTGGCTGCGCGACAAGCACAGCGCCGAGCGTCAGTCCGAACGCGATGCGCAGGCCATGCAGCGCAAGTCCGTCTCGTTCGAGATGGCGAAGGCCGCGTTGTCGGCCGAACGCGCGCAGGCGCCGCGTCAGTTCACCAAAGCGCCGGACCCGGTACCGGAACGGCAGCCGATGCCGCCGCCGGAGCGTTTCAAGCAGCCTTCGGCGCCGTCGAAGATGGCAGCGCCGCCACCGTTAGAGCAGCAGTTCAAGCAAGCCGTGGATGCGACTACGCCACAGGCCGCGCCGTCACGCAGCGAGCAGATCAAGCGCGACATGGCGGAGTGGCGGCGCCGGAACGAAGGCAACGATTTTGGGCGGGAGATGTAGGGCCAGATCGGCCGTCCCTCCCCCGCTGACAGAAAGGCGCGAAAATCATGACGACGACGTTGACCATCATTGCGTTTGACAGCGACGTGCGCTGCCTGAATGCGAACCTCCAGCACCGCAAAGCCTGGATCGTTCAGGAGTTCGGGATCGTGGGTTCGATCAGCACGCCGCTGACGGCAAAGCCGATCGTGCCGCGCATCCGCCTGTTCGCGCATGAGGTCGACGTGACGGCCGAGGGTTATGCCAATGTGCTGACGCGTCGGAAAAACTACGAATACGATGGTATGCTGCGCCTATCAGCGGGCGAGACCTTCGGCCTTAGGCTTGCGCTGTGGCGCTGCTGTTCTGCCCCGGAGTTTGAATCCGAGCCGCCGGATTTTCAAATCCAGGTCGCCAAGTTTGCGAACGTATAAGATCGAGTGCGCCCGCCGCGATGGCGACGCCGCCGAGGTCGAACGCCTTATCGAGATGCATGCGAGGATAACGGGCATCCAGAAGGATAGTGCTCGCACGAACAGGCTGGATCGCCAGATGATCAGCCGCACGCTCAAGAAGTCGGGTGTGTACAGCGACTTTAGCTGAAGATCGTTCAACTCGGACGCCGGGTCGGGGCGAGTTCGACCAGATCGCCGTCCGGGAAATTGACGTAGAGTCTCGTGACACGGGGAAACCGCCCAGCCACCAGCTGCGTCGCCGAAAGCAGGAACTGGTCGCGGCTTGCGGCACTGAGTGTGGCCGCTCCTTTGAAGGTCGCTCGAACGGGTGCCAGCAGCCCATCGGCGTCCCGTTCGGTCCAGAGTTCGAGGAAGTTGAGCATCGGTGCCATGCGATCATCATCGGATTGAACATGGCCAAATATGGGCCGATATCCGCCGTTAAGAACGAGACATTGTGTCCGCATGTGGATACGCGATGACCGGCGTTCTTCGGATCAGATATCGAAGTGAGTGGCGGGTGAAAACGTCCTTGCGTTTGCGTCCTTGCCGTCGAAGCCTCGGCAGTTGGTGAGCACGCGCGTGCCGCCGATGGTGTAGCTTTTCCTGATATGTGTGTGGCCGTGGACCCAGATCGGCACGTTGTCGAGCGCGGCGATGGTGGCGTCGAGATCGCTCGCATAGGCCCCGTCGAGACCATTTCCTGCGAATGCGGGATTGATCCCTTGTCGGCTCGGCGCGTGATGCGTGATGACGACCGTCGGTTTGGACGGATTGGCGGCGAGGCATCGCTGCAAGGCCGACCACGATGCGTCGAAGGCATCGGCCGCATCCTCTGGCCGGAACTTGGCCAGCAGTGTCTCTCCGTCCGATGTGACGGACCGCTTTTTGACGAAGAAATATTCGCCCATGCGTCGGCGCACGCCGTTCATGGCGTCCGGGCTCCGGCTTTCGAAGTCCGACCAGAGCGTCGAACCGAAAAAGCGCACGCCGTCCAAGTCTACACAGTCGTTGTCGAGAACAGTGATGCCGGGCAGATGCTGCCGCAGGAGGCCGATGGTTTCATCAAACACCCCGTCATAGTGATCGTGGTTTCCGGCGACGAGCAGGACGTGACCGAAGTTTGCGACCGCGCTCTCGGCAAAGCGCATCACCCTGGCGCGTTGATCGATGCTGTACTTGTCGCGTCGCGCAGGATCGAGGCAGCGGGCGTGACACAGATCACCGGCAATGATGAGCACGTCGCCCTTCGGCAGCTTCCATTGGAAGTCCTGGGATTCCAGATGCAGGTCGCTGATGTAGTGGCAGCGCATGACGGCTCGGCCTCACGAATCGATGGAGCCGTGAGTATGGGAGCGCCGTTACGCGTTGTCGGTTAAGGGGCGTTAACGATTGGCCACGATGGCGGGTAGCAAACCGTGTTCACGACGGCTTCGGGTGAAATATTTTTCCGACGCGCAGCGCGTGGATTTCGGTGAGCAGCAGTCTCACCCGAGCGCATGGCAGAACCTGCCAACGCCCGATTTTTTGCTACCCATGTGCTACCCGGAGCACTTTTTGGTGGTTTGCGATTTCAGCTAAGTGCTTGAAAAGGTTGGTTGCGGGGGCTGGATTTGAACCAACGACCTTCAGGTTATGAGCCTGACGAGCTACCGGGCTGCTCCACCCCGCGTCACCAATGTGGAACCGGTTTTTACTCTTCAGCGTCATGGTCCAATGGGACCGGCAGACGGCAGGAGGTCCGGGCGACGATAAAAGCCGCTCGTTGCCGAGCGGCTCTCAAGTGCGGGCTTATAGCACAAAAATCCGCCGTGTGAACCCCTGGCTTTGACTGGCCCAAGGAGCGGCGCGGATTTCCTGGGCATCGATTTGGCTCTGCAGGCGGCAATCGCCGGTGTTCCCGCGCGCGTTGTAACGGCCTTCGCCGCGCTCCTGCGCTGCTATGCCGCCATGCGCTTTCGTCCCCGTGCCGCGGTTTGGAAAATCCCAGGCCTCCGACCGCATGGAATTCGCCGGCCAATGACGCTACAAGCACCGCGAGCTATCGCGCCACTGCTCGTCCGGCCATCCGACTACAAAAAGACAAACGAGAATGCCGCGAACGCCAGCCTTGCAGGAAGGTTTCGTCCTGCTCGACAACAGCACGAGCCTCGAAGCGGCATCGCTGCTTTCGAGCATCCGGTGGAGATCATCCGCGCCGACGAGCCGGACGATGTCGACGGCGCGCTCGCCGCCATCCGCGCGGCCTCGCGCGGCCTTCACGCGGCCGGCTTCTTCGCCTACGAACTTGGCTATGTTCTGGAGCCGAAGCTCGCCCGCCGCTGCCGCAAAAACGCGCCGTGCCACTTCTGTGGTTTGGCCTCTATGCGAGCCGCGCGAAATGAGCGGCGCCGAAGTCCAGGCTGGCTGACCGCCGAAGCGATCGGCGATCCCACGCTCGGCGAGCTCACGCATACCTGGGACAGCGACGCCTACCTCGAGCGCTTCGAGAAGGTGCAGGACAACATCCGCTCTGGCGACATCTATCAGCTCAATCTGACCTTCAAGGCGAAGTTCAAGCTCGACGGCTCGCCGCTGGCGCTTTATCGCGATCTGCGCCTGAAGCAGCGCGTCGCCTACGGCGGTCTCGTCGATACCGGCGACGGCGACGATCCTGTCGGCGTCGCCGAACTTTCATCGAGCAGCACGGGCGCGCCATCTCGACCCGGCCGATGAAGGGCACCGCGCCCCGCGCCGGCACCCACGAAGGCGATCGCGAGGTGCGCCACATGCTTTCGACCGACATCAAGAGCCGCGCCGAAAATCTGATGATCGTCGATCTGATGCGCAACGATCTGGCCGCATCGCGGAACTCGGCTCGGTCAGCGTCACCGATCTTTTCACGGTCGAGACCTTCAAGACACTGCATCAGATGACCTCCGGCGTGCGCGCCGTGCTGAAGAACGGCGTCGGCCTCGACAGATATGCTGAAGGCGATCTTCCCGCCGGGCTCCGTGACGGGCGCGCCGAAAATCCGCGCGATGGAACTGATCCGCGAACTCGAGACAGAGCCGCGCGGCGTCTACTGCGGCGCCATCGGCCGATTTTCGCCGGATGGCAAGGCGCTGTTCAACGTCGCCATCCGAACGGCCGTCATCGATCGGAAGGGCCACGGCGAAATGGGCATCGGCTCCGGCATCGTCGCCGACAGCGAGGGCGACAAAGAGTATGCCGAATGCCTGCTCAAAATGAAGTTCCTGACCGATCCGGTGCGGCGCTTCGAATTGATCGAGACGATGCTGTATGAGCCCGGCGAGGGATTCTGGCTTCTCGAGCGAGCACTTGCAGCGGCTGGCGGCTTCGGCGGGATATTTCGGCTTTCGACTTCGACGACGCCAAGGTGCGCGCGGCCTCGATGCGGCGTGTCGCGGCAAGGCGTCGCAACGGCTTGCGCGTGCGTCTGTTGCTGGATGAAGACGGCAAACGTCACCGTCACGGCAACCCGTGCCGCCCGCCGATCCGGAGGCCGTCATGCGGTACGTCATATCCGACACCCGCGTCCACAGCGGCGATCTGTTCCTCTATCACAAGACGACGCGGCGCGAAGTTTACGACCGCGAATGGCAGCACTATTCCGATACGCTCGGCGCCGACGAGGTCATCTATCTCAACGAGCGCGGCGAACTGGCCGAAGGCAGCCGGACGACGATATTCGTCGAGCGCGACGGCAAGCTTTTGACGCCCGCGCTCTCCGCCGGTGTGCTGCCCGGCACGCTCAGGGCGTCATCAATTCTGAAGGGCGCGCCCCGAAGCGATCTGACGCTTGATGATCTGGCGCGGGCCGAAGACGTCTATCTTGGCAATTCGGTGCGTGGACTGGTGCGGGCCGAGCCGCTGATCCCCGGCTAAATAAGTGACGACGGCCGTTTCGCGCTCAGCTGGCCTGGCGATTGAGTTGATCGGACTCTCGATCTTATATTCGGAGTTCGCGGACTGCCGGTGGAATAGAGGATAGCGGCCGCTGCGGCCACCGTGACGGCAATGGCCGAGGCAATAGCCGCCGTCGAAGGCGGGCGCGGCGCGCAAACGTATTTGTGGTCGTATCCATCATGCCCCTAAGCTAAGTTCGGAGCACGCTAGCGCTCCACTCCGCTCAATGCCGCGCGACACGTTTGCGCAGTGGAATGCTGCAGTGCAACAAGACCTTGATGCGCGAGCGGCACCGTGATTTTCGGGTGTGGAGGAGCCGGCGACGATTACAGTCCGCGCAGCAGGCAGCCCAGCATAAGATCGAATAAGAAATCAGCAGGGCCCAGAACTCATTGCCCTTGAGGCCAGGAATATCGGCGCCGAAAAATGTCGATACGAGCACGATCACCGCGAGAATGACCGACAGCATGAACGTAATAATACCTGGAGCTTTAAGTCCCACGTTGCGTACTCCCTCTTGGCTCGCATTCAATGCCATGGCCTGGATCCCACAACGTGCCCTCCTTCCCCCTGCCGCAGTACGCGGTCGAAGTCCGGCTTTATAGCAGGCAGCGGGTGCCGGAAGCAGGCCCTGGCAGGCGCCATGTGGACACTTGGCGAAAGGGCCGTGGGGGAGGCCGGCCAACTCCTACGCCTTTTGAGCCGGGCGATACCCGACCGGCTGCCAGCCGCAGGAACCAGCGGCCGGCGCGCTTCGTCTAAGGTCGCGGCTATGCAAGGGGCACGGGCGACGCGGCCTCGGGTGTGCCGCGCGATCCCAATCGATCGGAAAACGCCGAGGCTCAGGACAGGGGGAGATTTCTCCAGATGGCGATCTCGATCTCGAGGCGGCGCCAGATCGCGATATAATTCATCAGGGCCGCCATAATCAGTGAGATGGAAGTCGCGCTGGCCGCGCCGACCAGACCGAAGCGCGGCACGAGAACGAAATTCAGGGCGACGTTGAGAACGGCGCTGGCCAACAACACGGTGGCGCACAGTGTCTGTTCGCCGAGCATGTTGAGCAGGAACTCGGCCGGGCCCATGGAGGAGCGGAACAGGAAGCCGACGACGAGAATGCACATCACCGGATAGCCGGTTTCGAACTGCGGTCCAAACAGCCAGAGCAGAGGTTTGCCGAGTGCGAGAATGAGGATGGCGCCGGCGAGCGATGGCCAGAAAGTCCAGTTGACCGAATCTGAACGAAAGCTCGCAGGCTTTCGCGGTCGCCGCGCGCGTTCAAGGCCGCGAACTTGTTGGCCACCGCGCTGCCCACCGCATAGTGCACGAACCTGGTAGGGCTGGCGAATGTGGCACCTGCCGTGCCAGTGCCAGACAATCGGTAAATGATGCGGCTGCCGTTGTCGAATATGAGGCGTACACCTTGCGCTGACGTTGAAGAATTATCGACAGGGTCAAGGTAGGCAAAATCATCTGCCGTCACGATGCTGTCTTTGCCAATGCGTGAAGGAAGACTGTCACGCAAAGCTTTCATCAAGCGGTTTGCACTGTCTGAATCAACTTCTTCGTAGTCGTGGCGGGTGTAGAAGTTGCGGCCATATTCATTCCAATGGGCCGTCACGATATCTTTAACCGACTGTTTGCGGCGCGCCAGAATATTGAGCCACATCAGCACGGCCCATAGACCGTCTTTTTCGCGTACGTGGTTTGAACCTGTGCCGAAGCTTTCCTCACCGCACACGGTGGCAAGTCCTGCGTCCAGCAAGTTGCCGAAGAATTTCCAGCCCGTCGGGGTTTCAAAACTATTGATGCCTAATTTTTTCGCCACCAGATCAGCGGCGCAACTTGTGGGCATGGAGCGGGCCACGCCCGCAATGCCAGATGCATAGCCGGGTGCCAGTTGGGCATTTGCAGCGATAATAGCGAGGGAGTCAGATGGTGTTACATACATGCCGCGACCGATGATCAAATTGCGGTCGCCGTCGCCGTCGGATGCTGCGCCGAATTCCGGTCCGCCCGCTGGCATGACCAAGTCTACCAATTCCTTGGCGTGAACCAAGTTCGGATCAGGGTGGTGGCCGCCAAAATCGGGCAGGGGTGTGCCGTTCATCAC
The DNA here is from genome assembly GCA_963779145.1 of uncultured Alphaproteobacteria bacterium. GTDB lineage: Bacteria > Pseudomonadota > Alphaproteobacteria > Rhizobiales > Aestuariivirgaceae > Aestuariivirga. The sequence goes on from CAVZXJ010000002.1 coordinate 14,760, forward strand.
GGTTCCTGCACCTGCACCCAACATGGTCTCCAACACGCGGGTACCATAGGGGCCTGTGATGGCGCCCATGCCGTCGAACTTCATGCGGAAGCCTGATTTGAACATCGCAGCGATTGCATCAAAGTCGAAGAGCTTCTGCATCAAGGCTGCGTAGTCATCGACAGGATCGATGACCTGTACCGTCATGTTGCCGAGTTTTGCCGTGCCAATTTTTGACAGATCAACGTTGCCCCGTTCAATTCTATATTGCGAAATTTTCTGCGTATTGGCGAAAATTGCGTCGGTGATTTTTTCAGGTGCTGGTCCGCCATTGCCGATATTGTACTTGATGCCAAAGTCGCCATCAGGCCCGCCGGGATTATGCGATGCCGATAATATCAGACCGCCGAAAGCGTCATACTGGCGAATGACGTTTGATGCAGCTGGCGTTGAAAGTAATCCATCACGCCCCACGAGCACGCGACCAAAACCATTGGCGGCGGCCATTTGAATGGCTGTGACGATAACTTCCTTATTGTAATAACGACCATCGCCACCAATGACCAAGGTTTTGCCTTCAAAGCCCGAGAGCGTGTCAAAAACCGATTGAATGAAATTTTCAGCGTAATGTGGTTGTGCAAATACCGTTACCTTTTTGCGAAGGCCACTGGTGCCGGGCTTTTGTCCGTCGAAAGGTTTGGTTGCTACGATTTCTGACATGATTTAGCCCAGCAGTGATTTGTAGAGTTTAACATAGGCGTCGGCACTGTGATGCCACGATACATCCTGCGCCATACCGCGCTTTTGCATGTTCGTCCAAACGGGTTTGTTGGCGAAAAGCCGTGCCGCGCGTTCGAGCGAGGATTGCAAGTTTGCTGATGTGATGGGCGAGAACTGCAAACCTGTTGCAACGCCAGGGCCTAATGCTGCCTCGTTTGCATCAATCACCGTATCAGCTAAGCCGCCAGTGCGCCCAACGAGTGGCACGCAACCATAGCGAAGTCCGTAAAGTTGCGTGAGGCCGCAGGGTTCAAAGCGTGAGGGCACCATCATGGTGTCGGCCCCCGCTTGTACCAGATGGCTGAGTGGTTCATCATATTTGAAGCTGATGCCAACGCGGCCCTTGTGGCGCTCAGCGGCTTCGCGGAAGGCGTTTTCTAATCCCGCTTCGCCAGTTCCCACAAGCGCCAAGCGCGCACCAGATGCCACAAGCCAATCGATGTGTTCAGCTAAAAGGTCGAGGCCTTTTTGGTGGGTCAGGCGGCTGACCACGCCATGCAAAATACCATCGTCACGATCCAAGCCCAAACGTGCTTCCAGTGCGCGCTTGTTGGCGATGCGCTTGTCCAATGTTTTCACATTGAATGTCTGGGCAATGTCTTTGTCAGTTTCGGGATTCCAGATATCGGTGTCGATGCCATTGACGATGCCCGTCAACACATTGCGGCGTTGACGCAGCAACCCATCGAGTCCCATGCCGAATTCAGGCGTGGTAATTTCGTGGGCGTAGGTTGGGCTGACAGTTGAAATGGCGTCGGCACAGGCGAGGCCGCCTTTTAAAAAACTGATGCCACCGTAATATTCCACACCATCAACCGCGTAGGCGTGAGCTGGCAAGCCAAGTTCACCAAAAAGCTGTGCGCCGAAATTGCCTTGAAATGCAATGTTGTGGACTGTCAGCAAGGTTTTGGGTTTGCGCGTGGAACCATCAGCATAGCGCACATTTGATGCTGCAAGTGCGGCTTGCCAATCATGCAGATGCAACACATCAGGCAAGAACCCTTTGGCCTTTCCTTCGCCAATGTCTGACGCTGCACGAGACAATGCTGCAAAACGTTTGCCGTTGTCCGCCCAATCTTTTCCGTCGGGGCCAAGATAAGGGTTTCCAGGTCGATCAAACAAATGCGGCGCATCGAGTACAATGACGTCCAAACCCTTGGCTTTGCCGCGCACAAGGCCTGCCGTTCCACCATATAGATTTTGGTAAAGGTGGATGGGTTCGGCGTCCTCTAATGCTGCCATCACTGCCGGATAGCCCGGCATGAGGCTGAGCATTTCAACACCTTTAGACTTCAATGCTGCGGGCAATGCGCCTGCAACGTCAGCCAATCCACCTGTTTTAACCAGGGGAAATATTTCAGATGCGACCGATAGAACTTTCATTATCTGAGGCGGTCCAACATGCTTTGCGTGATCAGCACAACGCCTTCGTCCGTGCGGCGGAACCGCTTTGCGTCGAGAATGGGATCATCACCAACGACTAAACCTTCGGGAATTGTGATGTCTGAATCGATGACAACTTTTTTCAGGCTGGCGTTGCGGCCAATGTTAACGCGCGGCAAAACCACGGCATCTTCAAGTGACGCAAAGGAATTAACGCGCACACCTGTAAACAACAAGGCGCGCCTGATTGATGCACCGGAAACAATGCAACCGCCTGACACCAATGATGAAACTGCAGAGCCACGGCGACCTTCCAAGTCATGCACAAATTTGGCAGGTGGCGTTACTTCACCATAGGTCCAAATTGGCCAATCTTGGTCGTAGAGATCCAGTTCAGGAACCGTATCGGTCAAATCCACGTTGGCTTGCCAGTAGGCATCAACTGTTCCTACGTCACGCCAGTATGATCCCTTTTCAAGTTCGGAGCGAACGCAAGAATCTGAGAAGAGGTGAGCGACTGCTGTGCCGTTCTTTACGACATAGGGAATGATGTCCTTACCGAAATCGTGGGATGAATTTTTGTCGGCAGCATCACGACGCAACAGTCCGGCAAGGAAGTTGGTTTCGAAGACGTAGATGCCCATGGACGCCAAGGCAATATCAGGGTTGCCAGGAACATGTGGCGGATCGGCTGGCTTTTCGACGAATGCTGTGATGCGGCTTTTTGCATCAATGGCGAGAACGCCAAAGCCAACGGCTTCCATGCGGGGCACTTCAAGTGCGCCTATGGTTACGTCAGCGCCTGAATCGACGTGCTGTTGCAACATCAATTCGTAGTCCATTTTGTAAATGTGGTCGCCCGCGAGAATGATAATGTATTTTGGCTTGTAGGTTTCGATGATGTCGAGGTTTTGATATACGGCGTCCGCCGTGCCTGCATACCATTGATCTTCTGATACGCGTTGGGACGCTGGTAAAATATCGAAGCCTTCATTGCGTTCTGGGCGGAAGAAGTTCCAGCCCCGCTGCATGTGGCGGATCAAAGAGTGGGCTTTGTATTGGGTGGCAACACCAATACGCCGAATGCCGGAGTTTAAGGCGTTGGACAATGCAAAATCAATAATGCGACTCTTGCCACCGAAGGGCACGGCGGGCTTGGCACGACGATCCGTCAGTTCCATCAATCGGCTGCCGCGCCCGCCAGCCAAAACATAGGCCATCGTATCACGGGCGAGGGGTGAAAACTTCTTTTTGCCAGCCATTATAATTCTCCCAACTGATCTTTTTTATTTTTATTCAGACTCGCTCAAAAAATAGACGGTGGCAAGTGGCGGCAATGTGAGATTTGCAGATGCGGGTTTACCCATAAATGGACCAGCATCGGCGACTACGCCGCCCTTATTGCCCTTGCCTGTGCCCCAATAGGTCTCGGCATCGGTGTTCAACACTTCTTTCCATTTGCCACCCTTTGGCAATGGAACTTGATAGTTTTCACGTGGCACAGGTGTGAAGTTGCACACAACAACCAAGATAGCACCGCCGTCACCATCATGCCTTGCCCATGAGAATACTGAATTTTCATAGTCATCAGCATTCATCCATTCAAAGCCTTCCGGCTCGCAGTCGCGCGCATACAGGGCCGGGATGGACGAATAAGCGTGGTTTAAATCGCGCACCAGATTCTGCATTCCACGATGGCTTTGATGATCGAGCAAGTGCCAATCGAGACTGCGTGCTTCGGCCCATTCGTCGCGCTGGGCAAACTCTTGGCCCATGAACAGCAGCTTTTTGCCGGGGTAGGCCCACATGAAGGCGTAGTAGGCGCGCAAGTTCGCAAACTTCTGCCAATCATCACCAGCCATTTTCGCAAGCAGTGAGCCTTTGCCGTGTACGACCTCATCATGGCTCAAGGGCAGAACAAAATTTTCCGAGAAGGCATAGAGCAAGCCGAATGTCAGTTCATTGTGGTGGTGCTTGCGGTGGACGGGTTCACGCTTAAAATATTCCAGCGTGTCGTGCATGAAACCCATGTTCCATTTGAAACCGAACCCAAGCCCATTCATTGACGTTGGCTTGGAAACACCGGGGAATGCCGTCGATTCTTCTGCGATGGTCATCACACCGGGGTGCTGGCCGTAAGCCTCGTGGTTCATGCGTTGCAGGAATGAAATGGCCTCAAGGTTTTCGCGGCCGCCATCCTTGTTGGGAATCCACTCGCCTTCTTTGCGGGAGTAATCGAGATAGAGCATGGAGGCGACTGCATCCACACGGAGACCATCGACATGATAACGCTCGAGCCAGAACAATGCATTGTTCAGAAGGAAACTTGAAACTTCACCGCGACCGAAATTGAAAATCGCCGTGTTCCAATCGGGGTGATAACCTTGGCGTGGGTCTTCATGTTCGTAGAGCGAAGTACCATCAAACTTGGCGAGGCCGTGTTCGTCGGTCGGGAAGTGGGCGGGAACCCAATCGAGGATAATACCAATGCCAGCCGCATGGGCTGCTTCTACAAAACGTTTGAAGCCTTCTGGATTTCCGAAGCGCGACGTTGGCGCATAAAGGCCTGTGGGTTGATAACCCCAAGACGGATCGTATGGGTGTTCGCTCACAGGCAAGCATTCGATGTGCGTAAAACCCATGTATTTGACGTAGGGCACCAAATCACGGGCCAATTCGTCGTAGTCTAGATAGGCGTTGGCTTCACCGCGTTTCCATGATCCCAAATGCACTTCGTAGGTGGACATGGGCTGGCGGCGTGCGTCGCGGGATTTGCGTTGCTGCATGTAGGCAGCGTCGTTCCACTTGCCCAATTGGGTATTGCTGATGCGGGAGGCCGTGGCCGGGCGCAATTCAGATTCAAATGCAAAGGGATCGGCCTTCAAAGGAAGGCGATTGCCGTGCTGACCGATGATTTCAAATTTGTAGGTTTGGCCAATGTTCGCACCTGGCACAAAGGTTTCCCAAATGCCCGTGTTGAGGCGCAGACGCATAACATGCAGTCTGCCGTCCCAATTGTTGAAATCGCCAATGACTGAGACACGTTTGGCATTCGGAGCCCAAAGTGCAAAGTGAACGCCTTCAGCACCTTCATGGTGCATGGCATGGGCACCTAGCTTGTCATAAAGGCGCAGGTGGTTGCCTTCCCCGATGTAGTAATCATCCATGGGCCCCAGTACAGGGCCAAAGGAATAAGCGTCGGACACGGTCCATTGCCCGCCTGAATTGGAACATGCAAAGCGAAGGGGTTGTTGCGAGGGCGCATTTACGGCACCTTCAAAAAAACCATCTTCATGGCATTTCACCAGAGCGCCAAGGTCAGTACCTTGTAGTGTTTGCGCTGAAACAGTTTCAGCACCCGGCACAAATGCGCGGGCGATCCATTGCTTTCCTACTTTGTGCAATCCAAGCACAGAGAAGGGATCGCCATGACTGCCAAATATAATGGCTGCCATTGCGGCGGAACCGGTTTTCCATGCTGGCTGCTTTGCCATGGCCTTGTCCCCCACTTACCGTGCCTTTTGGCACTTTTTGTTACGCACTCAATTCACAGGTAGCTGCCAGATATCCCGTGCATAGTCACGAATTGTTCGGTCTGATGAAAACCAACCCATGCTCACGCTATTGATGATTGTCTTATGCGTCCAGCGCTTTTTATTTGCCCAGAGATTGGCGACCTTTTGCTGTTCTGCAACATAGGCGTCAAAATCAGACGCGACCAAGAACCAGTCATTGCCCAATAACGAGTCGACAATGGGTTTGTAGCGGTTTTGATCGCCGTGAGAGAACGTGCCAGCCAAGAGCGCATTTACAACGCCCTGCAGCGCGGGCGAAGATGCAACGACTTCTCTGCCGTTAATACCTTTGGCGCGGCGAGCTTCAACTTCGTCGGCTGTGAGGCCGAAAATGAAAATGTTATCGGCACCAATGTGTTCATGCATTTCAACATTCGCACCATCCATCGTGCCGATGGTGAGAGCGCCATTGAGTGCTAATTTCATATTGCCGGTGCCAGATGCTTCTAGTCCAGCGGTTGAAATCTGTTCTGACAAATCAGCCGCGGGCACGATCATTTCCGCCAAGCTCACATTGTAGTTGGGAATGAAAGCTACTTTCAATGCGCCCCGCAATGTCGAGTCATTGTTGACCACCTGCGCAACATCGTTGATCAGTTTGATCGTCAATTTCGCCATATGATAGCTGGCAGCCGCTTTGCCTGCGAAAATTTTGACGCGCGGCGCCCAGGTTTTTTCAGGGTGGGCACGCATGTCGTTGTAAAGCGCAATGGTCTCAAGAATATTGAGCAGTTGGCGTTTGTATTCGTGGATACGCTTGATTTGCACGTCGAACATTGAGTCAGGATCAAGAGTCAGATCCATGCGGGCTTTCACTAAATTAGAAAGTGCCGCTTTGTTGTCGTGTTTGATGCGTTTGAAGGCATCTTGGAAATTACCATCATTCGCCAATGGCAGGGCTTCTTTCAGCAGTTCCGTTTCGGCAAAAATATCTTTTCCAACAGCGTCTCGAAGTAAAGTAGCCAAGGCGGGGTTCACACCCTTCAACCAGCGGCGCGGTGTTACGCCGTTTGTCTTGTTATTGATGCGGTCAGGGTAAAGCTGGTTCAACTTGTTGAACACTTGTTGTTTCATCAAGCCTGTATGCAATGCAGAAACGCCGTTAATACTGTGGGAGCCTACGAAAGCGAGTTGCCCCATACGTACGCGGCGGCCGCCGTTTTCGTCGATCAATGAAATTGCAGAGATAAAGTCAGGTGATGTGAAACCTTTTGATGCCGCTTCCTCAATCAACTTGGCATTGATGACATAGATGATTTGCATGTGGCGTGGCAGCACGCTTTCAAACAGGTGGACTGGCCAGCTTTCAAGCGCTTCCGGCAACAATGTGTGGTTGGTGTAACCGGTCACTGCGCGCGTGATATCCCAAGCTTTGTTCCAAGCCAGATGATGTTCATCGACTAAAATTCGCATCATTTCGGCAACTGCGATTGCAGGGTGCGTGTCATTCAGATGAATGGCCACCTTGTCGGGCAAGTTTAAAACATCTGGGTACTGTTGCAGGTGACGGCGCAGAATGTCTTGCAAGGAAGCAGATGTGAAGAAGTATTCTTGGCGCAAACGAAGTTCTTGACCGGCTGGCGTTGAGTCAGCGGGATATAAAACGCGGGTCAAAATTTCAGCGCGGTTTGTGCCCGATAAAGCGCCCACATAATCACCGCTGTTGAACGCATCGAGATGAATAGGGTCAAGTGCACGTGCACTCCACAGGCGCAAGGTGTTCACGCGGTTGGCCTTCCAGCCGACCATTGGGGTGTCATAAGCTGATGCCAGCAACACTTCGCCGGGGTGCCACGTGTGGACAGTTTCGCCCGTCGATTTGACGTCGCTTGTTACATAGCCGCCGAACGATACTTTGTAGGCGGCTTCGCGGCGGGCGAATTCCCACGGGTTGCCATTTTCAAGCCATGTTTCGGGGGCTTCGGTTTGCCAACCATCTTGAATGAGTTGGCGAAATAGGCCGTGGTTATAGCGAATGCCATAGCCGTAAGCGGGAATGTTCAGCGTTGCCATGCTTTCCATGAAGCAAGCGGCCAAGCGGCCAAGGCCGCCGTTGCCCAGCGCAGCGTCGGGTTCCAGTTCTTCAATCAGGTTCAGATCGACATTGAGATCTGCCAGTGCTTCTTGGAATGTGCTGGTGAGTTCAAGATTGCTCAACGCATCGCGGAGCAGTCGGCCGATCAGAAATTCCAATGAGAGATAATAAACGCGCTTGGCTTTGTCGTTATAGGCCTTGCGGGTGGATTCCATCCAGCGGTCAATGATGCTGTCGCGCAATGCCAAAATCGTTGCCCGTAACCAGTCATGACGCTTTGCAACGATTGGGTCTTTGCCAACAGCATAAGTCAACTTGTGCAGAATACGGGTGCGAATGGCAGCAGCGTCAGCGTGTTTGGAGGTCAATGTATCTATCCTTAGTCTTGTGTCAGTTGAAGGCTTGGGCCACACATAGGGCCAATTGCACCGACATTGAAAGTTAGGTCGCCCATGCCGAAGTTTTGCGCCAACCTGGGATTCCTGTTCACAGAAAGACCCTTTCTAGACCGTTTTGCTGCAAGTGCGAAAGCAGGATTTTCAGGAATCGAATATTCTCAACCTTATGACTACCCTGCTGCACAGTTGGCTGAAATATTGCAGCAAAATCAATTGGTTCAGGTGTTGTTTAACCTGCCTGCCGGAAACTGGGAGGCGGGCGAAAGGGGCATTGCTTGCCTTCCCGACAGGGTGGACGAGTTCAAAAGCGGTGTTCATCAAGCTATTTCCTATGCAGGGACACTAGGGAATCACCTCATAAATTGCCTTGCGGGCATCAAGCCCAGGGATGTGCCTGAAGCACTTGCTTTCGAAACCCTCGTCGCAAATTTGCGTTATGCGGGGAGAGAACTTCAAGCAGCTGGGCTGACTTTAGTTGTTGAGCCCATCAACAGTTTTGACATGCCCGGCTTTTTTCTCAACACCTCAACTGCCGCTATGAACGCGATAGAAGCGACGGGCGATGCGAACATCAAATTACAATACGACATCTATCACATGCAGCGCATGGAAGGGGAGCTGAGCAGCACCATTGAACGATTGTTTCCGCGCATCGGGCATTTTCAATGTGCAGGTGTTCCGAGGCGCACTGAACCTGATGTTGGCGAAATCGACTACGCCTACTTATTCAAGTTAATTGATGAGTTAGGTTATTCGGGTTGGGTTGGGGCAGAATATAAACCCGTAAAAAGTACTGACGCAGGATTAGACTGGCTGCAACGCTTCAAGGGGTGAGGAACAACGGTTTTTCAAGTTCACATTCTTCCAGATTGTTTCCTGGGCCTTTGCGATCCACAACGATGAAACGGCTTTCGTTTTCGAATACAAGCAATGGAAAGTGCCATACATTGCGGTGATAGTTCACACCTTGCCGTCCGCTCGCAGAGAAAGCACGAAACGACTTAGCATCATTTGGATCACGGCACACAAGAACCAGCCAAGGCTTGTCCTGCAGCGGATAAAATAATTGTGTGCCGAGCGGATGACGCTCCATCAAGTTTATGATGATTGGCTGCGGGCGCGGATTTGCAGCAAATAAACTGGTTTTTGTACTGCCGCCTTCAGAAGTAACATCTACGTTCGCGAGATTGTCAAAGCGCAGCGCATAGCCTTGGTTGATGTGAAGGGGCGTTGCTCCATCAGCCTCAATCACATCACCAAAAGGCGCGAAGGCAGCCTTGGTCAATGGCTCGGATCGTAAAAGACTCATTTGCCGAAGAGCTTCAGTTTAGGATGGCGGTTTACGTCCTTGTAAAGCAAATAGCGGAAAGGGCCGGGTCCGCCCGCGTAACAGGCTTGAGGGCAGAAGGCGCGCAACCACATGAAGTCGCCTGCTTCCACTTCCACCCAATCATTGTTGAGGCGATAGACAGCTTTGCCTTCCAACACATAAAGCCCGTGTTCCATGATGTGTGTTTCGGCAAAGGGTATGGTGCCGCCCGGCTGGAAGGTGACGATGTTCACGTGCATGTCGTGGCGGATATCTGTGGGGTCGGCAAAACGTGACGTGGCCCAAGTGCCATTGGTGCCCGGCATAGGGTGCGGTTTTACTTCAGCGTCAGACGTTACGAAGCTCTCAGGTTTTGCAATACCTTCGGCTGCTTCATAGGCTTTTCGCACCCAATGGAATTTTGCGGGCTCGTTGCCTGAGTTCTTCAATGTCCATTTTGTGTCTGAGGGAATGTAGGCATAGCCGCCTGTTTTCAAGTCGTGGGGTTTGCCTGCGATCGTGACCGTTGCAGCGCCACTGACAAAAAACAATACGCATTCGGCTTCTGCATCAGGTTCTGGATTTAAACTGCCACCGCCGGGTGCCACTTCCATGATATATTGTGAGAAGGTTTCCGCAAAACCCGATAACGGCCTCGCGATAATCCATGCGCGGGTGTGATCCCAATGGGGCAAAAGACTGGTTACGATGTCCTGCATCACGCCCTTGGGAATGACCGCATAGCTTTCTGTGAAGATGGCCCGTCCGGTCAATAATTGAGACTGTGGAGGGTGGCCGCCGAGTTGGGAATAGTAAGTGCCCGTCATTGCAATGCAGTCTTTCTTGATTTGTTGTTGAGCAAGCTAACGCATTCCTGCACATTGGTCGAGATGGACGCGGAGTAATTGCCATGAAAGATTTTTTGAAGCGAGCCATATCGCAAGGTAGGGGCCTTGAACCTGCTGATCTCGTGTTGAAGAATGGCAGCTTCTATGACCTTGGTCTCAGGGAAAGTCATCGCATCAGATATCGCCATTTGTGGTGACCGGATTGTGGGAACACATGGCGTTTACAAGGGCAAACGCGAAATTGACATTGCAGGAAGAATTGTTGTTCCAGGCTTTATTGACACGCATTTGCATATCGAATCTTCGCTCGTCACGCCGCATGAATTTGACCGTTGTGTGTTGCGCCATGGCGTGACAACGGCGATCTGTGACCCCCATGAAATTGCAAATGTGCTGGGTGTGGAAGGCCTTCGCTATTTCTTTGAATGCGCCGAACACACCATCATGGACATTCGCGTGCAACTTTCGAGCTGTGTTCCGGCAACCCATTTGGAAACGTCGGGTGCCCGATTGACTGCTGATGATTTGAAGCCATTCATGGGCCACCCCAAAAACATTGGCCTTGCCGAGTTCATGAATTTTCCGGGAGTGCTCAATCTTGATCCGGAATGTCTCGACAAGTTGGCGCTGTTTCAAGATGGGCATATTGACGGCCATGCGCCTTTGGTGCGGGGCATGGATTTGAATGGTTATCTTTCTGCGGGCATTCGCACCGACCATGAAACGACCACGGCGGAAGAGGCGCTGGAAAAGCTTTCGAAGGGCATGCACATCTTGATCCGAGAAGGTTCTGTGTCAAAAGATTTGCACGCGCTGGTGTCAATTATGACCGAGCGCAATTCGCCTTTCATTGCTTTGTGTACGGATGATCGAAACCCCTTGGATATTGCGGAGGAGGGGCATCTTGATTTTATGATCCGCGAGGCCATTGCCAATGGCGCAGATGTTTTGGCGACTTATCGTGCGGCAAGCATTTCGGCGGCGAAAGCTTTTCGAATGTATGATCGCGGGCTGGTCGCCCCCGGTTGGAGGGCGGACTTGGTCGTGGTTGATCGATTGGAAATTGCAATGTTTCCATGGTTCTCAGTGCGGGTCGCGTTGTTGACAATGAACTGTTTGAAACGCGCCAGTTTGTTGCGCCCATTGGTCTTGCGAGCGTCAAATCGAAAACGGTTTCAGCGATACAATTACAGGCGAGGGGAACAGGGCAGAATGTTCCGGTCATCGGCGTCAACCCCGGCAAAATTATCACCCAACATCTGCGCCGCAACTTGCCAGCTGAAAACGGCGTGGTCGCCGTTGATCTTGAACAGGACTGCATCAAGGTTTCCGTGATTGAGCGACATGGTGTGAATGGCAACATCGCCGTGGGGTTTGTGAATGGTTTTGGTTTGAAACATGGGGCTATTGCCTCAACCGTGGGGCATGACAGTCATAATATTTGTGTTGTCGGTGTTAGCGACGATGACATGGCCTTTGCTGCAAACCGATTGAAAGATATTTCTGGCGGTTTCGTTGTTGTGCGGGATGGGAAGGTTCTTGCCGAATTGCCGCTGCCGATTGCGGGCCTCATGAGTGACAAGAGTTTTGAAGAGGTGCGCGAAGCCCTCATTCCACTTCGTGCTGCTGCAAAATCACTCGGCACGACATTGCAGGAACCGTTTCTGCAAGTGGCGTTTCTACCGCTTCCCGTGATACCCCATTTAAAAATCACCGATAGGGGCATGGTGGATGTGGATGGATTTGTGTTGCTTTAATACACCTAGATTGAAATATTCCAGACTAGGAAAATAACTCTTGACACCGCGCGGTGGTTCGACTATATCTGGCTACACTCCGGAATTGGGTTGCCACTTTAGCACTCGCCAACAATAGTTTTGAGCAGACCAGGAAAACGACGTTGGAGAATCGAAAAAGCCGCCCAACTTGCGTTAGGCGGCTCTTGATTTGGTAACCGAAACGTTTGATTACGCTTCGTTTTCTTCAGCGATGCGTTCGGCTTCTGCTTCTTCAAACAGGGCTGCTGCAGCGGCGCGCACTTCGTCGCGATCAGCGGCATTGCCGGTCATCACTTCACCACGGGCCTGGGCAGCAGCTTCTTCAGCTGTGCGGGCCACGTTAACGGTGATTGATACCGTCACTTCAGGGTGAATCGACACGTCAACCTTGTGCAAACCAATGACCTTGATTGGGATCATCAATTCAACGTGGTTGCGGTGAACGGCTACACCGGTGTCAGCTGTTGCTGCATCGGCGATATCGCGTGGCGATACGGAACCATAGAGTTGGCCCGATTCACCAGCTTGGCGCACAACAACGAAGGTTTTGCCTTCGAGCTTCTTGGCTTCTGCTTCTGAGCTTTGACGCGAAACGGCGTTCTTGGCTTCGAGGTCAGCGCGTTGCACTTCAAACTTTGCCTTGTTGGCAGCGTTGGCGCGCAAGGCTTTGCCGCGTGGCAGCAGGAAGTTACGTGCGTAACCGTCCTTCACCTTTACGGTTTCGCCCATGTGGCCGAGCTTGGAGACGCGTTCGAGGAGAATGATTTCCATTGTTTCGTACTCCCTTAGCCGATCACGTAGGGCAAGAGGCCCAGGAAACGTGCGCGCTTGATGGCTTGCGCCAAAATGCGTTGCTTCTTTGTGGATACGGCGGAAATGCGGGCAGGAACGATCTTGCCGCGCTCAGAAATATAGCGCTGCAACATGCGAATGTCCTTGTAGTCGATCTTTGGCGCATTTGGGCCAGTGAACGGGCAGGTCTTCTTACGGCGGAAGAACGGCCGGCGGGCTTGTTGTTCAGCCATCAGTTGAACTCCTCTGTTGGAATGCCATCATCATCATCACGGCGGCGTTCGGAACGGCGCATCATGGCCGATGGGCCTGCTTCCAGCTCTTCAACCGAGATGGTCATGAAGCGGATTACGTCTTCTGAAATCAGCATCTGACGTTCCATTTCGGCAATTGCCTTATAGTCACCAGAGATGTTCAAAAGTGTCATGTGGGCTTTGCGGTTCTTCTTGATGCGATAGGTGAGGGATTTAACGCCCCAGCTTTCGACCTTCTCAACCTTGGCGCCATTGCCTTCAAGCACGCCCTTGTATTGCTCGATCAGCGCATCAACCTGCGCCGACGTTGCATCCTGGCGAACCAGGAATATGTGTTCATAAAGACCCATGAGGGACCCCTTTCTCGTTTGTCTAACCTCAAGCACCGGCGCAGAGCCTCAAACGAACCAGGAGGAAGGTTCGAAAGACCGATCACGAATGAGCAGAGACACGGGAAGCCGAGGGATTTACCTCTATCTGGTTGCCCAGACCTTCCGTTCAGCCACTAGCCATGTGCTTTTGGATGGGCGGCTTATGGATGAAGGGCTTGGGGAATGCAAGGGCAGAAGTTTCGAGCTTTAAGTGATTGCATTGACATCATTGATAGCAATGCTATCATTGCAGGCATGGCTAGTTTAACAATCCGAAATCTTCCTGACACGACGAAACAACGTCTCCGCATCCGTGCGGCAGAGCGTGGCCATTCTATGGAAGAAGAAGCGCGTGGATTGATTGAAAGGGGCCTTGCAACAGCTTCCAAGCCGAAAGACGGTGGAAAATGGGTTGACGATATGCTTGCCCGTATGCGTGCAATTGATGGGGGAGAAAACGTTGAATTGGTAATTCCGGAATTTGAGGCTGTGTATGAGCCAATCGATTTCACAAAGCATGAATTTGATAAATGATTGTTCTGGATACAAATGTAGTGTCGGAAATGATGCGTTCAAAGCCTGATATAAAAGTCTTGAATTGGTTGAGCAAGTTTCCCAGCGCCAAACTTTTTTTATCTGTTTTGACAGTAGTAGAGTTAAGATTTGGGGTCGGACTGTTGCCCGAAGGTATAGACAAACAGAAACTGAATTCCAAAATTGAAGATATGGTGAGAACGCAGTTCGCTGGGAGAATGCTAGTTTTTGATGAAGCGTCAGCATATATTTGCGCTGAACTGATGACCGTAAAAAAAGCACATACACCGTTCGTGAAAATCGTTGATCTGCAAATTGCAGCTACCGCAATTTCAAACAGTTTTGCAGTTGCAACTCGTGACCTTAGTGATTTCAAGCATGCTGACCTAACAGTCATCAACCCATGGACAGACTAGCCATACCGCGCTTGCAAATGCGCAATAAAATACTTCGCATTCAATTGTTCACCTGTGGCCTGTTTCAACAGTTCCGGTGTTGAGGCGGTCGAGGCTTTTTGCCAGATGTTTTTGCGTCGCCATTCGGTGGTGAAGGTGAAGTCGCCTTTTGCGATGTCGTCGTTGGCTTTTGGGTGCTCGCGGGTGATGGCGGCCCATTGTTGTGCGGCCATCATCGCACCTAGGGTATAGGACGGGAAATATCCGAAAGCACCGGAGGGCCAATGCACGTCCTGCATGGGGCCGTCTTTCATGTTGTCTTTGGTTGAGAGGCTCAAGTATTGAGTCATCTTCTCATTCCAAGCCTCTGGAATATCAGATGTTTTTAGATTTCCTGACACAAGCTCCTGCTCAATTTCAAAGCGCAAAATGACGTGCATGGGATAGGTGACTTCGTCAGCATCGACGCGGATGAAGCCGGGTTTGACGCGGTGGACGTGGGCCAGCAAATCAGCTTTCGACCAGTCTTCGCCGAAGTGCTTTTTCAACAGTGGAATGGCCCAATCCCAGAAGGCGGGGTTGCGGCCAATTTGTTTTTCAACAAACAGACTTTGGCTTTCGTGCATGGCCATGCCGCGGGCGTTGCCAGATGGCCAATGGTTCCATTGTTTTGGCAAGCCTTGCTCGTAAAGGCCGTGGCCGGTTTCATGCATAATGCCCATGAGGGCGGACAAGAATTCGTCGGTGCGATAGCGCGTGGTCATGCGCACATCAGTGGGCACGCCACCGCAGAAGGGGTGGTGCGATATGTCGAGGCGGCCATGGTTGAAATCAAAACCGATGGCTTGCATGACTTCGAGGCCGAGCGCCTTTTGTGCTTCAATCGAATAATTGGCGGCAAGGGGCTTCAGAGTTTTGGACTTTTGTTTCTCGACGGCTTCGGGAATGAAGGTTTTGAGAAATGACTTGAGGTCAGCGAAGACGGGTTCAATGTCGGCCACGCGTGCGCCGGGGTCATATTGTTCGGCCAACGCGTCGTAGGGTGAAAGCTTCAGCGCTTCTGCGCGCAAGGCAGCTTCTTCGCGCATGGTGTCGATGACGGCAGAGAAGGATGGCAAAAAACCTTTCCAATCACCAGTGGGGCGCAGCTGCCGCCACAATTGTTCGCAGCGCAGACGCTGCTCGGTTTGCTTTTGGACGAAGGCGGAGGAGAGGCATGTGCGGTTGATGTAGCTGCGTTTGAATTCCTTCACGGCGATGCGCTGGCTTTCGTCGAGGGCTTCGCTTTCGGCTTTGGCAATCCAATCCGCAATGTGTGGGGCTGCGGCCATATCGTGATACATGCCGGACAGCGAGGCAATGGCTTCGGCGCGTTTTTCGCCGCCGCCATCAGGCATCATCACGGCTTCATCAACGCCAAGCATGGAGAGGGCGTGGGAGAGCGAGTCGAGCTTGCGATTAAGTGCGTCGATTTGGGTGAAGGACATGGACTACCTTTTCGAATGTGCGTGCTTCGAGGCTTTGCTCCGCAAAGCACCTCAGCATGAGGGACACCTCTATACCTCACCCTGAGGTGCACGCGAAGCGGGCCTCGAAGGGTGCGCCAGTGTCACGCAGGCTCTACCACGTGGCTGCGTTCTGCGGCAGAAAACGTTGGCGTTGCACCCATGGCCTGCGCTGCAAACAAGGCCGCACCCAAGGCCACCAATTCCGGCTCGTCGACAACCGTGATTGCTTCACCAAAAACATTGGCGCGTTGTTGCATCAGGGCAGGGCAGCGGGCCCAGCCGCCTGTTGCATAGATGGGTGCGGGAGGTACGCCAGCGCGGCTCATGGCAGCCCAATAGTGTTTGGTATGATTGGCCATCGCTTCCAACACGATGTGTAAATCAGTTTCAATTTCGGCAACAGATTGGGTTGCTAACATTTTGTCATAGATCGGCTTCACGTGCCCAAAATGTTTGCCCAAAGTGACAGAAAATTCCGTCATGCCAATTACGGCAACAGCCTTTTCGCCGCTGATGGGAAGGGTCACATAGAGGCCCTCCATATTATGATTGGGCTTCAAACCTGTGGTCTCGCCATAGGTGGCGTTGGCGGTGCCCATTGAATCAATGCGTGCGTTTTTCAAGATGCGGCGGATGGCCGAAGCAGCGATGGGGTGATCATGGCCACCTGCGACCAACAGGGTGTTATTGTCTGCCGCACCCGCATTGATCAACGCGCCACGTTGCATGGTGCCGACAATTCCGCCTGCTTCAATCATTGGCGGCAATGGCGGCGCATGAACGTGATCTAAAAATTCAGGAATCCAGCGGCGCGTGAACACATCATAACAGCCTGTGCGTGGTGCCAAAGTCGATGACATAAATGCAGTGCCAGCCCAAACTGCGAGCGGATAGTCTGTCATCGTCAACCAATGTTTTGCACCATTTAGTTCTTCGGGTTTGTGATCACGCAGCCAAGCCCATTTTCCAGCACTCGATGAGAAATCGAGCAGAATGGCTGGATAGTTTTGGGCGTGCGTGGTTTGCGAAAGTGCGTGGGAATAGGTTTCTCCGCGCCTGTCGTTCCATTGAATGGCATGCCCCAAAGGTGCCAGCGAAGAATCAACGCCAACACCATCTTCGCCAATGCCGCCTGTTGATATGGCTGAAATGGCGCGACCTTTCGCAACGGTTCGCCACCCTTCAATGATCAGGTCTTCCGACACTGTCACAAGCGCGGGTGCATCGGTTACCACGCCCAATTCATCGCGCAAGTGCGGGGCGGGCACGGATTTGACCCAAAGTGTTTCGCCACTTTCATCAAGCAGCAAAACTTTGAGGTTGGTCGTGCCAATATCAATGCCGCAAAACAAACGGCTCATGCGCAATTACCAGCGGCGGGTGAATTGAGTCCGCGTTGCTTTTGCCATTTCTGCAATGAGCCAAGATGTTTCATCCGCAGGACGTTGCCACACTTTGCGGCCAACGACCACACCTTGAGCGCCCGCTGAAATGGCATCTGACACATCTTTCAACGTTGACTTGGCATCGCCGCTCAATGGACCGCCTGCGACGACGATTGGAATGTCGAGCTCAGCACACAGTTTTGCCGTGGCGTCTGGTCCGGGGAACGTAATCTTGATGATGTCAGCGCCAAGGTCATAGGCCACACGGGCCACTTCCATTTCTGCCAGAATAATTTCAGGTGAACGCGGCGTGTTGAGGAACACTGGTTCCAACATCACAGGCATATCCCACTTCGCGGCTTCGGAAACCACCGTGCCGATGCGCTGGCAGTAAAGCAGCTTTTCCTCATCATTGACGTTCCAAGGCAGCAGCATTTTCACGCAATCAACACCCAGTCGCACAGCGTCCTCAACCGAGGCCACCATTGCGCCTGTGCCTTTGTCGGGGGCCGATGTGGGCCAGAATGCATCAATCGCCAGAATGCGCGCCATCTGGCTGTTTTGTGCCAATTCCACTTCCGACTGTTTGACGATGCCCGTGGACACCATGAAGCCGGTCACATCTTCCTTCATGAACCGCTTCATCACCTGCACGGGTGCTTCAAGCTGTGGCACGCGGCCCCATACCAGACCATGATCAATCGGCACCACAAGTGCTGCCCGATCAGCGCGCAATACGCGGTGCATACGATAGGAATTGCTGAAACGATTATTGGCCACGATGATCTCCCGATTGATGGGAGAAGACTACGCGAAGATTTTCGTGAAGCAATTGAAGAGACTGTATGAATAGGCCGCATACGCTGAGCGCATGACGAGATGTGAGCGGATTGGATTATCCGTGATTTTCCATCATCTCCACAAACCGCTTGAACAGGTAATGCGAATCCTGCGGGCCGGGGCTGGCTTCGGGGTGGTGTTGCACTGAGAAGATGGGTTTGCCCTTCACTTGAAGGCCGGCGTTTGAGCCGTCGAACAGGGAGATGTGGGTTTCTTTGACGTCGCCCGGTAGTGACTGCACATCAACGGCAAAGCCGTGGTTCATCGACACGATTTCGACTTTGCCTGTGGTGTAGTCTTTTACCGGATGGTTGGCGCCGTGATGGCCTTGGTGCATCTTCATGGTCTTGCCGCCAAGGGCAATGGCCAACATTTGGTGACCAAGGCAAATGCCGAAGACGGGTGTTCCTGACGCGACAATTTTTTTGATTTCGGGGACGGCATATAAGACCCGTGGCCGCAGGGTCGCCCGGGCCATTGGACAGGAATACGCCTTCGGGCTTCATCGCCAAAATATCTTCGGCAGACGTGGTGGCGGGAACAACCGTGACATCACAACCAGCTGACGTGAGGCAGCGGAGAATGTTGCGCTTCAAGCCGTAGTCAATTGCCACAACGCGTTTGCCGCCAACGGCGTTTTCGTAGCCGTCTTTCCAGTTCCACAGTTTTTCGTCCCATTCCATGCGCTGGGTGAGGGATACATCCTTGGCCAAATCCAAGCCTTCAAGGCCCGACCAGTCGGCAGCCATTTTGTGCAGCTTCTTGATGTCGAACTTGCCCTTGGCATTATGGGCAATGACGCCGTTGGGCATGCCCTTGTCGCGGATCAAATTGGTGAGTTCGCGGGTATCAACACCCGACAAGCCGATGATGCCACGGGCTTTGAGCCATTTGTCGAAGTGCTTGGTGTTGCGATAATTGGCGGGCTCTGTGATTGGCGCTTTGACGACGAGGCCGCGCACGCCAACGGATGCGGCGAGGTTGATTGTTTCCGAGTCGTCGTCATTGGTGCCGACATTGCCGATGTGCGGAAATGTGAAATTGACGATCTGTCCGGCATAGGACGGATCCGTCAGAACTTCCTGATAGCCTGTCATGGCGGTGTTGAAGCACACTTCGGCCACTGCCTCGCCCTCTGCGCCAAAACCAAAGCCCTCAATCACCGTGCCATCTGCAAGCACCAGAACCGCTGTGATTTTGGGTTGGTCCCAATCGCTGAACTGCGGGCGTGATTTTGCTTTGGCCGTTGCGGGCTTTTTGGCGGGTGCCATGGGTATGAGTCTCCGGGAATTTGGGCGGTGTTAGGGGAGGAGGGCGGAAACGTCAAGTTTGCACGATGCATGCGAAAGGACTATTCCACCGCTTTTGATTGCAATTGAGGATTAAACCATGTCGCTTCGTGACCAACTAACAGCAGATATGAAAGACGCCATGAAGTCTGGTGACAAGCGCAAGCTGGCCACCATTCGATTGATGAACGCCGCAATCAAAGACAAGGACATTAATTCGCGCACCGATGGCCATGACTCGGAAAAAATTTCAGATGCCGCCATCATGGATGTGTTCGCGAAGATGGTGAAGCAGCGGCAGGATTCGATTGCAGCGTTTGATGCTGGCGGCCGCGCCGAATTGGCCCAGCAAGAGCGTGAAGAAATGGCCGTCATTCAAACCTACATGCCAAAGCAAATGACTGATGATGAAGCAAAGGCCGCTGTGGCTGGCGTTATTGCTACCGTTGGTGCCACATCGGTCAAAGACATGGGCAAGGTGATGGCGGAATTGAAAGCCAAGTATTCTCAGGCCAAATGGACATGGGCAAAGCGGGTGGAATTGTGAAAGCGCTTCTCGGTTAAGCATTCATCTTCCGTTCAGGTCAAAGCTGTCAAAAACAAAACATCGCAGGATCATCCTGTGAGTTTAACTTTGAACCCGAAAGGACAATTCACATGTTCCGTAAAACTTTGATTGCCGCCGCTGCTGCCGCCACACTGGCTTTGGGTCTGGGCGCTGCCACTGCACCTGCGCAAGCGGGCATTAACATCATCATCAACGGTGGTGGTTATTACCAACCCGTTGGCCACTATTATGGCCACGTTAAGCAACGTGCGCCTTACCATTGCCACGTCAGGAAAGTATGGCGTTATGGCCACTGGGTTAAAGTAAAGAACTGCCACCGCGCTTGGCATTGATTGTGTTCACAAAAACTGCTCAACTGAAGGCTGGGTATTTGCCCGGCTGTAAAGCTCTAACGGAAGGATAGTTTAAATGATCCGCAAAACTCTCATCGCAATTGCCGCTGCTGCAACATTAACGCTTGGCCTTGGCGCTGCCACTGCTCCAGCCCAAGCTTATCATGGCGGCGGGTTGCATATTTCAATTGGTGTTCCCGGCGTTGGCTATCACCGCGGTCATCGCCATACACATTGCCATGTTCAAAGAATTCGGCGTCATGGCCATTGGGTGCGCGTCAGAACTGCCATCGTCATCGCCATGGTCATCCGCACCACCGCTAAGACCTTTTAAGGCCGGAACGAAAGTTCCGGCCTATTTTGCACTTAAGCCGCCATTAACCCTGATGTGAGACCCTACGCATCATGACTAATGTTGCGTACATGCTTTTCACATTTATGGCTTGCCTTGTGGGTTTAGGCTTAGGCCTTGTGGTTCATCATTTCTGGTCAAAAGCCCGTTCTATTGCAGGAAAACAGCCTGACCCATTTGCTTCCATTGAAGATGGCGAAACCACCTCTTGGGATGCATTCACCAAATGGCAAGCAGACAACAACCGTCGCTTTGCAACGCAAGTGATTAGTTGTGGTGCAGCCCCGTTGCTTTTGGCGGGTGTGGCATGGTCGGATCGTTCAGACGTGGTCAAATCCATCTGTGGCGCTTTGACCAAAGCTGTGGGGCAAGCTTACATTTGCATGTAAGCTTGCTTTAATTTCAGACGATCTTCGTTGTGACTTTCACATTCTTCCGAATGGCGTGGGAGTAGGGGCAAACCACGTGAGCTTTCTTCGCCAGCGAAGTGGCTTGCGCCTTCGTCAATCCCGGCAATGACACATCCAATTGCACGGCAATGCCAAAACCTTTTTTGTCTGAACGCGGACCAAAGCTGACATGGGCTGTGACTGAGGATTCAGCAGCCAAAGCCACAGGTTTCTTCTGATTGCTGTTCACATATTTCATCGCACCCAGAAAGCACGACGAATAACCAACGGCAAAAAGCTGATCGGGGTTGGTGCCCTTGCCTGTGCCGCCCATTTCTTTGGGGTGAGCAAGAACAACATTGATTTGCTTGTCGTCGGTCGAAGCCGTGCCACCACCACGCCCGCCAACCGCTGTGCCAACTGCCGTGTAGATTTTCTTGATCGCCATATGAGTCTCCCTAATTATGTGGGCGACGCTATTTCACTTTACGCTGATGATCAACATAAGCGCGAAGCACAG
The DNA here is from genome assembly GCA_963779145.1 of uncultured Alphaproteobacteria bacterium. GTDB lineage: Bacteria > Pseudomonadota > Alphaproteobacteria > Rhizobiales > Aestuariivirgaceae > Aestuariivirga. Next base: position 36,374 of record CAVZXJ010000002.1, read on the forward strand.
CATTCATGCGTGTTTGGAAACCTTTGCCTTTGGCCTTGAAGAACTCATACACGTCGGTATCAACGCGAAAGCTAATGGCTGTCTTTGGCATCAGGTCGAGAATAACAGCGTTGGTCCAGTCCATATCAATGGGTGCAGCGTCTGGGTCATTCGCAACGGCTTTGGCAATGTCTTCGTCGGTCAGGGCGTCAAAAGCTGTCCAATCTCTATCGAGAGGTTCAAGTCTCCGTAAGTCCTCGAAGGAGATGCTGATCATACCTTCTGCGTTCGGTTGCATCAGCTTTTCGCGCAGAGATAATTCTGACTTGTGTGCCTCGCTCGGCGAATGCGACAGTGAAGTACTTTCCTCGGAAAATCCCAATTGCGGTCCAACGTTCTTCACCGTTTTCAAAATAGTATTTTGCAAGGACAGGTCCGAAGAAAATCCGCGACGGTTCATCGAATGACTGACCGTGTTTTTCTTCGTTAGCTTTCTGTTTTGTGGTCATATATTACCCCCGCAAAATGTGGAGTTCTAAAAGTCCTCTGTCATTCTTTCCATCGCAATAGCTGATTGATCTATTTAACATTTTGCTTTGTTGCTTGAGGAACCGCAATGTTTGCTTGCCATCGTATGTCCGGCCATTCCAGACCGCAATTTACATTTGTATCATATCACCAACTGAATTGAACTGTAAGATGAGCCTTTCTATCTCAAAACTGAAAACTGTGCTAACAGGCAACCCATGCGTTTCTCGCCTCAGTTCCTTGATCAAATCCGTGCCCGTGTGAATGTTTCCACGGTGGTGGGGCGGCATGTGACGTGGGATCGGCGCAAAAGCCAACCGGGCAAGGGTGATTTTTGGGCCTGCTGCCCATTTCATTCTGAAAAATCTCCAAGCTTTCATGCTGATGATCGCAAGGGTCGCTATCATTGTTTTGGTTGCAAGGCGTCTGGCGATGCTTTCACTTTTCTTGTCGAAAAAGCAGGGTTGAAATTCAACGAGGCGGTTGAGCAATTGGCGCAAGAGGCCGGCTTGGCCATGCCGGAATTCTCTCCCGAGGACGCCCGGCGTGAAGAGGTACGCGCCAGTCTTTATGATGTGATGGACATCGCCACAAAATTTTTCCAATCGGAATTGCAAACAGCGCGAGGTGCGAAAGCTCGCGGTTATTTGGCTGATCGTGATTTAACACCTTCCATTCAGTCTGAATTCGGCATTGGCTATGCGCCGGACGATCGTTCAGCACTACGCAGTCACTTGGCCGACAAAGGTGTTCACCTTGACCAAATGGTCGAAGCCGGACTGGTGATTGCGGGTGAAGACATTCCCGTCGCTTACGACCGTTTCCGTGATCGCGTGATGTTTCCAATTCGAGATGGTCGGGGCAGGGTGATTGCGTTTGGTGGTCGTGCACTCAGTAAAGATGTTGCGGCAAAATATTTGAACTCGCCGGAAACGCCGATCTTCATCAAAGGCGAGGTGCTTTATAATTTCGACAAAGCCCGCGCCATTGCCCACAAAAGTGGAAACATCATTGCGGTCGAAGGCTATGTCGATGTTATTGCCATGCACCGCGCTGGTTTAGCCGAAACTGTTGCGCCACTTGGAACCGCACTCACGGAGAACCAATTGGCTATTCTGTGGCGCTCGGCAGCAGAGCCGATTTTATGTTTTGACGGCGATAGTGCGGGGCAGAAAGCGGCCTACCGTGCGCTTGATATCGCCTTGCCGTTGCTTGAGCCAGGTCACTCGCTTCGGTTTGCCTTTCTGCCCGATGGCAAAGACCCGGATGATTTGCTGCGCACAGACGGTGCCGAGGCGTTGAAGAAAGTCGTATCAGCAGCACTGCCGATGGTTGATGTTTTGTGGAACCGCGCCTTGGCCGTGAATGACCGCGCCAGCCCTGAGCGCAAGGCCGCCTTTGAAAAAGACCTGCGGCTGCAAGTGTCCCAGATCAAGGAAGAGGGCGTGAAGCGCCACTATCTGGATGAATTGGCCGAACGCTTCCGCAAGCTTCGGGGAGCGACCCAACCTGAGTGGCGGCGATCAACTGCGGGCCGTTTAAGTGGATTTTCGCAACGGTTTTCACCGCAAGGACGCCGCCTGAAAGACTGGGAAATTGCCTCTCCAGCCTCAAATTCCCTTAAAAATGCAGCACTTAAGCTCGACCAAGGGGATGCGACAGAACGCCGTGCACGGATGATCGTTCTGAGTTTCATCAATCATCCCAACCTGTTGCATGATTTTTGGGACGACTTTGCGGGTGTGGATTTAGGGGTGACAGAGCTTGACTCTGTCCGTGCACTGATTCTAGATGCGGTTTCCCAAGAGGCTGCCCTTGAACCGGAGGCTTTGAAGGACCACCTGACAACAAGAGGGTTTGGCGATGTGCTGAACCAGCTTGACACCCAGGCGAGACGTTTGAATGAGTGGTTCCTTGGTCCTGCGGCTGCACCAGATGATGCCCGGACAGGCCTCCGCCAAATGATCGCCCTCCACCGTAAAACAGTCACGCTTGATCGTGAGCTGAAGGCTGCTGAAGTGGCTTTCGCGAATGATCCAACAGAGGAAAACCTGAACGCGCTTTCTGCGGTGCGTGAAGAGTTGCACTCGACTTTAGGTTCCGAGGCCCTTGTTCATGGCTTTGGCGCAGCCTCAGGTCGGGAGAGCGACAATAATTCTTAATCCAAGCTTTCTGAGTTTGGTTAAGCCGCAATTAAGACGCCGATCAGTAGTTATCCGCTGAAACAGTTTTCGGGCTGATGCCGAATCAGTCCGCTATTAAGGAATGCCCCATGTCTCGCCCACCAAAAGACACCGCCGTAAAGCCACCGCAGGAAATGGACGAAAAGCCAACCAACGAGGATGGCAACACGGAAGCTGACGTGCCTGAGGCGGGCCAGGATTCTCCACTCCTCGATATGACCGATGCTGCGGTGAAACGCATGCTCAAAACCGCCAAGGCGCGCGGCTATGTAACCCTCGACGAGTTGAACGCTGTTCTGCCGTCGGATGAAGTGACGTCGGACCAGATTGAAGACATCTACGGCATGTTGGCCGAGATGGGCATCACCGTGGTTGAATCGGAAGAAGAAACCGAAAACGTCGTGGCCAAAGTCGAAGAAGAATCCGGCTCCACCGAAATCATGAAGGTGGATGCGCCGAAGCTTCCGGCGGACCGCACCGACGACCCCGTGCGCATGTACTTGCGCGAAATGGGTGCCGTGGAATTGCTGTCGCGCGAGGGCGAAATTGCCATTGCCAAGCGCATTGAAGCGGGCCGCGAAACCATGATTGCGGGCCTGTGTGAAAGCCCGCTGACATTCCAAGCCATTATTATTTGGCGCGATGAATTGAACGAAGGCAAAATTCTGCTGCGTGACATTATCGATTTGGAAGCCACCTACGCCGGCCCTGATGCCAAACAGAACCAAGCTGTGGCAACGCCCATGCCCTATGTTCCGCCGAAGGAAGAGGTGCGTAAGCAAGCCGAATTAAAGCGCGAAGCCGCCAAGAAAAAAGAAGAAACACGCCGACCATCCGCTGCCGCTCCCATGCGCCGCATGGGTGATGAAGATGACTATTCTGACGTTCTGAGCCCTGAAGATTTCGACAAGCCACAGGTGGAAGAAGACGAGGATGACGAGGGCGATGACCTCGGCGTTTCATTGTCGGCCATGGAAATTGAACTCAAGCCCAAGGTGCTTGAAGTGTTCGACGAAATTGCGCGCCTTTATAAATCGCTGCGCAAGCTGCAAGACCAGGAAGTGACGGAAGGCGAGGGCCTGTCGCCATCACAAGAACGCCGTTACAAGAAGCTGCGTGACGACATCATCAACATGGTGAAGTCGCTGGCCCTCAACAATGCGCGTATCGAAGCGTTGGTTGATCAGCTTTATGATATTTCAAAGCGTCTCAACATGCTTGAAGGCCGCTTGATGCGTCTGGCTGAAACCTATCGTATTCCCCGTGATGAATTCCTGAAAGAATATCAAACCAACGAGCTTGATACGGAATGGTTGAAGCGCGTTGGCCGCTTGGTCAAGCATGGCTGGAAAAAGTGGGTCAACGACGAGAAGGATTCGATCATCGTTATTCGCGATGAGATTTTCGAACTCGCCTCTGCCACCGGTTTGCAAATTCAGGAATTCCGCCAGATCGTTGGCAAGGTGCAGAAGGGCGAACGCGAAGCCCGCATTGCCAAGAAGGAAATGGTTGAGGCCAACTTGCGCCTCGTGATTTCGATTGCGAAAAAATACACCAACCGTGGTTTGCAATTCTTGGATTTGATTCAAGAAGGCAACATCGGCTTGATGAAGGCCGTTGATAAGTTTGAATATCGCCGCGGCTACAAGTTCTCGACCTATGCAACGTGGTGGATTCGCCAAGCCATCACCCGTTCGATTGCCGACCAAGCCCGCACCATCCGTATTCCGGTGCACATGATCGAAACCATCAACAAGATCGTGCGCACATCACGCCAGATGATGCACGAAATTGGCCGCGAACCCACGCCAGAAGAATTGTCAGAAAAACTGTCAATGCCGCTGGAAAAAGTCCGCAAGGTGATGAAGATCGCCAAGGAGCCGATCTCGCTGGAAACGCCAGTGGGCGACGAAGAAGATTCACACCTCGGCGACTTCATCGAAGACAAGGGTGCAATTCTGCCCATCGATGCAGCCATCCAAGCCAACTTACGCGAAACCACAACACGCGTGCTTGGCCATCGCTGACGCCACGCGAAGAACGAGTCCTCCGCATGCGCTTCGGCATCGGCATGAACACGGACCACACACTGGAAGAAGTGGGCCAACAGTTTAGCGTGACGCGCGAACGTATTCGCCAGATTGAAGCGAAGGCGCTGCGGAAACTGAAGCATCCGAGCACGGTCAAGGAAGTTGCGCTCGTTCCTCGACAATTAAGCTGTGAAGTGGTAGGTGTACGGAATGCAGAAGCCCGTCATTTTTACTATTTCAGCTTTATGGGACGATGAGGCTTCGGTTTGGAGCGGCTCGTGTGACGCCATTCCAGCTGCCGCGGATTCTCCTTCGCTTGATGGTGTTTTGGAGAAGATCAAAGCGATGGCGTTGGATATTTTGCCGGACAACCACCCGGGCGTATCTCCAAATGACGTTTACATTCAAATCACAGCGATGCGGGAAGCAGTTGCTGCATAATGGCTCCGCCGTTCGACAGATTGTTGCGTGATCTGTTGACGACTGCTGGCTGCTACTTGGTTCGACAAGGCAAAGGTAGTCACGAAATCTGGCACAGTCCGATAACCAAAACCAATTTCCCCGTGCCGGTCGGAATCCCAAGCCGCCACACCGCCAACGCGATATTGCGACAAGCCGGACTGCCTAAGTCGTTTTGATCCAAGCCTATTCAAGGGAGCAGCCCCCACAGCCGCTCCCCTTTCTCATTCCCTCACTGCACCGGCAGCATCAAATGCGCATAGGGCGTTCCTGCCCACATCACGTAGGGTTGCGTGGTATCGGGGGCGGGGCTTGTGGGGTAGCCTGCCATCATGTCCATGGCGTTGACCACCATGACATGGGGTCCGGTTGAGACCCAGTTGTTGCCCTCGGCGGGGCCTGCGGCATAGGGGTCGGTGTTGCTGGCGTCACTGCCGCCGGCCATCATGTACATGAAGCCTACCTTGCCTTTGGGTGGATCTGTCTTGCCGATCCAGGCCATTGCCCATTCCATGGAATTGGCGTCGCCGCACATGGGGTCTGGGCCGGGGGTTGAAGGTGTATCTGGCATGCACCAGAAACCATTGGAGCCCTCGCGCAACGTCGCCATCTTGCCCGTTGCATCCATGCTGTAAATGGTGGCCTTCGAAGATATAGCGGCGGGTGCTGCCGATTCCGCACTCTTGATCATTTCGGCATCATCGGCATAAGCATTCAGTGGCATTGTCAGTGGCATGGCAAGCGCCAGCGCTGACAGAAATTTCACAATCTGTTTCATGGTATTCCTCCTATGAAGAAATCTATTTCTTAAATGTTAGGCGTCCCAGGCTTGCACAACGGTCTGACGTGTGATGCCCTTGGGGCCGACATGCGCTGTACAGGATGCAACGACGCGGGTGCCGTCGGGGTATTTGCAGCCTTCTACGAATGCAAGTTCCGAACCTTCGCGCACACAACTATCGAGATTATGAGTCATCTCGCGGCTGTACACATCGTCCAGAAAATCGCCGATGTCTTTTGCGCCGATGATCTTGCGCGGTCTGCTTGGCGGGTTATCCTGATCGATGATCCACATTTCAGCCTCGGGCGCATAGAAGCCTTTGAGGCTCTTGGCGTCACGGTTTTCGACGGCGTGGCGCAACGTGTCGGCTGTTAGGTGATTGTTTTTTGACATCGAAACCTCCTCTGTCAAGCTGCACATCTCAAGTGCGGCGAGTTGGGTTGTTCCAGGCCCAAGGCGGCTGTCAGTGCGGACTTGAAGCCCGGCCCGAACAGCATAGTTCCGAATTGAAAAAAGTCAATAAAACTGGGCGTTGCGCGAATGGCAGCATGCGGCAAATAATATGTCTCCCCTTGAACTTGGGACATTAATTTCCACATTTTGTAAGCGAATTCTCGCGTTCGCAGTTGACCTTCAGAGGAGGTTAAAATGAACAACTTGATGACAACAGAAATGTTCAGCCGCGTTGCTGCTGTATTTTTCACAATTGGCGCACTGGCACAGCTATCTCGTGTGATCGTAGGTTTTGATGTGATGGCTGGCGATATGTTGGTACCAATTTGGTTGAACTGGTTCGCGTTCCTGATTTTCGCAATCTTGGCCTATGTAGGCTTCACGGCGAAACACGGCTGATCTCCAGCCTATTGGATGTTTGACTGTGAGTGGTTTCAGTGACTTTGAAACCCATAAGTCAAAGTTGTGGAAAATTTGAGCAAATTCATCATTTTCCGACTGAACTAAGCGCGATAGTCGCGTTTACCACTTTACTCTATCTATAATTGACTCGTCGTCATATCCCGTACTTAACTTGACATTAAGCCTACTGCTTCGGTCATCCGATCGCGCGGGTATCGATTTTTTGTCTCATCAGGGGGAATGTTATGTTGTCATTTTTATTTAGCACGACGTCATGGAACTATCTTTATACGGCCAGCAACTATGTCGGCTCATTCCGCAACGACTTTGTGTTTTCAAGTTTTCTCAATGACACGATCAGCACAGGCGACGGCAACGACTACGTTGACTCTGGCGCTGGCAATGATGTGATTGATCTTGGCAATGGCAATGACGTGGCCTTTGCAGGCAATGGTAACGACAGTGTTGACGGCGGAGCGGGCGATGATTGGATCGACGGCGGACGCGGTAATGACACGTTGCGCGGCGGCGGCGGTGATGACTGGGTGTTCGGCGGGCAGGGTGATGACACCATCATCTATCGTGCCAACACAGGTGCGGGCCTTGACCGCGTCAATGGTGGTTCCGGTTTTGACACGCTGACATTGGAATTAACGGCCGCACAACAGGCCAGTGCAGGCTTTATCGCTGACCAAGCTGCGTTCAACGCCTATCTCGCAGGCGGCGGCGGTGGCACGTTTACGTTCGCGTCTATTGGATTGATCGTGACAGGCGGTTTCGAAAGCCTGAATATTACGACTGTGACAGATCCGGGTGGTCCAACCAACACGGCTCCTGTTGTGTCAGGACCAGTCGCGCTTTCGGGTGGCATTGAAGATACGAGCTATGAGTTTACGGCAGCAGCATTGTTAGCCAACGCAACGGACGCCGAAGGCAATGTGCTCTCGGTTCAGAATTTGCAGGCCTCCAGCGGCAGCTTGGTGGACAACGGCAATGGCACTTACACCTATACGCCAGTGGCCAATGCCAATGGACCTGTAAGCTTTACCTACAGCGTTTCAGACGGGCTTTTGTCTACGCCAGCAACAGCCACTCTTGCCATTGCAGCTGTCAATGATGGCCCTGTTGCAGGTGCAGCCATTGTGTTGCCTGCCGTTTTGGAAGACAACAGCACGACGATTACGGCAGCCCAGCTTTTGGCGAATGCATCTGACATCGACAGCGCAACATTGTCGGTTGTGAACTTGCAAGCCTCTAGCGGCATGTTGGTGGACAATGGCGGTGGCAATTGGACGTTTACGCCAGCAACAAATGACGACACGGCTGTGAGCTTCACCTATCAAATCAGCGATGGTGAAGCATCCGTTGCGGGTTCAGCATCGTTGGATTTGACGGCTGTGAATGATGGTCCGGTTGCGGGTGCAGCAATTGTGTTGCCTGCCGTTTTGGAAGACAACAGCACGACGATTACCGCAGCACAGCTTTTGGCGAATGCATCTGACATCGACAGCGCAACATTGTCGGTTGTGAACTTGCAAGCCTCTAGCGGCATGTTGGTGGACAATGGCGGTGGAAATTGGACGTTTACGCCAGCAACAAATGACGACACGGCTGTGAGCTTCACCTATCAAATCAGCGATGGTGAAGCATCCGTTGCGGGTTCAGCGTCGTTGGATTTGACGGCTGTGAATGATGGTCCGGTTGCGGGTGCAGCAATTGTGTTGCCTGCCGTTTTGGAAGACAACAGCACGACGATTACCGCCGCCCAGCTTTTGGCGAATGCATCTGACATCGACAGCGCAACATTGTCGGTTGTGAACTTGCAAGCTTCCAGCGGCACATTGCTTGCGAATGAAGATGGCTCTTACAGCTTCACACCAGACTTAAACGACGACACCGCAGTAACCTTCACTTATGAAATCAGTGACGGTGAAGCGTCGGTTGCGGCGAGTGCTACTCTTGACATCACACCTGTCAACGATGCGCCCGTGTTTTTGGTCACCAGCTATTTGGATTTTGGAGTGATCTGTCGAGCTATTTGCAGTGGGATATGTTTATGCCTATGATGTTGACACGCCGTTGGAAAACCTGACCTTCTACCTACGTGCTTGATGAAGCCAATCCAACCCTCGGTTTCTTTGGCGTTGAAGAGACGAGTGCAAGTGCCTGGTCGTGCTGAAATCAGCTATTTTCCAGATTTTGCTGATGAAGGTGACGAATTTCCCATTTTCGGATCAGGCCCAAGTCATGGTGTCAGATGGTCAGGGCGGCAGCAGCCTCACCACCATCAATTTCACTGTTCTTAGTGATACGGAAACATTCTTCTTGACGGATGCAAATTCTAATCGGGGCACTTTGGTGGGCACCCTGCTTGTTCAGGATGAATTCCACTTCTACAATTCTGTGATTGATAACGTATCAAGCGGTGTGGATTATATCGATCTGTTTTATTCAACAATCGATGGTGATACGATCAAGCTTTCTGGTGACTATTTTGCAGTTGAAGACATCGTGGCAAACGGCACTTTTAATGAGACGAACGAACAGCTACACTTACGTCATCTCTCAGACCGGTGCGACGATTGTTTCAACAGCAGCTTTGGAAGTAACCGATTTCTACCTATGACTTGATCTTGAGTTAATCTCAGACACCTGTCCCCCACGCTTGATCAAAATCAAGCGTGGGGGATAATTTTTTGCTATCATTCCAACGATGAGAGACAATCTTCCCGCTGTACTTAAATCGTCTGCCTTGGCGACACTAGAAGACCACGCCAAGCAACTTGTCGTGCGCGAAATGCGGACACTTGAAATGAAACGTGGTGCGGCATTGTTTCGTGCGGGGGATTCCGCTTCCAATTATTTGATGGTCAAATCGGGATCAGTTCGTGTCTCCGTAACCACGGAGCAGGGCCGTGAGATTGTGCTTTACCGGGTCGAACCCGGCGAAACTTGCGTGCTCACAACGTCATCGCTTTTGTCTGGCGCTGAATATGATGCCGAGGCTGTGGCTGAAGATGATACGGAAGCGGTGATACTTCCTAAACCAGCCTTTGATGAGTTGATGGCGACATCAGCCCGCTTTCGGCAGTTTGTGTTTTCATCATTCGGCGAACGATTGCACACGTTGATTGGACTGGTGCAAGAGGTGACGCTGAAACATGTAGATCGGCGGTTGGCCCGCTATTTGGTGTTGCACCAGCAGGATGGCGTGGTGGCCGCTACCCACCAACATATGGCGCAAGATTTGAACACGGCGCGGGAAGTTGTCACGCGGCTTTTGAGTGATTTTGCTGAACGCGGCTGGGTTGAAGTGGCGCGCGGGCGCGTTGTGATCTGCAATGAAGCGGCATTGGCGGATTTGGCTTCACCAATGTGACTGGGTCACAGACCAAGTTGAAGTAACGACCTATTCTCCGAGCCATGGCGGAAACCTCCGCAACACACAGGAGACTATCATGGCAAAGAATGTTGGTTCAATTGATCGTATTTTGCGCATCGCACTGGGCTTGGCACTGTTGGCATTTGCCGTGTTTTCCGGCCATGCCTATGCTTGGGTCGGCTACTTAGGCGTCATTCCCTTGGCGACGGCGGCGATGAGTAGCTGTCCGATCTATTCCATTTTTGGTCTTTCGTCTTGCCCGTTGAAGCGCACTTAAATTCAACGCAACAGTCGTGGCACTGCCGACAAAGCCATGTTAAACTTGATCCCCAGAGGAGAGTTTACATGGCTTTTTGGTCGAATTGGTTTTCGTCGAGTGCAGATACAAATTCTGGCGGTGCCGTAAAGTCGCTTGAGTACAAAGGTTATGTGATTGACGCCATGCCTTACAAAGACGGTGGCCAGTGGCAACTTGCTGGGCGTATTTCCAAAGATGGAAAAGAACACAGATTTGTGCGTGCTGACAAATTCACCTCAAAAGAAGAAGCCGCCGACATTGCCATTAGCAAAGGGCAACTGATCATCGATCAAACGGGCGAGCGGATGTTCCAGTGACGAAACCAAAGTTGGCAAGCAATGATGTGTTGTTAGCGCGCCTTTTGCGCAATGCCCTGTGGGGACTTTTCATTATTGTAGTTGCAATGGCCGTGGGTATGGCGGGATACGGATTTTATGGCAACATGGGGTTGGCGCAAGCCTTTGCAAATGCCGCTATGATTTTATCAGGTATGGGCCCACTCGATAAACTCGAAACAACGGCGGGCTTGGTATTTGAAGGCTTCTATGCGTTGGTGAGCGGCCTAATTTTCTTTGCAGTCGCTGGACTTGTGTTTTCACCTGTCTTGCATCGGCTCTTGCATAGCTTTCATCTTGAAGATGAAGGCAAACTATAAACTCACGACTTCATCAAAGGTTCCCGCATCAACTCTTCGACCAGCACGCTTACAAGTTGGTTACGCCCTTGGACGTTGGCTTTTCTATAGATGGCATTCAGTTGAGCCTTTATTGTTGACTCGGCTGAACCGCGGAGATTTGAAACTTCTGCTATTGAATAGCCCTTAATCGTAAAGGCTGCCACGTCTTGCTCTGCGGGGGAAAGATCCCAAGTTTCGAAATATCCTTCCATGACGTCTGACAATGAACCGCGGGCAACGGCAAGTCCCTGTTCCATACGGGCGTGGCGGAGTATTAGTTTTCTTACGAGAGCAATTTCCACAACAATACCAACTGCCAAACTTGCCGTTGCCGCAATTTCAGGGCCGAGGTGCAGCAAGCTGTCCATGCTCGTGAGATCAATAATGACATCACGGATGAAAAAAATCGAACACGCTGCTTGCACAAGTATCAGCAATGCCAATGATAATATTTGTTTAGAATATCTTTCGAGTTTGGGCATGTGAAACCTTTAGCGTGGTATCGGCAGTAAAATTCATGAGGGCAGGTCTTTATAGCCCGTTACCATAGACGCTGGAAGATTTACGCGCAGTCTTCTGCTTTCGAAAATTACTGCTGCGATGTGCAATACGATTGATATTTCTGCCCAAGTCACAAGCACTTCATGAATTTCCTCAACCCATTCGACACCAAAATAGGCTACGGTTGTCATCATATATCCGCTCAATGCAATACCGGCTATTGTGGCAAGTAAATTGTAAATCATCAATGCACCCAAGGGCGAGTGCCCAGCGTGAGCCTGACGCCGACCCGTGATCATATCCCGTAGCTGACCAAAAGCCTGCATTGGTGATGGCCAAAAATCGGAGAAACGGGCGTGGCGAGAACCTACCAGACCCCCAAACCAAACGTGCGGCCAGTAGAGCTGCTACGAAATATCCAACGTATAGGTGGAGATTTGACTCTTCGTCGATGAAGATGGCATTGGCCGCAAACGCTACCACCAAAGACCAATGAAACAGACGCACAAAAATATCCCAAACGTAGACACGATTTAACATGATCTGTTTTCCTTACCTGAAGAGGAGGGCCGATAAATCATTATCGGCCCGTTTGCTTTAGTTGGCGTCGCCAGAGTTGGTTTTCACAACTTGCAGCTTGTCGTCGAGGTATACTTCAAGAGTCTTTCCGTCCTTCACGGCATAGACTTCAATCAATCCATTTTCCATTTTTACCTTGCGAACATCATAGCCTTCGGCAGTCATTTGAGCCGTCACCTTGTCTTTCAGTGCAGCATCAATTTTGTTTGATGCCATGGCCTGTGGCATTGCAAGCAACAAAGTTGCAAATGCGGCGGCGGTGAGAGTTTTTGAAAAGTTCATATTGGGTCTCCAGTTTTCGTCGACGAATGGCGGGAATGCCTGTGTCGTGATTTTGAATTTGGAGCCACCGAGCCAGGAAGTGAATGCGTTCTACGGACTATAGGCTTCGATTAGAACTTGAGTTGTATGGATTACGTCAACCAATCACGTAGTTGAAACTCACGGAAATGCGTTCGCCTTCTGCACGGTTCATCGGCACTTCATGGCGCAACCAGCTTTCCCAAAGCAATACAGAACCCGCTTCCGGCGTGATGCTCACATGGGTGCGCAATGCTTGTTCAACATTCTTCTTGCGGGGAGGAGCAGCCATCATAAAGCCAAGACGCGGATCTTCATACACGATAGGGCCAGCCCCATCCGGCACCTTCACATAATACGTGCCACTGATGACGCTGTTGGTGTGAATATGTCCGGTGTGGCTGCCACCTTCTGGCAGCACGTTGACCCAGAGGGAGTCACACACGGGCTTTCGTTTGCCGATGTCCCACTGCAAGGCCGTTGCAAATTCCAGTGCATGTTTGTCGAGGATTTTTTCTAACTTGCGGAAAGTTGCGATTTCGAGTGCAAGATTATTGCATGAGCCAAATGACGTGTAACCCGCATAGCCATGCTTCTCACACCAACGATTGCCCGCCGCGTCGTTGTGGGCCAAATCAAGAGATGCCACCTCAAGTGCCGCATTTAAAGTATCGGGCACGGCTTTGTCGGCGCGGTAGAGGTGAGTGGGAAATAACGTTGTGATATTTTGCATGATGTCTATGCGATTAGCCCCAGACTATGGCTGCAAGCAAGAGCATGTTAAGCTGGGCCTTATTCACGAGGACCATAATGGCACGTCACATCACCATTGCCGCCGCTCAGTATAATTTTGATGCTGTGGAAACGATTGCCCAATGGCGCAACAAGATCACACGTTGGGTGGAGCAGGGCGTGCAGCAGGGTGGGCAAGTTTTGGTGTTTCCCGAATATGCAGCCATGGAGCTTTCATCCATTGGGCATCGCGGCTTGGACTTGCACGGCAGCATCGACGCCGTTTCTGATTTAACCGGAGAGATTATAGTGCTTCACCAAGAACTTGCGCGGAAGCATGGCGTGATGATTGTTGCCGGAAGCGCACCGTGCAGGGGAGAGCAGGGAACCTTCAACGTTGCGCAAATATTTGGCCCCCAAGGCGCCCATGACAGTTTCCGCAAGATCATGCCAACGCCTTGGGAGCGTGACCCATGGCGCATCAGCAGTGGTCGTGATTTGAAAGTCTATGATATCGGCATAGCCAAGGTCGGTGTGCTCATTTGTTACGACATTGAGTTTCCCTTGCTATCGCGTTCCCTCGCGGAAGCTGGCGCTGATATAATCGTTGCACCTTCTAACACCGAAACCGCGTGGGGCTATTGGCGCGTGCGTTTAGGGGCGCAAGCTCGCGCATTGGAAAACCAGATTTATACTGTTCAATCGCCATGTGTCGGTCCAGCACCGTTTTGTAAAGCGGTGGAAAACAATGTGGGTGCGGCTGGCATCTTTGCACCTCCTGACAAAGGCTTGCCTCAAGACGGGGTGGTGGCCATTGGCGAATTCAATACGCCGCAATGGGTGACTGCCAAGGTAAACCTTGATCTCACGGCAGAACTTCGGCAATCGGGGGGCGTGCGCACCTATGCGCATTGGCAGGAGCAGCCCGGCGCTGTGCCATTGCCACCTGCCCGTGTTGTTGATTTGAAAGGTAAGCCATGACGTTTCCCAAACGCCTGCTGGATGGATATGCCAATTTCCGCAGTGGACGCTATGCTGAAGAAACGGACCGCTACCTCAAATTGGGGCAGGGCATGCAAAAGCCCACGGTCATGATTATTGCCTGCTGCGATTCACGTGCGGCCCCCGAAACAATCTTCGACGCTGGCCCCGGTGAAATTTTTGTCATGCGCAATGTTGCCAACTTGGTTCCGCCCTATGCACCTGATGGCAAGCACCACGCCACGTCCGCCGCCATTGAATTTGCGATCATCGGTCTCGGTGTCAAACATGTCGTTGTTATGGGCCATGGTCGCTGTGGCGGCATTCGCGCGGTTGTCGATGGCAGTGATCCATTGTCTGCGGGTGATTTCATCGGCAAATGGATGTCAGACGTGAAAGACGTGGCAGACGCAGTACGCCACGATCACCCCGAAGACCACGTGCATGATTTGCAAACGGCTGTTGAACATGCGTCCGTTGAGCATTCGCTGGCGAATTTAAGAACATTTCCGTGGCTGCGGATGCGTGAGAACAAGCGCGAGCTCACCGTTCACGGCGCATGGTTCGACATTGGCCTTGGTGAACTGCATGTCTATGATGAAACTGATCGCGGTTGGAATTTGGTGAAGGGGTAACCCGCTCGTTTTCCTCTCCCGCAGCAGCGGGAGAGGTGGCATCGCGAAAGCGATGACGGAGAGGGGCCAAAATTTATTTCAGAATTGCGACGGAAAACGTCAACTTAAACGTCTCCATAAAAGGAGGTGCTGTCATGCAAGTTATTCCAAGGAACTATTGGACCACAGAACGCGCTAGAGAGTTGAGGCAAGGTGAAAACCCCGCCGAGGGTGCACTTTGGAATGTATTGAAAGCAAGCCAACTTGGCGGACACAAGTTTGTGCGACAACATCCGATCGGACCGTATTTCGCTGATTTTGCTCATAGACAGCGTAAGTTGGTCGTCGAAGTGGATGGGTCACAACACGTCGGAAGCGTTCATGATGAAAATCGAGACGCTTACTTACTTCGCGTTGGATACTCCGTTTTGCGGTTCTGGAGCAGGGATGTCTTGCAGCGGCGCGCAGACGTTTGCGACACAATTTTGGCAGTACTCGAGGACCGCATGACCCCCACGACCACAATTGATGTGAATTACAAACGCGCTTGTGGCCCCTCTCCGTCTCGCGCATTGCGCGATCCACCTCTCCCGTAAACGGGCGAGGAAGGAAATTTCCTCTCCCGCATAGCGGGAGAGGTGGCATCGCGAAAGCGATGACGGAGAGGGGAGGCAAATTCAAGTGGCGGGAATCATCAATTCCACATCTGGGAAACCTTCTGCCAATTTCATTCTTGCTTCCAATCCCGCATCTAAATCCCAGCAATTGATAATGCCCAACCGAAAACCACCCGGTGGCATGGGGTGGGCGCTTCCGGCTTTGCTGGGATAGAATGTAATTTGTAAACTTGAGACTTCGGGAAGGGCGCGAATAGCATTCTGTAAATCTGCCGACGGATGTTGTGGCACAAGCCCATGTTTTGCAAAAAGTGGAACGGAATAGCCCTTTCGTTGCGGTTCATCAGGCAATGACCAATTACCTTCTCCATACAAGGTAACCAGCGCATCAAACCAACGCGGACCGTACAAATCGCACCATTGATCCGCAAAACGTAAATGGGTCTCGATAATTTTTCCGCCAATGGTTTCAAAGTTCATCATGCCAGTGTAGCCAGTCATATTGCCCTTTACCCAGCGGGATAAAAACTGATTCAATTCAACGCGATGTTCGGTCTCTATTACCCAATGGGTGAACATGCCGTCAGTCCATGGAAAGCCAAGGGCATGGCGTATCCACTTCATCTCACCATCAACAATTGCGCAATCTGTAGAAATATGTTCGCCTTCCAAAAGCGGCATCCACATATGGCCGTCAGGCAGTCTTTCAAATTCCGTCTGTGTACGGATGATTTGACTGTCCAATCCCATGCCGCGAAGGTTGATGTTTGGTTTTGCAAATACGGGAAAATGGGGTGGGCTGCTATCACGTGTGCCACAGGGCAAGCCTTGGCTTTTGGCAATGTTCAGCTTTTCATAAACCCATCGAAATTTTGGATACCATTCGAAACTGTCGATGTCGTCGGTTGGAACATTGACGTCAGCAGGGCAGGCGACGTTTTCAAAATATTGAAAGCGCCAAGGGTCTCGTTCGCAAATCGGCATGGGTGAAGACTAGCAAACAACCCATGCCATGCAAGTGCTGCTACTTAATTTCGTAAGTGATACTGACATCAATTGTCAGTGATTGCTCACCTTGGGCGATGGGCACAGCATCAGCAGCTTCCGCACGGGCGGCCTTGGCCATATAGGGCATGGGTGGTTGATATGCCGTGCCTTCGCTCAACGATACAATGTTGCCGAGCTTAAAGCCGCCTGCGGCTGCATAGGTTTCCGCCTTACTGCGCGCATCGCGTACGGCGAGTTTGCGGGCTTCAGTCAACATATCGTCGGGCTTTGAAACGCTGAACGAAATGCCGTTGATGGTGTTGGAACCTGTTGAAACGGCAACATCCAGCAATTCGCCCAATTCGTCTATTTTGCGCACGGTGATCGTCACCATGTTGTTGACGTCATAACCCACAACTTTTGGCGGCTGGTTGTTCTGCTGCTGCCGCTGTTATTGTAGTCAATACGCGGGCTAACGGAGAAGTTTGAAGTTGCCATATCACGGTCTTCAATGCCTGCCTTTTTCAAAGTGTCGAGCAGGGCCTTCATGGATTTTGTATTGGCATCTAAAGCTTCTCGCGCCGTTGCGGCTTGTGATGTGACGCCAACGGTTACAACCGCAAGATCAGGCACCACGCGCACTTCGCCATGGCCAGAAATCGAGATTACGCGCAAATTTTTGGCCTCCTCAGCCTGAACAGGGACCAGTGCCAAAACGGCCATAAAACCCAAAGCAGCAACAATAGACTTCAACATTCAACTCTCCTTCTTGTGCTATCTTAGGAATAAAATACGACGAAATTATGACGTCACCGGAAGGGTGGTTCATCAAAACTTCTGAGCTTGCGGGAATGCAAGCCTTCGCGGTCTTCGCGCAATTTATCCAGTGCAGCCAAGCCAATCAGCAAATGTTCACCGACTGCGCGATCGTAAAACGCGTTTGCAGCACCCGGCAGTTTTATTTCG
This sequence comes from uncultured Alphaproteobacteria bacterium, assembly GCA_963779145.1. Classification (GTDB taxonomy): domain Bacteria; phylum Pseudomonadota; class Alphaproteobacteria; order Rhizobiales; family Aestuariivirgaceae; genus Aestuariivirga. The sequence continues at coordinate 53,822 of CAVZXJ010000002.1, forward strand.
CCGTGCAATGGCTTGTCGGAAACGCAGAGCAGGGTGCCATAGGGCACGCGCAAACGATAGCCTTGGGCTGCCAAAGTGCCCGATTCCATATCGACAGCAATGGCGCGGGACAAATTGATCCGCATGCGTTCTTGGGTCCAGCGTAGCTCCCAATTCCGATCATCATTGGTCATCACAGTGCCCGTGCGCAGGCGTTCTTTCAGTGCTTCACCTTTTTCACCTGTCACTTCAGCGGCGGCGGATTGCAGGGCCAGTTGAATTTCGGCCAATGCCGGAATTGGAATATCGGGGGGAACGAGAGAATCCAAGATATGGTCCTGCCGCAAATAGGCGTGGGCCAGAACATAATCACCAATGCGTTGCGATTGGCGAAGACCGCCACAATGGCCCACCATCAGCCAGCAATTGGGGCGCAAAACAGCCAAATGGTCGGTAATGGTTTTGGCATTTGAGGGGCCAACACCAATATTTACCAAGCGTCACGCCACCTTTGCCGTCGTTCCGCGTCAAATGATAGGCAGGCATTTGGAAACGGTGCCACGGAGAAGCATCAACCACTGCATCAGCTTCAGCAGCCGACATAGCTTTGGTTATGGTGCCGCCACCAGGTAAATGCAGGGCTTCATATTCAGGGCTGTCGAGTAGCTTTTTGCGCGCCCAGCCAATGAACTGATCGACATAGCGGTGATAGTTGGTCAACAAAATCCACGGCTGGGTGTGAGACCAGTGCGCGCCTGTGTAGTGCTGCAAGCGCTTCAATGAATAATCGACACGCACCGCGTCAAACAAGGCCAGTGGCAAGGGTTCACCATCAGCCGAAACCCAAGTGCCGTCTGCAATCTCGTCGCCAACGAGCGAAAGTTTTGGCACCGGAAAATGCAAGGCTAATTCGGCCGCAGAAACGCCGCCAGCCCCTAAATCATCACCCTTGTCCAAAACATAGGGGTAGGGGATTTCTTGATTGGACATGCGAACGGCAATCGTCGCATCGTAGTCGCGTACCAGATGGGTGAGCTGTTCCGTCAAGTAACGCTTGAAATAATCAGGGTGCGTTACGGTTGAGGTATAAACACCGGGGCCTTGGAATTTGGCGTAAGCGCGGGAAATATTGGGTTGCAGTCCGTGGGCCTCATAAGTCACACGCAATTCTGGGTAATGCCAAGTGGCGCGTTCTTCAGGTGTTGGTGCTGTGCGGTCTGCCAAATAGCGCTCAAGTCCGGATTTCAAGCTTTGGCAGGCAGCAGTGTGGAGTTCTATGAGCTGCTCAACAGCAGCTTTGGGGCTTAGTTTTTGTACTTTCATGTTTGGGCTATAGCATGAAAAATAAAAATGCTGTAGCCACCCCTTTGCGAAAATGTGATGAATCGCATTTTCCTTGAAAAGGTGGGCCTGTAGCTCAATGGTTAGAGCTGACGGCTCATAACCGTCTGGTTGGGGGTTCGAGTCCCTCCGGGCCCACCACTTCGCTTTTAATTGCTAGGCCGAAATAGCGCTATTCTGTTGGTCGATTGCATTGGCAACATTGAGCGCATCCAAAGCCGACATTGGCCTTGCGACAACATAGCCTTGGACTTTGTTGACGCCCATGTTTTGTAGCACTTGAAGTTCTTCTTGTGTTTCAGCACCTTCTGCAACAACAGACATTTGAAGCGCGTGAACCATTTCTACAATTGATTTGAGCATGCCCTTTTTGCGTTCATTTTTGTCGGACTGGGCAACAAACGCGCGATCAATTTTGATTGTGTGAAATGGCAGTTTGGCGAGATAGCTGAGCGAAGAATAACCTGTGCCAAAATCGTCGAGCGCCAAGTTTATGCCATCTTTGGCAAGCGTCTCTAAAATCACGACAGCTTCTGCGTAACGACCACCAACGAATATGCTTTCGGTCAGTTCCAAGCAAAGCAGTTTTGGAGGTAACCCAGATTTCTGCAATGCACTGCGTACCTTTTCAACAAAGCCCGCAGTCAAAATTTGGGCTGACGAAATATTGATCGACATAACTCGATTGTTCTGGCCTTGACGATGCCACGTTGCTGCTTGTCTGCAGCCTTCAAACAACACCCAATCGCCGATGACCGATACCAAACCACTACGTTCTGCCAAAGGAATGAAAATGGCTGGAGAAATTGCACCTTGTGTTGGGTGATTCCAACGGATGAGTGCTTCGAAACCTGAGATTTGGTTTTTTTCCAAATCCAACTGCGGCTGAAAATGCAATTCGAAAGCACCTGCTACGGCAGCTTGTCGCAAAGCCTGCCCCATAGCCGTTTCGTTCTGTACAATTTCTGCCATTTCATTTTTGAAAAACTGAACTCGATTTGCGATGACGCGGCGTGCTTCGGTCAGGGCAAGATCTGCATGTCGCAAAAATGCATCAGCATCAGAAAAATTATTCAACATAACGGCGCCAGCCGTGAGGCTGATGTGCAAGTCTAAATCACCAATATGTAAGGGCTTAAAGAATGCTGATTGAATTCGAGCCGCACACATTTCGACGTCCACCTCACTAACGGTTTCTGGCAGCAACATTGCGAACTCGTCCCCACCATATCGCGCGAGTGTTACATTTTCGGGGAGTGCAGATTTAACTGTTGCAGCCACTGTCATAAGTACCGCATCACCAATCGAGTGACTAAAAGCATCATTGATGGAGCGAAAGCCAACAATATTGACCAGTAGGATTGAGCCATAAGTCGGTTGATATTTTATGCCCAACCAATCCGTTACGGAACGTTGGAAGCTCAAACGATTGGGCAATCCCGTGAGTGGATCATTGTAAGCTAACTTCTGCAACGACTGATCACGAAAGCGGATGTCTTGCATCATGCCATTAAATGTTTTTGTTAGAACGCCAGTTTCATCTTCGCTATTATCGTCCGCTAAGTTCACTGAATAGTCCCGGGATGTTCGAAGTTCTTGCATGGCCTGTGTGAGTTGGGCCAAAGGCTTTGAGATGCGCAGTTGAAGAGGGCGTGACGCCAGTACGCCTAATAGCGCAACAAAGAATGCGACTGCAAAGGCGGTCAAAATTGTCAGCAAAAGTTGGCTTCGGAGGTTGCTGATGTCGCCAACCATAATCAGTTGACCATGGGGTACTCCACCTTTGACAATGTTAACGGCGACGGGGAGTTTTCCCTTATAAAGCAATGCCCATTTATCGTCGGTTGGGCTGACAACATCATCTGTCAAGTAAGCTGAATTTCCGAGGCTAGCCAAAGTTGTACCATTGTTGTCAATTATTGCAGCCATATCAATGTTTGGCACGCGAGAAACGGCTGTCAGCGCAGTCATGGCCGCCTGACGATTGTTGTTGGAAGCAGCTTCGCCAGCGGCTGACGCCAAGGCATATGCCGTTGCTTCCAAAGCAGCACGTCTACCATCTACTTCACTGTTTACACGGAAAGTGATGAGTATAGTTGCGGCGAATAAAACGGATGCAACTGTTGAGAGCGCGATCAGCTTTGCGATACGTGTCCCAATACTGTTTTTAAGTCTCGACATGAATCCGCCCAAGAATTTTGAACACCCTTTCTACGTTAAACCATTGAATTTCAGCTTGAAGGAGACGGTTAATGAAATGCAACGCATTCCGTTTGAAAGCTATCCAGTCTGTTTTTAAAATTTAAACAGATTTGCGCTATCCAATGGTTTTGGCAGCAGGCAAAAGCGGGCAATATTGTGGCTATTTCCAAGGTAAATAATAACGGGACTTGGTACTCCAAATCAAAAAATTGGTTTGGAGATACGAGAGGCTCAACTGCTATTGCTTTTGCAACTGCATTACCCGCGATTATGGCTATCGTTGGAGTTTCATCTGACTACGCGATGCTAAATTTTAAAAGAGCCAAACTGCAATCAGCAGCTGACCAAGCCGCAATTTCGGCAGCGCGCGAGTTTTCGATGGCGAGCTCAAATGAGACAAGTGTAAAGGCTACCGCAGAAACCTTTGCGCGGGCCGATATGAATGTGGCCAATGCTGATGTTTCAATTCAAACTGAAATTGACGGAACAAAAAATACCGTCAAAGTTGAGATTACAGAAAATTGGGCTCCATTCTTTGCCCATTTCATTTCAGATCAAGTGACGCCAATCAAAATTAGTGCTACGGCGGGGCTTTTTGGTGAATCCAAAATTTGCGTGCTTGCGCTGAACCCAGCAGGCTCTGGCGCTGTTATCATGACGAAAGAATCTCAACTCCAGGCTGACGACTGCACGGTCTACTCAAACTCAAGTCATGACTCGAGTGTTTACTTGGGCGATACTTCTTCCATCAAAGCAAAGCTGGTCTGTACCGTTGGCGGCGTCAAAGATAATGGTGGTTTGGATGCTGATCAGATTGTTACAGATTGCCCGGTGCTCGCTGATCCGTTGGCTGGTCGCCCAATTCCCGCCATTGGAGCTTGCATCGCAACCAATACGAGTTTCACATCTGGTGAGCATTTCTTAAAGCAGGGCGTTTACTGCGGTGGTATCAAAGCTAGTGGTAGTGCCATCGTAAATTTTGAACCTGGCGTTTTTATTATTAAGGATGGTCCACTGCTTGCAACTGATACAGCTCAGTTCAAAGGTAAGAATGTCGGGTTCTATTTGACAGGCACAATGGGCCTTATGCATTTTATGAAAGATGCTACAATTGAATTGAGCGGTCGTGAAACCGGTGAGATGGCGGGGATGTTGTTCTATGACAATCCCGCGAAAGCCCTTTTGCGCATACACTCCATCAGCGCAAGCAATGCTCATACTTTGACGGGTACAATCTATTTGCCAAATGGAAATTTGGTTGTCGATCCGACCGCAGTTGTTGGGTCGAAGTCAGCCTACACTGCAATTGTTGCTAACCGTTTGGTGGTGCAAAATGGCCCAACTTTGGTCTTGAACTCGGACTATAATTTAACTCCAGTACCAGTTCCAGAGGGCATTCGTGTTGCTTCAGACGTTCACTTGGTCGATTAAATCAATTGCAAAGCTGTGCCTCAAAAATTTGACTGTGCAGTAAAATATAAACTCAAAAATTACGCCCTGTTAATACGTTCAGCCTTATGCATGCTCATTGGCAACCTGAAGAGAATGAATTTTGCATTAACGATGGCGAAAAAAAACAAACCTGCGAACATGCCCAGCAATGCGTTTCGCTTGTTAGGGAATTGCGCTGGAAGTATTGCAATCAATTTTGCAATCGCACTTCCGGCCGTCTTGGGATGCATTGGTTTGGCGTCGGACTATGGCATCGCCAGCGCTAAAGAATCTAAACTTCAGATTGCAGCTGATCAAGCCGCGCTGGCCGCCGTTAAAGAACTGACAGTTGTAAACGCCAGTCAGTCGAGCGTTGGTTCTGTCGCGAAAGCCTTTGCCCTTGAACAAATTGGTGCAGGCGTCAAAAATGTTTCAGTCGATGTAGTAATTGGCAAGGAGAACGACACTGTTCAAGTTGTCGTAAAGGAAGAGTGGTCGCCCTTCTTTGCGCATTATCTTGGTACCGATGTGACACCAATTGTAGTGAAGGCAACAGCTAAACTTGCAGGAAAAACCAATCTTTGTGTACTTAGCCCTTTCAGGCTCCGCTACAAAAGTCATTGCATATGGACAAGTCAGCAAAATTGCAGGCCACAGGTTGCGCCGTGTATTCGAATTCTACTCACACGCAAGCGATTAGACTGGACCAAGAACTCCGAATTGGAGGCATCATTGGTTTGCGCGGTCGGCGGTGTAAAAGCCAAAACCACGGCGATCAGTCCTGCACCAACAACGGATTGTCCGGTGCTGTCAGACCCATTGTCCGCCCGGGTTGCGCCAGCGATAGGCGTTTGTGACGCGACTAATCTCGAAATTAAGTCTGGAACAGTTGAACTTAAGGCTGGTCGATATTGTGGAGGCTTAAAAATTACAGGCGATGCGCATGTGACGTTTGAACTGGGGGAATATGTTATTTCAGACGGAATTTTGGAAGTCTCGGGGAAGGCGACCGTTGCTGGTGAGAATGTTGCGTTTTATTTGCACGGCGAAAAATCGCTCCTGAATTTTACAGGTGACAGCACCATTTCATTGACAGGCGCTGCCTCTGGAACAATGGCGGGTCTTTTGTTTTTTGAAGATCGTTCATCGTCAGTTGGTCGTACGCACCGAATTAATAGCGCCAATGCTCACACGCTTACGGGCACCATCTATTTTCCCAATGGAAACTTGCGCATTGACCCGAATGCCAGTGTTGCGCAGAATTCGGCCTACACCGCTATTATTGCCAATAAAGTTGAAATCAACGAGGGGCCTACCTTAGTCTTGAACGACGACTACGGCGAGACGAACGTTCCTGTTCCAGAGGGAATTCGTACCAGCTCCCAAGTCGTGCTTGTTCAATAATCACTCGATTTGGATTTTTGAAAGTAAAAAACCCGCCAGTTCAGCGGGTTTTTTTTCATTTTCATTTTGATGTTACTTATGGACGCCAGTAGCTGAACCAATCTTTCACGTCGTCGCTTTCAAAGTTACCGCGCATGTCGATTAACGGCGCATGCTTCTTGGCCAAAGACTTCAATGTTTCAGAGTCAAACTGTTGACGGAACACTGTGTGAGCGAGTGAGAACACGATAGCATCGTAAGGACCGGCTTCAGCTGGATCTTGAATGATGGTGGCACCGCGACCACCTTCGAAATGATCGTCTAAAGCGACGGGGTCAAAGTTGTAAACGTCAGCGCCGCGCATCCACAGAGCATCCATCATTGGATAGGCCTTAGAATTGCGTGTGTCGGGGCAATCTTCCTTAAAACTGCGACCGAGCACCAAAATCTTTTTGCCTTGCAAGCCGTGACGCGAGGGCGGCATGAGGTGTTCAACTTTTTCGACGAGGAAGTTTGCAGTTTGTTCGTTTACGGCGCGCGCTGAAGCGACAAGCTCCATGGCCAAGCCATGACGGCGACCAGCATCAACGAGGAAATAGGGGTCAACTGCGATACAGTGTCCGCCAACCAGACCTGGACGATAGTGATGGAAATTCCATTTCGACGACGCAGCGGCAATCACATCAGTTGAGCGAATGCCCATCTTATCGAACAGCATCATCATTTGGTTCATCAACGCAATGTTGACGTCACGTTGTGTGTTTTCGAGAATCTTCGCAGCTTCAGCAACTTTGATTGAAGCAGCAGGAAAGAGGCCAGCTTTGATGACGCGCGAATAGAGCTTTTCAAGGAAAACAGTTCCTTCTGGCGTGGAGCCCGCAACGATTTTCTTAATGTCTGGCAATTTGCGTGTTGGATCAGCTGGATTGATGCGCTCAGGTGAATAACCCAAATAGAAATCAATGCCTTCTTTCATGCCAGAGTGATGTTCAATCACAGGCAAGCAACGATCTTCCGTCGTGCCGGGATCAACCGTGCTTTCAAATACAACGACTGCGCCACGCTTCATCTGCTTGCCGATGGACTTTGAGGCGGCAATGAGTGGGCTGTAGTCAGGTTTGTTGTGGCTATCAACGGGCGTTGGTACGCAAACGATGATGACGTCAGCTTCCTTCAAGCTGTCTTGAGAGGTTGTGAACTCAACGTCGCAGCCTCGCAAATCTTCAGGGTTCACTTCGCCGGTCAAATCGATGTTATTGTGCAACTCGCTAATTTTGGACTGGGAAATATCAAAGCCGATTGCACGGGAGGCTTTTGCAAAGCCCAAAACCAGTGGAAGTCCAACATATCCAAGCCCAATAACAGCGACATGAGCCGTGGCCGGATCAGGAAATGCTACAGGCTCATTTGCCACCAAACGAATAGCGGCTGCACCAGATTTTTCAGCGGATGAATGATAGTTCACGATCTTTTTGCCCCCCAGGGATTGTGTCTGTGTTGGCCCGACTATCGCTTGGGAGTCGCAATAGGCTCTTAATCAAGATGGTAAATTGCTGGAAAGGTTAATCAAATGAGTCTGAGTGATATTCAGTTAAATTCACTTTTTAGGATTAACGACACTTCAATCATTACTCTTTAGAACACGACAGGTTGCGCAGGTTTTGCGCAAGGTAAGTTTGCGTTTTGGGGGCGGTTTAAAGTTGTTGTCGCTTGTTGCCATAGAGTGGCTTTTTGCGATCCTTGTACTGGTGGTTTTCACGAACCGTTATGTGCTGGGTTCTGCCTTGCGCATTGGCGACAAACGTACACTTGAAGAATTTGGTGAAGACCCTTTGGTGTGGCCGACGGTTGCCATCGTGGTGCCTGTCTATAACGAAGGCCCGACCATTCTCAAAACCGCTGACTCGTTTCAAGGCTTAGATTACCCCCGCGACAAGTTGCAAGTTGTGTTTATCGATGATCGCTCGACGGATGATACTTACGAACATCTCCAAACAGTCGCCAAAACTTATCCTTGGATGAAGGTCATCCAGAATGAGAAGAATGTTGGAAAACGTCTTGGCATCAAAAGTGCTGTCTTGGTTACGCATACCGACTTAATCATGTCAGTTGACTCCGATGTGATCGTCGATCCGTCTGCTCTGCGCACGTTGGTGCGCCACATGTTCGCTTCGGGCTGCGATGCTGCAGGGGGCTGCGTATATGTTTCGAACGCCGATGAAAACTGGCTGACCCGAATGCAGGCCGTTAAGTATTGGATCGGCTATCAATTTCTCAAGAACGTTGAAAACGCCTTTAGCCACATTATGTGTTTGTCGGGATGTCTCACGCTCTACAAGCGTTCGGCACTGTTAGCCGTTGACCATGAGATTGAACGACGCAGTTTTCTTGGGTGACGAAGTCAAATATGGCGAGGACCGGTTCCTCACACGCAAATTGGTCGAACGGGGTTATAAAACGCGTCTGTGCTTTCAGGCGCGTTGTTTCACGAAAGCACCTGCGACGTTTCCAAACTACTTGAGTCAACAATTGCGGTGGCGTCGTTCGAACCTCATCGACTTCATCACAGCCATTCCACACCTCGGCAAGTTCCATCCTTTTGTGTTGGTTCATTATTCGTCGATGGCATTGCTGTTGATTTTTTATCCGCTGACTTTGGCGTCGCAAGTGGCGCGTCTGGGCTTTGTCATCCCTATGATCGAGCACGCCTTATTAGTTTCTGTGTTTGCACTCGCTTACGAAATGAACAAGCATAAGTTGCCGCGGATGGCGCGGACGTCGGGCCTTTGGTTTCTGTCGATGGCCTTCATTTTCCCAGTCATGTATTTAACGATGACGCCCTTGGCCTTAGCGACATTGGGCACCACGTCTTGGGAAACACGCGGTGCGGCACCTAAAAAAGTGAAGGCGCCAAAGCTCGCATGACTCATGTTCTGCCATTCAAAGGACCACAGCAGCGCACCAAAACAGTGCCGCGCGTGCTCTATATTGGTCCGGCGGCAGATGAAATATGCAATATCATCACCAATCACATCGGCCGTGTCGAAATTGCCTATGAGCAAGAGGTGCAGGCTGCCTTCGCGCAATTGCGCCGCCGCGAATTTGATGTGGTTATGGTGGATCAACGCGACGAAAATCTTGCAACGCGCCTGATTTTGCCAGTCTTGCAGTCGCTTGGCTATCCCGTCAAACCAGTTGTCATTAGTCCACTGAATGACATCAGCCACTATCTGGCTATTCCCGGCGTAGCGCGCGTGTTGGCGGCTCCAGTTAAAGAAGCACAGTTCCTCCGCATTCTGGGGTTGGAGCGCCGTGCCGTGCCAAACGAAAACATACAAGCGCCAGAGCCAAAGCTAAAAAAAATAGCCAGGCCAAAAAGCATCGTAGAGAAATTATCCGATCGCTTTATGAATTTGGTTTCGACGCTTTATAAGCGTGCAGCGTTCGTGTTGCTGTTCACGCTCTTCATCGCGTTTGCCTTTTATGGCGTGTTGATTGCGTTCTTCCTCATTTCAGCAGGGTGGGGTGCTCCACTCACCTTAACGCGCGGCCATGAAATGGTGAGCCGTGTTGAACGTGAAATCACCGAAGTCAAAGTTGCGCTGAACCAAACCGAACAAAGGCTTTCGGACGCATCATTGGGCCGCATAACGGCTGAACAAGAGTTACAAGACGCTGAAGGGCTTGTTGGCTATGCCAAGGGCACGGTCAAGAAAGAACTGCAATCGCGGGCACGGCAAGTGAAAGTCTTGTCGCAAAGCATTAAGCGATTGAAAAAAGTTCGCGGGCAACTTGCGGCACAAGTGAATGGGCAAGGTGCCTCTGCGGATTTGGAGCAGCTTTACAAAAAGCGTTTGATCAACCGCTCATCTTATAGTGCTGGTGCTTTGAACTTGGTAGAAGCAGGGCAACGTTTGGCAGCCGTTGAAATTGAAATTGATCAAGCCGAAAGCCAGATTGAAGAGTTCGGCAGCAGTGCGGAAATGTTAAAGTCGCTTCGAGAGGCTTTGGACAAGGGCAAGAGCGTAACGGGCGTAACGGCGACATCTAGCGATTTGATGCTGTTGATGAAACAATCGTCTGATGCATTGTCGGCGCGTTCGCTTGCGCAATCAAAGCTCGAAAGCACGGCTGATAATTCTGCCGTTCTCGCCAAGAGCATTGATGTGCTGCAAACACAGCTATCAGCGCTTGAAACATCAGCCCTTGCCCGCGCGCTCTACAAGCGCATCGACGTTGTGTTTGTACCCTATGGCAATGAAAGCCGTTTTCAAGAGGGGCAAGACCTTTACACCTGCGCATTCACAATTATGTGGTGCAGCAAGGCAGGTTCAGTTGGGCAAGCTTTGCCCGGCGAAATCAGTTCCGTACATCCATTCTTTGGCAAACCCATTCGTGGCAGTTTTGTTGAGTTGAAACTCAGCAACCCTGATGCTGCAATGCGCGAGATTATTCATGGCACACGCAAACCGCTTTTCTTTTGATTTGCGCGGCTCAGCGCTGAGCGTCGCTTTGCTGGCTTTAGCAGGTTGCGCCGGGCAGCAATCGCTTTTGGGCGAGGGTTTGCGGCTGACCACATATGAGCAGACGAAAGACGTCGTTGCTGTCAGCGCAAAGAAGCCAACAGACGAATTGTTGTTGAAGCCCACTTTGACGGACGCGAAAGCCCAAGATAGTTTGCAACCCGTTATTTCGCCTGCTGCAGCAAAGCCTGACAAAATACCGGCTTGGTGTGAGTATTTGCAAGAAGACACTTACGCGCAAACCACAATCATGCGCTCTCCGCGTTTAAGTGGTTCAGTGGCGGATGATGGCAAGGCCAATGTATCACTAGGCATGAGCCTCACAGATTTTTCCAAGGCAAATTTGATGGAAGAGTCCGCGGAAGCGCGTTGTCGCCGCTACATGGCTGAAAGTGGTTTGCAGAAGCTGGTTTTCCTTTCGCCGCAAGGGCTGACCAATGCAGGCTATCGCTCCAAGCATGAGTCTATTCAGAAAGCGAAGAAGGACATTCAAGCCCTACGCCGCAGCGTGTCACAAGCGATGAAAGATGGTTTTTTGGATCGTGAGAAGGCGACACAGCTGATGGGCCTTGCCGATCAGTTATTGGCTGAGGGAGCATCTGCAAAATCACAAGCAGATCGTCGCACAGGAGATTTTCTCGGCAAGAAAGACCGAGCTAGTCTGTTAGGCCGTGAAATGCTTCGGGCGGAATCTGATCTTGAAGATTTGAACAGTCGTATGCGAACCTTTGACAATGTTGATGTGTCAGTTTCTGCCGGCTGGAGCGATGATGTAACGCGAGACAATTTTTCTGTCGACTCCAATGGTTTCAGTGGCAAGGTAAGCATGTCTATTAAATTGGGCGCAGTGTTGCCGCAGCGCTATGCCCACGAAGAACGCGCCAAGCAAGCCAAGTTGCGTGCCATCGGGGAAGAGGGCGGTGCATTATGGCAAGTGAATGTGCTGCGCCTTGCCCATGAGCGGGCAATTGAAGGACTGGTTGAATCGCGTAACAAAATTGAAAGTGCACTGGCAGAGGTTAACAAGTTGACCGCTGCACTCGAAGGCGTGCGCAATCCTGAATTCCAAGCGGCGCAGTTTGGTGCGAAGTTCAAATCCATTCAACTTCGCTCCGACAAGGCAGCCGTTGAAGGCTCATTGGCGGAAATCCGAACGAACCTGAAGCGATTGAAGACGAGCGGTTAAGTTCAACAACGGTTGAAAAATTCGCCATTTCGCTAAACTCAGAAATCTGCTTGAAGCTGCACACAACCAATTCTTGAAGCAAAACGTGTGACCAAAAAGACATATATCATCGGCATCGACACTGGCGGCACCTATACGGATGCTGTGGTGATTGAGCGTGAAGCGCAAAAAATTCTAGCCTCCGCCAAGTCCATAACCACAAAAGGGGATTTGGCCGTCGGCGTTGGCTTGGCCATGCAGGCTGCTGTAGCGGATTTGAAAGGCCAAGTGAGTGCTGGTGACATTCAGTTGGTTTCAATTTCAACGACATTGGCAACAAATGCCGTGGTTGAGGGCCATGGTGGAGCTGCCGCAATCGTGCTCATCGGGTTTGACGACAAGATGGTTGAGCGCACGGGAATTGCAGCGGCATTTCCTGATATGCCGCTTATTCGTGTAGCGGGCGGGCACGACCATAATGGTGATGTGGCAACACCGTTTGATGCAGTTAAATTACGGGGTGAACTTGAAAAGCTGAAAGGCAAGGCGGGTGCTGTTGCAATTGCATCGAGCTTTGCTGTGCGTAATAATGCCCATGAACTTGCAGCGCGTGAGCTTGTTGTTGATGTGTTGGGTTTGCCTGTCACATTATCCTCGGAACTTTCAAGTGCGCTCGATGCTCCGCGTCGCGCTTTAACTTCGGTTTTGAATGCACGCCTTGTTGGGCATATTGCGCGGCTCATCAGTGCGGTGAAACGCGCCATGGCGGGTTTGGGCATTGATTGCCCGTTGATGATTATGAAGGGCGACGGGGCCTTAGCCTCAGCTGATAGCGTGGTGAACAGGCCAATCGAAACGATTTTATCTGGCCCGGCTGCAAGTCTGGTGGGGGCGAAGTGGCTTTCAGGCCTAGATGATTTCATTATGTCAGACATGGGCGGCACCACAACTGACGTTGGCATATTGGAAAAGGGCAGGCCGCTTGTTGCCCCCCAAGGTGCGGAAGTTGGCGGCTGGCGCACCATGGTCAAGGCCATTGATGTGAAAACCATTGGCCTTGGCGGCGACAGTGAAATCTCAATCGGCACCAATGGCCGCATTGAAGTAGGCCCACAACGTGCCGTGCCACTCTCATTAATTGCATCTCGCGTTCCGGAAGTCATTGGATTGTTACAGTCTGATTTGGCCGACACCGATGGCGGGTCTTTGCATGGGCGGTTTTTGGTTTTGCCCTTCGGCAAGGATGATCGCCCACCACCTGATGGCTTGTCAGCACGTGAAGCCGAAATTTTGGCCCAAGTCAGTGACTTTCCATTGGCGCTGCGCCGCGTTGCTGTTTCAAGTGCGGCTCAACGAGCAATCTCGGCATTGCGGCGGAAGGGCTTGGTACAGTTGTGTGGTTTTACGCCTTCCGATGCTGCACATGTTTTGAAATTACAGTCCAACTGGAATTTGGACGCAGCACAATTGGGCGCAAAGCTGTTGGCGCGTTTCCGCACCATGAAGTTGTTGGACGAGAATGAATTGGACGGTTTCTGCCGCGAAGTGTGGAGTGCGGCGGTTACGAAATCGGCCCGTATTATCATTGATACAGCACTAGGTTCCGTTACTGACAGCAATAGTTTGATTGAAGCTGTATGTGAAGGCCGCGGCAAAGTAGGCCGCGCCAATATTTCAATTTCGCCGCAAATGCCGATTGTTGCCGTGGGTGGCCCGGTTCGGGTGTATTATGATGAAGTGGCGCGCCGGCTAGGCACTGAAGTGGTGTTTGCCCCCTATTGCGATGTCGCCAACGCCGTAGGTGCGGCTTCAGCTTTGGTGGTTGACCGTGTCACAGTCACCGTTGAAGGTGACGGTAACGGCATTTTTCGCGTCCACGGAGGCGGGCAGGGCGAACAGTTTGGGTCCGGCAAGTTGGCACTGGCGCGGGCGATTGAGCTCGCGAAAAGCTTGGCTTTGCAAAACAGCCTGAACCGCGGTGCATTCCAGCCTAACGTCGATATTGTAATTGAAAAGAACCTGATGCCGGAAGCGCGCGACGATGATGGCCTACTTACCGCGACCGTTACAGCCGAAGCGATTGGTCGCCCCGTTCAGGATTGATTCACCACATCTCAATGCTTCCCTGTTTATTATGCTTAAGGCTGCAATTGCGCTGGCCTTGGCAATCTCCCGTTAACCGAGCTTGCGATAGGGTCTGTTAATCTTTGGGAGAAACTTTGAATCATGAATGCGGTTGGATTTTCAGGTTGGGACGATTTGGGCGCCAAGGCTGGCACATGGCGCATTGAAAAAGAAGCCGCGCATAAGCCCCAAGTTGCTGCGTTTTTCCCTGACCAAAATGGCGGGATTTACGAACGCCTGCTTTCAACCTTGCCTGTTGCCCTGCATTGCATGGATGCTTCAGGCCGCTTGATTTCCGCCAACCAACAATGGTGCGAGGCCTTTGGCTATGCACTGCATGAAGTTTTAGGTCGTTCGTTTAGCGAATTTCTTCCGCCCGAAAGCCGCACTAAACTCGTCACCACAATCTATCCAAAGTATTTGACGACCAGCGCCTGCCGCTCTGAAGAAATTCTATTTATCCGCAAAGACGGCTCCCTTGCCACCGTATTGCTGTCAATGACCGCCTATCGCGGCGACAAGGGCAGGTTAGATCGTTCTGTTTGCATGATCGAAGATGTGACGGAAAAAAAGATTGCTGCCATTGCCTCCAGTCGCAGCGACCAACGTTTCCGCGCCGCCTTTGCCGCTTCGGTTCACGCCATGGCGGTTATTTCGCCCACGGGCCAGATTGAATTTGCAAACGATGCGTTCAAGTCGTTCCTCAATCGCAAAGACGTTGAAACCGCGACCTATGGTTTTGACGAACTGTTGCACAAGGATGACCGTGGCCAATTCTTGAATGGGTTGCGTCAATTGTTGTCGGGCGAAAGCAGCCAATTCCAATTAGAACTGCGTTTTCTTGGCACTGAAGGCAAAGTTGCCCATGGCTCGACTTCCGTTGCACTTGTCAAAAACGACAAGGGCGGCACCGAACAATTGGTTATTCAGATCGTTGATGTGACCGAACGCAAGACCATCAATGACCGTTTGCAACGCGCCCAGAAAATGGAAGCCGTTGGCCAACTCACAGGTGGCTTAGCCCATGACTTCAACAATCTTCTCACCATCATCATCGGCAATTTGCAATTGCTCGATGGCAAGGTGACGACGGATGAAAAATCGGCCAAGCGTTTGGTTGAAGCACAAGAAGCGGCGACCAAAGGTTCAGACCTGACGCGCCAGTTGCTGGCCTTCGCCCGCAAGCAAGATTTGGAACCGCGCGATACACCGATCAACGATATGGTGCGCGGCATGGAAAGCCTCGTCTCCCGCACCATCGGCGAAAACATTGAATTGAAGGTCGAAACCATGGCGGGCGATCCACGCTCGTTGATTGACCCGTCGCAGCTTGAAAGTGCTATCCTAAATCTCGCCATCAACGCACGCGATGCAATGCCGGATGGTGGCAAGCTGACGATTGAAACGCAACCTGCTTATCTTGATCGTTACTACGCCGAGAAAAACCCAGATGTGGTGCCCGGACAATATGTGCTGGTGGCCGTATCTGACTCCGGCACTGGCATGGCGCCCGAACTCATCGAAAAAGTCTTCCAACCCTTCTTCACCACCAAAGCAGCGGGCAAGGGCTCGGGCCTCGGGCTTTCGATGGTTTATGGTTTCATCAAACAATCGGGCGGGCACATTCAGGTCTATTCCGAAGTTGGCCATGGCACGTCGATCAAGATGTATCTGCCACGCCGCATGCGTCCGGGTGAAGTTGAAATTGAAGCGACGGTGGCACCCGCTGTTTCAGCTGTGGCAGCGCCACATTGCTGCCGTTGTTGCCGCCGATCCAATTCTCGAAGTTCCACCCGTTGCTGTAAAACGCCCTAAAATTCTGGTTGTTGAAGACCAAGAAGCGGTACGCGCCGTGGCCTGTGGTTTCCTTGAAGACTTCGGCTATGAAATTATCGAAGCGGGTGACGGCTTTGAAGCTCTGTCCAAACTGCAAGAACACGATGACGTTGACCTGATGTTCTCAGACGTTGTTATGCCCGGCGGCATGAATGGCTTTGACTTGGCCCAAGCCGCACTCAGCATGAAGCCTGGCTTGAAAGTGGTCCACACCTCTGGCTATCCGAAAGGGGCCATGGTGCATCAGGACGAACCACGCTTCAAAGAAGGCTTCATCATCATGAAGCCCTATCGCCGCGAAGATTTGCAGAAGATCATCAAGGATGCGCTGGAGCGGCAGTAAGCCCTTTTCACAGTCACTTTGAATCGCTATCAAGTCCCCTGATTTGTGTCAGGGGACTTTTTTATGTTTGATAGCTTAGGTGCCGATTTTGCCCAACTCTTTACGGTTGGCGCGCTTACCACATTGGTGATTTTAACAGCGCTGGAAACAGTGCTGGGTTTTGACAACCTGCTTTATATCACCATCGAAGCCAAACGGGTGGACCCGGCACGCCAAGCCTATGTGCGGAAAATCGGCACGTTGCTGGCCATTCTCTTGCGCATCGTGCTGCTGTTTGTGGTGCTGTCGCTCATCCAGCTGTTTCAATCGCCTTGGTTTGAAGTGAACTTTGCCTGGCTGCATGGCAAGTTCAGCGGCCATGCCATCATCGTGTTGCTGGGCGGCTTGTTCCTGATCAAAACTGCGATGTCGGAAATCAAGCACATGCTGGTGATTGATGATCTTGACCATGAAAAGCCCCAAGGCCCCGCCAAGCGCACGGTTGCATCGGCGTTGATGTGGATTTTGCTGATGAACATCGTGTTCTCGTTTGATACGGTTTTGTCGGCTGTTGCGCTCACGAAAAATTTCATCGTCATGTCGCTCGCCATTATTATCTCGGGTGCGCTGATGGTGCTGCTGGCCGACCATGTGGCGCGCTTCCTCGAAAAGAACCGCATGTATGAAGTGCTGGGGCTTTTCGTTCTGTTGCTCGTGGGTTTAATGCTGACGGCAGAAGGTGCTCACATCGCGCACTTGGATCTCTTCGGTTTTGAAATCCATCCAATCGAAAAAGCGACCTTCTATTTCGTGTTGGGTGCCTTGGTTGTGGTGGACGTGCTGCAAGGCCGTTACCAGAAAAAGCTGGATGTGCAGAAAGCCAACGGCGCACCGAAGCACTAGTTTACTTATCGCGATAACCCCTCTAAATCCCGCGCAACTCAATCGGTTTCGCGGGATTTTTCATTTTATGGCACGCCAATTTATCTACTCAATGCAAGGCCTTTCCAAGTCTTATGCCGGTGGCAAAAAGGTTTTGGACAATGTGCATTTGTCGTTTTACCCCGATGCGAAAATTGGCGTTCTCGGCCCTAACGGTTCGGGCAAATCCACGCTTCTCAAAATCATGGCGGGAATTGATAAAGAATGGAATGGCGAAGCGTGGCTGGCTGATGGCGCGACGTGCGGTTACTTAGAGCAAGAGCCGCAGCTTGACTCCACCAAAGACGTGCTTGGCAATGTGATGGAAGGTGTGGCGGCAAAGAAGGCCATCCTCGACGAATACAACGCCTTGATGGCTGACTATAACGACGAGAACGCCGAAAAGGCAGGCAAGTTGCAGGACGTGATCGATTCACAAAACCTGTGGGATTTGGAAGCGCAAGTTGAACAAGCCATGGATGCGCTGCGTTGTCCTCCTGGTGATGCTTCGATTGAAAAACTTTCAGGTGGTGAAAAGCGCCGCATTGCGTTGACGCGTTTGTTGTTGGCGAAGCCCGACCTTATCCTGCTCGACGAACCAACAAACCATTTGGATGCTGAATCGGTGAATTGGTTGGAGCATCATTTGCGCGATTACCCCGGTGCCATTCTCATCGTCACCCACGACCGTTACTTCCTCGACAATGTGACGGGTTGGATTTTGGAATTGGATCGTGGTCGCTCCATTCCCTATGAAGGCAACTACTCCGCTTATCTCGCACAGAAGGCCAAGCGCTTTGCCCAAGAGGGCCGCGAAGATGCAGCCCGCATCAAGGTTCTGGAACGCGAAGCCGAATGGATTGGCAAATCGCCAACCGCCCGCCAAGCCAAGAGCAAGGCACGTATCAAGGCTTATGACGAACTTCTCAAAATCAACGACGCCCGCACGCAGTCCCATTCAGCGCAAATCATCATTCCACCGGGCGAGCGCTTGGGCGATACGGTGATTGTCGCGGAGGGCCTGTCAAAGGGTTATGGCGAGCGTTTGCTCATCGACAATTTGGAATTCAAGCTGCCACCCGGCGGCATTGTTGGCATCATCGGGCCGAACGGTGCAGGTAAATCCACCTTGTTCCGCATGATCACGGGGCAGGAGAAGCCAGACAGTGGCACAATCACCATCGGGCCATCGGTGAAGCTGGGCTATGTCGATCAGTCGCGTGACGACCTCGACCCCAATGCCACGGTGTGGCACGAAATTTCTGGCGGCAATGACATTGTCACGCTGGGCAAACGCGAAATGAATTCCCGCGCCTATGTGGGGGCCTTCAATTTCAAAGGCGGCGACCAACAGCAAAAGGTGGGCACACTTTCAGGCGGCCAACGCAACCGCGTGCATTTGGCCAAGATGTTGAAGAGTGGTGCCAACGTGCTGCTGCTCGACGAACCGACAAACGACCTCGACACGGAAACCTTGGCGGCCTTGGAAGAGGCCCTCGAAGACTTCGCAGGCTGCGCCGTGGTGATCTCCCACGACCGCATGTTCCTCGACCGCTTGGCCACGCATATTCTGGCGTTTGAAGGTGACTCTCACGTTGAATGGTTCGAAGGCAACTTCCAGGATTACGAAGAAGACAAGAAGCGCAGACTGGGTGAGGATTCTGTGATGCCGAGCAGGATCAAGTACAAGAAGTTTGAGCGGTAATTTATGGATTGAAATCTGATTATAATCAGATTATAATCCGGTCATGCTGCTCACCCGTTCAAACCAAGCCGTCTCGGCCACCGACCTGCAAAAGAAAACCCGTGAATTGCTGGACCGCATTTCATCGGGCGAGGAAGATCATTTCGTCGTCATGCGCGATAATCGCCCGACTGCGGTGATGATGGCAACAGACCGCTATGAAGCGCTCATGGACGAATTGGCTGATCTTCGTATTGAGGAAGTGGCTCGGCTACGGCTTGCGACGCCGGCCAAAGATTATGTATCGCTCGAGGACATGAAAACCTTCGTTGACGGGCTCTAAAAGTGGCTTGGGCAATTCGGTTTCATCCTGAAGTGCAAAATGACCTGCGTAAGCTAGGCCGCGTGGAAGCCCAAAACATTCTCGCAGTCATAGAGGGCCGCATTGTCAATGGTGAACCAGACAAAGCAGGCAAACCGCTTCATGGCACGCTTGCTGGTTATCGTCGCTTGCGCACGGGTGACACGCGCATTGTCTATCGCGTCGAAAAACAAAAAATCGAAATCCTGATCATCGCCGTGGGCATGCGGCGCGATGATGAGGTTTATGAGAGGGCGTACAAGCGGGTGGAGTGAAACTTGGTTTTCTCCCTTGCCGCAGCATGGGGAGTACCCGAAGGGGGAGGGGTGTTGGTCACACAACAACTCCCAATCATTCTGTGCCCGACACCCCCTCGGCCCGTTGGGCCACTCCCCCATCCGCCTTCGGCTGATGAGGGAGAAAAGGATGTCGCGATCAAACATAAGAAGTTTTAGCAGTAATCTACCGACTAAAATTGCTTTAATGTTGCAGTTAGTTGCGCAAGCTATGATCGCAGGCTAGACCAAGACAGCCTGAATTCAACATAGATTGATCCTACGTGCGTGTAATTATGCCGTCAAAAATATGTTGAATACCCGTAGAAGTTTTTACCGCAGAAAGACTGCTCGGCTGAAACCATCAGATTGCGACTGAGTTGAGCGAATTCAAATCGCCTAACACTGAAGCTGCTTGAAATCTGTAACTCATGCAATCTTCGGTACATTCACAAAGCTCTTGGACTGTTGCCGAAGGACATTCGATGGCAAGGGAATGAAGTATGCCTTCCCAAAAAGTCGAAGTGGACATAAGGCCTTAGACATTGTTCGCAATTGCAGTGGTAGTCTTAACAAGGTCGCATGTTCTTCATGGGACACAGAGCTGGTTGGAATGTTTCTAATGCGACTATGGTATGCATTCAGCGATGAAGCTGACACTTCAATGACTTCTTGGCAATAACATATTTGGATGTCTCGTGACAGTAAGCAGACGCTTATCAAATGAAGTTTTGCAGTCAGTTCCTGTGAAGCTGTCTCGCATCAAAACTGGCCTAACGGCATTTCCTGCAGAAATTCGAACTGACTTGAATAAAGCATCTTCCATCGAGTACAGCGCGTGCCATTGCCAAGCAAGTTGGCTAGATTAAGGATTTAACATGACCCACTACATCGCCCTCGTACACAAAGACAAAACTCTGCCTTCGGCGTTCAATTCCCCGATGTGCCCGGATGCTTTTCGGCTGCTGACGATATGGATGATCTTGTCGCCAACGCCATGGAAGCTTTGAGCTTGTGGGCAGAGGATGAGGCTTTGCCGCTCGCGCGTTCGATTGACGGATTGAAAAAAGATAAGTCCATCGCGCGAGAATTGGCGCGAAGGGGCGTTTCTGGTGTCTGTTCCATTTATCGAGAATGACGCCCGTGTCGTGTCGGCCAACATTTCGCTGGAGCGTGGAGTCTTAAAAGCCATCGATTCCGAAGCCAAGCGGCGGAAACTCACAAGGTCTGCATTTCTTGCGCAAGCTGCCAAGCGGGAAATGGTGCGTTAAAGTTTAACTCCTTGCAAACTTGAGAAGTGGTACAATGTCTTCTGCATCCGCAGCGCGGAGTGCTGATATGTAACTTGTTCTAAGTGCCGTTGCCTCGTGCAATGTTCCTCCACCCCAACTGAATGATTTTCCCCCAAGGCGCAAAATCAATAGATCAGCCATCAAGCGAGAATGTCTGCCATTCCCATTGGGGAATGGATGTATGGCAACAAGGCGGTGATGCAAGCGGACTGCTATTTCATCATTTGGAAATACGTGATGCTCGACCCAATAAATGCAATCGCCGAACATATGATGGACGGCTTGTGCGATCTGATCAGGTTCAATCCCGATGTTGCGTTCAGTAGTACGGTATGCACCGGCCCAGTCCCAGACAATGCCAAAGAGATTTTTATGCAGGCGTAGTGCGAAGGTTGTATCGAGGATTGAAACTGGACTTTTGCTGCGTTGCCGTTGTGCCCAGTTCATGCCAGCTAAAATGTTGTCTTGTTCAGCACGATTGAGGTCGTTGCGTGTGGTGATCCAGTGTTGTTTTAGCCCTTGCCTTTCAACGGGCGTGAGTGGTGTGGCATCGGTTGGCTCAACAAAAATGGCCGTCACGACTTGTTCCAGATGTCGCGTTCAGTGACATATTTCAGGATGTATTCTTCAATTTGTTGCTCATGGTCGTGGTCATCGGAGGTTTGCGCTTCAAGTTTCATTGTATGATCGGCGCTTGCAAGGTTCACTTTTGCAATTTTTTGCGCACGTCGATTGATCGTGCCCTCCAAGCTTGTTTTGGGCACCAGCGCATAGACGAGCGTGCAATCCAATGCGTCTGCGGCCCTTCGGAGCGTTTCGATTTGGATCGTTCCGCTCTGTTCCGATTTTTCAAGGGCCTGTACTGACTGCGGCTTTACGCCGAGGCGATTTGCGAATTGAACGCCAGACATGCCAAGTGCTTGCCGAACCGCTTTAACCCAACCTCGGGGAGGGGGAGTAAACTGTTCAACTGGCTTGAGCGGCGTCAGTCGTTCATCAAGAAGTTTTCGAATACGACTTAGCGAATGGTTTTTCATAATTTGAGCATTACCAAACTACATTATGTTTTTTACATTCATATATCATATTGCAATATGATAATATAAACAATAAATCACATTGTAGATTGGTTTTTATGGTTAAATATGACCTGCACTGTGGAGGTTCCAGCACAAATCCCAACGTCGTCTTCATGATGGGCTCAAGACTGTTGTTGGGGCGTGGGTGTGGAGTATGGCGGAAACTACACCAAGCACCGCGCGGTGTCAAGCATTAAATTCACAAATCAGGAAGTTTCCACTCAACTGATTGAATTCCTTGTGCTTCTAGAAATTCATTTGTTCGCGAAAACGGCCTTGATCCAAAAAATCCATTGTAAGCCGACAGGGGCGAGGGGTGGGCGGATTTTATGATGTGGTGTTTGCTTGCATCCACAAAACTGGCTTTTTTCTGGGCGTAGTTTCCCCACAGAATAAATACCACCGGATGGGGCAGGGCGTTCACTTCGCGAATGACAGCATCGGTGAATTTTTCCCAACCTTTGCCCGCGTGGGAAGCAGCTTTTCCCGCCTCCACGGTCAGAACGCTGTTCAACAACAACACGCCCTGTTTCGCCCACGTTTCCAAATTGCCATGGCGCGGCGGGTCAATTCCCAAGTCTGTTTTCATTTCCTTGTAAATATTCACCAGCGATGGCGGGGGCGGAACACCTTGCTGCACAGAAAAGCAAAGCCCGTGGGCTTGGCCTTCACCGTGGTAAGGGTCTTGACCGAGTATGACCACGCGCACTTGGTCAAGCGGCGTTGCATCCAGCGCATGAAACCATTCGCTGCCTTTTGGGAAAATGCGTTTTCCTGCGGCGCGTTCTGTTTCAAGAAATGATTTGAGCGCGGCCATATAGGGCGCGTCGAATTCGGCTTGAAGTTTGACGAGCCAGCTTTGATGCAATTTGGCCATGGATATTAATTTAGCCGCGGAGATAATCCAGCAGGGCTTTGATGTCGCCATTGTTGCGGTTCAGCACGCCCACAAAAGTTGAGCGCATTTGCCCGGCAAGCCAAACTGACGACACGTTCACATCTTGCACGCGACCGCCACCAACGCGGAAAATGATCTTGCGACCACCACCGCCTGCAACAGTTACGAGGTTGCCGGAGCAGTTTGTTACTTTCATTCCCGATGCATTAAAGCGGCTGGAATATTGCGCCATGAAGCGGCCCATGAAATTTTGCGCCAGTCGCACATACTCGCCTTCCTGGGCCTTGCTCAACTTTTTGCGATGTGGCCCGAGCGCTGACATGGCAATGCCACGCGTATCGGCGTAGCGCGAAGCAGCATTCAAAAATGCCGATGCAGAGCCGGAGCGGGAGGCAGCCGTGAATGCGCGTCCTGCACCCATTACTAAGTTTTCAGATGGGCAGCCCGCAGCAACCGCCGATGACGCGGCTGTTGTAAACGCCAAAGCAAAGATCAAAACAAAGCGTTTCATATTGCGGAATCCTCAATGACGTGATGAATCACAATTTGCACCCTAGGTTCAGATTACGCAAGAAGGCTTAATCAGCAGTGTTTGCCCGTTTCCAGCCTTTGATGCGGCCTTGGCGTAAATGTAGATTAGGGATTTGCGTTTTCAAGTCTTCAGGTTGGGCCAAACCGAATGTGCGGCGGCGCAGCTCGAGGATGAGATCTTCGCGATTGGTAAGGTGCGCAATATCTTTGAATGGAACAGGTTCACCAATCCGAACACCAAGGTCAGTCCCGATACGGCGCGCCGTTTCGCGGAAGACCAATGATAGCCGCAGTGTCAAACTCAAATGGCTGGCAATTTGGAACAGCCGTGAATTTTGACCAGTGAAAAAAACCGGAACCACAGTAGCGCCTGAACTGCGCACCAACTTTGCAGTGAAGGGCGCCCAAGGCAAATCAACCGCCTGTTTATGAAATGGCTTTTCAGTTGTCGAAACACCACCGCCTGGAAAAATGCCGATGGCGTTGCCTTGCTTCAACCATTGCTGCGCGGCCATTCGGGTTCGCACATTGGTTTCCAAGGCTTCGCGCGTTGGCGCAAAAGCAACGGGCAAAAGATTTGCCGCAGCTTCTGGTGATTGGCACAATACGTCATTGGCCAAAACTTTAATATCAGGCCGTGCCTTCATCGCGAGCCAGGTCAACGTGATGCCATCCAACACACCATAGGGATGGTTCGAAATGAAAATCACAGGACCAGTTTTGGGGACGGCAGAAAGTGCTTGGCGATCATAATCGACATTGATGTTAAGCAAGCGCACGGCCGAGTCAAAAAAACCTTCGCCGTGCTTTAAGTTGTCAACATGTTCAAGATAGAGCCGCTTCAACTTGCGTTGACCGCCCATCAGTTCAATGCCCTGAATGACGAGTCGTTGCAGCAAATGCTGGTCAAGCGTGGAGTAAGTAAAGCGCATCGGCCCAGCGGTGGGCAGGTTTGCGGAAGATGAGCTGATTGCGTCCAAGAATCTGAATTCCGTTAGCGAATGGCTGCGTCATACATAGAAACTATGACGAGTCCAAGACAGACGATTAAGCGGCTTTTTCGTTGCTTGCGGGACTGCCCAAACCTAGAACCCGGCAAATAGCGTAAACCAGTTCACTGCGGTTCAATGTGTAGAAGTGTACATCTTCAACGCCTTCGCGTTGGAGGGCATGGACCTGCTCGGCGGCGACCATGGCTGCGACGAGGTTTCGAGTTTCGGGGTCATTATCGAGGCCTGAAAATCGGCGCTCTAATTCGGGAGGAATGTGAGCACCACATTTTCCTGCAAACTCGCAGACGCGCGCGAAATTTGTGATGGGCAGAATGCCAGGTACGAGATTGATTTTAATGCCGCGGGCGGCAATGCGATCTCGCAATCTCAAGAAAAATGCATTGTGGAAGAAGAATTGTGAGAGCGCACGCGTCGCGCCATTCTCAGCTTTGTCCGCCATGAAGGCGAGGTCTTCTTCAATCGAAACTGATTCAGGGTGCCGTTCTGGGTAGGCCGAAACCGAAATATCGAAATTGCCGATGTCACGAATGCCACGAACCAAATCAGCAGCGTTGCGATAACCTTCAGGATGAGGCGAGAAGCGCGTGCCAACGCCTGCAGGCGGGTCGCCCCGCAAGGCCACGATATGATTGACGCCAGCGGCTGCATAGGCACGGACAACGCCATCCACTTCTGATTTGCTTTTGCCAATGCAAGTGAGATGGCCGGCCGCTTTCAAACCTGTTTCAGAGGTGATCTTGGAAAGGGTTGCAAGCGTGCGGTCTTGCGTGGTTCCACCTGCGCCATAGGTGACCGAGACAAAATCGGGTTGGATTTGCTCTAATTTTTTGACGGCTGACCAGAACGGCGCTTCCGCATCGCCCAACTTGGGAGGAAAAAATTCGAAAGAGACTTTCAGTGGACTGGTCATTGTAGAGCCTTGAATTTGGATGCTTTTGAAATGTTGGCTGCCACTGGACGGGCAAGCCAGAGTGATACAGTGAGGCCCTTGCGGTCTTTCAGCCAAGGCGGATCAAGCACTTCATGGCGTTCGAGCGTTAGACCTGCGCGGTTGAACCATGCCGTCATTTGCTCGGCTGAAATGCCAAGGCGACGATGGGCGTGCTCTTCTCGTAATTCTTCGAGTTCATGAGGCGCGAAATCGACGACCAGCAGCTTGCCATCAGCTGCCAGAATACGGCGTGCTTCGAGCAAGGCTTTTTGTGGCTCGTCTAGAAAGTGAAGAACTTGGTGGATCGTGACCACATCAGCTGAAGCATCAGGTAGCGGCAGAGCGTAGATGTCAGACTGGCGCAATTCTGGACGCAAACCCAGTCGCTCTAAGTTGGTGCGGGCAATGGCAAGCATGTCGCGACTGGAATCAACACCGAGCAATTTTGATGCTTGCTTTGAAAACACTTCCAACACGCGACCAGTGCCCGTGCCCAAATCTACCAATGTTCCAATATTGGGTGAGGCCAACATTTGACCCATGGCGCGTTCCACACTTTCTTCGTCTACGTGGAGAGAGCGAAGTTCAGACCAAGAGGCTGCATTCGCACTGAAATAAGCTGCTGCTTTTTCCTCCCGTTGACGTTTGACTTCCTCCAAGCGCACCAGATCTTCGGAAAGCAGCGAATCTTTAGTCGAAAGCATGTCTACCAACGCGCGGGCGAGGGCACCGCCCAGACCTTCATTGCGGAGGCGGAAAAGTACCCAGTTCCCTTCCTTATGGCGCGAAAGCAAGCCAGCTTCCGTCATCAACTTCAAATGGCGGCTAACCCGAGGTTGGCTTTGGCCTAGAACAAACGTAAGCTCGGACACGTTCAACTCGCCATGGGATAGTATGAACATGACGCGGATTCGCGTCGATTCAGCTGCTGCTTTTAGACTGGCAAGAAGTTCTTCCATCCATCTATATAAACATATCTTTATATAGATGGCAAGAAATTCGTTTCACGTACAAATGATGTCGTTTTTAGAATTTTGTGTGGAATCCTCTTGTCAGCCCTAGGGGGAGTTGGCGTATAAGGGGGCGAGCGGGCGCGGGATTATTTAGACGGCAATTTGAAAAGCAGGTGTTTTGTGATCAATCGGCGCTTTTTCCTCCTATCTTCAGTAATGCTTGCTGCGGGCGTTTCACCCGGCGCTGCTGCGGCTGACCCCAAAACTTATGTTCAAAGCATTGGACGAGATGTTCTCGCACTCGCAAACGGCCAGGTGCGCGGCAAACCGTTGCGTTCCAAATTTGCAAATCTTTTGGGACGTCACGTAAATTTGCGAACCATTGCTGGGTCAGCTCTTGGCACTTACCGTGGTAAGTTGCCGAGTTCAGACAAAGAAAAATTCAATGAGCTTGTGACCGCATATGCGGCGGCGTTGTTTGTTTGGTACATTGATAAATTCAAAGGTGCTGACTTTGTCGTTGATACGGTTGTGCAACAGGGCAACTTCACCATTGTGAAAAGCAAAATTGCAAAATCAAAGCTGAGCAATGAGCAGATCGTTTGGTATCTCACGGCGAAAGGTGATGGCTACCAAGTCGTGGATTTGAGCATTCTTGGCGTCCGACTTTCAGTGGCCATGCGGGACGCATTTTCACGTGAGTTAAAAAGATCAAAAGGCGATTTCAAAGCGCTTTACGCATTTTTGGCTGAAGCTGAAACATGGTGATGCGGTTGCGTTAAGTGTTCATTAACCGTAACGCCCCGATTAAACCATTTGGACTAGATCGAATCATGCTGACACGTCGCAATTTACTCGCTGGATTATTTGGAACGTTAGCCACACCAAGTTTGGCTGCGGGCGACCACGCTTCAATTGGTTTTATGCGTCAGGTTGGCAAGGAGCTACTTGCGGCTCATCGTCAAGGCACCGTGACGTCGTTCATGCGGGTAGTACAACGTTATGCTGATGTGCCCGAAATTTCTTCTTTTGCGCTCGGCAAATATTCAGCGAAAATTCAATCGGGACAACGCGGACGTTATCAACGCGGTGTCGCCACTTATATGGCACGTTATTTTGCGCTTCAATCACGCGACTATACTGTTGCGAAATATGAAGTGGGTGAAGCGAAGGTTGACGAAAACAAAGACGTTATTGTTGAATCCAAAGTATTCTTGATGACGGGTCAAACCTATAACGTGTCTTGGAAGCTGGTTTGGCGCGGTGGAAAATACAAAATTCGTGATGCCAAGGTTTTGGGCTTTTGGCTCACGCCATTTCAACGTAGCGATTTCACAAGCTATCTCGACAAGCGCAATGGCGACATCAATAAGTTGATCGTTGCGCTGAACGGTTAAAACACCAATCATTAACTGTGATGCGGCATGGTATTTCCCACGTCCGGGGAGTTTGTTGTGTTGCGTACGAGTTATTGTATTTTGGCCGTTGTGGCCTTTGTTGTTGTGGGGTGTTCCGACGACACGCCGATCAGTTCAAAAAAATTTGAAACCAAAGGTTTGGTTCCGCCATCGGCGATGTGCGCCGCGAATCCTGAACGCTTTGGTGACGCTGAAAAAATATCTGACATTGACAAGGGTAATGGCTGTTTCGTTCACAACGCCTACAAGGTGAGCGGACTGGTCGGGGTGCGTTTCAACCAAGCGGTTACGTTCAACTGTGGTGTCGCTAATACAACTGCAAAATGGTTGGAAGATGTAGTTCAGCCTGCTGCCGATGATGCCTTTGGAGAAAAGGTTGTGGGGATCGACGTGCCCGCAGGATATGCTTGTCGCCCGCGAAACAATGTGCGCGGTGCCAAATTGAGCGAGCATGGCATGGGCAACGCCATTGATATTTCAGCTTTCACTCTGGAGAGTGGGCGCAAGGTAACTGTTGAGCAAGGTTGGTTTGGCAATCGTGATGCGCGGTCGTTTTTGAAGCAGGTGCGGGCGGAAGCCTGTGGGCCGTTCAAAACAGTGTTGGGGCCGGGTGCAGATGCAAATCATGATGATCACTTCCATCTGGATTTGCAGCGCCACCGCAGTGGTGGAAGTTATTGCCGTTAAAACAACAGCTTGTGCTTCGTATTTCGCTCGAAGAATCAATTGCAATGTATGACGGATTGCAAAATCAGTGTTCAAAGCGCATATGAGCGTGATGGAACAGGAAATTAGACGCCCAGAATATACGCCACGCCAGCATGACCGTGCGGCAAGTTCGCTGAATTGTGCTTTGGCTGCTATAGGGGTGACGCTTATGACGCTCTGCTTGGTGGGTTCTGCTGCAGTGACTACAGTTTGGGCTGTTTCAAAATTGTTCGGTGCTTCAGATCAAATTTTGATGGTCTTGGCTGCATTGTCGTTAATACCTGTTTTGGCGCTTTCAATTTGGACAGCTGGTCGTGCTTGGCACCTCGAGCGTAGGCTTGCTGCGGGGCAAGATGTTGATGCGCCGAATTTCAGTGTTTTTCATTATTTCAAGAAGTTGGCTTGATTAGACTTTAGGGTTGGGGAACATGTCGATTTGGCAGCGCATCGCGGGGGCGATGCAAGACGTTGGCGATACTGTTAGCGGATATTTTGGCAGCAGCACTCCACCTGAAAAATCTGTTGCATTTACGATTGGCATGATTGCACTCGGTGCCAAGATGGCCAAGGCCGATGGCACGGTAACGTCAGATGAGGTTTCGGCCTTTGGTGATGTGTTCCAAGTGCCTGAAGCCGATCGTGCAGCTGTGCAGCGCGTGTTTGATCTGGCCAAGCAAGATGTTGCTGGCTTTGAAAGTTATGCCAAGCAAGTCGCAGGTTTATTTGAACCTGGTTCCAACATGCTTGAAAACGTGTTGGATGGATTGTTTCACATTGCCAAGGCCGATGGTGCTGTACATCAGGACGAACTTACGTTCCTTGGCCGCATCAGTGAACTGTTTGGTTTTCAGCCAAAGGATTTCAATCGCATTAGTGCGCGCCATGTTGTTTTAGAAGATGACCCTTATGAAATTTTGGGCGTTGAGCGCAGTATGCCGTTTGAAGATATTCGCAAGGCACATCGGAAATTGGTGCGCGAGTTGCATCCTGATAAACATATGGCAAGCGGTATGCCGCAAGAATTGGTGATGATTGCAACGGAACGCTTGGCACGGATCAATGAAGCTTTTGACCGTGTGAAAAAAGAACAGTCAGCGTGAACGGGTCTGCTCTCGTTACGCGGCAGCAATTTTCTCCAAATCATGAGCCGCGCTTGAATGGTGTTAAACCGTCGTTGATTGTGTTGCACTACACAGGCATGGCCAACGGACCTGCGGCAGTCGATTGGTTGTGTAATCCGGAATCTAAAGTATCTTGTCACTATCTCGTCGATGTTGATGGCAGTATTGTTCAGATGGTCGATGAAGAGTTGCGGGCGTGGCATGCCGGTGTTTCATCTTGGCATGGTGCTGTTGATATCAATTCAGCTTCCATTGGCATTGAAATTCAGAATCAAGGGCACGCGAGCGGTTTGCCTGCATTTCCAATGATGCAGATGAATGCGGTGGCAACTCTGTGCCTCGATATTATGGTGCGACACGGGTTTTCTCCACACCATGTTGTCGCTCATTCTGATATTGCGCCGGGACGGAAAGTTGACCCGGGCGAAGCGTTTGATTGGGATTATTTGGCCGCACGTGGCGTAGGGCAGATGGTGCTGCCGGCCTTACGGATGGCTGCCGATATTGCGGTGGCTGACTACCAGCAAGTACTCACTGACATAGGGTATGGCCTCGACATCAATGGCGCATATGACAATCGAACGCGTATTGTTTTGGAAGCTGTACAGCGGCGTTATCGGCGCAAGCTGGTCAATGGTATTGCTGATGCGGGGACTATTGATATTTTGCGGCGATTGAAAGCGACACTGCCAAACGTGAGTGTTTCTTAGTTATTTGCGCCTTCGGGTTTGATGTTGCAGAATTTGAGCAGCCCTGAAAAATCCGCACCGCTCAATGGATAGATGGATTTATGTTTGCCAACGGTGAGTGAGAAGCGTTCGGCGGTTTGAAGTTCGGCGAGAATTTTGTCTTGCGGTAATAGTTTGGCCTCCAATGACACTTGCCGACTTTCTTCAGACAACGTTGCATTGAGATCGAAAGTGGCTTTTCCAACTTCAAGCGTAACTTTTCTAAGTTTGCTTTGGTTTGCAGGGGCAGGTGCAAACAAGCTTATTTTGCCGGTGCTGATTTTGCACCAGAAGCTGACGCCAACATCGGTTGTGTTCGGAACGCCGAAGAGCAAATAAACGTCCTCTTCAGCCGCATCCAAGACCCATTCGCGCTCCTGGGCAAAGCTTGATGCTGCGCACAATTGCAATGCCAATCCTAACGCAAATCCAAAGTACTTCATTTTGTGCCCCCTACTGATGAGGCCCTTACACTGGCTGTCGGTTCGACTCCATAGGCTGCCGACATTCAATGTTTGGTTTTTTGCTGCTCTAAAAATGCGGTCAGCATTTTCAAATTCCGGGTATTGGACTTGAAAAAGAGGTCGAAGATGTCACCCAATATAGGGACGCTTCCTAAGCCAAAATCCACGCCGGCATTGGCAGCCATGCGCAAGAGCAGACTGTTGGGCGCGCCCAATTTACGGGCGAGGTTGAGTGTGTAGAGCGACACGCCAAGGTTTACGGCATCACCGGCACCTGGAATGAGGCCAAGCACAGAATCAAGCCCGAAACGCCAACGGGTAAAGGGAATGCCCCAAGCGGTGTCCATTAGCTTGGCCAAGCGTTGAATGCGCTTCAAGGTATTCAGTCGTTCAATCTCGGTCATCGTTAGCCCCCAAACATACAGGGGCGGAACATGGCCCTGTTTTTGGATAATTCAAGGTTTTGTTGACGTACCCACAACAAATGCCTAACCCCGCGCTTGCCAGTTGGCTGGGTGACCGCTGCCGCAAGAGCCGAAAGGCTGCGGTGGAGGAAAGTCCGGGCTCCACGGAAAAACGGTGCCGGATAACGTCCGGCGGGGGCGACCCCAGGGAAAGTGCCACAGAGAACGAACCGCCTTTCGCATGCTTAGGCATGCTCGGGTAAGGGTGAAAAGGTGCGGTAAGAGCGCACCGCGCGTCCGGCAACGGAAGCGGCATGGCAAACCCCACCGGGAGCAAGACCGAATAGGGGTGGTGCGATTTCTCGCAAGGGAAATCAGGCTTTTCCGGCCCTGCCGCCCGGGTTGGTTGCGCGAAGCACGTGGCAACACGTGTTCCAGATGAATGGTCATCCATTCAAGCTTCGGCTTGGAAGACAAAACCCGGCTTACAGGCCAACTGGCACTTTTTCCCCCTGAATAATGTACTGGCGTGACTCATAGCGGAAACTATTTGTTAACACTGGGCTGCGCATTGTCAGGGTTGGGTTAACCTTCTGTTCATTCTGATTTTTAGTCATGCCGCAACACCTAAACATGCCTCCAAATAACGAGATGAGCCATGTGCCTGTTCTCTTGGACAGCGTGTTGGCAGCTCTGCAACCTGTTGATGGCGATGTGATCGCTGATCTCACGTTTGGTGCAGGGGGATATAGCAAGGCGTTTTTGGCATCTGCCGAGTGTCGGGTGATTGGGTTTGATCGTGACCCGGATGCTATTCGCGAGGGGCAAAAGCTTGTCGCTGCAACGTCTCGTTTTGCGCTGGTTGAAGCTGCCTTCAGTGACTTTGCAGATGAACTTGAAGCTTTGGATATTCACGCCGTCGACGGCGTGGTCATGGACATTGGTGTTTCGTCTATGCAACTTGACCAGTCGGAACGCGGATTTTCGTTCATGAGGGATGGACCTCTGGATATGCGCATGGCGCAATCCGGGCCAAGTGCTGCCGATGTTGTGGCGCAGTACTCAGCGGAAAAACTTGCAGACATCATTTACGTGTTTGGCGAGGAGCAAAAATCGCGCGCCATTGGGCGTGCAATTGTCAAAGCACGTGCTGAGGCGCCTATCGAGACGACCAAACAATTGGTGGCTGCTATTGAGCGGGCGACGGGGCCACATCGACCCCATTTGCGCACGCATCCTGCTACCAAAACATTTCAAGCCCTCCGCATCTATGTGAACGACGAATTGGGCCAATTGGTTGATGCCTTAATTGCAGCAGAGCGAATTTTGAAACCCGGTGGGCGCTTGGTTGTGGTGTCTTTTCACTCACTTGAAGACCGGATCGTGAAGCAATTTTTTGCCGAACGGAGTGGAAACCTGCCTTCCACATCACGACATGCGCCGGGTATCATGGATGCGCCCGCTCCGAGCTTTAGATTGTTGCACAAGGGCCATGTTGCGGCCGATGAAAAAGAGCTCGCTGAAAATCCTCGCGCACGTTCAGCCAAGTTGCGCGCTGCTGTTCGAACGGATGCTAAAGCATGGGGCAGCAAGGGCGAGTTTTATAAGTCTGTTGCGAAGATGAGGGCGCACTGAATGTTGAAATATGCAAACTTTGCAATGGTATTGGGAACACTTTTTACAGCCAGCGTATTGTACAATCTTGAACATACAACACGATCGCAGGAGCGGGTGATTGCGCGGGCCAAAGCCGAGATGGTTGATAATGCTGAAGCTATCAAGCTGCTGAAAGCAGAGTGGAGCAGCCTGACACGCCCGGAACGCATTCAACAATTGGCGGAACAACATTTGGGCATGCAAAAGTTAGAGCCTGACCAAATTGTCACTGTCGAAGAGTTGCCACAACGCTTGCAAGCCCTAGCAAAAGCGGAAGCGCCTGAAGGCCAAGGCGGCATTGATGATATTTTGAAGAAGATGCAATAGTCATGGCAGAACAACCCGTCATAGATCGCAATCGCGGCCTCGTGGGGCAAAACCGCATTCGCTTGTTAGGCTTGGCGTATGTTGTGTTTTTTGGAATCATTGGTGCTCAGCTCGTGCGGCTTACGGTTTTTGAACCGGAAGAGGGCGAAGCAAAGCGCATTGCGCGAGAAGCTGATCGCGTGCCAAGGCCTGACATTGTTGATCGCAATGGCGTTGTATTAGCAACAGACGTTTCTGTGGCTTCGTTGTTTGCTGATCCACGCAAAATTCTTGATATTGAAGAAGCAGTTGAACTCATTTCGTCAACAATGCCAGATGTTGATGCGGCTGATCTGCGTAAAAAGTTGACCCAGCCCGGCCGTGCCTTTGTGTGGATCAAACGGCAGGTTAGTCCGGAAGAGCGCGACGCGGTTTATAATCTCGGTATTCCAGGCGTGGCTTACATCAACGAACGCAAACGCGTCTACCCGCAAGGGCGTTTGACGGCGCATACTGTTGGCTATGTGGATGTTGATACCAAGGGCATTGCCGGGATTGAAAAATATCTCGACAACGCGGGTGCGATTTACACTGCATCTCTTGCTGAACCAGGTCGACCCATGTCGGCACCTGCGCAAATGTCACTCGACATTCGCGTGCAGCATGCGTTGTCGGATGAGCTTGCGAAAGCTATCGTGAAATTCAAAGCAGCTGCCGGTGGCGGCATTGTCATGGATATTGAGACGGGGGAAATTGTTGCTCTTGTTTCTCTGCCTGATTTCAACCCTAATGCTGAATCAAAAGCTTTTGGTAAAGACCAGCAAAACAAGATGTTGTCTGGTGTTTATGAATTGGGTTCGGTGATTAAGGCAATCACATTCGCCATGGCATTTGACTATGGCGTGATGAACATGAATTCAAAGTTTGATGCGCGCTTTCCTCTGGTGATTGGCAACGCCCGCATCAACGACTTTCATGCCCAACGCAAAGTGCTGACGGTACCCGAAGTTTTCACCAACTCTTCAAACATTGGCACAGCAAAAATGGCGCTTGCTGTTGGTATTGAAGGCCACCAAGAGTTTTTAGGACGCGTTGGCTTGCTCGAACGTTTGCTGACGGAAGTTCCAGAAACGGCAAAACCATTGCTGCCTAAAAGATGGGGTAAATTGGTCTCGGCAACGGCGGCTTTTGGCCATGGTTTTGCCGTGCAGCCCTTGCAGGGTCTTTCCGTTGTTTCAGGCATTTTGAATGAAGGAAAGATGGTTCCGCCAACATTTATGCGGCGTAGCAAGGAAGAGGCTGATGTGCTGTCAAAACAGA
This sequence comes from uncultured Alphaproteobacteria bacterium, assembly GCA_963779145.1. Taxonomy (GTDB): domain Bacteria; phylum Pseudomonadota; class Alphaproteobacteria; order Rhizobiales; family Aestuariivirgaceae; genus Aestuariivirga. The sequence continues at coordinate 88,191 of CAVZXJ010000002.1, forward strand.
TTGTGAAGAAATCCGTTTCTGCGAACTTGCGCGAATTGTTCCGGTTGAACGCGACTGATGGTTCCGCCGGTAAAGCTGATGTTGCGGGCTACCGTGTGGGTGGAAAAACCGGTACGGCTGAAAAAGTTGTGCGCGGACGTTATTCCAAAGACCATCGTTTGGCCTCGTTCATTGGCGCTTTTCCGATGGACCAACCGCGTTACGCCATACTCGTGATGCTCGATGAACCAAAGCCATTGCCAGAAACTTATGGCTTTGCAACTTCAGGCTGGAATGCGGTGCCGACGGCTGGAAACATCATCAAGCGCATTGCGCCGATGCTTGGCGTCGTCCCGCATTTGACAGATGCTGACCGCGAAAAACTGGAAAAGCAACGCAAGGCGAAAAAGGGTTGATATGGCGCAGACCCTTGCCAGGTTGATTTTAGATGATGGCGTACTCGCAAATGTTGCGAGTGATTTGCCTGTTGTTGGAATTACCGCTGATAGCCGGGACGTAAAGCCCGGTTTTCTTTTCGCGGCGCTGCCTGGTGTGAAGGCTGATGGAGCGAAGTTTTTGCAAGATGCAAAAGCACAGGGTGCAGTTGCAGCAATCGTAGCAAATGACATCGCTGATGTTACGGGATTAACGTTGATACGCACTGCCAACCCACGCAGACTATTGGCGCTTGCAGCTGCGCGGTTCTATGACGATCAACCAGACACGATTGTCGCTGTAACAGGCACAAATGGCAAAACTTCAGTGTCTGTATTTGTGCGGCAAATTTGGGCGGAGATGGGGTTTCGAGCCGCGAGCCTTGGAACGATTGGGATTGTTGGACCAGAGGGTGCAACTTATCTTTCCCACACAACACCTGATCCTGTTCACTTGCACCAAGCCGTGGCGGCACTTGCCAAAGATCACGTCGAACATCTTGCAGTGGAGGCGTCAAGTCATGGTTTGGCGCAGAACCGCTTAGACGGTTTGCGCATTTCGGCAGGCGCATTCACGAATTTGACGCGTGATCATCTCGACTATCATAAGACGTTTGAACATTATCTTGATGCGAAGATGATGCTGTTTGAACAACTTCTTTGCCCCGGATCGCCCGCGATTTTGAATGCGGACATCCCAGAAGCTTCAGACATTAAGAAGCGGTGCTTGGCTGCGGGCCTCACTGTCTTTAGCGTTGGTGAAAAAGGCGACGACATTCGTATTCTATCTTCGACACAAACCGAAAATGGCCAACTTTTGAAGCTCAAAATGGCAGATGGCGAGCATGACGTGCCGTTGCCATTGGTTGGTGACTTTCAAGCTTCGAATGCAGTTGTAGCTGCTGGTCTCGTGATTGCGACAGGCGGTGAACTTTCATTGGTGCGTCACGCGCTGGCTTCACTTAAAGGTGCGACGGGTCGTTTGGAACTGGTAGGTAAGAGGGACAATGGTGCGCGCGTCTATGTTGATTATGCACACACGCCGGACGCTGTCGAGACTGCATTGAAAGCCTTGCGCCCATCGGTTCAGGGAAAATTATATGTGGTGTTTGGTTGTGGTGGAGATCGCGATAAAGGCAAACGCCCTTTAATGGCGAAAGCTGCCGCTGCAAATGCCGATGCCGTTTATGTGACCGATGATAATCCGCGTACGGAGGATGCTGCAACCATCCGTCGCGAAATATTGGCAGGAGCGCCAAGAGCAATAGAAATTGCTGATCGGGCGAAAGCAATTGCTGCTTCAGTCTCGACATTGAATGGGGGGGACGTATTGTTGGTTGCAGGGAAGGGCCATGAACTTGGTCAGATAATCGGGCATGAAACCAAGCCATTCAGTGATCATGATGCAGTCAAGGCCGCATTGAGTGGGGTGATTTATCATGCAAAATGAGTTGTGGTCTTTAGCTGAGTTGGTGAACGCCATTGGTGGCGTTGTTTTTGGCAAGCCTACAGGCCCATTTAATGGCATTTCGATTGACTCGCGCTCGGTTGCGATGAGCGATGTTTTCGTTGCCATTAAAGGTGACAAGATGGACGGCCATGATTTTGTGGTTGCCGCTGTTGCCGAAGGGGCTGGAATTGCGATCGTCTCTAAGCGTGACCCTGCATGGCCAGAAGACTTGCCCCTGTTGTTGGTCAATGATGATCCCTTAGCCGCGTTGGAACGACTTGGACGGGCAGCACGTGCACGTAGCCATGCGCGCATCATTGCAGTGACAGGAAGCGTTGGGAAAACCAGTACCAAGGAGATGTTGCGAATTGCACTTTCAGCTTCGGCAGAAACCCATGCTTCCGCTGCGTCATTTAATAATCACTGGGGTGTGCCGCTCACGCTTTCTCGTTTTCCCACAACAGCTGGTTTCGGCGTATTTGAAATTGGTATGAATCACATTGGTGAAATTGTTCCATTGGTTGGGATGGTGCAGCCCCATGTGGCGATTGTCACGACTGTCGCAGCAAGTCATCTCGGTCATTTCAAGTCGCTCGATGAAATTGCTGAAGCCAAGGCTGAAATTTTCACAGGTGTGGTTGAAGGTGGTCACGCCGTTATCAATCGTGACTCGCCGTACTTTGACTATCTCAAAGAAGCAGCACTCGCACAGGGGATCAAATCAGTGGTCGGTTTTGGCCGGCATCCTGAAGCCAACGTGCGACTGGAAGGTTTAGCTTTACGCCCGGATTGTTGCTGTATCACGGCACAGATTTTAGATGAAAAAGTAATCTACAAACTGGGGATGCCCGGTGAACACATGGCGCTCAATAGTTTGGCGGTACTTGCTGCCGCAAAACTTGTAGGTGCAGATCTGGCGCGAGCGGCGCTCGCATTGTCGGATGCCAAGCCTGCAAAGGGACGGGGAGGGCAAGTTACGCTATCGCTCGCGGCGGGTGACGCATTGTTGCTCGACGAAAGTTATAATGCAAATCCCGCTTCAGTTGCGGCTGCAATTGCACTGTTGGCCACCATGAAAACGGGTCGCAACGGAAGGCGAATTGCTGTGTTGGGGGATATGCTGGAATTGGGTGATTTTGGTCCGGACTTGCATCGTACTTTGACACATGACATTGAGCGGCACGGAATCGATCGCGTTCACGCTGCCGGTCCGTTGATGAAACATTTGTGGAATGCTTTGCCTGAAGCAAAGCGTGGATTCTATGCTGAAAATTCATCTGCTTTAATAGATGAAATCTCGACTGATCTACGCGTGGGTGATTGTGTGATGGTCAAAGGTTCGCTTGGAAGCCGTATGGGACCAATTGTTGAGGCGCTTAAAGCAAAGTGGCCACAAAGACAGAAGGAAGACGTTTGATATGTTGTTTTATTTGCTGAGCACGCTTGCCGACGACGTCTCGGCGTTCAACGTTTTTCGCTACTTGACGACACGCATGGGCGGGGCCGTTTTGACGGCCATGCTTTTTGCATTTGTGTTTGGGCCGAAACTAATTGCTTTGTTGAAGGTTAAACAAGGCCGTGGACAACCTATTCGAACTGATGGTCCACAGCGTCATATTGTTGAGAAACAGGGTACGCCCACGATGGGCGGATTAATGATTCTGTCGGGCGTTTTTGTTTCAACATTGCTGTGGGCAGATCTAAGTAACCTCTATGTGTGGGCCGTGTTGTTTGTGACGATGGGCTTTGGAGCGATTGGGTTCTATGATGACTATTTGAAAGTCACACGGGCGTCGGTCAAAGGGTTCTCTTCGAAACTTCGACTGATATCCGAATTTGTGATTGCGGGTATCGCGGTTTTCATTTTCATGTGGATTGGTGATAAATCGCTCGCAAGTTCGTTGGCGGTACCATTTTTCAAAGACGTTCTGATCTACTTTGGCCCGTTCTTTATTCTCGTCGGTATGTTTGTCATTGTTGGCGCTGGCAATGCGGTGAATATCACAGACGGATTGGACGGGTTGGCAATCGTTCCAGTGATGATTGCCGCCGGAAGTTATGCGCTCATTGCGTATTTGGTTGGTAACTTTGTGTTCGCTGATTACTTGCAATTGCACTTTGTCAAAGGCACCGGCGAGCTTGCTGTGTTTTGTGCGGCATTGATTGGGGCAGGTTTGGGATTCCTCTGGTTCAACGCACCACCCGCCATGATTTTTATGGGAGACACCGGTTCGCTTTCGCTTGGCGGGGCTCTTGGTGCGATTGCCGTTGCCGTAAAGCACGAGATTGTTTTGGCTGTTATCGGTGGGTTGTTCGTTCTCGAAACTGTATCGGTGATCGTACAAGTCGCTTCATTTAAAATGACAGGCAAGAGGGTGTTTGCCATGGCACCCTTGCACCACCATTTCGAACAGAAGGGCTGGAAAGAACCGACGATTGTCATCCGGTTTTGGATTATTGCATTTGTGTTGGCTTTGATTGGCCTTTCAACCCTGAAGCTTCGGTAACAAATAATGTTTGCTGCTTCGACATTCAAAAACAAGCGCGTCGCCATGTTTGGTTTGGCGCGTTCAGGTATTTCTTGTGCACTTGCTTTGCAAGAAGGCGGTGCGACTGTATTTGCTTGGGACGATTCGGAGCCGGCGCAAGATAAGGCTCGCAATGACGGCGTCAACGTAACCAACCTGCACACGGTCGATTTCAAAAATTTACATGCATTGGTGTTGAGCCCAGGTGTTCCACTCACACATCCTGAACCACATTGGACAGTGGTGAAGGCAAAGGCTGTGGGCATAGAAGTCATTGGTGATACGGAAGTTTTTGCGCGGGAAGTGCAGGACACAGGTGCCAAGGTCGTTGCAATCACAGGCACCAATGGAAAATCTACAACAACAGCGCTCATTGGCCATGTCTTAAAGCATGGCGGGTTAGATGTTGATGTTGGAGGTAATATTGGAAATGCTGTGTTTAATTTGCGTTCGCCCAGTCGTGGGCGCATCTACGTTCTCGAGCTGTCGTCTTTTCAAATTGACTTGATGCCCGGGCTTTCACCCGATGTTGGCATTCTCACGAATTTAACGCCGGACCATTTGGACCGTCATGGCAACATGCAACACTATGCAGACGTGAAAGCACGGATGTTTACCAAGCAACGTGATGGTCAAACAGCGCTGATAGGTGTTGATGATGAATGGGGTAGGGGAATCGCAACCAAAATTCATTCAGGCGCTGATGTCTTGCCGGTGTCTGTCGCCTCATCGCTTGATCACGGTGTATCGGCACCCGATGGAATTTTGCAACACCGAGAAGATGGCAAGTTGGTCGCTTCGCTTGATTTGAGAATGCTGGCGGCTTTGCGCGGTCGGCACAACTGGCAAAATGCTTGTATGGCCTATGGCGCTGCCCATGCGCTTGGTCTTAAGGCCGAAACAATAATGGAAGCGATGATCAGTTTCCCAGGCTTGGCGCATCGTATGCAACAAGTCGCGTCCTTGGGAAAAGTTGGATTTGTAAATGACTCTAAAGCTACAAATGCTGACGCGGCTGAAAAAGCACTTGTATCTTACGACGATATTTTCTGGATTGCTGGTGGTTTGGCGAAAGCGGGCGGCGTGGCGGCATTGTCGCCGCATTTCTCTCGGATTAAAAAAGCATATCTGATTGGTGTGTCAGCTGCAGATATAGCAAAAGAGTTGGACGGAAGAGTTCCGTTTGTGATTGCAGAAACGATGGCGCGTGCCGTGCAGCTTGCTTCTGACGATGCAAAACAGAGTGGGATGGAAACTCCCACAGTGTTGTTGTCTCCAGCTTGCGCCTCGTTTGATCAGTATAAAAATTTTGAAGTTCGTGGAGAAGATTTCGTCAATATCGTTTCACGGCTGAGTGGCATTAAAATGATGAACGAGGGTGCAACATGAGCCTAATTTCCCGAAGTGATCGAGGGTTGATGGCGCGTTGGTGGTTCACCGTAGACAAGCCACTACTGACTGCAACCATGTTGCTCATGGCAGTTGGGGTATTGGTGAGCATGGCAGCTAGCCCGCCGGTTGCCATGAGAATTGGCCTTGATCCCTATCATTTTGTGAAGAGTCAGCTGCTCTATCTTTTTCTCGCTGTTACAGGCTTGATCGTCATTTCTGCATTTGATCGCCAATGGGTGAAACGGTTTGGCTTGATTGGTTTTGTTGGATCAATTTTGTTAATGTGGCTTGCATTAAAGTTTGGGCCTGAGATTAAAGGTGCGCACAGGTGGATTGATATTGGTCCAATTAGTTTGCAACCTTCTGAATTTGCGAAGCCGTGTTTTGTCATTGTGTTTTCCTGGATGCTTGCAGAACGCATTCGTTTGCCTGACATGCCTGGACATTTGATTGCTTATGGCTCTGCAGGGTTGTTCTTACTGTCGCTGGTTATCCAACCGGACTTTGGTCAAGCTGCATTGGTTGTTATGACGATTGGGGCAATGTTGTTGGTGTACGGAATCCCTTGGCCATTTGTATTTGGCTTGGCGGGTGTAGGTACAGCGGCCGTTGCGTTGTCTTATGCTCTCGTGCCTCATGTTGCTTCGCGTATCGATCGCTTTTTGAATCCTGAAAAGGGCGACACGTTCCAGGTTGACACGTCGATGCAAGCCTTCAACAACGGGGGCGTGTTAGGAGCGGGTCCCGGTGGTGGAACAGCAAAACTTGTGTTGCCCGACGCGCATACGGATTTTACGTTCTCGGTCGTTGGTGAAGAATTTGGATTGATCGCATGTTTGACGATTATGGGATTATTTCTATTTATCATCATCCGTGCCTTGAAGCGGGCGAAGTCTGAAAAAGATCCATTTGCGGCTTTGGCGATGGCGGGGGTCACCTCAATGTTCGCAATCCAAGCTTCAATCAACATGGGTGTGAACGTGGCTCTTTTGCCGGCGAAAGGCATGACGTTGCCGATGATCTCCTATGGCGGTTCGTCCTTGTTGGGAACTGCGGCAGCTATTGGTTTCATCCTAGCTTTGGGCCGACAAGTGCCTGCGGTTGCGACGCCGACTAACACCTATGCAACTGCGGAAAATATGTAGTCGATGAAAATGACGCATGAGAAACGCGTTGCTTTGGCAGCGGGCGGAACCGGTGGACACTTGTTTCCAGCACAAGCTTTGGCGGAAGTGTTGAGCGGCCGCGGATATGACATTCGTTTGATTACAGATGAACGTGTGCGTGACTATGGCAAATTATTTCCGGCCTCACAAACGCATATTGTTCCATCAGCGAGCCTTTCACTTTCAAAGCCGTTGCAAGTGCCCGGCAATTTGATGCGCCTCTATTCTGGTGTTTCGAAAGCCAAGTCCATTCTGCGTTCTGAAGCTCCTGCCGCTGTTGTCGGTTTTGGAGGGTACCCATCCTTACCACCTTTATGGGCGGCAACAATGCTGCGCATTCCGACAATACTACATGAACAAAACGCGGTGCTGGGTCGCGCGAACAAGGTTCTTGCCAGCCGCGTGAATGCAATTGCGACATCATTTGAGCAAGTCTTTAAGCTCACTCCGCACGCTGAGAAGAAGGTTGTCTTTACTGGTAATCCAGTTCGACAAACGGCTCTTCAATTTGCATCTTCTCCGTTTCCGCAGATGGATGACACTTCGCCATTGCGACTTGTTGTGTTTGGCGGCAGCCAAGGTGCAAAGTTTTTCTCAGACGTCATGCCCGATACGATGTCGTTGCTGAATCCGAATTTACGTGCGCGAATATCAATTGTTCAGCAATGCCGCGCCGAAGATTTAGACCGTGTTCAAGTGCGTTACAAAGAGATTGGAGTATCTTCTCAACTTTCTCAATTTTTTGGTAATATGCCCGAAGAGATTTCCAAAAGTCATTTGGTTATTTGCCGTTCTGGAGCGTCTTCAATTGCTGAACTCGGTGTGATTGGTCGGCCTGCTGTTTTAGTGCCGTTGCCCCATGCCATCGACAATGACCAGAAGAAGAACGCCGAAAGTTTTGAAAGGGCAGGTGCTGGATTTGTTCAAGACCAAAATGCACTTACACCCGCTGTTTTAGCTGACCTTCTTCAGCAGTTGCTGAGTAGGCCCCAAGCCCTTAAAGAGGCCGCCAAAGCAGCTGTTCGGCACGGAAAGCCTGATGCTGCGCAAAAACTCGCAGACCTTGTTGAGCGTCAAATTGTGCGCCAAGGTTTTCATACTACAGGAGATTTTAAATCATGAAACTGCCACGGGACGTCGGGCCCATTCATTTTATTGGCATTGGCGGTATCGGCATGAGCGGTATTGCGGAAGTTATGGCTACTCTGAACTACAAAGTTCAAGGTTCTGACATTTCAGACAATTACAACGTTGCTCGATTGCGCAAACATGGCATCGACGTCAGTATAGGACATGCTGCAAGCAATCTTAGTGACGCACAGGTCGTTGTCATCTCGTCGGCAGTTAAGCCTGATAATCCAGAATTAATCGAAGCGCGCAACCGCTATCTACCTGTTGTTCGCCGGGCTGAAATGCTAGCGGAGTTGATGCGTTTTAAGTCTTGTATCGCCGTTGGCGGCACTCATGGCAAAACCACTACAACTTCAATCGTTGCATCGTTGTTAGATGCTGGTGGCCTGGATCCTACAGTCATCAACGGCGGTATTATCAACGCCTACGGCACTAATGCGCGATTGGGCAAAGGTGAGTGGATGGTGGTAGAGTCAGATGAGTCCGATGGAACCTTCGTAAAACTTCCTGCTGATGTTGCAATTGTCACTAACATCGACCCGGAACATCTTGATCATTACGGCACTTTCGAAAAAGCTAAGGAAGCGTTCTTAGCATTTGTCGAAAATATTCCATTCTATGGTTTTGCGGTGATGTGTATTGACCATCCTGTCGTGCAAGAACTGATTGGCCAAATCAAAGATCGTCGCGTGATTACTTATGGTAAAAGTCCACAGGCAGATTTTTGTTTGCAAGACGTGCGCTATGACGACGGGGCAACCCGCTTTAATGTTGTGGTCACAGATCGTGTTTCGGGCAAGACTGATCGAATTTCAGATATGGCCCTACGTATGCCGGGCGACCACAACGCCTTGAACTCGACAGCTGCTATTGTTGTGGCACGCGAATTGGGCATGTCGGACGACCAAATTCGTGTGGGCCTTGCGGCATTCGAAGGCGTCAAACGCCGCTTCACTAAAACTGGTGAGCATAATGGCGTGACTGTGTTTGATGACTATGGTCATCATCCCGTTGAAATTGCGGCCGTGCTTTCTGCAGCCCGCAAGGTGACAAAGGGCAAGGTTGTCGCTGTTATGCAGCCGCATCGTTACACGCGCCTTTCAAGCCTGTTCAGCGAATTCTGTGGCTGTTTCAACGACGCAGATTCTGTTATTATTGCGCCAGTTTATGCAGCAGGTGAAAGCCTCATCGAAGGTGCCACCCACGAAAGCTTGGCTCAAGGATTGCACGATCGCGGTCATCGTTCGGTTCATAAGATTGAAGACAACAAACAACTCGCACCTATCGTCAACAAGCTCGTGAAGCCGGGCGATATTGTTGTATGTCTCGGGGCCGGCACGATTTCGCAATGGGCCTATGCATTGCCAAACGAACTTGCAGCATTAGGTTGAGACGACTGTAATGGATGGAGAAGCCTTAAAAGCAAAACTGCCCAATGTTCGGGGTCGGTTAGAACCGAATTATCCACTGGCGGACCTCACATGGTTCCGCGTTGGTGGTCCGGCAGAAGTTTTATTTACGCCTGCTGATGAAGCCGACTTAGCATCATTTATGTCGGGCCTGCCCGAAGATGTTCCTGTTTATGTCATCGGCGTGGGCTCCAATCTGTTAGTGCGTGATGGTGGGATTCTGGGTGTCGTTATTCGTTTGGGTCGCGGTTTTGCAGATGTGAAACTTGATGGCCCCATGCGTGTTAAAGCTGGAACTGCGGCACTCGATGTTCGTGTGGCGCGGTTTGCGGCAGAGAATGGTATCGATGCGTTAACCTTTCTAAGAGGTATACCGGGCAGCATAGGCGGGGCGCTTCGCATGAACGGTGGTGCCTACGGCGGCGAAACCAAAGACGTTTTGGTTGAGGCGAGAGCAGTTGATCTTAAAGGGAATATCAAAGTGTTGAGCAATGCGGATATGCATTATAGCTATCGCCACTGCGGAGCGGCAGACGATTTGATTTTCACGGAAGCAACGTTTGAAGGCCGTGCGGGCAAAACAGAAGACATTATGGCGGCGATGGACAAAATTACGTCGAGCCGTGAGGCAACGCAGCCTATCAAAAGCAGAACGGGCGGTTCAACGTTCAAGAATCCTCCGGGTCAAAAAAGTTGGCAACTGATTGATGCAGCTGGAATGCGTGGATTTGCCATTGGGCCTGCAAAAGTTTCCGATCTGCATTGCAATTTTCTGATAAATGAGGGTGGGGCAACTGCTGCGCAAATTGAAGAATTGGGCGAAACTGTTCGCGCAAAAGTGAAAGCTCATTCTGGTGTGGATTTGGATTGGGAAATCAAGCGCATTGGCATCAAAGGTGAATCATGTTGAGGCCGGGGCAACGCATACCACGCGAAACAACCGTTGCAGTGTTGATGGGGGGCTGGTCGGCTGAACGCAACGTGTCTTTATCGTCTGGCGAAGCTTGTGGGACAGCATTGCTCCGCGCAGGCTTCAATGCGGTGATGATCGACGTAAAGCGCGATTCAATTCACAATGTACTTATGGACCTGAAGCCCGACGTTGCGTTTAATGCCCTGCACGGTAAATGGGGTGAAGACGGTCAAGCAGCGGCGCTGCTCGAGACTTTGCAAATTCCGTACACTCATTCCGGAGTGTTGGCGTCTGCCATGGCAATGCACAAAGAAAAGTCTAAGCTGGTTTTCAGATCAGCGGGTATTCCGGTTGCTGAAAGTAAGATGGTCGATATTGAAGTGGCAGGAACCACACATCCAATGACGCCACCTTATGTGGTTAAACCCGTTGCCGAAGGTTCGAGTTTTGGTGTGCATATTATTGAACATGGCCGCAACAGCCCGGCAAGTATTATCCTCGAGCAACGTGAATTGTTTGGTGATCAAGTCATGGTTGAACGATTCATCCCCGGGCGTGAATTGACCTGTGCTGTAATGGGGGATGTTGCACTCGGTGTCATTGATATTGTACCGCAACTTGGATTTTATGATTACGACGCAAAATATGTTCCGGGTGGTTCAAAGCATATTCTACCTGCCGAAATTCCTAATGACATCTATCGGAAAGTTCAGCGCTATTCGCTTGAGGCCCATCGTGCCATGGGGTGTCGCGGCGTTTCGCGTTCAGATTTCCGGCTTGATGATTCAAAGGGTAGAGAGCCGGAACTCATCCTTTTGGAAATAAATACACAACCCGGCATGACAGGCACTTCATTGGTTCCTGAATTGGCGGCGCATGCTGGACACACATTTGAGGAATTGGTCACATGGATGGTGAACGACGCGTCGCTGAACCGGTAAAGCCCAAACGCTTTCTCGGTCCTGATTGTCCACGCAAATATCGTATCGCAGCCCGTAGTTTTGCTGTGTTGTTTATGGCGACGGCCCTGGTTCGCGGCGTTGTGGACGGTGGCCATTTGAACTATCCTGGCAGCCTTTGGCTTAAAATGCCAGGGCAGGTAGCTGGTCTATTTGGGCTCGCTGCAATTGACATTGAACTTGCTGGTTTGCGCCATCACGAGCCCCGTGACGTGTTAGAGCATATTGGTGTTCGTCCCGGTGAGCCTCTCATTGGCTTTGATGCCAAGAAAGCGCGACTTAGTCTCCAAAATCTTGACTGGATTGATAGTGCTAACGTCGTGCGTCGGTTCCCAAATCAGTTACATATTACAATTGTTGAACGCGAGCCCTTTGTGGTTTGGCAACACAATGGCGTTCTTCAAGTCGTCGATCAGAATGGCAAGCCCATGGTTGGTGCAATACAGAACAGCGGAAATGTTTTACTTCATGTTGTAGGCGAGGGAGCAAATCTTGCCGCGTCGACTTTAGTTAACCAAATGGAATCCACTCCTGGGTTAATGCTTGACGTGAAGGCGGCGGTTCGTGTGGGCGATCGTCGCTGGGATTTGCATATGAAAAATGGTGTTTTGATTTCTCTGCCTGAGCTTGACCTAGAGTCAATTTTGAAAAAGGCAGAGACCTCATACCTGTCAGAAAACTTAACTGGCATGGGCGTTGCCCAGCTTGATTTGCGATTTGCAGGTGAAACTATTTATCAAACGGCTGGTCAAATTCCTGTTGCCGACGTTGACCCTACAACAACGTCGAGCATTCGATAGGTAAAGGCGTTTTTATGAAATCAATTCCTGCTCTGGTTCGCGGTCAAGGTCGTGGTTTGACCTCCCTTTCACCACGTCTGGTTGCTGCCGTTGATATTGGATCAGTCAAGACAGCGTGCCTGATTGCTGAGTGGAATCCAGGAAAAAAATCAGTTGAGCTTGATATTCGTAATGGCTTGAAAATTATTGGATTCGGCCAAACGATTTCACGTGGTGTGAAGAATGGTGCGATTGCCGATATTGCCGAAGCCGAGCGTTCAATTCGAATTGCAGTCGATTCAGCCGAGCGTATGGCCGGTGCTACTATTCGTTCAGTTCATGTGAATGTCTCAGGTGGGCGCCCACAAACAATGGTCGCTTCAGCAGCGGTCAAAATTGAAAATGGTGTCGTTACGCAGTCAGACATTGATGCTGCGGTGTCGCTTGCCGTTTCAAAATCTGACATTGGCAAACGCCACGTTTTGCACTTGTTGCCCGTATCTTATGCCATCGATGGTGTTGAAACTCCGCAAGCTCCTGTAGGTATGCATGGTGAGGCCGTTAAAGCAGATATTGCGGTGGTTTCAATGGAGCAGGCTGCGCTGAGTAACCTCAGGCTCGCTGTCGAACGGAGCCACCTCGAACTTTCGGGACTTGCATTAGCACCTTATGCGGCTGCAAAATCAGTTCTTGCCCCCGATGAGATGGATCTGGGCACAATTCTTTTCGATATGGGTGGCTATACCACGCATGTTGCTGCATTCCGCCATGGAAAGTTGGTCGCTTCTGCAATGTTGCCGATTGGCGGCCAACATATTTCGAATGATATTGCGCATGGCCTTTCTACAACGGTAGTGCACGCTGAACGTTTGAAGACGATGTTCGGCAGTGTGCTCGGCAGCGGTCATGACGAACGTGAGCTCTTAGCAGTTCCACTTTTGGGTGAACGCGGTGTTGATACTGTTCAGAAAGTGCCTCGCCATGTTTTAACCTCCATCATCGTTCCGCGCCTTGATGAATTGTTTGAACATGCCCGAAGACTTTTTGAAGATGGTCCAATGGCAGGTTTGGCTATCAACCGTATGGTTGTGACGGGCGGCGCTTCGCAATTACATGGTATGCGCGAGTTTGCGACATCACGTTTGGGATTGCCCGTCCGCCTCGGTTTACCGAGTGGTTTTCAAGGTTTGCCCGAACTCGCAAAAAGTGGCGGTTTTGCTGCTGTTGCCGGTCTTTTGGTGGCAGCATGCGAGCCAAATGGTGCCTGTGAGATGCCTCACGAGGCGAAAATTGCAATTGATCGTTCGCAATTGACCTATGCCCGTCGCGTGGGCAAATGGCTGGCCGAGGCCTTATAAACTACGCTCGACGTAAATTAATACAATTTCAACTGCATGTAGTTAGGGGTTGTTAACCAATTTTTAGGGTTTGGCTCCCAAAGTCCGATCAGCAAAATCAGCTTCGGAAGCCATCATGTCAATCAAACTCACGGTCCCTAATCTTTCAGAACTTAAACCTCGCATCACGGTTTTTGGTGTTGGCGGAGCTGGGGGCAATGCTGTCAATAACATGATTGAGAGCCGCCTCGAAGGCGTTGAATTCGTTGTGGCAAATACCGATGCGCAAGCACTCATTCAAAACGCAGCAACCAAACGTGTGCAAATGGGCACGGCTTTAACACAAGGTTTAGGTGCAGGGTCGCAACCGCAAATTGGCGCTGCTGCGGCTGAAGAAGCTCTACCCGAAATTCTCGATCACCTTGCGGGTTCGCATATGGCATTTATTACTGCTGGCATGGGCGGTGGTACAGGTACGGGTGCTGCACCAATTATTGCGCGCGCTGCGAAAGAGCAGGGCATCTTGACCGTGGGTGTTGTGACCAAGCCTTTCCATTTTGAAGGTGTGCGCCGCATGGCCACGGCTGAGCGTGGCATTGAAGAATTGGCTCGTTACGTAGATACTTTGATTGTCATTCCAAACCAAAACCTGTTCCGTGTTGCGAACGAAAAAACGACGTTTGCTGCTGCTTTCGCAATGGCTGACCAAGTGCTTTATTCGGGCGTTGCTTCCATCACTGAGCTTATGACCAAAGAAGGTTTGATCAACCTCGACTTTGCTGACGTTCGCGCCATTATGAGTGAAATGGGCAAAGCCATGATGGGCACAGGTGAAGCGTCAGGTGAACGTCGCGCGATTGAAGCTGCTGAAGCAGCAATTTCCAACCCACTTCTTGATGATGTTTCGATGCGCGGCGCACGCGGCTTGTTGATTTCAATCAGCGGCGGTCCTGACCTTACGCTTTACGAAGTTGATGAAGCTGCAACACGTATCCGCGAAGAAGTTGACCCTGAAGCCAATATTATTCTGGGTGCAACATTTGATGATTCACTTGAAGGCACTATGCGCGTTTCCGTTGTTGCAACCGGTCTTGCAATTGAAGGAGCTGCAATGGGTGAAGAAGACCATGCAGAAGATGAAGACCGCCAAGTTTTCGGCTTCACGGGAAAGCAACCTGAAACCGTTAAAATCATCAAACCAGCTCCGCTAGCTCCACGCCCTGCAGCAGTTGTGCAGCAACCGCTTGTGGCCGCGGAAGAGGCTCACTCGGAAGAAGATGCTGAGCCTGCCTACGAGGCAATTGCTGCGCGCTCTTCCGTGCGCATGCCAGCTGTGGAAGAATTTCCTGCCATCGCACAAAAGCAAATTGCGGCCCAACAAAACCGTGTGACCAGCATTGCTGCTCAATCTTCGAAAAAGAAGATGGGAATTTTTGAACGCCTTGCAACTGTGGGAATTGGTCGTCGTGAAGAACAAGTCCAAGCTGCGCCAGTACAGCAACGTGCAGAGCCTTCAATGGCAAAGCGCCCTCAACCGCAGCGTTTTGCGCCTCCGCCAGCTGCTGCGCCAATTGCTCAAGAAGAACCAACATACGAAGATGACCAATTGGCCATTCCAGCCTTCTTGCGTCGTCAAGCGCACGGCTAATTTCTTAATATCGCATTGAACGAATACGGAAAATCGGCGGCCACACTTCCGCCGATTTTAACGTTTGTATGGGGTACTCGGCCCTTTCAATTGTTAGGTTTAAGTCTTAGAACGCTCGCATGATACAATTTCGTTTTGCCACATTGTTTTTGAAGCCGGCACCATTTGCTTTGGCTTTTGCATTGGTTTTGTCTGGCTGCTCGTCGGGCAGTTTGCTGAGCGGCGTTTTGGGTGGAGACGAAAGCTCAACTGTGGGCGCAAAGGCTGGCAAAGGTGGTGCGCTTGCGCCAGACCTATCTGAATCAAGCGACGGCGCCGTAGCTGGAATTTATAATGAAGGCTTGGCACATTTGCAGGCCGGCAGTTACAAAAAGGCGAACAAAACTTTTGCCGAAGTTGAACGCAAGCACCCTTATTCGAAATGGGCTACGAAGGCTATTTTGATGCAAGCGTTCTCGTCTTACCAAGCGAATGCGTATGACGATTCCATCAATGCAGGAAAGCGCTTTATAGCTTTGCACCCTGGCCACAAAGATACGCCATACGCCTATTACTTGGTCGCCATATCTGAATACGAACAGATTGCAGATGTGCGCCGTGATCAATCCCGCACGGAAAGAGCTGTTGAAGCCTTAGAGGAAGTCGCCAGGCGCTTCCCTGACTCTCAATATGCTGCTGACGCGCAAAAGAAAGCTGGCGAGGGCCGAAATCAATTGGCTGCGAAGGAAATGGAAGTTGGCCGCTATTATATGAAAAAAGGTTCCTATTTGGCGGGAATCAACCGGTTCAAAAAGGTTGTGACTGACTATCAAACTTCAAATCACACGCCAGAAGCACTTTATCGGTTGGCTGAAGGTTATATGGCTCTTGGTGTTGTTTCTGAAGCGCAAACGGCAGCTGCCGTGTTGGGCCATAACTATCCAAACAGCGAGTGGTACAAAGACGCCTATACGCTTGTTTCGTCCGATGGTCGTGCGCCACAAGTCAATCAGAAGTCTTGGATGGCCCGTATTTTCGGCGCCTAAACTTTCAAAAGAACAATAGGCGAATCTCTCGATTTTGTCCCACAGCTTGCGCTATAAGCTATCCCCATGCTGACCGCTCTCTCCATTCGTGACATCGTTCTGATTGAAAAACTAGACCTGCAACTAGCAAATGGGCTGACCATTCTGACAGGTGAAACGGGTGCTGGAAAATCTATTCTGCTGGATGCCTTGGGTTTGGCACTGGGTGCGCGTGGCGACTCAAGTTTGGTGCGGTCGGGCCAAGAGAAAGGCAGCGTTACGGCGAGTTATGATTTGCCGCCTGAGCATCCCGCATGCGATTTTTTGCGCAACATTGAGATTGATATTGAAGGCGATATCATCGTTCGCCGGGTGCAAACCAAAGATGGTTCAAGTCGGGCTTCGATCAATGATCAGCCTGTCAGCTTGGCTGTTCTACGTCAGTTCGCGGTTTTGCTCGTTGAGTTGCATGGGCAGCACGCTGACCGGGCTTTGGTCAATGTTACCAGCCATCGCAATTTACTGGATTCCTATGGCGCATTGGAAAAAGAAGTTTCGGATGTATCGCGTGCTTGGCAGTCGTGGAGCAATGTAAAGGCTACGTTACAAGAACATGAAGAAGCGTTGTCACGGGCTGAGGTCGAACGCGATTATTTGGAACATGCTGTAAAGGAATTGAATTCACTTTCTCCTCAGGCTGATGAAGAAACAGCACTGGCGGAAAAACGGCAGTTGATGATGCAATCAGAGCAATTTGTTGCTGCACTTGAAGAAGCCGAAAGTGTGTTGTCTGGTGAAACAGCTTTCGAATCTCGTTTGAATGCTGCGCTGCGCAGGTTGGAGCGCCGCAAGGACGGTGCAGGCGGACGACTAGACGAAGTATGTGGAACACTCGAAAGTCTCCTATTGGCGTTTGGTGAAGCTGGAAGCTCGATTGACACGACACGCAGACAATTTGAGTTTGATCCGCGTGATCTTGAAAAATCTGAGGAGCGATTGTTTGCATTGCGGGCTGCCGCAAGAAAGTATCGTTGTAAAGTGGATGAACTTTCCAGCATGCAAAACAAACTTGCTACTGATCTCCAACGTATCGCCGATGGTAGCTCAATTCTTGCTAAGCTTCAGGCAGAAGAAAAAGTCGCGCGTGGCGTTTACGAGCAAGCAGCAGATTCTTTGAGTGTGCGTCGTCGCAAAGTTGCCAAGCAATTGGACAAGGGCGTTTTGGCAGAGCTTCCCGCATTGAAATTGGAACGTGCCAGGTTTGAAACTGCAGTTGATACTGATGCGTCCAAACCAACAGCAACAGGCGTTGACCGTGTTGAATTCAAAGTAGCGACTAATCCTGGAGCGGAACTGCAACCACTCATGAAAATCGCATCAGGTGGGGAGTTGGCGCGCTTCATGTTGGCGTTGAAAGTGGTACTTGCTGCGAAGGGTTCAGCTCCCGTGTTGATTTTTGATGAAATCGACACAGGCGTTGGCGGTGCAGTTGCTGATGCAATTGGTAAGCGGTTGCGCAGTTTGGCCAAAAGTTTGCAAATTTTAGCCGTCACGCACTCACCTCAAGTAGCGGCCCAGGCGGACAAACACTTGCTCATTGCTAAAAGTGAGAGCGGAAAAGATAAACGTATGGCCACAACTGTTATGCCACTTTCAGAAGATGCACGCCGCGAGGAATTGGCACGGATGCTATCCGGCGACCGCGTAACGGATGCAGCACGTGCGCAAGCTCACGAACTTATGGCGAGGAGTGCCTAAGGTGGCAAAGTCTGTCGTGCCAATTGAATTAGCTTTGCAACACGAAAAGCTTCTAACTGAGATTGATGCTCACGACATTGCTTATCACCAAAACGATTCACCTACAGTCAGTGATGCTGACTATGATGAATTGCGGCGCAAACTGCTCGTTTTAGAGACGGCTTATCCCGACCTTGAGACAGCTGCTTCTCCCAGTCGAAAAGTTGGCGCAGCGACAGCGGGCAAATTTGCAAAAGTGAAACATGTTGTTCCGATGCTTTCGCTGTCGAATGCATTCGCGGACGACGATATTCATGAATTTGTTGAGCGCATTCGAAAGTTCTTGAAATTAGTCGATACTGCACCTTTGCAGTTTACGGCCGAGCCGAAGATTGATGGCCTATCAATTTCTCTTCGCTACGAAAATGGCGTTCTCGTGCACGCTGCAACGCGTGGCGACGGAATGGAAGGTGAAAATGTTACAGCAAATGTGAAAACAATTGGCGAAGTACCTCATTGCCTCAACAACTGCCCTTATCCGGTTTTTGAAGTGCGCGGTGAAATCTATATGACGCATTTAGATTTTTCTAATTTGAACCAGAAGCAATCTATCATCGGTGAAGCGATATTCTCCAATCCGCGAAATGCCGCTGCAGGATCCCTGCGCCAACAAGACGCCAAAATAACACGCAGTCGACCCTTGCATTTTTTTGCATATGCATGGGGAGATACTTCTGGCTTACCGGCAGATACTCAATTTGGATTGGTGCACGAATTTAAAAAATGGGGTCTGCCAATCAATTCAAACATGAAACTATGTGTGAGTGTTGATGAGATGCTTGCTCACTACCGTCTTATTGAGTCTCAGCGTGCAACGCTCGGCTATGATATTGATGGCGTCGTTTACAAGTTGAATGACCTTGCACTGCAGGAGCGTTTGGGGTTCGTTTCACGCAGCCCGCGTTGGGCGATCGCACATAAATTTTCAGCTGAGCAAGCAACGACAATTCTCGAAGCCATCGATATTCAAGTGGGGCGTACGGGTGCTTTGACACCTGTGGCGCGGTTGAAGCCAGTTACTGTTGGTGGTGTGGTTGTGTCAAATGCGACGCTTCACAATGAGGATGAAATTTCCCGCAAAGATATTCGTATCGGTGATACGGTTGTTGTTCAACGTGCAGGCGATGTTATTCCACAGGTCGTTTCTGCGGTTTTGGACAAACGACCGGTTGAATCTGAGCCATATGTTTTTCCAACAGTTTGCCCTGTGTGTGGTAGCCACGCCGAACGTGAACTTCGTGCCACAGGCAAAACTGATGCGGTGCGTCGTTGTACCGGTGGCTTGGTGTGTGCGGCACAACAGTTGGAAAGATTGAAACATTTCGCATCGCGCAACGCCTTTGACATTGAAGGCCTGGGTGACAAGATTATCGAAGAATTTCACGTGTCTGGTTTGGTGCGAAAGCCTCAAGATATATTCACGCTTGAAATGCGAGAAAAATCTGCTGCGAGCCCATTGATGGCACAAGAAGGGTGGGGAGAGACGAGTGTTGGCAATCTCTTCGCTGCGATAAATGTTCGGCGTACCATTGGTCTTGATCGCTTCATTTTTTCGCTTGGAATTCGTCATGTTGGAGAGACAACTGCACGGCTGTTGGCGCGTGCTTATGGAAGTGCCCAGGCATTTCGCGACAGCATGATCGCAGCGGGGCAGGGTAATCTATCGGACGCTTGGATTGAACTCTTGGCCCATGATGGTATCGGTGAAACTGTTGCTGAAGCGTTGGTACAATTTTTTGCAGAACCGCACAATCTAGAAGTTGTTGATGCATTGTTGGATGAGGTGAATGCTGAACCATTGGAAACAATTCAAACGCAAACTCCAGTTGCAGGCAAAACGGTTGTATTCTCGGGGGCCTTGGAGCAGTTTACGCGTGAAGAAGCAAAGGCCACTGCAGAGAGATTGGGTGCAAAAGTAGCTGGTTCAGTATCAAAGAAAACTGATTTACTTGTTGCAGGCCCAGGTGCCGGTTCAAAGCTCAAAGACGCAGAGAAGCATGGCGTTAAAGTTTTGAGCGAAACCGAATGGCTTGCTTTGATTGAAAATCGATGAATGTCAGAGAGTTTAAGCAAGGCGTAAGAGATATCGCCCCGATGGCAATTGCGTATGTGCCTATTGCACTCCTTTGGGGCACTGTTGCTGCAGGACAAGGGTTGTCGCCGTTGCAAGCGTGGGCGATGAGCTTTTTTGTGTATTCTGGTGCCGCGCAATTTGTGAGTATGGATTTGCTCAAAAGTGGCACACCGTTGTTGTTGCTCGTATTCACGATTTTAACTGTCAGTTTGCGGCATGTGTTGATGTCGGCATCGTTGTCGCAACATATGGCGAGTATCCCCAAAGCAAAGGCCAGTCTATTGCTATTTTGGCTCACTGATGAAGCCTGGGCTTTGCTTGAACGTCGTGCATTAACGAAGCAGATTTCCACTTCTTATTTTGCAGGAGTAGCGCTTCCACTTTGGCCAACTTGGTTCAGTTTTTGTACACTTGGAGCATGGCTCGGAAATGCGTTGGGCGATACCTATCGATTTGGTTTAGATTTTGCTTTCGCTGCAATGTTTATCGCGGTGTTGGCAGGATTCTGGAAGGGTACTGGAACCGCAATGGTTTTGATTGCTAGTGCCACTGTCGCAGTTTTGGTGAAGCTTTATGTGCCGGGGGCGTGGTACATCATTTGTGGTGGTTTGGCCGGGATGATTGTTGCGGTTGCGGGGTATAGGCCTGCAAATGTCTGAAGACTACTTTCTCTATGTTGCTATATTTGGAATGGCACTGGCGACTTACGCTACTCGGCTTGCTGGCTATTGGCTGTTGCAAGGCCGCGTTATCAGCGGTCGAATGAAAGCTGCTCTTGAGGCTGTGCCGCCAGCCATTTTAACTGCCGTCATTGCACCAACAGTTTTTTTGCAGGGGCCAGTTGGTATCTTTGCGGGTGTTGCAACATTAGCGGCAGCTTTGTTGAGGGCACCGCTTTTGGTTACCATATCAGTTGGTGTAGGATGCGTTGCTCTTCTCAGGACTTTCTTGTGAGCGGCGCACACACAGATTCGAGCCATGGCTTCGTTTCTTTGGCAACTTTTGACGAGAGTTTTCTCAATACATTGGCATGATATTGGTCGAGCCACTGAATTTCGGATCGCGTCATAATCGTATCGTCGATTAAATTACGATCTATCGGAGAAAAAGTGAGTGTTTCAAATGACAACATTGCTCGGTCGCCACCTTTTGGTTTCTGCGGTGGCATTACGAGCAATAAATTCTCGATGCGAATACCGTATTTGCCTTTGAGATAGTATCCCGGCTCATTTGATAAAATCATGCCCGGCTCAAGTGCGACATGCCCTGCCTTGCTGATGCGAGCTGGTCCTTCGTGGACCGACAAATAACTTCCGACACCGTGACCGGTACCATGGTCGAAATCAAATCCATGCTCCCATAGTGCTGCACGTGCGAGAGAATCAATCTGGACTCCCGTTGTGCCTAAAGGAAAACGTGCTTGTGAAACGGCGATCATTCCTTTTAACACCAAAGTGAAATGGCGTTTCATGTCTGCGGTAGGCTTTACCGACGATGACTGTCCGGGTAACGTCAGTTGTGCCGTCTAAGTATTGACCGCCAGAATCAATAAGAAAAATTTCATTGTTTCTGATGGTGCGGCCATTTTTGCCAACAGCGTGGTAGTGGGGTAGGGCGGCATTCGGTCCGGACGCTGCAATTGTACCGAATGACACGTCTTTTAATTTTCCAGTGGCAATGCGGAATTTTAGAAGTTTTTGTTCGGCTGCTTTTTCAGTAAGACCTCCTTTTGCTGCAGCATCATTCAACCAATGCAAGAAATTAGAAAGTGCTGCCCCGTCACGCAATTGAGCTGTACGTGCGCCTTGCTGTTCAATTTTATTTTTCCGTGCACGTGGCAGCACACAAAGATCTTGACCTTCAACAAGAGTGCCTTTGTTTTTGTCAAAGATGGTCCGAATGATATCAGGACATTGTCCGGCATCAATCAACACACTTGATTTTGACCCTGCAAGCTCAATCAAGTGATTTGTGAAGCGGTCGGGATTTTCAAGCTTTACACCTCTGCCAAATGACCTCTGTAAATCGGAATCAACTCGAGATTTTTCGACATAAACTGTCGCTGTTCCTTTGGTATCAACAATCGCTCTGACTAATGGCAATGGAGTGTGATCTACATCGCTTCCGCGAATATTGAGAAGCCACGCAACAGAATGTGGATCCGTCAGTAGTGTAGCTACACACTTTTTGTCTTGCAGTTGCTTGGCCAAAGATTTCAATTTGTCAGATCTCGACTGACCCGAGAATTTCAATAGATGTTCAACAATCGGATGAGCCGGCGGGGATGGGCGATCATGCCATATGCGGTCGATCAAATTGGCTTTTGTGCTGACTAGGTCGATGCCTGTCTTCTCGAGCACGTTTCGAATGCGTTTTGCTTCAACAATGCTTAATGTCCAAGGATCGAAACCAATGCGGGCGGACTTCTGAAATGTTTTAGATACGAACGAAGTGAGTGCGGCATTTTCGGGTGAAAGCAATTCGAAATCAGGCGCTTCTTTTGCAGCTTGTATCGTGTAGCGGCCGTCTACAATTAATGCTGCACTTCGCAAACCAATGATTGCTGAACCCCAAGAACCTGAAAAATTAGATATCCAGCGAAGGCGTTCCGCAGAAGCTGGAACATATTCTCCGAGAAATTCATCTGATCGGGGAACGAGCAAACCGTCAAGCTTTTCTTGCCGCATAAGTGCGCGTAGCTTTGATAGGCGTGTTGGATCTACTTTGTGGTTTTTCATCTGCTTCAATCTCAACTCTGTTTTGGGCTTTTTAGCACTTAATTTTCAAAGGATTCCAACTCTTTAACTTCTCGGCAAAGAGTTCATGACAAATTTGTTTCGGGGGACCCTATGACAATCGAATCAAATATAAAATCCAATCGGTGGGCAAAGTTTGCCGAGTTGTTTGCACTGTTTGATCCGAGACAAGTCATGTTGGAGCAGCTCCAGCCGCTTTTGCGTGGGGCAGGCAGCAGTATGGTTGCGAACGCCATTGTTGCGCTGATTGTTTTTGCGGTTATTAGCACGGAAGAAATTCAACAAACTGCACGTGTTTGGACTGCGAGTTGTTTGGTGGTGGTCGCTTGCAGCATTGTCGCCTTGGCAATTGCACGTCAAAATTTTAATAGTTTGGCCGGACTGAAAACGGCGAGCTGGATCGTCACAGCCTCGAGTGCGTTGCGTGGCTTGGTATGGGGAACTGGATTTTACCTCTTGATGCCTCAAGCCAACAACTATGAACAAATTATGCTGGGCTGGATGATCGCTGGTATGATTTGTGGAGGCGCGTTTTCGAATTGGTCGCATCCTGCGAGTGCGTTGGCTTTCTCTGCTTCTGCCGCTCTGGGTGGCTTTGTTGGAATGTCTGGTGTTGCCGGTGTTGGCGAAACTTGGATGCCCTATGCAGTACTGGTCTTGTTGGTTTTGTTGATGCGTCTGGTTCTTGTTAGTGTATCGGTTTTGCGTCAAAGCGTGATTGCCGAACAACAGGTAGCTGCAAAGAACGAAGTGATTGGGCTTTTGCTGCGTGATTTTGAAGAAAATGCGAGTGATTGGCTGTGGGAGTCCGATGATCGTGGCGTGATGATACGCGGTGTCGATCGGTTGGCACGAATGATTGAACAACCAATTGAAAAGCTTGCGTTGAAGCCAATTGTTACGATTGCTCAAATTTATGCGCCGGAGGAGAATGCCAACGCCATATTTTGTGCAAAGTTCAAAGCAGGCGAAACCATCAACAATCAAATCGTTGCTTTGAGCGCCAATGGCATGGAGC
Source organism: uncultured Alphaproteobacteria bacterium (assembly GCA_963779145.1). Lineage (GTDB taxonomy): Bacteria > Pseudomonadota > Alphaproteobacteria > Rhizobiales > Aestuariivirgaceae > Aestuariivirga. The sequence goes on from CAVZXJ010000002.1 coordinate 111,965, forward strand.
GCTATTTGAAACTGTCTGCCAAACCGTTCTTGGATGAAAGCAACATTTGCACGGGTTGGCACGGCGTTGCATCTGACGTAACAGATGAACGAATTGCTGACATGAAAGTGCGTAAGCTTGCGTTGTTTGACACTTTGACTGATTTGCCTAACCGTGGTTTTTTCTATGATCAGTTGGATAAAACAATAGCTGCAAAGAGCAAATCTCAGAGTTGGGTCATGTATCTTGATTTGGATGGATTCAAGTCTGTAAATGATACGTATGGTCATGCAGCTGGAGACCAGTTGTTGCGTTCTGTTTCGGTTCGATTGGCCAGTTGTTTGCCAGCGAAAGGAATGTTGGCGCGATTGGGTGGTGATGAGTTTGCAATTATTTGCAACGGTACACAGGAACGTATTGCGCAGTATGCAATGAGTATCGCGCAAGCCACGGAACTCGCCTTTCTTGTGAACGGCAACGACATCAATATAGGTGTCAGTATTGGTATTGCTCCAATTCTTGAAAATGTTTCTGATCGAGATGAATTGATGCGGCGTGCCGACGTGGCGCTTTATGCTGCAAAGCACCAGGGGAAGGGCGTTGCTCGCTATTACGATGAAGAGCTTGATCGTGCACAGTTGCGGCGCAAAGATATTGAAAGTGGATTGCGCAAAGGTTTGGCGCAGGAACTTTTCAAATTGCACTATCAACCCATCGTTGATTTGAGCACGGGGCAAACGCATGCCTATGAGGCATTGCTGCGGCTTGAAACTCCAGAACTGGGGCATGTTAGCCCCGTTGAATTTATCCCAGTTGCCGAAGATTGCGGGATCATTTCTGATATTGGCGATTGGGTTATCCAAACGGCTTGTAAAGATGCTGTTCGTTGGCCGAACAATATTTGTGTTGCAGTCAACGTTTCTTCGCTTCAGCTGCGCTCTCATCGTATTTTGACTGTTGTAACGCAAGCTTTGGCGGAATCGAATCTTCCCGCCTCGCGTCTGGAGCTTGAGTTGACTGAGAGTGCATTGGTGGAAAATGTTGAGCACACGACCAAAATATTGGCCGATTTGAAAACGCTTGGCGTGCGTTTGGCGTTGGATGATTTTGGCACTGGATATTCTTCTCTGGCCCATTTGCACCAGTTCAACTTTGACAAAATCAAAATTGATCGCAGTTTCGTGCAAAGCTTTGGTGAGCGACGTGAAAGCACAGCTGTCGTAAATGCTGTTGCGCATTTGGCGCGTGACCTTGGAATTACCATGACTGCGGAAGGGGTTGAGACGGCGGCCCATATGGAAGCCATGAGGGAAGTGGGCTGTGATCAAGTGCAGGGCTATTTGCTGGGTAAACCTCAAGCTGTGCCGGAAGCTTCAGTTGTGGATGTTGACGTGAAGAAGCAGGCTTGAAGGTCAATAATCTCCCCAAGTTATGCCTTGAGCGCATGAATTGTGTCTGAATTGCGACAGTAGGTGAGCAGCGACATCTTTCGTCGGATTGCAAAAACGTCAATGAATGCGACATTAAATTGTCATGAAATGACATTCTGGACTTGGATGCCAGCCTGTTTGTTAAGTTTGCATGAAAATTGACATGCAAATTACGCATGGCAACTTGCTCAACTCGCGCTTGTTGAAAACGGCAGTCTCGACTAATTGAGCCTTGCAATTGTGCAGTGCACAAAAAATTTGGCGACAAGCAATCCTTGCTCAGGCGCCGGTGTAAATAGGAGTGATAATTATGACAACGATTTCCATGGGCCGCGAAACAACTCGCAACCACGGTTTTAATACCACACCAGGCCTGATGGGCCAGTTCAAGACATTTGTGGCCCGCCACAATGCTGAAAAGCAGCTGCGCCAGTTGGATGACCGTTTGCTGGCTGACATTGGCCTGAAGCGCGCCGACATCGGCAAGTCGGTTTGGGGCCGCTAAAAGAGACCTATATATCACTCTCCCATCCGGGAGCCTTGGTATAGATATGTGAACGCCTGGGACCATGTTCCAGGCGTTTTGCATTTATTCCTGTCTTTTTCATGGCGAGGGCGACCCAGTTTTCAATTTTTATTGATATGGGTGGGAATGAGGCCGCGCACTTTATAGGCGGCGCTGACCCAGCGGAGTTGGTCACGCGTGAGGCCTGACAGGATGATGGTGCCGCCGGGTTCCAACAAATTGCAAAGTCCATGCGCCAGCGAGACGAGGGGGCGGGCGAGGATATTTGCGAAGATCAAATCAAAGGGGCCAGCTTGGCGAATGGCGTGATGGTGTAAGCCTGCTGCCGTGAGCGCATTGATTTGGGGCCCGAGGTTGTTGAGTGCTGCGTTGAGCTTGGTGACGCGCACGGCTTCGGGGTCAATATCTGTCGCTAGAACTTTTACGTTGGATGCTTTCGCCGCTGCGATGGCGAGTACGCCTGTGCCGCAACCGAGATCGAATATGCGTTGGGGCTTTTGCTTTTTGAGCAGTGCGTCGAGGATGAGCATGCAGCCTGCTGTGGTGCCGTGGTGGCCGGTGCCGAAGGCGGTGCCTGCATCAATTTCAAATGAGTGGCCACCGCTGCGGCGCTTGTCGCGATCATGGGAGCCGTGCAGATAAAAGCGGCCTGCGACGACGGGGGCTAGACCTTCTAATGAACGGCGGACCCAATCTTCGTCAGGGACTTCGGCAATCTCGCCGCCGACAATGTTCAGCACACGGATGGCTTGGTTGGCGCTTTCCACGTCTTCAAAATAGGCGACGGTGTTCCACAGGGCTTGGGCTTCGTCGGTTTCGTTGACGGTGACGGCCATGGCATCGATGGCGATATGTTCGTCGATCAGATCGGCGAGGGCCTGGGCTTCATCGAGTGAGCGCGAAGGGCAGGTGAGGGTATAACGGGCTTGAGACATAGCGTTTGCATATGCTCCAAGCCCGTTTCGTTCAAGTGTTAGGTGAGGGGTTGAATGGTAATTTCAACGCGACGGTTTTGTTGTTTGCCGCGGGCTGATGCGTTGGAGGCAATCGGCTCACGTTCGCCACGGCCTTCGACGGAGAAGCGATCACGACCAACTTGTTGCGACGACAAGTAACGTGCAACCGATGCTGCGCGTTGACGCGACAGATCTTGGTTATAATCGTCGGAACCATCGGAGTCTGTATGGCCTGCAACGTCGATCAAGGTTTGATCGAATTCTTGGAACACGATTGCGACTGAATTCAATGTTTCGTGGAATTCTGGTTTCACGTCTGACTCATCGGAATCAAAGGTGATGTTGGATGGCATGTTGAGCACAATCGAGTCGCCCACGCGGGTGACGGACACGCCGGAATTTTGCAAGCGCTGACGCAGCTTGGCTTCCTGATTGTCCATGTAAACGCCAACGCCGCCGCCAGCGAGTGCGCCAATGCCAGCGCCAATCAATGCGGCTTTGCGGGTTTTAACCGAGGTGGTGGCACCGATCAAAGCACCAGCAGCACCGCCCAAGGCAGCGCCTGTGCCAGCGCCGAGCAGGCCCTTCGAGACTTGTTGTTCACCGGTATAAGGATTGGTGGTGCAGGCCGTGAGCACGAAGGCTGAGGCGGTTGCAGCGAGAATAATTTTGAACATATGGGTTCCCCTTCTGGGCCAGCATTTGATTGCCTCTTGTGGCAACATTTAGGTTAACGGGTGGTTATTCAGCGGCGGAAATCTGCTGGGTTTGCTTGGCGCTGAACTTGTTTTTCTGCTTGGAAATCCAATTGGTTTGCCATTCGAGCAGGTGTTCGCGCATGAGTTCGTCTTGACGTGCCTGCAGCGCGCGCTTCATTTCGGGTGGTGGTGTGCCGACGGGGTCACCTTCTTTATAGGTCACGGGTTCGCGGCCTTGGGCGCGGGTGAAGGCGTCGATGCGTTCAACGATTTTCCAACGAAACGTCTCGCGGTCCATATGGGTCTTCTGGCAAAATTCGCCATAGAGCAGCGACGTGCATCGCTTGGCGCGGCGGCAGGTGAGTGAGGGGCACTGCTTCAAGGGCTTCTCGCGGCGATATTCATTGGGGCGCGGAAACCAGGGTGGGTAGCCTTTGATGAGGGGTGGGTCTGGCGGAATGTGGGTTTTGCCGTTGGGGTCAGTCCAGGTGACGAGGGTGGGGAAGGTGAAGCCGGATGTGGGCATGGGGGAGTCCTTGGTTTGGGGGGATTTTGTGTCTGGCACCCCCTCCCGCCTGCGGCGTACTCCCCCGGCAAAGCCGAGGGAGAAAGAAGATATGGCTATGCTTTCTCCCTCAACGAAGTTGGGGGAGTACGCCGCAATCGCTTGCGATTGCTAGGGGAGGGGGTGTTTCAGCAGGTCGCGCTGTTCAAGGCGGCATGGCCAGATGTAGCCCGACTTCGCCTTGCGGCTTCGCCGGGTACCTCGCGGAGCGAGGGGGAGGGAAATGCTTTTGTGCGGCTTTCCGCCGATGGTTGGTGGTGGGTGGTGACGGAAAACCGCCTTCTGGCGCAAGGATTTTGGCATGGCCTTGGTACACACTCCGGATAACTTGCGTCATCCTCGGCTGCCCTGATCCATCGGGCACGTTTCGCAAGAGGGCGCGGCCCCCAAGCGGAAACCCAACGGGGGCGCCCGCGTCGTAATGCGCGGGGGACGTTTGGCCTGCACCCGGGACACCTGCTGCGTTACGGCAAGCGGCGCGGGCCTTGCATACTGTTGCCCGATACCGGGACGCTGTCGACATCGTCCCCTCCTTTGGAAACAGTTGAGGGGTATGTAGTCCTATGATGGATTATTGTCAAGAGGGATAGGAAAATAAAGTTTTGGGTGAAGGCCCTCATCCGTCTCGCGTTGCTCGCCACCTTCTCCCGCAAGCGGGAGAAGTGAGGGGTTTTTCACCTCGCCCGCTTGCGGGAGAGGTCCGCCGACTTTGCGAAGCAAAGTCAAGGGGTGAGGGGACTTCTTACTCCGCCGCCTCAGCTTTCTTGATGTCTTCCGGTATCAAGAACCCGCCGGATTGTCTTGCCCATAGGCTGGCATAAACTCCGCCTTTCTTTTTCAGCAATTGGGCGTGGGTGCCTTCTTCGATGATTTTGCCTTTGTCCATGACGACGAGGCGGTCCATGGCGGCGATTGTGCTGAGGCGGTGGGCTACGGCGATGACGGTTTTGCCTTGCATGAGGGTGTTGAGGTTTTCTTGGATGGCGGCTTCGACTTCGGAGTCGAGGGCGCTTGTTGCTTCGTCCAAAATCAGGATGGGTGCGTTCTTCAATAACACGCGTGCGATGGCGACGCGTTGGCGTTGGCCGCCGGAGAGTTTGACGCCGCGTTCGCCGACATGGGCTTCAAGGCCGCGACGGCCATTGGGATCCACCAGATGTTCGATGAATTCTTCGGCGTGGGCTTTGTTGGCGGCTTCGATGATTTCGGCTTCGGTTGCATCGGGGCGGCCATAGCGGATGTTGTCGCGGACTGAGCGGTGGAGCAGGGATGTATCTTGGGTGACGACACCGATGGCAGCGCGCAAGGATTCTTGGGTGACGTCGGCGATGTTTTGATTGTCGATTAAAATGCGGCCCGAACCTACATCGTAGAAACGCAGCAGCAAATTGGCGATGGTGGATTTGCCAGCCCCGGACCTTCCGACGAGACCCACTTTTTCGCCGGGTTGAATCGTAAGGTTGAGACCAGCGATAATCTCGCGATTGTCTTCAACGGTTTTTCCGTAGTTGAAGTGAAGAGTCTCAAACTCTATTCTACCCTTTGATACTGTTAGGGTTTTTGCGTTTGGTTGATCTTTGACCGTGTGTTCGCGGGCGATGGTGTCAACACCGTCTTTCACAACACCAAAGTCTTCAAACAGGCTTGCGATTTCCCACAGCATCCAGTGGGCCATGCCCAACATGCGGTACACCAACCCCACGGAAAATGCGATGGCACCCACGGTGATGGCGTTGGCTTGCCACAGGTACACGGCCATGGCGGCGGTGGATGTGAGGAGCAGCGCGTTGATGCAATTCAGCACCACGTTCATTTGGGTGGCAACGCGCATGGACTTGTGAACGGCGTCCAACATCCAGCCCATGCTTTCCTTGGCGTAATCATCCTCGCGCGCGGCGTGGGCGAAGAGTTTGACGGTGGGCATGTTGGTATAGGTATCGACAATGCGGCCCGTGACCACGGAGCGCATGTCGGCTTGTTTTTCCGACAGCTTGCCCATGCGCGGCACGAAGTAACGCATGGTGAAACCGTAAAGCACCAGCCACACAATCAACGGAATGGCGAGACGCCAATCATTGGCGATGAAGCTTGCAACAGCTGTGACGAAGAACATGGCGACCCAGGCAATGACCTGGGTTAATTTCATAATCACATCGCGCACGCCCAAGGCGGCTTGCATAACCTTGGTAGAAACGCGGCCCGCAAATTCATTATGAAAGAAGTCCATGGACTGGCGCAGCATATAGCGGTGGGCGAGCCAGCGAATGCGCATGGCGAAATTGCCGCGCATGCCTTGGTTTTCAATCGAGTCTGATGTGGCGGCGATGATGGGTTGAATGATGACGGCGAGGGTGGCGTAAAAAATCAGCTGCCATTTATTGTCGGCCCAGAAAGTTTCACGGCTGGCGGTGCCGAGGGTATCAACGAGTGAGCCGACATAGGCGAAGACGCGCACTTCGATGATGGCGAGTGCGATGGACAGCATGAAGCCGACGGCAAGAAGCGGATAGAATGGACGCGTGTAATGACGGATGAAGCCCCATGTTGTTGCAGGGGGCTTTTGGGGGCGCTCTTTCGGAAAAGAGTCAACGCGGGATTCGAGCCATTTAAAGAACCAGTTCATGGTTCCCTATAGGAAGTTACGCGGCGGCTGCCAACTCCGCGCGGCGCAGGGCTGATTTGAGTGCGGCGATGCAGGTGGGGTCGAAGGCGGTTCCGATGTCCTTGTCCATGATGGCGAAGGCTTCAACTGGCGTCATGGCCTTGCGATAGGGGCGGTCGGCTGTGAGGGCATCGAACACATCAGCTGTGGTGACGATGCGGGTTTCGAAATTGATCTCATCACCTTTGAGGCCGTGGGGGTAACCCTTGCCGTCAATCCGCTCATGGTGGTGGCCCGCAATGTCGGCCATGTCAGCAAAGGCGGCGACACCGCTGATGATGTTTTGCGAATGGACGGGGTGGGTTTTGATGACGGCGAATTCTTCGTCGGTGAGTTTGGCGGGCTTGTCTAAAATCGTATTGGAAATGGCGAGTTTGCCAATGTCGTGCAGCAGTGCGGCGCGATGCAGCCAACGGCGTTTGGTTGCTTCGTATCCCAGCTCTTCGGCGATGAGATCGGTGAACAGGGCCACGCGGTCGGAATGGCCACGGGTGAAGGGGCTTTTGCTATCGATGACCATGGCAAAGCCTTTGGCGATGCGGTCCAAATCATCTTCCGATGAGACGCGGATCAATTCGCCGGGTTCGAGGCTGAGCACATGGGCTTGCAATTGTGGTGAGGCGAGGGGTTCCCACAGGCCTTCCCAATCGGCGAGTGCCAGGAACACTTCGACAAGATCAGGTGCAAACCAAGAGCCGGAGCGGCTTTCGATTTCGCGGATGGCGGCATCTTTGCCGGAGGACATTTGGAACACGTCAGCGACTTGGGCCATCAAGGCGATTTGGGCCAAGGTTGGAATGCTGCGGGCGGCGAGGCCTTCGGGTTTTCCGCGACCATCCCAATGTTCATCGAGGCTTTGAATGGCGTTTGCCACGCGTTCGGAAAAACCCATTTGGCGGGCAATGTCAGCGCCGCGGTGGCAGCGGGCTTCGATGAGTTCCTTGGAAATCTCGCCACCGTTTTTCATGATGTTGACGACGGCGCGAAAGCGTTCGGCCATGCCGGATTGAAGGCCGGTGTGGGAGAGCACAAAGCGCAGGGCTTGGCTGAGGCTGCCGTCGATCAATTTGAAATCGGTTTTGAATTGGCGGTCGTCGGCCAGATAGAGTTGGCAAATGCGGGCGGCGTTGGACGAGCAGCCGAGGTCTTTGAGCAGTAGAGTATAATAAAGTTCGGACAGGTCTTTGGCGGGTAGGTTGATGGCTTTGCCAATGTGGGTGCCGATCCAGCAGACGCGGGTGCAATGGCCTTGTGGTTGGCCTTCGGTCAAATCAAGCGCGTGGGAGAGGGCGCCCAGCAATTCTGCACTGCGGATGGATTGAGTCATGCAGCAGAGTGTGGTGTCAGGTGTCTTAAAACGGGGTAAAGGCTTTGGCCATGGCGAGCTTTTCCCGAATCCTTCCGCTGACGATTGCGGCTGCTCTTGTTTATGGAGCAGATGGATTCCACAATTATTGCCACGTCACTGCCGGATATTGCGCGGGATTTGGGCACCAGCCCGATTTCACTCAAGCTGGCTTTCACCACGTATTTGCTGGGGCTTACGGTGTTTTTGCCGATCAGTGGATGGTGTGCGGATCGCTTTGGCGCGAAGACGATTTTCAGTTTGGCGATTGTGGTTTTTACAGCGGGTTCGGTGGCGTGTGGCTTTGCGGATAGTTTGCAGTGGCTGGTGGTGTGCCGCGGCATTCAAGGGGCAGGGGCGGCGATGATGGTTCCCGTTGGGCGCATCATTTTGTTGCGCTCGGTGAAGAAGTCAGAACTGCTGGATGCGATTGCCTGGTTGACCATTCCGGCGTTGATCGGGCCGCTGATTGGGCCGCCAATTGGGGGTTATATTACAACGGTTTATGACTGGCGGTGGATCTTCTGGATGAACCTGCCGTTTGGTGTTTTTGCGCTGGCCATGGCGCTGTGGTTGTTGCCGAATTACAAGGCTGAGGTGCCGCCGCCGCTGGACTTTAAGGGTTTCGTTCTGTCGAGTTTGGGACTTGGTTTGGCTGTCATGGGCATGACGATTGCGGGGCGTGGGCTTTTGGGGGCTGCTCACGTGATTGTGATGACTGTTGCGGGGCTGTTGTTGCTCGTCGCCTATTGGTTCCACGCCCAACGTGAGGCGCACCCGATTTTGGATTTGCGGTTGATGCGCTATTCGAGCTTCCGGCATTCGGTTGTCGGAGGGAATTTATATCGTATCGCCGTGGGGGCCACGCCATTTCTGGTGCCCTTGATGCTTGCAATTGGGTTTTGGTTTTAACGCGTTTGAAAGCGGCATGATTACATTTGGCTCGGCGCTGGGTGCAGTGCTGATGAAGTTCACCGTGTCGCCGCTGGTGCGCCGCTTTGGTTATCGGAATTTGTTGATCATCAATGGCGTGTTGAGCTGCGTGATGTTTGCGGCCAAGGCCAGTTTTACCGCGACCATGCCTGTGCTTGTGATGTTCGGCATTTTGCTGGTGTCGGGCTTTATGCGCTCGTTGCAATTTTCAGCGCTGAACACCTTGGCCTATGCGGATATTGATTGAAAGACATGGCGCGGGCCAATGCGCTTTACACGGTGTTGCAGCAATTGTTTTTGGCCATTGGTGTGGCGGTGGCGGCGTTCCTGTTGGATGCGCGGTTGTGGTGGGCAGGGCGCGAGGATTTGGTGGCAGCGGACTTTTCATTCGCGCTGTTGGTGGTTGCTGCGTTTTCGAGTTTGGCCATGATCTCGTATTTCAAACTTGATCGTGGTGCCGGTTCTGCGATTTCGGGGCGGCATGTGGATTGATGAGCCGCCAGATTTCTCTGACGGCTCATGCTCGTTATTTAGATCGTAATTTGTGAACCCACTTCCACAACCCTGTCTGTAGGCAAGCGGAAATAGTGGCTGGCGTCGTCGGCACCTTTGGCAAGTGTTATGAACACCTTGTCTTGCCAGTATGGAAGCCCGCCTTGTGGTGACGCTATGACCGTTTTGCGCGACAGAAAATAGGATGTGGTCATATTGTTGATGGCAATACCAAGTGGTTCCGCGAGCTTGAGAAGTTTAGGCACGTCGGGCGTTTCCATATAACCAATGGTGACTAACAATGAGCTGAACTGCTTATTGTGCTTTGTGAGTTTAATTTTTTCTGCGGCGGCCGTGTATGGCTCATCACTGGTGTGCAGCGTGACGATGATATTTTTTTCGTGCAGAACTTTGTAGTGCTTCAAGCTGTGCATGAGTGCGGTTGGCGCACTTTCCGCATCCGCTGTGAAAAACACCGCCGTGCCGGGAACTGTTTGCGGAGGGCGTTTTTCGAGACTCTCGATGAGGCCCTGCAAACCAATTTCAAGTTTACGAAGTTTCGCTTTGACTTGGCGGGTGCCGCTGCGCCATGTCCACATCAACACAACAATTGCTGCACCAATTGCAAGTGGCAGCCAGCCACCTTCAGTGATTTTAAGACTGTTGGCACCAAGGAAGATCAAATCCAAGGTGAGCAATGGCAACATCAGTCCTAATGTCGCGTGCCATGACCACTTCCACCGGTTGCGAATAACAAAGATCGCAAGAATGGCGGTAACAACCATGGTACCTGTGACTGCGATACCATAGGCTGTAGAGAGGCTGGATGAGTCACCAAAAGCCAGCACAAGAGCGATGACACCGAACATCAACAGCCAATTGATTTGTGGCATATAGATTTGGCCGGATTGGCTTTCGGATGTAAAGCGCACTTGCATACGCGGCAGCAAGCCCAATTGAATGGCCTGACGCGTGAGTGAGAATGCACCCGTTATGACGGCCTGACTTGCAATGATCGTGGCAGCAGTCGCGAGCAGAACCATAGGCATTAGGGCCCATTCAGGCACCATAAGATAAAACGGGTTTTCGATGGCTGAGGGCGTGTTGAGAAGGAACGCGCCTTGTCCGAGATAGTTTATGACCAGCGCTGGCAAGACCACAAACAACCAGGCAAAACGTACCGGATTTTTTCCGAAATGACCAAGGTCAGCATAGAGCGCTTCAGCGCCTGTTACGGCGAGGAATACCGCGCCTAAAGTGACCAGTCCGATGATGCCGTGGTTGTTCAGAAAAATAACGGCGTAATAGGGATTGAATGACCACAATACGCTCGGCTGAGAAAGGATGTGCGGTATGCCTGCGATGGCGAGCGCTGCGAACCAAACCAAAGTGATGGGGCCGAAAAAATTTGCGACCTTGGCTGTGCCAGCCGATTGCACTGCAAATAGGCCAATGATGATGGCGAGCGTGATCCAGATGACATAGGGCTCGAATGCGGGCGTGATAATTTTCAATCCCTCGACGGCTGAAAGCACGGATATGGCAGGTGTGATGATCGCATCACCATAAAACAGTGCTGCGCCAATCATTCCGAGAATGGGGATGGATATAAAGAATTTGCCGCGTCCACGCTGGGCGAGGGCCATGAGCGAAAGTGTTCCGCCTTCGCCGTTGTTGTCGGCATTCAGCAAGGACGAAAATATACTTGACGGTGACGACGAGAATGAGCGCCCAAATGATGAGCGAGAGAATGCCGAGGATGAGTGGTGGTGTGATTGCACCATCGGTTGCGAGTGCGGCTTTGACAGCTTCGCGCAGGGCGTAAAGCGGACTGGTGCCAATGTCGCCGTAAACGACGCCAATGGAGCCGAGGGCTAAGATCCAGAAACTTTGCGGCGCATGGCCGTGACGCTGAAGGCCGGGATCTTCGGGTGCCTCCGATATTGTTTGAGTGTTGGACATTTTGCTTCTCCTTTGAAAATGCTGCGGTGCAGCATAGGTCGCGTGGTATGCGCCTGTTGGAGAAGTTTGACTTATGCAAAGTGTGCGGTTCTGACTTCCCCTAGCGGAAAAGTCAGGGTGGCTGATAAGATTTGTGATATGCCTTATTCTGTTTTTAATTCAGATAGTTACAGGCAAGGCATAAACGATGCCAGTTGTTGCGGCAGGTGGTTTTGATGCGGCACTTTGGAGGCGAAGCTGAAACGGTGTTCCGAGGTGCCCATTCACAAAGGCTTGATTGGGGCGCACTGCAACGTGAAACTTTTTGGGGCGGAAAACGTATATATGTTTGAACGCATCAAAAGGAGTTTGCCATGAACCGTCGCCGCTTTAATCTTTCTTCGCTCTCTATGATGGGCCTTGCCCTTGGCTCTGGTATGGCCCGTGCGGAAGAGGTTTTTGAAATTATGAAAAGCAAGGAAGAGTGGATGAAAACTCTTTCGCCGGAAGCTTTTGCTGTGTTGCGCGAAGAAGATACGGAGCGGCCTTTCACCAGCGCGTTGTTGGATGAAAAGCGCAAGGGCACGTTTAATTGTGCAGGCTGTGATTTGGCTTTGTTTGCCTCGGAAACAAAATATGACTCTGGCACCGGTTGGCCGAGCTTCTATGATTTTCTGCCGAAGGCGATTGGCAAAAAGGAAGACAACACCTTGTTTGCAACACGCACGGAAGTGCATTGCGCACGCTGTGGTGGGCACCAGGGCCATGTGTTTGACGATGGTCCGCAACCCACGGGGCTTCGCTATTGCATCAATGGATTGGCCTTAAAGTTTGCTGAAACAACGGCCTGAACCTCTTTCCTTAACCTTTCATTTACCTTGACTCGACGACGCGCGCTGGCTTAGCTCAACCTTGGGTGTGGTGTTGCGTGGGGAATTTGGCATTGCGGGGGTCGCAATGTTCACGTTTCAGCGTGTGTTGAGTGGGGTTTGTCATGCGTGTTTTGCTGGGTGCCTGCATTGGCATTGGGTTGTTGAGTTTTGTTCAAAGCGCAGATGCGGGGTCTTCTGGCCTTCGCCCAAAACTGCGCATGGCCTTGGCGCAAATCAGTGCGCATTACGGGCGGCCTGTTCAAATTACATCGGGGTGTCGGTCTACACGATCAAACCGCATCGCGGGTGGGCGCAAGGGTTCATTTCATTTGCGCTGCATGGCTGCTGATATTCGGGTTCCGGGTGTCGGTGAGCGGCAACTTCTGGCCTATGTGAAACGCTTGGGCGTGGTGGGTGGTGTTGGCACTTACTGCGGAAACTCCATCGTGCATATTGATGTGGGGCCAAAGCGCCAATGGGGCGGCTGTGGTAAAAAACGGCATGCGTTGAAAGGTGTTCGCAAGTGGCGTGTGGCGGGGCGGTAAAACTGTCAATGATTTGACAAGACTGTGCCGCTAGATTTGTGGCATGGAAAAATCGGCATCTGACGATACACAAGAACTGGTGCATGATGTGCCGTTTCCGCTGTTCTTGCGCGGCGTGATTTTGGCCATGGGGCTATTCGCGATTGTCGTTCCGACTTGGGAGCTTGGGCGCGGTGTTTGGCCACTGAACGGGACGACGCCATTTTTTGCTTTCATGATTGCAGGCAGTTGGTTCATTGGGTTTGTGGCAGCGGTTACAGCGTTGCTGCGACCAAGTGCCGTGATGATTTTTCGCCGTGGCGAATTGGAAGTGCAAGAACTGTTTATTTGGAAACGGCGCGTCCGAAAATTTGGGACAACTGAAATTGCGACCATTGGCACATTTATAGTTCCGGATTCTGAAGGGTCGGACCATTGGAATGTTCAAATCGAAATGAATGATGGGGAAGCGTTTCGATCACGCCCCTTTGATGCGGACGCAACAGCGCGAAAATGTGAAGCAGATTTTCGGCGCGCGCTTGGAATGTGAAGGGGGCGACAGGAGCACGGTTTTTGTTTAATTGCGGTGGCAGATTCGATTGAGGAGATTTTTACATGACCGACACCAGCGCCAAGCCACCATTGCCCGACCATTTGAGCGTGGATCCGCGTAGCCCGTTTTTCAATGAGGCTGTGTTGCAGCACCAAATTGGCATTCGTTTTAACGGCGTGGAAAAAACCACGGTTGAAGAATATTGCATTTCCGAGGGCTGGGTGCGCATGCCAGCAGGGGGCAAAAGCAAGGACCGTTACGGCAACCCGATGACCGTGAAGGTGACGGGCAAGGTTGAGGTTTATTACGTGGAATGAGTGAAGCTGTTAAACTGCAAGGCCGAGCTGAATGCAGATGGCATGTTCCACGAGTTGTAAATCAGATTTTGAGAGCACGCCCAGTAGGGATTTCAATCGGGTTTTGTCGGCGGCCATAATTTGATCGGCCATAGCTTTGCTGGTTTGAGTGCCGATTTTCACCAAAGTTTCACCCGGGTAAACGCGAGACGTGGTGCTGGTGACTGGAATGACGATGACGCGTGACAGGTTTCGGTTGGCCGAGTCATTGCTAACAATGATTGCGGGCCTTCGTTTAGTGATTTCGCTTCCAACGGCTGGGTCGAACTCGACCCACCAGACTTCACCGCGCTTCATCAGCCAAATCTTTGCTTAATGCATCAATCCATTCTGCGGCCTCGGCTTCGCGTGATTTATCGGCGGCCATGGCTTTGTAGCCATCATCAAGGGCAGTGTCCAAAACATGGGGCCGCAACAGGTCTTCGATGAACTGGCTCATGCGGCGCTTGCCGATGGTGCGGTAAAGCCCGTCGTAAACGGCTTCGTCCAAAGAGATGGTCATTTTTTTGTGCATGACCTCATATACGTTATACGTATTACGGTTTCAAGACGTGTTTTATCAATTCGAAACCTGAGACCGCTGATTATAGCTGATCAGCGCCAGTCCGGTGACCACGATGAGGGCAATGCCGAGCAACGCAAGCAGGCTGGGTGTTTCGCCGAAAATAAAATAGCCCGCGGCCACGCTCCACACGGCAAAAATGTAAAACAGCGGCGCTATGGTGGTTGTTGACGCGTGGCGATAGGCCAGCACAACGCCCACTTGGCCGAGAGCCACGAAGAAGCCCGCCGCGGTTACGAATAACAATTGACGGGGTTGCATCACCACCCAGGTTTCGGTGCTGAGGTGCAGCGCGAATGCCACTGATACGATCAAGGCTGAGGCGGCCACGGTGATCACCGTTACGGGAATTCTGCTGGGCACGCCACGGCCAATAAGATCGCGGGCGGCGATGCAAAGCGCACTGGCGAAGGCAAAGAGAATGGCGGGCGACAGGTCGGAGAAATCAGGTTGCGCCACGATGAGCGCGCCGATGAATCCCAGTACGATCAACAGGAGTTGGAACGTCCCTAAACGATCACCATAGAACAGCGCGGCTCCGAGGATCAGGAAAAGTGGAATGGTCTGGCTGATGGCGAAGATGTTTGCGATTGGCATTTGAAACAGCGCAATGGTGAAGCAAAACGCAGCACCCGCTTCTGCCGCGCTGCGCAGCATGGTGCGGAAATTGAATATGCCGGGCAAGGCACGCCATTGGCCCAAGACGGTGATGATAATTGCGCCAACCACGCAGGCCACGTAGGCGCGGATGAAAAGCAGCTGAAATGTTGGAATACCTGTGGACGCCAGCTTGATGAAACTGTCGTTCAGCACAAACACTGCCGTGGAAGCGAGCATGTAAAATATGCCGGTAATTTGATTGGAAAAGCGCATGCCGTACAGTCAGGGATTCGGGAAGATGGTGGTTTGCGCTGGAACGACATCGTGTGCAATGGGGAAGGCGTGGGCGCGCAATGACTTTCTCCAACTTGGCGCGCCGTCACGTATTGATCCATATCAAGGTTCTGGCGGTTTCTGTTGCTCATTGCGGTTTAGAGAAAGCACGACGTTACGCCCCGTGCATGGGCACACGCACATGTACCATATCAATAGGCAGAAGAGATCTGTTAAACACGTCCTCATGCTGCCACTCTCCATTCTCGATCTCGCACCGGTTTCTGAAAATTCTACGCCGGCCGTTGCACTTCAAAATGCGCGCGCGCTTGCGCAGCAGGCAGAACGTCTCGGCTATATTCGCTATTGGGTGGCTGAGCACCACAACATGGTGGGCATTGCCAGTGCCGCCACGGCGGTGGTGATTGGCTTCATTGCGGCCCACACGAAAACCATTCGGGTGGGGGCGGGCGGCATTATGTTGCCCAATCATTCGCCGATGGTGATCGCAGAACAATTCGGAACCTTGGAAACGCTCTATCCCGGTCGCATTGATTTAGGTCTGGGCCGCGCACCCGGCACCGACCGCCAGACCATGCAGGCGTTACGGGTGGACCCGCATGCGTCAGAACGTTTCCCGCAGGATGTGTTGGAGTTGCAGGCGCTGCTCGGGCCTTTGATGCCCGGCCAAACCATTCAAGCCGTTCCCGGCACTGACACCAACGTGCCCCTGTGGATTTTAGGCTCTAGCCTGTTTGGTGCGCAACTGGCTGCGATGTTGGGCTTGCCGTTTGCTTTCGCTTCGCACTTTGCACCTGACCACTTGATGCAGGCGGTTGAGATTTACCGCAGCACGTTCAAACCTTCGGCCCAGTTGCAAAAGCCGCACGTGATGGTGGGTGTGAATGTCATTGCCGCTGACACAGATGCTGAAGCCACACGCCTGTTCACATCGCTGCAAATGCGCTTTGCCGACATGGCGCGCGGTGTGCGGGGCTATATGAAGCCGCCCATTGATGACATTGAAGATTATTGGTCAGGCCCTGAAAAAATGCAGGCCCAGCGCATGCTGGCATGTTCGTTCGCAGGATCACCGGACATGCTGCGCAAGGGTTTGACGGCGTTCATCGCCAAAACCGGTGCTGATGAACTGATGGTGGCCACAGCGGTTTATGACCATGGGGCAAGGTTGAAGTCTTATGAACTGCTGGCAGGAGTTTGAGGTGGGCGGTTTCAACAGCCCGCTCACACATATTTTCGCCAATCATGCTGCTCTTTGAAGCCTAGCACTTCGCGGATTTTGCGGTTGGACAAGGGGCCTTCGAATTCTCCCATCTTGCGGGTTACCGGTGTGTTTGGTGCATACTTCGCGAGGAACTTTTCGGTCGGCATGTCGGCTGTGATGGTGTCGTTGACAGCGTTGAACACTTGGAAGCCCAGACCGTCTTTTTCGACGCAGAGATGTACGATTTCGCCCAAGTCGCGGACGTCGATATAGGTCCAGGCGTTGCGTTTGCGGCTCATCGGTTCTTTGACAAAGCCGGGGAAGCGCTTGTACTCGTGGGGTTCAATAACGTTGCCGATGCGGAGTGCGTAAATATCAGCACCATAGCGGGCGGCGAAGGCGCGGGCGGTGTGTTCGTTCAGTTGCTTCGACAGGCCATAGCTGTCCATCGGATCGATCTCATAGTCTTCTTCCAGCGGGAATTTTTTGTAATCGCGGTCGCCTTCGGCAAAGCACACGCCATAGGTGGTTTCGCTGGATGCGATGATGACTTTGCGCACGCCGAGTTTCATCGCGGCTTCCAGCACGTTGTAGGTGCTCATGACGTTGGTTTGATACGTCACATTGTCGGGCCGCATTAAAATGGCGGGGATGGCGGCGAAGTGTACCACGGCATCAGGTGGGGATGGTGGTTTGCCGTTGTCATAGCCGTCATAACCAAAATGCGTTGTGAGGGCATTCATGGCTTGGCCGCTGTCGGTCAGGTCGGTGATGAGGGTGTGCACGCCCGGCTGGTCCAGCGGCTTCATGTCAATGTTGAGAACCTTGTGTCCGCGCTCAACCAAATGGGCCACGGCATATTTGCCAGCCTTGCCGGAGCCGCCGGTGAATACAATGCGTTTGGCCATGTGTGGGTGTTCCTTTTGGATGAGGGAGGTGTTGTGCGCTGGAAATGTTGGGGGCGCAATGGGGGGATGTGTGGCATGTCGAATATCTGGTTCCTCACCCTGAGGTGCATCGCAACGCGATGCCTCGAAGGGTTGGTCGGACTCATAACTTGCCGCCTCGTCTTTTTGAAAGTGCTTGAACTTTTCCCCAATCACCAGAAATGAGTGCGCTTTTTTTTGCGCGAACTCCAGCCCTTGATTTTGCGTTCTGCGTTAATGGCATCGGTGACGAGGTCGAGATATTCAGCATAGACAAGTTCAACTGGCCGACGCGTTGCGGTATAGGCGTCGGGGAAGGTGCCTTCGTTGTGTTGGTGCACACGCGCTTCGGGCAGTTCGTTGCGCGTGAGGCCCGTGTAGAAACTGCCATCCGCACATTTGACGATGTAAACCCAAGCGCCGCTCATCATGTTGGGGTAGCACGATCTCAGTGCGAGGCGCACCCTTCGAGGCATTGCTTGCGCAATGCACCTCAGGGTGAGGGACGTGGTGGGGTTATCAGTCGACTCTCATGCTGGTGCAACTTTGGAAATCCCTCATGCTGAGGTGCATCGTGGACCAGTTAGCGTCTCCCTCATGCTGAGGTGCGAGCAACGCGAGCCTCGAAGCATTGGCTGCCGTCAAACACCCCCTCCCGTCCTCACGGACGTACTCCCCCATCCACCTTCGCCTTTGGCTACGGCGGACGAGGGAGAAAAGGGAAGCGTCCCCTTTTGACCCTACCTTTGACCAGCATCTAGCGTGCAATGAGAGAAAATTGAGTTTCAATGTAGTACAGAAGGACTTCATGATTGAGCCATGCAATGGCAAGCACGACAGCTGCCCAAGCCAATATACCCCAGCCTTCAACATGAAAATATTTAGACTTTATCAAATGTCGCATTGTCGACCCCTCTACAAATTCTTAATCTATTAAGAACTGTTAGGTCGCCAAATCAATCATAACTGCGATACTAAGTTCACGCGCTCGAAGCGATCAACAATCGAAGAAATATCGTGTAATTTCAACGGTGAACAGACGGAAAGTTATCGTCTATTCAAGCGCTCTAACTGCTTGATAATTATTCGACTTATCGTGAGACGATTAAGTAATTTTGAGACGACCGACAATTAAAGTTATCAACAAGAATTTCGAAAATAGTGTAAAAAAGAACCGTAATCATCTGACGGTCTTTTCACCCCCGCTCCACGAACGTATCAATCACCCGCTTCTCGCCTGCTTTATCAAAATCCACCGTCAGCTTATTCGCGTCCACACTCGTAACAACACCGTAGCCGAATTTTTGGTGGAAGACGCGGTCTCCCTTTTCGTAGCCGAGGCCTTCGGCGCCGACGATGTCGCTTGCGGCTTCGCGGAAGGTTGGGCTGATGCGCATGGTTTCGCCGCGTTGTTGGCGGTCGGCTGGCGCGTTGCCAGCCGGGGGTGGCGTAGGTTGACTCTTTTTTGAAGCTGCCTGCGGTGTCGAAGCGTGAGCCGCCGTAGGAGCCGATGCCGTAGCCGCCGTAGCTTGTGGTCATCGGCAGCACGTCAACGTGAATGGCGGGGAGTTCGTCGAGGAACCTTGAAGGGATTGCGGATTGCCACAGGCCACGGACTTGGCGGTTTTGGGCGAAGCTTATGGTGGCGCGGGATTTGGCTCTTGTGATGCCGACGTAGGCGAGGCGGCGTTCTTCTTCCAATCCGGCGCGGCCATTTTCATCCAAGCTGCGCTGGTGCGGGAACAGTCCTTCTTCCCAGCCGGGCAAAAACACGGTGCCGAATTCCAAGCCCTTGGCGGAATGCAGGGTCATGATGTTGACTTCGTCGGTGTTCTCGCCTTGGTCGCGGTCCATGACGAGGCCAATGTGTTCCATGAAGCCTTCGAGGTTTTCAAACTCGCCCATGGAGCGCACAAGTTCCTTCAGGTTTTCGAGCTTGCCTTGGGCCTCAGGCGATTTGTCGTTTTGCCACATCTCGGTGTAGCCCGATTCATCGAGGATCAATTCGGCGAGTTCGGTTTGCGGGAGCGCATCGCGCTGGTGACGCCAGCGGGTGAAATTTTCAAGCAGCAGACGCAGCGCGTTGCGGGCTTTGTTGGGCAGTTCGTCCGTTGCGATCATGCTGGAGGCTGCCACATAAAGCGAGGTGCCTTGGCGGCGGGCCACGTCGTACATTTTTTTAATCGAGGCATCGCCTATGCCGCGCTTAGGCGTGTTGATGATGCGCTCAAATTTCAAATCATTGTCGGGCGACAGAACGACGGCGAAGTAAGAAACAGCATCGCGGATTTCGGCGCGTTCATAAAAGCGCGGGCCGCCGACCACGCGATAGGGCAGGCCCAGCGTGATGAAGCGGTCTTCGAATGAGCGCATTTGAAATGAGGCGCGCACAAGAATGGCCATGTCGGCGTAGCGTTCGCCTTTCGCGTAGAGGCTTTCGATGTCGTCGCCCACGGTGCGGGCTTCTTCTTCGGAATCCCAATGGCCACGCAGTTTGATTTTTTCGGTTTCGTTTTTGGTGGTGTGCAGGGTTTTGCCGAGGCGGGCTTCGTTCTTGGATATAAGGCCTGAAGCAGCGCCCAGAATATCGGGCGTGGAGCGATAGTTTTGTTCAAGGCGGATGACTTTGGCACCGGGGAAATCTTTTTCGAAGCGCAGGATGTTATCGACTTCGGCACCGCGCCAACCGTAAATCGATTGGTCATCATCGCCCACGCAGCAAATGTTCTTGTGGCCTTGGGCAAGAAGGCGCAGCCACAAGTATTGCGCGATGTTGGTGTCTTGGTATTCATCGACCAGCATATATTTGAAACGCTCTTGATAGGTTTTCAGAACGTCGGGGTGTTCTTGGAACATGCGGAGGGGTTCCAAAAGCAAGTCACCAAAGTCAGCGGCGTTGATGATTTTCAGGCGGGCTTGATAGTCGGCGTAGAGTTTTGCACCCAGGCCATTGCCATAGGCATAGCCCTCAGCTTGCGGCACTTGGGCTGGGGTGAGGCCACGGTTTTTCCAGCCGTCAATCATGGTGGCGAGTTGGCGGGCGGGCCAGCGTTTTTCGTCGATGTTTTCGGCTTCGAGGAGTTGCTTCAACAAGCGCAATTGGTCGTCCATATCGAGGATGGAAAAGCCGGATTTAAGACCGCACAGTTCGGCGTGGTTGCGCAAAATTTTGACGCCGATGGAATGGAAAGTGCCAAGCCACGTCATGCCTTCAACCATGCCGCCGATGAGCATGCCGATCCGCTCTTTCATTTCGCGGGCGGCTTTGTTGGTGAAGGTGACGGCGAGGATTTGATTGGGCCAAGCTTTGCGTAAGGTGAGCACATGGGCGAGGCGCGTTGTGAGTACACGGGTTTTGCCGGTGCCGGCCCCTGCGAGCACGAGCAATGGGCCGTCGATGGACATCACCGCATCGCGCTGTTCAGCGTTCAGGCCTTTGAGATATTGCGGTTCAGGTGCCGCCATGGCGCGTGCCGCCAAGCCGCCGGGTGCGGGTTGGTGTGGTTCGTCGTCAAAGTCAGCAAGGTCAATCGGGGTCATTCAAATGCCAAAAGGGAACAGAGATTCGTTTCTCCGTTCCCTATAGCAGCTTCCTGAGTTTGTGGCGCACCCTTCGAGGCTCGCAAATGCTCGCACCTCAGGGTGAGGCTTCGAGGCTGCTCTGCAGCACCTCAGGGTGAGGGTTTAAGATCAGGCCGCGTATTGAAAATCAGTCACTTTGCAGGGGACCGGATTTTTGAAATTGCGCACTTCTTCAATCGTGGCCTGCCAGTGGGCTGCCATGTCGGTATCGCCCTGTTTCAGGCAAAAATCCGCATGGCGAATGGCTTCATTCAAGGCCTTGGGGCCGTGAGCGAAGACAAGGGCTTCAGCGAAATGCTGGTATCCATTGTTTGTCATGTGAGCCTCCGTTTTGTTTGACTGTGCGTTGAATGCACAGTGCAACCTGAATGGGGCCTGAATTTTACAAGCGTGTGACGATTATGGGGCGGGATCGAAATACATCGTCGCTGCATTATGCATTGGCGTGTTTTCATATTTGCGATCACACGTCCAAATTTGCAAATTAAGTTTTTCAGCAAGAGCTACATAACTTGCATCATATGAACTCATATTCATTCGGAGTTGCCAAACGCGTTGCAATATATCGTCGTGGTTTTCATATTGAATTGGCATCAAACAAAAAAGTTCAAATGCTCCAGAGGCTTTTTCCTCCGAAATGAGTTTGAGATTTTTCTGTTTTCGCAGGGCTTGAATGACTTCTAACGAAAGCATTTGTGGAGCAATGAGTGCGGTATCTTGGTGAACAATCTCGGCACTGATCAACTTGCCAACACGCGTGGTCAACGCCATTTCGACCACAGCGGAAGCATCGATAATGATCAAGCTTCGTCTCTTCCGATTCGCACGGATTCCGACGGTGTTTCACCGTTTGAAACATGAGTTGGGAGACGATCTATGATTGCACCGATTTCCGCCCAACTTGGTTTTTGCAAGTCGCGGTCAATCAAACGTTCCACATAATCTGTGATCGTCATACCGCGCTCAGCAGCGCGAGCTTTCAACTTGCGATGTTTGGCTTCTGGAATGTTTCTAATCTGGACGAATTTGTTCATGCTGCTAACATAGTTTCATGTGCTCCGCATGTCAAGATTTTCGCGGTAGTCCGATCTTGTGCCCCACCTGCACAGGTACGAGCAGCACTTTGTGTTTTGCCGCCATCACATCAATTCGCGCCTTCACATCATCTGGGAAGTTTGAGGTTTTGTGGGTTTTGAGATCCACGTGGCTGACCATGACTTCGAGGATACAGGCCACAGCTGCATCGGGCAGGTGCATTTGTTGCACGTAGTGCACGCGCTTGTGGTCGTGGTCGATGATTTGGCTGGCGATGGTGACGACGTCTGTGGCTTGCACTTCGCGCAGATAAGAGCAGTGGGTTTCGAGCGTGAAGAAGCTGTTGTTGGTGGATTTCACATAGTCAGGCCCGAGGCCCAGTTCAGCAAACATCTGGTCGGCGGCGCGGTCAAACAGCACGCCATAATAGGCCATGTTGAAGTGGCCGTTATAGTCAATCCATTGGCTTTCGATGGCCATGGTTGTGGAGTTATGGGCTGTGGAAAGGGGCATCGCAGACTCGTAAATTTGTGTTAGGTTTCTGGGCATGGATCATCGCTCGTCACGCCCCGCCACTCAAGACGCCATTCGGCGTTTGCACAACCTGTTGGGCGACAGGCTTTCAACCGCGCCCGCCGTGCGGGAACAGCATGGCAAGGATTTGACTTGGGCTGCGGGTGCGCCACCGGATGCCGTGGCTTTTGTGCAATCGACATTGGAGGTGCAAGCGGTGGTGCAGGTGTGCGCCGAATTGCGGGTGCCGGTTATTCCGTTTGGTACGGGTACGTCACTGGAGGGGCATTTCACAGCGCCTTGGGGCGGAATATCGATTGATCTCAACAGCATGAATCGTATTCTGGAAGTGAATTCTGAGGATTTGGATTGTCGGGTTGAGGCGGGTGTGACGCGGAAAGCTTTGAATGTGCATTTGCGCGACCAAGGCTTGTTCTTCCCGATTGACCCGGGCGCTGATGCGTCTTTGGGCGGCATGGCGGCAACGCGGGCTTCCGGCACCAATGCCGTGCGTTATGGCACCATGCGCGAGAATGTGATGGGGCTCACCGTGGTGATGGCGGATGGGCAGATTGTGCGTACGGGTGGGCGGGCCAAAAAGTCGTCAGCGGGTTATGACCTCACGCGGCTGATGGTGGGCAGTGAGGGCACGTTGGGTGTGATTACTGAAGTGGGGTTGAAGTTGCATGGCATACCCGAGGCCATGGTGGCGGGCGTGTGTTCGTTCTCGTCGACTGAGGCGTGTTGCTTGACAACGATTGAGACGATCCAAAATGGCATTCCCGTCGCGCGGATTGAGCTTGTTGATACGGCGCATATCAAGGCGCTGAATGCCTATTCCAAACTCACGTTGACGGAAGCGCCGACGTTGTTTGTGGAGTTTCATGGCACCAAGGCGGGGGTGAAGGAACAGTCGGATTTGTTCCAGTCGATTGCGGCGGGGCATGGTGGTGGACACTTCCAATGGGCCACGCAGGAAGAAGACCGCTTGAAACTTTGGCAAGCGCGGCATGATGCGTTCTGGGCTGCAAAGTCCATCATGCCCGGGCAGATGGACGCGTTTTCAACGGATGTGTGTGTGCCGATTTCGCGGCTGGCTGAATGTGTTGAAGCGACGCGCATTGACCTTGAAGTGAGCGGTATTTTCGGGCCGATGATTGGCCATGTGGGGGATGGTAATTTTCATGTTGCCATGTATTGCAACCCCGATGACCCCGCACAGGTGAAGGCGTTGAAAGCGGCCTATGACCGGTTGATTGATCGTGCCTTGGCGATGGGTGGCACGTGCACGGGTGAACATGGCATTGGCAGCGGCAAGCGGAAATACTTACGCCAAGAACATGGCAATGGTGTTGATGTGATGCTTGCCATCAAAAAGGCGCTTGACCCCTTGAACATTATGAACCCCGGCAAAAACGCCGCACCGGATTTTGCATGAGCATTTGGAAATCACCTGTTTTCTATTTTGGCGTTGTGTTGCTGCTGTTGGTGATGGCGGCACTGGCTGCACCCTATGTGGTGCCGTGGAATAATTATCGCGGTGAGCTTGAAACGTTTGGCCGCAAGTTGACGGGGCGTGAAGTTTCGATTGGTGGCGATATTGCGGTTAAACTTTTCCCGTGGCCACAGTTGCAGGCACGTGATGTGGCGATTGGGAACCAGAAAGGATTTTCAGAGGGTGCATTTATTCGCGCTGATGAAGTGCGCGTGCGGTTGGCTTTGGGTGGATTGCTCAACGGTTCGCTGGATGTGGAAAGCGTTGAGATTGAAAAACCCTCAGTGAATTTGCAGCGCAATGCCACGGGCGATGTAAACTGGTTTTTTGACCCGCAAGAAAAGGTGACGGGGCAGGGGTTGTTGTCACGCGTGAAGCTTGACCAAATTTTGGTGCGGGGTGGTTTGGTTTCGTTTGATGACTTGCGCAATGGCAACTCAACCTTGGTGACAGCGCTTGACGCAACACTTTCGGCCCAATCGATTTTGGGGCCATGGCGGATGCAGGGCAAAGCCAAGTGGAATGATATTGCGTCTAACATTTCCGTGGTCACAAGCCAGAAGGAAGTGGGGCAGCCGCTTAAATTTACAACCAAATTTGCCCCAGTGGATTTGATTTACCCGCAGGCTTCATTGGAAGGCAGCTGGGATGGGACAGCGTTTAAAGGTGCGGTGCGGATTGATGCGCAGGAATTGAAGGGCGAGAAATTAAGTGCTGAGGGTGCTTTCAAACCATTGGCCATGCAGGCGCTGGTGGAAGCCTCGGAAGAGCGTTTGAGCCTGCTGAAAATTCGTATTGCACCGTCTGATAAGAAAGACAGCGGCTCATTGATTGAAGGCGATGCTGTTGTTGATTTTGGCACACAATCTGTGGCGCGGATTGATTTGAAATCTCCGCGCATCAATATGGATACGCTGGTTGGGGCCGGGGCCATGCAGCAGTGGCGCGATGGTGGCTTTCTTTCGGTTGGCAATGTGTTGCTGTCCAACATGCCGGCGAAGTTGATCGCAGACTATCGATTGAATGTCAGTACACTGACAAGTGGCGGGCAGGCGCTGAATGATGTGCGGCTTTCCGGCAGCTTGCAGAAAGAAGCTTTACGCGTTTTGGAATTTACAGCTGAACTTCCGGGGCGTTCGGTTGGGGTGTTTGATGGCATCATGTTTCCGGGCACCACCTCGGCGCAACTGGGTGGCAAGTTTCGATTTGAAAGTGCGGACTCCCGAGCGTTTCTGAGTTGGTTCAAGCCACAGTGGAAGGACGCGTTGGCAAAACACTGGACGGGCAGCCGTGGGCGCTTGGAAGTTCAATCGGGCACATTGGATTGGACTGAGGATCGCCTTGCGTTGAATGACATTGCCTATCGCTTTGATGGCACAGACGGCACGGCTTCTATCACTTCTGGCTTTGGTGCCACGGGTGACGTTGACGTAAAAATTGCGGCCAAGCAATTGGATGTCGATAGTTTGGTGCCCAACGGATGGTCGCTTATCCGCGATGGTGGATTGCCAACACTTGTTGCAACGGTGGGTGGGAGCGAAGATGGTGCAAATGGCGCACTGCGGCTGGCCGTCAAAATTGGTTCGGTGTTGTTGAATGGTGTTGCGGCTGAAAACATTGCCTTGAATGTGGTTTCGAACGCCAAGCGGTTTGAAATCACCACACTTGATATTGGAAATGTGGGGGGGGCACGGTTGCAGGGCGGTGGCACTTTGCTGGATGAAGGCAATGGGCCTGAAGGTGTTTTGAATTTCAAGTTGGCAGCGCAAGACCCACGCGGATTTTTGCGTCTCGCAGGTTTGGAGTATGGCGCTGGCAACTGGACTGAAGCGCTGGGTGTGACACAGTTTGATGCCAAGGTGACGGCGGTTCCCCAAAAAAGTGGGCCTGAAGTTGAAGTTGTCGTGCGGGGTTCAAGTGGTGCGCTGAATGCCGAACTTGTTGCCACAGCGCGGGCGCTTGAAAAAGGAAGCAACATGAGCCTTGCCGCGTCGGGCGGCTTGAGCAGTGCTGATAGTGCTGCTTTGGCCAAGCTTGTTGGCGTTGTGCCTTCGGGTGTCGTTGGGGCGGGGGATGTGACGTTTGAATTTAATGGCTCTGTTAATGATGGGTTTGTTGTTTCCTCACGCTTGAAAGCGCTTGACACTGTCGCGGTGTTTGAGGGAACGGCAAAAGTACTGCAACCTTTCTTAGGTGTTTCCGGCAGGCTGAATGTGCAAGCTGATGATGGACAAGCCTTGTTACGGGCAACGGGCGTTCCGATTGTCACTGCTGCGGGACAAGCGCTGGATGGATCAGCCGTTGTTGCTGCCAAGG
>CAVZXJ010000003.1:0-40459 GCA_963779145.1 uncultured Alphaproteobacteria bacterium
TTGAAGTCTTATGAATTGCTGGCAGGAGTTTGAGGTGGGTGGTTTCAACAGCCCGCTCACACATATTTTCGCCAATCATGCTGCTCCTTGAAGCCCAGCACTTCGCGGATTTTGCGGTTTGACAAGGGGCCTTCGAATTCTCCCATCTTGCGTGTCACGGGGTTTTGGCGCATATTCGCGAGGAACTTTTCGGTCGGCATGTCGGCTGTGATGGTGTCGTTGACGGCGTTGAACACCTGGAATCCGAGGCCGTCTTTTTCGACGCAGAGATGGACGATTTCGCCCAAGTCGCGGACGTCAATATAGGTCCAGGCATTGCGTTTTCGGCTCATGGGCTCTTTGACAAATCCGGGGAAGCGCTTGTACTCGTGGGGTTCAATAACGTTGCCGATGCGGAGTGCGTAAATATCAGCACCATAGCGGGCGGCGAAAGCGCGGGCGGTGTGTTCGTTCGTTGCTTCGACAGGCCATAGCTGTCCATCGGATCGATCTCATAGTCTTCTTCTAGCGGGAATTTTTTGTAGTCGCGGTCGCCTTCGGCAAAGCACACGCCATAGGTGGTTTCGCTGGATGCGATGATGACTTTGCGCACGCCGAGTTTCATGGCGGCTTCCAGCACGTTGTAGGTGCTCATGACGTTGGTTTGGTACGTCACATTGTCGGGCCGCATTAAAATGGCGGGGATGGCGGCGAAGTGTACCACGGCGTCAGGTGGGGATGGTGGTTTGCCGTTGTCATAGCCGTCATAACCAAAATGCGTGGTGAGGGCATTCATGGCTTGGCCGCTGTCGGTCAGGTCGGTGATGAGGGTGTGCACGCCCGGTTGGTCCAGCGGCTTCATGTCAATGTTGAGAACCTTGTGTCCGCGCTCAACCAAATGGGCCACGGCATATTTGCCAGCCTTGCCGGAGCCGCCGGTGAATACAATGCGTTTGGCCATGTGTGGGTGTTCCTTTTGGATGAGGGAGGTGTTGTGCGCTGGAAATGTTGGGGCGCAATGGGGGGATGTGTGGCATGTCGAATATCTGGTTCCTCACCCTGAGGTGCATCGCAACGCGATGCCTCAAGGGTTGGTCGGACTCATCACTTGCCGCCTCGTCTTTTTGAAAGTGCTTGAACTTTTCCCCAATCACCAGAAATGAGTGCGCTTTTTTCGCGCGAACTCCAGCCCTTGATTTTGCGTTCTGCGTTAATGGCATCGGTGACGAGGTCGAGATATTCAGCATAGACAAGTTCAACTGGCCGACGCGTTGCGGTATAGGCGTCGGGGAAGGTGCCTTCGTTGTGTTGTTGCACACGCGCTTCGGGCAGTTCGTTGCGCGTGAGGCCCGTGTAGAAACTGCCATCCGCACATTTGACGATGTAAACCCAAGCGCCGCTCATCATGTTGGGGTAGCACGATCTGTGCGGCGCACCCTTCGAGGCATTGCTTACGCAATGCACCTCAGGGTGAGGGACGTGGTGGGGTTATCAGTCGACTCTCATGCTGGTGCAACTTTGGAAATCCCTCATGCTGAGGTGCATCGTGGACCAGTTAGGTCTCCCTCATGCTGAGGTGCGAGCAACGCGAGCCTCGAAGCATTGGCTGCCGTCAAACACCCCCCTCCCGTCCTCACGGACGTACTCCCCCACGCCTGCGGCGCAAGGGAGAAAAGGGAAGCGTCGCCTTTGATTTTGGAAGAAAAGTGAAGCGTCCCCTTTGATCCAGCTGTGACGCAAGCATCCTCAGTGAGGGACATGATGGAGTTATCAAATCGAGCTTCTCAATGTGGTCACGGACAATCCCTCATGCTGAGGTGCATGCAAAGGGAAGCATCGACAGCTTGATTGATTTCAATACACTCTGACCAGCGTTGCGTACATGAAAATATTTACCACTTTGTCAAAGGACTGCATTGGTTGAGCCATGCAATGCAAGATTGCTTCCAATCTTATCTAGCTTGAACATGAAAAGTTCTTAGACATTATCAATGTCGATAACTGCTCTACTAATTCACGCTTTGCTTGAAGTCGAGCAATCATAATGCGATATGTTTTGCACTCGAATCGATAATTTCAAGCAGTAAACAACGTCCGTAAAGTTGTCGTCTATTCAAGCGCTCTAACTGCTTGCTAATTTTCGTCTTATCGTGAGACGATTAAGTAATTTTGAGACGATCGCAATTAAAGTTATCAACAAGAATTTCGAAAATAGTTTAAAAAAGTTCCGTAATCATCTTACTGTCTTTTCACCCCCGCTCCACAAACGTATCAATCACCCGCTTCTCGCCCGCTTTGTCAAAATCCACCGTCAGCTTGTTCGCATCCACACTCGTCACCACGCCGTAGCCGAATTTTTGGTGGAAGACTCGGTCTCCCTTTTCGTAGCCGAGGCCTTCGGCGCCGACGATGTCGCTTGCGGCTTCGCGGAAGGTTGGGCTGATGCGCATGGTTTCGCCGCGTTGTTGGCGGTCGGCTGGCGCGTTGCCAGCCGGGGGTGGCGTAGGTTGACTCTTTTTTGAAGCTGCCTGCGGTGTCGAAGCGTGAGCCGCCGTAGGAGCCGATGCCGTAGCCGCCGTAGCTTGTGGTCATCGGCAGCACGTCAACGTGAATGGCGGGGAGTTCGTCGAGGAACCTTGAAGGGATTGCGGATTGCCACAGGCCACGGACTTGGCGGTTTTGGGCGAAGCTAATGGTGGCGCGGGATTTGGCTCTTGTGATGCCGACGTAGGCGAAGCGGCGTTCTTCTTCCAATCCGGCGCGGCCATTTTCATCCAAGCTGCGCTGGTGCGGGAATAGTCCTTCTTCCCAGCCGGGCAAAAACACGGTGCCGAATTCCAAGCCCTTGGCGCTGTGCAGGGTCATGATGTTGACTTCGTCGGTGTTCTCGCCTTGGTCGCGGTCCATGACGAGGCCAATGTGTTCCATGAAGCCTTCGAGGTTTTCAAACTCGCCCATGGAGCGCACAAGTTCCTTCAGGTTTTCGAGCTTGCCTTGGGCCTCAGGCGATTTGTCGTTTTGCCACATCTCGGTGTAGCCCGATTCATCGAGGATCAATTCGGCGAGTTCGGTTTGCGGGAGCGCATCGCGCTGGTGACGCCAGCGGGTGAAATTTTCAAGCAGCAGACGCAGCGCGTTGCGGGCTTTGTTGGGCAGTTCGTCCGTTGCAATCATGCTGGAGGCTGCCACATAAAGCGAGGTGCCTTGGCGGCGGGCCACGTCGTACATTTTTTTAATCGAGGCATCGCCTATGCCGCGCTTAGGCGTGTTGATGATGCGCTCAAATTTCAAATCATTGTCGGGCGACAGAACGACGGCGAAGTAAGAAACAGCATCGCGGATTTCGGCGCGTTCATAAAAGCGCGGGCCGCCGACCACGCGATAGGGCAGGCCCAGCGTGATGAAGCGGTCTTCGAATGAGCGCATTTGAAATGAGGCGCGCACGAGAATGGCCATGTCGGCGTAGCGTTCGCCTTTCGCGTAGAGGCTTTCGATGTCGTCGCCCACGGTGCGGGCTTCTTCTTCGGAATCCCAATGGCCACGCAGTTTGATTTTTTCGGTTTCGTTTTTGGTGGTGTGCAGGGTTTTGCCGAGGCGGGCTTCGTTCTTGGATATAAGGCCTGAAGCAGCGCCCAGAATATCGGGCGTCGAGCGATAGTTTTGTTCAAGGCGGATGACTTTGGCACCGGGGAAATCTTTTTCGAAGCGCAGGATGTTATCGACTTCGGCACCGCGCCAACCGTAAATCGATTGGTCATCATCGCCCACGCAGCAGATGTTCTTGTGGCCTTGGGCCAGCAGGCGCAGCCACAAGTATTGCGCAATGTTGGTGTCTTGGTATTCATCGACCAGCATATATTTGAAACGCTCTTGATAGGTTTTGAGAACGTCCGGGTGTTCTTGGAACATGCGGAGGGGTTCCAAAAGCAAGTCACCAAAGTCAGCGGCGTTGATGATTTTCAGGCGGGCTTGATAGTCGGCGTAGAGTTTTGCACCCAAGGCCATTGCCATAGGCATAGCCCTCAGCTTGCGGCACTTGGGCTGGGGTGAGGCCACGGTTTTTCCAGCCGTCAATCATGGTGGCGAGTTGGCGGGCGGGCCAGCGTTTTTCGTCGATGTTTTCGGCTTCGAGGAGTTGCTTCAACAAGCGCAGTTGGTCGTCCATATCGAGGATGGAAAAGCCGGATTTAAGACCGCACAGTTCGGCGTGGTTGCGCAAAATTTTGACGCCGATGGAATGGAAGGTGCCAAGCCATGTCATGCCTTCAACCATGCCGCCGATGAGCATGCCGATGCGCTCTTTCATTTCGCGGGCGGCTTTGTTGGTGAAGGTGACGGCGAGGATTTGATTGGGCCAAGCTTTGCGTAAGGTGAGCACGTGGGCGAGGCGCGTTGTGAGTACACGGGTTTTGCCGGTGCCGGCGCCTGCGAGAACGAGGAGTGGGCCGTCGATGGACATCACCGCATCGCGCTGTTCAGCGTTCAGGCCTTTGAGATATTGCGGTTCAGGTGCCGCCATGGCGCGTGCCGCCAAGCCGCCGGGTGCGGGTTGGTGTGGTTCGTCGTCAAAGTCAGCAAGGTCAATCGGGGTCATTCAAATGCCAAAAGGGAACAGAGATTCGTTTCTCCGTTCCCTATAGCAGCTTCCTGAGTTTGTGGCGCACCCTTCGAGGCTCGCAAATGCTCGCACCTCAGGGTGAGGCTTCGAGGCTGCTCCGCAGCACCTCAGGGTGAGGGTTTAAGATCAGGCTGCGTATTGAAAATCAGTCACTTTGCAGGGGACCGGATTTTTGAAATTGCGCACTTCTTCAATCGTGGCCTGCCAGTGGGCTGCCATGTCGGTATCGCCCTGTTTCAGGCAAAAATCCGCATGGCGAATGGCTTCATTCAAGGCCTTGGGGCCGTGAGCGAAGACAAGGGCTTCAGCGAAATGCTGGTATCCATTGTTTGTCATGTGAGCCTCCGTTTTGTTTGACTGTGCGTTGAATGCACAGTGCAACCTGAATGGGGCCTGAATTTTACAAGCGTGTGACGATTATGGGGCGGGATCGAAATACATCGTCGCTGCATTATGCATTGGCGTGTTTTCATATTTGCGATCACACGTCCAAATTTGCAAATTAAGTTTTTCAGCAAGAGCTACATAACTTGCATCATATGAACTCATATTCATTCGCAGTTGCCAAACGCGTTGCAATATATCGTCGTGGTTTTCATATTGAATTGGCATCAAACAAAAAAGTTCAAATGCTCCAGAGGCTTTTTCCTCCGAAATGAGTTTGAGATTTTTCTGTTTTCGAAGAGCTTGAATGACTTCTAACGAAAGCATTTGTGGAGCAATGAGTGCGGTATCTTGGTGAATAATCTCGGCACTGATCAACTTGCCAACACGCGTGGTCAACGCCATTTCGACCACAGCGGAAGCATCGATAATGATCAAGCTTCGTCTCTTCCGATTCGCACGGATTCCGACGGTGTTTCACCGTTTGAAACATGAGTTGGGAGACGATCTATGATTGCACCTATTTCCGCCCAACTTGGTTTTTGCAAGTCGCGGTCAATCAAACGTTCCACATAATCTGTGATCGTCATACCGCGCTCAGCAGCGCGAGCTTTCAACTTGCGATGTTTGGCTTCTGGAATGTTTCTAATCTGGACAAATTTGTTCATGCTGCTAACATAGTTTCATGTGCTCCGCATGTCAAGATTTTCGCGGTAGTCCGATCTTGTGCCCCACCTGCACAGGTACGAGCAGCACTTTGTGTTTTGCCGCCATCACATCAATTCGCGCCTTCACATCATCTGGGAAGTTTGAGGTTTTGTGGGTTTTGAGATCCACGTGGCTGACCATGACTTCGAGGATACAGGCCACAGCTGCATCGGGCAGGTGCATTTGTTGCACGTAGTGCACGCGCTTGTGATCGTGGTCGATGATTTGGCTGGCGATGGTTACCACGTCGGTGGCTTGCACTTCGCGCAGGTAAGAGCAGTGGGTTTCGAGCGTGAAGAAGCTGTTGTTGGTGGATTTCACATAGTCAGGCCCGAGGCCCAGTTCAGCAAACATCTGGTCGGCGGCGCGGTCAAACAGCACGCCATAATAGGCCATGTTGAAGTGGCCGTTATAGTCAATCCATTGGCTTTCGATGGCCATGGTTGTGGAGTTATGGGCTGTGGAAAGGGGCATCGCAAACTCGTAAATTTGTGTTAGGTTTCTGGGCATGGATCATCGCTCGTCACGCCCCGCCACTCAAGACGCCATTCGGCGTTTGCACAACCTGTTGGGCGACAGGCTTTCAACCGCGCCCGCCGTGCGGGAACAGCATGGCAAGGATTTGACTTGGGCTGCGGGTGCGCCACCGGATGCCGTGGCTTTTGTGCAATCGACATTGGAGGTGCAAGCGGTGGTGCAGGTGTGCGCCGAATTGCGGGTGCCGGTTATTCCGTTTGGTACGGGTACTTCACTGGAGGGGCATTTCACAGCGCCTTGGGGCGGAATATCGATTGATCTCAACAGCATGAATCATATTCTGGAAGTGAATTCTGAGGATTTGGATTGTCGGGTTGAGGCGGGTGTGACGCGGAAAGCTTTGAATGTGCATTTGCGCGACCAAGGCTTGTTCTTCCCGATTGACCCGGGCGCTGATGCGTCTTTGGGCGGCATGGCGGCAACGCGGGCTTCCGGCACCAATGCCGTGCGTTATGGCACCATGCGCGAGAATGTGATGGGGTTCACCGTGGTGATGGCAGATGGGCAGATTGTGCGTACGGGTGGGCGGGCCAAGAAGTCGTCAGCGGGTTATGACCTCACGCGGCTGATGGTGGGCAGTGAGGGCACGTTGGGTGTGATTACTGAAGTGGGGTTGAAGTTGCATGGCATACCCGAGGCCATGGTGGCGGGCGTGTGTTCGTTCTCGTCGACTGAGGCGTGTTGCTTGACAACGATTGAGACGATCCAAAATGGCATTCCCGTCGCGCGGATTGAGCTTGTTGATACGGCGCATATCAAGGCGCTGAATGCCTATTCCAAACTCACGTTGACGGAAGCGCCGACGTTGTTTGTGGAGTTTCATGGCACCAAGGCGGGGGTGAAGGAGCAATCAGATTTGTTCCAGTCGATTGCGGCGGGGCATGGTGGTGGACACTTCCAATGGGCCACGCAGGAAGAAGACCGCTTGAAACTTTGGCAAGCGCGGCATGATGCGTTCTGGGCTGCAAAGTCCATCATGCCCGGGCAGATGGACGCGTTTTCAACGGATGTGTGTGTGCCGATTTCGCGGCTGGCTGAATGTGTTGAAGCGACGCGCATTGACCTTGAAGTGAGCGGTATTTTCGGGCCGATGATTGGCCATGTGGGGGATGGTAATTTTCATGTTGCCATGTATTGCAACCCCGATGACCCCGCACAGGTGAAGGCGTTGAAAGCGGCCTATGACCGGTTGATTGATCGTGCCTTGGCGATGGGTGGCACGTGCACGGGTGAACATGGCATTGGCAGCGGCAAGCGGAAATACTTACGCCAAGAACATGGCAATGGTGTTGATGTGATGCTTGCCATCAAAAAGGCGCTTGACCCCTTGAACATTATGAACCCCGGCAAAAACGCCGCACCGGATTTTGCATGAGCATTTGGAAATCACCTGTTTTCTATTTTGGCGTTGTGTTGCTGCTGTTGGTGATGGCGGCACTGGCTGCACCCTATGTGGTGCCGTGGAATAATTATCGCGGTGAGCTTGAAACGTTTGGCCGCAAGTTGACGGGGCGTGAAGTTTCGATTGGTGGCGATATTGCGGTTAAACTTTTCCCGTGGCCACAGTTGCAGGCACGTGATGTGGCGATTGGGAACCAGAAAGGATTTTCAGAGGGTGCATTTATTCGCGCTGATGAAGTGCGCGTGCGGTTGGCTTTGGGTGGATTGCTCAATGGTTCGCTGGATGTGGAAAGCGTTGAGATTGAAAAACCCTCAGTGAATTTGCAGCGCAATGCCACGGGCGATGTAAACTGGTTTTTTGACCCGCAAGAAAAGGTGACGGGGCAGGGGTTGTTGTCACGCGTGAAGCTTGACCAAATTTTGGTGCGGGGTGGTTTGGTTTCGTTTGATGACTTGCGCAATGGCAACTCAACCTTGGTGACAGCGCTTGACGCAACACTTTCGGCGCAATCGATTTTGGGGCCATGGCGGATGCAGGGCAAAGCCAAGTGGAATGATATTGCGTCTAACATTTCCGTGGTCACAAGCCAGAAGGAAGTGGGGCAGCCGCTTAAATTTACAACCAAATTTGCCCCAGTGGATTTGATTTACCCGCAGGCTTCATTGGAAGGCAGCTGGGATGGGACAGCGTTTAAAGGTGCGGTGCGGATTGATGCGCAGGAATTGAAGGGAGAGAAATTAAGTGCTGAGGGTGCTTTCAAACCGCTGGCCATGCAGGCGCTGGTGGAAGCCTCGGAAGAGCGTTTGAGCCTGCTGAAAATTCGTATTGCACCGGCTGACAAGAAAGACAGCGGCTCATTGATTGAAGGCGATGCTGTTGTTGATTTTGGCACACAATCTGTGGCGCGGATTGATTTGAAATCTCCGCGCATCAATATGGATACGCTGGTTGGGGCCGGGGCCATGCAGCAGTGGCGCGATGGTGGCTTTCTTTCGGTTGGCAATGTGTTGCTGTCCAACATGCCAGCGAAGTTGATCGCAGACTATCGATTGAATGTCAGTACACTGACAAGTGGCGGGCAGGCGCTGAATGATGTGCGGCTTTCCGGTAGTTTGCAGAAAGAAGCTTTACGCGTTTTGGAATTTACAGCTGAACTTCCGGGGCGTTCGGTTGGGGTGTTTGATGGCATCATGTTTCCGGGCACCACCTCGGCGCAACTGGGCGGCAAGTTTCGATTTGAAAGTGCGGACTCCCGAGCGTTTCTGAGTTGGTTCAAGCCACAGTGGAAGGACGCGTTGGCAAAACACTGGACGGGCAGCCGCGGGCGACTTGAAGTGCAGTCTGGTACGCTGGATTGGACTGAGGATCGCCTTGCGTTGAATGACATTGCCTATCGCTTTGATGGCACAGACGGCACGGCTTCTATCACCTCTGGCTTTGGTGCCACGGGTGACGTTGACGTAAAAATTGCGGCCAAGCAATTGGATGTCGATAGTTTGGTGCCCAACGGATGGTCGCTTATCCGCGATGGTGGATTGCCAACACTTGTTGCAACGGTGGGTGGGAGCGAAGATGGTGCAAATGGCGCACTGCGGCTGGCCGTCAAAATTGGTTCGGTGTTGTTGAATGGTGTTGCGGCTGAAAACATTGCCTTGAACGTGGTTTCGAACGCCAAGCGGTTTGAAATCACCACACTTGATATTGGAAATGTGGGGGGGGCACGGTTGCAGGGCGGTGGCACTTTGCTGGATGAAGGCAATGGGCCTGAAGGTGTTTTGAATTTCAAGTTGGCAGCGCAAGACCCACGCGGATTTTTGCGTCTCGCAGGTTTGGAATATGGCGCTGGCAACTGGACTGAAGCGCTGGGTGTGACACAGTTTGATGCCAAGGTGACGGCGGTTCCCCAAAAAAGTGGGCCGGAAGTTGAAGTTGTCGTGCGGGGTTCAAGTGGTGCGCTGAATGCCGAACTTGTTGCCACAGCGCGGGCGCTTGAAAAAGGAAGCAACATGAGCCTTGCCGCGTCGGGCGGCTTGAGCAGTGCTGATAGTGCTGCTTTGGCCAAGCTTGTTGGCGTTGTGCCTTCGGGTGTCGTTGGGGCGGGGGATGTGACGTTTGAATTTAATGGCTCTGTCAATGATGGGTTTGTTGTTTCCTCACGCTTGAAAGCGCTTGACACTGTCGCGGTGTTTGAGGGAACGGCAAAGGTACTGCAACCTTTCTTAGGTGTTTCCGGCAGGCTGAATGTGCAAGCTGACGATGGACAGGCCTTGTTACGGGCAACGGGCGTTCCGATTGTCACTGCTGCGGGACAAGCGCTGGATGGATCAGCCGTTGTTGCTGCCAAGGATGGGGGATTGTCTTTCATTGATATTGAAGGCCATGCGGCGGGGCGGCGATTTGCCGGTGGCATTGACGTATCGGCAGACAAGCGGGTGATGGCCGATATTGAGACGGATTCAATCGACGTTCGGGACGTGGTGTCACTGGCGTTTTTGCCTTGGGAGGGACGCGTTGATGACGCTGGTGCAAGTTTTGCAGATCTCAACTCCTAAGGGGTTGGCTGGTGAAGTTTTTGTGCGACCGACACTGTTTGAGGCTGGTGGGGCAGAAGCATTGGAAGAGGTTGTGATTGGGTTTGGTTTTGGTGGAGATGAGCGGCGACTGAACATTACTTCGCCCGGTGAAAAGGGTGTGCAGGCTGATGTGGTGTTGAAGCCACGGGGTGCGAGTTATGATTTAAGCGGCAGTTTGCGCTGGCCTTTGGCGCTGGCTGATGTGGCGAAGACTGCTGAAAATACGCCACTGATTTCGGGTGATGTTGTTGTTCAAGGCGAATTCAAATCCACGGGCCGAGGACCGGCGGCGGCAGCGGCAGCACTTGAAGGCAAGGGCAATTATTGGCTTTCGAATGCGAAATTTTCGCGACTGACGTTAGATGGATTTGGCACTGCGGCTTTGAATGCGACCACACCTGCGGCTTTGACCAGTGCGTTGGCACAATTGGATCGTGGGGCGGGGACTGCCATAGGTCAACGTATTGGGAACTTCACGGTGCTGAATGGGCAAGTGGTGGTTTCACCTATACCTGTGAAGGCAGAAAGCGTTGACGCAGTGATTGCGCCGCAATTTGATTTTGCATCGGGTGTGTTGCGTGTTGCAACGGCTATTGGTCTGACAGCGCGACCGGACTTGCCGCAGGTGACGATTACATATGAAGGCTCGCGTGGTGGGCTTTCAACACGCAATGGTACGTCAGCACTTGCGGCGAAATTGGGATATGCGCTGTTGTCAAAAGAAATGGCAGAATTGGAAAGGTTGCAGCAGGAGCAACAGGCTTTGTTGGCCAAAGAAGAGGCGCAGCGGGTTGAGGATGAAAAGCGTTTTGCGGATTATCAAAACACGCGGGCTGAACTTCGGGAGCAGGCGCGGGTGCGACGGTTCCATGTCAATCAACGGGTTGCTCGCGAGGCACGACTGGGGGCAATTGTTGATGGTGCTTTGAAAACCAGTGCGGCCCAGAGTCGGCTTGATCTGCAACGTCACGCGCGACGCTTGGCTGTGCGGCGTGCAGGGCGGATTTAGGTTTTCTTGTTTTGCAAAATCCACACGCGCAGCGCTGACGACAGGTTTCTTTCACCGCGGGTTTGATCAATTTCGCCGACCAGCGTTGCGACACTTTTGTCGTGTTGTGTTGCGAGTGCTGTGAGAGCAGACCAAAATTCAGGTTCCAAAGATATTGAGGTGCGATGGCCTGCGACTGTGATGGAGCGCTTGAGGTCTGGCATTAGTCTTCGCTGCGTTTGTGGCCGTCGAGATTGCGGTTGCTTAAAGTTTGTTCGGCTTCACGCAAATTTTTCTCAGCTTTGGATTGGCCAAATTTGGCGCGATTGACATCGGCTTGCTCAGCTTTCTCGGCGCGGGCCTTGCCCTTTTTGAAACGGCGGAGATTGATGATTTCTGCCATCGTATTTCGAGACCTATTTGCCAGCCGGACAGCTGGCTTCCGCATTTGCAGGGCGGTTGATGAGATGATCGATCAGTATACGGACAATGCAAATTTCGCGCTTGCGATCAGACTGTGTGACGTCGATTGATTTGAAAGTGGCGATGACGCCTTCATGGTAAAGGCGAATTTCATTGTTGGCTGATGCGCCGTAAATAATGACTTTGGATGCCGCATCAACTTCCAATGCTGTTTTGCGCTCGGCGTTGTATTTCTCAAACCCAACGGCTGCACATTTTGCTGCGAGTTCGAAAGACGCTTGTGCTGGAATCGTTCCGTCCTCAGCGCATTTGTTCAGCGGGCGATCGATTGAATTCAAAATGAGTTCAAGTGGTGCATTGCCGGGTGGTTTAAGACCGGATATTTTTTCGGCATAGGCCAAGTTAATTTTGGCCAGCAGGGGTGCGCCGGTTTTGTTTTCAGACTCTGTTGGCACCACCAAAGTTCCATTCTCAGGGGCCAGCGCCAGAACTGGAAGGCCACGGAAGTTGCGGGGTTCTTCAGTCTCGATGCCATTCAAAACCAGATAGAGAATAGGCAACATGGCGATGAAGGCAACGAGTGCGAGGACAACTTTTTTGTTCATGAGGGTGCTAACATATTTTCTGGTTTTACAATGGCGTCGAAGTCATCCGCCGGAATGCCGTCCTTGATGGCTTCCTCGCGCAGCGTGGTGCCGTTCTTGTGGGCGGTTTTGGCGATCTTCGCAGCACGGTCATAGCCGTATTTTTCTTTCAGAGGTGTTACCAACATCAGTGAATTGGCAAGGCCCTTTGCAATGTTGTCGAGGCGAGGTTCAATGCCCACAACGCAGTTTTCAGTGAAACTGACGGCTGCGTCTGCCAGCAGGCGTACGGATTGCAGGAAGTTGTAGGCCATGACAGGGTTGAACACGTTGAGTTCAAAATGGCCCTGGGAGCCAGCAAAGCTCATGGCGGCGTTGTTGCCGTGAATTTGCACGGCCACTTGCGTCAAGGCTTCCGACTGGGTTGGGTTGACCTTGCCGGGCATGATGGAGGAGCCCGGTTCGTTTTCGGGCAGTGACAGTTCACCCAAACCTGCGCGGGGGCCGGAGCCGAGGAAACGAATGTCGTTGGCAATTTTGAAGCAGCTCATGGCCACAGAGGTGATGGCACCGTGGGTCATAACCATGGCGTCATGGGCGGCGAGGGCCTCGAATTTATTGGGGGCGGAAGTGAACTTCATGTGGGTGATGGCGGCAATGCGTTCGGCCACTTTTGTCGCAAAGCCGATGGGGCTTGCCAGGCCCGTGCCCACGGCAGTGCCGCCTTGGGCCAGTTCCATCAGATCGGGAAGAGTTTGTTCTATGCGTCTGATCCCATTGTCAATTTGCTGAGTGTAGCCCGAGAATTCTTGTCCCAAAGTGACGGGTGTGGCGTCTTGCGTGTGGGTGCGGCCGATCTTGATGATGTGTTTCCACGCATGGGCTTTGTCGTTCAGCGCATTGCGCAGTTGCTGCAAGGCGGGGAGCAGGCGGTGGACGATTTCTTCGGCGCAGGCAATGTGCATGGCGGTGGGGAAGGTGTCGTTTGACGACTGGCTCATATTTACATGGTCATTGGGGTGAATGGGCTTTTTTGAACCCATTTCGCCCCCCATCATTTCGATGGCGCGGTTTGAGATGACCTCGTTGGCATTCATGTTGGACTGGGTGCCGGAACCGGTTTGCCAAACGACAAGTGGGAAGTGGGCGTCGAGCTTGCCTTCGATGACTTCTTGCGAAGCCTTGATGATGATGTCGCCGAGTTTTGCATCGAGTTTGCCCAAGTCCATATTGGCTTCGGCGGCGGCGCGTTTGACAATGCCAAGCGCCCGGACGATGGGCTGGGGCTGCTTTTCCCAGCCGATTTTGAAATTCTGCAATGAGCGCTGGGCCTGCGCGCCCCAATATTTGGAAGCGTCCACTTCAATGGGGCCAAAGGTGTCGGTTTCGGTGCGGGTGGTTTTGCTCATGACTCGTCTCTGCTTCAAATGCTGCGCTGCAATAGCATGGGGAGGGCGGGGAGGCTATTGTCAACCACCAAATCTTTCGTTGAATTTAAAACGAGTTGAGTATGCCAAATTTCAGTCATAGTGGTGGCGGCAACCTATGACGATCAGGTCATTGTCGGCCAACTTGTAAACAAGCCGATGCTCTTGATCTATCCGTCTTGACCAGAAGCCGCTTAAGCCGAACTTCAGTGGTTCCGGCTTTCCTATGCCTTCAAACGGGTCGGCCATTGTTGCTTTAATGAGGTCAAGTACTTTCAGAGCTTTTCGGCGATCAGTCTCGATCCAAAAACGGAGATCTTCTGTTGCCTCGCGTTCAAAGACCAGACGCATTTTTCAAAGCTTCAACTGATTTATAAACTTTGCTTGTTTTGTAGGATTTGTTGACGCGCTTTGCCGCTGCAAGAAGGCGTTTGGCATTGGCCGGAGAGCGCAACAAATATGCGGTTTCCATTAGTGAGTCAAAATCCTCACGCGACATGAGGACGGCATCGCCACCCTTTGTACGCTTCACGGCAACGGGCTCATGATCGTTGATCGCCTTGTCGATCGCGGATTTGAGATTGGCACGAAGTTCAGAGTAAGAGTAGAGTTTCCATTCAATCATTGTACAATATTGTTGTACGTTTGGCAAGGGTGCGTTGATTCACAACCAAATCGGATTGCTCCACGCCCGCTTGCCCGCGTTGTCGATGACCACGACGCGGAACCAGGGGCTGGTTTTTTCCATCATCCAGCCATCTTCGAGTTTTTTCATGTTGAGCACGGCACCTGTGAGGGCGCGACCCATTTGGATGGCGGTGCGGGAAATTCCGCAGACGATGGCGATGGTATCGACGGGGGAGCACTTCACATGCAGGTCATTGCCGTCCAATGAGATGTCGTGGATTTGCGGGCCTTGGGATGAGTAATAATCGCCGCGTTTGAGGGCGTCGAGCAGCACATCGGGGTCGAGGCTTTCCGCTTTCACATGCACCCAGCCGCCGAAGTGGTCGGCGTTTTTGAAGTGGGCGTCGTCGGTGGCGAAGGCGGTGAGGTGGCGGTGGCCTTCGTTCAACAGTTGATCGAGCAGGTAGAAGCCTTCGCCACGGTCACATTCGACAGCGCAGCCATGGTTGTAGATTTCAACGGCGTGGGCGAAGGAAAGTGCTCGACCATCTTCAATGGTGAGCTGCGACCATGCGGGGTGAGCAATGCCGATGAAGGCACCTGCGGCGGCGGCGCGTTTGGCAATTTCGGGTCCGGTTTCGCCTTTTTTGACGGGTTCAAAATCCAGCGGCAGACCAGCGGCCACAATGTGCCACCATTCCCCAGCGGATGTGACGGGGGCATGAAGTTCAGCGCCCAAGATTGTGGTGAAATCATTGCCGCGCAGATGGCGGGTATCGGCGATGGGATAGTTGAAGTGGTGGGTGAAATGCTCCGACATCATGATGAAGTCGTAGCCCACGGCTTTATAGCGATTGACAACATCATCCAGCGGCAGCGCACCGTCGGACAAATTGGAATGGGTGTGAAGATTGCCGCGCCAAAAGCGACCGGGTGAGGAGAAGGGGGCGAAAGTTTTCATGCGACCACGCTATATTTGTTCGGATGTTTTTGAAAGAGCCAGTGCATATACAATTCATGTGACACTCTGAAAACGTGCCATGCTGGACCTGAATATGGGTTGCTGATATGGCGAGGACATGATTTCATCCCTCACATTCTTTTTAGATTGGCTCGGCCTTATTGTTTTTGCTGCATCGGGCGGACTGGTCGCTTCGCGAAAATCAATGGATGTTGTGGGGTTTGCCTTGCTTGCGAGTGTAACGGCCATTGGTGGCGGTACGGTGCGGGATGTGGTGTTGGGTCTCACGCCCGTGTTTTGGGTCAAACAACCAACTGTGCTGCTGGTATGTGTTGCCGTGGGTGTGGCTACGTTTTTTGTTGCTCATTTGCTGCAATCGCGCATGCGGTATTTGCTGTGGTTCGATGCTGTTGGTCTGGCAATTTTCAGTGTGACGGGTGCGCAGACGGCACTTGCGGCTGGTGTTGCGCCTTCGATAGCAGTGGCGATGGGGGTGGCGAGCGCTACATTTGGCGGCATCATCCGCGATGTGTTGGGTGGTGAAAGCCCGATGGTGCTCAGGCGTGAGATTTATGTGACCGCTGCACTTGTTGGTTCGCTTGTCACCGTGGGGGCGACGGGTTTTGGGCAAGGCTTAAACGCCAGTCTGCTGTTGGGTTTTGTTGCAGCCTTTTGTGTCAGGGCAGCGGCACTTTATTGGAGCCTGACGCTGCCACGCTATAAGGGCATGACAGACGCTGCTTGATTAAACCGTCATCTGCATGCCGAGTTCGACCACGCGGTCTGGCGGAATGCGGAAGAATTCGATTGCTCTTGCTGATTGATTGGTGAGCATGATGAACAGGCGCTGTTGCCAGAATGGCATTTTGGAGCGCGGGTTCAAACGAATGGCGCGACGGCCAAGGAAATAGCTGGCTTGGCGCGGGTCAATATCGAGGCCAAATTCCTTGCAAGCGCGAAGGGCTTTGGGCACATCGGGCTGTTCCATGTAGCCAAAATAAGCTTCGATGATCCAAGCGCCAAGTGCAGTTTGGCGGACTTTCACGCGCTCACCTTCGTGGCGTGGCTCGTCGGTTGTTTCGACGGAGATGAACACCAATTTGTCGTGCAGCACGCGATTGTGTTTCAAATTGTGCATCAAGGCCGATGGCGCAAAGCGGTTATCAGTTTGCATGAATACGGCAGCACCGGCAACGCGAGTGGGGGAACGCTTTTCAAGGCTTTCAAGCAGGCCTTCAAGTTCCACGGATTCTCGAACCAGCTTTTCAGCCAACAGTTTGCGGCCGCGCAGCCACGTGACCATCAGCAGAATGATGGTCGCCCCCATCAACACAGGCATGTAGCCACCGTGGAGAATTTTGAGGGCGTTGGCGGCACCGAACACCAGTTCAATGACGAGAATGAGCAGTAGCGATGGAATGGCAAACCAACGTGGCATGGCGCGGGCTTTCCAGAAGAACACGA
This sequence comes from uncultured Alphaproteobacteria bacterium, assembly GCA_963779145.1. Classification (GTDB taxonomy): domain Bacteria; phylum Pseudomonadota; class Alphaproteobacteria; order Rhizobiales; family Aestuariivirgaceae; genus Aestuariivirga. Next base: position 16,676 of record CAVZXJ010000003.1, read on the forward strand.
GTGCCAAGAGTGTATCAACGATCATCGAGGTGTTGACGGCGACACCGTAGGCGGAGGCGAGATTTGACGAGGATTGGAACACCAGAACCAAAAGAATAACGCCGATAAGAATGAGCCAATTGATTTGGCCCACATAAATTTGCCCGGCTTCTTCTTCCGACGTGTGGGTGATTTCCATGCGGGGCAGGAGGCCCAACGACATGGCCTGTTGGGCGATAGAGAATGCACCGGTGATGACGGCTTGCGATGCGATGACCGTTACCAATGTTGCGAGAATGACGAGGGGGATAAGGCCCCACGAAGGTGCCATGAGGAACAGCGGATTGGATACGGCTTCAGGGTGGGAAATGACAAATGCGCCTTGGCCCAAATAGTTCAGCACCAGACCGGGAAGAACGATGAATGCCCAAGCCATGCGGATGGGCGTGCGGCCAAAATGGCCCATATCGGCATAGAGCGCTTCACCGCCCGTGACTGCCAAAAACACGCCACCGAACACCAGCAGAGCCAAGCCCGGTTGATCGACCAGCATGCGCATGCCGTACCAAGGGTTAAAGGCGAGGAAAATTTGGAGGTCATCAAAAATATGAATGATGCCCATGACGCCGAGAACGAAGAACCACAGCAGCGTTACTGGTGCAAAGAGTTTTGCAACACCTGCCGTGCCTTTGTATTGGAAGGTGAACAGCGTGATTAAAATGGCCAGCGTGAGCGGTACGACGAGGGGTTCGAAGCCCTTGTTGATAACTGTCAAACCTTCAACGGCTGAGAGAACTGACATGGCGGGCGTGATCATGGCGTCGCCAAAGAAGAACGCAGCACCAATGATGCCGAGTGCCAGAACAATGCCGCCCTTTTTCTTCAACAGCGTTTCAACAAGCACGACGAGCGAAAGAATGCCGCCTTCACCTTTGTTGTCGGCACGCATGAGCATGATGACATATTTCAAGGTTACGACGATCAGCAATGCCCAAATGAGCAGCGATACAACGCCCAATACGGCCAAGCGCAAGATCGCCGCCATGGGCAACGGGGTGCAAAGCTTCACGCATGGCGTAAAGCGGACTCGTGCCGATGTCGCCATAGACAACGCCTAACGTGGCGAAAGCAATTTTAAGCTTGTTCTTTTTCTGATCCGAATGGTCAGCGTCGCTATCAGTATTCATGCGGACCCGCCCCCAGCGGATAGTTTGAAACGAGATGCGGTTTTACGGTGCCGCAACTACGGCGCGGCATTCAGCAGGTAGGCCCGCAAGAGTCAAGGGTGGTACGGGTTTAGGTTTGATGGCGGGTTTTGAAGGATCAGGTTTGCGGGGCTTCCATGGAATTTCGCTCATCCAATAGGCCAGTTCTTCACCGCAGCCCGTGCCGTCCTTCGGCTTCGGCGTCCATTGGTCCTTGCAGCCTTGAACGCCTGCTGGGCATTTCATGCGGATATGGAAATGATAGTTGTGGCCAAACATGGGGCGCACTTTTGCCAGCCATTTGCGGTCGCCCGTAGCCCAACGGCAAAGTTCAGCCTTGATTGGAGGGTGAACGAATATTCGGCCCACTTGATCGTATTGTGCAGCACGTTTGATCAATCGCGCTTGATTTTCAGTCCAGACCTTGGGGTCGATTTCAGAGCGGTTCTTGGTCATCAGCACCGCTGACACATTTTCACGTTCGGATTCGCTATAGGTTTTGTCAGGCATGGGCGTGAGCCAAATGTCCGCATCGAGGCCAATTTGGTGACTGGCGTGGCCCGTGAGCATAGGGCCGCCGCGGGGTTGGGAAATATCACCCACCAGCAGGCCATTCCAATCGCCTGCGGCTTTGGCTTTTTTGCCGAGATCTTCGACAAGGTTGATCAATGCAGGATGGCCCCACATGCGGTTGCGCGACAGGCGCATGACTTGCCAAGCATCACCATTAATCGCAATCGCTTTCGCACCAGCAAGGCAACCACGGGCATAGGTGCCAATGGCGCGGGCTTTGAGGTCCGCTGCATCTTTTTGGCGGCCAAAGAGTTTCTTGGCGGGAAGTGCCATGGCAAGTACCGGATCTTTCGGTGCGGGCAGGGCCATTTCACGGCGGGTTTTTGAGTCCATCACTGATTGTGCTGCGACCTGTAGGGGCAACACCATGAAACTGACGGCTAAAACAGTGGACAGACTATTTTTTACGAAACGCATCAAGGGAAACAACCTTCTTTTCTGAGGCCTCTTCTTGCACCTCATGTTCGCCGTCAGCAGCTTTCACCTGTTCCCCCTTGGGTGCACCGCTCATTTCAATCACTTCGCCCGATTTGGGTTCTTCTTGGTCTTCAACTGGTACGACTTCGAACTGCAACCCAAACTGCACATGCGGATCAAGGAAGCCTTTAATGCTGTTGAAAGGCACGATCAGTTTTTCGGGAATATTATCGAAAGATAATTCAACTTCAAAACGATCTTCCGTGATCGTGAGGTTCCAGAATTGATGCTGCAACACCACCGTCATTTCGCGGGGGTAGCGTTCAGCAATGCGGGGGCTAAGGCCGACGCCGGGATACTTCGTGTTGAACGCAATATAGAAGTGATGTTCACCGGGCAGGCCCGTGCGCTGAATTTTGCGCAATGCATCGCGCACAACTCCGCGCAAAGCGTTTTGCGCCAGTTGGTCATATCGCATCAGGTCTTCGGCCATCGTCTTATTAACTCGTCTAAGGTTCGACTCAAAGGCCATACATAGCCTTTACGGCAGGGTAATGTCACGCGGTGGACAGGTTAAAGTTTTGAGACAAATGAAATGCCGGTGAGGTGTTTAATGCTCACGCCGAACGCCGACCAGCTTTGGCAATCGTTTTACGTAGTGCCTCATTGATACGGCTTTGCCAGCCTGCACCCGAAGCACGAAAACTATCCAGCACATCTCGGTCCAGCCGCAAGGTGACTTGTTGCTTCACGGGAGCAACTTGAGGGCCGCGCTGGCCGACTTTGCGATTTTTAATGATCTCAACAAGTTCAGAAGGAAGGACGTCGAAGGTGGGGCGAAATCGACGCATGTCCGCTAATGTTAATTCGCGGACTTCGCCTTCTTCATTGGTGAGTGGTTTTAAAGGCTTTTTCATATTTAGAAATCTCTCTGCTATTTGCTTTCCGAAAACTGATCACTCGAATTCCACCGGGAATTGGCGTGAAACACAAATAATGTAAGCGTTTCCCCAGCATACCAAACGAAGAATATCGTGCCTCTGGATAGACAAAACGATCATCAGGATTTGTGGTAGACGTTTCCCAATCAAATTCCGTGACTCGGTCAAATGGCAAATCTCGCTCATCGGCGTTCTTTTGGCTTTTGATTGGATCAAATTCTATTTTCACGACGCGACGTTATCATTGTAGCGTCAAATGTCAATTTAATTGTAACCACAATTAAATAGGGATAAGTTGGCTCGAAGTCATACTATTTCTTCTTTGTAATCACGATGAAGCCGCGTGTCTTGTTGTCGTTGTCTTTATCCGTCGTGTTCATGGCACCGAACAGGTCTGCGGTTTTCACCCAGACGGGCGGATACTTGTAGCGGGCTACATCGAGGATCAGGAAGCGGTCGGTTTCGGCATCGAATGCGGCGAGGGGTGAGATGTGGCCGCCTTTTTCTTGGCCGATGGCTTTGCGCAGATAGTTGATGATGACGAATTGGCCGGGTGTTGCGAGAGCTGCCCGCGCTTCGGTGCGGAATTTGTCAACCGTGCTGTCGGCGGCGTGACTGAGTTTTACCGTCACCGGAAAAGTTCCGATCATTCCGGCAAGCTGGTCTACTGTGATGCCCTGCTTCTTGATCAATTCAAGCGGGATGATTTTCTCGGTTTCGGGGGTCAACAGATTGTCTTGTGTAAAGGTGCGGTAGGGGTCGAAGGCCGGAACGGCAGGGGCGGGGAGTTCCATGGCGTTCAAAATCATCACCGTGCTGGCGACACCACAGAAGGCTTGATTTTGTTGGGTGACGAAACTGTTGACCAAGGGGAAATAGGCTTCGCGTGCATCGGCATCGATCAGCAAGGCTTCGCCATTGTCGGACGAAGCGGCGACCAAGGTTTCTGGCAACGGCAGTGTTTGAGCGAAACTGGCAGCTGAGCCAATGGTTGCGACGAATGCGAGTGCAGCAATGCTGCGCCTGACAAATAGCATGTTAAATTATCCTTCTGACCATGAAGATGGGGCAATCGTGAAGAAGGCGCGGCAACAAGAATTACCGCGCCTGTTGTATCAAGCTGATGGCGGGGCGTAGCTGCCTGTTATTTTTCCGGCCAGTTTCATGACGTCTATTGCTTCTTTGGCCGTGAAAAGTTTTGTTGTCGCCGCACTGGCAACTGTTCCGGATGCACCAACGGCAGAAGCTATGGCTAACACTGCTGTTTCATTGGGGGCTTCAATCAGGCACACAACGTCATATTTTCCGAAGGCGAAGAATAGGTGATGCAGTTTTCCGCCTGCCGCTTCCACCAGTTTTCGGGCGGCAGCTTCGCGGTCTGTTGGGTTGGCAATCATCGCTTTCATGGCGGATGATGAGTAGGAGAGTTGATAGAGATAGTAGGACATGATGCGTTCCTCCTTCTCCAATCGGGGCCGGCCCCCAGCTGCCTCCCAATCTTGTATTCCGGCCAGGACTGAACAAAGCCGCATGAACCAGCGGCGTGGCGTCGAGGCAGTAAATTTAGCCTATCAGCATTTCATATTTGGGCAAGAAAATTGAAGCGTCGGTTTCTGTTGCCAGGTACCGACAAACCCCGCCTAACGTCGCTAAACGCTAGGGCTTAGTTCCCAGTATTAGGCACTGCGTTACGCAGCGACTGCAACCGGAGCATAGTTGTCATTTGCAACTATAAAGTAGCCCGATAACGTCGGTACAATCACGAGCAAAAGACGACCCTTTACACCTCAGTCGATCCTATTTCGCCCCCATCACAGCCGATCACGTGTGATCGGCGGTCAAGCCCGGCAGCAGTTTTTCTTAAAACTGCGGGAGGGCTCGCCTAGAACTGCGCTATCGCGGTTTTAAGGAAAACCGCTGTCGCGCTGGCCGCCGTTCGCAAGCGAACGGCTGTGGTGGAGGCGCCGGGTACTGCCCCCGGGTCCTAAAGGTTTATTACGATAGCTGTTTATCACCATAGTCACGTCTTGCGACGGACATCACTGATATAGGGTGCCGCTGGCTAAAAGGCAAATCATAGCAAGACGCATTTTTCTGAGGATAACACTTGATTCTCGTAAAGATTGTAACTGGAAATGCCGTTTCCCCTATCAAATGGTCAAAAAACGTGGTTAATTATCTGTAGCAACCGGGGAAACGGTTTGCCTTTTTGACGTAAACAGAGGGGAACTACTATGGCCGACTATGCAGCCGATATCGCGAAGTACACATCAAAAGCAGTGAATGCCGCGGCTGTCGAAACAATTGTAAAATTCTGCGGCATTGCCTTGAAGGGCAAGGACTCGCAATTTGTATCAGTCACCGATCCAGCTGAAGTTAAGCGGGTGGTTGACGGGTTTTGTGCCAAGAAGCTTGGCCTTGATGCCGCTGCAGCTGAAGCTGCTGTAAAAGCTGCAGGCGCGCAGATGAAAGCTGACAAAACCAAGCATCGCGTGACGGTTTATTACCTCATCGCTGAAAACACCGGCACCTTGGGCAAGATCAGCTAAGGCCTGTCGAATCGAATCGAAACGGCGGTCGTCCACAGGGCGCCGCCGTTTTATTTTGGGGAATCGGCTGTTGCGGCTAAGGTGGGCTATGCAACAATATCTCGATCTCATGCGCCATGTGCGCAATCATGGTGTTAAAAAAGAAGACCGCACGGGCACAGGCACATTGTCAGTGTTTGGGCACCAATCGCGCTATGATTTGCGCAGTGGTTTTCCGCTGGTGACCACGAAGAAATTACATTTGCGCTCCATCATCCATGAACTGTTGTGGTTCATTCGCGGTGAAACAAACATCAAATATCTCAACGACAACAAAGTCTCGATTTGGGATGAGTGGGCGGATGCGGATGGAAATCTGGGGCCTGTCTATGGCGCGCAGTGGCGGTCTTGGCCGGCACGGGATGGCTCGACCATCGACCAACTTTCGGATGTGATTGCGCGGATTAAAAAATCGCCAGACTCACGTCGCTTGCTTGTCACAGCTTGGAACCCATCGGATGTGGACCAGATGGCGCTGCCGCCCTGTCATTGCCTGTTTCAATTTTATGTGGCGAATGGCGAATTGTCGTGCCAGCTTTACCAACGTTCGGCGGATATATTTTTGGGCGTACCCTTTAATATCGCGTCCTATGCTTTGCTCACGCATATGATTGCCCATGTATGTGGTTTGAAGGTGGGTGACTTTGTGCACACGCTGGGTGATGCGCATTTGTATTCTAATCATTTGGAGCAGACGGATTTGCAATTGACGCGCACACCGAAGGCCTTGCCGCAGCTTGTGATCAAGCGACAGGTGAGCGCCATTGAAGATTTCCGCTATGAGGATTTTGAGATCACGGGTTACGCGCCTGATGGGGCCATTTCAGCGCCCGTGGCGGTGTGATGATGAACTTGGGTTTTGGACCAGATTTTTGGGCAGGCATTCGCGGTGAGCTTTATGATGCGCGGACGGGGCAACCTTTATGGTTCGCCGTTTTGATGGTGTTTGTGTTGTTTGTGATTTTGTCGATTTTACAATCGATTTTCGGTGCGGCAATGCTGCCGTTTCTGGATGGTCCGGCACTTTCGATGGACAACCCCATCGCCATGCAAACGGCTTTGGCCAAGGGCATGATTGTTGGGCTTTTGCCTTCGTCTTTGATTGCCGCATTCATCGCGTGGAAAATTGCTGGCGTTAAAAATGCGACGGGGGAAAAGGGCATTCCGCTGCATATGCCCAATATAGGTGCGGCAGGTTGGGCTGCTGTTTTGTGTGGCTTGATTGTATTTTTGTGGGCCGCTTTTGCATTGACGTTTGTGGTGCTTGGCATTGACCCCGCAAGCTATCAGCCGACAAAAGATGGTTTGAATGATTTGAACTCATCAGCCGGCATGGTTGAGAAGGTGATGGCTGATCTTGCCGATGAGCCCTTGTTGTTTGCGATTGCTTTGCCGGGGGTGACGATTGCGGTTCCTATTGTTGAGGAATTGATATTCCGAGGGGCGTTGTTTTCGGCCTTGCGCAATTCGTGGTTTGGAAAAACCGGTGCTGTGATTTTGACTGCTGCGGCTTGGGCCCTCGTGCATGGCATGGCGGCACCTTGGTTGTTTGTATTTATCATTTTCATCATGGGATTAGCGCTGGGGTGGCTGCTGCTGCGCTTTGGTAGCGTGACGCTGACAATTATTTGCCACGCGTGTTGGAACCTGTTTTCGTCGCTCGCGATATTTGGTGGGCAATGATGAAGTATGCGACCAATCCACAATTGAGGTCCGCACTTTGAGGATCATTTCCAAAAAGTCACTTGTTGATTTTTGGAATTTGCCTGGACGGCAAGATTCAGAAGATGCCTTGAAAGCTTGGCACGAAATTGCCAAATCTGCCGTTTGGAGATCGCCGTCTGACGTAAAGGCGCAGTATCGAAATTGCAGCCTTATTGGCGATAATCGAGTGGTCTTTAACATCAAAGGCAATTCGTATAGACTGATTGTGAAAATTAACTATCGGGCGCGCGAGCCAATTGCGTTTATACGTTTTGTTGGTACCCACTTAGAATATGACCATATCAATGCAGAGGAGGTCTAGACGTGATTGTAAAAGATAGAATTTCGACCGAGTCTCATTATCAGCAGGCGTTAAGCAGAGCTGCGCAACTGATGGGTGCTCTACCCCACACGCCGGAAATTGAAGAATTGGATGAGCTGGCTGCTTCAATTGAAGAATATGAAGATCGTATGCACCCCGTTGGCAAGCCCTCAAAAATGGGGCTGCGGCAACATGTTTTGGAGGCAGGTGCGGATCCCAAAGAACTTGCAGAGATGGTAGCTACCAAAACGTGATCTCTCTCGTTTATGCGCAATCCCGCAATGGCATTATTGGGGCTGATGGTGGTTTGCCTTGGCGGCTGCCTTCGGACTTGAAGCGGTTCAAGGAAACGACGTTGGGCAAGCCCATTATCATGGGACGGAAGACCTGGGAGGGTTTGCCGCGCAAGCCTTTGCCGGGGCGTGTAAACATTGTGGTGACGCGGCAATCTTCATTCGCTGCTGAAGGTGCCGTTGTCGTGGGTTCGGTTGCAGATGCTTTGGCGCGTGCTGGTGAGGCGTCGGAAGTCTGTGTGATTGGTGGCGGGGAGATTTACCGTATGTTCCTGCCATTGGCAGATCGTATCTATCTCACGCTTGTTGACGCTGATGTTGAAGGCGATACGCGGGGGCCTGATTTGGTCGCGGGAGAATGGCGGGAAATCTCCCGCACCTTGCCAATGCAGGGTGAAAATGACAGTGCGGCTTTCACCACTATCGTGCTTGATCGGGTGAGATGACAACATTGTAATATATGTGGTGGCTATTGGACTTTTTGAGGTCCGCTGCCTATATGCGTGATTACGTTTCGATTTACGTTAGAGGATTTGCACATATGCCGTGGAACAAAGATGACGAAGGTGGCGGACAAGGTCCATCAGGACAGGGACCTTGGGGGCAGGGGCCAAAAGGCAACCCACGCAACCAGAACAATTGGGGCGGTGGCGGTAATCGTGGTCCCGGCAGCAATCTTCCACCTGATTTGGATGAATTGGTCCGGCGCGGCAAAGACAGCTTGAAGGGCGTTATTCCCGGCGGTGGCGGTGGTGGTCTTGGCGGCTGGCTGTTGCCGTTGGCTTTGGCTGCGGTTTTTGTGTTGTTCAATTCAGTTTACCAGGTGCAGCCCGATGAAAAAGGCGTGGTGATGCGGCTTGGCAAATGGAACCGCAATGCGGAACCTGGCTTGCACTTTGCCCTTTGGCCTGTGGAACGTATGGAAAAGCCAAAGACAGGTTCAGTGCGGCAGATTGATATTGGCACCGAAACTTCTGAAGCTTCGATGCTGACTTCGGATAAGAACATTATCAATGTTCCATTCTCGGTGTTCTGGCGGATTTCAAATCCGAAGGACTATCTCTACGAAGTGGCGAGCCCAGAAGCGTTGATCCGTAATATTTCGCAAAGTGCGATGCGTGAAGTGGTGGGGCAGACCAAAGCGCAGCCTTTGCTGACCACGGGCAAGGATGTTGTGGCCGCACAAGTGATGCAGATTACGCAAGGCTTGCTGGACCAATATAAGGCAGGTGTTGTCGTCACATCGGTCAACCTTGGTGACGTGCAACCGCCAGCAGAAGTGGCCAATGCGTTTGCGGAAGTTGTGCGGGCTGGACAGAACAAGCAACAGCTCATCAACGAAGCCGACCAATATGCCAACCAGCGCACGCGCCTTGCAGAAGGTGAAGCGGCAAAGTTGAAGGAAGACGCCACGGCATACAAAGCCGAAGTGGTTGCTGATGCCCAGGGTGAAGCGTCTCGCTTCACTTCCGTTTATGACCAATACAAGAATGCAAAAGACGTGACCCGCGAACGCTTGTTCATTGAAATGATGGAACAAGTGTTGGCGAAGACGAACAAGATTGTGATTGAAGGCGGGCAGGGCGGTTCGGGCGTTGTGCCTTACTTACCGTTGCCAGCTATTGGCGCAACAAAATCACAACCGCAGAACTGAGGACAAACAAATGGCAATTTTCAGAAACATTTTGGGTGTTCTTATCGCGGCAATTTTGTTCGTGATGTACCTCAGCTATTTCATCGTCAATGAAAAGCAAAAGGCTCTTGTGCTGCGCTTTGGTGACATCAACCGTATTGTTGAAGAGCCTGGCCTTTATTTCAAACTGCCGATTGCAGATACCGTGACGATGATTGAAGATCGTATCATCGTTTGGGAAATGAACAACCGTCCGGTGCAGGATGTGGCGTCGCAAGTTTATATCGTCGATGCGATTACGCTTGCTCGCATTAGCGATGCACGATTGTTTCGCGAAACCTTAGGCGCTGATCTTGATCAGGCTGAGGTGCGTGTTGCAGCGCGACTTGATGCAGCGCTGCGCCAAACCTATGGCCGTCGCTCGTTTGATGCTGCACTGTCATCGGATCGTTCAGTGATGATGAGAGAAATTGCAACGGAGCTTCGCAAGGAAGCTGACACACTTGGCATTGCCATTGTGGACGTGCGTGTGCGCCGCACCGACTTGTCGGACAATGTGTTATCGCAAACTTATGCGCGGATGGAATCCGAACGTAATGCTTTGGCTGCTGACATTCGCTCAGAAGGTGAAGCGACAAAGACCCAACGCAAGGCCGAAACTGATCGTGCTTACACAGTGAAAATTGCTGAAGCGCGTCGTGAAGCGGAGATTGTTCGTGGTCAAGGTGATGCGGATCGCAACAAAGTGTTTGCGGAAGCCTTCCAAAAAGACCCTGAGTTCTTTGCATTCTATCGCTCGATGCAGGCCTATGCCAAGGGCTTGGGTGCTGAAGGCACGACGTTGGTGTTGGATCCTAAGTCTGACTTCTTCAAATATTTCGGAACGCAAAAAGATAGATCGCAGGTTCCGACGACACCACAATGAGTGATGCAATCTGGCTGGCCCTTGGACTCGTTCTCGTGTTCGAGGGCCTCACTTATGCCTTGGTTCCCCGCCACATGCAGAACATGATGCGGATGATGCAAGAGCAGACGCCCGAACAATTGCGCGTGATGGGCACGGTGGTTTTGGCCGTTGGCGTGTTTGTGATTTGGCTGGCTTCATGAAGGCTGGCACATTCAAAAATTAAATGGAGATGAAGCGATGAAACGGCAGCAGGCAGTAACTTGGTTTTTTAGCGTGTTGGCGCTTTCGACGGCGACACTGATGACGCCGCAGAGTTTGATGGGTTCCACATCGGTTTATGCGCAACAGGCGCAAGTTTTGCCGAACGTTGCTGATTTGGCGGACCGATTGTTGCCAGCCGTTGTTGAGATTTCAGTTGAGAGCAAAGCCACCGGTGGACCATCGCCTGTGCCGACGGTGCCTGATTTGCCAGAAGACTCGCCGTTCAAAGATTTCTTCGATGACTTCTTCAAAAAGAAGCAGGGCGAAGGACCGGGCGATCCGGGTGGGCGCACCGTCAGCTCCATGGGCTCCGGCTTTATTATTGATGCACAAGGCTTGGTCGTCACCAACAACCATGTGGTTGAAGGGGCAGAGGCCATTCAAGTGCATATGCAAGACGGCACGGTGTTGAAGGCTGAGCTTGTGGGCCGTGACCCTAAAACCGATTTGGCAGTCATTCGCGTGAAACCTGAAAAGCCATTGCCGTTTGTGGCCTTCGGCGACAGCGACAAGCTGCGCATTGGTGAATGGGTGATGGCGATTGGCAACCCGTTTGGGCTTGGTGGCTCGGTGTCGCTTGGTATTGTTTCGGCCCGTAACCGTGACATTAATGCGGGGCCTTATGATGATTTCATTCAGACTGACGCTGCGATCAACAAGGGTAACTCCGGTGGTCCGCTGTTCAGTTTGACGGGTGATGTGATGGGCATCAACACGGCGATTTTCTCACCCACGGGTGGATCGGTCGGCATTGGCTTCTCGGTGCCTTCAAACACCGCCAAGGGCGTTGTTGATCAGCTGGTGAAATATGGCGAGACGCGGCGTGGTTGGTTGGGCGTGCGCGTTCAATCCATGTCGGATGAAATTGTTGAAAGCATGGGGTCTGCCTAAAGAATTCAGGCGCACTGGTTGCTGACGTGACGGAAGGCAGCCCCGGCAAGGCCGCTGGCATTGAAGCGGGCGATGTGATCACCGAATTCAATGGCAAGCCGATTAAAGACATGAAGGAATTGCCGAAGGCCGTTGCTTCAACCGACATTGGTGCAACCGTTGTGGTGAAGGTGATCCGCAAGGGCAAGGAAATGACTTTCAACGTGACCATTGGCCGTTTGGAAGATGGCGAAAAGCTTGTGGCCGCTGACGACAAGAAAAAGAGCGACAGTGCCGCCGCCACAACCGTGACTACGCTTGGCATGACCGCCGCGACCATGACCGATGAATTGCGCGAGCGTTACAAGGTTGAAGAAAAGGTCAAAGGGGCTGTGATCACTGAAGTGGCGAAAGAGGGTGCTGCTTTGGACAAGGGCTTGGAAGTGGGCGATGTCATTATGGAAGCGGGCGGCAAGCCTGTGGAAGTGGCTGGCGATATTTCCAAAGCCATTGAAGATGCTGAAAAGGCTGGAAAGTCGTCAGTTCTGCTGTTGGCGGCAAAGGCTGGCAAATCGGCGGAAACACGGTTTATCGCGCTCAAAATCAAGAAATAAGGGCCATTTGCCTTATTCTTGCTCACAACCCATGCATTTTGTGCATTGCAACATTATTGTGCAATGCACAAATTTATGGTAAACGCGCGTCATCTTTAGAGGAGATGACCAAATGATCGTGCAAATTAAACCTGAACTTGAATCCGCTATCCGCGCTCGCGCTTACCAAATCTGGGAAGACGAAGGCCGCCCCAATGGCCGCCATGAATTGCATTGGCAACGCGCCTATGAAGCCGTTGCTTCATCGGCACCTGTGGCTTTGGCTGACATGCCGGCTTTGACGGTTGCTGAAGATGTGTCGTTGATCGACGGCATTGGCCCGAAGATTGCCAAGCAGTTGGCTGGCGAGGGCATTATTTCGCTCACACATATTGCAGGGCTGACGCCAATTGAACTGGCTGCCCTTGATGCGAAGTTGGGCCTGAAAGGCCGCACCGAACGCGAAGAGTGGATTGTGCAAGCCAAGGAATTGCTGGCTGGCAAAGCGCCGCGCGCCAAGGTTGACCAAGCGAAAGCAAAGAAGAAGTAATCCGATTTGCCAACCCTTCGAGGCCGCTTCGCGGCACCTCAGGGTGAGGGAAAATAGGTAAGTTAAGCCTCGCACCAGAGTCGGTATGCGAGGCTTTTTTATTTCACATTCTACTTCCGGAATGCACCTGCATCTTCCGCATGCAATTCCTTGCCATGTTTGGCGAATAAATCGCGCCCGCTTTTGGGGTGTTCGTGGAAGCTGACGATATCAAAATCTTCTGTGGTGGCCGTTGTCGGGGATAAGTGATCGTGGATCCATTTTCGTTCACGCTGGTGGGCGAGGCGTTTGTCGTTTTTTTCGGACTCATTGGCAGCGACGGGTACAAACGGATTCTGACGAACGGAACGGGTCATTATGCACTCCACATTGTTGTAACAATTGAATGACAACTCTGTAACCACTTTAATGTGGTCCCGATCAGAGCCGCATTCAAGAGGGAGTGTGCGACTTGAAATGTTAATGACATATAAATGTGCATTGCAGAAAAAATGCTGCACCTGCGCAAAGCTTAGTTGGGCAATGGTACAGTCAATTCCTTGCCGCCAAAGCCCTCAACTTTGTCATGGGCGCGGACAATAACTTCTCTTCACGCCAGCGGGCACGACGATGCCGGATTGTTCGCGGGTAAATGGTTGTTCCGTTTCATGGGGGTGGGCGAGCACGCGTGTGCCCAGCACCTTGCCATCCGTGTTTACGACCTCCCAACGATCGGCGTATTTGTCCCAGCCGGTATCGTCTGATTTGACCGTGACTGAAAATGTATAGGAACCGTCGGCGGCGCGTGTGGCCTTGGCGTCGATCACATCAGCTTTGCCAGCGAAGGCCGATGATATGCTGGCGAGAACAGCAGCAAGGGTGAGGGCGGGGCGCAATGTCATGCCATGGTGGTATCAAGTTTTACATTCACGTTGAACTCACAAGGGGGTGAGCGAGAGAAAGCTTTTATCTGATCAGGCGATCATATTCTGTCCAAAAGCTTGGTGTTGCGAAATGTGTCAAAGTGGGCGCGTGCGACCTGCGCTATGATCCGCCAATGCTTGCTCGGCCAACTTATCCAACTTGCCAGCTTTTGCATCAGCTTCCATCTGACGGTCCCAAAGTTCCGCCTTGTATTCATCCAACCAATCGGCAAGCTTCCGCACGTCCTTCGGATCGAGACTGGAGATGTCTTGTTCGATTTTTTCGAGCTTGGTCATGGGCGGAGAATATCACATTCAGTGTGATTTTCAAATCCGCAGCATTTTCTCTCCCTTGCGCCGAAGGCGTGGGGGAGTACCCGCAGGGGGAGGGGGTGTTGGAGCGAATGCGCTGTCAGGCACCCCCTCCCGCCTTACGGCGTACTCCCCCAGCTTACGCTGAGGGAGAAAATAAAATGGGCGTGGTTCACACCCCAAACCCGTCATCCCGGCGAAGGCCGGGATCCGGCTTCATTTAGCCGAGGTGCAAAGAAAGCTGGATCCCCGCCTGCGCGGGGATGACGGGGGTGGGTGGGGAAAAGGGAGGAGTCCCCTTTACTTGCGAAAGCGTGGGAGGGGAAAATTGACACCGAATTCTCTGTCGAGGACGGACAAAACGTTGATCGTCATCGCCATCTGCCTGCGGCGGACAACGAAGCGAAACTGAAGTGTCGCTCTTAGTATCTAGGCTGACCCGATGAGACTGTCAAGCGAGGCGTTTGCAATTTCTTTGCATAGTCAATCCAAGCGCTCATCGAGTTGACTTGCTATCGATAGACTAATCATGAATTCACGCAGGCATGCAAAATGCTAAGTGGTCGAGAGATCGTCACTATCGCAGAACTGCAATTCAAGACACTGCAACTAAGCTGCAATTGCATGAAGTCGACAAAGTATTACGCACATAGAAATTATTCTGACGATATCGAAAATGCAGATGCCTTGTACAGCATGAATTGCTTGAATTTGAATGCAGCTACAGTAGAATTGAAAGGATAATCAAATGGGAGATGCATTTGAAGCTTTGACTTAATTGCTCTGGCATCACACTCGCCAATATCATTGGCTTGACTCGAACAAGTTAGCTCGAATTCGAAGCTCAATGACGTAAACAGTTGAAGGAGCTTGACTTTCCTGGTTCACGAATAGCAAGTCTGGATACTATGAGGCGACTAGTTGATAGAAGAAAGAAACATTAAAGCAGTTCGCAATAGTGCAATCGTTGAGAAAAGACTGGTAGCCAGTTGATGGCCTTACAACTATTGAAGACATCGCAAGCTTGAATGTTGACTTTGCTGAGTTCACTTGATAGTAATGCTAGCATCTTACTCAAATCGATATTACAAGATTTGCAAACAGTTTCACCCAAATAATTGAATCAGTTGCTGTCTTTTATCAGTTTGCTCATTGAAATTTATTCAGTTATAGATACGTTTGGCAAGTATTCAGTTTGCCCAGTCCATGGAATCCAGATTATTGTATTGCTTTTGCGCTAATGTCAAATTCTGTTGTGAAACACGAAGAAAAATTGAGAGCATCGTTCAATATTCGGCAAAAGCTGTAACATGTCAAAAGTCGCTGAAGGACTATATCGCTCGATCAAACGAAGTCGTATGACTCTGAGATGCCGTGAAAACAGATTCATGATGATGCACTATCATGAAATTGAACATATGCTTGAAATGACTAGAAAGATCGAATCATATGTTGAAGATTTAGACGCTGAAGAATGCTAGACTGCGGATACTCACCTCCGCCCACCCCGTGTCGTCCTCACCCCCGGTCTTCCGCCCGAACTCCCTGCCTTCCTCGGCTTCGGTTTCCCTTCTGGCCAGACTTGCACTTGCATCCACAATCGCACTCTGCCGCGCCAATGGATCGTCCATCACGGCCAGTTCTACGGCCTTCAAGCGCTTCACTTCATCACGTAACCTTGCAGCTTCTTCGAACTCCAAATTCGCGGCGGCGTCTCGCATTCTTTTTTCCATGTCGGCGAGAACCTTCTGCAGATTGTGGCCGACCAGTGGCACATCTGCGCCTTCGACTTGCACGTGGTCTTGCTCGTAGACACTCTTCATAATGTCGTTGATGTTTTTCTTGATGCTCATTGGCGTGATGCCGTTGGCGGTGTTGTAGGCGGTTTGCTTTTCGCGGCGGCGGTCGGTTTCGGCTATGGCGCGTTGCATGCTGCCTGTAATTTTGTCGGCATACATGATGACGCGGCCATCGACGTTGCGGGCGGCGCGGCCGATGGTTTGTACCAGTGAGGTTTCGGAGCGCAGGAAGCCTTCCTTGTCGGCGTCGAGAATGGCGACGAGGGCGCATTCGGGAATATCCAAACCTTCGCGCAGCAAGTTGATGCCGATCAACACGTCGAACGCGCCAAGCCGCAAATCACGCAAGATTTCGATGCGCTCCAGCGTGTCGATGTCGGAGTGCATATAGCGCACGCGAACACCTTGCTCGTGCATGTATTCCGTCAAGTCTTCCGACATTTTTTTCGTCAGCGTTGTGACCAGAACGCGATAGCCTTTCAGCGCCACTTCCTTGCACTCGGCAATCACGTCATCGACTTGGGTTTTCACGGGTCGGATGAAAACGGGGGGGTCAATCAACCCCGTGGGGCGAATGACCTGTTCCGAGAATACGCCGCCGGTTTGCTTCAACTCCCATGATCCGGGTGTTGCTGACACATAAACCGTTTGCGGGCGCATGGCGTCCCACTCTTCAAAGCGTAAGGGACGATTGTCGATGCAGGACGGCAAGCGGAAACCATATTCGGCCAGCGTGGCTTTGCGTGAAAAGTCGCCCTTGAACATGCCGCCGATTTGCGGAACGGTAACGTGGCTTTCGTCGATGAAGACCAAGCAATTGTCGGGCAGATATTCAAACAAAGTCGGTGGTGGTTCGCCGGGTTTGCGGCCTGTTAAATAGCGCGAATAGTTTTCAATGCCCGCGCAGGAGCCCGTGGCCATGATCATTTCAATATCGAACATGACGCGCTGTTCCAAGCGTTGCGCTTCCAAGATGCGGCCTGCGGCGTTGAATTCGCCAAGGCGCAAACGCAGGTCGTCCTTGATGCGGCGCACGGCTTGTTCAAGGGTTGGTTTGGGCGTCACGTAGTGCGAGTTGGAATAAACTTTCACGGATTCCAGTTCGGCATTTTTCTGGCCCGTGAGCGGATCGAATTCCGTGATCTGTTCCACCTCATCGCCGAACAGGGAAATGCGCCAGGCGCGATCATCCAAATGGGATGGGAATAATTCAATCGTATCGCCGCGCACACGGAAGGTGCCGCGCACAAAATTCTGGTCGTTGCGTTTGTAATGCAGCGCCACCAGATCGGTGATCAATTGGCGTTGGGGAAGTTTTTCGCCTTTCTTGATCTGGAAGGTCATGGCGGAATAGGTTTCAACGTCGCCGATGCCATAGATGCAAGACACGGAGGCGACCACCACAACATCATCACGCTCTAACAGCGCGCGCGTGGCCGAGTGGCGCATGCGGTCGATCTGTTCGTTGATGGCGCTTTCTTTTTCGATGTAGGTGTCCGACCGCGCCACATAGGCTTCCGGCGTGTAGTAGTCGTAATACGAAACGAAATATTCCACCGCGTTGTTGGGGAAGAAGTGTTGGAACTCGCCATAGAGCTGGGCGGCCAAGGTTTTGTTCGGCGCCAAGATGAGGGCGGGGCGATTGGTTTTGTGAATGATTTGCGCCACGGTGAAGGTTTTGCCGGAGCCTGTGACGCCCAGCAGCACCTGGTCGCGTTCGGCTTGGTTCACGCCTTCCACAAGTTCGGCAATGGCGGTGGGTTGGTCGCCCTTGGGTTCAAATTCCGAGACGATTTCAAACGGCTTGCCGCCTTCGGATTTTGGCGGCTTGGGTGGCTTGAATGGCACGAAGCCCGCCGTATCGGGCAGGGCGGCGGCAATGTCAGGGCGCAAGCCTTCCAGCCCCGCGCGTGCCGTTTCAGGCAATTCAGCAAGGGGGGTGATTGGTGCGTTAGAAAAATCAGCGAAACCGCCGTCTTGTCGAGAATGGCCCATGGGCACGAATATAGGCTGTGACAGCAGGGTATGTAAGGGCCTTGCTGTCAGTTGGTGTCAGCAGTGCGCAAGGCTCACATGCCGCGAATGATGCCTTGCGAGAGGATCATGATGACGAGGCAGGCAATCCAATATCCAGCGTCAACCCAGCGGGCATAATTGGATTTGCCGCTGAAGCTGTTGCCCGAAAAAGCCAAGACCGTGAAAGCCAACGTTGCGAGGATGACGGTTGATAATGCGCTGTTGTTGGCGGTGACGCCGACAAACCAGCTCATCAGTAACAAGCCAATGCCCTGTGTTGCCATGGCGGTCATCGGCATTTTGTCTGCGGTATTCAAAGACACGTGAGACCCTGCGGCCCATTTGGTGCCGAATAAAGTTGGCGAGTACCAAAAATATCCCAGCACGAATGATAGAACTGCGCCCACGATAACTGCAAGCCAACTTACGCCATTTGTTATTTCAGCCATAATTGCCTCCCACTGTTTTGCCATCGAAGGCTATCACTAATTCTTGAGGTTGCGCAATTGATACACTAAGTTGCGGGCATGAACGAATTTGCCATTTCCGGAATGACTTGCAACGGCTGCCGCAGCAAGGTTGAAAATACTTTGGTGGCGTTGTTGCCTGATGTGGTGGTGACGCTTGATCCGCCACGGGCTGTGACCTCGGCCACAGTTGGTGTTGACCAGATTAATGCCGCACTTTCGAGCATCGGCAAATATCGCGCCTCGCAAGAGGCTTTTGCGGGTCCGTCTTGGATTGCGACCTATTATCCTTTGCTGTTGGTGATGGCCTTGATCGCCGTGGTGCCTTTGGCTACGGGCACATTCATGGGCTGGATGATGGGCTTTATGGCCGGGTTCTACATCGTGTTTGGCGCGTTCAAGCTTTTGGATGTTCCGGCCTTTGCGCGGTCCTATGCGCAATATGATATTATCGCCAAATATGTTCCGGCATGGGGTTATGCTTATCCGTTTGTGGAACTGGCCTTGGGCTTTGGCTTTTTGTTCTGGTTCGATATGCGGGTGCTGAGTTGGATTGCGCTGGTGTTGAGTTTGGTGGGGGCGGTTGGGGTTATTCGGGCCAATCTGTCGAAGCAAACGATTGAATGTGCCTGTTTGGGCACGGTGTTCAAATTGCCGATGTCGGTGGTGACGATCATTGAAAATCTGGGCATGGCGGCAATGGCAGGCTGGATGCTTTTCATGTGACGCGGATGTGTTAGCCTGTGGGAATGGCTGACACTATTTTGACCGTTGCGCAGGCGCGCAAATTGATTTTTGGAGCATTGACGGGGGCGGGCGCAACAGCTGCCAACTCACGCTATTTCACCGAAGCTATTCTCGATACTGAAATGTCCGGCATTCGCGGGCATGGCTTTTATTGGTTGCAGTTCTATTGCCAGCATTTGCTGTCGGGAAAAGTGGATGGCAAGGCCAAGCCGAAAGTGAAAATGCTGTCGCCTGTTGCCATTGAGGTTGACCCCAAGCGTGGTTTTGCGCATCCGGCGATCGAGGCTGGCTTTGCCAAGTTGGTGCCCGCGGCCAAAAAATATGGCGTGGCGACGATGATCGTCAAACAATCCTACAATGCAGCAACGTTGGGATTTCACACGGGCGTTTTGGCCAAGCAGGGCTTGCTGGCTTTTGGCTTTACCAATGCCACGCCTGCGATTGCACCTGTGGGTGGGCGCAAGCCTGTGATTGGGACGAACCCCTTGTCGTTCGCGGTGCCGGGCGGGCGGGGCAAAATTGCATTTTTGATTGATCAATCGTCTTCGGCTGTGGCGTGGACCAATGTGAAGACTGCCGCGAATGAGGGACGCAAGATTCCATTGGGTTGGGCGCTGGATGAACATGGTCAGCCTACGGATGATCCTGTGAAGGGGTTGGCGGGTTCCATGGTGCCTGCAGGTGGTTACAAAGGTTTCGGGCAAGCGCTGATGGTTGAGGTGATGTGTGCGGGTTTGGCGCAGTCATTGCGGGCGCCGGAAATGGGTTCCTTCTCGGACAATGATGGCAGGTCGATTGGTTGCGGGCAGGCGTTTATTGCGATCAATCCCAAACTGTTTGGCGCTCAGCATTTTGACGCCCAAGTGAAAGCGCTGGTGAAATCCGTCACGGCGCAGGAGGGCGCACGCATGCCGAACAGTCGCCGTGTTGAGAATATTGCTCAAGCGAAAAAGCAGGGGCTTGAGATTGACGCTGACTTGTTAAAAACGTTGCAGGGTTTTGTGAAATGACTCAAGTCTTTCCCATCGATCTTCCAACCCTTGCAACTGCGCCACAAAACCTTGCGCAATCGCATCAACTTTGGGGCGCACACGGCCAATATGGCGGAGAATGGTTTGCCGGGTGAGCGCCACCGTGGCTATTACGAAGAACGCGCGCGCGGTGGTGCGGCGATGATTGTGGTGGAGCCTGTGCCGGTTCATGCTTCAGCGGTTTTAACGCGCGGAAATTTTCGTCATTCGAGTGATGAGGTTATTCCCCATTTTCGCAAAATCACCGATGCCGTGCATGACCATGGCGCTGTCATCTGCCACCAGCTTTACCATGTGGGCGGCCATGGTGATGCGGACAATTCTTATCACGCCGCTTGGTCGCCTTCTGGCATGCCGTCGTTCCATGACTCGGACGGCAGCCATGCCATGACGGAAACCGAAATTGAAACCGTCATTGAAGGTTATGTTGAAGCAGCGCGGCGGGCCAAGGCTTCGGGCTTTGACGGCATTGAAGTGTTTGCCGCTTACAACGCCTTGCCGGACCAATTCTGGTTGCCGTTTAACAATCGGCGCGACGACAAGTGGGGCGGCTCATTTGAAAATCGCATGCGGTTCTCGCGCACCGTGTTGGAGCGCATTCGCAAAATGGCGGGTGATGATTTTATTGTCGGGCTTGCTGTGAGTATGGATACGACGGCGAGTGTTTCGCAATCGACTGCGCAGTTGCAAGAGATCATCGCTTGGCATGACCAACGCGAATTGATGGACTATGTGACCTGTGGCACGGGCAGCTATTTTAATTTTACGGGCATCATTCCCAATGCCTTCCATGCCGACAAATTGGGAGCGGAACATGCCGAGGCTTTGAAGGCCGTTGTTAAGTTTGCGAAGGTGCAAGCCGAGGCACACATCCGCACGCCGGAAAATGCCGAGGCTGTTGTGAAGGCGGGCCAGGCCGATATGGTTTCGATTGTGCGGGGGCAAATTGCTGACCCGCATTGGGTTGCGAAAGCGCGCGATGGGCGGGCGGAAGACGTGCGGCCTTGTCTTTCGTGTAATCAAATGTGTTGGGGGCGGCGTTCGCGCGACTATTGGATTTCGTGTCTCATCAACCCGTCAGAGGGGCGTGAGTTTGAATGGGGTGGGGACCGCTTTACGCCCGCCGAAACGCCGAAGAGAATTTTGATTGTGGGTGGGGGCGTTGCAGGTTTGGAAGCCGCACGCGTGGCGGCGGAGCGTGGCCATCAGGTGACGCTGGCTGAAGCATCCGACAAATTGGGGGGATTATTTCGTCTTGCCGGGCGGCAGCCGCGCCGCCAGCAAATTCTTGATTACATCGATTGGTTGGAACGGCAGGTATGACGAAATTACAAGTCCGTGTACTGATGAATTCACCGATGGATGGGGATGAGGTGAAAGCCTTTGGCGCTGATGAGGTGATCATCGCCACGGGTTCCCAGCCCGACATGCAAGGCTTTCAACGGGCCTTGCCGCAGTTTGATGCTTTGCCCGGAATTGAACGTGGGCACATGTTTTTTCGGCTGAAGATGTGATGGCGCAGCGGGCGCAGTTGGGCAAGCGCGTGGTGCTGTTGGATGAGACGGCGAATTGGAAAGGTGCGGGCACTGCCATTCAAATGGCAGAGCAGGGGCATCAGGTGACGATGGTCACGAGTGCGCTTGGTGGTGATGTCTGAAATGTCGCGCACCGCAGCGGATTTGCAAGCCCGGGCACGATTGCGTGAGTTGGGTGCGGTGCTGTTGACCGAGCATGTGATGTTGGAATGGCACGGCAATGGCGCTGATGTGCAGGCCAGTGGTGGCAAGGCCTATCGGATTGACGCTGATACACTCGTGATTGCGGCGACAAATGTGTCTGAGCGGTGGCTTGGCGGACGAGACAGGCAGCGCCACAATCGGCGACGCCACTGCCGCGCGAACGGCAGCCATGGCGATTTATGACGGGCGCAAATGGGGCATGAGCGTTTAGGCAGATACAAATTCGTTGGCGGCGTAACCTTGAAGGTAAAGTAGCGATGTTAGATCACCGTGGTTGATGCGGATTTTGGCTTGCTCTTGCACTTTGGGTTTGGCGTGCAGGGCGACACCCATGCCTGCGGCCAGCAACATGGGCAGATCATTGGCACCATCGCCCACGGCAATTGCATCATCGGGGGTGAGCCCGTGACTCGTTGCAATCTCACGCAGTGAATCGAGTTTTGCCTGTTGGCCGAGAATGGGTGTGGCCACTTCGCCCGTGAGTTTTCCGTCGCGTTCAAGCAAAGTGTTGGCGCGGTTTTCGTTGAAGCCCAAGTGCGCCGCCACAGGTCCGGTGAACGATAAAAAGCCACCTGACACCAATGCAGCGTAAGCGCCATTGCCGCATGGTTGCCAGCAAGGTTTTGCCGCCTTCCATGAAAGTAATCCGTTCACGGAGCAATTGCGAGATGACGGATGTATCCAAGCCCTTCAACAAAGCCACCCGTTCGCGCAAGGCACCTTCAAAATCCAATTCGCCGCGCATGGCCTTGGCCGTGATGTTCTTGATGTGATCACCAACGCCCGCGACGACACCGAATTCGTCGATGCATTCCTGATGGATCATGGTTGAATCCATGTCTGCCAATAACAGCCGCTTGCGGCGGTTGTGGGTGGGGATGATGGCGGTATCGATGGGCAGATCGTTGATGGCAGCAATGAATTCTGAAGTGCGGGAAAATGTGGCAACCTCGCAGGCTTCCCCCTCCGCCAGCCAACGCGGCGCACTTGCCCCATGGTCGCGCAAAGCTTCCACCACGCGAGATGTGATTGCGCCGGACCCCGGAGCTGCCATAAGTACAAGTACGGAATCCATGATGCCCAAATCACCTCTCAAATCCGCCGTGCTTATTGCAGGCCCCACCGCCAGCGGCAAGTCTGCGCTCGCCATTAAACTCGCGCGTGAACGCGATGGCGTGATCATCAATGCGGACTCGATGCAGGTCTATCGTGAACTCCGCATTGTGTCGGCGCGGCCTTCGGCGGAGGAGGAGGGGCAAGCCCCGCACCGCATGTATGGCCATGTGGCGGGAGCGGAGGATTATTCAGCCGGGCGCTGGCTGCGTGAGGCCAAGCTTGAAATCGAGGCCTGTTGGGCCATTGGCAAGGTGCCGATCATCGTCGGTGGCACGGGCTTGTACTTCATGGCGCTGCAAGGCGGCCTTGCGGAGATACCGCCAATCCCCGAAGTCATCCGTGAGGAGTGGCGGAAATTCAGCGGTGATTTGCATTTGGCCTTGCAACGGGTGGACCCCTTGGGAGCGGCCAAGCTTAACCCCGCTGACCGCCAGCGCCTGTTGCGGGCGCTCGAAGTGTTTGAAGCCACGGGGCAGACGCTTTCGCAGTGGCAGGCCCAAGCGCAGGACAATGGATTCTTAAATCAAATCAATGTGGAACGCCTGTTCGTGGATGTTCCGCGTGAAGAACTTTATGCCCGAGCCGAGCGTCGCTTTGATGCGATGATGGAGCAGGGTGCGTTAGAAGAAGTCGCCGCTTTGCCGCCGTTGTCACGCAATGCAACCGATCATGAAAGCCATCGGCGTGCCAGAATTGCAGGCGCATCTGCGGGGTGAGACGTCATTGGATGAAGCCGTGGTTTTGGCCAAAACAGCCACCCGCCAATACATCAAACGCCAACTCACCTGGTGGCGCGGCCAGATGAAGGGGTGGGATGCT
>CAVZXJ010000004.1:0-92182 GCA_963779145.1 uncultured Alphaproteobacteria bacterium
GCCAATTTCCAAAGCGACGGTGCCGCCGTCAACCAGATTTGCAAGACCTTTGATTTGGGTTTGAAGGTCTTTGAATTGGCGCTGGAAGTGCCGACCAATGATATTACCCAAGACGCAGCCATGACAGAGAAAGACTGCGCCGCCACCATGGCCTATGGCATGGAAGCCATTGCCAATGGCTGTGATCTTCTTGTGCATAGGTGAAATGGGCATTGGCAATACAACCATTGCTGCGGCTCTGGCCCATGGGCTTTTTGGTGGAAAACCTGAGGATTGGGTGGGGCCGGGCACAGGTGTGGATGCCGAGGGCTTGAAGCGCAAAGCCGATGCCGTGGGTCGTGCCGTGGCGTTGCATAAGGCCCATTTGAATGATCCATTGGAAGTGTTGCGCCGCTTGGGCGGGCGCGAATTGGCGGCCATGGCGGGAGCAATTTTGGGTGCCCGCATCAACCATGTGCCGGTGTTGATTGACGGCTATGTGGCGACTGCTGCTGCTGCCGTATTGTTCAAGGCTGATCCGACGGCGCTCAATCATTGCTATGCGGCCCATGTATCAGCGGAACCTGCGCACAAGGCATTGTTGGCGAAGCTGGGCTTGAAGCCCTTGCTGGATTTAGGAATGCGGCTGGGTGAAGCATCAGGAGCGGCCCTCGCGGCAGGCTTGGTCCGCGCCGCTGTAAATTGCCACAACGGCATGGCGACATTTGCCAGCGCTGGGGTGAGTGACAAGGAATAGGTTGCGGAGTCGCGCGGAGCAAGCACCCCCTCCCGGCTACGCCGTACTCCCCCACGCCTTCGGCGCAAGGGAGAAAACATGCGTTCGCTTTCTCCCTCAACGAAGTTGGGGGAGTACCCGAAGGGGGAGGGGGTGCGCGACTTGGTTCGGCTACGGCGGCCCATGAAAATAAAACGGAGGGAATGTTTCTCTTCCGGCTTCAAGCCCGTTCGAACGATTGTGTTGTGTGTTGTGTTTGCGCGTTGGCCTAAAGCCTTATGCAGAAACGCAGCGATTTGTGCCGAAATTTGTGGGAAATCCATAGTTCCGTATCTTTTCAATACGGCAATCACCCAGGGTTCGCTCTTGCAGAGGCGCATATTTGCAGCGCGGGTTGCTCGGCCTCAAGTGCGCTGGAGTCATTATTGCTCCAGGGTCTTGCCCTCGGCTCCCGGGAACACTCGCTACTTCAACGAACATCCGCAGGCGCTGCACATGGTTCTGGCAGATTTGATAAGTTAGCAACTCTGATCCCTCCTTCCAAAACCATCGAAAGCACAAATGGAACATAACAGGAACGTTGTCAAGGGGGTTAGGAAAATAAATTATCCTATTTCTTTCCCCTCCCTCACAGGGAGGGGTAGGGGCGGGTGGAGGCCAAAAAAAACTGTCAACTTTAGCCTCCACCCACCCCTAACCCCGCCCTGCTATGGCGGGGAATGATTGAAGTGTCCTTCCCCTGTTCAAAACTGTTATATCACTTGGCAAGCGCCTCATAATTGAGCTATGCTAATTTCTCATAGCTCAAATGGAGTCTCCCATGTCGTCCCGTCACGCCCGCGTCCTGATCCTTGGTTCAGGCCCAGCGGGTTATACTGCCGCAATTTATGCCGCCCGTGCCATGCTCAAGCCAATCGTCGTGCAGGGCATTCAGCCCGGCGGTCAGCTCACCATTACAACGGATGTTGAAAACTATCCGGGCTTTGCCAAGGCTATCCAAGGCCCTTGGCTGATGGATGAAATGAAGGCCCAAGCCGAACACATGGGCACGGAAGTTATTTCCGACACCATCACCGAAGTGAAACTGAAAAATTCTCCCATCTGGTTGAAAGGTGATAGCGGCACTGAATATACCTGCGATGCCCTCATCATTGCCACGGGTGCCCAAGCCAAATGGCTGGGCCTGCCGAGTGAAGAAAAGTTTCAAGGCTTTGGCGTGTCTGCTTGTGCGACCTGCGACGGATTTTTCTATCGTCAGAAAAAAGTTCTCGTGGTCGGTGGTGGTAACACCGCAGTTGAAGAGGCTTTGTTCCTCACCAATTTTGCTTCTGAAGTGACGGTGGTTCATCGTCGTAATGAGTTCAAAGCTGAACGCATTTTGCAAGACCGTTTGTTCAAGCACCCCAAGATCAAAGTCATTTGGGATTCAGCACTGGAGGAAGTGTTGGGTGCCGATGACCCACGCGGTGTGACGTCGGTACGTTTGAAAAATGTAAAGACGAATGCAACGCAAACGTTGGACGTCGATGGCGTGTTCATCGCCATTGGGCACAAACCTTCGACGGAATTATTTGTCGGGCAATTGCCGTTCAAAAATGGGGGCTATTTGGAAACGGCGTCGTGGTCCACGCAAACGGTTTTGCCGGGTGTGTTTGCTGCGGGTGACGTGACCGATGATGTGTATCGCCAAGCCGTAACAGCGGCTGGCATGGGCTGCATGGCAGCGTTGGAAGCTGAAAAATATCTGCACACGCAGAAGACGGGATAATCGATGGATTGGGATAAGCTTAGAATTTTTCATGCGGTTGCCGACGCGGGCAGCTTTACCCATGCGGGGCATGAACTGAACCTGTCACAATCCGCCGTGAGCCGGCAAATTTCAGCGCTGGAAGATGATTTGCGCGTGCCGCTGTTTCACCGGCATGCCCGAGGCTTAATCCTGACGGAGCAGGGCGAGGTTTTATATCGCACGGCCCATGATGTGTTCACGAAATTGGCCGCAGCAAAAACCCGGTTGATGGATTCCAAGGAAAAGCCATCAGGCGAACTGCGCATTACCACGACGGTGGGTTTGGGCTCCGTGTGGCTGACACCGCGCATCAAAGAATTCATGGAGCTCTATCCTGACATTCAGGTGCAGCTGTTGCTTGAGGATGAGGAATTGGATTTGTCGATGCGCGAGGCCGACGTGGCCATTCGCTTGCGACGACCGACCCAGCCTGATTTGATTCAGCGAAAACTTTTCACCGTGCATCACCATGTTTATGCATCAGTTGATTATGTGCGCCAACACGGCATTCCAAAATCCGGCAGCGATCTCGACAAGCACAAGATTTTGATTTTCCAAGGTGTGAGCTATTTGACCTATCTCACCTTGCTGCTGTCAGCAGGGCGCCCCGACAATGACATGCGCATTCCCGCCTTGCGCGTAAACTCAGCCTATGGTTTGCGCCGTGCGGTGCAAGCAGGGGCGGGCATTGCCATTCTGTCGGACTATCTTGTGGCACCCGACATGAACCTTGTGCAGATTGAACTTGATATTGAGACGCCAGAGTTCGACACTTATTTCGTGTATCCGGAAGAATTGAAAGACACAAAACGCGTGACCGTATTCAGAGACTTCCTCGTGTCAAAAGCACGGGAGTGGAGCTTCTAACGAAAGGCGACTGACCATGACCACCGCGAGCCGCATTGGATTTGGCCTATTGGGCTTCATCTTGGGTGGTGTTGCGGGTGGTGTTATGGGGCTGCTGTTAGGTTTGGGCTATACCACGCTCGCCGCGACGTCGAGCTTTGAAGGTTACTCGGGCTATGTTGTGGGGCTTTGGATTTTAGTGGGTGTGATTGTCGGTGCAATCGCAGGCGCGATTTTTGGTGCGCGTGCGCGGAAATAGACATCCAGTTCACCGTCATTCCAAACGAGAGTGTAGCGAAGCGGAACGAACGATTTGGAAGCCCGCTGATTGCGGTGTGAATGACGCGTAGCGGGGTTCCAAATCGACCACTTCGCTAACGCTACGTGGCCGTTTGGAATGACGAGCTTTTAGTAAGTGAAAAACATACAAGCCCTAATCGAAATCGCGGCGCTGCAGGTTTAGCAGCGCGGTGCCTTTATCATCTTCCAAAACAAGTTTGAGATGTGAAATTTGCGCTTGGCTGGTGCTGCTGAGGGCTGCACTCACGCGGGCTTCGGTTTTCATTTGCGCTTCGGGGCACATCATGCGGGTTGAACCCACGGCACCGAAAGTCAGTTTATCGCCATCTTGTTTGTAGGTTCCGAAAAACCGATTGCAGCCTAAGTTGCCGCTGACTTTTCCATCGGCAGAAAACTGAATAACAACTTTGCTGTCTTGGCCCTCGCCCCATTCAGAACCGCCAAGCGACATAACGCCATCGGCGAGGCTGGCAGTAGCGAATAGGGTGATTGCGAGAAGGGATGAGAAGAGGTGTTTCATGCACCTGAGCTTGCCAAAAAATGCAGCCGTTGCAAATAAAAAACCCCGGCTCATCACCGGGGTTTTGAATTTCACAAAGAGGCGTCGATTATTCTTCGTCGCCCATATCTTCTTCAACCATGGCCTGAAGGTCTTCCTTCGACACGGTCTTGTCGGCCACGGTGGCTTTGCCAACAATATGATCCACAACCTTTTGTTCGAAGATTGGGCCACGCAGCTCAATCAATGCTGATGGGTTGTTGCGGTAATAATCATAAACTTGCTTTTCTTGGCCGGGGAACTGGCGCACACGACCGATGAGGGCCTGTTGCAATTCTTGTTCGTTGACCTGAATGCCTTCTTTTTCACCCAGCGTTCCGAGAACGAGGCCCAAACGCACGCGACGGGCTGCAATGGCCTTGTATTCTTCGGTGGCTTTTTCTTCTGTCGTATCTTCGTCAGCGAAACGTTTTGCCAGCCTTCTTCATTTCATTTTGCAAAGCATTCCAGATGCCGTTGAATTCAGCATCCACCAATTTGCTTGGCAGTTCGAATGAGTATTGCTTGTCGAGCGCGTCGAGAACGTCACGCTTCATCTTCATCGAAGTCATGCGACCGAATTCGCGTTCAAGGCCAGACTTCACCATGTCGCGCAATTTGCCAACATCTTCAAAGCCAACCTTCTTGGCGAATTCTTCGTCGATGGCGGCAACCTTAGGCGCTTCAACGCCTGTAACCTTGGTGGCGAATACTGCAGCTTTGCCAGCGAGATTTGCAGCGCCGTAGTTTTCAGGGAAGGACACACTGACGGTCACATCTTCGCCCGTTTTTTTGCCAACGAGTTGTTCTTCAAAGCCGGGGATGAATTGGTTTGAACCGAGTTCCAATGGAATGTCTTCGCCCTTGCCGCCGTCAAATTCAACACCGTCGATAGAGCCAACAAATGAAATCGTCACACGGTCGCCCGAGGCCGATGCGCCGTCTTTGGTTTCCCATGATTTATATTGCGAGGCCAAACGGGCCACGGCTTCATCGATGTGGGCGTCAGACGCTTCAACAACATGCTTGGTCAATGAAAGACCCGAAGCATCTTGCAGTTCGAATGTCGGGATCACTTCAGCTTCAACCGAGAAGGACAAGATCGCCCTTGCCTTCGATGACGGCGTTCACTTCGCCTTCGGCTTCTGGCAGTTTCACTTCGGGTTGGTAAGCTGGCTTCAAATTACGATCAGCGAATACCGAGCGGGCTTGCTCATCAACCGTTTCCTGCACCACTTCGGCCATGACCGATTTGCCATACATGCGCTTCAGATGGTCAACCGGAACCTTACCAGGACGGAAACCCTTGATCTGGGCTTTGCCGGCCATGTCTTTCAACTTGGCATTGGCTTTTGCCGAAAGGTCAGCAGCGGCAATGGTCACTTGGAAGCCGCGCTTCAGGCCGGAATTTGTTGTTTCTGTAACTTGCATGGTTCTCGCTCACACTTAGAATTTTAACACCCGATCAGATGGAGCATGGTGCGGGCGGAGGGACTTGAACCCCCACGAGTTTCCTCACAAGAACCTAAATCTTGCGTGTCTGCCAATTTCACCACGCCCGCACATGTTCCTTAAGGCTTTGAGGGCCAATCGGGTTTGGGTCGAGGCGGGCTATAGCAGAGGGGTTAGTGGCTTCCAAGTGCCAAATCACGGGCGGGCGCGATTAAGATTTTCCCATGCGGAGGCACCAATTCCGCCGATGATGAGGGCGGCACCCAGCCACACCTGCCATGGGTAGGTTTCGCCAAAATAAAGCGCCCCAATGGCAAGACTGATGGCGGCAGCCACATAGCCGATTTGGCTGAGGTAAGTGGGGCCGCTGATCTTTTGCAGGCGGAAGAACAGCCCCACATTCAAAAGGGCCGCCAGCCATTGGGCCAGCGTGAGGCCGAGGTGATCAAGCACGGGCCAGAAACTCCCACCATGCCAAATCGCCAAGGCCACGAAAATGGGAACAACCGACAGATTGACGACGACGGCAACTTGGAGCGGCGTGGCACCTTCTGGCCATTTGGCGGTGCGGTACACATTGCCGATGGCGAGTGAGCAGGGAACGAGTAACGCCAGTAAAAGCCATTGTGGTGCTTCCGGCAAGCTCAGTGAACTGCGGCCCGCGACCACGATGACAGCGCCAATAAACCCAACCGCCACGGCCACAAGCAATGGCGCATTGGGCGGGCGCACCCGCAAAGCCAGAGACAGCGTTGCCGTAACAACGGGGGAGAGTGCAAACATCAACCCCGCTAAGCCACTGCCAATATAAGGAATAGCGAACAGCAAAATGCTGCTGGGAATGAGATTGGCCGTTACACCGCCAATGAGGCCATAGCGCCAGAGGGCAGGGCTTTTCCAAAACGGTCCCTGCCGTGCTGCAAACCACCACAACACCGTGCAGGGCAAAAACGCAATCATGGCCGCCCACACAAAAGGGTCAATGCCCGCCAGCAAAGCGGCCTTGGCCAAAGGCGTGATCATAGCAAGGCCCGTACCCGTGCCGAGAAGCAGGAACAGCGGATTGTTGAGAAGCTTATTCACGCCCCAACTCGGCAATCAAATCTTCTGCGATGATGGTCTGGCGATTGGTTTTGTTGGCGGCCTCACCATGCAGCCAAACGCCAGCACAGGCAGCGCCATAAGGGTCCATGCCTTGCGCCAATAAGCCCGTGACGATGCCCGCCAACACATCACCACTTCCCGCCGTCGCCAATTTTGGTGGGGCATTGGTGTTGACGTGGGCAAAGCCTGTTGGGTTGGCGATGACCGTGTCAGAGCCTTTGTAAATGATGATGGCACCACTGCGTTTGGCGGCCTCTTGCGCCTGTTCAATTTTGCTGCCGCTAGAGCGTTCCAAACAATCGCGCAAACTCGCCACCATGGGGCGTCATCACAACGGCGCGATCAGACTTGGCTTTGATGGCGGCAAAAAGTTCTTCCGGCGCGTCAGCAAAAACCGAAAGCGCATCCGCATCCAGCACCATTGGAATGCCCGACTTCAACATGCGGAGAACAGCTTTGCGCGTGGCGTCATTCACGCCCGCAGCAGGGCCAATGCACAAGGCGGTGATGCGCTTGTCCTCCAGTATTTCACGCAAACCATCTGCGGGCTTGAGCATGATCGAGGTGAGGTGATGGGCGTGAACGCGTAAGGCATCCGGCGCACCCATAATCGTCGTCAACCCCGCACCACTTCGAGCCGCCGCCAATGCAGCAAGACGCGCGGCTCCCGTGTTCAATTCAGGGCCGGACCAGATCACAGCATGGCCGCGATGGAATTTGTGCAATTCAAACCGCTGGTTCAAATCTGGCAAGCTGGGTTTTGCATTTTCATAAATGCGAATGGGCAGTTCGTCCGCCACATCATCAGCAATGCCAATATCGGCAACGACAATCTCACCACACAAGCGCCGCCCGGGTTGCAACACGTGTGCTGGTTTTTTGCGAAAGAATGTGACGGTGAGATTTGCAATCACTGAACATCCGCGTGGTTGCCCCGTCAGACCATCAACACCTGAAGGCACGTCAATCGAAACAACAGGCACGCCTGCGCCATGAATGCCGTCGGCCAAATGTCCGGGAAAATCCTTGTTGAGGCCCGCACCATAAATCGCATCGACAATCAAACGATGCCCCGATTTGCCGCCGTGGTTCTTTTCAAACGCAGCAAACGTGCCAACAGCACCTTTCCACTTCGCCGCCATTTTGGCCGCATCACCTTTAAGGGCTTTGCGCTCACCCACCAGATAAACCCGCACCGGCCATTTCTTTGCGGCCAATAACCGCGCCACCACAAAACCATCACCGCCATTATTGCCGGGCCCGCAAATCACAGCGACAGCACATTTCTTGAACCGCGCGAGGATGGCATCAACCACCGCACGGCCCGCATTCTCCATCAACTTCAAAGAGGAAATGCCACGCGCCACGGCAATCGCGTCAGCGGCATACATCTGTTCAGGCGTCAGAATCTCAAAGCTCATGCCGCAACACTGCCATGAAATGTCACGGCGTCCAAATCTCTCTCGTCATCCCTAAGCGCTCGGGAATGAGCAGGAGGTTGGATTGAATTAGCGGCTAAATTCCAAGAAAGAAGAAATGCACTGCACACCCTCAACCCCGTCATCCCCACGAAAGTGGGGATCCAGACTTGCAACAGGTGCAACTGCCGAAAGTCTGGTTTCCCGCGTGCGCGGGAATGACGAGGAGGTTGGAGTGATTTGGGAGTCCGATTGGGAAAAAGGGAAGCGTCCTCTTTGTTCCCCAAAGGGAAGCGTCCCCTTTGTTTTCCTCAAAGGGAAGCGTCCCCTTTGTTTTCCTTTGTTTCTTTGTTTAAGCCTTGTTTTGGGACTGAAAGTGCACATTGGAGCCAAGCGCCACGCTTCCCGCGATGCTCTCCGGCAACAGAATGCCGTTAGATTGCATATTGTGAACAATATAATCACCATTAGGGTCTACGACTCTTAGCAAGTCATCAAATTAGAAATGAACCTGTAGGTTGGATTGAGTTAGCAAGAAAAAGGGATAAAGTCCCCGCTTTCACAAAACCGTGCTGCAAGTCACGACGGAACAGGTGCAATGATGAATGAAACGGCAACAACATTGGGTAAGCAGCGAACCAAACAGAAGTTTGTATATTTCATAGACTCGCGGTGGACCAGTTTTGGGGCAGGACATTGGTTACTTGAACAAAAAAGACGTCGTCGTTCCTCCTGTACAGGACAATTTTGCCCGACTGGGACTATATGGGACCTCTGAGATTTCGTCCGATGGCTACCACTCCCATTCTACAGTTCAAGGGAAAACAGGAAAAATATTTCGCTGATTTCCAAATTCTAGCAGGCGTCTGGATTTTGTCCTCACCCTTGCGGGCGTTCTTTGAATTCATTGACGCTGATGCTTTCGATTTTCGGCACTGCGAGACACTGATGCCGGATGGTTCACCCGGGCCTGAACGCAGTCTCGCGCTGGTTACGCGGAGCTTGATAAATGCACTTGATCGGGAGAAGTCCGAATGCAAACCAAACGAAGTATGACTCCAGAGGCCAGTCCGTTTCGATGTCCATGATGGACAAGCATTATTTTCATGCATCAGCGATTGGCAATGCCCATTTCTTCAATGTACCGCAGGCAAATACTGAAGTTGTCGTGTCGCAGTACGTAAAAGACGAGATCAAAAAGCAAGGTTGGCGCGGGGCTGCCTTTACCAAGGCTTATCTCAGTTAGTGAGGCTCATACATCTGTTCAGGCGTCAAAATCTCAAAGCCCATCCCGCAACACTGCCATGAAACTTCGCCTCTTCCAATCGCGCAACATTATTGCGTATAAGCCCGCCTCATGGATAAGCACGGCAACCCTGATACCATTGATTGGAAAATTCTGCGTGAGCTTCAGCGCGAGGGCAGGGTGACCAATGTTGAGTTGGCGGATCGGGTGGGGCTGTCGCCACCGCCCACCTTGCGCCGCGTGCAGGCATTGGAAGAAGCGGGTTATATTACCGGCTATCGTGCGCAGTTGGACCGCAGCAAGTTGGATTATGGCGTAAAGCTTTTCGCCACCATTGGCCTGAAAAGCCAAGCCCAATCGGAAATGGCGGATTTTGAACGTCGCGCCAAAACCTGGCCTATCGTGCGCGAATGCTATGCGGTTTCAGGTGCGGCTGATTTCATGTTGGTGTGCGTGGCGCGCGATTTGAATGCCATGCAGGCCTTCGTGACGGGGGCACTTTCAAAAGCGCCCAATGTGGACAGTGTGAAAACTTCGCTGATTTTGCACGTCGCCAAAGACGAGCCAGAAGTGCCTTTGCCATGAAAGTTGCAACATCGAATTCGCACTGGACCTCGCTCACATCTGCTGCAACGGCAGCTGTGGTGGTGGGGTTTGCATCCACCATTTTGGTGTGCATGGAAGGTGCCCGCGCGGTTGGCGCAACGCCAGCCCAACAGGCGTCAATGGCGGCGGCTTTGTGTTTTGCCATGGCGGCAACCTCGTTCATTTTGGCCTATCGTTATAAGCAGCCCATCATGGTGGCATGGTCCACACCGGGCTCGGCCCTCATGGCCACAAGCGCCATGGCGGTAACGTTTCCCGAAGCGGTGGGCGCATTTATTTTCGCAGCCTTGCTGATGATTTTAACATCACTGATCAGACCCTTGGCAACCGCCATCAGCAAAATGCCTTCGGCCATTGCGGCGGCTTTATTGGCGGGCGTGTTGTTGCGCTTCGTATTGGGCGTGCCTTTGTCGGCTGTGGAAATGCCCGTGTTCGTGGTGCCGCTCATCATCGCATTTTTTGCGTTGCGCATGTTGGTGCCCATGTACACCGTGCCCGTAATTGTGCTGTTGGGTTTGGTGTTTGCAGGTTTGAGCGGAACATTTGCGGGGCCTGTTCACGTTGGCATTACGCCGCTCGAATTTGTGATGCCGCAATGGAATGTGCAGGTGTTGATTGGTTTGGGGCTGCCGCTTTATCTCGTCACCATGGCGTCGCAAAACATTCCGGGCTTTGCGGTGTTGAAGGCCCACGGCTATCAACCGCCCGTGACGGCCTGTTTGGCTGTAACGGGCATGGGCAGTTTGTTGTCGGCCCCCTTTGGCTCCCACGCTGTCAACATGGCGGCGATCACGGCGGCACTTGTGGCCGGGCCTGATGCGCACCCGGACCCGAAGCAACGCTGGAAAATGATTTATCCCTACACGGTGCTTTATGTGATTTTTGGCCTTGCAGCAGGAACCTTCGTGTCGTTGCTGGGCGCCATGCCCAAGCCCTTGGTGGTGGCCATTGCAGGCTTGGCGCTGTTCTCGCCCTTGATGAGCGGCATCACCGCCATGGTCAAAGAACAAAAAGATATTGAAGCCGCCATGGTGACCTTTTTAGTCACGGCCTCCGGCATTACATTGTGGGGCGTTGGCGCGGCCTTCTGGGGCTTGCTGGCAGGACTTGTTGTTTGGTTTTCCATGAGGGCCGTAAAGCGTTGAAATCGTCTGAAACAGATATTCTTGTCATTCCCGGTTACGAAGGCTCGGGCCCGGCGCACTGGCAATCGCGCATGGTCGGCAAACTTTCAACCGCGCGCTTTGTGGAGCAGCCTGATTGGTTGCACCCTTCGCGCGAATTGGCCGTGAAGCAGATCGTAGACGCTGTTGAAACCGCCACGCGCCCTGTGGTGTTTGTGCCCCATTCGCTTGGCAACTTGCTTGTTGCCCATGCCATGCCTGTGTTGGCAAAGCGTGGAATTGCAGACCGTGTGAAAGGCGCTTTTTTCGTTGCAGTTCCATCGGCAACATCGCTCTCAAATTTTAGGACGCTCGATCCGTCTTTCGAAGATATTCCGAGAGAGCCCATGCATTTTCCATCCGTTTTGGTGGCCAGCAGCAATGACCCCTTCGCCACACTGGAAGAAGCCGCTGATATTTCATCGGCTTGGGGTGCAAAGCTGATTGAAGCTGGTGAACAAGGTCACATCAACACAGCATCTGGCCACGGCCCATGGCCAGAAGGCATGATGAGTTTTGCAGGTTATTTGTCGAAGTTGTGAGTTTGACCAGCCGCCAAAGTTGTGCAATTTATGCTTGCATCGATTATATCAATGACTGGGGAACTTATGAAAAAACATCACATTGCCGCTGCGATTTTCGCAACTCTTGCCCTTGTGGTTTCAGTTCCAGCTGAAGCCAAGAAAGCCACGGGCGGTAAGGGCAAGGGGCTTTATTGCCAACAGGGCGGGCAGAACGTTTTCATTCCCGCTTCGCAGCTTCCCGCAAAATCCCGCAAGAATTTGGTCAAAGGACAAAAAGGCACCGTCAACATTGCCGGCTTCGGCCCCGTGGCTTGCGTTGTTTATTGAGGAGTTGAGTTCGGGTTAATTACCCGAACACAACCTTTTCAATTTCATAGGACTTGCCGCCGCCCGGCGTGTTGACTTCAACACTGTCGCCCTGCTTTTTGCCGATGAGCGCACGGGAGATGGGGGACGAGATTGAAATGCGGCCCTTTTTCACGTCGGCTTCCATGTCGCCAACGATTTGATAAACCACTTTCGCGTCGGTTTCTTCGTCGATCAACGTAACCTTGGCCCCGAACATAACGGTGTCGCCCGAAAGCTTGGACACATCGATCACTTCAGCGCGGGAAATCTTGTCTTCCAGTTCAGCCACACGGGTTTCGTTCCAGCCCTGGGCTTCCTTGGCGGCGTGATATTCGGCGTTTTCCGACAAGTCGCCATGGGCGCGTGCTTCTTCGATGGCACGGATGATGCGCGGGCGCTCAACCGATTTTAAGTTTCTCACCTCGTCAACCATGGCGTTATAGCCAAATTCGGTCATCGGTACTCGTTCCATCGTCGTTTCGTCCAATTTGGCAGCGTTTTACCGACCCGATTCAGGGCGTAAAAAATCAATGCCTGTTCAAGAAAACACCCGGCTCAAGGGAGGCAAATCCCAGCCGGGTATTGCCTAATGTGGCCTAGAATGGGTGATTTTGCAAGGGGTAGGTGGTGGCCCTACAACTTAGGAGTTGAACGCCCGTAATGTCTGTTCTGCCAAAACATTTGTGAGGTGGGCTGGCGCATCCCGACCGCGCAGCATCAGAAATTTGATAACGGGAAGCTCAGGCAAGCCTTCATGGGGTTCAACCAACCTGATACCTTGCGGCAGTTTGCTGCCCTCCAATGTTGCTGTTACCGCGAGGCCAGCAGCGACACCTGCCAAGAGCCCGGCTGTCGATATTGAGGTAGCAACAATATGATAGTTTCGATTTGCCCGCTCCAACGCACGCACGGCCATGCCGCGCCACACACATTCTGTGAGCCAAGCTGGTCGAAATGGGCAAACTTGCAGACCTACCATGATGGGGAGTGGATTGTTTATATGCTGCTGGTGTTCTTCAGAAGTAGCCCAGCGCAAATTGCATGACCAAATTTCTTCGGCTGGCCATTGCCGTGGCGCGAGATCTGTTTCGAGCAAAACAAGATCGAGACCCCCATTTTGCAACTGCTGCGCAAGCTCGCATGAACTTGCAGTAGTCACGTGCACTTGTCCGGTTGGCTCTACCCCTGCGAAACCTTTCAAGATGGAGGACAGGAAACGCTCGGCCAACTCATCGGAAATGCCTAAGCGGATACTGACTTGTGTAGGTTTTGCCTTAAGCGTGCCCATGACGTCATCGTTCAGGGCGAGCAACTCTTTCGCCCGACCCAATAAAGTCTGGCCAAATGGACTCAATTCCACGTGGCCGCCCTTGCCGCGTGTCAGCACGGCTTGGCCCAACACGCCTTCAAGCTTCTGCATTTGTAATGTGACGGCAGACTGCGTTCGTCCCACGCGCTCTGCGGCACGGGTAAAGCTCTTCTCTTCCGCGATGATGACGAAGCTGCGGAGCAAGTCCAAGTCAAAGGCAAGCGGTAGAGCCATGGTCATGAGAATTACTCATTCACTGGATTTACGCAACTCGTTTCCATGTCCAGCCGAGTGGATGCAGTGTGGGGCATCAACAAGGAGAATTGCGATGAAACACTTCACATCAACTCAGCATTTCGGTTCCGACCTTCGACAACTCATCGGAAGCTTTCACTTCTATGA
Source organism: uncultured Alphaproteobacteria bacterium (assembly GCA_963779145.1). Taxonomy (GTDB): domain Bacteria; phylum Pseudomonadota; class Alphaproteobacteria; order Rhizobiales; family Aestuariivirgaceae; genus Aestuariivirga. The sequence continues at coordinate 13,761 of CAVZXJ010000004.1, forward strand.
TTTTATGCGCAGTGGGCACGGCCAACACGAACTCAGTGCACATCTGCGCCACGACATCGGCGAAGATGATGTGCGCCCAGCTTTGGAAGTGTCGCTGCCGAAGCAACTGGCTCTTCAAGCCAACTCACTCGACGCCATGATTTTACGCGCATTCTGAAAAAATTTTTCAATCAACAACAGGAGAATGACCATGAAAAAATATGTGATTGAACGTGCCTTGCCGGGTGTTGGCGGAATGTCAGCTGCCGAATTATGCGGCGCTGCTGCCAAGTCAAACGAAGCCCTTGCCCAAATTGGCAAGGATGTGCAGTGGGTTGAATCCTATGTCGCGGCTGACCAGACCTATTGTGTCTATCTCGCTAAGGATGAGGCAACCATTCGTCGGCACGCCGAACTGTCAGGCTTTCCCGCCACGCGTATCCAGGAAGTGAAAACCATGATTGATCCAACCACGGCAACGATGGTTTAAAATTTCGTCCTGCAGTCCTGCCTCAGCCCGGACGATAAACCCGCTTGGCTTCGGGGTCGTCCATGTCATAGGCAAGGGACTGCAGGTCATTCCATAAGGCGTCCGGTATTTGGACGTTTGCCCAGTCGATGGTTTGCTGCACGCGTTCGGGTGAAGACACACCGCAGATCGTAGACGCCACCAGCGGCGAACGCATGGAAAATTGCAAGGCCGCAGCCCCCATGGGCACACCATGCTGGGCGCACAAGGCTTCAATGGCATTGGCGCGCGATTTGATGTCGTCGCCAGCTGGCATATAGGCAAACAATGGAGCCTTTGAAGCGCCCTTGGCCAAAATGCCGCTGGCATAAGGTGCGGCATTGATCACCGCGATATTGCGGGATTTTGCCAATTCAAACATTTCGATACCGTGCCGGTTCAACAGTGTGAAACGGTTGTGGCTGATGATGGCGTCAAAGTCATAGTCGCGCATCAACGGCATCATGATGTCTGTGCGTCCAGCAGCAAGGCCGACGGCTTGGCACAATCCCTGTTCCTTCATGCGAAACAGTACGTCGAGGGCACCACCCTTTTTCGTTACATCGGAAAGGTTCGATGCATATTCCGGATCATGCAGGTGGAGCAGGGGAATGGAACTCACACCAAGTGCTTTCAAACTTTCTTCAAGTGATTGCTGAGCCCGATCGCCGTCGAACAGATTGTTGTCCATGTTGCGGTCGAGCTTGGACGAAATGACAAAGCCCTTGGGCAAACCGCCACGCGCGCGGATGGCGTCACCAATGCGCTTCTCGCTTTCACCCAAGCCATAGTTGCGCGACGTATCGAGAAACCGGATCGGCCCATCAAAAATTGCGTCCAGCGTTGCGCGTGCGCGATCCTCACCCACGGAGTAACCATAGGTATCCGGCATGTTGGCAAGAGCCGTGGTGCCAAAGCAGATGGCGGGGATGGTAAGACCTGAACGAGAAAGCGTCACGGTTTGCTGAGCTGCTGTCGGCATGATTGTCCTCGTTGTGTGCTGTTACTTAAAGTAATCCTGCAACGGCCTCACCGTAATTGCATCTGCTTTTTGCGCAGCGATGGCTTTGGTGGCTGAGAGGATGCCGGGCAGGGTGGTGTAGTAGGGCACCTTCTGCATCACTGCGGTTTGGCGGATCGATTTTGAATCGGATTCCGACGAGCGCGTTTCCGTCGTGTTGAGCACCAATTGAATGTCGCCATTCTTGATCGCATCCACAACATGGGGGCGGCCTTCCAAAACTTTATTGATCTTGGACGAGGGAACACCTTTCGATTCAAAGAACGCGTGGTTACCACCCGTGGCTTTGATGTGGAAGCCAAGTTCAACAAGCTTCTTGATCGATGGCAACACTTTTGCGCGGTCTGCTTCTTTCACCGAAACGAAAACAGTGCCCGCTTTTGGAATGCGCATGCCAGCACCTAATTGGGCTTTAGCGAAGGCCATGTCATAGGACTTATCGAGGCCCATGACTTCACCCGTGGAGCGCATTTCTGGCCCCAACAACACGTCCACACCGGGGAAGCGGTTGAACGGGAAAACGGCTTCTTTAACAGCCACATGCTGCAACTTCTTGGTCTTCAACTTGAAGTCCACCAAGCTTCTCACCCGCCATTACGCGGGCAGCGATTTTGGCAACCGGTTCGCCAATCACCTTGGCCACAAATGGCACGGTGCGTGATGCACGTGGGTTCACTTCGAGAATGTAAACCACATCATCCTTCACCGCGAATTGCACATTCATGAGGCCAACAACATTGAGGGCGAGTGCGAGCTTTTTGGATTGCGCTTCAAGCTCGGCGATGATGGCGGGCTTCAATGAATAGGGCGGCAATGAACAAGCCGAGTCACCGGAGTGAATGCCTGCTTCTTCGATGTGCTCCATCACGCCGGCAATGAACACATCCTTGCCGTCGCAAATGCAATCCACATCCACTTCGATGGCGTTCGACAAATAGGAGTCGATCAACACAGGTGAGTCACCCGACACCACAACGGCTTCGGTGATGTAGCGTTGCAATTGCACATCGTCGCGTACAATTTCCATAGCGCGGCCACCCAACACGTAGGATGGGCGGATGACAACGGGGAAGCCGATTTTCTTGGCAATCTTTTTCGCTTCTGCACCCGAATAGGCGATGCCATTTTCAGGCTGGCGCAATTTGATTTTGCGAATGAGTTTGGAGAAACGGTCACGGTCTTCCGCCAAGTCGATGGCGTCTGGCGTGGTGCCGAGAATGGGCACGCCTGCATCTTCAAGCGCTTGCGCCAGTTTCAGCGGAGTTTGCCCACCGAATTGAACGATCACGCCATGCAACGTGCCTTTGCGCTTTTCGGCGTGGATGATTTCCAACACATCTTCAACCGTGAGCGGTTCGAAATACAAGCGATCTGACGTGTCATAATCTGTCGAAACAGTTTCAGGGTTGCAGTTGACCATGATCGATTCATAGCCAGCGTCATGCAATGCAAAGCAGGCGTGGCAACAGCAATAGTCAAACTCAATGCCTTGGCCAATGCGGTTTGGCCCGCCGCCGAGGATGATGACTTTTTTCTTGTCGCTGACCTGCGCTTCATTGCCGTGCGAACCAGCCAATCCGGTTTCATAGGTCGAATACATATAAGCCGTGGGCGAGGCGAATTCAGCAGCGCAAGTGTCAATGCGTTTGAACACCGGGCGCACTTTGAGCTTGCGACGGTGAGCAGAAACGCGGGCTTCCTTGATGCGCACCAATTCGCCCAAACGCTTGTCGGAGAAGCCCATGGCTTTTAACTTGCGCATGTTGACGGCGTCGTTGGGCAAGCCTTTCTCGCGAATGGTCGCTTCCATTTTCACCAGCTCTTCAATCTGGCGCAGGAACCATGGCTCGTATTTGCAGCTTTCGAAAATCTGGGCCACTGTTGCGCCATGGCGGAAAGCTTGCGCGATTTTGAGCAAGCGATCTGGCGTGGCCAAACCCAGAGCTGCACGAATGGCATTCTTGTCGTCGCCTTCACCAATGCCGGGAATGGCAATTTCATTCATGCCGGAAAGGCCCGTTTCAAGCCCACGCAAAGCTTTCTGGAATGACTCCTGGAAGGTGCGGCCAATGGCCATCACTTCACCAACGGATTTCATCGCCGTGCCGAGGTAAGGTTGCGCACCGGGGAATTTTTCAAAGGTGAAGCGTGGAATTTTGGTGACGACGTAATCAATCGTCGGCTCAAACGAGGCAGGCATGGTGCCGCCCGTAATGTCGTTGCCCAATTCGTCAAGCGTATAACCCACAGCCAATTTCGCCGCGATTTTCGCAATCGGGAAGCCCGTGGCTTTTGACGCAAGTGCGGACGAACGCGACACGCGCGGGTTCATTTCGATGACGACCAAGCGGCCATCAACCGGGTTCACGGCGAACTGCACGTTCGAGCCGCCGGTTTCAATGCCAATTTCACGCAACACCGCAATCGAGGCATTGCGCATGATCTGATATTCTTTGTCGGTCAGCGTCAGGGCAGGGGCCACGGTGATCGAGTCACCCGTGTGTACGCCCATGGGGTCGATGTTTTCGATGGAGCAAATGATGATGCAATTGTCAGCGGTGTCGCGCACCACTTCCATTTCATATTCTTTCCAACCGAGAACCGACTCCTCAATCAACACTTCGGCTGTGGGCGAGGCATCAAGGCCGGACTCGACGATGTCAAAAAATTCATCGCGGTTATAAGCAATGCCGCCGCCCGTGCCGCCCAATGTGAAGGAAGGGCGAATGATGCAGGGAAGCCCAATGGCCAACATGCCTTCGTAAGCTTCGACCATGGCACGGTCGCGATATTTTTTCTGGCGCTCAGGTTCAGCGTCGGCCCATTTCTTTTCGAACGCATCAACATCAGTGGCTTCGGCCTTCTGCTTGGCGTAAAGTTCCTTGTCGGCGTCCTTGGCCACGGATGCATTGGCGAGGTGCGAACGCGGGGATTCCAAACCAATTTTGGTCATGGCATCGCGGAACAATTCGCGGTCTTCGGCCTTGTCGATAGCTTCGGCTTTGGCACCAATCAGCTCGACATTATACTTTTCAAGAATGCCCATTTTATTGAGCGAAAGTGCGGTGTTCAGCGCCGTCTGCCCGCCCATGGTGGGCAGAATGGCGTCGGGGCGTTCTTTTTCAATGATCTTGGCCACCACTTCCGGCGTGATGGGTTCGATGTAAGTCGCGTCTGCCAAGTCCGGATCGGTCATGATCGTAGCCGGATTGGAGTTGACGAGAATGACGCGATAACCCTCTTCTTTCAAAGCCTTACAGGCTTGTGTTCCGGAATAATCAAACTCGCAAGCTTGGCCGATCACAATAGGCCCCGCCCCGATGATGAGGATGGATTTTATATCTGTACGTTTTGGCATGTGGGATCCCGATTTGGGGTGTCCTAGCGGATGAAGGGCGCGATTCCAAGCAGGTTTCCACAGGGAAGATTTTGGAATGTTGACGAAACGACCATGAAGTCAAATATTGACAATGCGCGACAATGCAATACAATGCACCCACTTAGTATTTTTGAGGACGAAACAATGCCGAGTTTATCAGATGTCACGCTTTCATTGCGCGTTCCGAGCGATCTTAAAAAGCGCCTCGAGCGTGCATCTGTCCGCACTCACCGTTCACGTGCCTATTTAACAATCGCTGCTTTGCAGAAGTATCTGAATGAAGTTGAGGCAGAGCAATCCACAACCGCAAAGCCGAGCAAACTTGATTTTGTAAAACGCTTTCGCGGTGTTGGCGCAAAAATGCTGGGTCAAGGGCGCAGTGCCCAAGAGATAGATGCGACTTTACGCGACCTTCGCAACGATGAGTGAAAGCCTTGAAGGTATCTCCAGCCTATATCTTGATTCAAACATCTTGATCTATTTGGTTGAAGGCAACGCCTCAATTGGTGAGCGCGTGCTGGCAGCATTCCGTGAAATTGAAAACAATGAAATCACGCTTTTTACGAGCGAGATCACGCTCACTGAATGTTTGAATGGCGCGTATCGTGTGGGATCAGAACCACTTGCGCAAAAATATCTCGAACTGCTTGGTGCGGAAGAATTTATAACACTGGTTCCGGTTGATAGTGATGTGTGCATTGAAGCGGCACGGTTAGGAGCAGCGCATCGTTTGAAAACGGTAGACTCGCTGCACCTTGCCAGTGCCACGCTAGCGGGATGTCAGGCACTCTTAAGTAACGATAGCGCATTTCGTTCGACAGACGATGTGAGGGTGGTGCAATTGTCGGAGTTTGAACTTTAGTCCCAGTTTTTAACTATCACCCCGCCGCAGCTTCCAAAGGCTGATAGCATTTGATCTTCACAAATGCCTCGCAAGCCTGCCCTTCACACATCGCATCTGAATCCAATATCCGCACCGAAGCTGCGGGTTCCCGCGCAAACAAAATGCTTTCAGCGTAAGCCTTCTTTTTTGCAGAAAGCATCGGCGGCAACTTTTCCGCAACTTGTGCCATCAGCCAAACATGTGCCGATGCGGGTTTTGCTTGTCTGCGGGAAGGAATAGCTGCGGGTGGCGGCGTCTGCTTCAGATGCAAAGAGCAGGGTGAGCAAGAAGGCTGCGATTTTGAGCATGGCGGTGGCTTTCGGTTGAAGAAGTACAGTGTGGCGGTCCGAACCCTCGAGGGGGCTTTGTCAGGCCCAGACCGCACACACTGCTTTCGCCCCCTTAGAAGGGCGAAACTTGTGGCTTAGATGGCGATGCAGCGTTTGACCGCGCAGACGTCCGAAGTGATTTGGCCTTTGACGGGCCATTGCGAATTCTTATGAATGATTGTGACATTTGCTTTCACAATCATGGGGGCATTTGAAGAAGCTCCGGCAAAGGCACCTGCCGACAGAAACATCGCGGCCAGGGCTGCAGAGAGTGTCAGGGTTTTTAAGGTCTTTGTCATTTTGCTCTCCCGTTGATGGGGTATGCGTTGAACTTGAGAGCAACTTAGGTGGTTGAGGCGGAACCCACGCTGAATGTGGCGTTCATATTGGGTTTAGAATGCAGATTGTTTTGACAAAGAAAAAACCCCGCTGCGTCGGACAGCGGGGTTCAGTTTGGGCAGTCTGGGAGATCACTTGCAGGGGATCGGGGACAACTGCCTTACGTGAGAAATGTAGGAAACCGGGGCCGGAATTCAATCGTCTGGCGAGGGGGCGGGTTATCAGAGCGACTGAACCCGGTCCCGGTTGTTCAACGTTTCATGGCCGTCCCGGCAATGAAACGTATTCGAAAATCAGCTGTTCTGTGGTGTGTCGGAGCAATCCTCAACGGCGCATTGTTCAACTTTCAATTCGCCTTCAACAGGCCAGAATTGGTTCTTTTCAATCACGGTCACATTTTTGGATTGTGCCAGCACGATGTGTGTTGGGTTGATCGAAGCCACTGCGGTGGCGGCGGAAGCAATTACGGTAAGAACGAAGAGTGTGTAGCGGACCATTTGTTTAACTCCCTCAATCAGTGTTCGTTTGAACTTGAAGCCACATTAGGCGGGGCAATGGGAACGCAGACTGAATGCCCCGTTCATTTTCCGTTTAGATTCGATGATTTTAGTGCTGATTGTGACAATGACTTCTGCTTTGCTTGAAAAATCATGACAAAACCGCTGAATTGGAAGTCCGTCGCCACGCTTGAAAAAGGCTTTGGCAAAAAGAAATTTTCTCCCGTTGATGTGGCCAAGGCCTGCTTGGCGCAAATTTACAAGCACGATGGTGCCCTCAACGCCATGTGCTTGCTGGACGAAAAAGCCACTCTCGACATGGCGGAAGCTTCGGCCAAGCGCTGGAAAAAGGGCGAGCCGTTGAGTCCACTGGATGGTGTGCCTGTTGTCATTAAAGACCTTTTGCTGGTGAAGGGCTGGCCCACCTTGCGGGGGTCCAAAACCATTTCGCGGGATGGGCCTTGGGACGCAGATGCGCCTTCGGTCGCAAGATTGCGGGAATCAGGTGCAGTGTTCCTCGGGCTAACAACAACGCCCGAATTTGGCTGGAAGGGGGTAACGGATTCACCGCTGACTGGTGTTACCCGCAACCCGTGGAACCCGGCTTTAACGCCGGGTGGCTCTTCGGGCGGTTCAGCGGCGGCAATTGCTGCAGGTTATGCGCCTTTGAGCTTGGGCACTGATGGCGGTGGTTCCATCCGCATTCCCGCCGCTTTCACCAATACATTTGGGTTGAAGCCTTCATTTGGTCGCGTGCCCGCTTGGCCCTTGTCTCCCTATGGCACCGTCGCCCATGTGGGGCCAATGACGCGCAGTGTGAATGATGCTGCGATGATGATGAACGCCATCAGCCAGCCCGACAATCGCGATTGGTTTTCGCTTCCCTATGACGACGTCGATTATGCTTACAAACCAAAGCGCAAATTGAAAGGCCTACGCGTGGCTTACTCAGCAACGCTGGGTTATGCCGAAGTTGATCCAGAGATTGCAGCTTTGGTAAAACAAGCCGTTTCGGTTTTGCAAAAACTCGGCGCCGAGGTGACGGAAATTGATCCGGGCTTCGAAGATCCAGCGCCGATTTTTAAAACCCTATGGTGGTCAGGCGCACGGTCGGCTTTGGGTGCTTTGTCGGATGAGAAGAAAGCCTTGCTTGATCCGATGTTGGCTGACGTTGTGGAGCAAGCGGCCTCCATCACGGTGGAAGAATTGATGAATGCCAACAAAGCACGCGGCGCGTTGGGCACGCACATGCGCTTGTTCATGCAAGACTACGATGTGTTGGTCACGCCATCACTTCCCATTCCAGCCTTTGAAGCGGGCAGGCTGCAACCAGACAATGCTGACACGCAAGGTAAGTGGGTGAATTGGACGCCCTTCACCTATCCGTTCAACTTGACGCAACAACCCGCAGCTTCGGTGCCCTGTGGCTTCACGCAAGGCGGGCTGCCTGCAGGTTTGCATGTTGTTGGTCGTATGTTTGATGACCGCACTGTGTTGAAGGTATGTGCGGCCTATGAGGCGGAGACGAAGTTTTATAAAGCACAGCCCAAGGGCTATTGAGGCAGCGTATTGCCGCTTTTGCATCTGGACATCGGGGCTAGGGGTTGCTAAACCACTGATAACGGCGGACGGGCTGGGCCCGCGCCATTTTGCAAAAGCCAAGGAGCGGCACATGAAAAAGATTTTGATTTCCGCAGCGATTTTAACTGCAACATCGGGCGCGGCATTTGCACATCCGGGCGAACATGGTTTTTCGATGCTGCACTTGGTGACCGAGGCTGATCATCTGGCCATGTTTGCAGTGGCTGCTGTTGCAGCAGTTCTGGTCTACAAGCATTTTCACCGCGCGGCTTGAACACAACGTCCAATCATTTTGATATCGTCATCCTCGGTGCAGGTGCAGCCGGGTTGATGTGCGCCATGACAGCGGGGGCTAAAGGTTCCCGCGTGTTGCTGTTGGACCACAACAGTCATGTTGGAGCAAAGATTTTGATCTCCGGTGGTGGGCGCTGCAACTTCACCAATACAGGCACATCGCCGCAAAACTTCCTTTCAGCCAATCCGCATTTCTGCCGCTCGGCTCTATCGCGCTATACGCCGAAGGATTTTTTGGCACTGGTGGAAAAGCACAAAATAGCGTGGCACGAAAAAACGTTGGGGCAATTGTTCTGTGATGGTTCAGCGCGGCAGATCGTTGCGATGTTATTGGCGGAATGCGCAGGCGTTGGTGTTGATGTACGCGTTGGCGTTAAAATTTCTGATGTGCGTAAGGCCGATCATTTTGTTGTCGATACATCAAGCGGCACCTTCACGTCAGCAAAGCTCGTTTTAGCAACTGGCAGCCTTTCCATTCCGAAAATGGGAGCAACTGGTTTTTCGCACGATGTGGCGAAGAAGTTTGGTTTGAAGATCATCACGCCCAAGCCTGGACTCGTTCCACTTCATGCGCCAGCGGACCAGCTACCGTTCTATACAATGTTGTCTGGTGTTTCGTTGCCTGCCGTGGCGCAGGTCGGTAAAGCGCGTTTCAAGGAAAGCATTCTTTTCACCCATCGGGGCTTATCTGGCCCTGCAATTTTACAAGCATCTTCCTACTTGGAAAAAGGTGAAGCATTGAAGCTTGATCTCGCACCCGAAGCGGATGTGGTGGCTCATTTAAAACGACGCAAACATGAGCGGCCAAAGGCTGAATTGAAAACCATTCTTAGCGAACTTGTGCCACAGCGATTGGCGGCTGCATTGGTTGAAGACAAGACCATGGCGCAAGTTGCGAACGATGAAATGAACAAACTGAATGACCGCCTCCGCAATTGGACGTTCATTCCCAATGGCAATGAAGGTTACGCAAAAGCAGAGGTGACGGTAGGCGGCATAGACACAAACGACCTGTCATCCAAAACCATGGAAGCAAAATCAGTACACGGATTATATGCGATTGGTGAGGCCGTTGATGTGACTGGCTGGCTTGGAGGATACAATTTCCAATGGGCTTGGGCGAGTGGTTTCGTGGCCGGGCAAGGTTGAGTTAAAACTCAACCCGTCAACGAAATCAATTTCCGCTGCGTGTCCGTTTTCACAACGGGAGATGCAATCGCCTCTCCGCGAGGGCCGGACAGCACACGGGCAGCGGGGAAGTAGCAAATAATGTCGGTGCCTTTGCCCGTTTCAGATACAATTTCAAGTGTTCCGCCATGAACATCCATCAAACCCTTGACGATGGGCAGGCCAAGGCCAGCGCCTTCGATAGCAAGTTTGGTGGCATGACTTCCGCGAGAGAAGGCGCGGAGCAATTGTTGCTGTTCAGCTTTAGGAATGCCGGGGCCATTGTCAGAAACGATTACTGCCATACGGCCATCAGGTACCACGCGGGCAGTGATGGTCACCTTACCATTTTCAGGTGTGAACTTCACGGCATTGGTCAACAAGTTGATGGCGATTTGGTTTAATGCACGATAGTCGCACAACACTTTGGGCAAATTGGCTGGCGCGCTGACGACGATATCAATTGTCTTTTCGGTAGCACGACCTACAAGCATATTTTTGGCGTGGTCCATGCAGTCTTGAACATGAGTTGGCTCTTCAACAATATCACGACGGCCTGCTTCGATGCGCGAAAGGTCCAAAATATCGTTGATTAACGTAAGCAGGTATCGGCCAGAATTGTGAATGTCACCGGCATAGTCTTTGTAGGCATTGTTCTGCATGGGGCCGAACAATTCGTTTTCCAGCACTTCCGAAAAGCCCATGATTGCGTTGAGTGGTGTGCGCAATTCATGGCTCATGTTGGCAAGGAAAGCAGACTTTGCACGGTTTGCTTCTTCCGCTTTGTGACGTTCTACCTCGGCGCGCTCTTTTTCAATACGCAGTTCTTCAATCAATGAATCTTTTTGGGCACGGAAAATCAAGCGGTCGCGAGCGGTGTTCTGCAATTGCCGTGAAACGAAGAGGAAGAACACCTCCAATGTAATAATTAAAATGCCCAGCACAGTGTAGATAACATCTGTTTCTGCCAAACAGCGCAGCGCTGCACCAATGCTAATGATGCCTGTGCCTGCAATGAGGATGGGCATAAAATTGGCAACCACCAAAAGACGGACAACGGAAACGGCCATGATAGCGGCAAACAGGAATGTGCGTTGCAATGGGTTCGCATCAGGCCAGAAATAGAACAATGGCACGACCCAGAACACGCCTTGAAACAGTTCAGATGCGGCAAGCATGCCAATCCAATCGGACTGTTCACCACGACTGCGTGGTTGCAAGAAATAGCGATTACACAAATAGAGTTGCAACGAGTGGCAGCCTAATACCGCGACAAGCCATGGCATAACGGTTGAAGCGGGAACCCAGCTCAAAGCCATGATGCCCATGAGCAGGCTGAGCAGTGGCATGATAGGGGCCAAATTCATTTGATTGCGCAGGAACAACTCCAGCAATTCACCTGTCCAAGAATCCGCCTCTACAGAAGGCTTTGCATCCATCGGCAGTCGCTTGCTTGTTGCGCGAAAAAAATCGCGGCGCGTCTACAACTTGAAAGTTGTGGCGTTGAAGCTCCGAAGTGTCGGCAATCGCGTCAGTCATGTCCCAATTCCCCAATCGAAGCACCAGCAATATATGGGAATGTCTAAGATCGGCTTCAGAGAGAAGGTAAAAATTGAGACAACTTGTGGCCTTCCCGCTTGGCCTCTATATGCGGTCTAAACAAAGGATAAACCATGACCTCGCTTTCAGCTGAAACCATTCGCAATGAATTGAAACGCATTGCTGCCCCTGATGGGCGCGGCAACATTGTGTCAGCGGGTTTGGTATCTGACATCGCTATCAATGGTGGAGAAGTGATGTTCGCGCTCAATGCATCGCCGCAACACATGAAGGCCATGGAACAATTGCGCGACGTGGTTGAAAAAGCGGTCAAGGCAATTCCCGGTGTCACGCGGGCGCTGGTGGCTCTGACAGCAGAAAAGGCCCAAGGACAATCGGCTCCGGCTGCTCCACAACGAGGCGGTGCAGTTGCTGGTGTGAAGCACATCATTGCCGTAGCTTCGGGCAAGGGCGGCGTTGGCAAATCAACAACCGCCATCAATCTAGCACTCGGCCTTGCCACATTGGGTTTGAAGGTGGCAGTTTTGGACGCGGACATCTATGGTCCGTCGATGCCAAAATTATTTGGGCTTTCCGGTAAACCCTTAGCCAGCGACAAAGAGGGTAAGCGCATGAAACCCATGAGCCGCTATGGCTTGGAAGTGGCATCAATTGGTTTTTTGGTCGAAGAAGATACGCCCATGATCTGGCGTGGCCCCATGGTGATGAGCGCATTGACGCAGTTGTTGCGTGAAGTGGAATGGTCAGAGACCGATGTGATGGTGGTGGATATGCCACCCGGCACCGGTGATGCGCAATTGACCTTGGCGCAAAACACACCGCTTTCTGGTGCTGTCATTGTTTCAACGCCGCAGGACTTGGCGTTGATTGATGCGCGCAAGGGTTTGAACATGTTCAAGAAGGTGTCCGTGCCATTGATTGGTATCGTTGAGAATATGAGCTATTTTACCTGCACCAAGTGCGGCGAGCGCCATGACATTTTCGGCCATGGTGGTGCACGCAAAGAAGCCGAACGCTTAGGCGTGCCGTTTCTGGGTGAAGTGCCGTTGGATATGGAAGTGCGTTTGCGTTCCGATCGCGGCGAGCCAATTGTCGCGACTTTGCCTGAATCTCAGCATGCCGCTATCTATCGTAACATCGCCGCCCAAGTCTGGGCCACGTTGTCTTCCGGGACTTTGAGCCGCCCGGCACCGCGAATTGTTAACGAAGGGTAAACAGTTTCCCCAACGTTAGGAATGTGTTAGCCTTATCGCGGGTAAACATTGGGCTGAATCGGAGGGGACCCCCATGTCTAAACTAATGTCTGTGTTGGGAATTGTCTTGTTGGCCATCGGTGCCGCCTTGGCACTGGTAGGCCTGGTGAACCCAGCACAAATGCAGGTCTATGGCCTGACCATGGATACCGGAGCCATTTTGTTGACGGGTGGCATACTCGCCATCGGCTTAGGTGGCGTGATTGCAGCATTGCAAGGCAACTTGCCAGCCGTTGTGGCGGATGTGGTTCCGGAGACCATTCAAGAAACCATTGTTGAACAACCTGTGCCACGTTATGAAGCACCAGCCGTTGAAGTGGCTGTGGAAGAACCTGTCGCCGAGGTTGAGCAACCCCGCGTACGCTTTAATCCATTCGGTCGCAAAACCGCAGCTTTAGCCGCTGGCGCCGCGACAGCAACTGCTGCGGTAACTGAAACGGTTGCAGCACCTGTGACGAGTGCTGTGGACGACACCATAGCCGCCCTCGACCAAGCCAAGGCCGACATTGCCAATGCCATTGGTGGTGTGACGTCGCTCACCGAGAGCAAGGTTGAAGAGGCCGTTGCTGAGGTTGAAGAAGAAATTATTGAAGAAGAAGTCGCCGACGAAGAACCCGCAGATGGCGAACTTTACGTGCTCGAAGAGCGCGACATTCGTGGCCGCCCGGCGCGCATTCTGTCAGATAACACAGTTGAAGCCGAAACCGACGAAGGCTGGATGCGCTTTGAAAACCTTGAGCATCTCAATGAATACTTGGATGCCATGGGCGAACCCGCTTAAGGTTCCGTACACAGATGAAATTCAAGGCCGTCCCAGTGGGGCGGCCTTTTTGTTTCATTAAAAACTATTGCTGGAGGTTGTCCTGTGCGGTTGCGCCAAAGTCCAACAACTCATCCATAAACATGGCGAGTAATTCTGTTCGCGATGACACGCCAGCTTTCCGGAATATAGCGCTGAGTTGCGCTTTTATGGTGCCTTGCTGGGTGTGGCGGAGTTCAGCTATGCGATGAATGCTCAACCCACGAATGGTCAAGAGCGCTACATCGATTTCTGATTTCGAAAGCGCCCAAGCTGAAAATCGTTCCTGCAAAACGCCATCAAATTCTCGGCGTAAGCGCAACAATTGTTCTTCATCGTGTTCAGCACGTATGCGCAACGTTTTCATATGTGAATATGCAAATACAGCGCCGACGCCTAAAAAGACTGTTGCAATTGCTTCGATGGCGATGTGCATCGTGTTGTACGCTGAAAATGGTACTTGAAAAGCAGCTATTGCTTCAGCGGTGACATCAAAGGCCAGAATAGTTCCGCAGAACAGGCACGTGAAGAGCAGGAAGGCTTGCCCGTTGTGGCTGGGAATCGACTTCGTGCTCAATTTTGCATTCGCGCTACGGCGAGCTGATGGAGCGAAAGAACTATGGTCTGCCGTCGTCATGAGCTCAGTATCACCATACTTTCGCTTATTACCATAAACCAAAATGCAATAGTGGCGCAGATTTGGGCCGTTTTGGTCGTAAGTGCTTGATTGGCATCTTGTGCTTGTCAGGTTTTTGTCAGCAGTCTGTGAATTGGCGAACATTAATGAATTTGGGGCTCATTGAAAAATTGATGGGTTTGGGAGAGTGAACAATGGCACATATCAAATTTGGAATAGTTGGAGCGATTGCGAGTTTACTCGTGATGTCTGCGACTGTTGTCACTTACGGTGATGAAGAAAAGCACGAATATGACCACTCAATTGCAGCGCAAGACTTTGTGCACGGCCAGCCCTCAAAGCCATCAGATGCGTGGATGCAGGCAGCTGGTGGGCGTATCTATGACAATTGGTGGGATGCTCTGGACAGAGAAGAACCTAAAACAACCAATCCGGCATACCCTGTGGCCGTCAATAAAAAGATCACAGGCGCCGACACCTGGCGTTGCAAAGAGTGCCATGCGTGGGACTACCAAGGCAAAGACGGTATCTATAGCAAAGGGGGGCACTTCACCGGCATATCCGGTATTCGCGGTGCAGAAGGAAAACCCGAAGAAGATTTGTTGAAAGTGTTCCGCGATAAAAACCACCCTTACACCAAAGAAATGATCAACGACGAAGAGCTCAAGCGGCTGGCGGCGTTTGTCAGTCGCGGTCAAGTCGATATGCGGAAATTCTTAAACTATGAAACCCGCAAAGTGAACGCCGGCAACATCGATCGGGGGCGCGAGATTTTCCAAACCACGTGCGCAGCTTGCCATGGCTTTGATGGGCGCGCGCTGGATTGGGGCGCAAACGGAGAACACAACTACGTGGGCACCGAAGGCCAAGATGTACCGGATGAAGTGATGCACAAAATTCTGAGCGCACACACTGGTGTGCAGATGATCAACCTGCGGGCATTCCCACTTGAGAACGCAATCGACGTCTTGGCATATGCCGCAACTCTGCCGTTAGACCCGCCGCCAGAATAACGGCTTTCAACCTGCCCTGCGCGGCATCAGATCATAAGGGTGTTTCCAGCCTTTGATGTCGCGCAGTCGGTCCAGCCAGTTTTGCACATGGGCAAATTGATTGAGATCGAAGGGAAGTTCATCTCCGTAGTAGAGATAACCACACAACGTGAAGTCAGCAATTGTTGGACGACGGCCCAGAACATAGGTGTGGTCTGTCAAATGTGCATCAAGCACTTTTAACGCACCCAAAGTGCGACCACGCAGCCATTCCGTCACCGGAGTTTCTCCGGTTTTGGCGAGGCTGATCATATAGCGAAGAGAGCCCACCGACGATGAAAGTTTATGATTGTCGAACAAGGTCCAGCGCATGATTTCGCGGCGCTCATCATCGCTCTTGGGGCCAAACTTGCGCGATACCTCAGCAAGGTAATCGAGAATAACGCCGGATTGTGTGAGCGATTTTGTGCCATGTTTCAGAACGGGCGCTTCGCCCATAATGTTCACGGTGCTGCGATAATCAGCACTGCGCGTTTCACCATTGAAAAAATCAACAAAGCGTGGTTTCCAGCTGAGTTCCGCTGCTTCCAACATCAACGCAACCTTGTAGGAGTGGCCAGACTCCCCAAAGCAATAAAGTTCAAATTCCGCCATCACCATCCCCGGTCAGCGATTCACTATCTCACATCTAACACACTCGTGCGCGCATGGCGAACAACTTCCAGCGCCAGTGAACCCTTGAGCAGCCGTTGCGTACGACTTCGCCCTTCATCTGTGACGGCAATAAGGCGATAAAGACTTCCACGCTCAACAATTTCTTGCAGCGGATCGCCAACCGCCGTTTTGGTTTCAAGCACATCTATTTTCATAGCCTTCAACAAGGCTTTAGCATTGGCCACAGCTTCTTCTGCGGCAGGGCGTGCGGCTTCATTGGGGGCAACAGAAAACAGCGTGATGGGATCACCCGTCATATGGGCCAACACCGCTGCACGGCGCACCGCTTGCATGGCTCGTGACGAACCATCAGTACAAATAAACATGCCGCTGCGATCAAGGCTGTTGCGCGCAACCAGAACCGAACACGCCGCCATGGTTACAACATTTTGCACGATGCCCGTTCCAAAGAAAGATTTGAACTCACTGCGCCAACGTGATGGCTCACCGATGATCATGAGATTGTACGGGCCAAGTTCGTACTGATCGAGAATGCCGCCGACAACGTCAGGTGCTGTTTTAAGTTTAAGAACAACATTCCGTCCGTGCGGCTCGTTGTATTCAACTTTGGTGTCGCCCGCTGCATCACCCCATGCGTTTTCATGAGCGCCTTTTGCACTCCAGCCTTCAGCGTCAATTCCTTCTGATTTCAATACGTCGAGGGTTCGTTTGAGATGCTTAACACCCGGCAGTTCAAAACCCGCTTCCATCATATTCTGCCGCGCCAGCCGCACTTGCAATCCACCGGAATGCAAACCCTGGTCAATGGGCCGCACAAACAAATTGATGATGTCGCAATATTCAGTGACCGCAAACCTTGCAGCAAAGCGCACGCAAATGTCAGATGCTTCATTGCCATCAACACACGCCAGAATGCGAAACCGACTGCGGCGTTGCGCCCGCAAATTTGTCAGAGTTTTGGCAACCGCCGCTTCTTGTCGGTCGGAAAGTTGTGTGCGCTGGAAAAAACTGAACAGGCCCATGGCGACAATCCTATTGCAACAATGGCCAGTAAAACAACGACATCATCATAATCAAAAATAGAGAAACAATGGTCATGCGCCAACCGGAGCGCATGAAGTCTGACGCTTTAAGATAGCCCGATGCGTAAATGATGGTGAAGGCCGGATGCGCCGCCGCTGTGATATAAGCGAAGGCTGATGAAATAGCTGTTACGAAACCGATATTCAGTGGATCAGCACCTGACACGCTTGCGGCCTTCAAAACCACAGGCCCAAGCACGGCCACAGCGGCACCTGCCGTCATGGTGTTGGTGACGAAAGTTGTGAGCAGTGCCACCGCAAAAGCCAGTCCCGCACCTTGGCCCATGCCCAGTGGTGACAAAGCATCTATGAAGGACCGCGCCAACCATTCGGCAGCCCCCGTTTCCTTCATCTGCAAACCAAGCGATATGGCGGCGGCATAGAGCAGCACAACGCCCCAGTTCACGCCACTGTTGATGTCTTCCCAGCGCACCAAGCCCGCAACAAGAAATGCGATAGCGCCACCAATGGCAACGATGCCCAAGCCCAGTTGTTCTGAAAATAAAATCCAGCCGATAATCGTGGCTATGAACAAAGCAATAGAAGACCAGCCGCGTGGGCCAAGTGGTCCGTCCATTTCCACTTGCGTGCGCAAGCGCGCCACAGCACGCGAGAGGTCGCGCTGCTCAGGTTTGAAAGTCCAGAACAGCAACGCAGTCACGATGGGCAATTGCAATAGGAACATGGGGTAGGCGTAGAGCATCCATGTCAGGTAATCCATGATGTAGCGGCGGGTTTCAGGATTGGCTGGATCGAAGAAAAAGTCTTTCCAATAGCCAATCATAATGGCGTTTCGCGCACCACCCGATGGCGTGCCAATGCCTGCAATGGCGCAACCATAGGAAATTGATAGCAACAATACGGCTGCAAGGTTTTTGACCTTTGCACCATCTTGGGACGTGAGGCTGATCAGTGTCACGCCCACAGGCAACATCATGGCGGCAACCGTATGCTCACCAATGAAGGACGCCAGAACGCCACACACGGCGGTGATGCCTAAACTAATCCAGAACACACTGGTGCCCGTGACGCGCACAATGGCCAAGGCAATGCGCTTGTCCAAGCGTTGCTTCACCACGGCTACGGCCAACATCAATGAGCCCATGATGAACAACACGGAATCCGTCATTAAACTGGCGGCCACTTTGTTGGAATCAAGACCCAGAAAAATCACTTGCCCCACCACAATCATCAACGCCACCGAGGGCAGGGGCACAGGCTCGGTAATAAACATCACCGTGGCCATGAACGACATGACCAATACAATTTGCCCCTCATGGGTGAGGCCCGACGGCGTTGGCGCACCCATCAATGTGAGGCCCAGCATCAATGTGATGATAAACCAGCGGCGCTTCCACAACAGTGCAAAATTGACGTTATCCAGCAGCCAGCGAAAGCGCTGATAGCCGCGCCTGCGAATGCGGCTGAGGCCAGAGCGCGGCTCATGGGCCAGCAAACTGTCGCGAGCGAGGTTAAAGGTTGTGGTCGTGTCGGCGTTCATGCGCTTTGCCTAAACATATCGTGTTGAGCTAGGCTTTGCCCGAAGCAAAAGGATTCGCAAGCGTGGCTTTCGACATATCTCCCGTTCTCACCGCCATTGATGCGGATATTGAAAACAGCATTGATCGCTTGTGTGAAGTATTGCGCTTTGCCTCGGTGGCGACTGACCCTGCCCACAATGCCGATTGTCAAAAAGCGGCTGACTGGATGACGGATTATTTCAAGTCCATGGGCTTGGACGCGAAGCAGTACGCCACGACGGGGCAGCCCGCCGTGATTGCGAACTATGTTCCTCCGCGTGCTGACAATTCCAACAAACACCAAATTCCCCACGTCCTGTTTTATGGCCACTATGATGTGCAGCCAGCTGACCCCCTGAACCAGTGGCACAGCCCCCCTTTTGAACCGCGCCGTGGCAAAAGCAAGTCCGGCAAGAATTGTATCTTTGCCCGTGGTGTTGCCGACGACAAGGGCCAACTGATGACGTTTACCGAAGCCAGCCGCCACTGGTTGGCCGTACACGGAGAGTTACCATTCCGCCTGACGATTTTGATTGAAGGCGATGAGGAGGGCGACGCCACCCACATCGACCGTTTCGTGGCTGCGAACAAGGAATTGCTGAAAGCTGATATCGTCGTCGTGTGTGATACGGGCATGTGGGAGGATGACAGGCCATCCATCGTCACGTCGCTGCGTGGCTGTGTGTCTGACGAGGTTGAAATCACTGGGCCAAAGCTGGATTTGCATTCGGGCTATTTTGGTGGGGCGGCCATGAACCCTTTGCGCGTGTTGTCTGGCATTTTGGGCCGCATGATTGATGCCAAGGGAAAAATCACAATTCCGGGATTCTATGATGGTATTAAAAAGCCAACCGCTGCACAACGCGCACGCATGGCCAAAATTCCATTCAGAACAACTGCGTTTTTGAAGCCAGTGGGTTTGAAAACCGCCGCAGGGGAGAAGGATTTTTCAGCGCTCGAACAAATGTGGGTGCGGCCAACGGCCGAGATCAATGGCATTTGGGGCGGCTATATGGGGCCGGGTGGCAAGACGGTAATTCCATCGAAAGCCAATGCCAAATTGACCTTCCGATTGGTGGCTGGCCAAAATCCAGTGAAAGTGCGCAAAGCATTCCGTGACTATGTGAAGAGTGCGCTGCCCGATGGCTTCAAAGTCAAATTCGCTCAAAAATCCGAAGCCGCAGCCGCCGTGTCAGTTGCCGATGACAGCCCTTGGATTGCCGCTGCCCAAAGGGCGCTCAAATCCGAATGGGGCAAATTGGCCATCATGTCAGGCGAGGGCGGGTCTATCCCCGTGGTTGAAAGTTTCAAAAAGCATCTGGGGTTGGACAGCATTATGGTGGGTTGGGTGCGCGAAGGCGACGGCCTGCACAGCCCCAATGAAAAATACGACATTGAAGCCTATCACCGGGGCATGCGGAGTTATGCACGCTTTATCGGTGAAATTTCCAAAGGATTATAAAATGACAACGCTGCCCATTGCCCCCGTTCTTGCTGATGCCGACAAGAACCTTGATGCCAATATCGAGCGGTTGTTCGACTTCATTCGCATCCCCTCACTTTCGGCGGATCCCGCTTACAAGCCGCACATCATCAAAGCAGCAAATTGGATTTGCGCTGAATTAAAATCGCTAGGCTGTGAAGCTTCCGTGCGCGAAACGCCGGGCTGCCCTATGGTTGTGGGCCACTACACACCGCCCAATGCCACTGCAAAAACGCCCCATGCGTTTGTTCTATGGCCACTATGATGTGCAGCCCGCTGACCCGCTGGAATTGTGGTCGTCACCTCCCTTCGAGCCCATCCGCAAAAAGGACAAGGACGGCGTGGAGCGCATGTATGGTCGTGGCACGGCGGACGACAAAGGCCAGCTGATGACCTTTGTCGAAGCGGCCCGCAGCTATATTCGCGTGCATGGCCAATTGCCAATCAAGGCCACATTCTTGATTGAAGGCGAAGAAGAATCCGGCTCGCCCTCGCTGGTGCCGTTCTTGAAAGCCAATGCCAAAGAATTGAAATGCGATATCGCCTTCATTTGCGACTCCAACATGTGGGACGCCAAAACCCCCGCCATCACCACACGCCTGCGTGGGCTTGTGCATGAGGAAGTGACGGTCACCGGTCCTTCGCTGGATTTGCATTCGGGCCTCTATGGTGGCCCCGCCATGAACCCCATCCGCGCTTTGACGCGCATGATTTCACAGCTCCACGATAAAAACGGCAAAGTGACAATTCCAGGTTTCTACGATGGCGTGGCGGATTTGCCAGCCGCTACCAAGAAGCAGTGGAAGGGCCTGAAATTTTCGGAAAAGAAATTCTTGGGCGAAGTCGGTTTGAAATCAGCTGCGGGAGAAAAAGGCAAAACCGTGCTGGAACAAATCTGGTCGCGGCCCACGGCAGAAGTGAACGGCATGTGGGGCGGCTATTTGGGGGCAGGCACCAAAACAGTTATTCCTTCAAAAGCCCATGCCAAATTCACTTTCCGCTTGGTCAGCAAACAGAAGCCTGAAAAGGTTTTGAAAGCCTTTCAAGCTTTCGCCAAAGCCAACATGGTGGGGGATGCAAAGATCGCTTTCTCCGGCAAGGGTGGTGGCAGTCCGGCTTCGGAAATTCCAGAAAGCAATCCTTACATTCAAAAGTCAGCCGCAGCGTTGAAAGAAGAATGGAAACGCGAAACCGTGTTGATGGGCTCGGGTGGGTCAATTCCCATTGTCCGCTATTTCAAAGATGTGCTGAAAATGGATTCCGTTCTCGTTGGCTTCGGCTTGAACGACGACGCCATTCACAGCCCCAATGAAAAATACAATGTCTCATCCTACGCAGGCGGCATTCGCTCATGGATCCGCATTATGGATGCACTGGCAAAATGAGCTTTGACCCCGTCGCCGCAATATCGGCCTATCATGCAGCCTTAGATGCCCATGACGTCGATAAGGTTGAAACCTTGATGGCAGAAAACGCCACCTATGAATCGGCTGGAATTGGCTTGGTTGAAGGTCGGGACGCGATTCTTGCCGCTATGCGCAAATATTTCGCCGCCCATACGGACCATCATGCGTGGGATGACAGCGCCGAACAAATCGGACCTCGCACCGCTCGCGCGGTATGGCAACTCAAAGCCACGAACAATGCAACAGGCGAAAAGTACCATCGCCGTGGCGAAGAAGACGTGACGTTTGATGAAGCTGGGTTGGTGTTGCGGGTGGTGGTGAGGGACAATTAGCGCCCGTATTCCTTCACATGCACAGGCATCTCAACGCCTGAGATAATCCTCGGGCAGGCTACTGGCGCTCCAACAACCGTGGCCAATGGAATAACCCCCGCCCAAATCGGCAATTCATAATCTTCCTCGTCATCTCCCGGCGGGCCGTTGCGGACTTTGGCGGAGACTTCCTTGAGTTCCATGCCCAGCACGGTTGTGGCCTTCAATTCTTTTGCTTTCATCGGGCGCAAAATATCCCAACGACCGGGGAAATATTGTTCGACCATCGCCTTCAATCGCGCTTCCTTATCTTCAGGCAGAACCACTTTGTAAGCCGTGCCGAAAGCCATGACGCTGCGATAGTTGCAGGAGTGGTTGAAGGCTGAACGCGCCATCACCATGCCGTCGAAGATCGTCACATTGACACAAACTTTTGCACCTTCGGACGTTTCCAACATGCGGCTGGCGGATGAGCCGTGCCAATAGATATGATTGCCTTCGCGCCATTGCAGCGTGGGCGTAACGACAGGCTGGCCGTCGAACACATAACCGACAGTGCACAAGCGGTTGCGCATCCAAAATCGCATGCACCGTTTCCTCGTCATAATGGGCGCGCTTGTTCATGCGTTTAACGCGGGTGAGTTCTGAAGGGGCTGTTGTCATCGTTTGGTTCCTGTTGCGCATTCGCAATGCCTCGAATATGGTATGCTGGAAAGCGCCAATAATGCCCACACACAGCAGACCACTTAATATCACCTCCACGCTCGATCTTGGCATCGAGCGGGGCGACGCTGAACCCATTCAGCAACAAATCGCCCGACAAATCCGTGAACTGGTGTTGGGCGGACGATTAAAACCCCGCGCCAAATTACCGTCATCACGCGCACTCGCCGAGCAACTCAATGTCGCGCGCGCCACGGTGGTTGAAGCCTTTGAGCAATTGGCAGGCGAAGGCTACATCGAAACCCGCATGGGCAGCGGCACCACTGTTGCAGCAGAACTGCCGGAGAGCTTGCTGGCGACCGGTCGCAAGCCCAACAAAGCCGCACCGCAAAAACGTCATGCCCGCGAGGCCGCAAAACCATTCCGGTCTGGTCTTGGTGGATTGGGAGAGCTTCCCCCACGATGAATGGGGGCGCATTCTCGGCCGTTATTGGCGCAACCCGCCGATTGCTTTGCTTGAACATAATGACTCATTCGGTTGGCTGCCCTTGCGCAATGCCATTGCGGCCCATTTGTTTGAATGGCGCGGCATTGAATGTGATGCGGCGCAAGTCATCATCACCGCAGGCGGCAGCGATGCCTTTGATTTAATCCGCCGCGCATTCTTTGAAACTGGCGACCAGATGTGGCTGGAAGAACCGGGCTATGCCACGGCGCGGCGCATGTTTTCGATTGGCGGTTTGGACGTTGTTCCAGTGCCAGTTGACGAAGAAGGCTTGCGCGTAGCCGAAGCCCGCAAGCTGGCACCCAATGCCAAGCTCGCGTTTGTGACACCTGCACGGCAATACCCCACAGGCGTCACCATGCCCTTGTCTCGTCGCCTGGAATTATTGGAATGGGCCAAGCAGGCCAACGCCATTGTGGTGGAAGACGACTACGACAGTGAATACCGTTATGTAGGCCGCCCGTTGCCCGCCATGATGAGCTTGGACCGCACAGCACGCGTGATCTATTCCGGTACTTTTTCAAAAGTGTTCTCACCCATCATTCGTCTAGGCTTCATCGTGGTGCCGCAGCGGCTGATCGAAACATTCCAAAAAGAACGCGGCACCTACGGCCACCCGCCGTCGCTTCTGGTTCAGCCCGCGTTGGCGCAATTCATGGAGCAGGGACAATTCGCCGTCCATATTCGCCGCATGCGCAGACTTTATGCCACGCGGCGGCAAGCGCTTCTCGATGTTTTATCTCCTCATGAAGGCAAACTGTTCACCGTCGATGCGCCACCTTCAGGGCTGACGATTATGTTACGCTTTGATGATGACCGCGATGATGAAGCGCTGGTGAAAAAATTGGCGGGTAGCGGCATCGAGGTTCAAGCGTTGTCGCAATATTATGCAGGGCGAAAAAAGCGACGGGGTTTGTTGCTCAGTTTCGCAGGATTTGCCGAAAAAGATTTAATCGCGGCGGCGAAAACTTTGATCGCAGCGTTATGATCCCAGTGGTCGCAACTCTTTCAAGAGTTTCTCACGAATAGCGCGGGCATAGTCTTTGAAATCGACCGCACGAATAGCAAAGCTATCAGCACCTGTGATGACATTTTGCTGGTAATAGTCAAACAGGCCCGGCTGCTCGGACTCAATCGCAAGGCCATTGATGGTCACACCTGCAGCATCTGCCAAACCACGCGCGGCGCTGATGTCGAGCCCGCTATTATCAACACCATCACCCGATATATCTACCACGCGGCGCTGTCCGGCAAAGCCATTCACATCAAGCAATGCAACTGAGTCCTCAATTGCTGTCGTGATTGACGTTGTCGTTGCTTGAAAATTACGTGTTCCCCTGCTGACGCGAAAACCAAAGGCCTTAGCTTGGCGTTGCGATTTGATATGCGTGAAGGGAACCACAATGCGGCTTTCACCCGGCCCACCCCATTGCGTGACAGCTATAGCCACACCCAGTGGCTGCAAATCCTTGATGGCTTGCAACACCGCAGGGTCTTTGAACGCAGCAGCAATCCCTTGGATCTGCAAGTCAAACTCGGCTGCGTTCATGCTTGCAGACGAATCCAAAGCCAACACCAATTCAATGCCAACTTGCGTCTGTTCCTGCTGTGACAGACTGCCACGCGACAGCAGCCCCAAGCCTGCCGCAAATAGCAGCGAAAGTGCGAAGAGTTTCAGGAGTGGGTTCATTGTTCAAGTCTATGTATCGTTGCGGATGCATGCTGGCAGTTTATTCTATGCACCATGCAAGTGGCCGTGGCATCTGACATCATGGTGATGAACGCCATGGCGCGTGCATCGCTCACGCCTGTGGCCAAAAGTGGCGCTGTTTATTTTTCCATCATGAACCACGGCGCTGACGACGATGTGTTGGTGTCGATTTCAACACCGATCGCCACATCAGCCGAAGTGCACGAAACGAAAATGGATGGCGACGTGATGCAAATGCGTGCGCTGGAAAAACCGCTCGTCGATCACCGCTGGCAGCACCATCAAACTCGAACCCGGCAGCTTGCACGTCATGCTCACGGGTTTGAAAGGTCCGTTAAAAAAGGGCGAGGTTGTTGCGTTGGAATTGATGTTTGAGAAAGCGGGCGTATTGAAACTAGATGTGCCCGTGGGTGAAGTGGCGGCAGGTCACGAACATGGGGATTAAGACTAGCCCCCCGTCACGCTCATATGACGCGACACAGCGGGTTTGTTATGGTCGCGGTCGATGATGAAATCATGGCCCTTGGGTTTGCGGCCAATGGCTTCCAGAATGGCGTTGTTCAAAAGCTCATTGCCTTCGGACGCCCGCAATGGTGTTCGCAAATCAGCAGCGTCTTCTTGGCCTAAGCACATGTAAAGTGTGCCCGTACACGTAATGCGCACGCGGTTGCAGCTTTCGCAGAAATTATGGGTAAGGGGCGTGATGAAACCAAGGCGGCCACCTGTCTCCTTCACTTGAACATAGCGGGCAGGGCCACCGGTTTTGTAGGGAATATCATCAAGCGTAAATTGGTCCAGCAACGCAGCACGCACTTGCGACAGTGGCAAATATTGGTCCGTGCGGTCGCCATCAATATCACCCAGTGGCATGGTTTCAATCAACGTCAAATCCATGCCTTCACCATGGGCCCAGCGGATCATTTCTGGAATTTCATGTTCATTGACACCTTTCAGTGCCACGGCATTCAACTTGATTGAAAGCCCAGCGGCTTTTGCGGCAGCTAAACCTTCTTTGACTTTTGAAAGCTCACCCCAGCGGGTGATGGCGCGGAATTTGGCTTCATCCAATGTATCAACCGACACATTGATGCGCTTCACACCGTGATGCGCCAGCTCGGACGCATATTTAGCCAATTGGCTGCCATTGGTGGTCAGCGTCAATTCTTCCATGGCACCTGACTTCAAATGCCGTGACAGCGATTCAACCAGAGACATGATGCCCTTGCGCACCAAGGGCTCACCACCTGTGAGGCGAATTTTTTTGACACCTTGTTCGATAAAGGCCGAACACAAGCGATCCAACTCTTCCAGCGACAGCAAATCCTTCTTCGGCAGAAACGTCATGTTTTCCGACATGCAATAGGTGCAGCGGAAATCACAACGGTCTGTCACCGATACACGCAAGTAACTCACGTGGCGGCCAAAGGGATCAATTAGGTGGGGCGTTGTATTCATCCCTCTAATGTGTGCCTTTGTCAGGAAAAGGTCAAGTTCACTGGCTTTTTCTTGTCGGCAAGCTTGCTAAGATTTAAGCATGTCGTTGCGACTCAATAGAAAAATGTGGGCAGCGGCCCTCGCAGTTTGGGGCTTGTTGACCACACCTGCCGAAACCTTGGACAACCGAGTTGATCTTGCCCTCGTGCTCGCCATTGACGTGTCCTACAGCGTTGATAGCGCAGAGCATCAGTTACAAATGCAGGGCTTCGGTGCCGCACTTCAAAGCCCTGAAGTTTTGGCCGCCATTTACAAGGGCAAGTACCAGCGCATCGCGGTCACGGTCTATCAATGGTCAGACGCCACCAACCAACGCATCATCGTGCCGTGGAGTATCATCGCATCGGAAGATGATGCTAGAAAGTTAGGTAATGTGTTAGCCGCTGGCCGCCGCATCGTGAAAGAAGGGGGAACCGCCATTTCCGCAGCCTTGTTGTTCGGTGCGGACTTATTCGCATCAGCACCCGCTGCTGAACGCAAGGTCATCGACCTCGCAACTGATGGCCGTAACAACATCGGTCGCCCTGCAAGAGAGGCGAGGGATGTTGTGTTGGCCCAAGGCATCACCATCAATGGTCTGGCCATCAGCAACGAATGGAAGCAGCTGACGGGTTATCTTGAAACCCAAGTGATCGGCGGCAATTTAAGCTTCGTCGAAGAAGCCAAATCCTACGATGATTTTGGGGCTGCCATGTTGCGGAAACTGGTGCGCGAGATTACCGGGCCGGGGGTGACTTAATATCCCGGCGGTGGCACGAAACTGCGCCACTCCTTCTCCAGCAATTCGGCAAATCGTAAGCTTGTATAATCCCCATATTCCCGCGTGATAATTTGCACACCCAAAGGCAATCCACCTGCCGTTTGCCCAAGTGGGGCCACGGTAGAGGGCAAATAGAAATTACAGGAATAACCCGCCCAGAAACGTTGATCGATCGTGGACACCATTTTGCCGTTGACGGGGATCAAACGTTCGTGTCGCTCGCCCACTTGGTCGTGGGGCCAAGCGGCAGAAGCAGCACATGGGCAAAGTAGCACGTCCCAATCATCGAAGAACTGATCCCATAGCATGCGCATTTGGTGGCGGCGTTCATTGGCACGCAGCCAGCCACCATGCGACAAGCCAAAAGCCCGCGTCATCATGGCGACGTAGGATCTATCTTCGGCATCGAGCGTTTTCGATTTTGCAGCAGCGGCCTCAATGTCTTCATCACTCATGCGCTTGGTTGACGTCGCGCGCAGCAGAAGCACAAAGTTTGCGTAGACCTCTTCATCGCTGAGCGCGGGCAGGGCCTCGAACGACAGTTTCTTGCTACGCTTTTTTAGGAATGTGCCAAGTTCAATCAATTGGTCTTGATAGTTTTGTTCAACATCACTGACACGGCTTGAAAGTTTTATGGCCACGCGAAAATCTTTCAACGACGTCTTTTCAGATTTCGGCAAATTGAACGTCACGCCACGCTGCTCAATGCCTTCGCTGCCAACAAGCAATTTCATCATCGCCGTCAAATCCTTGGCTGAACGCGCCAAGGGGCCAGCCACGGTAATGTCGCTGAACGCAACGCTGCCGGGCATCATGTGGCCGCGATAGGGCACAACGCCATAGGTGGGTTTGTGCCCAAACACGCCGCAATAATGGGCGGGGTTGCGAATGGATGAGCCAATGTCAGAGCCAACTTCAAGCGCACTCATACCTGTGGCCAAAGCCGCTGCCGCTCCACCTGATGAGCCTCCGGGCGTGCGCGTCACGTCCCACGGGTTGTTCGTGGTGCCGTAGATTTCGTTGAAGCTTTGCCAGTCAGCCAAGTGCAGTGGCACATTGGTTTTGCCATAGAGCACAGCACCTGCATCGGTCATCCGCTTCAACGCCACAGCGTCTTTGCTGGCGATATTATCCTTCAATGCTGGGTCTCCCCAGGTCGAAGGTGCGCCAGCCCAGTCAAAACTTTCCTTGATGGTCATCGGCACGCCATCGAAGAGCGAAAGCGCCTTGCCTTTGGCCAGACGCCGATCTGCCGCCGCCGCCGCCTTTTGTGCCTTTTCGAGATTTGTGAATATCACGGCGTTGATCGCATCATTGTGCTTGGCATATTGCGACAGGCATTCGCCCAACAATTCCTTTGCCGAGATTTTGCGCGCCCGCAACATGCGGCCAAGTTCCAGTGCAGATTTGAAAGTGACATTTCCCATGGCGTTAGACTAGCCATGTTGCGAACACATGCAAGCCATCCCGCGACAAATCAAAATCCGCCGTGTAAGCGGGGCAAATGGCGGCTCGGCTTCAAAACGCAAAATGGATAGGTTATGCGCTCACTTTCGCAGGGGCAGCGCTGTTTTCGTCGAAAGCGATATTCATCAAACTGGCTTATCGCGATGAAGTAAATGCCACTTTGCTGGTGGCCTGGCGCATGATTTTTTCAACACCGATTTTCATCATGATCGGTTTGATCGCCTACGCCATGCGCTCGAAGTCTAGCGGCCCACCACCGGATAGAAAATACATTTTCGGCGCAGCGGCGGCAGGCGCATTGGGCTATGGGTTGTCAGCCTATTTGGATTTCAAAGGACTGGAATTTATCACGGCTCAACTTGAACGGTTGGTGTTATTTACCTACCCCTTGTTCGTGATGTTCTTGGGCGCGGCCTTCTTTGGGCAAAAGATTACCCGCCACGGCATCATCGCCTGCATCGTCACCTATCTTGGCTTGGCAATTGTCGTAGGTCTCGATGTGCCGACGGGCGGATGGAACACAGTCATTGGCACAGCACTCGTGCTCGGCTGCGCCATCACGTTTGCGCTCAATCAACTCTATGCAAAATCATTGATCACAGTATTGGGAGCTGTTTTCTATACGACAGTCTCAATGGTCGCAGGCGGCGTGTCAGCAGTATTGATTCATGCGTTGAGTGATGGCGACTTTGGTGCATCACCATATTTCCTTTGGATGGCATTGGGTTGCGCAATCTTCGCAACTGTATTGCCCATTTTCTGCATCAACGCAGGGCTGGCACGAACATCAGCCCAGACCGTGGCAATGATTTCAACGATCTCACCACTGGTCACAATCATACTCGCGGTAATGATCCTCGGCGAACCTTTCACACTGGCCGACGCGCTTGGCTCCAGTCTCGTGTTGCTGGGCGTTGGATTTTATACGTGGGCCGACATGCGAAACAAACCAGCAATCGTCGAAGAGATTTAACCCGCCTGCTTCAACCACTCGCGCAAAGCATCATTGATCCGCGTCTGCCACTTCGGGCCCTTGGCCTTGAATTGCGCAATCACGTCGGCATCAAGGCGGAGAGTGGTGGAGATTTTGGGTTGCTTCAAGCTTAGGACGCCCACGGCGGATGAGTGTTTCGCCGTCATACCAATCAGCGCGTTCAAAAAAGTCAGTGTCAGCCATGTCTGGCGCGTCATCAGGATCAACCCAATCCGGTTTTGTATTTTTTTTGTTCTCTGTCATTTGCTTTCCGCAATGAAATTAATGTGGTGACCGTTTTCACGTGGTGTCCAAACGACGGCACAAATACGCCCTGCTAGAAACCCAAATGTCACAAATCGCAACTCGCCATAGTCGAAACGGTTATCAGGCTCATCGACATGAACACCGTCAAAAATTTGATGCACGTCAGCAAAATCAAGGCCTCTTTCTCCCAGAACGTAGCTACCGCTTGTTTTCATCCCACGTGAAAGACATGAATTAATGTGTACTACATTAAATCAAAAAGTCAAGCAACTTCAACTCACACTATCAGGCAACACTTCCTTGCGTTTTGCCATGAAGCTTTGCAGGGCCTCATCAATCGCGGGGTCTAAGGCTGGCGCTTCGTATTCGCGCAGCAGCTTTTTCCATTGCGTGTTTGCGCGCACCACGATGTCTTTTTCGCCGTCGTCTCGCCACTGCTCGAAACTGTTGTTGTCAGCCAAACTCGAGCGCCAGAAGGCAGTTTCGAAATTGGCTTGGGTGTGTGTTGAACCCAAATAATGCGAGCCAGGACCCACTTCGCGAATAGCGTCCATGGCTTGGCCGTTCTCGGAGAAATCCACACCTTCGGCGAATTTTTGGAACATCGTGAGCTGGTCAGCATCCATGATCAGTTTTTCATAACCCGATGACAAACCACCTTCCAGCCAGCCGGCGGAGTGCAAGCAGAAATTCACGCCTGACAACATGGTGGACCACAAGGTATTTGAACTTTCGTAAGCCGCTTGAGCATCCGGAATTTTTGAGCCGCAGAGCCCACCACCTGAACGGAACGGCACACCCATGCGCCGCGCCAATTGAGCGGCACCAAAGGTGACGTGCGCTGGTTCTGGCGTGCCGAAGGTTGGCGCACCCGATTGCATGGACATGGACGCCGCAAACGTGCCGAACACTACGGGCGCACCCGGGCGGCAGAGTTGCGTGAAGGCGATACCAACGGAAGCCTCAGCCAAAATCTGCGTCAACGTTCCCACAGTCGTTGTGGGCGACATGGCACCGGCGACGATGAAGGGCGATATAACCGTGGCCTGATTGGCGCGGGCCAGAACTTTGAGAGCGCCCAACATCACGCCATCCCACACCATGGGCGAATTGGCATTGATGAGCGACGTCATCACACAATTCTGGTCAACGAACTCCTTGCCGAAAACCAATTCAGCCATGGCAACGGAATCGGCTGAGCGTTCACCCGCCGTGACGGATGCCATGAACGGCTTATCGGAATATTTGATGTGACTGTAGATCATATCCAAATGGCGCTTGGCCACGGGAATATCGACAGGTTCACACACCGTGCCACCTGAATGATGCAGCGACGGCAGCATATAAACCAGCTTCACAAAGTTGCGGAAATCTTCAATCGTGGCGTAACGGCGGCCTTCATCCAGATTGCGGATGAATGGAGGGCCATAAACAGGTGCAAACACCATGTTATTGCCACCGATCACAACGCTATTGGCGGGGTTGCGGGCGTGCTGCACATATTCGCGTGGTGCTGTTTTAATCAGCGAACGCACCAGTCCCCGTGGAAAACGTACACGGAAACGGCGAGGATCGATGGGCGACGGCTTGATATCGGCGCCCGCATCCTTCCACATTTGTACGGCTTCTTCGTCTTCGTAAAAATCAATGCCGGTTTCCTGCAACACGATTTCAGCATTGTTTTCGATCATTTCCAACTGATCGTCGGAATAGGGTTCGTAGAGTTTGGTTTGGCGGCGGACATAACCTGCATGTTTGACAGCTGTGTTGGTGCGCATGGCACGGCGGGCATCAGCCCCACCACGGGCGCGGCGGCCGGTTGGAGCAGCAGTTGTGTCAGCATCGGTCATGTTTTGGACAGCCTGTTGAGAAAGTTTCACCTGACGATTGTTTAGGCGGAAACCGAAAGGTTCAAGCGACAGCAAACGTCTAGGGATGGTCAGTAAACGACTGGGTTAATTGCCGCTTGTCGCCGTCACGTCTCCCGGACCTGCAATTTGGTAGATTGCACCGTTTGGCGCGGCTTCGTCGGTCATGACGTAGAGGTGGCCTGTTGGTCCCTGAACAACATCACGGATGCGGCCAAAGCCTTCGTATAGTTTATCGGATGAGGTGATTGTCGTTCCGTCGAGCACCACCCGTTGCAGGTGTTCGCCTGCCAAGGCGCCGACGAAAACATTGCCTTTCCACTCGGGATAAATCTCGCCCGTATAAAAAACCATGCCGGAGGGTGCGATAGATGGATCCCAATAGTGCAGGGGCTGTTCCATGCCGTCCTTGGCCGTGCCTTCGCCGATTTTAATTCCGGAATAATCACGTCCATAGGTAATAACAGGCCAGCCGTAATTGCGGCCAGCCATGGGCGTGTTGATTTCATCGCCGCCCCTTGCCCCATGTTCAACTGTCCACAGCTGACCTGTCGTGGGGTGCAAAGCAGCGCCCTGCACATTGCGGTGACCGATGGACCAGACTTCAGTTGCCCAATCAGCCCGTTGCGGATTACCGGGGGCAGGCGCACCGTCGCGAGTGATGCGCAAGATTTTGCCAATGTGCGAAGCGCCATTTTGCGCTTCTTGCGGATGCGAGCCACGGTCGCCCGTGGTCACAAACAAATGGCCTTCTCGATCAAACACCAACCGCGAGCCAAAATGCCGATTGCTGTCAATTGCGAGAGCCTGGCGAAAAATCACTTTCCCATTTTCGAGCCTTGAAAAGTCACGACTGAGCTTTCCACGAAAAACCGCCGTGGCATTTCCGCCTTCGCGCTTTTCAGCAAATGACATGAATACCTCGCGCGACGTTGCAAAGTCGGGTGCAATGGCGATGCCAAGTAATCCGCCTTGCCCGCCATTATCGACCTCGGGTACTCCCACAATTGGCGGGCTCAGCGCGTTTTCTGTCAACACAACACGCCGCAACCGCCCGGCACGTTCTGTCACCAATAGGGAACCATCGGGCAAAAACGCCATGCCCCAGGGGTGATCTAAACCCTTGGCAATGGGCAACAATCCTTCAGGCGACGCACCCGTAGCTGGGTATCGCAAAAACGGAACAGTCGCCAACAAGGGCAAAGCAAACAAAAACGTTCGGCGTTTCATTAGCCGAATGCTAGCGCAAAAGCGGCGCGCGAAGTGACATTACAATCGCGTTACTATGTTCAACTCTTCGAGGCCGTGGAAGTGATAGGCGTCCTTGTACGTTGGCTGTCCTGCAAGCTGCATTTTGGGCAACCGCTCGAACAACACCTGCAGTGCAACTTCCATTTCCAGCCGAGCCAATGGCGCGCCGACGCAGAAATGAATGCCAGCACCGAAGCTGACATGTGGAATGGTTTCGCGCGTTGCATCGAACACATCTGGGCTTGCAAATCGTGCAGGGTCACGGTTGGCCGCACCCAGCATCAGGCCCACCAATTCGCCCTTTTTCAAGCGGATGCCATTGTACTCCAAATCCTCCACAGCATAGCGCGTGAACATGTGAAGGGGGGCATCAAAGCGCAATGCTTCCTCAACATGGTTCGCTGTCAATTCACTTCTGATATTATTTTCAAGAAGCGCCTTAATACCATTGCCAAGGGAATGGACAGTAGCTTCGTGCCCAGCATTCAAAATCAAAATGGCTGTTGTCACCAACTCGTCTTCTGAAAGTTTACCCGCACCATCACTGGCGCGGATCAATTCCGATAACAAATCATCACCCAAATTTTTGCGACGCTCACGCACCAACGCGCGCATGTAATTTGAAAATGCAGTAACGGCAGCGACGGCCTTGTCTTCAATCACGCGATCACGCTTGGCCATATACATGGCGACATGATCATGCGACCAAGCGAGGAATTGGTCGGCCATTTCAACTGGCGCACCAAGCAATTCGCAAATTATGACAATGGGAATGGGCGTGGCATAAGCGGGCAGCAAATCCACTTCAGGCTTTGCTTCAAATCCATCTATTAACTCATTGCAAAGACTCACCAATCGCGGGCGCAAGCGTTCCACTTGGCGCGATAGAAATGCACGGTTAATAAGCCCGCGCAACCGCGTATGCACAGGCGGTTCCAGTTCCAAAAGCGAATGCGTTTCATGTTCGGCAAATGCGCGAATATGTTCCGGCACCTCTGCCCAGCCCAATTCTGCGCGCGTCGCCACATGCAAAATCTGCCGTCCAAAACGGCGGTCGCGCAGCAGCGCATTCACGTCTTCATATCCAGCAAAACACCAATGCCCATACTGCTCCCACTTGAACGCAGGCAACTCAGCGCGAATGAGGTGATACGCAGCATAAGGGTTTTGCACGAACTGCGCATCACGCGGGTCTAGGTTGACGGAACGAGTATTGGTGTTGATCTGCATTTGCGTCTATGTCTCCTTCTCAACACATTTCCACGAGTCCCCCAAAATGCAAAAGACCCGCCCCGCGGAATTTATCGCGCTGATTGCTGCGCTTACGGCCATGGTCGCTATGTCGATTGATGCTATGCTTCCTGCGCTCGGCATTATTTCAACAGAGCTGGGGGCGCAGCATCCCAATGACCGCCACCTGATTATCCTTTTGTTCTTCGGGGGCTTGTCGCTGGGAACCTTGATTTTCGGTGCCGTGTCAGATTCGCTTGGTCGGAAGCCCACCATCTATATCGGCATGGGATTTTATCTCATTGGTGCGCTGCTGTGCTTCTTCGCCACCAGCTTTCCCATGCTGATTATCGGCCGCATCATCCAAGGCTTTGGTGCCGCCAGTCCGCGCGTCGTGTCCATGGCCATGGTGCGTGATGGCGCAAAAGGTGCCGATATGGCGCGCATCATGTCCTATGTCATGTCGGTGTTCATGCTGGTGCCCATCGTTGCGCCCTCCATTGGCCAACTTGTGCTCCTTTATGGCGATTGGCGCATGATCTTTTTGGGATTCATCGTGATGGGAGCCATCGTCACGTTGTGGCTGCACTTCCGGCAGCCTGAAACGTTGGACATCGACAAGCGTTCGGCATTTAACGTTTCAACTCTGTGGGACAGCGCGGTTGAAGTGGTGCGCAACCCCATTTCATTGGGTTATACTTTGGCAAATGGTTTCGTATTCGCGGGCTTTAATATTTTTCTAGCAACTTCGCAGCAGGTCATCGGCGAACAATATGCGCAAGGCACAAAGTTTTCATTGTGGTTCGCATGTTTGGCGGCGGGCATTGCCGTCGCCATGATTTTGAATGGCAAGTACGTAAAAAAAATAGGCCTTCAGCGCATGTCCCATTGGGCCACGGTTGGCTTTATGGTGAATTGGGTTGGTGTTCTGGCAGTTTGCTTGTTGACGCAAGGACAGCCACCATTTCTGGTGTTGATGGTCTTCTTTTTCATCTCATTTTTCTTCAGCGGCATGACCTTCGGCAACTATCAAGCTATGGCACTGGAGCCGATGGGGCATATCGCAGGCATGGCAGCAGCCGTTTCAGGGGCCATGTCATCGCTCATGGCCATTGCCTTGGGCGGCACGGCAGCGCGACTATATGATGGCTCTGTTACGCCTATCGCGGTTTCGTTTGTTGTTTTCGCAGTTTTAGCCTTGCTGATGACAATTTGGGCTGAGCGCAACAGACTGGTGAAAAAAACCACCCTTTGACGAAAGCGAACCGTCGGTTATTCATTGAGTCATGGCCAAGGGGTATTCAATATTTTCGCTTCTAAAACACGCGCTGCGCCCGGGCGAACCGTGGCCAGAGGCGTGGGCGAAGCCTGAACCCAAAGCCAGCTATGACGCCATCATCATCGGCGGCGGTGGCCACGGTTTGGCGACGGCATATTACCTCGCCAAAAACCACTGGCATGAAAAATGTCGCCGTGTTGGAGAA
Organism: uncultured Alphaproteobacteria bacterium; assembly: GCA_963779145.1. Lineage (GTDB taxonomy): Bacteria > Pseudomonadota > Alphaproteobacteria > Rhizobiales > Aestuariivirgaceae > Aestuariivirga. Next base: position 49,129 of record CAVZXJ010000004.1, read on the forward strand.
GAGTCCTACATCGGCTCAGGCAATGTGGGGCGCAACACCACGCTTATCCGCTCCAACTATCACATCGGCGGCAACACCGAGTTTTTCGAATTCTCACTGAAGCTCTGGGAAGGCCTGTCCCACGATTTGAACTTCAACGCCATGGTGTCCCAACGTGGCCAGATTGTTCTGGCGGTTAACCCCGTGCAAATGGATGTGTTCGCACGTCGTGGCAACATCATGCGCCTCCACGGCATTGATGCGGAATTGCTGGACCGTAGCGAAGTTGAAAAAGAACTTCCCTATCTCGATTATTCCAAGGACGCACGCTGGCCGATTTACGGAGCCATCCACCAACCTCGCGCTGGCACTGTGCGCCACGACGCTGTGGCCTGGGGCTATGCCCGTGCTGCCGCGGCACTCGGCGTGCACATTATTGAGAATTGCGAAGTCACTGCAATTCTTGAAAGATGGCGAAAAAGTAACCGGTGTCGAAACAACACGCGGCAAAATTCTCGCCGATAAGGTGGGCATCGCCGTTGCAGGGCATTCATCCCACGTGGCTGCCATGGCGGGTTTGAAGCTACCTGTTGAAAGCCACATTCTGCAAGCATTTGTGTCAGAACCCATCAAGCCAATCGTGCACCATGTCGTGTCGTGGGGGGCGGAACTGTTTTACATGTCCCAGTCCGACAAGGGCGGGCTTGTGTTCGGTGGTCACATTGATGGCTTCAACACCTACACACAGCGGGGCCAATTCGCGAAGGTGCAGAATGTGATGGAGTGTATTTCGTCGCTTGCTCCCTTCACGCAGCGTTTGAAACTGTTGCGCCATTGGGGCGGCATCATGGATATGACGCCGGATGGCTCACCCTTCATTTGCAAAACGCCCGTGCGCAATCTCTATTTCAATGGCGGCTGGTGTTACCAAGGTTTCAAGGCCACGCCGGCCTCAGGTTTCACCTTCGCACACACACTGGCCAACGATCAGGAACATCCGCTGGTGAAAGACTTTGCGCTGGATCGTTTCAAAAAGGGCGGTGAGCTTGATGAATATGGCATTGGCAATTGGACCTATAAGCAATGAGAATACCGTGCCCCCATTGTGGTGAACGCGACTACAGCGAATTTCGTTACGGCGGCGATGCATCAAAGCAACGACCCAAACATGGCGCAGGGGATATTGACGCTTGGCACGATTATTACTTCCTGTTTGAAAACCCAAAAGGTCCGCATACGGAATATTGGCACCATGTGCTGGGGTGCAGGCAGTGGTTTAAGCTGACGCGCAACACCGCAACGAATGCTGAGGTGAAGCCATGACAGGTTTTCGTCGCCTTGCAACGGGTGGTCGTGTTGACCGTTTGAAGCCCTTGGCCTTCACCTACAACGGCAAGAATTTTCATGCCTTGGAGGGCGACAGCATTGCCTCGGCCTTGCTTGCCAATGACCAGAACATCATTGGACGCAGTTTCAAATATCATCGCCCCCGTGGGTTTTTATCGGCAGGTTTGGAAGAACCAAACGGATTGTTCACTTTGGGTGAGGGTGCGGAAACAGTGCCAAATGTCATCGGCACCACGATGAAGCTCGAAGGCGGCATGAAAGTGAAAAGCCAAAATGCTTGGCCATCACCGACCTTCGACGTTATGGCCATCAATAGTTTGGCCGCACCTTTGTTCACGGCAGGCTTTTACTACAAAACCTTCATGGGCCCGACCAAGCGCTCTTGGATGTTTTTTGAACCAATCATTCGCCGCGCCGCGGGTTTGGGCAAAGCAACACCAGACAAAGGCCGCGAACGCTACGACACAACCAATTCATTCTGCGACGTGTTGGTGATCGGTTCTGGTCCGGCGGGACTTGCGGCTGCGCTCGTTGCTGGCAGGGCAGGGGCACGCGTAGTACTGGCTGAGCAGGATTCGCAATTTGGCGGTTCACTGTTGTCGTCAAAAATTGAAAGCCATGAGATATGGCGTGTTGCTGGCCAAGATGAGTTGGCGAAACTGGAGAATGTCCGCATACTGACGAATGCAACTGTGCAGGGACTTTACGACCACAATCAAGCTGTCGTTTCGATTGGCGCGAACAAGCTTGAAGTCGTGCAAGCCAAAACAATCATCCATGCTTCTGGTGCGTTCGAGCGTCCTTTGCTGTTCAACAACAATGACAAGCCGGGCGTCATGTTGGCGGGAGCGTTGCGCACCTATTTGAACCGTTATGCGCTGGCCCCAAAACGCCGTGCGGTAGTCGTGACCAATAATGACAGCGCCTATGAAACGGCCTTCGACTTGGCCGAAGCCGATGTAGCTGTGACCATTGCTGAAACCCGTGCCTTGCCTGCGGGTGATTTGTTGGCGCGTGCCGCGCAATTGGGCATTGCTGTGTTTCCCAACAGTGGCATTGCTGATGTGTTGGGGGACAAACAAATCCGCGCCGTCAAACTGGCTGGTCGCCACGCCGTCACCATTGAATGTGACGCCTTGGGCATGAGTGGCGGCTGGAACCCTGCATTACATCTCACCAGCCACGGCGGAGTAAAACCCGTTTACGATGAGCGCATCGCGTCCTTCGTGCCCGGTGCAATGGCCGATGGTCAATTTGGGGCCGGGGCCGTGCTCGGTCATTTCGGTTTGCTGCAATCCATTCGTGATGGTGTTGCGGCTGCGGAACAAGCACTGTCGAAACTCGAGATAAAACTCCCTAAGCGCAAACTCGATGAACCAAAAGTGCGCGAAGACCGCGACGACACCATCGAAGCCAAATGGATTCTGAACGAGGGCGACAAGAAAGCCTTTGTTGATTTTCAGAACGACGTGACGCTAAATGATGTGAAACAGGCCCATCAAGAAGGCTATGCGTCGGTTGAACATTTGAAACGCTATACCACGCTCGGCATGGGCACGGACCAAGGCAAGACGTCGAACGTCAATGCGCTTGCCATTATGGCAGGCTTGCGCGGCGTTGGCATTGCCGAGACAGGCACCACAACGTTCCGTCCTCCCTTCGCACCGCTTTCCATCGGGGCCATCGCAGGCCGTAGTGTGGGCAAACATTTCCGCCCCACGCGCCGCTCACCCTTGCATGATTGGCATGAACGCAATGGCGGCGTGTTTATTGAAGCAGGTCTGTGGCAGCGCTGCTGGTATTACAACTGGGCGGGCGACAAACCAGAGACCGCTTACATCAAGGAAATGCAAGTGGTGCGCAATGGCGTTGGCATTGCTGACGTTTCAACGCTCGGTAAAATTGATGTGCAAGGACCAGACTCAGCCGAATTTCTCAATCGCGTTTACGTCAATGGTTTTGCGAAATTGCCCGTTGGCAAAGCCCGCTATGGCGTGATGCTGAATGATGATGGCATTGTGTTGGACGATGGCACCACGTCGCGCATTTCCGATACGCAATATTATATGACCACCACCACGGCCCAAGCCGGGCGAAGTCATGTCGTGGCTTGAATATCTGCTGCAGTGCCATTGGCCCGAACTTGATGTGCATGTGGCGTCGTTGACGGATGAATGGGGCGGCATGGCCGTGTCGGGTCCAAAGTCACGCGAAGCTTTGGCCTTAGCATTTTCTGACGCAGATGTTTCAAACGAGGCACTTCCCTACATGGGTGTCAAAGACATTTCCTTCGGCGGCACAACGGTGCGGTTGATGCGCCTCTCCTTTTCGGGCGAACTGGCATACGAAGTGCATTGCCCCGCGAATTATGTGATTTCGCTATGGGAGCATATCATGCGGGCTGCAGCACCGCTCGATATCAAACCCTATGGACTTGAAGCACTGGCGTCACTGCGCATTGAAAAGGGTCATGTGGCAGGGCTTGAATTGGATCATCGCAATTCATTGGATGATCTTGGCCTTGGCAAAATGGCGGCAAAGGAAAAGCCTTTCATCGGCAAAGAACTACGCATGCGCGAAAACCTGCAAGCGCCAGATCGTTGGTCGCTTGTGGGTTTGGAATTGCTGGATGCCGACAAGAAAATTCGTGGCGGTTCAATTCTGTTCAGCGCGACCGATGAAATCAAAGGCCATGGTCGCGGCTACATCACCTCGGTGACGTGGAGCACCGAACTGAACAAGTTCATCGCATTGGGCCTTTATAAAGGTGGACTGAAACACGAGGGTGAAGAGATCATCGCAGCCTTCCCCCTGAAGAACGAACAGGTGCGCCTAAAAATCGTGTCGCCCCACTTCATCGACAAGGAAGGAGCCCGCCTCCATGCTTGATGCGCGTTCTCCCCTTGGCGTGTTGCCGCGCTTTGAGCGTGGAGGTGTTGTGTTGACAGAAGCGCCGGATTTCACGTTGACGCAAATTGCAGGTGATGAAAAGAATGCTGAAAAAGGTGCTTGGCAAATTACCTGCAAAAATTGGCACCAGTGGTGCAATCAGCAAAGTCAAAGTATCTTCCGCGTTGGCGCAAAGCAATTCTGGGTGCTGGGCGAAATGCCTGTTGTCGCAGACAACATCTACGTCACGCCTCTATCATCAGGCCGTACACGAATTCAATTGGAAGGCGCGCGGAGTCGAAACGTTCTGTCTGCCTGCGCTTTGATTGATTTTAGCGCATCACAATTCAAGCCAGGCCAATTCGTGTTGACGGGAATTCACCACACGCCCGTAACAATTCATTGTATTGCTGAGAACACATTCCACATTTATGCGCTGCGCACATTTGCGCTAAATGTGTGGGAATGGCTGTGTGACATTGCAGAAGGACAGGACCATGCGTGACATTCTAGACCTTGATCGTTACCCCCTCGACAAACCCGGCACCCCAGCGTGGCAGGCCCTAGTTGATCGATGCAAGGCCGATCTGGCACGAGACGGCATGTATAACCTCGATGATATGATGCGCCCTGAAGCACTTTCAAAATGCCTTGAAGAAGTGAAACCCGTCATCAACACGCTGTCGTTCACCCACACGCGGGAACACAATATCTATTTCATGAAAGCCATTCCGGGCTTGCCTGAAGATCATCCGGCATTGACGAAAACCAAAACCATCAATCACACAGTCTGCGCCGATCAAATTCCACAAAGCATTGTGATGCACATTTACGAGTGGGCGCCGCTGATTATTTTCATTGCCGCCACCATGGAAAAGCAGGCGCTATACCCCATGCGCGATTGGTTGGCCCGCGCCAATGTGATGACTTATCGTGATGGTGAAGCGCTGAATTGGCATTTCGACCGCAGCGAATTTACAACAACATTGCTGTTGCAAGCACCGGACCAAGGCGGCGAATTCGTCTATCGCTCAGACCTGCGCACAGCCGAAGATCCGAACTATGAAGGTGTCGCGAAACTGTTGCGAGGCCAAGACCCCGACGTCAAAACCATGAACGTCTCACCCGGCACACTCAACGTGTTCCGCGGCCGCAACACCGCCCACAAGGTCAACACCGTAAAAGGTGCCAAAGACCGTATCATCTCAGTTTTCACCTACTACGACAAACCCGGCGTGATGTTCACGCGGGAAGAGCAGTTGGGCTTTTATGGACGGACGAGTTAGCCCCGCATCCGCTTCCCTTCAGGGTCAAACGGTGGCTCAGCAATGATCGTCGCTTTGCGCATTTCGCCGATGAGTTCAATTTCGAAACCTGTTTCGCCCACCAATTCCTTCGGCACATAGCCTTGTGCCATCGACTTGTCGACAAAGTGTGCATAGCCGCCGGAGGTAACCCAGCCCACGACTTTGCCTTTGTGCCAAATGGGTTCATCGCCCAGCACATCAGCGTCGGTCGCCTCAACGATCATCGACACGCGCCGCAATTTTCCGCCTGAGGCTTTTTCAGCCATAGCCGCATCGCGGCCAATAAAGTCATTCTTTGTGAGATCAATAAATCGATCCATGCCTGCTTCAAAACCACCGTAAATCGGGCGCAGCTCACGATACCAAGTGGGGAAGTTCTTTTCCAAGCGCATGGACAACAAGGCCCGCATACCAAAATTGACGATGCCATGTGCAGCACCCGCCTTCATGATTTCGGCATAGAGGCGGCGTTGATATTCAGGCTTCACCCATATTTCATAACCAAGGTCGCCCGTATAGGTCACACGGTTGATGAGTGCAGGGCAGTGTGCAATCGCCATGCTGCGATGATCCATGAACTTGAAGGCAGCACCTGAAACATCTTCATCAACCAGCGCCTGCAATACATCACGGGATTTTGGACCCGCAATCGATAAGCCCACCAAACCCATGTCAAAGCGTTCGATGACAACTGAACCATCATCGGGCTGATATTTTTCAAACCAGCGCATGTGATACTTCTGCGCTTGAGATGAGCCCCACATATAGAACGAACCATCGGCGTTCTTGGCAATTGTAAAATCACCGATCAATTTGCCATTGTGGTTCAGCATGGGCGTTAAAATGATGCGGCCCGTCTTCGGCATCTTGTTGGTCATGAGGTGGGACAGGAAACTTTCAGCACCATCACCAGAGAAACGATATTTCGCGAAGTTTGCAATTTCGGTCACGCCAACACCATTGCGCGTGGCCAACACTTCAGCCTTCACATGGGGGAAATCATTGGATCGCCGGAAAGATACGATGTCCTTGGGCTCTGTGCCCTTGGGCGCAAACCACAACGGCGTTTCCAAGCCCCAGCTATCGCCCATCACAGCACCTTGTTCGCGCATGACATCATAAAGTGCAGTGGTCTGTTGTGGTCGAGCTGCGGGCAATTCTTCATTCGGGAAGCGGATTGAGAAGCGCTTGGAGTAATTCTCACGCACCTTTTCATTTGTGTAAGTCCGCGTGGCCCATTCGCCAAAGCGACTGACATCCATGCCCCACACGTCAAAGCCAGGATCGCCATTCACCATCCATTGCGACAAGGCTAGGCCCACGCCACCGCCCTGGCTGAAGCCTGCCATGACACCGCAAGCACACCAGAAATTCCGCAAGCCTTGCACAGGCCCGACCAACGGATTGCCATCCGGTGTAAACGTAAACGGTCCATTGATAACGCGCTTGATGCCGACTTTGGCAAGCGCCGGAAAATGTTTGTAACCCAACTCCAAATTGGGTGCGATGCGATCCAAATCTGGTTGCAGCAATTCGCGCCCAAATTCCCAAGGTGTGTTCTTCGGGCTCCATGGGCGGCAGTCTTGCTCGTAAGTGCCGAGCACCAAACCATCGCGTTCTTGCCGCATATAAATTTCAGAACGGAAATCGATGATATGCGGCAATTCGTGTCCGCGCTCTTGGTTATAGGCTTTTACTTCCGGCATTTCGTCAGTGACGAGGTACATATGTTCCATAGCAAGAACCGGTAGTTCCAGTCCTACCATACGGCCCACTTCGCGCGCCCACAGGCCGCCGCAGTTCACCACGTGTTGGGCGTGAATGTTGCCCTTATCGGAAATCACATCCCAAGAACCATCCGTACGCGGATTGATTTCAACAACGCGCGTGCCTTGGTAAATTTCAGCCCCACCAATGCGGGCTGCTTTGGCGTAAGCGTGGGTGGTGCCTTCGGGGTCCAAGTTGCCGTCTGCAGCGTCGAGCATTGCGCCCACGAAATACTGCTCTTCGAGGAGTGGGTTCATCTGCTTGGCTTCAGCCATCGTCAGCAATTGGCAGTCCAAGCCGAGATAACGCGCACGGGCGTGGGCCATTTTCAGCCAGTCCATACGGTCATTGGTGTCGGCTAATATCAAACCGCCGGAACGGTGAAGCCCACAGGCCTGGCCTGAGATTTTTTCCAACTCGTCGTAGAGAGCCAATCGTGTAACCCTGCAGCTTCGCCACATTGGGGTCACCGTTCAACGTGTGAAAACCGCCAGCCGCATGCCATGTGGAACCGGAGGTGAGAATGTCGCGCTCGACCAGCACAACATCTTTCCAGCCCGCTTTGGTGAGGTGGTACAGAACGGAGCAGCCAACCACGCCCCCACCGATGACGACGACTTGTGCAGATGTTTTCATGTGTGCGCTCTAAGTTGTTGAGCGATGAAACTAGCGGTGACGGCCAATAACCGCAACGTCCTATCGCGGTGAAATCAATTCAACAAAGAAAAACCCCGTGAACCTTTCGGCCCACGGGGAGTTTGTTACGCTACCGTCTTGGGAGGATTGGTTAGATCGATTCCTTAACTTCCTTAGCGGCGCGGAAGGCCAGCTTCTTAGAAGCCTTGATCTTGATTTGCTCACCCGTCAGCGGGTTGCGGCCCAAACGGGCAGGGCGCTTTTTCACTTGGAAAATTCCAAGGCCGGTAATGCGGACCTTGTTGCCCTTCTTGAGGTTCTTGACGACAAGTTCAACGAAGTTGCCGAGCAATTCGCCCATGCCCTTCTTTGACATTTCGTGCTTTTCAGCAAGTTCAGCAGCGATCTTCGAAAGGGCAACTGTCAGTACTTTTTCTTCAACCATGGCTCTCTCCTAATGTGATGGCGAATCGTTAATGCACCATGGATACCGCACAGACGCCATCAAGAAAACCCTTTATTTTCGGCCCTGTTTTGCATTCCGAATCAAAAAAGCCTTGTAAACAGCGGTTAACTCTTTTTTAACGATTTGGGCGGTCCAAATAAACTGTTGTATTTCAAATTGTTAACCGGATCGATCAGGTAAAATCGACATGGGATTTGAGCGGAATATCACCCAGATCATGCTTACGGCACATCAAATTGAGATTGTCTTTTCGTGCCAAAGAATTTGAATCCCCCGACATATTTTGCGCGTGAATACGAATATTTGTGACGGACGCGTGAAGGTGAGTCATTGTTTTTTCGGCGCGCGCAACCCGCAAATACCAATCCCAATCCCAGTAATAGGGAAGCGCTAAATCGAAGTCTCCCAAGCTTGAATGCAAGTCGCGGCGATAGCAAACAGCGGAAATCAAGATCGTATTGTCGTGCTGTAATGTTTGGGCGTCGGCGTGTTTGGCAAAGGTCTTACGAGTGCCATCAGGGAACACCAATGCGCCATCTCCAAAGATGAAGTCACTTCCTTGGTTGAATTGTTTGGTGCAGGTTTTCAGAAAATCAACATCAGTCCAAACATCATCATCGTCCAACCAAGCAATAGCTTCACCTTGTGCCGCGGCAATTCCAAGATTGCGAGCAGGTACGGCACCGGATTGGCCACTGTTGAGAACGCGAATACGCGGATCATCAAAATCCGGCAAAGGCATCGTGCCATCATTGACGATGATGAGTTCGAATTCCGAATGTGATTGCGAAAGAACACTCGCCACAGCCTCCGCCAAATACAGCGGACGATCACGCGTGGGAATAATGACAGAGATGAGCATACTTGCCGTCAGATATCGCCCATCCGATCCAGCGCCCGTTGCCGCCCGATCAATGGTAAAAGTGCAGCGAGCTCAGGCCCGTGTTCCATACCTGTTAAAACCATGCGCAATGGCATGAACAATGATTTGCCTTTACGGTCTGTGGTGGACTTCAAAGCATCTGTCCATTGCTTCCATGTTGTCCCATCCCACGGTTCTGGCGGCAGTGCATCCCGTGCTGCCTTGATGAATGCTAGATCTTCAGCAGCAGGATCAATTTTAAGATCCTGTTGGATAACATCATCCCAGAACTCTGTTTCAGAAAACTTCTCGATATTGCCCCGTATGGCCAGCCAGAAAGCTTCCGTCTGATCTGGCAAACGATGCTTCACCGCCTCCCACGGCAACATGTGCAGCAGCTTGGCGTTAAGCTGGTTCAAATCTTTCTCATCAAACCGCCCGGGTGCGCGTGAAATTTTGGTCAGGTCAAAACCATCCACCAGTTCCTGAACATCCGCACACGGATGAATATTGTCTGATGTGCCAAGCAGCGCGGCGTGGGATACAACAGCCATCGGCTCTAGGCCCTGTTCCCGCATGGAGGCAATTGAAAGCGAACCAATACGTTTCGACAGGCCCTTGCCATCAGCGCCAACCAACAATGAGTGGTGGGCATAAATCGGTGGCTTGCCGCCAAGCGACTCCGTAATCGCCACTTGCACGCCAGCATTGGTCACATGGTCTTCGCCGCGAATAACGTGGGTGATGCCAAAATCAATGTCGTCGATGACCGAAGGTAACGTGTAAAGATAAGTGCCATCTTCGCGCACCAACACGGGGTCAGACTGGCTGGCCAAATCCGTATGTTGAGGCCCGCGAATAAGATCATTCCATTCAATCACGCGCGCATCGAGCTTGAAACGCCAATGGGGCTTGCGGCCCTCTGCTTCCAAGGCAGCGCGATCTTCGGCGGTCAGTTTCAAAGCAGCACGATCATAGGTGCGAAGTCCGCCTCGCGCTTCTTGCCGTTTGCGGCGGCGATCCAATTCGTCGGCGGTTTCATAGCAGGGGTAAAGTTTGCCCTCAGCCTTCATCTGCGCCACGACTGCATCGTAACGGGAATATCGCTTTGATTGCCACTCCACTCGGTCCGGAACAATGCCAAGCCACGCCATATCAACGGCAATACCATCGGCGTATTCCTGGGTGGAGCGCGCCGTATCAGTGTCGTCATAGCGCAGAATGAATTGGCCCTTCTCCTTGCGCGACATCAGCCAATTCAAAATGGCGGTGCGGGCATTGCCGATGTGAATGCGGCCGGTGGGCGAGGGGGCGAAGCGAACGATTGTTGTCATGATGGCAAGCGCTAGCTTGCCGCCGTGCTTTCGTCAAGAATGATAGGGCTAAACTGCGGCAACCTTAACTTTTCGGTTTGTCGTCGTGGTGGGCCCGCGCATCCTGCAACTCTTCCATGGCATCATGGGAAAGATCGACATGGGCAGCCTGTTCAACTTCACCCCGATAAACGCCAATATCCGACAAAATATGATTGTCCCGTGTCGCCAAATCTTCCGCAATATGGCGGGCATGAACATTATGAACCAGATGGCTGATGTATTGAGAAACGTTGAACTCACGCATGGCACATTCCTCCCGATGCGCAGAACTACTGTCTGCGTTTGAGTTGTGCCCCCGGATCTGCATTGAACAAAATTCCACTAACACAAAATCCTGCAACATTCCATTGCAAAATCGGGTTAGCTGGTTTGGTCCCTAAATCCATTGGTAATCGGATAGCGTCGGTCACGCCCGAAATTGCGCCTTGTGATTTTGACACCCGGTGCAGCTTGGCGGCGTTTGTATTCGGCGACGTAGAGCAAATGCTGAATGCGTTTGACCAATGCAATGTCGTGTCCACGACTAACGATTTCAGCGACCGATTGTTCGCGCTCAACCAACCCGTCAAGAATATCGTCGAGCACATCATAGGGCGGCAGCGAGTCTTGATCTTTTTGGTTTTCGCGCAATTCGGCTGTTGGGGCCTTGGTAATGATCCGTGTGGGGATGACTTCTGAAACCGTGTTGCGCCATTCGGCCAAACGATAGACTTCGGTTTTATAAACATCCTTGATCGGGTTGAAGCCGCCGTTCATGTCGCCATAAAGTGTGCAATAGCCAACACTCATTTCAGATTTATTGCCGGTGGTTAAAACCATTGATCCCATTTTGTTCGAAATCGCCATGAGGATGACACCGCGCGAACGGGACTGCATGTTCTCTTCGGTGATGTCTTGCTTTGCGGCCTGCAAACATCGGACCTAACGCCGAGATAAATCCTTCAACGGGTTCTTTGATGGCCACAACATCATAGCGAACGCCCAAACGTTTGGAGCAGTCTTCAGCATCCACCAATGAATCTTTGGAGGTGTAGGCATAGGGCAGCATGACGCAATGGACTTTATCGGCCCCCAGCGCGTCAACGGCCATGGTGGCGACGACGGCGGAGTCGATGCCGCCGGACATGCCAAGCACAATTCCGGGGAAGCGGTTTTTCAAAACATAATCGCGAAGGCCCAGCACGCAGGCCTTCCAAGTTTCTTCTTCGCGTTCGGGAAGTTTGGCGATGTCGCCTTTCTCCATCACCCAGCCTGAAGCGGTCTTGTTCCACGACGTCATGGCCAAGGCTTCTTCGAACATTGGCATTTGCAGCGCCAACGAACGATCCGCATTCAAAACGAACGACGCGCCATCGAACACCAATTCATCTTGGCCGCCGATTTGATTTAAATACACCAGCGGCAATCCGGTTTCGGTGACGCGCGCCACGGATAAATTCAAACGCACATCATCCTTGTTGCGTTCGAAGGGCGAACCGTTGGGCGATAATAAAATCTCGGCTCCGGTTTCGGCCAGCGTCTCGCAGGTTTCTTCGGTCCAAATATCTTCGCAGATGGGAACGCCGATGCGAACACCTTTGACAACCAGCGGGCCGGGGGCGGGGCCGGCATCGAACACGCGCTTCTCATCGAACACGCCGTAATTCGGCAAATCAAATTTATGGCGCACGGTTTCAATGCGACCGCCGGACAGCAATGCGACCGAATTATAAAGCTTGGTCCCCTCGCGCCACGGCAACCCAATCAAAATCGCCGGACCATCCTGAAACGCCACGGCCAATTCTTCCGCCGCAGTTTTGCACGCGGCAACGAACGAGCGCCGCAACACCAAATCCTCCGGCGGATAGCCAGCGATATAAAGTTCAGGAAACATCACGAGATCAGCGCCGCGCAATTTTTCAATCGCATCTTTGGCCTTGGCCAGATTCGCCGCCACAGCACCCACCGTGGGGTTTAATTGCGCCAAACCAATTTTGAGATGTGTTGTCATATTGCTCGTTTAGTTCACAGGCTGCACTTTGCGCAACACCAGCCTTGCAATTGCAGATCAGAACCGCCAAATTTACACATCTTTGAATTTTAGGAGCAGGCCCCATGCGTCTCGATAATGAAAAACCATCCGACAACGTAGAAGACCGACGCGGCCAAGGCGGCGGCGGTGGTGGTTTCGGCATGCCCGGCGGCGGCATGGGCGGCAGACGCATGAACATTCCCATGGGCGGCGGCAAGGGCGGCTTTTCAATTTCAACCATCGTGTTGATGGTCGTGGCCTACCTCGCCCTGAAATTCCTGTTCGGCGTGGATTTGTTGGACATGATGAACGGCGGCGGCGGAATGCAAACCCCCGGCCAACAAACGGAATATCAATTGCCCAACACCCAAACCGATGTAACGGAAGCGCAAGTGCCAGGCTCCGGCACCGGCACCGCCGATGTGACCACCGACGCCGGCAAGGATTTTGTGGGCCGCGTTTTAGGCTCAACCGAACGCACCTGGGACGGCATTTTCGCCAAGATGGGCAAGACCTATCAAAAACCGCAATTGGTCATGTTCACAGGCTTCGTGCAATCGGCCTGCGGTGCCGCACAATCGGCCATGGGCCCGTTTTATTGCCCGCGCGATTCGAAGGTTTATATCGACCTCTCGTTCTATCAGGACATGAAAAACAAACTGGGCGCCCCCGGAGATTTCGCCCAAGCCTACGTCATCGCCCATGAAGTGGGACATCACGTGCAAAACCTCTTCGGCATTGCCGAAAAAGTGCAAGCCACCCGCAGCCGCGTGTCGGAAGAAGAGGGCAACCTGTTGCAAGTCCGCATGGAATTGCAAGCCGACTGCTTCTCCGGCATCTGGGCGCAGGAAGCCAATGCCCGCGCCAACATTCTGGAAGAGGGCGACATTGAAGAAGGCCTGAACGCCGCCGCCGCCATTGGCGATGATCGTTTGCAAAAACGCAGCCAAGGCTACGTGGTGCCCGAAAGCTTCACCCACGGCTCGTCAGAACAACGCGTGCGCTGGTTCAAACAAGGCATGGCCGCGAAAAGCCTGCAGGATTGCGATACGTTCGGAACCGATCAGCTTTAATTCAGTCACCCCCTCAGTCCTTCGGACAGCTCCCCCAACACAGTTGAGGGAGCGAAGTGAACACCACCCTCCCTCAGCTTTGCTGGGGGAGGTCCCGAAGGGGGAGGGGGAGCCTGCCAACAGATTGAAATCCTAAAGAAATAAATTTTCCGACCTAAAATAGGATTATTTACTTGACAACCAAATCATGCCCTGCTATATGGTGGGGCATGATTTTTGTTGTGACCATACTCAGCATTCTACTTTCCGCCCTGATCGGCGAAGGCGGTAAAGCTTTGCGTGGTGGAGTGAATCAAGTAGGTTGGCACCAGATTGGGGACGCTATGAATCAGGGTGGCTTGTTTACGCGGGATTACTTGACCTATGGGGTCAAAGATACTCCAGCTTGGAAAGCATTGTCGGATGCACAAGTCGCTGAAATTGCGGTTGACTTAAAATCTTTGTTTGAAGCCTTTCCCAAGGACGACAAGACCTCAGAGGCCCGCACAGAAGACGACTTGATTTGGAAAGTTTTGCCTCGTCTGCAATGGGCAGATTGGGTGCGCCAACAACCACTCTCTGTGAAAGGTGATGGTAACAGACCAGACGGTTTGATGTTTGCCAATCCCGAAGCAAAATTGCGTTCCGATGCTCGCATTTCGTATGAAAAATATGAGGATGGTACTTGCATCGTTGAATCCAAAAAGTGGAATTTTGCACTGGACCGCGCAGGAAAGAACAAGGCCGAAAAGGAAGCCCCATCGTCGCAAATGTTGCGTTATTTGCAACGACTGGAAGACTTGACCAAATCTAAATTGCGGTGGGGTGTTTTGACCAATGGCCGCATTTGGCGGCTTTACTTCAAGGGGGCAAAGTCTGGCGCTGAAGGTTTCTGCGAATTGGACTTGGCAGACATTCTCGGGATTGAAGGGCATTCATTGCCACTCACAACGGCAGAAGACCGCGCCCACTGGCTCAAAGTTTTCCTTCTCGTTTTCAGGCGCGAAAGTTTTCTACGCATTGACGGCAATATTAGCTTCCATGAATTTTCGCTGGAACAAGGCAAGTTTTATGAAGAGAGCGTGGCCAAGGATTTATCCAAGGTCGTATTTGAAGACGTCTTCCCTGACTTGGTGAAAGCCATTGCCAAAAACGATCCAGTTGCCCCTAAAAACGTGACACCGGAATATTTGGTGGAGGTGAAAGAGGGTGCGCTCATCCTTCTCTATCGCCTGTTGTTTGTGCTTTATGCCGAAGACCGCAATCTGCTGCCTGTAGAAGACCCACGTTACGATGACTACGGCCTTCGCAAAAAAGTGCGAAACGATATTGGGGACCGCATCGACAATAACGATGTGTTTTCTGATTCACGTTCCAGCTACTGGAGTCAAACCAAGGGAATTTTCAAAGGCATTGCCAAGGGTGACAAATCCATCGGTTTGCCGCCCTATAATGGTGGCTTGTTCGATGAAGCAGAAACGCCAATTTTGGCGCGCGTGGATTTGCCGGATGATGTGTTTGCAACCATCATCGATAAACTGTGCCGCGTAACCCGCGACGGCAAACGCCGTTACATCAACTACCGTGATCTTTCAGTCAGCAATTGGGTTCGATTTACGAGCGTTTGTTGGAACATGAGGTGGTGGATAGTGATGAAGGCTTGAAGGTTGGCCTCAATACGTTTGCCCGCAAAGGCTCAGGTTCATACTATACGCCTGATGATCTGGTGCGACTGATTATTGAACGCACAGTTGGGCCGCTGGTGAAGGAACGCATTGCCATTTTCACGGCCGCTGCTGCAAAGCAGAAAGGCAAGGCGCTTGATGCGTTTGACCCTGCAACGGCCATTCTGGAATTGAAAATCTGTGATCCCGCCATGGGTTCCGGCCATTTTTTGGTGGACCTTGTGGACTACCTTTCGGACGAGGTGATTACGGCTACGGTGGCTGTGACAGAAGTTGCGGAGGATTACACTTCGCCCTTGATGGGCCGCATTGCTGCGATCCGCGCCCAAATCATGGAACAGGCCAACGCCAATAAATGGGCCATGAATGAAGACCAATTGGTGGACAAGGTGATCGTGCGCCGCATGGTGTTGAAGCGCGTGATTTACGGCGTGGACAAAAACCCAATGGCGGTGGAACTGGCCAAGGTGGCTTTGTGGCTGCATTCGTTTACGGTGGGTGCGCCATTGTCGTTCCTCGATCATCACTTGCGCTGCGGTGACTCGCTGTTTGGTGAAACAGTGCGCGGCGTCATGGATAAGCTGGCCAAGCGCGGCGCGCTTCTAACAACGAAGCGATACAAAAAGCCCGTGCTTCCAGCAAAGGCATGGAAGCGATTGAGCTCAATACGGATGCGGATATTGCAGGCGTGAAAAACAGTGCCAGCAGTTTGCCGATGTGCAGGCCGCCACGGCCCCGCTTGCAGACTTCATGAGCCTGTTTCATGCTTTTGAGTGGATTGACCCGGCAGAGAAAAAGGACAAGCAGGCCATCAATGAATGGCTGGACGGAAATTTTGGCGAACCCTTTGAAATTGCGCAGGGGCGGCTTGCACCGCGGGCGCAAAGGCGGAGCAAACAATTTGCTGGGTGAAGCCAGACCGCGACAGGGGGATTTGATGAAGGGGCAACTGGCAAGGCCGAGGCGCAGCGCTTTTCACAGTTTTAGATAAGGCGAGGGGGTTGGTAGCGGGAGAGCGCTACCATCATTGGCAAATTGCCTTTCCAGGCGTGTGGACCGATTGGCAGAGCAACGAACCCACAGGTGGCTTTGATGCCGTGATTGGCAACCCGCCTTGGGACCGGATCAAGTTTCAGGAAGTGGAATGGTTTGCGGCGCGAAAGCCGGAGATTGCCCATGCCGACACGGCGGCCAAGCGCAAAGGCTTGATTGATAAATTGAAGAAAGCCGCTGACCCCTTGGCCGCGCAATATGATACAGCAGCGGAAAGGGCGGCGGCCATGTTGCGCATGGCGCGGGACGGTGGGGCGTTTCCGCTGCTGTCAGGTGGCGACGTGAACATCTATTCGCTGTTTGTTGAGCGGGCGTTGGCACTTGTGAAGCCCAAGGGCTGGTGGGTTTGCTCACTCCTTCTGGCATTGCATCAGACAAAACGCTTCGGAATTTTTTCGGTCGATTTCAACCACCAATCGCTTGGCGGCGTTATTTGATTTTGAAAACAAGAAGGTGTTTTTTCCAGATGTTCATTCGTCGATTCAAATTTTGCGCCATCGTCATGGGTGGCAAGCGCGAACATTTGAACAAGCTGATTGCGCGTTTTATTTGCACAAGTTGGAGCGAATTGGTTGAACCCGACAAATGGTTTGCGATGACGGGCAAAGATTTTGCACTGGTCAACCCCAACACCGGCACAGCACCATTTTTCGAACAAGGCGCGATGCTGAATTGACCACTGCGATATATTCCCGCGTGCCGGTGTTGGTGGACCGTTCTGCAGGTGCGGCGAAAATCGGTTTGGCCTGTGAAGTATTCCACGATGTTTCACATGACCAATGATTCAAATCTGTTCAGCACCAAGGCAGAGTTGGAGAAAAATGGGGCCTACCCCGTAGGTGGCAACCGCTGGAAGAAGGGCGGTGAGGAGTTTGTGCCGCTCTATGAAGGCAAAATGGTCAAGATATATGATCATCGGCATTCATCAGTTGAGGTCGATGAGACAAGTTTAGCGGCCAGGTCAGACAATTATGCATACAGTTGCACAACATGCGGATGCGAACTTTCTGCCAACGCCCACTATTGGGTTCCACAAACCAATGTTACTGACCAATGATATCAAATGGTGCTTGGTTTTAATGACATCATGCAAGCGAACTATGCGCGAACAGTGATTGCCGCGCTTGTTCCCAAAGTCGGTGATGGCAATACGTTGCCGATCATTACTTGTGAGCTGCGCTTGAAAATTCAGCTCTCGTACTTCTGTGCAAACTAAATGCCAGTTGCCTTGACTATGTAGCACGCCAAAAAATACAAAGCTCACATCTAAATTGGTACATACTCGAACAACTCCCTGTCATTCCACCCGCCGACTACACCCGCACATTCGGAAAAAAATCCGCCGCCGAAATTGTCAAAGCCGAAGTGCTGGCGCTTACTTACACCGCCCATGACATGGAACCTTTTGCCCGCGACATGGGCTATGATGGTGCGCCCTTTGCATGGGACGAGATGGACCGCCTGAAACGCCGCGCCAAGCTGGATGCGCTGTATTTCATTCTCTATGGGCTAACCAATCGCGATGATGTTGAATACATCTATTCCACCTTCCCAATCGTTCGCGAAGCAGAACTCAAAGCCCACAAACTTTACCTCAGCCTCGAATATTGCAAGATGTATATGAATGCATTGGAAGCTGGCGACCCCGACGCAAATATTCAGCTTTAAGTAAAGCAGGGTTCCAGCTTTTCACCGTCGCCAAGGCTTTGGTGAACAGGTCGCTGGAATGACGGGCTGGTTGGGTTCGAAAGGGGCGGACTCGCAGTGCTTCATTTTCCTCTCCCGTTCCCGCCTTCGCGGGAATGACGGCCTTCGGCTGACATCCCCCTCCGCCAAAGGCTTCGGGGGACACAGCCCTCTCCCGTAAAGGGCGAGGGGCGGGGGTGAAATTGTGTTCACGTATTGTTCTTTTTGTGAATTTGTGCCATGCTTGCTCTCCTACGGGGAGGGGTGGCCTTGACTTTTCTTATTTGTAGCTACATATATTGTTGGCTCATCGCTCCATGAAACTGTCTTGGGACGAGGCGAAGCGGCAAGCGACACTGGTGGATCGCGGACTAGATTTTGCGTGGGCCACTCAAATTGTTGGCGTGTATGAATATATTATCGAAGACACGCGGTTTGATTATGGCGAAAGGCGCTTCATGTCTTTGGGCGATATTAACGGGAGGCTGTGTGTTATTGTTTGGACTCCGCGAGATGGAGGACGCCACATAATTTCGATGAGGAAGGCAAATGACCGAGAACAAAAATATTTTAATCTCTGTGCTCGATCCAGACGATGATGCGCCAGAGTTAAATGAAGAGTGGTTTGAACGGTGCGCTTTATATAAGGGCAAACTCATCCGCCGTGGTCGCCCCTTGGGTTCGGGCACGCGCGAATTGGTGTCGTTGCGGATTGATAAGCAGGCTCTGGCGGCGTTCAAAGCCACGGGGCCGGGGTGGCAGGTGCGGATTAATGATGTGCTGAAACGCAGCGCCAAACGCTTGGCCAAGTCCTCATAAAAAAAGGGCCGCCTCCGCGTTTTGACTTTTTAAGTAAAAGTCAAAATCGCTAGGGCAGCCCTTCGAATTCATATTTCGCAAAAATTAGGCGTTGTTGCCCATTTTGCTTTTGATCAGGCCGGCTACGATTTGCAGCACGATGCCGCCTACGCCTGATGCGGCGAGGTTGCCGATTGAGAAACCGCCACCAGCAGCTGAGGCCAAGGCAGGGATCAGAGCGCCCAAAATGTTACCGCCAGCAAGTCCGCCAACAGCGCCTGCAATGGTGTTGCCGAGGCCACCGAGGCTCGAGTCCTTCATGGCTGCGCCACCGACGTTGCCGCCAACTGCGCCACCAACGGCTTGAATGATAAGAGGAAGAAGTGCTTCCATGTGATAATAGCTCCCATTAATGCCCACCCCCGCGGCGGGTTAACAAATGGTTACCATCGAATCGTCTAATCCCAAAGTTGAATATTGCTCATGTTTTGGGCTGTGGAAGTTATGGTTAATAGGCGTTTTCAGACTTCAAAAGCGCCAATGGCGTCTTGGCCAGAATGTACAAGGTCAAAGCCAATCGACCAGCGATCAATATAATCAAGGTCATGCTTCACGCGTTGCTCAATCTTTTCGCGCGTGTCGGTTTCACCGCGCCAACCATTGATCTGCGCCCAACCGGTAATGCCGGGCTTCACCTTGTGGCGGGCAAAATAACCATCCACCACTTCGTCATATAAAGTGCCGGCCGCCTTGGCCTGCGTGGCATGGGGGCGGGGGCCGACGAGTGAGAGCGTGCCCAAGAGCACGTTGAACAATTGCGGCAATTCATCCAGCGAGGTCTTACGGATAATGCGGCCCACACGGGTCACGCGCGGGTCATCCTTGGTCACAAGTTTCGCCGCCGCCGCATCCGACATATCGGTGAACATGGAACGGAATTTGTAAACTTCAACCAGCTCATTGTTAAAGCCAAAACGCTTCTGCTTGAAAATCACAGGGCCCTTGCTTTCCCATTTCACCGCAGCCGCAACCGCAAGCATAACGGGTGCGAGGCCGATGATGGCACACAGTGCGATGACCCGATCAACCGCAGATTTCTGAATCGAATCCCAACCCGACAGTGGGCGTTCGAAGGCCGAGAGCAGGGGAAGGTTTCCGAGATAGGTATAAGCGCCGCGTGAGAGTTTGAGTTTGCCCGCCGCACCGCTGATGCGAATATCAACCGGCAATTCCCACAACCGCTTCAAAATTTGCAGCATCCGTGTTTCAGCCGACAATGGAATGGCCACAATAATCAAATCAATATTGTTGCTGCGCGCGAAGGGGGCCAGATCGGTGATGGTGCCGAGCTTTTGGTATTTGCGCACCGATTCCGGGCTGCGATTGTCAAAGCGGTCATCAAACAAGCCAAGCACTTCAATATCGTCCTTGGGCGATTGTTCGAGCAGGTTCAGCGCATCTTCAGCCGCTTGCCCGCCGCCCACAATGGCAATGCGGGTTTTGAACTGACCAGACTGTGCCGCAGGGGCCGCCCAAATCTGCGTCAGCATGCGTGACGCCATAAAATAAACCGCGCACATGCCCGCCCACAGCGTGAGCCACAGGAAGGGTAATTCCAAGTGTGTGAGTTTCGAAACGGCATAAAGCACCGTGGCTGCAACAATGGCAATGCAATGGGATTTGAGCGCCGTCATCAATCCACGCGCCCACTGCCGTGGCGCATAAAGCCCAAGACCACGAATGCCGAGCAAACTGGTAAAGGCCACGAGCAACGCGAAAAACACCGCAGCTTCCGGCGCACCGGGGCGGGCCAACACAATCGTCAACAACAATGCGCCGCCGGTAATCACGGTGAAGTCAGCGCCCTTTGCCAAGCGCTGCACCACATCCAAATCAAAAGTCTTATTGGCCATCTCAATCGTCCCCGTTCCCACACGTCGCGGGAGGGAAACTGCCCCAAGGGCGTTGCTGAATTGCTAAAGTTGTGCCCAAGCGGCCAATTGCCTTGTGCCATACTGAATCAGGTCTTGAAGGGTGTGGTAAAAATTGCCTGAATTGATTGGGTTTCCGCACATTTAACCTGAGATTTACAACTCGCAGATAACTTGCGGTTGTTAGTGGGGACTAAACGTGCGTTTGAGTAAATTGAAGTCTGGGGTGGCCTTGGCGCTGGTGGCAGCGGCAGGTTTAGCGACAATTGGCTTCGGCTGGACCGTTGCCAATTGGCAATTAGACACCGCCTGGCGCGTGCACGTTGAACGCATCGAGACCGATTTGCAGGTGAGGGGCGAACGTGTCGGCTATCGCTTACAATCAATCGGAGAAAACCTGCGAAGCATTGCCGTCAGCGCAGGCGTACGTCGCCTCCAATCGGGTTCAGAACCTTTAAATCCGCTCGACCTCGAGAATATTCAGCAAATCGTTTCCAAGCTGCAATCAAAATTCGCCAACGCCCAAGTCTATGTTGTGCCCGCGAGCTATAATTCGGTGCGGCTTGATGCATCAACGGGTCAATTTCAAGCACCCGCAATCTGCTTCAACTGCGTTACACCAGAAACGGCAAAGGCCATCGAGACCTACGGGCGCGGACTATCCAGCCAGACTGTTTCATTTTCCCAGCGGCAAGCAATTGCAGATCAATTGGATTGGTTTGGCAAAACCTATCCCGATCGTGCCAGCATTTCGGGATTGGACACTCCGGTCATCAGCAGCGGTGTCATCCAAATATCAACAAATCAAAGCAAACCAGGCATCTTGGCGGCAGATTTTCCTGCAGTGGCTTTTGCAACCCCATTTTTTGATCGTGCCGGAAAGTTTGCAGGTATTGTCTCGGGAGCCATCCCAACTGAATCACTCACCAAGCTCGTGCCCTATGGTCCCTATGCGATTGAGAGCCCCTTGACGGAATATAAGTCGCACCAATTGTCTGCCGTCTCAGGCGACGCAAATTGGACGCCAGCCTTCCATAAAGATGGCGACGTTTCGACAACATTTGGAAGTCAGCACGAAATTACAACCAGCGATCCGCGCGGGTTCTGGTTGTTGCAAGCCCGCTATGGCGCAATTTCGTTCTATCAATCGCCGGAATACTTGGTGATCAAACAATACGCCAAGTCAGCTTTGGCGGCGGCATTGCTGTTGACGGGGCTCGGCATGGCTTGGGTGTTTGCTTCGCGCCGCCGCGCTTTGTTGCTCAAGCATAACGCGACCCATGACGCCCTCACGGGGCTTGCCAATCGCGTGTTGTTAGAAAATTACATGCAACTGGCCGTGGCAGATATGGAGCGCAAAAAAACCAGTGCCATGGTGCTGTATCTTGGATCTCGATCGGTTCAAGCTCGTCAACGATACTCTGGGCCACCATGTGGGTGATTTGGTGTTGAAAGAAGCCAGCCGGATTATCAAACACTCCATTCGGACAAATGATGTTTTGGCGCGTATGGGAGGCGATGAATTTGTAGTGTTGATGCGCGATTGCACTGACCCTGCCGACGCCATGTCGGTTGCAACCCGCATTATCAATAATCTTTCGACGCCTAAGGTTCTTGAAGGCCACGCAATTCACATTGGCACAACAATTGGTATCTCCATCATGCGACCAGATGTGAAATGCCCCAATGAAGTTTTGCGTTGCGCAGACTTGGCGTTGTTCCGCGCCAAAGCTGAAGAGCGCGGTAGCTATCGCTTCTATGAACCTGAAATGGATGCTGAACGCTTGCGCCGCCGTCAATTGGAGATGGATTTGCGCAACGCGCTGCAAAACAATGAACTATTGCTGCACTATCAACCCATCATCAATTCTGCAACGGGAGCTATATCAAGTTGTGAGGCGCTTGTTCGTTGGCAGCACCCCGAACATGGCTTAATTCCACCTTTGAAATTTATCCCGATTGCAGAAGAATTGGGTCTCATCAACAAAATCGGTGAGTGGGTGTTGAACCAAGCCTGTCTTGATGCTGCAAAAATGCCGACATCAATTCAGATGGCTGTGAATGTATCAGCCTTGCAAATCAAGAACCCAGTGTTTCCATTGCAAGTGATTAAGGCGTTGAATGCGGCAAACCTTTCACCCCAGCGATTGGAATTGGAACTCACAGAATCCATCATGGCGACGGGCGAGGACATCATCATCAACAATGTGAAACGGCTGCGCAATGCTGGCGTGCGCATTGCATTGGATGATTTTGGCGTTGGTTTCTCGTCGTTTAGTTGCCTTAAAGACTTTGAATTTGATCGCATTAAAATAGACCGCTCATTCCTGCAAAATATTGAACGCAGTAAGGAAGCGGCCATATTCCATGCTATTGCCAATATGGGGCAAGAACTTGGTGTTTCAACAACAGCCGAAGGTGTTGAAACCGAAGCGCAGCTCAAAACAGTTCTGCAACAGGGTTGCACAGAAGCTCAAGGCTTTTTCTTCAGCAGGCCAAAGCCACTGCATGAACTAAATGAATTTGTAGAAAAGCACACCGCTCAATCGCGCAGTCGCAAGGCAAAATCCGCATGATGTATAATCGTCGCAAAGTCTTTACCTTGGCCGCTTCGACTATTGCCTTAGCGTTTCCGAGTATGGCGTACGCGCAACAAGCCACGTGGCGTTTGTCAGCTGCGGCTTCTCCGACTGATCAACGGGCTATAGCGTTGATGGACGTTTTTGCACCGGCAGTTTCAACCGTGGCAAAACTCGAAACCCACTGGAATGGCGAGCTTGTAAAACAAGGCACTGAGCTTGATGCGATTGGCCGCGGTAATTTGGAAATGGCCATCACGTCAGCCCAAGAAATTGCAAACGTCATTCCCGAATTCAGCATTTTCGCCGCAGGTTATTTGCACCGTGATGCCGAACACCAAGTGCGCGTGTTCTCTGCACCGTTCATGGCGCCGCTGAAGAAAAAAGCTGAACAGCTGCTGGGCGTGAAATTGTTGAGTGTGATGTATCTTGGCCGTCGCCACTTGAATTTAACGACAGAGCAGGAAGTGAAAACACCTGCCGATCTTGCAGGTGTCAGGTTGCGCATGCCAGCATCGGACAGCTGGCAGTTTATGGGCAAAGCTCTGGGTGCATCGCCCTTGCCCTTGCCATTCAACGAGGTATTTATGAACCTGAGCGCCGGCACAATTGATGGACAAGACAACCCACTGCCAACCAACAAAGACTCACGTTTCCATGAAGTGACCAAACAAATCGTGTTGACCAGTCACTTGGTGGACTTCAATTACTTGGCTCTGTCTTTGAAAGTTTGGGATGCACTTACGCCGGAGCAACAAACGCAGGTTCAAAAAGCCGCTGATGATGCCGCAGAGTCTGGACGCAAAAAGCAATTGGCATTGGAAACCGAACTCGTGCAATTTTTCAAAGATCAAGGCTTGAAAGTGTATGAGCCTGACCTTGTGGCATTTCGCAACCATGTGCAGAAAGTTTACTTGGAGTCGGATTTCTCAAAGCCGTGGCCGCGTGGACTAGTGGATCAAATCAACGAGCTTTGATCTAGTATTTTGCATCCGGTGCACCCGCGAAGGCATCAATCGGGCTCACACCACTAAAACCGCGATTGCCCGTCAAGCGTTCGGCTACGGCTAGTTGCGCGTCGGGAACGATAGAATAGGCGTTGATGTAAACTGGCACGCGTGGCGCATCTTGCAAATAATAGGTATGGCCGAAAGACACCATGATGGTGGGGATGTCATGCCAATAGCGCGTCATCAAATGCGGGATACCCGGCTGCAGGGTTTTCCACGGCAGCACGATGCGGGACTTGCCAAATGAGGATTCTTCCGCCAGCACATACAGCACCACGTCTGTATTCTCAGGTGTTGGCGCGGCGTCG
This sequence comes from uncultured Alphaproteobacteria bacterium, assembly GCA_963779145.1. Taxonomy (GTDB): domain Bacteria; phylum Pseudomonadota; class Alphaproteobacteria; order Rhizobiales; family Aestuariivirgaceae; genus Aestuariivirga. Next base: position 73,871 of record CAVZXJ010000004.1, read on the forward strand.
GGATTGTAGTTTGTGACGACGAAACCTCGCGCTTCAAGACTGTTGCGTAAGGTATCCATTTCACGGTTTGGAATCCCCGGCATGAAGCCAGGTGCGCCATTGCTGATCCAGCATATGCGCTTGTGGCGGGTGGGGTTGAGCGGCAGGAATTGTTTGGTGTCCTTGACCAGCGTCACCGATTGATCCGCCACCTTGCGGGATAGTTCTTCATGCGCTGGCGAATGTACAATTGCTTTTACTTGATCGATTGGGAGAATTCGCTGGTCCAAAGATTTCTTGTGCAGGCCCAAGGCCGCCTTCATGCCGAGAATGCGGGTTACGGCGTCTTCCAAGCGCTGTTCTGACAAGGCGCCGGAACGCAAACCATTTTCCATATGTATAATGTCTTGTTCTTCGTTTTCGCAGAACAAGAAAACATCGCAGCCATTTTCGATAACCTGCGGCACATTTTCGGCGCGGCTCGCAAAACTGCCGAGACCCGCCATCGATGTAGCATCGGAAACGATGAGGCCATTGAAGCCGAGTTCACCGCGCAATAAATCAAAGTTCAAGAATTTCGAGAGAGACGACGGACGATATAATTCCAGACCTTCAGCGCCTTTGGCTTTTGCATATTCAGGCAAAGCGATGTGGGCCGACATGACCGACATCAATCCACCGTCGATCAACGACTTATAGATGTGGCCAAAGGTCTTGTGCCATTCGCTTGGTGTGAGGGGGTTGTGCGTCGTCACCAAATGCTGGTCGCGCCAGTCCAGGCCTTCTCCGGGCCAATGTTTTGCGGCAGAAGCAATGCCATGTTCCTGCATCATGCGCATGTGAACGAGGGCCTGCTGCAAAATGGTGCTTTCATCGCTGCCATAGGAGCGTGTGCCGACGATAGCACTGCCTGTGTTCCTGTTGATGTCAACGCAAGGTGTGAAGGTCCAGTTGAAGCCCAAGGCCGCTGACTCTTTTGCCATGGCTGTCACCGTTTGGGCCGCAAGATCAAGGTCATTCGCGGCGGCCACACCCAATTGGTTGGTGAAGGGCGTCATGCAGGTGGCATGGTTGCCACCACCTTCAAAGTCACCCGTGATGAAGGGCGGAATTTCACAATTTTCCATAAAGGCGCGCGTGGCCGCCCAATTCCGTTCAAGGTCTTCCCCCATGAAACGATGCACGCCGCCGGGCGAGAGAGCTGCAAGCCGATTGGCATTGCCCGTGTCATCGCCAAAGAACACATGCACAAACAACTGCCGGATCTTTTGCGCTGTGGACATGCCATCACGGGTGCGCTTGACCCAGGCCATATCTTCGACAGTCAGATTGAAAGGGAATTTGGTAAGCGAAGTTTCAACGGACATTTGCTATCACTCAAAGTTATGATTCAGTGCAGTAGGCCATAGCATAAGGGATGCGCAAAATTCTTACATTTTTTGCAGTGATATTGGTCGTGGGTGGGCTTGGCTATCACTTTGCACGATTGCAGATTTTTAACGCGCTGGTGCCCAAAGATGCGGGAAGTTCGATTTCGATTGCCGATCTTCCCTATGGGCCTGACGCGCGTCAAATACTTGATGTCTATATGCCGCGTGAAGCGAAACTACCGCTGCCCGTTATCGTGTTTGTGCATGGTGGTTCTTGGGAAGAGGGCAGCAAAGACAGCTATACGTTCGCGGGCCGTGCCTTGGCGGCGCAAGGTTTCCTAACTGTCGTTGTCAACTATCGACTGCACCCTGAGCACCAATACCCCGCATTTGTGGATGATGTTGATTTGGCGCTGCGCTGGGCGGTTGACAATGTAAAAGGCTTTGGCGGTGATCCCACAAAGATTTTCGCCATGGGCCATTCGGCTGGAGCGTACAATGTGGCGATGGCGGTGTTGGGTGATCGTTACCAAGAAGCACGCCCGAAACTCGCGGGCGTGATCACTTTGGCAGGTCCGTTTGACTTTGTGCCACTGGATTCGCCCATCACAATAAAAGTGTTCAGCGGCATTCCAGACTTGCCATTAACGCAGCCAATCAATCATGTGCGTGCCGACGCGCCCCCATTTTTGATATTGCATGGTGAAGACGACAAGACGGTGTTTCCAAGAAATGCCATTGCCTTAGACAAGGCCTTACGTGAAGCGGGGGCAGTTTCGACTCTGAAATTCTATAAAGGCGTTTCCCACGCTGACATCGTGCTGTCGCTCTCAACTTGGATGCGCAACAGGTCGCCTTCGCTGGGAGATGTGACTAGGTTTGTTAGAGATAAGTCTCAATAATCGGCCACGCCTCATCATAATGATCAATCATGTGCGTCGGATTAAACGCGCTCACATGTTGTGAGGTGTAGCCGAATGTGACCGCTAGCACGGGCACACCTGCGTTCTGCGCTGTCCGAATATCGGTTTCGCTATCACCCACCATCATGATGTTTTTGGGGTTCACGCCGAGGCGCGTTGCAGCTTCAATCAAAGGGGCAGGGTCGGGCTTCATCACAGGCAAGGTGTTGCCGCCGATAAGGGAGCCAAACTTTTGCATCATGTTAAGTTCGGTCAAAAGCTTGTGCGACAGGTGCTCAACCTTGTTGGTGCACACACCCATTTTCAGACCCTGCGCTTGCGCCTTGTCGAGCACCGCCAGCAAACCGTCAAACACCACGCTGTGGTCGGCAACATTGTCGCCGTAGTATTCGAGAAACTGGCCATGCAGTCGTTTCAAAGTATCCTGATCGACTGCGTCACCCGTAGCGGCCACGCCTCGCTCAATCAAATTCATAGCGCCATGGCCCACGAAAGCCCGCAACTCCGCCATGCTGATGGCCGGACGATCAATCAAGCTCAGCACGTGGTTGGTGGCGGCGTGCAGGTCTGGTGCGGTATCTACCAAGGTTCCGTCAAGATCAAAAATCAGGGCTTCAAGGGTCATTAAATCACGCGATTCTGGATAGTTGGTTTAAACAGGTTGCCTGTGCTAAGCCCCGCCGCAGATTACGGGAGACGATCATGGACATTCGCAAAAGTCAGGCCCTTGCCGACATATTGAAAGACAAGAGCCTTCTCAAGGACAAATGCTACATCAATGGCGCATGGGTGGAAGGCGCAGCTTCAATCGACGTGACCAACCCGGTTGACGAACGCGTTATCGGCTCGGTTCCACGCCTCGGCACCAAAGAAACCCGCAGCTGCCATTGAAGGCGCTGAAAAGGCCCAAAAGCTGTGGGCCAAGAAAACCGCCAAGGAACGCGCAGGCGTTTTGAAGAAGTGGTTCAACCTGATGATGGAGAACCAAGAAGACCTCGCGCAGATTTTGACGGCTGAGCAGGGCAAGCCTTTAAGCGAATCGCGCGGCGAAATTGCCTATGGGGCGAGTTTCATTGAATGGTTCGCCGAGGAAGCCCGCCGGGTTTATGGCGAAACCGTTCCCGTACCATTTCCCAATGGCCGTGCCGTCGTCATTAAGCAGCCGGTAGGCGTCATTGCTTGCATTACCCCGTGGAACTTCCCCAATGCCATGATCACCCGCAAAGCTGGTGCTGCACTGGCCGCAGGTTGCGCCATGGTGGTGAAGCCAGCGGCGGAAACCCCTTTGTCAGCTTTGGCCATGGCTGAGCTTGGCGAACGCGCGGGCATTCCTGCTGGTGTGTTCTCGGTGCTCACAGGGTCCGCCAAGGACATTGGCGCTGAAATGACATCGAACCCAATTGTGCGCGGACTGACATTTACAGGCTCAACCGAAATTGGCCGCCTGTTGATGGCGCAATGCGCGCCTACCATCAAGAAGATGGGATTGGAATTGGGCGGCAATGCGCCTTTCATCGTGTTTGATGATGCGGACCTGGATGCGGCAGTGGCGGGTGCCATGGCCTCCAAATATCGCAACAACGGCCAAACTTGCGTCTGCGCCAATCGGCTTTATGTGCAGGAAGGCGTTTATGATGCCTTTCGCGAAAAAATTGGCGGTGGCTGTTGAGAAACTCAAAGTTGGCAATGGTGTTGACGTTGGCATAACCACAGGCCCGCTGATCAACAAAGCAGCTGTGCTGAAAGTTGAAGAACACATCGCCGATGCTTTGGCCAAGGGTGGCAAACTGGCCACGGGTGGCAAATCCATGGGCGGCAATTTCTTTGAACCGACGATCATTACCGGCGTGACCAATGACATGGCCGTGGCGCGGGAAGAAACCTTTGGCCCTGTTGCCCCACTCTTCAGTTTCAAAACCGAGGAAGAAGTCATCGAACGCGCCAACGCAACTGAATTTGGTTTGGCCTGCTATTTCTACACCCGCGATATTGGCCGCGTGTGGCGCGTGGGCGAGGCATTGGAATATGGCATGGTCGGCATCAATGAAGGTGTGATCTCAACTGCTGAAGCACCGTTTGGCGGCGTCAAGCAATCAGGCCTTGGCCGTGAAGGTTCAATGCACGGCATGGAAGAATATCTGGAAGTTAAATACATGATGATGGGAGGGCTCGATAAGTGAGCAAGACGAAGAAATTATCCGCTGACGACATGAAAAAAGCAGCAGCACTTGCTGTGTTGCCCAAAATTCAGGACGGCATGATCATTGGCTTGGGCACAGGTTCAACGGCGGATCATTTCACCCGCGGGTTGGCTGAAAAAGTGAAAGCCGGTTTGAAAATTAAGTGTGTGCCAACGTCTGAAGCCACGGCCAAACTCGCGCAGTCTTTGGGGTTAGTGTTGACCACTTTGGATGAGCATCCTTTCATTGATATTACGGTGGATGGCGCCGATGAAATCGATGCTGACTTCCGCTTGATCAAAGGTGGTGGTGGTGCGCTGCTGATTGAAAAAATCGTAGGCTCTTCATCAAAATTCATGGTGGTGATTGCTGATGAGTCAAAGCAAGTAAAAACCCTCGGCAAATTCCCTTTGCCTGTTGAAGTGGTGCCGTTTGGTGTGAAGGCAACAGCATGGAAGTTGGAGCGCGCCTTCAAAACTTTTGACATGGAACCGAAGATCACCTTGCGCACCAAGGACGGCAAAGTGTTCCGCACAGACGGCGGCAATTGCATCATTGATTGCGCCTGTGGCGAAATCAAACAGGCGGATCGCTTGGAATTCATGATCAACAATCTGCCGGGCGTTGTGAATAACGGCTTGTTTATTGGCATTTGCGGCGTGGCTTACATCGCAAAAGCAGATGGCAGCGTTGAGGAAAAGTATCGCCCGTGACAACCTTCGACTACGATCTCTTCGTCATTGGCGCGGGCTCCGGCGGTGTTCGGGCTGGGCGCATTGCTGCAAAATATGGCGCGAAGGTTGCCGTTGCGGAGGAATATCGCGTCGGCGGCACTTGCGTCATTCGCGGCTGCGTGCCGAAGAAATTGTTCGTCTATGCGTCGAAGTTTGCCGAAGAATTTGAAGATGCCATTGGCTATGGCTGGACCTCTGAAAAGGTCACCTTCGATTGGCAAACCTTGCTCGAATATAAAGACAAGGAAATTGACCGCCTGAACCAAGCCTACATCCGCAACCTGACGGCGGCGGGTGCGGAACTGATTCAAGAGCGGGCCACGCTGGTCGATGCACATACGGTGCAACTTGCGTCAGGTCGCAAAGTGTCGGCGAAATATATTCTGATTGCCACAGGTGCCACGCCGTTTGTGCCGCGCCATTTGCCCGGTCACGAATTGGCCATTACGTCGAACGAAGCGTTTCATCTTGAACGCTTGCCGCGTCGCATGGTTATTGTGGGTGGTGGTTATATCGCCGTTGAGTTTGCAGGCATTTTCAACAATCTCGGCGTGGAAACCATTCTGCTTTATCGCGGTGAAAAAATCCTGCGCGGCTTTGATGAAGACTTGCGCAATCATTTGACAGCGGAAATGGAAAAGAAGGGTATTGATATTCGCTGCAATGCCGATGTTGAAAAGATCGAGCGTTCCGGTGACGGCGTGCGCATTACGCTGAATGATGGTGAACGCATTGGTGCAGGCCAGATCATGTATTGCACGGGCCGCATTCCAAACATTGTTGATTTGGGTTTGGAAAATGTCGGCATCACGCCAACGCCGCATTACGCCATTCCCGTCAATGAATATTCGCAAACTGAAGTGCCATCGATCTACGCTGTGGGCGATGTAACCAACCGTGTGAACTTGACACCTGTTGCCATCCGCGAAGGCCACGCCTTTGCCGACACGGTGTTTGGCGACAAGCCTATAATGGTCAATCATGGCCTCGTGCCAACAGCAGTTTTCTCGCAGCCAGAATTAGGCACTGTTGGCATGACCGAAGAACAAGCCCGCAAAACCCACAAGGTCGATATCTACAAAACCTCATTCCGCCCCATGAAGCACACACTTTCCGGCCGTGATGAGCGCATGATGATGAAGCTGATCGTGGATGCGGAAACCGATGTTGTATCTGGGCTGCCACATCGCAGGCCCTGATGCAGGCGAAATGGCGCAACTGCTGGGCATTGCGATTACCTGCAAAGCCACCAAAGCCCAGTTCGACGCAACCTTGGCCGTACACCCCACAGCGGCAGAAGAATTGGTGACCATGCGCGAGAAGTGGAAGGGTTGAACAAATACTTGATGGCACCTCCAATTACGTATAATACGTAATTGGAGGTTCCCTATGAAGTCCTACACATTTTCCGACTTAAATCGACAATCCGGCGAGATTTTGGACGCCGCATTGATTGAGCCAGTTGCGCTGACCAAGCGCGGTAAAGAAAAACTAGTTATTGTTCCTGCAAAGTTGTTTCGGCAACTTAATCAAAACCACATTAGGGCATTCACCTTGGAAAATGCACCAGATGACGTTCATAACTTGCTGATCCAAGGCTTAGACGATTTGATCGCACCAAAGCCTAATGACGCTTAAAGTCGGCGATATTCTGCGGTTTAACTACCTCTGGGCGCGTGAAGCAGAGCAGGGTGAAGAGTCTGGGCGAAAGGCGCGACCTGTTTGTTTGATTGTCAGAACTGCGTCTGATCCAGCAAATCTATTTCTGTTGCCACTGACTTCAAAACAACCAGCACACAAAAGGGCAGCATTGCTTGTGCCGGAGATGGAATGTCGGCGGGCGGGTTTGCAAACACCTTGTTGGATTATCTTGGATGAGTACAACTTTGTTGCGATGGATGTTGCCTATGATTTTGAATCGCTCCGCCCTATTGGCAGTTTTGCCGCCGCATTTTTACAACAAGTGGCCAGTCGCCTGAAAGCAGAGGCAACGGCGCGTCGCCTAAAACGGGTCATGCGCCGCTAAAATTTTCTCCACGCGCAAATGTTTCATTTGTGACTGCGATGCGCTAAAGCCGCGCCATCATGACCGACGCACCTAAGAAAAACGACCGTTACCGCGACACCGTATTCCTGCCGACAACTGACTTCCCCATGCGGGCAGGGTTGCCGCAGAAGGAACCGGAGATCCTGAAGCGTTGGGCTGAGATGAACCTGTTTGGGCAGTTGCGTGAACAATCCAAAGGCCGTGAAAAATTCGTGCTGCATGATGGCCCGCCTTACGCCAACGGCAACATCCACATTGGCCATGCGCTCAACAAAACGCTGAAAGACTTGGTTGTGCGTTCGGCGCAAATGTCAGGTTACGACGCCAATTACGTGCCGGGCTGGGATTGCCATGGTCTGCCCATCGAATGGAAAATCGAAGAGCAATATCGCGCCAAGGGCAAGAACAAGGACGCGATTCCGATCAATGAATTTCGGAAAGAATGCCGCGAGTTCGCCCAAAATTGGGTGAATGTGCAGCGCGAAGAATTCAAGCGCTTGGGCGTGGAAGGGGATTGGGACAACCCATACCTCACCATGAACTACAAAGCCGAAGCCATCATCGCGCGGGAACTGTTGAAGTTCGCCGACAGCGGGCAACTCTATCGCGGTTCAAAGCCGGTGATGTGGAGTGTGGTGGAAAAAACCGCACTTGCCGAGGCTGAGGTTGAATATGCGGATTATGTGAGTGATGCGATTTATGTGAAGTTTCCGGTGCGGGATGTCGGACAGTTCGGTATCTGACGTCTGGTTGATCGATGGACAGCATAACGCAAAAGCTGTGCTCGAAGCCTTGAGTCAGCATCAGTATTTTGATTTGGACGACAACGCCTTGGACAATTCCCGGCAATCGCGCAATCAGTTTTTCATACAGAATATCAGTATGGACTCTATGAAGTTAATGATGCACCCGAAGGCAACTGGGCAAGGAAGGGAGGATTTATTTTTGCTGATAAGCTTGCTGGAACAGTTTGCAAATCGGCTCAAAGTTGAAACGTTCAACGAATTGCAGATATCGATCCGGACGATCTTGCTGGATCTGCGATCACCCGCTCAAATCCCTTGGCTATGATTTTATCGTCCCACTCCTCGACGGCGATCACGTCACTGACGACGCAGGCACGGGCTTCGTCCACACCGCCCCCGGCCATGGTGCGGATGACTACATTGTCTGGACGGCGAACCAGAAGGCTTTGCGTGAACGCGGCATCAACACCGACATTCCGACAACCGTCGATGCTGATGGCTTCCTGACCAATGAAGCGCCGGGCCTCACGGGCAAGCGCGTCATCACCGACAAGGGTGAAAAGGGCGATGCCAATGAAGCTGTGATTGCGGCGTTGAAAGAGGCTGGCAACATTGTTGGCCGTTCGCGCCTCACGCATCAATACCCCCATTCATGGCGTTCGAAAAAACCCATCATCTTCCGCAACACGCCGCAGTGGTTCATTTCCATGGGCGATGGCAAGGTGGATGGTTTGCGTGCCAAGGCCTTGGCCGCCATCGAAGCCACCGAGTTTTTCCCGCCCGCAGGGCAGAACCGTTTACGGGGAATGATCGAGCAACGGCCTGATTGGGTGATCTCCCGTCAACGCGCATGGGGTGTGCCGATTGCCGTGTTCGTGGAAAAAGCCACAGGCAAAATCCTCAACGATAACAAGGTGAACCAGACGAGTTTACGACTCATTCGTTGAAGAAGGCGCTGATGCCTGGTTTGCTGAGGGTGCGGCTGAACGCTTCCTCTCGCCTGACTACAAAGCTGCTGACTATGAGCAAGTGCGCGATATTCTCGACGTGTGGTTTGACTCCGGTTGCACCCATGCCTTCACGCTGGAAGAACGGCCTGAATTGCAGTGGCCCGCGAATGTGTATTTGGAAGGCTCCGACCAGCATCGCGGTTGGTTCCATTCGTCGTTGCTTGAAAGCTGCGGCACGCGCGGCGTGGCCCCTTATAAGCAAGTCATCACCCATGGTTTCACCATGGCGGAAGACGGCCGCAAAATGTCAAAGTCCCTCGGCAACACCGTGGTGCCGCAAGACGTGATCAAGACCATGCGGCGCTGACATCCTGCGCCTCTGGGTGGCCTCGACCGATTATGCTGATGACCAGCGCGTGGGCCCTGAAATTCTCAAAGGCACGTCCGAGAACTATCGCAAACTGCGCAACACCTTCCGCTATATGCTGGGCGCTGTGGATGGCTTGAAAGATTGGGAACAAGTCTATGGCCCGGACATGCCGGAGCTTGAACGCTATGTGCTGCATCTGCTCTGGACCTTGGACCAGACGGTGCGCGAGGCTTACCGCGTTTATGACTACAAGAAGGTGACGGCGTCACTGATGCAGTTCATGAACACGGACTTGTCGGCCTTCTATTTCGACATCCGCAAGGACACGCTCTATTGCGACCCATGGAGCAGCTTGAAGCGCCGTTCCTGCCGCACGGTGATCGACCAACTGTTCCATTGCCTGACAACATGGTGGGCGCCGATTTTGGTGTTCACAACGGAAGAAGCGTGGTTGCAGCGTTTTGCGGGTGAAGGCTCGTCCGTGCATCTCATGCAATTCGCCAAAACGCCGGTCGAAAGCAGGCGCGCGGCCGCGCGGTCGACAAGCGCGCCGACGTCTGGGCCTTCGGGGTCGTGCTCTTCGAGATGCTGACGGCCCGGCGCCCGTTCGGCGGCGAGACGGTGTCGGAGCTGCTGGCCGCCGTCATCAAGGACGAGCCGGCGTTCGAGGCGCTGCCCGCCGCGCTGCCCGCGCCGGTCGCCGGCGTCCTGCGCCGCTGCCTCGAGAAGGACCCGGCCGGCGGCTCCACGACATCGCCGACGCGCGCCTGCTGCTCGAGGAGCGCGAGGTGGCAGGCGCGACGTCGCGCGCGGCCGCGCCTGTCGCGCGCCGGCGCGAGGCGCTGGCCTGGCTCCTGGCCGCCGCCGGCATCGGCACGGCCGTCGCCGTCGCGTGGAAGCCGGTCCGCACGCAGCCGACGCAGCCGCTCACGCACTTCGCCGTCCGGCTGCCGAGCGACCGGCCGATGGCCTTCCCCGACATGCCGACGATCGCGCTCTCGGCGGACGGGCGCAAGCTCGCGTTCACGGTGAGCGCCAGCGCCGGGCAGACGATGATCCACCTGCGCGCCTTCGACCAGCCCGAGGCCCAGCCGATCCCGGGAACCGAGGGCGGCGCGGCGCCCTTCTTCTCGCCCGACGGCGCCTCGCTCGGCTTTTTCGACGGCGAGCGCCTCAAGACCGTGTCGCTCGCCGGCGGCCCCACGCAGGTGGTGGCCCGCGCGGCCAACGGACGCGGCGGCGTGTGGGCGACGGATGGCTCGATCCTCTTCTCCCCCGAGTACGACACCGGCGTCTGGCGCGTGCCCGCGGCGGGGGGCGAGCCGCAGCCGGTCGTGATGCCCGACAGCGCGAGCGGCGAGCGCACCTTCCGCTGGCCCGAGCTGCTCCCCGGCGGCCGCGCCGTGCTCTTCACGGTCGGCGCCGTCGACAGCCCGAACGACTACGACAAGGCGCGGATCGCGGCCTACTCGTTCGCGACGCGCGAGCGCCGCGTGGTGGTGGAGGGCGCCAACATGGCGCGCTTCGTGCCGCCCGACACCCTGGTCTACGCTCGCGCCGGTGTCCTCTACGCGGTGGGCTTCGACCCCGACCGCCTCGTCGTCACCGGCCAGCCGCGGCCCGTGCTGCAGGGCGTCGCGAGCGACCCCGGCAGTGGCGCCGCCCACTTCGCCGTGGCTTCGGACGGCACGCTGGCCGTGGTCCAGGGCGCCGGCTCGCAGGTCGAACCGGCTGCTGACGCTCGTCGATCCCAGCGGACGCGCCGAGCGTCTCCCGCTCGCCGCGCGCGGCTTCCACCACCCGCGCTTCTCGCCGGACGGCACGCGGCTCGCCTTCACCGTCGGCAGCGCGAGCGGGGCCGGCAGCGATGCCGACGTCTGGGTCTACGCGCTCGCCAGCCGGAGCCTCAACCGGCTGACCTTCGGCGGGCACCTCTATCCCGCATGGACGTCGCGCGGCGACCGCGTCGCGTATTACCGCGGGCGCGACCAGGCGATCCTGGCGAAGCCCGCCGACGGCACCGGGAGCGAGGAGGTCCTGAGCGGGCCGAGCTCGGAGACGATGATGCCCGGCTCGTGGAGCGCCGACGGCCGCAGCATCGTGCTGAGCCGCGTCGGGTCGACGCCCGGCATCTCACTCCTCGCGCCGGGCGAAGCGCCCCGGCCCTTCGAGGAGCAGGCCTCCGCGCCGGCACACTCGCCCGACGGGCGCTGGATCGCCTATCAGTCGCCCGCGGCCGGCAACGCGAACGTCTTCGTGAGGTCGGCGAGCGGCGTGGGCAAGTGGCAGGTCTCGCCGGAGTTCGGCAGCTACCCGAGGTGGTCGGGCAACGGCCGCGAGCTGTTCTACCTGGGGACCGCCAGCCCGCAGCGTCCGTTGCTGGCGGTGGACGTGGCGAGCGGCCCGGTCTTCCGCGCCGGCCCGCCGCGCGTGGTGATCCCGGACACGACCCGCTACCTGACGTCCACCGCGCCGCTCGTCGAATGGGACGTCGCCCCGTCGGGGAAGCGCTTCGTCTTCGTCGAGGTCGAGCGCGCGCCCGACGAGGGCACGCGCATCGACGTCGCGCTCCACTGGGCGCGGCACCTCGCCGCGCGTTGAGGTAGGCTCGGCTCGCCAGGAATGCCTTGAGCCAACCTCCCGCGCGATTCCTCTCGCGCCTGCGCATCCTGCTGCCGCTCGGGGCCTGCGCCGCGCTCCTCTCGGCCTCGCCGGCTTCAGCGCGCGACCTCCACTGGAAGTCGCTCGAGGTGGGGGCGAAGCTCGACGCGGAGGGCGTGCTGCACGTCGTCGAGCGCCAGCACATGGTGTTCACCGGCGACTGGAACGGCGGCGAGCGCCGCTTCGACCTCCGGCCCGGCCAGGAGATCGTGCTGCGCGCCATGACCCGCATCGACCCTGCGACCGCCGCGCGGCGCGAGGTGCGCGAGGGAAGCCTCGACGACCTCGACCGCTACGCCTGGTTCTCGGACCGCGTGCTGCGCTGGCGCAGCCGGCTTCCCGACGATCCTCCGTTCGCGGACACGGAGATCGTCTACGACATCGCCTACTCGCTCTACGGCGCGCTCGTGGAGACGGGCGGCCGCTACGCCCTGAACCACGACTTCGCCTTCGCCGACCGGCCGGGCGACATCGAGGACGTCGTCGGTCACGCTGCGCATCGATCCGGCCTGGCGTGTGGACGGCCCCCGGGAGCAGGCCTTTCAGGGCGGGCGCCTGCCCCCGGGCCAGGGCTTCGTCGTTCGGACGGAGCTCGAGTGGAGCGGAGCGGGGGAGCCCGCGCTGCAGCGGACGTCGCCGCGCCAGGCCCGCCTGCTGCTGGCGCTCGCGGGCGTCCCGCTGCTGCTCGTCGTCCTGCTCCTGGCGAGCGAGTGGAGCCGCGGCCGCTTCGCACCGCTCACGCCGCAGGCCGCCGCGCAGAAGGGCTGGCTCGAGCAGAACCTCCTGCGCCATCCGGCCGAGCTGATCGGGGCGGTCTGGGACCGCGGCGTCGGGGCCGAGGAGGTGGCCGCGACGATCGCGCGGCTCGCCGCCGAGGGCAAGCTCGAGACGCGCGTGGACCGCAAGCAGGAGCTGCACATGAGCCTCAAGGTGGACCGCGCGACACTCGGCGGCCACGAACGGGCTCTCGTGGACGGCTTCTTCTTCGACGGCCGCAGCGAGACGAGCACCAGCGACGTGAAAGCCCACTACAAGTCGAAGGGCTTCAACCCGACGAGCCTCATCCAGCCCACGCTGGAGGCGCAGGCGAAGGAGCTCGTCGGACCCTCCGCGCACAGCAAGTGGCTGCCGCTCTGGCTGCCGACGCTCGTCGCGTTCGTCTGGGCCATGTACCTGTTCTGGACGGCCGCGCCGGCGACGGCCGAGGGCCGACTCCCGCGCTTCCTCGGCATCGGCATTCCCATGCTGGTGCTGTCCGGCATCGCCTCGACGATGGCGGCGTCCTGGCGCGGCCGGATCGACCGCGGCCCCTGGGGCGTCATTCGGTTCCTGATCCCCGGCGGGCTGATGCTCCTCTTTGCCGCCGCCGTCGCCACCGGCTTCCGGGACGTGCCGATCCTGTACGACGCCTTCGGCGCCGGGCTCAGCTTCGACGTGCGGCTGGGCGCCACGCTCCTGGCTCTCGCGCTCTTCAACAGCATGATCAACCAGGCCCGCTCGCGCGAGCGGGCGCAGGGCATCGCGCTCCGCAAGCGGCTCGCCTCGGCGCGCCGCTACTTCGAGCAGGAGCTGGGTCGGCCGCAGCCTGCGCTCCGCGACGAGTGGTTCCCCTACGTGCTCGCGTTCGGCCTCGACAAGGACGCGCAGGACTGGTTCAAGGCCCACGGCGCACAGTCGTCCGGCCGCTCAGACGACGTCCTGGTCGGGCTCGACCTCGACGTCGTCGTCCTCCTCCGGTGGCTCGTCGAGCAGCGCACCGACGGGCTGGAGCGGCGGCGGTGGCGCCTTCGGCGGGGCCGGCGCCACGGCGACGTGGGCGCTGGCGGCCAGCTCCCTCGCGGCCGGCGTCGCGGCTCCGTCGTCGTCCGGGAGCTCAGGCGGCGGCGGCGGTGGGGGAGGCGGCGGCAGCAGCAGCGGCGGTGGCGGCGGCGGAGGCTGGTAGCGGCGTCCGGCTAGCCCGTCAGCGGGATTGACGCATCACGCCCTGTATGACAAAGTGTCATACACTGCTGGAGGCGTGGCGTGAGTCGCATCCTGAGCGTTCGGATCGGCGAGAAGACGCGGCGCGCGGTGGCCCGGCGTGCCCAGCGCGAGCGGCCGGTCGGAGTCCGCGGTCGTCCGCGAGGCGATCGAGGCGTACGTCGGTGGCGAAGCAGGCGAAGCGCCCGTACCCGGCCCTGCGCGACCTGATCGGGATCGTCGCCGAGGGTCCGGCGGACCTCTCCGTCCGCAGTGGAGACAAGGTGCGCAAGCTGCTGCGCACGCGCGCCACCGGCCGCAAGTGATCCTCGTCGACACCGGGCCGATCGTCGCGCTGTTGCGTCGGCCGGATCAGCACCACGAGCGCTGCCTCGCGACGCTGCAGGAGCTCCGCGAGCCGCTCGCGACCGTGTGGCCTGTCGTCACCGAAGCGATGTTCCTCCTGGCGGATCGCCCCGACGTCCAGGCCGCGCTCTGGCGTCGCTTCGAGACCGAAGCCATCCGGCTGTTGCCGCTCGGGCCGCGACGACATTCCGCGGATCCGCGAGCTGATGTGGAAGTACCGCGACCGCCGCATGGACTTCGCGGACGCCGCGGTCGTGCGTGTCGCCGAGCGCCCGGTCAGTGGATGCGGATGTGCGGCTGCGCGAGCAGCGGGTTCCCAGCCTCCCGCTGGTAGGCGCTGAGCGCGAACGTCAGCAGCATGTCGTAGTCGAGAGCCACGATGCCGCTGCGGCCGGATCCGGAGAGCGCCACGTTCCCCGGCCGGTTCTGGTACCAGCGAGCCCAGTCGGCGGAGCCCGGATCGAAGAGCAGGAAGGGATCGCCGTCCTCCGGGAAGACCTTGTTGGGCGACGGGTAGAGGTTCTCGGTGAACGGGAACTGCGCCGCGGCGTGGCAGCTCAGGCAGGCCGAGGCCGCGAGCGTCGTGTCGCCCTGGTAGCGCTTGCCGCTCACGGTCAGCACGTTGTGGCGCGTGGCGACGTCCATCGGGCCCGCGAGCCGTCCGCCCCAGCCGAGGGTGTCGCGCGCGAAGGCCGGCGCCTGCGGGTTGACCCACGTCTGCAGCAGCGGCGCGTTCGGGTTGCGCCCCGAGGGCGTGCGCGCGGCCTCCGGGTCGTTGCCCCACGTCGCGCCGACCGGCACCGCCTTGTCCCAGACCGTGGCGCCGCTCGCTTTCGCGTCGTATGCGAAGGCGATGTAGACCCAGCCGGTCTCGGGCGAGGCCAGCTTGTCCTTCACCTTCACCGCCATCTGCGCGAAGTAGACGGGCACCATGCTCGGCGTCTTGTAGGTGATGCCGGGGTTCTCGATCACGGCCACGGTCGGCCGGTACACCCAGTAGCGGGTCGAGCCCGCGACCGCCGGCCACTGGTCGGGCGTGAGCGTCGCGGCCTCGACCTTCACGATGATCGAGCCCTTCGGGGAACTGCGTGTCGCCGAGGTCGGGCGGTAGGGGTCCTTCCAGAGCCGGCCGAGCATGGCCGCGGCGACGTCGTTGTAGTAGATGACCGAGTGGTTCTGGAACTTCACCTTCGGCGGCAGCGACGGGAAGGTGCTGGGCTCGAGGATCTGGCCCGTGTGCGAGCCGAGGATCGCCTCGCGCCCCGAGTTCGGATCGGTGCGCCCGTCGGGGAGCGTGTCGCCCTCCGACATCCAGGGCATGTCGTACCAGCCGGCCTTCCCGGGCGCCCAGTTCGCCGGGTCGTTGACGAGCCCGCTGATCTGCACCGCCGCGAGGTACGCCTTGACGGCGGTGACGTAGAGCGGCGCATTCGCAGGCGTGAGCCCGCCCTGCCCGCCGCCCGGCGGGAAGCGGGCCGCGACGGGAGACTGCGGATACGCGTAGTTGCTGACGCGGTAGCCGCCCGTCCAGTCCTGGGCCGAAGGGTAGATGCCGTTGTTGGATCCCAGCGGGTCGGTCGACTGCGCGCGCGCCGGTGCGGCGGCGGTCGCGACGAGGAGCACACCGGCGAGGGCACGCGAGCGGGTCATGTCGCCTCCTGCTGAAGTCGTGGGTGTACCATTCCCGCCACATCGTGTCCACTCCTCGGGATGAGGCGTTCTCGGGCACCGAGCGCTTCTCCGTCGTCCGCCTGCTCGGCGCCGGCGGCATGGGCACGGTCTACGAGGTCCACGACCGCGAGCGCGGGCACCGCGTGGCGCTCAAGGCCATGCGCGGGCAGGATCCGGCCGCGCTCTATCTCTTCAAGCAGGAGTTCCGCTCCCTCGCCCCGCTCTCGCACCCGAACCTGCTGCCGCTCTACGAGCTCTTCGAGGACCGCGGGACCTGGTGCTTCACCATGGAGCTGCTCGAGGGAGCCGTCGACTTCAGGCGCTGGGTCTGGAACCAGCCGGGCGGCGGCGTGGCGCACGAGCCGACCGCCGTGACCGAGGGCCGCCCCGTCCCGATGCCGGCTGGCGCCGAGCCCGTCGCGGAGCAGCCGAGCCCCGAGCCGCTCCCGAGCGGTGCGACGCCGGCCGACGAGGCGCGCCTGCGCGCGGCGCTCGCGCAGCTCGTCGATGGCGTGACGGCTCTCCACGCCGCCGGCATGCTGCACCGTGACCTCAAGCCCGAGAACGTGCTGGTGACGCCCGACGGGCGGGTGCGCCTGCTCGACTTCGGCCTCGTGGCCGAGATGCACGTGGACACCCGCACGGCGCCGGACGCGCCCGCGGGATCGCCTTCGGGAAGCCCCGGGCGCCTGCGCCGCGTCCACGAGTCGGCCGACAGCCACCTCGCCGGGACGATCCACTACATGTCGCCGGAGCAGGCGACGGCGCTGCCGCTGTCCCCGGCCAGCGACTGGTACGCGGTCGGCGTGATGCTCTACGAAGCGCTCACCGGACAGAAGCCCTTCGGCGGGACGCGCCGGACGCTCCACGAGCTGGTCGACGCGGCGGGCGGCCGGGCGCCGGCCGCGCCGTCCTCCGTCGCTTCCGGCGTGCCCGCGGACCTGAGCGACCTGTGCCTGGCGCTCCTCGATCGCGACCCCGAAAGGCGGCCCGGCGCCGCCGCGCTGCGCGCGGCGCTGTCCGGCACGACGGCGCCTGCGCCCCGCACGGACGAGGAAGCCTGGGAGACGGAGCTGCCGTTCGTGGGCCGCGAGCCGCACCTCGCGACGCTCGCGCGGGCGTTCGAGCAGGCCCGATCGGGCGCGGTCGTCATCTGCCGCGTGCACGGCCGCTCCGGGGCGGGCAAGAGCGCGCTTCTCGACCACTTCCAGCGGCAGCTCGCCGCGCGCACCTCGGTCGTGACGCTTTCGGGCCGGTGCTACGAGCAGGAGTCTGTTCCCTACAAGGCCTGGGACAGCCTGGTCGATTCGCTCTACCGGCATCTCGCGCGCCTGCCCGCGGCCGAGCTCGAGGCGCTGCTGCCGGAGGACGTCGCGGACCTGGCGCGCGCCTTTCCGGTGCTGCGGCGGCTTCCTACGGTGGCGAGCGCCGGCGACGCGCCGAGCGGCGGGACGCAGCCGCGCGAGCAGCGGCGCGCCGCGGTTCGCGCTCTCGGCCGGCTGCTCGGCCGGCTCGCCGCGACCCGGCCGGTCGTGCTGACGATCGACGACCTGCAGTGGGGGGACGTGGATAGCGCCGAGCTGCTCGCGGACCTGGTCGAGACGCCGAGCTCGGACGGGTGCTGCTGCTGCTCGCCTACCGCAGCGAGTACGAGCACACGAGCGCCTGCCTCGCGGCGCTCGCGGCGGCCGAGCGGACGTTCGCGCCGCGCGTCGCGCGCGAAGCAGTCGAGGTCGCGGCGATGTCCGAGGGCGAGACGCTGCAGCTCGCGCTGACGCTGCTCGGGCCGGCGCGCGAGGGGGCGCGCGAGCTCGCCGAGCGCATCCTGCGCGAATCGGGCGGCAACGCCTTCTTCGTGCACGAGCTGGCGCGCCACGCCCGCTCGGGCTTGGACCTGGCCGCGGCGGGAGCCGGCCTCGATTCCGTGATCGCGGCCCGCGTGGCGCGGCTCGAGCCGGGTCCGCGGCGCCTGCTCGAAGCCGTGGCCGTGGCCGGCCAGCCGATCCGTGCGCGCGACGCGGCCGCGGCGTGCGGCTTCGAGTCGCTGCCGCCGGCCTTCGTGACGCAGCTGCGCACGAGCCACTTCGCCCGCACGAGCGGGCCCGGCCTCGACGACGAGATCGAGTGCTTCCACGACCGCGTGCGGGAGAGCGTCGCCAGCCGGCTTCAGCCTGGCGACCGCCTCGCCTGGCACGAGCGGCTCGCGCGCGTGCTCGAGGCGAGCGGGCGAGCCGAGCCCCAGACGATCGCGGCGCACCTGCAGTTCTCGGCGCCGGGGGAGGCGAGCCGCTACTTCGCGAAGGCGGGCGAGGCGGCCGACCTCCGTGCTCGCGTTCGAGCGCGCCGAGCAGTACTT
>CAVZXJ010000005.1:0-162861 GCA_963779145.1 uncultured Alphaproteobacteria bacterium
GAAAACGGGGACGCTTCCCTTTAAACTCGTTATAAATGTGGCCGTTTGCATCTCTTAAGCATCAGTGTCCAATTTCAAACAGGTTCAAACTGTAAGGATTGTCGGCACAAACCATTTGTGTTAACATGTGTTGGCTTTCACAGAATTGGGTTTCAACCATGACAGACATCACATTCTCCGTCCGTATTCCGCAAGAAACCAAATCCATGCTGGATGCTTTGAGCAAGAGCACGCAACGCTCCAAGAACTTTCTGGCGCGGGAAGCGATTACACGTTTTGTCCAAAACGAAGCCGAGATTGTCGAAGGCATTATGCAAGGCATTGATGACGTAAAAGCGGGTCGTACGGTGCCGCACGAAGATGTGGTCAAATCCTCCCGTGCAATTATCGCTGCGGCGTATGAACGTAAATCCAAGCAGGCATGAAGCGTCGCATTAGATGGGCGGCAAAAGCGAGCTCTGATTATCATCGTCAGCTCGAATACATCGCAAAACAGAATACAAATAACGCCGACATCGTAGATCAGCGGCTCATGGCGGTCGTTGAGGCCCTGTCGGAAATGCCAATTGGACGTGTTGGGCGCGTCACTGGTACCTATGAAAAACCAGTTGCGCGAACATCGCTCATTATCGTCTATCAATTGACGGATGAAATCTTGCACGTAGTCCGCATTATTCACGGTAAACGCAATTGGCCCGAGGGTGAATGGCCACAAGAACCTTAGGACAATGTGGCGACAGGCATCACCTATGCGCCGATGTCGAACCTCATCACGTCCATTGATCACGGCAATGGTCTGGTGACGACGGCAGCCAAGAAAATTAAGGGGAAAACAAGGGGAACGCCTCCCTTTAATCAGTTCGCAGCCACCCTCCCCCGCTCTCCAACGTCGTTTTCCTGATGGGCTCAAAACTATTGTTGGGATGCTTGGAAGTGGTGATACAATTCCGGAGTATGGCAAGGAATAGCAGAATGACCGCGCGGTGTCAAGCGTTATTTTCCTATTGTGGAATTTAGTAATTTGCGCCAGCCCGCGCACGTTTTAACCAGCATTGCAGGCGCGACGCCGAACAGCTGCGTCTGCAATGCACAATTTACAATTTAATGTTTGCTGGAACGTTGATTGCGTTCTTCTGCCGTTTCATCGATGTAGTTGCCAATTGACCGCCACTTTCCAGTCCGGCGGACGTCAGGAATTGCAAATGCTTGTGCGCCAGCCGTAACTCCAGCTGGCTGTACGACGACACCGTTGCATGCAGGGTATTCACCACGATGTGCCTGATTTGTTGAACAAAAGTCATTGTCTCCGGAAAATGCTGCGGGAGACAGGAAGCCTAACGCCAAGATTGACGCGGCAAGTGTGCGTGTAATCATGATAATTCTCCTTGGGTTTTATTTCTCCTTGAATTTGAGCGATTGGGCTCACGCGCATTGCACATGCTACGCCGTGTTTGAATGCATTGTAATTGCAAAGCCGCAATCAAAAGCTACTCCTGCTTAGGCGGTAATAACAGAGACCAACGGCCCGACTGCCTTTGCTAAGAACGCACTGATGATATGCAATTCCGTCAATGCATCATCCAAATACCAAGCGTCGCACATTGCCAACCAACCATCCGAAGCTTTTGATCATGCGCCATAATGCAAACAATAACAAAGCTGGCAACCACACGAAACTGACGGGTTTGCTGCCATTGTTCCAAGATGCTTTTTGCAATCGGTCCATCGCCGCTTGTTCGCGATCAGTGGGTTTGAACGCATTTTTCATTTGCGTTTCGGCGAGTTGCATTTGAGCGAGCGCTTCGCCTTTCAATATGCCGTCCGTATTTGTGCTCTGGGCTTCATTTTTCATTGCAACAACAAGCGTATCGCTGAGCCCGACTGTCTTCGCATCGTCGCCATTGAGCCAAGGTTCAATTCTTTCCCGTGTGCGGGTGAGAATGCATGACTTGGGCGTCCAGCTTGAGCCCATGCCTTTATCGTACAAGAAGTTGAGGAAGTCCCTGCCCTCTTTGGTGTGTTCTGGATATAATTCATCGGCAGAGGCTTCATCGTCCGCCTTCCTTCGGGCATTGCTGAATTCTAAGTCCAACGGAAACCTTTTGAACTTGAAAGCATCAGCATCCACGATTTTGCTAAAGCCACGGGCCCAATCCCTCGCCAGTTTACGCGCGATATCGCTGTCTTGCCATTTCAAAACGCAATCGTAAGCTGATTGGGAAATGTCGCTTGCAAGTCTCGATTTATTTTTGAGTACCGCAGCGATGATATGGGCTTCATATTCATTCACTTGAACAGCAGGCTCACTCGACATCATGAATACCTCCTGCTTTTTAACTGTCGTTGAGGGTTTTGCAGGCATGGCAAATTCTAATGGGTTCGGCGTTTCTGCTACTTCTTTCGGTTTAGCGTATTCAATTTTCGGCAACTTGTTCAGCGCTTCAAAATCGACATTTGCGCCATAGGCCCAATCATAGAGATGCGCATAGCCCTTGATGGCGGGTTGCATTTCGGGTGTTGCATATTTTGACGCAAATTCCAGCGTCGCTTGAATGTCGTCTTTGTGTGCTGCAACTTCTTTGGGGTCGATGGATGTCCACTTGGATGTGACGCCACAATAAATTGCAAATGCAACAACAGGCAGAATACTCGCGTTGCCTGACACCCAGGCCGGAATATCAAATTGATCGCGTAAGCCTAACCGTGTGTCCTGTACCACGGGAAAACGAATGGTCTGATCAGATTGCAAGTTTGGAACATAGGTTTTGAGTGCCGCAATGCGTTCATCCGTTGTAGGATGCGTTGTGAGCCACCGCGATGTTACATCCACAAACAGCAACGGCCGCAAGGCATAATCCGCACCTTCAAAATTCGCACTGTTCGCCATGATTTGGATGGCCGCTGCGAGAGCCTCAGGGTCTTTGGTCAGTTGCAAGCTGCCCGCATCAGCCACAAAAACGCGCATCTTGCCAACGAGAAGTTTCAAGGCAATCGCACCCAGTACGGCGGCCAGAATTGCGATGAACATAAGGCCTGCCACGTCATAGGGGTAGAATGGGAGCGCCAACAAAACCAATAGCATGCGGAAGCTTGGCTTGTAGAATGGTTTCAGCAGGAACGTTGCCATATACATGCAAATGCCAGTGAAGACGGATGCTAGCCCCATGCGACGGGCCTCGCCACTCAACACCAAGACAAATTCATGGGCGATAACTGCGGTGAGCTGTGCGTCGTTCAAACTGTTCAATGCGCCACGTGTGATGGTCAACGACATTCTTGATGGCAATAAACCGGACATGAATGCGTTGGTGGCATGGGTTTCAATGATATGGATCTGTGGAACGGTAAGCCCTGTAGAGATTGCCAAGTTTTCAACGATGTTGAACAGTCGCGGATTTTCAGAGCGGGTTGTTCCCTCCGCCTTCAGGGACTGATTGAGCGTGCGGCGATAGAACACACTGGCCAGTACTGCCCACAGCATGGCACCTACCACCATGCGGTGCCATTCCAACGCAATCAAACGACCAGCGGCGGCCAGGCGATCAGCCGTTGTGCCTGGGGTGTAAACAATCGCGAACATAAAACTTAAAGCGCAAGCAACGCAGAGAGCGACAAACAAATAGGCAAAGAGCAGGCCTATGGTCTTGAGTTTGGTGTTGCGCACATAGGTCTCAAGACCAACTGATCGAAGCATTGAATTTCCCTCCACTCACGTGCTTACTAACGCAAGGTTGTAAAGGCTGGTTTAACGTACTGTGGGCGCTTTTCCTGTTTCTAAGCCCCCACTTGCTCTTGCACTCCACCATAAGCTGTTGGATTGTCATGCCCACTACGGGCCTACAGAATCGCCTGTTCAACATTTGGAAGTGAAGATGGCGAAGAAACCGAAATATGATTGTTTGAAATGCCCGGGGTATTGCTGTTCTTACCCTGTTATCGAAGTGAAAGACAAAGATGCCGAGCGTATTGCTCGCTACTTTGATATTCCCCTGGCCAAGGCTGAAAAGAAATATTTCAAAGCTGCCCATGGCTACAAGCGCATCATGCGCCGTCAGTCCGACAAGCATTTCGGCAAGATTTGCCAGTTCTTTGATACGGCAGCGCGGCGTTGCGGCATTTATCACGCGCGACCTTCGACCTGCCGCACATTCCCCGGCCCTGACAATTGCGGCTATTACGACTTCCTGAAATTTGAACGCGGCACCCAAGAAGACGAAACATTTATTTCCTCAACATGGAATATTGAAAACTAGTCGCTGGCATAACTGACATGCCGGAGTTGTATCTGCTCGGAAGCCTTTGAAACGGCTAATTTGCGCAAATGGGGAGTCGTTCCACACAAGATCATATTGGGCTAGGCATTGCACTTGTTGCAGGCTCGGCCATTCTGTGGAGTTTTGGTGGGGCCATATCGCGCTACATCACGGTTGATGACAGTTGGACGGTGGTGTTTTGGCGCAGTTATTTCGCCACACTTTTTCTCTTGATCTTTCTCGTGCTGCGCGACGGCTTGCCTTCTACAGTTAGTGCATTCCGCGACATGGGACGGCCCGGACTTTTGGTGGCAGCCTGTTTTACAATTGCTTCAACGTCGTTTGTGATTGCACTCGCTCACACCACCGTTGCGAATATCCTGTTGATGCAAGCGGGTGTGCCTTTGTTGGCTGCTCTCATCAGCTGGTTGGTGTTTCGCGAAAGAACACCTTGGGCAACATGGGCCGCAATCTTGCTCGTCATCGTCGGCGTTGGCGTCATGGTGTCCAACACGTTCACGGGAAAAGTGTCTCCAATCGGAGATGGTTTGGCTTTGTTGATTGCGTACGGTGTTCGCCATCGCGACTGTGACCACCCGCCGTCACCGCAACATCCGCATGGTGCCTGCCAATACATTGGCTGTGTTTGTGGCTATGTGCATTTCAGGATTGTTGGCCTCAAACTTCATCGTGTCGTGGAGTGATCTGGCTTGGCTCGCGGCTTTTGGTGCATTGAATTTGGGAGCGGGATTGGCCTTATTTTCTTTCGGCGCGCGCATGCTGCCCGCAGCCTTGGCCGCCCTGGTTGGAACGTTGGAACCGGTTTTAGGCCCCATTTGGGTGTGGCTCGTTCATTCTGAAGTTCCCGATAGCCGCACGCTGATGGGCGGCGGAATTGTATTTTTCGCTCTGTTTCTCCATCTGCTTTACGAGCTTCGCCCGCGCCGCAAAACTTGAATTGCCCCGGAGTTGCGACCACATTTGAGCCCTATTATGTTGGCAAACATCAAGCTTGGGCGCGACAGTGTGGACTTAAAAATGGTATTTTCTTATAAAACTCAAACCAGATTTGCAGCATTTGCGGCACTGTTGGTATTGTCGCCTCTACAAGCGACAGCAGCTGAACAAATTGCCGTCAATTATGATGTGTTGTTTGGTGGCGCAAGGATCATGAAAGCCAGCTATTCTGCCACACTTGGTGATGGTGCCTATGCTGCCACACTTGATGCAAAAACGGTCGGGGTGTCCAAACTGTTGTCGAAAATTAAATTATCTTTGAGTGCAAATGGAAGCCTTCAGAAGGCAAATTTGACCCCGCAGAGTTATAATTATTTTCGTAAGAAGAATGAAAAATCGAAGGAACGGAACCTCAAGTTTGCCACCAACGGCGACTTAATGACTGAAGGGACCGACTATGATGCGACCATTCTAAAAGCTGTGAATGCGTCGGTCATGGATCCTTTGTCGATGTTGCTGAAACTGACCCGTGCCAAATCACCCTGCTCGGGCAAGCACCGCGCATTTGACGGTCGGGATGTGTTCGACATCACTTTGAGCAACGGTGGTAAGTCTGGTGAAACTTTGACTTGCAAGATCGTTTACACACCCGTCGCCGGTGGCGAAGTTGAAGATGGCGATACGGAACCCAAACGCTATGAAATTACACTTGCGCCGATTGGCAATGCGCAAGGTTATGTGCCAGTCCGTATTGCGGGTAGCACCAAAGGTGTAGGGTTTGATGTGAACGCCACTGCTGTAACTGTGAATGGGGCGCCGTTGGCGTATTAATTCGCACTGCTGACACATCCTGACAGCAGACTTCAGCGTATATGTGGTTGTCAACGTTCTTGATTTGATCTAGCACCGCAACATGGCCGACAATAAACGTATCATTTCGATTCAAGGTGCGCGTGAGCACAATTTGAAAAACATCTCGCTGGAATTGCCGCGGGATAAACTCATCGTATTCACTGGGCTTTCAGGTTCCGGCAAATCGTCGCTTGCGTTCGATACGATCTACGCTGAAGGGTCAGCGGCGTTATGTGGAATCGCTTTCTGCTTATGCACGGCAATTCTTGGAAATGATGCAAAAGCCGGATGTGGACCAGATCGATGGTCTTTCTCCTGCGATTTCGATTGAGCAGAAAACCACGTCACGCAATCCACGCTCGACGGTTGGTACTGTTACAGAAATTTATGACTACATGCGGCTGTTGTTTGCGCGCGTGGGGGTACCCTATTCACCTGCGACGGGTTTGCCGATTGAAGCGCAAACCGTGACGCAGATGGTGGATCGCACCATGGCGCTGCCAGAGGGTACGCGGCTTTATATTTTGGCACCCATCGTGCGGGGCCGTAAAGGCGAATATAAGAAGGAGCTGGCTGAGCTTCTGAAAAAGGGCTTCCAACGTGTCAAAGTTGATGGCCAGTTTTATGAGATTGCTGAAACGCCAGTACTCGATAAAAAATTCAAACACGATATTGATGTTGTCGTGGATCGTATCGTTGTGCGGGAAGACATTGCCACGCGGTTGGCGGATTCATTTGAGACATCATTGAAGCTGGCTGACGGGTTGGCAATTGCTGAATTCACCGACAAGCCCCTGCCCGCCTCCCAAACGTCTGAAGAAGGCACCAATAAGAGCAAGAACGAGACGCATGAGCGCATTATGTTCTCTGAGCGTTTTGCCTGCCCCGTCTCAGGTTTCACAATTGAAGAAATTGAGCCGCGCCTATTCTCGTTCAACAATCCGTTTGGTGCCTGTCCGGCCTGTGATGGTTTGGGCACGGAGTTAAAGTTTGAAGCGGATATGATTGTGCCCGATGGCACGTTGTCATTGCGGGATGGTGCTGTGGCCCCTTGGGCGAAGACAGGTGCAACCTCGCCCTATTATTTACAGACCTTGGAAGCCCTGGCGAAACACTACAAAGCGTCCATGACAACGCCGTGGAAAGACTTACCGAAAAAATTCCGCGATGCTGTTTTGAATGGCACGGGCGAAGATGAAATTTCGATAACCTATGATGATGGTTTGCGCAGTTATAAAACCAAGAAGGCTTTCGAAGGTGTCATCGGAAATATTGAGCGGCGTTGGCGCGAAACGGATTCAGAATGGATGCGCGAAGAACTCGCTAAGTATCAATCTGACCACGAATGCCATGTTTGCACGGGGTTTCGCCTAAAGCCGCAAGCGCTTGCCGTCAAAATTGATCAATTGCACATCGGCAATGTGTCCACAATTTTCCATTGCTGAAGCTGACGCTTGGTATGGTCAACTCGAAGCAAAGTTAACGTCGAAACAGAAAGAAATTGCGGCGCGTATTTTGAAAGAAATTCGTGAACGTCTGCGCTTTCTTGTTGATGTGGGGCTGAATTATTTATCGCTGTCACGCATGGCGGGCACATTGTCGGGTGGTGAAAGCCAACGTATTCGCTTGGCCTCTCAAATTGGTTCGGGTCTCACAGGCGTGCTTTATGTACTCGATGAACCATCGATTGGTTTGCATCAACGTGACAATGATCGCTTACTCAAAACCCTCGTGCATTTGCGCGACATTGGCAACACCGTGATTGTGGTTGAGCATGATGAAGATGCCATCAAACTTGCCGACTATATGGTGGATATTGGGCCTGGTGCTGGTGTCAACGGTGGACACATTGTGGCGCAGGGCACACCTGCTCAAGTTATGCAAAACCCTGAAAGTCTTAACTGGCAAATATCTGGTTGGCATTGAGCAGGTGCCGCTGCCAAAGCAACGCCGGAAGTGGGAGAAAAAACGCTCGATTCGCATTTCAGGTGCGCGCGCCAACAATCTGAAAAATGTTTCGGCTGAAATTCCATTGGGCATCTTCACTTGCATCACGGGTGTGTCCGGTGGTGGAAAATCCACACTTTTGATCGACACGGTTTATCGCGCCCTTGCCCGCAAGCTCATGGGTTCGCGCGAAGCACCGCTGGAACATGATCGTATCGAAGGCGTTGAACATCTCGACAAGATTATCGACATCGATCAGTCACCCATCGGCAGAACACCACGTTCGAACCCAGCGACTTATACAGGCGCATTTACGCCGATCCGCGATTGGTTTGCAGGGTTGCCGGAGGCCAAAGCGCGTGGCTATGAGCCGGGGCGCTTTTCGTTCAACGTCAAAGGCGGGCGCTGTGAAACCTGCCAAGGCGATGGCGTCATCAAAATTGAAATGCACTTCCTGCCGGATGTGTATGTGACCTGCGATGCTTGCCACGGCAAACGCTACAACCGCGAAACTTTGGAAGTTCGCTTCAAAGATAAATCCATTGCCGATGTGTTGGATATGACGGTGAGCGAGGGTGCTGACTTTTTCCGTGCGGTGCCATCGGTGCGCAATACCATGGAAACGCTGGAGCGCGTGGGGCTTGGATACATCAAGGTAGGCCAACAGGCGACGACGCTTTCGGGCGGTGAAGCACAGCGCGTGAAGCTTGCCAAGGAACTCTCAAAGCGCGCCACGGGTCGCACGCTTTATCTGTTGGATGAACCAACAACAGGCCTTCATTTCCATGACGTGCGCAAGTTGCTGGAAGTGCTGCACACACTTGTTGATCAGGGCAACACAGTCGTCGTGATTGAACACAATCTCGAAGTCATCAAAACTGCTGATTGGGTGATTGATCTTGGCCCCGAAGGTGGAGACGGCGGAGGCGAAATCGTTGTCGCCGGAACGCCGGAAGATGTGGTGAAGGAAAAGCGCAGTTACACTGGGCATTATTTGAAAGACGTGTTGCGGCGGCCACGGCAGGAGGCGGCGGAGTGAGCTTATCTACCAGATTTAATAGCGTTCAAGCAGGTACCGTGAACGTTTAATCAATGTCTAACGTGCAATTTCAACAATGGATTGTGCTGTCAATAGTCGGTCAATTCGTTTTCGCACGTTAGAACTTCTCGGACAATACTCACATCTGCCATTGTCGCATGTGCCAAAAAGTGGTTGGCAATTATTTTGCTGCACTCGTCAGCACGCCTAAAGCGGAGTTAGTTTGGACCCGCGGCACACCTGCCCGTTTTCGATCATCAGCAGATGTTGACCGTGGCTTTTGCAGTCAATGTGGCACGCCTTTGTTTTTTGATCCGATCCATTCAGAAGACATTGGCCTGTGCATCGGTGCATTGGATGTGCCGCAAGCAATCAAGCCCATTTCGCAAGATAGCATTGAAAGCCGTATGCCTTGGTTTTCCGAACTCACGCAAGTTCAAGACAGTGGCACGTCAGAAGCATTGGATGAACTTGAACGCGTTAGGGCTGTTGCAGCAAGTAATCGCCAACACCCCGATTATGACACCGAAGATTGGCCGAAAACTTAATCGATCTCAAAAATCCCGCTCTTCCACAAAGAACCCATAGAGGCTGGTCAGCAATGTAATCCCCATTACGGTGACAAGCCAATTGACGACAACTTGCAAGGCTATATCGAACCAGAAGCCAAGTGTTGGGCCAAAAATTTTCAGCAGCACTGTTGAAACCGCAAGTAAGCCCAAGCCGATCACCCAGCTGATGGCTGTATAGACCAATCCCAAGCCCACAATCTGCCCCCAATTGCCACGGCTTACATTCCACGCATCGCCCATGCGGAACCCTTGTCGCCCCACGGCCACGGCAGGCAATTTAATCGACAAGCGATAAACGATTGGAAGCAAGATGAAAAAAACATAGGCCATGAAAGCACCGCCGCCCAACACGGGGTTGACGGACAAGAGCGGCAGCACCACGAAGGTGAGCGGCAATGCGGCTACTGCCACCATCAGGCCAATCAGCCACAGATTTCCAAAGTAGCGCCACACGATATTATCAACACGCAGTTTCGCGAGGCCCTGCGGCACTTCATCGAGCAAAACATAACGATGCCAACTGACTGCGATTGACGCAAAGGCAAGCATGACTGCGAAGATAGCGGTGAGCATTGCAAAAACAAATGTCCCGGCCCGCTCGGGATGCTCTTTCAACTGCGCTTCCATTGCTGCTTGATCACTTGTGAATTCAATGTCCACCATTGATGCCAAGACCGTAAACAGAACGGCAAGCAATACAAACCACGGCCACTGTGCCCGCAAGGCGAAGCCTAAATTATGGATGGTTGAGCGCCACATATGGGTGACGGCGGGAATGACTGGAAGTGTGCGCACAATTGCCCCTGGAGAATCACAAAGGTATATTGTCGTGTTTCTTCCACGGGTTTTCCAGTTGCTTATTTTTGAGCATGTCCAAGGCCCGCGCCACGCGACGGCGCGTTGAATGAGGCATGATAACATCATCGAGGAAGCCGCGCTCAGCTGCCACAAACGGGTTGGCAAAGCGGGCTTTGTATTCCACTTCACGTGCCGCAATTTTTTCTTTGTCGCCCAACTCTGCGCGATAGATGATTTCGGCAGCCCCCTTCGCTCCCATCACTGCAATTTCGGCTGTCGGCCAAGCGTAGTTCAAATCACCGCGCAAATGTTTCGACGCCATAACCACATAGGCGCCACCGTAAGCCTTGCGGGTGATGATGGTAATTTTTGGCACCGTGGCTTCAGCATAAGCGAACAGTAATTTCGCACCGTGTTTAATCAAGCCGCCGTATTCTTGCGCGGTGCCGGGTAAAAAGCCAGGCACATCCACAAGTGATAAAACCGGAATATTGAAGCAATCGCAGAAACGCACAAAGCGGGCACCTTTGCGGCCTGCATCGGAATCCAACACGCCCGCCAGAACCATGGGTTGATTGGCGACGATGCCAACCGTGCGGCCTTTGATGCGACCGAAACCTGTAATGATATTGCGGGCATGGGCTTCCTGAATTTCAAAGAAGTCACCACCATCAACCGTCTTCACAATCAGCTCTTTCATATCATAGGGCTGGTTGGGGTTTGCGGGGATTAGTGTGTCGAGCGATTCATCAATGGCTTCAGCATCATTGAAGTCAGGCAACACCGGAATGTCGCTGGTGTTTGATGAGGGCAAGAAATCGATCAAGCGCCGCATTTGCAGCAGCGCTTCAACATCGTTCTCAAAGGCTTTATCGGCGATGGATGAACGTGTGGTGTGAACCGAAGCGCCGCCCAGTTCTTCCGCCGTCACGGTTTCGTTGGTCACGGTTTTGACAACGTCAGGTCCGGTCACAAACATGTAGCTTGTGTCTTTCACCATGAAGATGAAATCGGTCATGGCAGGCGAATACACATCGCCACCCGCGCACGGCCCCATGATCACCGAAATTTGGGGTATGACACCTGACGCCAGCACATTGCGTTGGAACACTTCACCATAACCACCAAGCGCATCCACACCTTCTTGAATGCGTGCG
This sequence comes from uncultured Alphaproteobacteria bacterium, assembly GCA_963779145.1. GTDB lineage: Bacteria > Pseudomonadota > Alphaproteobacteria > Rhizobiales > Aestuariivirgaceae > Aestuariivirga. Next base: position 11,576 of record CAVZXJ010000005.1, read on the forward strand.
CCACCTGCATCAAACAAACCGATGATGGGTGCTCGATTGCGCAATGCCATATCCTGTAATTTGGTGATCTTGCGCGCATGGGATTCAGAGAGTGAACCGCCGAAAACGGTGAAGTCTTTGGCGAACACATAAATCAAACGGCCATTCACCGTGCCCCAACCCGTCACCACGCCATCGCCGGGGGTGCGGGTTTCGTCCATGCCAAAGTCAGTGCAGCGGTGCTCGACGAACATATCAAATTCTTCGAACGAGCCGTGGTCCAACAGAAGATCAATGCGTTCGCGCGCCGTTAATTTGCCTTTGGCGTGTTGCGCATCAATGCGGCGCTTGCCACCACCTAAACGGGCTTCAGCGCGGCGCTTGTCGAGAACTTCGAGAATGTGTTGCATGAACGGTCCAAATCGTAAAATCCGACCACTGGTTAAGCAGGGCTAGCAGGCAACCGTCAAATTGGCGGAAGGGATAACTTCGAAGCTATTTCAGCAATTCAAAATATCGCACCAAACCGTCAAACTCCCGGCGTCGGGTTTTGCGGCGGGCTATGGCTTCGCTGTCTTCGCCCCATTGGCTGATTTGATAGTCTTCATCAACATGGGCGGCGGCCCAGATTGTATCGGGTGTGGCAGCCCCTGCTTCCAGCATCATTGCAAGTAAACTTGAACCTGTGAGCGTCATCAGCAAATAAACACCTGTCAGTGACCAGGCGTTGAACTTTTCTGCATGGAGGCGAACGGCGTTCAAGCTCGCCTCGTCCTGCATAATATGAGTGATGTTGTTGGCATGCCTAAAACTCGCAGCAAAATTGGCGTTGGCCCAGTCGAGCACGGGTTGCCAATGTTTTCGCTGCAACTGCACCAATTCGGGCGGGCGGTCAGCCCAATAGCAGACGAGATCTGATCCGGCATATTCAACGACTTCTTTGAGTACGTGTTCACGTTCCGCCGTGGCGCGGTCCAAAGCCGTATTCGCCAGTTTGGTCAGCGGCATGGATTCTGTATCGATGACTTTGTTTTGTGCGTCCCACTCTGCTTTTACAGCCTCAGCCAACTTGCGGTTGGGCATCATCAGTGGATTTTTCATTGGGGTTTTAACGCTGCGTCCATCTAACAATAACCCATTTGAATCAGATATTTCCACAGACGTATAAAACTTCCGTGGTAACTTCTTTGCCTCCTGCCCCGTCAACAAGCGGCGCATCCGGTCATCGGGGGATTCTTCGACGTCCTTGTTCATTTTGCAACACCCAACTTCCCGTCATCCCCGCGCAGGCGGGGATCCAGCTTCAACGTCATCCGATGTGGCCTAAGCTGGGTTCCCGCCTTCGCGGGAATGACGAAAGTGAAAGAATTTGCGCATCTTCTCACATCTCATCTTTATCAAATCGGCTCGCATCAAAACCGAACACGTTAAAAGTCTGCTTCATATGGTCTGGCAAAGGAGCTGTAATATCAACAACGCCACTGCGCGGATGGGGAAAAACAATACGGCGGGCGTGCAGGTGCAATTTGTTGGGCACACCCTCTGGTAAATCAACATCGCCGCCATATTTATTGTCGCCAAGAATCGGCGTGTTGATGTGTGTTGTGTGGGCACGCAATTGGTGCTGACGGCCCGTGACGGGTTTAAGTGACAACCAAGATGCCACTTTCGATGCCTTGTCGATGACGGCATATTGCGTTACGGCGCGTTGTTCGTCGTCTTCCTCACCTTCGCGGGAGGGGCGCATGCGGTCTCCATCAGGGCCTTTGGCCTTAATGAGGGCGACTTCGATTTTTCCTTGCGGTGGGTTGGGAACACCTTTGACGATGGCCCAGTAGGTTTTCTTCACGTTGCGCGTTGCGAACAGTTTGCCCAACGCGGCGGCCACGGCACGGCGCTTGGCGACAACGATGACGCCTGATGTATCACGATCCAAGCGATGCACCAGCAAAGGCCGCTCACCCAAATCAGCACCAAGTCCCATCAACAAGCCATCAAGGTGCTGAAACGTTTTTGTTCCACCCTGCACTGCAAAGCCACAGGGCTTGTTGAGCACGTAAATATCTTTGTCTTCGTGGATAACCATGGAGTCGAAGAGTTTGCGCTCTTCTTTCGTCAGCGGCTTCACATCACCCTTCGGCGCATCGGCAGGGCGTGTATCGAAGGCAAGGGGTGGAATGCGAATATCATCGCCTTGTTTCAGGCGAGAATTGGTTTTGCAGCGCCCTGCCCCAACCCGCACTTGGCCCGTGCGCGTGAGCTTGTTGAGATAGGCAAAGGTCACTTGCGGAAAATGGATCTTGAACCAACGGTCCAAACGCATGCCGTCTTCATCTGCAGATACTTCATGGCGTTTGACTTCATTCATCAGGCAAAAGCTTTCACGAGTGCAAAGCCTACGAACACAGCAACAAGCGACAATACAACTGAGCCAAGCACGTAGAGAATGGCACTTCCATTTGCGCCCGCTTGTGAAAGCTTCAGCGCATCAAGAGCAAAGGCAGAGAATGTTGTGAAACCACCGAGCACGCCCGTCATCAGAAACAACGACATGGAATCCTGTGGGTTTGATTTTTGCAGATAAACAGCTGCGATAATGCCCATGGCAAAACACCCAAGCACATTCACAATCAAAATGCCCCACGGAAATGATCGTACCCAAAAGCCGCGATCGCAAATGTATTCAAGCCATAGCGTGCCACGCTTCCAACGGCACCGCCCAAGGCAACGGCCAGCACTGCGTTCACAGCCAACCTTTGCGCTTGAAATAGAGGAAGGGCAAAATGGCCGAGAGGATCATCAAACCAATGGCCCAGGGGTAGCCATAAACCCACTCGAGTTCGGGCATATATTTGAAGTTCATGCCATAAAGCGAGGCCACGAGGGTTGGTGGCAAGAACACGACGGCGGCAACGGAGAAGATTTTGATGATACCGTTTTGTTGAATGGAAATCATGCCCAAAACAGCATCCAACAAGAACGAAATCTTGCCAGACAAGAAAGACGCGTGATCCGTCAATGACGAAATATCGCGCTGCAGAATTTTGATGCGTGCGCGATTTTCCTTCATTTCTTTGGTCAGTTTGGTTTGGTCGATAATGGCTTGCATATAAGCGACCATGCGCCCGATCGACACCAAACTTTCGCGCATCTTGGAATTGAAATCGCCTTCCTCACCAATCATGCCCAAGAGCTCTTCCAGGTTCTTCGGCTTTCTGCGGCGACGTTCTTTTTTGGCCTTCTTGTTCACAAAAGAAGTGTCGAACACCTTCTTGGACGTATCATCGATGATGGCACTCACGCGTTCCAAATGGTCGGCGGCACGGTCAACCACGGCTTCCATCAAACTGATCAGAATTCCCCAACCGGTCATGGCAGTGGCTTGTGGGCGCATGGCTTGACGAATATAAACGGGGAACGCTTGTGGATGATGATAACGTATTGTTATCAACTGGTTGCCCTTGATAATAAAAGTGACAGGTGAGGACTCTGGGCGCTCTTCTTCGCCGCGTCGGATCAGCGTTGCCGTCATGAAGGCAGCGCCTTCTTCTTGATATAACCGGCTGGATGCTTCGATTTCTTCCAACTCGCCTCGTGTTGGAATGTCGATGTTCAGTGCTGCTTCAACGAGCACTTCCTCGTCATGAGTTGGCTCAACAAGGTCAATCCAAACGGTTCCCTCGGGAATCGCTGTGACTGTGCCGTGTTCAACAAGGCAGCCTTTATCCGTACCATAGGTTTGCAGCATAATAAGTCGTCTCCAAACAACCCTTTGCCCCACTAAAAGCATTGGAGCAAGCCTCACTGTTTGCTATCCACGCCGCATGACAAAACCAATTCATATTATCGGCGGCGGCATGGCTGGCTGCGAAGCAGCTTGGGCCGTGGCCAACTCTGGCTTACCCGCAATTTTGCACGAAATGCGCCCTCATGTTTCAACAGATGCCCACAAAACCGATGGTCTGGCAGAGCTCGTATGCAGCAATTCGTTCCGCAGCGATGATGCCGAGCAGAACGCCGTGGGGCTTTTGCATGCGGAAATGCGATTGATGGGCTCGCTCATTATGGACGTGGCCCAGCACCATCAAGTACCAGCAGGTGGCGCTTTGGCGGTAGATCGTGAAGGCTTTAGCCAAGAGGTGACGCGTCGCATCGAAGCGCACCCGCTCATCACCATCGAGCGTGGCGAGGTGAAGGGACTGCCGCCAGAAGATTGGGACAATGTGATTGTGGCCACAGGACCACTCACCTCACCTGCCCTTGCTGATGCCATTCGTGGTTTGACGGGCGAAGAAGATCTCGCGTTTTTTGATGCCATCGCGCCCATTATTCATCGTGAATCGATTGATATGGACAAGGCGTGGTTTCAGTCGCGCTATGACAAAGTTGGCCCTGGCGGCAATGGCAAGGACTATATCAACTGCCCCATGGACCGGCAGCAATATGAGGATTTCATCCGTGCACTGAACGAGGGTGACAAGGGTGACTTTAAAGAATGGGAGAAATCCACGCCCTATTTCAACGGCTGTTTGCCCATTGAAGTGATGGCCGAACGCGGGCCCGAAACCTTGCGCCATGGCCCAATGAAACCCATGGGCCTCACGAATTCTCACAACCCCACGGTTAAAGCTTATGCTGTGGTGCAGTTGCGGCAAGACAATGCTTTGGGCACGCTGTTCAACATGGTGGGCTTCCAAACCAAGTTGAAATATGCCGAACAAGTCCGCGTATTCCGCACCATTCCCGGACTGGAAAATGCTGAATTTGCGCGCCTTGGCGGGTTGCACCGCAACACCTTCCTGAACTCACCCAAAGTGTTGGACAACCAATTGCGTCTGAAAGCCATGCCACGCTTGCGCTTTGCCGGGCAAATGACGGGTGTTGAGGGTTATGTTGAAAGTGCGGCCATGGGCATTATGACGGGGCATATGGCTGCCGCTGAACGCTTGGGCAAAACCTTCACCACGCCGCCCGCAACCACGGCACATGGTGCTTTAATCAACCACATCACGGGCGGTCACATTGCGACGACCGACAATGCCACGCAGTCATTCCAGCCCATGAATATCAATTTCGGACTGATGCCACCGCCGACGGATTTGCCCGTCAAAGGCTTGAAGCATGCTGAAAAGGCCCTCTCGCGCAAGAAGGCCTATACGTCTCGTGCGCTGAATGATTTCAAGGCTTGGATGGCGGGTTAGAGCATTGCTTTTTCTTCTGGGGACACACCCAAAACGTCGTCATTCCAAACAAGAGTGAAGCGAAGCGGAACGATTGATTTGGAATCCCGCTTTCTCACAACGAGTTCATCTGTATGCCGCCAAAGCGGGATTCCAAATCGCTCACTTCGCTGCGCTTCGTTTCGCGTTTGGAATGACGGAAATATTTATTTAGTTGACCGAGTGCTATTTAAGCGCTGCGTTCGTCAATCAGCATGGCACCAATTTCGGCTTCGGCAACTTTCTTGCCATCGACGTGGGCTTCGGCTGAATATTTCCAAACGGGCGCGCGCTTCTGAATCATTTTCACATGGAAATGAACCTGGTCGCCGGGGCCTACGGGCTTGCGGAAGCGGCACTTGTCGATGGACATGAAGAACACCAGTTTACCAGCGTCGCCGTCACCTAAGTTTTCGAGCACAATTGCTCCTGCCGTTTGGGCCATGGCTTCCACCAACAACACGCCGGGGAACACTGGTTTGCCGGGGAAGTGGCCTTGGAAGAATGGTTCGTTGATGGTCACATTCTTGATGGCCGTGCCACTGGTTTCACCTTTCACATGGATCAAACGATCGATGAGCAGAAACGGATAGCGATGCGGCAAGAGCTTCATGATGCGGGCGATGTCGAGGGTTTTGCCCGTTTCTTGTTGGTTTGGGTCTTGGGTTTCGTCGCTCATGGAAGGTCCTGAATAAAAAAGGGCGGGATAAATTCCCGCCCGTTTTAGCTGATTGATTGAAGAATACTAGAAGCGTGTGCCGATGGAGAAGCGGAACAGTTCCTTCTCGTCAAAGTCTTGCTTCAAGATTGGGTAAGCGGCTTCCATGCGCAATGGACCAAATGGTGACTGCCAGATAATGCCTGCACCGATGGATGCACGAAGGCCCATTTTGTCGAGGACTGAGCAAGGGCCTGCATAGGTCCCATTACCTGTGCAATTCGTCCCTAGCCATTCAACACCGAATTTTCATCCGTCCCAAACACCGTACCGAAATCAGAAAACACAGCACCTTCAATGCCCCAAGCTTCAGGAAGGCCAACTGGGAAAGAGGCTTCAAGCGTACCGATGGCATAGGTTTGCGCACCGATTGAATCTTGGGCGCCATCATTGCCAATTTGCTTTGGACCAATGCCAGACTTGGCAAAACCGCGGAAGCTGTCGGCACCTTTGAAGAAGCGATCCTGCAACGGAATGTCGTCGCCACCCAGTGACTGTTGATGACCCGCATTACCCTCGATCTTGATGACAACTTTTTCATCCAATAACGGCACGAAATACCAAGCACGTGCTTCAACCGATGCATATTGCGTTGATCCACCGATGCCGGCAAATTCCGTTTCTAATTGCGCACGCAGACCAGACGATGGCTTCAATGGATTGTCGAGATCGTCATAGGTATAGGTTGCTGAAAGTGCAGACTTCCAATCCACACCCTGCTGCGAAATGATGGCAGGAGAAGCAGTTGTAATGTCGACGCCGCCTGTCTTACGACGCGCCAACAAATACTTGAAATTTACAGACGAGAATTCATCCAACTTAAAGCCAGTGCGCAAGGCACCACCAATTTGCTCGCTGGTATAGGATGACGCATCCTTGTTGTCGGTGCGTGTTGCGAACAAGTCTATGCCTGCAGAAATTGGCATGCCCATGAAGTAGGGTTCGGTGAAACTGAAATCGACCTGCTGTTTCTTGAAGCTCATGGTGGTGTTGAGTTTTGCATCCCAACCACGACCAAACAGGTTGCGTTCTTGCAAGCCAACTGAGCCTACCACGGTTTCCACGCTGGAATACCCAACAGAGAACGTGATCGAGCCCGTGCTCTTTTCAGCAACTTCAACAATCAAAACGATCTTGTCTGCGGCTGAACCTTCTTCTTCGCGGAAGTCCACTTTTTCAAAGAAGTCCAATCCGGTCAAACGGCGGCGGGCGCGTTCAATCAAGGTGCGGTTATAGGCATCACCTTCAAACAAGCGAAGCTCGCGGCGGATGACTTCATCCAACGTGCGGGTGTTGCCAACAATGTCAATGCGCTCAACATAAGTGCGAGGACCTTCGGTAATTTCATAGGTCAGGTTCATCGTCGCGCCGTCAGGGTTGCGATCAACCTTTGGCTCGACCTTGGCAAAAACGAAACCTTGGTTCGATGCTTCAAGTGTTAAGCGCTCAACGGTTTTGTCAACCTTCGACGCGTCGTAGGTATCGCCCACACCCGTTTTCACTTTGCGGCGCAAGGCTTCCGGTTCGAGATTTGAATCACCGACGTTGATAGCTACATCAGCAATCGAATAGCGAGGACCTTCATTGACAACAAAGTCGATGACGAAACGTTCATTGTCATCGGTCAGGCGCGCATCGGCTGAAATAACTTCGATGTCTGCAAAACCATTCTTCAAATAATGACGGCGCAGCAATTCCTTGTCGAACTCGAGACGATCTGAATCATACGTTGTGTTGCGCAGGAAGAATAACAGTTTGGAATGTTCTTTTGTCGCAATCACATCGCGCAAATCACCATCGTCAAACACATTGTTGCCAGAGAAATTGATTTGCTCAACTTGGGTTTTGCCACCCTCGTTGATTTCAAAAACCAAGTTGATGCGGTTTTCTGGCAAGCGGATCAGCTTCGGCGCAACACGCACGTTGTAGAAACCTTGCTTTTGGTAGAGCGACAGAATGCGTTTTGTATCAGCGGAAACACGGGCCTTGGTGTAGATAATGCGCTCGCGCACATCCACTTCCTTCAACAAAGTTTCATCATCAATATCTTCGTTGCCTTCGAAATTGACAACGTTGATCAAAGGGTTTTCTGAAACGGTGACGACCAACGCATTGCCCTGACGGTTCACAGACACGTCGCGGAACAAGCCGGTTTGGAAAAGCGCCTTGATGGACGAGTCGATACCTTCATCGCTGAAAGAATCACCAACGCCCAACTGCATGTATGACAGGATGGTTTCGTTTTCGACGCGCTGATTGCCATTGATGACAATGTTTTGGACCGTTGCAGCCTGCACTTGGGCCACCAGACTTCCGGGCACGATAACTTGCCCAACGCCCAACACGGCCAACGCCACCAACACACGAATAATAATCAATCGCATACGCATCAAATTGCCAATCTCACAGTCACAAAAATACTGTCCCAAATTGCCGTCCCACCACCAAATCAGGCCACGCGTCGTCTTTTAACCAGTTTGGCCTCATATGCAAATGAAACATCTGGGCATTTTCGTGTCTTAATCAGGTGCCGAACATCACGTTCACCACCCGCCCAGCATCGTTGAAAAGCCCTAAAATCATGAGCATCACAACGCACGAAAAACCAATGCGAAAGCCCCATTCTTGGGCTGTTGGCCCAAGCGGTTTTCCGCGCACTGCTTCAATGGCATAAAATACCAAGTGTCCACCATCCAACATTGGGATTGGGAACAGGTTAATAATCCCCACGGAAATGCTCAAAAAGCTGATAAAATTGATAAAATGCAGCCATCCGTCGGCAGCGGCATCACCTGCCCCTTTGCCAATCGAGATCGCACCCCCAATTTGCTTCACACTTTGCTGACCGGTGAACAACTTACCGATGAGCTTTCCTGTTGTTGCAATCACAAACCAAGTGCGTTCGGTCGCCTTAAACACGGCTTCATGGGGCGCATAGTGATAATATAAGGGTTCGTCGGGGCGTTTCTTGTGAGACACGCCGAGTTGACCAATCTTGGTGGTGCCGCCAAAATTATCAGGAATTTCCTTTGCTTGCGGCGTCAATTGCAAAGTCAACAAAGTTCCACCGCGATTGATTTCCACTTCAAGTGGTTCTTCAGGCCGGAACACCACAATTTCTTGCACGGAATTGAAGTTCGGCGTTTCAATACCATTTATTTTTTTGATTTCGTCGCCGATTTTTATGCCCGCTGCTTCGGCGGCTGAACCGACAAGAACTTCATCGACGATGGGGCGAACGTAAGCTTGGCCAATGGCCATATAGGCGCCGGCAAAAATGGCGATCGCCAGCAAGAAGTTCGCAATTGGACCTGCAGCAACAATTGCCATGCGCTTTGGAACCGATTGCGCGTGGAGACTGGTGGGCGAATGTTTTGTGCTTGAATCCGGAACGCTTGCGGCATTCGCATCGCCTTCAAACTTAACGTAGCCACCAAATGGCAATGCACAAAATTTCCAACGGGTGCCATGTTTGTCATAGAAACCGAAAAGCTCCTTACCGAAGCCCACGGAAAACGTTTCAATCTTCACGCCGCACCAGCGTCCGACGATGAAATGACCGTATTCATGAACGAATACGATAATGACCAACGCAACAACAAAAGCGGCAAGGTTGAACAATAACCCACCAAATGAAATTGCTTGTATTGCGTTTAAGAAAGTCATTTTGCCTCAACTCCAAAATCCAGTTGTCAGCACTCTAAAACAGGATTTTGTTCTTGTTAAGGCGCTCTTAAGAAAGTTTTAACCAGAAATTCGCGGCTTTTGCGTCAAATTTGATGTGGCATGGTTACCAGAGTAACAGGCCTTCAGCTAAACTGCTGGAATTGCGCGCAAATCCTATAATTGCTGCGACTAGTCCAGCCGCCACTAAGCCGTCGACCCGATCCAAAACACCGCCATGGCCGGGAATCAAATAACCTGAATCTTTCACACCATAAGTTCGCTTGAGCGCACTTTCGAAAATGTCACCCAATTGCGCGATTGCTGCCAATGCAGCGGCCACGAACGCCAGTCCCAACCATCCCGGTAGATTAATACTGGCATAGATACTTGAAATCAAAGCTGCACCAAACATGCCTCCCAGCAATCCCGACCAGGTTTTCTTTGGCGAAAGCACAGGCGCTAATTTTGGACCGCCAAACATACGGCCGGCGAAATAGGCGAAAGTGTCAGTGGCCCAAACCACCAACATCACCCACATTATGGCGTGAACACCCCAAACCGAATGGGCCCTGAGAAGCACCAATGCCAAAACGGGAAGAGCCACATAGGGCACGCCCACAAAAGCGAATATGTTTTTAGCCCTGTCGCGATAAGCATTCGCAACCAAACCAATTGCAGTCACTCCACACAGAATTGCCAGCGTTAGTAAGACGCCAATTTCCTTCGGCAGAAAAGCGGCACACAACACGGCTGCCGCACTGAGCGCAAATTGCGTTGAACTGCGCTGATGAACAATATTTGTCCACTCATGCGCCATCAACAAACCGAGGAAGGCCATGAAAAGTTCAAACCAAATTCCACCCAACCAAATATCGAGCAACACTGCTGGAATAAGGATGAGCGCAGATGCCGAACGCACACCAAGGTCTGACCATTTACTGATTGGCGCAGTGGCGTTGTCGTTCATGCCGATTGGGCTTTCAATCCACCGAAGCGACGTTCACGATTGTGAAATGTTGAAATCGCACGTTTGAGCAGTTCGCCGTCAAAATCGGGCCAATATTCTGGCATAAACACAAATTCGGTATAGGCGCATTGCCACAACAGAAAATTGGAAATCCGCTCTTCGCCGCCCGTTCTGATCAATAGGTCAGGTTCGGGCCAAACTGCTGTATTGAGGCGTGCTGCTAAGCTGTCTTCCGTAATTGCATCAATAGTCAAGCTTCCGGATTTTACTTCTCGCGCAAGACTGCGTGCGGCTTGAACAATTTCCTGCCGACCGCCGTAATTGAAAGCGACAACAAGCGTCATCCCTGTATTGTTTGCTGTCAAAGTTTCGGCATCATCGATCATTTTCAGCAATGGCTTTTCTAAACCTTCACGCACGCCGATCATGCGAATTTTAATTCCCGCAGCATGAAGTTCCGCCACATCCTGGCGCATAAACCTGCGGAATAGATCGAGTAGAAATACGATCTCCGTTTTGGGGCGTTTCCAATTTTCGGTGGAGAACGAGTATATCGTCATCACTTCAACGCCAAGGTCCGAGGCGGCTTTTACCGTCCGGCGTAATGCAGCTATGCCTTGCTTATGTCCGGCCGTGCGCGGCAAACCACGATCCGCAGCCCAACGACCATTGCCGTCCATAATAATGGCAATGTGCTTTGGTGCGGGGCAAGACAAAGACTGGGGCATCAGGCGTTCATCAAACTTGCATAATTTCAGCTTCTTTGACTTTCAAAGCCGCATCAATGTCCTTCACCGTATCATCGGTAATCTTCTGAACTTCGTCCGCCTTGTCTTTGTGGTCGTCTTCGCTCATCAATTTGGCCTTTTCCAAAGCCTTCAATTGGTCCATGCCATCGCGGCGCACGTTTCGCACGGCGACTTTGGCTTTTTCGCCATATTGATGAGCAACCTTGACCAATTCTTTGCGGCGGTCTTGCGTCAAGTCCGGCATACGAAGGCGGATGACGGAACCCTCGGTTTGAGGGTTCAAGCCAAGGTTCGAGGCATGAATGGCTTTTTCGACTGCGGCCACCAAGCCACGGTCCCAAACGCTGATTTGCAACATGCGCGCCTCGGGCACGGAAACAGAAGCAACTTGGTTCAGCGACATGTTGGCGCCATAGGCGTCAACAATAATCGGGTCTAGCAAACTGGCAGAGGCGCGACCTGTGCGAAGCCCGCCGAAGTCATGCTTCAAGGCGTCTACAGCACCCGCCATGCGGCGCTTGATGTCAGCGGAATTAAAGGGGGTTGGATCGGCCATGGTTGGTATTCCTTTTTAGTTCTTGGTCACGCGGGTGAAATGGCCTTGTCCTTTGAGAACTTTGGCAACATTTCCCGCTTCACGAATTGAAAATACTACGACTGGCACATCATTGTCACGTGTCAGTGCAATGGCAGCGGCATCCATGATGCGCAAGTTTTTGGCCAGCACTTCATCAAAGCTGATGTGCTCATAGCGTTTGGCCGCTGGATCCTTTTTCGGATCAGCGGAATAAACGCCATCCACGCTGGTGCCCTTGTAGAGTGCGTTGCAACGAAGTTCGGCCGCGCGCAAAGCCGCGCCCGTGTCAGTGGTGAAAAATGGCAAGCCTGTGCCGCCGGCACAGATGACCACCCTCCCCTTTTCGAGGTGATGAATGCCTTTAGAGGCGGAATAGGTTTCGCAAACAGTGGGCATGGCAATGGCTGAAAGCACGCGCGCATCACAGCCTTTGCCTTTCAATACACCTTGCATCGCAAGCGCATTCATAACAGTTGCCATGATGCCCATATGATCAGCGGAAACACGGTCCATGCCTTTGGCGGCCCCGGCTATGCCGCGGAAAATGTTGCCCCCACCAATCACCAAGGCCACTTCAGCACCTAATTTTGTGCATTCTAAAACTTCATCCGCAACCCTGCCCACAGTGGCTAAATCAATGCCGAAGGCTTGCGAGCCCATGAGCACTTCGCCCGAGATTTTCAAAAGAATACGCTTGTGTTGTAGCGACATGATTCCCGCACCTATAAGTCGTGATGTTATGACAGTTGCTCCCGATTAAAGCCAATCCCTTAACCAGATGTTAGGGCGGCGAGTGGAAGATATATCCGGCATAATTCAGGGGAGAATACCATGTTTGCAGGCCTTTTTGGTTTTAGTGGTCGCATAGGTCGTGGGGGATGGTGGTTTGCCCAACTCATTGGATTACTCATTATTGGGATCATCATTGCAGCAGGTATGGCACTGATTGACCCCAATGATCCTGAAGTGAATAACAGCCCGCTCTTCTTGATCATACTTGCAGTCGGCATTTTTGGCCATGTGTGTGATCAATATCTGCTCAACCGTGAAGCGCTATCACGATCGCGGTAAAAGTGGCTTTTGGTTTTTCATCACTTTCGTTCCTTTGATCGGTGGCATGTGGCAATTCATTGAATGCGGCATGTTGCCGGGCGATGACCACAACAATGACTATGGTGCCCCTCCGGGATCCGGTCGTGATCTTGATGTTGCGCCATCGAGTGGCGGATATGCAGCCTAATTCAAGCCTTTCAAAACTCGATGACAATTACCTTGCTGACTATGCGCGTAAAATTGCGCTCGATCAGGCCGCACAACAATCTGCGACGGCTGCAAGTTTTGGCCAAAGTGCAAGACCCGTTTTTGGAAAGCGCTAATTATTTACACGGTTGAACAGATTTGCAGTTTGCATCGCGAAATGTGGTGATCAGCGTCTGCAACTGAATTCTGCATAGCTCTCGGTATCATCAATTGCGCAGATGTATTGGGCGTGATCTTTCAACGTACCAGCAAACGTTTTCGCCCATTCGGCATCGACTGAAATTGTCTGTTCAGCCGTATAGAGCATGTACTCCACAAAATGTTCGTAGGAGGTTTCCTGCGAGGTTCCGATGATTTTGCAATAGTCGGGTTGCGTAAATTCTGGTTTGTTTATCGCAAGATTCAAATATTCACGGTAAATATCGCGGGCCGATTGTGCGCGTTGAATTTTGTCTGCCGCATCAATTTGAAGTTTCACGCCAATCAGCGCGGCTAGAGCCAACAGGACAGTGAGGATCGCAGCGAGGGCTTGTACTGCGCCTGCATTGCGGTTGAGAAAATTCATCGGTTAAACTCCAGCTATCGGTTGTTGCTGGGTTGAACAATGAATACCGCCGCCTGATTCTCCAATTGGATCGGTGTTAAGAACAACAATTTCGCGGTTGGGATAGAGCTGTTGCATGACTTCTTTCGCCCTGCCGTCGGCTTGCTTGTCACCAAAATCGCTACAAATCACAGCGCCATTGCAAACATAGTAGTTCACATAACTTGCGACGAAGTCTTCACTACGAGATCGAATATCAACGGGTTCTGGCAAGACTGATAATTTCGAGCGGCTTGCCTTCCAATGTCGTAGCCGATTTCAAAATGTCATAGGTCTCATAGGCCGATTTTGACCACGGATCGTCGGGGTCAATTTCAGCGGGCAATTGGATCAACACTTTTCCGGGCGCCACAAATCGCGCTAATGCATCGATGTGATAGTCCGTAATGTCCGCACCAATAATGCCGGGTGCCCATATCATCTTTCGTCCGCCTACGGATGAAAGGAGTTTCGCTGCAATTTCACTTTCATTTCCAACGTTGCGATTGGGGTTCACCCAGCTACTGGCATGGGCCAAGACCAACCCTGCTCCATCATGTTCCAAGCCACCTTGTTCACCAACAAGTCCGGTTTTCAAGTAGGGCAAATCCAGTCTGGCAGCTACACGTTTGGCAATTTTTGCGTCATTTGTGTGGGGTTGCTTATCTGCCCCATCCATTGAACTGAATTTCGGAAACGGCCAGTTCGCCCTTCGCGTTGCGTACAAATGTGGGGCCGGAATCGCGACACCACAAATCGTCTGTCGGAATGTCCCACGTTTGAATACTTTTGCCCACAGCTTCTTGTGCTTCAGCCTTGTTTTCTGGTCCGACCAAAACAACGACTTCCTCAAACCGCGCAATAGATTTGGCAATCGTGGCAATACTGTTTTGCACCCGCTTCAATAAGTGTTCGCCGTAAACATCCACGCTCACGGGCCATTGCATGAACGTGCGTTTGTGAGGTTCGGACTCCATTGGCATGTGGAAGTTTGCCAAGTTGGCCTCTTGTGAAAAAGTCGTGCTCGAACTCAACGGGATTGCCGTTGAAGCAGCGGTTGCGAGAATTTGGCGGCGGTTCAAGATTTTCATGGTGCTACACCATACAAAAAAGGGCCCTGTTGCCAGAGCCCTTTTTCGGAATTTTTGGAAATTAGTTGGTGCCAGACATCTTGGCCACTTCGGCGGCAAAATCGTTGTCGGCTTTTTCGATGCCTTCACCCAATTGCATGCGCACGAAGGCTTTCAAGACGAGGGCTGAGCCGGACTTCTTGCCTGCGTCTTCGACGGCCTGTGCCACGGTCTTGGAGGAGTCGTGGACATAGGGTTGTTCGAGCAAACAGTTTTCCTTGGCGAAAGACTTGAGGCCAGAAGCTACAATCTTTTCCATCACGTTGGCAGGCTTGCCGGCATTCTTTTCTTCAAGAATGGCGGATTCACGGGCCAATACTTCCTTCGGCACTGATGCAATGTCGAGGGCAACAGGATTGGTTGCTGCAACGTGCATGGCGAGAAGGCGGCCGAAACCAGCGATTTCGTCTTTGTTGCCGGTCCCTTCCAAAGCCACGAGAACACCAATTTTGCCCATGCCGGGTGCGATTTGGTTGTGAATGTAAGAGGCCACAACACCATCTGTTACTGTCAGCGTGGACGTGCGGCGCACGGTCATGTTTTCGCCAATGGTGGCAACCATTTCGGCCACATAGGCTGCAACTTCATGTTCCGAACCCGGGAACGGCATGGTCTTCAAGGTTTCGGTTGAGCCGTTGGCGTTCAAAGCCAACTTGGTGATTTCAGCCACCATGGCTTGGAACTTTTCGTTGCGGGCCACAAAGTCTGTTTCAGAGTTTACTTCGACGGCAGCACCCTTGATGCCCGTGGTAATAACACCAACGAGGCCTTCAGCGGCCAAGCGGGTTGATTTCTTGGCAGCCTTGGCCAGACCTTTGGCGCGGAGCCAGTCAACCGATGCTTCCATATCGCCATTGTTAGCGGCAAGGGCTGCTTTGCAGTCCATCATGCCAACGCCGGTTTTTTCGCGCAGATCGCGCACCATTGCAGCTGTAATTTCAGCCATTTGAATTCTCCTGAATGGGAAACGGGTCCGCAAATTGTTCGCGGACCCTTAAATACACGTGTTCCGAAGGATTAAACCGCTGGAACAGCTTCAGCTGGCAGTTCTTCCATGGCGCCAACATCAACGCCCGAAGACGTTGCAGACTTGGAAATGCCTTCGATGATGGCCTTGCCAATCAGGTCGCAATAAAGAGCCACAGCGCGGGCTGCGTCGTCATTGCCTGGAATTGGGAAGGTGATGCCAGCAGGATCCGAGTTGGTGTCAATGATGGCAACCACTGGAATGCCCAAGCGGTTGGCTTCCTTGATGGCGATCTGTTCTTTGTTCGTGTCGATCACGAACAGAATATCAGGCACGCCGCCCATGTCCTTGATGCCGCCCAAAGCCTTTTCCAGCTTGTCGCGTTCACGGGTTTTGCTCACCAATTCGCGCTTGGTGATGCCAGCGCCATTTGACTGCACAACTTCATCAAGCTGACGGAGTGTTTTGATCGAGTTTGAAATGGTCTTCCAGTTGGTGAGCATGCCGCCCAACCAGCGTGAATTCACATAATACTGGGCCGATTGGCGCGCAGCTGTTGCGATTTGTTCTTGTGCCGAACGCTTGGTGCCCACGAACAATACACGGCCGCCCTTGGCAACGGTGTCGGTGATGGCGTTCAATGCGTTGTGCAACAATGGAACTGTTTGCGACAGGTCCATGATGTGGATGCCATTGCGGACGCCGTAAATGTACAACTCCATCTTTGGGTTCCAGCGATGTTTTTGGTGTCCGAAGTGAACGCCAGCTTCAAGCAGCTGACGCATGGTAAATGGTACCGAGGCCATTGGTAATTCCTTTTCCGGTTAATCCGCCACAAGGGAGTGTGCACCGGAGGGATTTCCGGCACCGGACGGACCAGCCCTATGAGAGACTCTTTCGAATCTATGGGATGATCCAACCCTTGTGTGAGTAGTGAACGGGCGGGCTGGTAGCAGCCCTGCCCGTTCTTGTCAAATATGAGAGGATTAGGCTGGAATATCGCGGGTCAAAGCTTCAAGCGAACCTTTGCGGCCATCGGCGGCTTCCATGCCAACGCAGGTGCCCTTATCAACATATTTCCAAGCATTGCCTTGGAAATCTACGGTCGACGTGCCAGCGCATGTGGTGCCTGCACCTGCGGCGCAGTCATTTCCGCCTTTCAAGGCGATGCCGAAGCACTTTTCTTTCGATGCAGCAACAGCTGACGTGGCAGAAACGAGTGTTGCGGTTGAAACGGCAGCAGCTACAGCAGAAGCCAACATTGCGGTGTTAAAGGCGCGGCGGGTGGTGTTCATTTTATAATTCCTTGTTTGCAGGGTGGAAGACAATTGCTTGTCTGTGAGCCCCATATGCCATTTGCCTTAAAGATTGTGAAATCAACTGGCGCAGCAAAAACTTCACATCCGCGTGACGTTTGCCTCACGCATTTTGTGATTTCTCGTGATTGCGCATTTGCGGGCCGATGTACCTTGTATAAAGCCAGCCCACGCCAACGAGGCAGAGGCCAAGACCAATAACACTGGCAATGCGCCACAGACCGCCGAGCGAGAACAGGTCGAACCCAAACACTTTGAGGACGGTCAGCACCAACACCGCGAGGCCACCATAACGAATGGTTTGCCGTTGCAGTTTGATGCCGGCGATGAAGATGCCAATGCCCGTGACCAGCCAAGCCAGTGACACCGCATAGGATTCAGCTTGCGACAGGAATTCAATATCGATTGTTGCATCTTGGAATTGGCGCTTCACCAGAAGCGTTACAAAGGCCATCAACAACGCCAATGTAAAAACACCCAATCCGCTGCGGAATTGTTCCCAGCCTAAGCCTTCAAGTTTTCTAGCGATCAGTGCGTAGAGTGGCACTGGCAATAAATAGGCCAGCCACAGCGCATTGAACACTTGTCCACCTTCAACAGTGTCACCAGTAATGACCGGATTACGTCCTGTTAAAGCCAAGGCAAAAGCTGCGGTAGACGCGGCCAAAAGTATTCGGGCGCCCCATGTTGAAACGAAGGAAGAATAAAGCTGCTGCCGATAGGCCAAGCCATAGGCCGCGCCCAACCAAGCACAGGCATGGGCTGCAAGTTCAAGCAGGCTCATGCCATCGGTGTTTATGCCACCACTGATGATGACGCGCAGTTCAAGCGACACAAGCGAGATCAGTAGCCCAAGGCTGACACCTTCAAAGGCCACGCGCCAACGCTCAAAACCTTCACGGTTAAGCCAGCGGGAGGCTTGCCAGAAAAGGGCCGCAGGAACGCCATAGCCATAAAGCACCCAATGGGCACCCAATGGAACATTGGTTGGCTCGCCCCAGAATTCACGACCGACAAAAAGCTTGAGTGCAGCGAGAGCAGCGACTGCCGACGCAATTCCACCAATGTTTGGCAGAGGCAAAATGCGGGTTGAATAGGCAATTGCTGCAGCCAACACGGCGACAGAAAGCGTGAGCCATACGCCGTCAAAGCAACGATCGAGTGCGAAAAGCGCGAGGACTGCCATGCCTGCGACGAGAATTTCGATGCTTTGGGCAATGTTGAAAAGTTCAATACGCGGCTTCAATTTGGTGATTGCAAATGCAAGGGCTGCGGCCATGGCAACCGCAATGACAGCCCAGATTTGCCACGACAGGGTATGGTCGGCCCTGCTCCACGCGCCAAACAAGAACAGGAATGATGCCCCTGCTGCCAGCAAAGCCCAAGGACGCGTTTCGAGTTTTTTCAAAACTCCAAAAATGCCAATCGCGGAAAACGCGGCCATGGCAACCAGCAAGGCATTGCGGAAGCGCGGAGGTTCAATGAGGCCGGGGACTGTGACCCAGAAGCCGCGTTCGTCAAAAGCCCATTCGTGAAAGCCAACATCGCGCCATGACATGAGCACAAGAAGCGAGGCTGCTGCTGCAAGCAAAGGTGCTGAGATCAAACCATCGCGGAACCAGCCGAAGGCGACGATTGCCGCCATGCCAATGGCAAACATGATGAGTGGCAATGAAGCGTGGCCGGATTGAACCGTGAGAGCGGCAAGTATAACGCCGCCTGCAATGCAGCCCGCAATGGCCACACCCATGGGTGGGCTGATGGTTTTCGAATCCCAGAGTGAGCCCATGCTTGCTTCCAGAATGCCGCGCCCGCGCGGAACCAGCGTTGCGGCGGCACCAATTGCGAGACCGAATATGCCGATGGGCAAGCTGGGTGATACGCCCTTATCGCCAATCCAAAGTAAGGCCCAAATCGTGCCACTTCCAAGAGCAGCATATCCCAACCACCACCAATTGACTTTACGCAGTAGCCACAGCGAAGCCACGACAATGACGAGAAGATAGGCGAAGAAACCCGACGTGCTTGGGTTTGGTGTGGAAATCAGTGCTGGCGTAACGGTTGCTCCAATCAACCCCAAGGCCGCGATCAATTGACCCTGCCTTAGTGACAACCACAAGGCACCCAAGCTGATGGCGGCTAACAGTGGGAAACACACAGCGGGTGCCACAATGTTATACAAGGCATAGGCGGCGTAGGTGACGCCAAAGGCAATGATGAGGCCCGCAGCTGAAAGTGCTGCCGGTACATAATCTTTAACATTTTCGCCACGCTTCAAACGCAACCATTCACCTGCACCGACAAGTGCGGCACCGAAGGTCAATCCGATTAAGACGCGAATGATCGGCGGAACGAGTCCGTTGTCATGGGCATATTTTATAAGCAGTAAGCCACCCAAACCGATGGCGGCTCCACCCAGCCAGACAAGCCAACGGGACGCCAAAGCCTGCTCGACATTGCGTGTAGGTTCGGCCGAGAATATCGGTTCAGGCGTGGGGTCTGGTTCGGGATTTTCAATTTTTTCTGAAACGAGGACTGGTTCAAGTTCTTGAGTTTCGACCTTTGCCGCTTTGCTCAAAACTTTTTTGGGCGTTGTTGTAGCTGCTTCCGGTTCAGCTTTTGCTGCCGTTACGGGCTCTCGCTCCGCCAGATTGGCCAGCTCTCTTTTCAATTGCCGCAGTTTGTCATTGACCGATGACACTTGAACAATCGCGATGACCGCGAGGATGGGACCAGCCAGAACGGCTAAGATGGCGACAATGAAAAGCATTTCCATAAACTCAAAACTATACCACTTGCAGGCATCTGTCGAACCCGCATATAGCGGCTCGCATGACGCTGCGGCAAAACATAACCTCGCCTATGTATTTTGCGGATCCGGTGCGTTGGGAAGTTGCCAACGGATTGCAGGACTATGAGCAAGCCGTTGCACGCATGGAAGTTGAGGTTGCGGCCATTGCAAAAGGTACACGCACCCAGAACTGGTTTGGCTTGTTGAGCACCCTGCCCTCTATACTGCTGGCACTTCAGCCAAACCGCAAGACCTCGTAGCACCTGATCGCTTTCCAGTTTTCCAAACCGGGCGTGGCGGGCAATATACTTATCATGGCCCGGGGCAACGGGTCGCCTATGTAATGCTTGATCTTAAAAAGCGTGGCGGCGATGTGCGGGCGTTTGTGGCTTGTCTCGAACGCTGGATTATTAAGACACTTGCTGAATTTAGCGTGGTCGGAGACGTGCGTGAAGATCGCGTTGGCGTTTGGGTTTCACGGCCTGGGCGTGAAGACAAAATTGCGGCCCTTGGCATTCGGGTTCGCCATGGCGTTACGTTTCATGGCATCTCGATCAATGTGGATCCTGACCTCAATCACTTTGATGGCATCGTGCCCTGCGGGGTGACTGAGCACGGCGTGACGAGCTTTGCTGACTTAGGTTTGCAGGTGTCGATGAATGAATTGGATTTGTCACTCTCACTGAAATTTGAAGAGCTCTTTGCTCCCATTCTTAAAATAGAACCTTGACGAGTTACAGTTAAACGAGTCAGTATCTGCACCTTCAATACAGGAGGATTCCATGAAGCTTTATTACGCACCCGGTGCTTGCTCACTTGCACCCCACATTGTTTTGCGTGAACTCGGTAAAAAGTTTGACCTCGAGAAGGTCGATCTACGCGCCAAGAAAACCGAAGCAGGATCTGACTTCATCAAGATCAATGGCAAAGGCTATGTGCCAACTTTGGAAATCAATTCAAAAGGTGAAGTGCTCACCGAAGTTGCGACAATTTTGCAATACCTTGCTGACAAGGCAAAGGCGACCAAACTGTTACCAAAGGCTGGCACGATGGCCCGCTACCGTGCAATGGAAGCGTTGAATTTTGTTGCATCAGAGTTGCACAAGGGCATTGGTGGTTTGTTTAACCCCAACATGCCTGATGACGGCAAGAAAGCGATCAAGGAACGCTTGGCTGTTCGTTTCGCGTGGTTGAATGGTGTTTTGGGCAAACAGAACTTCCTTACTGGCAAGTCCTTTGCGGTTGCTGATGCATACGCCTTCACCGTTCTCAATTGGTGCGGCATGGTTGGGGTGGACTTGTCTGACTACAAAAACATTGGTGCTTACCAAGCCCGTGTTGGTGCCCGCCCGGCTGTGCAAGCTGCATTGAAGGCCGAAGGCTTGATTAAGTAAACTCCATAATCACCGCATCAACGCCAAGGCTGTCACCGGCTTTGGCGTTAATTTTTTTAACGATGACATCACGTTCAGCACGCAATACATTTTGCATTTTCATGGCTTCGACAATTGCCAGAGTATCGCCTGCCTTAACATCTTGACCTTCAGAAACGGCGAGTGACACGACGAGGCCCGGCATAGGGCACAACAGTTTTTTGGAGGTGTCTGCAATTTTCTTTTCGGGCATCAACCGTGCCAGTTCAGCTTCACGTGGGGTATAAACATGCGCCTCTAGCGCCATGCCCCGCCACGACAGAATATATCCATTGGGGATGGATTTGACTTGAAGTGTCACTGGCCCCGCGGAAGTGGTGCAACTTACAAGTGGTTGGCCAATGCTCCAATCCAACTGTTCTGCTGCTGCATCTAAAGCAGATGAAATTTCAATTTCGATCCAATCCTTGCCCAAGCGCACATGGCGGTTGCGGCTGAATTCAACTTTGCGGCCGTTGAGCTGACCGGAGATTTGGCGTTTGCGGGTGTTCTCAACGTGATCCAACAACACCGCGACTTCAGCGAATATTTGCAATGTTTCGGATGAAGGCACGTTGCCTTTGAAGCCCCCTTCAAATTCTTCCGCAATGAAACCGGTGGAAAGCTGGCCAGATTTCCAGCGTGGGTTTTCCATGATGGCCGAGACGAAAGGAATATTGTGTTGAATGCCCGAGATCACAAACGAGTCCAAGGCTTGCGACATGGCATTGATGGCCTCGGCCCGCGTTGGTGCGTGTGTACAAAGTTTGGCGATCATGGGGTCATACCAGATCGAGATTTCGCCACCTTCATAGACACCCGTATCATTGCGCACGGTGATGCCGTTTGAACTTTGCTCCGCAGGCGGACGATATTGCACAAGGCGACCCGTTGATGGCAGGAAGTTGCGGAATGGATCTTCAGCATAGATGCGGGATTCGACGGCCCAACCGTTCAGCTTCACATCCTTTTGAGCGAGGGTCAGTTTCTCACCATAGGCAACCCTGATCATCTGTTCGACGAGATCAACGCCCGTGATGAGCTCGGTCACCGGATGCTCAACTTGCAGCCGCGTGTTCATTTCAAGAAAATAAAAACTCTGATCTTGCCCTGCTACAAATTCAACGGTGCCCGCGCTATCGTAATTCACGGCCTTGGCGAGTGCTACGGCCTGCTCGCCCATTTTTTTGCGCGTGGCTTCGCTCAACAAGGGCGATGGTGCTTCTTCGATTACTTTTTGATTGCGGCGTTGGATGGAGCACTCGCGCTCACCGAGGTAGATGACATTTCCATGCTTGTCGCCCAAGACTTGGATTTCGATATGGCGCGGGTTGGTGATGAATTTTTCAATGAAAACGCGGTCATCTCCGAATGAAGATTTAGCTTCGGCTTTGGCGAGGCCAAAACCTTCGCGGCACTCAACGGCATTGAAGGCGATACGCATACCCTTGCCGCCACCGCCTGCTGAGGCCTTGATCATGACCGGGTAGCCGATGCCATCGGCGATTTTGACGGCATCTTCGATGTTGTCGATAATGCCCATGTGGCCCGGTACAGTCGAAACTCCGGCGGAGGCTGCGGCTTTCTTAGACTCGATTTTATCGCCCATGGCGTCAATGGCGTGGGGGTTGGGGCCAATGAACACCAAGCCCGCTTCAGCCAGTGCTTTGGGAAAGGCTGAGCGTTCGGACAAAAAGCCATAGCCGGGGTGAACAGCTTCGGCGCCGGTTTGCTGGCAGGCCGCTATAATCTTCTCGATGACCAAGTAAGATTCAGAGGCGGCGGCGGGACCGATGTTCACAGCTTCATCTGCCATCTCGACATGCAACGCGCGTGCATCAGCTTCGGAATAGACGGCGACGGTCTTAATCCCCATCTTCCTTGCGGTTTTGATGACGCGG
Organism: uncultured Alphaproteobacteria bacterium; assembly: GCA_963779145.1. GTDB lineage: Bacteria > Pseudomonadota > Alphaproteobacteria > Rhizobiales > Aestuariivirgaceae > Aestuariivirga. The sequence goes on from CAVZXJ010000005.1 coordinate 34,811, forward strand.
CAGGCAATTTCGCCCCGGTTTGCAATCAGGATTTTCTTAAACATAATCAAACCCTAGCGAAGGCCTAAAGCGGACTGCAATCTCGCCGAAGGGACGAGGTTGTTTCTTTCCCCTAACAAATAGTCTAAGCCCCGCGCCATGACCGTACATGTTCCGAAAGTGGGCCTCGTCCAATTGGGCTGCCCGAAAAACCTTGTTGATAGCGAACGCATTCTCACCCAATTGCGGGCTGAGGGCTATGTGATTGCGCCCGGCTATGATGATGCCGATGTTGTCATCGTCAATACCTGCGGGTTTTTGGATTCTGCGAAGGCTGAAAGCTTGTCAGCCATTGGAGAAGCGCTGCAAGAGAATGGCCGCGTTATTGTTACTGGATGCTATGGCATTGAAGAAGAGGCCATTCGCAATGCGCATCCTTCGGTTCTCGCCATCACGGGCCCACACCAATATGAGCAGGTCGTAAAAGCCGTCCATGAAGCTTTGCCGCCTGTGCATGACCCAAAAATGGATTTGGTGCCACCGCAGGGCTTGCACCTGACGCCCAAGCATTATGCCTATTTGAAAATTTCCGAGGGCTGCAACAACCGTTGCTCGTTCTGTATTATCCCGTCGATCCGCGGAGATCTGGTTTCGCGGCCCGGCAGCTGCTGTTCTGTATGAAGCAGAGCGCTTGGTTAAAGCGGGCGTGAAAGAGCTGCTGGTGATTTCGCAGGATACGTCGGCCTATGGCGTGGATGTGAAATATGCGTCTTCGCCCTATCGTGGTCGGCAGATCAAAGCCAAGTTCTATGATCTGGCCAAAGAATTGGGTGATCTCGGGGCGTGGGTGCGCATGCATTATGTTTACCCCTACCCCCATGTTGACGATGTGATTGAGTTGATGGCCGAGGGCAAGATTTTGCCTTATCTCGACATTCCGTTCCAACACGCTTCGCCTACCGTTTTGAAATCGATGCGCCGCCCAGCAAACCAGGAAAAAGTTTTGGAGCGGTTGGCCAAGTGGCGCAACATCTGCCCTGACATTGCTATTCGCTCGACATTCATTGTGGGCTTTCCGGGCGAAACGGATGCTGATTTTGAATATCTGTTGCAGTGGATGAAGGAAGCGCGGATTGAGCGTGCCGGTTGCTTCAAGTATGAACCTGTAACGGGTGCGACGGCCAATGACTTGGGCCTGCCGCAAGTTCCGGATGCTGTGAAAGCGGAGCGTTACGAACGTTTCATGGAAGTGCAGCAGCAGATTTCCGCAGAAGTTCTACAGGGTAAAATTGGTCGTGAAATCAATGTTTTGGTTGATGAAATTGATTTGGAAAATGAAGAAGCGGTCGCCCGCTCGCCATGGGATGCACCGGAAATTGATGGCAATGTTTTCATTCCCGGTGCCACCAACTTGAAAGTCGGTGACATGGTGAAAGTCAAAATCGTTGATGCCGAGGAATACGACCTCGTGGCGGAGTTGGTTTAGAACAAATAGACCCTGATTGAGCCGTTGGAATAAACATCGGCGGCGACCACGTCATTGATTGATATACCGCGATTTGCCAATGCGCGCCGTGTTGCAGGGTTTGCCCGTAGTGCGCTGCGCAGACGTTTAATACCGGAATAGTTTTTGTCGATGTTCAAGCGGAAATCATCCACGGTATCCCAATCATTGTACATTCTCGGGCGGGCGACACGATGCAGATTGACCACGCCGACAGAGCGAACATGATCAATGCCAGCAATTTTTCCAGCTGTTGAGCCTGCCCGCATAATTAAAGCATCGACAGGCACACCTGATTGCAATGTGCTTCTGGCCGACACGGGCGCTGCTGACAAAGGCAAAGCCAAGAGTGCCATGATGGACAGTTTCGACAACACGTTTTTGGGGCTCATGACAATATCCTCTCGCAATTCCTTGCAAAGATGTGGTCATCAAATTGGATAATTCAAGTCCTCAAACATCGAGTGCTTCTTCTTCCACGAATTGCGCGCGTTCGCTGATGAAATTGAAGCGTTCTTCTGGCTTGTTGCCCATCAACTGCTCGACAATTCGGGCCGTGGACGTGCGTTCAGCTTCAGACAACGTTACACGCAGCATAATGCGCTTGGACGGGTCCATGGTGGTTTCTTTGAGTTGAGGAGCCGTCATTTCTCCAAGTCCCTTGAAGCGCCCCACTTCGGTTTTGCGGCCACCGAACACAGTTTTCAACAATTCATCCCGGTGTTGTTCATTGCGGGCATAGGCGTTCTTGCCGCCTTGCGACAGGCGGTAGAGCGGCGGCATTGCGAGGTAGAGATGGCCCTGATCGATCAACAAAGGCATTTGGCGATAAAAGAATGTGATGAGCAATGAAGCGATGTGAGCACCGTCCACGTCAGCGTCGGTCATGATGATGACCTTGTCGTAGCGCAAATCTTCTTCACGGTAAGACGAGCCTGTGCCTGCCCCCAGCGCTTGGGTCAGGTCGGCAATTTGTTGGTTGCCTGCGAGCTTGTCCTTGCCCGCGTTTGCCACGTTCAAAATTTTACCGCGCAAAGGCAGCACGGCTTGGTTTTCACGGTTGCGGGCTTGTTTGGCGGAGCCGCCAGCTGAATCGCCTTCAACAATGAACAGTTCCGAGCCTTGCAATTGATTAGCTGAACAATCAGCCAATTTGCCGGGCAGCCGCAATTTGCGAACTGCCGTTTTACGGCCCACTTCTTTTTCTTGGCGGCGGCGGATGCGATCTTCGGCGCGTTCAATGATCCAATCAAGCAAACGATCAGCTTGCGCAGGGTGTCCCGTCAACCAATGGTCAAAGTGATCGCCAACGGCTTTATCGACGATCTTTACAGCTTCAAACGAAGAGAGTTTGTCCTTCGTCTGACCTACAAATTCTGGCTCGCGGATGAACACCGAAAGCATGCCGCCTGACTGCACCATCACGTCTTCTGCTGTCACAACGCTGGCACGTTTGTTGTTCTTCATCTCGGCATAGTTTTTCAACGACCGTGTCAGCGCTGTGCGGAAGCCAATTTCATGGGTGCCGCCATCTGCTGTTGGAATGGTGTTGCAGTAGGACGACATGAAGCCATCTTCACCACCGAACCAAGCGACCGCCCATTCAACTGAGCCGTGGCCACCTTCTTTTTCAACCTTGCCAAAGAATGCCTCATCCACCACGCGGGTGCGGCCTTCAAGGCGTTCTTCAAGATAGTCTTTCAAGCCACCGGGGAAATGGAACACGGCGTTTTCGGGCGTGTCCTTATCCTTGATGTGTTGGGGTGCGCAGGTCCAACGGATTTCGACGCCGCCGAACAAATAAGACTTGGAGCGCGACATTTTACAAAGGCGTGCTGCGTTAAAGGCCGTGTTGCCCTTACCGAAAATTTGTGGGTCAGGAATGAACTTCACCGTCGTGCCGCGACGGCCTGAAACTTTGCCGAGGTTTTTGACTGGCCCCTGCACCACGCCACGTCGGAATTCCTGCACGTAAAGTTGTTGGCCACGGGCCACTTCAACAATCATGTGTTCTGAGAGTGCGTTCACAACGGAAGCACCCACACCATGCAAACCGCCTGATGTTTCATAAACCTTCGAGTCAAATTTGCCGCCTGCGTGCAGTGTGGTCAAAATCACTTCGAGGGCTGATTTATCTTTGAATTTTGGGTGAGCATCAACGGGTATGCCGCGACCGTTATCAGTTACGCACAAATAGCCATCAGCCTGATATTCAACTTCGATGCGCGTGGCATGGCCTGCCACAGCTTCGTCCATCGAATTGTCGATAATTTCGGCGAAAAGGTGATGCAGCGCTTTTTCGTCGGTGCCACCAATATACATGCCGGGGCGGCGGCGCACAGGTTCGAGGCCTTCCAGAACCGAAATATCAGCCGCTGTATAGCTGTCTTCGCCACGGGATTTTGCGGGCGCTTTGGCAGGTGGTTTGGGTTGCGGCACATCGCCGAACAGGTCACTTGGGGTCTTGGCCATATCTTCACTCAAATTCGAATCAGGGTGATATATATGGCAGGTTCTCTCGTTTTTGCCGAACGGGCTTGCGCTGCTTAAAGAAATGCGCAAATTGAGCGGCATAACAATAAACGGATAGGGAGCATCCAAACATGAACAAACGTACACTCGTAAAGACATTTGGCGCATTGCTGTTGTCGGCCTGCATGGCCACTCAAGCTTTGGCCTTTGATAACCTTACAATTATTGCACCTGCCAAAGCTGGCGGCGGCTGGGACCAAACCGCCCGTTCCATGGCGGAAGTTATGCAAGGTGCAGGACTTGCAAAAGCCATTACCGTTGAAAATGTTGCAGGTGCTGGCGGCACGGTTGGCCTTGCCCAATTTGCTGACAAGAACAAGGGCGACGGCAACGCGTTGTTGGTGAATGGCCTGGTGATGGTTGGCGCTGTGCTGACCAACAAATCACCTGTGTCCTTGGTCGACACAACACCAATCGCCCGCCTGACTGGCGAGTATGAAGTGATCGTGGTTCCGGCGGCTTCACCATTAAAAACAATGGCTGATCTTGCGGCTGCGATGAAGGCTGACATTGGCAAGGTTGCCATTGGTGGTGGCTCTGCTGGTGGCACCGACCATATTCTGGCTGGCCTTGTGGCCCAAGCCGCTGGTGCGGATGCGACGAAGCTCAACTACGTGCCATTCTCCGGCGGCGGTGAAGCTTTGGCTGCGATCTTGGGTGGTCACGTGACTGCTGGCATTTCCGGCTATGGCGAATGGGAAGGCCAAATCAAGTCAGGCGAACTTCGCGCCCTTGGCATTTCGTCAGGTGCCAAAGTTGAAGGCATCGACATTGCCACGTTGAAAGAACAAGGCATTGACGTGGAATTGGCCAACTGGCGTTCCGTTGTTGCTGCCCCTGGCATTTCTGATGACCAAAAGAAAGCATTGTTGGCCGCCGTTGACGCTATGCATGCTTCCGATGCTTGGAAGAAAGTTCTGGCCGACAAGAAGTGGCTTGATCTTTATCAATCTGGCGATGAATTCGGCGCTTTCTTGAAAGCTGAAAACGAACGCGTCGCTGGTGTGTTGAAGACCATCGGCTTGGTGCAGTGACATCTGCAAAACGAAATTGGCCCGAGCTCCTTATGGGGCTCGGGATTATTTTGATTGGCCTCGTCATTGGCTATGAAGCGGGAACCATTAAAGTGGGCCCGCTTTATGCCAAGGTGGGGCCTGCGGCATTTCTATGGTTTTCATCGCTGCTGCTCGTGGTCTGCGGCGCAGTTGTTGCCTACAAGTCATTCAGTTCCCCCGTCGATACGACAAGTGAACTGCGCCCGCCTCTGACCATTCTCGCGGGGCTTGCAGCATCGGTTTATACGATGGAGCCACTTGGGTTTATTCCAACCGCGACTTTGATATTTGTCGTCACGGCCAAAGGTTTAGGCAGTCACAAAATACTGCGTGACATCATCATTGGCGTGGTGCTTGCCATTTTCGCCTACGTCGTTTTTGCAAAGGGTTTAGGGCTTCGCTTGCCCATGGGAAGTTTGTTCACATGAATGCGTTTGAACAGCTGCTCGGCGGGTTCGCCAATGCCTTGAGCATTGAAAATTTGGGTTGGTCTCTGCTGGGTGTTACGCTTGGCACGTTCATTGGCATTTTGCCGGGCATCGGCCCTGCCCTTACGATTGCATTGCTCTTGCCTATTACGGGCTATCTCGATTCTACGTCTGCTTTCATCATGTTCGGCGGGCTTTATTACGGTGCCATGTATGGTTCTTCGACAACTTCAATTCTTTTGAACACGCCGGGTGAGTCCGGCTCCATCATTACTGCCATTGAAGGTAACATGATGGCGCGGTCTGGTCGTGGTGGACCCGCACTTGCGACGGCTGCCATCGGGTCTTTTATTGCGGGAACCATTGGTACACTGCTGCTTACATTCTTTGCGCCCATCGTCGTCAAACTTGCGATTGCTTTTGGCCCAGCAGAATATTTTTCACTCATGTTGCTGGCCTTCACCACGGCTTCGGCCATGCTGGGCAGTCACATTTACAAAGGTTTGACGGCTTTGGCATTCGGCATTGCGCTAGGTGTGATTGGCATTGATGAGTTGACGGGCCAAGCGCGGCTGGCCTTTGGCTATGCGCAGTTGCTGGATGGTATTGACCTTGTCGTCGTTGCCGTAGGTCTGTTTGCCGTTGGGGAAGCATTGCATGTGGCGTCTCAACCTGATTTGCGCAACGTGACGGTTGAAACAGTGAAGGGTTCATTGTGGATGACCCGCGAGGATTGGCGTCGTTCGTGGATGCCGTGGCTGCGCGGCACGGCTTTAGGTTTTCCATTCGGCGCACTGCCCGCTGGCGGCACCGAAATTCCAACTTTCCTGTCCTACTTTTTTGAAAAGAAACTTTCGAAGCGACCTGAAGAATTTGGCAAAGGTGCAATCGAAGGTGTTGCAGGCCCCGAGGCAGCCAATAACTCAGCTGTCGCGGGCGTTTTAGTTCCATTGTTGTCGTTAGGGCTTCCAACGTCAGCAACGGCGGCGATGTTGCTGGTGGCGTTTCAACAGTATGGCTTGCAGCCGGGGCCTCAACTCTTCACAAATTCTGGCCCCTTGGTATGGACGCTTATTGCCAGCTTGTTCATTGGCAATGTGATGTTGTTGGTTTTGAACCTGCCATTGGTTGGTGTGTGGGTGAAGCTTTTACAAATCCCGCAGCCTTTGCTCTATGGCGGCATTCTGGTGTTCTCGACACTTGGCGTTTACAGCGTCAACCGTTCAACATTTGATTTGGGGTTGTTGTTCTTCACGGGATTGCTTGGATACTTGATGCGCCGCTTTGATTTTCCGGTCGCACCTTGCATCATCGGCTTGATCCTCGGGCCATTGGCAGAACAAAATTTACGGCGGGCATTGTCGATCTCGCAAGGTGACTGGAGTGTGTTTGTCACACACCCAATTTCGTTGGTGCTTTTAATATTAGCGGTTGTTATGCTGCTGTTACCTGTTTTTTGGAAACCGCAACACGCACAGTCCTAACCCAGCGGCCAAAATTATTCTGGCACTATGAAAAACACTTTACTTGCGGCGCGTTTGCCCTATTTAACGCGCGCTTTCGTTTGACGCCACAGAAGGAGACGCCAAACCATGTCTAACCATCCGATACACGCCACTTGGAACGGTCCCATCGTTATATTGGGTTTTGGTTCAATTGGCCGTGGTTCATTGCCTTTGATCCTGCGTCACATTGCGTGTGACAAGTCGAAGATTACGATTATTGATCCTTCGGACGAGAATAAATGGATTGCCGAGAAGGAAGGCATTGCGTTTGTTCAGTCGGCGATTACCAAGTCAAATTACAAGAAGCTGTTGAAGCCGCTTGCTCACCGCTGGCCCCGGCCCTGCGTTTGTCGTCAACCTTACGGTTGATGTGGATGCCATGGATATCATTCGCTTGGCGCGCGCGACGGGTGCATTGTGCCTTGATACCGTCATCGAGCCGTGGCCCGGATTTTATTATAACAACAAACTCACCAATGCCGACCGCACCAACTACGCCATGCGTGAAAAGCTGTTGGTATTGAAGAAAGAATTGGGTGTTGGCACGACTGCGGTTTCCTGCTGTGGGGCGAACCCCGGAATGGTGTCGTGGTTTGTGAAAGACGCGCTATTGAATATTGCTGGAGACTTGAAGCTCAAGTTTAAGCCGCCGCAATCTCGCGACGACTGGGCCAAGCTGATGAAAAAGGTTGGCGTCAAAGGCATTCATATTGCCGAGCGCGACACGCAGCGCATCAAAAAGCAAAAGCCAGTTGATACGTTTCTCAACACATGGTCCGTGGACGGATTTGTTTCTGAAGGTTTGCAGCCTGCTGAACTGGGCTGGGGCACGCATGAAAAGAAACTGCCACCCGAAGGCCGCCGCCATAACCATGGCTCGAAGGCCGCCATCTATCTGGAACGCCCCGGTGCTGATACGCGCGTGCTGACGTGGACGCCGACGATTGGCGAACATTTTGGCTATCTCGTCACGCACAATGAAGCGATTTCGATTTCAGACTATTTCACGGTGAAGTCAGGTCGTAGTGTGCAATATCGCCCAACCTGCCATTACGCCTACCACCCCTGCAATGACGCGATTTTGTCATGGCATGAATTGCTGGGTGCCGGTGGCAAACGGCAATCCAAGCAGCACGTACTTACCGAAGACGAAATTGCGGATGGTGGCGATGAACTTGGCGTGTTGATGTATGGCCACAAGAAGAACGCTTACTGGTATGGTTCCAAACTCACCATCGATGAAGCCCGTGCGCTTGCGCCTTACCAAAACGCCACGGGCATGCAGGTCACGTCTGCCGTGCTGGCGGGCATGGTGTGGGCCATTGAAAACCCTGATCGCGGCATCGTTGAAACCGATGAGATGGATCACGTGCGTTGTCTTGAAGTGCAGCGGCCCTATTTGGGTAAACTGGGTGGCACCTATACGGATTGGAACCCTTTGCAGCAGCGCGTTGGCTTTTTTGACGAAAAGCTGGACCGCAAAGACCCTTGGCAATTTAGCAACATCATCGTGCGCTAAAGTATCGTTTGGTGCTCAAAAACATTAAGATCGGCGAAACACGGGAGATACCCATGATTCGTCGATCTTTTCTTTTTGCATCAGCATTGCTGCTGTCATCTTCAATGCTTCAGGCCGCGCCCTAAGCACGGCATTGCCATGCAGGGTGAGCCTGGTCTGCCCGCTGATTTCAAGCACCTGCCCTATGTCAATCCTGATGCGCCGCAGGGCGGGCAATTGCGGCAAGCGATTACGGGCACGTTTGACTCGCTGAACCCCTTCATCGTCAAAGGCAATGCGGCCAATGGCATTCGAACTTACGTGTTTGAAAGCTTGATGGGCCGGAATTGGGCGGAACCTTTTGCATTGTACGGTTTGCTGGCGGAAAGCATTGACGTTTCGGATGACCGCCAGACGTTCACATTCAAAATCAGGCCAGAAGCAAAGTTCTCTGATGGCTCGCCTGTGACGTCGGCTGACGTTGTGTTTACGGTTGAGACGTTGCGCGACAAGGGTCGTCCGAACTTCAAAAACAGCTATGGCAAAGTGAAATCCATGGAAACGCCGGATGAGCGCACCATTGTTTTCAAGCAAGAGGCGGGTGATCGAGAGTTGCCGCTGATTGTCGGTTTCATGCCCATTCTTTCTAAGAAAAGTTGGGAAGGTCGGAACTTTGACGAAGCCTCATTAACGCCTGTTGTTGGCTCCGGCCCTTACATGATCGCAGAGGCGAAACCGGACGAAGCTGTCATCTACAAGAAGAACCCCAATTATTGGGGACAAGGTTTGCCGATCACCAAAGGTTTGTGGAATTTTGAAACAGTGCGTTTCGACTATTACCGCGATGCCAATGCCGCCTTTGAAGCCTTTAAGAAGGGCGATGCGGATGTTCGAATTGAATCTGACCCCGCCCGTTGGACAAAGGCCTATGATTTTGCCGCAGTCAAAGAAGGCAAGGTCTTAACTGAGTTCATCGAGCAACTTTCACCTGCCCCCGCATCAGGTTTAAGTTTCAACACGCGCCGCAAGATATTTGAAGATGTGCGAGTGCGTGAAGCTTTGGCGATGGCGTTTGATTTTGAATGGGCCAATGATAATCTCTACAGCGGAGCTTACCAGCGCATTCACGGCTATTTTTCAGGGTCTGCATTAAGCTCCAAAGGTGTTGCCGCCGACGCAGCCGAACTTGCGATTATCGGTGATGGCGGTTTGCGTGCGGACTATCTTGATGGCACTTACCAAATTCCCGTGAGCGACGGCACGGGCAAAGACCGCAAGGTGCTGCGCAAAGTCGTTGGCCTATTGGGCGAAGCCGGATGGGCGATCAAAGACGGCAAGTTGCTGGACAAGGATGGAAAGCAACTGGCTTTTACGATCACTTTGAACACTGCTGATCTTGAGCCAGTCGCCCTGCACTATCAACGCACGCTGCAACTCATTGGCGTTGATGTTCAGGTTAAGATTGTTGATGCAGCACAATTCTCAGCACTGCAAAAAACCTATGACTTTGATATGATACCAGTCACGCTGTTCAACTCGTTGTCTCCCGGCAATGAGCAGAAACTGTATTTCGGCTCCGAAGGCCGCACCAAGGAAGGCACGCGAAACTATCCCGGCATTGCAGACCCCAAGATTGATGCAGCCATCGAAGCAATTTTGAAGGCGACGGATCGACCGTCATTTGAAGCTGCTGTGCGGGCTGAAGACCGGTTGCTTGTGGCTGGGCATTATAATGTTCCGTTCTACTTCCCCGGTGGGCAATGGGTGGCACGTTGGACTTACATTGGACGGCCTGATGAGCAACCACTTCCCGGCTTTGAAGCCACGACATTGTGGCGGGTGCAGTAATGACCAAGGTTTCAATCGACGTCATTTCGGACGTAATATGCCCTTGGTGCTTTCTCGGAAAACGCAGGCTGGACAAGGCCTTAGCGCAGATCCCTGAGATTGAAGTTGAAGTTGTTTATCGGCCCTTCTTTCTTGGACGCTTCAATACCCGCCGAAGGCATGGACCGCCACACCTACATGCTGAACAAGTTTGGCGCGGAGCGCCTCAAAACCATCCATGATCCATTGATTGCCATGGGTAAGGAAGACGGCGTGCCCTATGCCTTTGACAAGATCACGCGGACGCCCAGCAGTTTGAACGCGCATCGGTTGTCGCGTTGGGCTCTGGTTGCGGGCACACAACGCACTGTGATGGAAGCATTGTTTATGGCCTATTGGAGCTGGGGCCAGGACATTAGCGATATTTCTGTTTTGAAAACGATCGCCACCGTCAACGGCCTGCATGGCGATGATATTGCCAAGCTACTTGCGAGTGACACCGACAAGGCGGAGGTGCTGGAAGAAGCACAAATGGCGCACAACATTGGTGTGACAGGTGTTCCCACATTCATCATCAATCGCAAATATGCGATGGCGGGTGCGCAACCTGTCTCGGCTTTGATAGAGGTGGTTCAAAAAGCCGCTGCTGAGCAAGCTTAGATTGCGCCTCAAAATCGAATAGGCATGGGCCATGAAACAGATTCTGCGACTTGTTCTTTTTGTGATTTCGATCTTTGCGTCGCCAGTTTGGGCGCAGGAAGAAGACCAAGGCCCAATCCCTGTTTTCCACCCAATGGACGCGCTCACGCAGGAAGAAGTGCAAGCGACGGCCAAGTTGTTACGTGATGCAGGCCATGCGGATGACAAGAGCCTGTTTGGTGCCATGACTTTGCTTGAACCGCCGAAGGATGTTGTTCAAGCGTGGACACCGGACAAATCCCCTCCCCCTCGGCAAGCATTTGTCGTCATTCGCCGCAACGGCAAAACGTCGGAAGCACGCGTTGATATTACCAATGGCAAGGTGTTGAGTGTGGATGAAAAGCCGGGTGTTCACCCCATCGTTCTTGATGACAATTGGACACGGGCACGGGACGCCTTCATCAAAGACCCTCGATTTTTGCAAGCGCTGGAAAAGCGCGGGTTGAAGTTTGACAAGACTATTCTCTGCACGCCGAACTCTGCAGGATATTTCCCGGGAGAAGACCATGGTGGTCGACACATTGTAAAAGTGCCGTGCTACTCTACGGCTGATATGTTGCACCCGTCTCTCGCCCGTCCCATTGAAGGTTTGATGGGCGTGGTTGATGCCGAGAATGGCGAAGTGCTGAGTGTATTTGATCGTGACGCCGTCGCCATTGCGCCGAAGCCTGCTGGTTATGGCAAAGACTTGCCAGCACTCAAACCCGTTGCAGCGCGTGTTGGTTTTCAAATGGAAGGTGGCGGCAACTTAAAGCTTAGCGGAAACATCAATGCTGAGTGGTTGGATTGGCGCTTCCATGTGCGGCCCGACAAACGTGCGGGCATGATTGTCTCCTTGGCAAAGTTCAATGATGGCAAAGCTTGGCGTGATATTGCCTATCAAATGAACGTGTCTGAAATGTTCGTGCCCTATATGGACCCGGATCCCACATGGTCTTACCGCGCGTTTATGGATGCTGGCGAATTCGGGTTGGGCTACTTGCTATCATCAATGCGGCCCGGCGTTGATTGCCCCGAAACGGCAGCATTTATTGATGTGACTTTGCCTAACGACATTGGCGGCACCTATGTGCGGGAACGCGGACTCTGCATTTTCGAGCGCCCGACGGGTGACCCTGCATGGCGGCATTTTTCATCGGGGCGTAAGACAGTTGATGGCCAACCGCAAATCGAATTGGTCGTTCGGCATATTCCGACTTTGGGCAACTACGATTACGTTGTGGACTACGTGTTCTCACCACAAGGCAACATTAAACTCCGCGTGGGTGCCACCGGTTTCGATGCCATCAAAACTGTTGCTGCAAAAGATATGGATGCTGAGACGGCAAAGCAAGACACACAATATGGCAATTTGATTGCGCCCTATACCGTTGCACCCTTCCATGATCACTATTTCAATTTCCGCCTCGATCTTGATGTAGATGGCAACAGCAACACCTTGGCGCGGGATGTGTTTGAAGCCAAACCTGTGCAAGATGCTGGAGGCCGCACCAGTATTTGGACGACGAAGACCCAGCGTTTCGTGAAAGAAGGCCCGATTGTTTCGGATCATCAGGCCATGTCCGGCCAAATATTGCGCATGACCAGTCCTGACAAACGCAATAGCTTGAAGCAAGTGCCAAGCCTATGGCTGAATGCGCACCATGATGCGCAATCCATTTTAGACCCTACGGACCCACCGCAAGCCCGTGCGCAATTCTCAGCAAACCAGTTTTGGTTGACGCGCTACAAGCCTGACGAATTATGGGCGGCGGGCTTGTACCCCAATCTCAACCCCAAGGATGAAGGGTTGCCGCAATTTGTGGCTGACGGCGAAGATGCGGCGGGCCAAGATTTGGTGCTTTGGTACACCATGGGTTTTCGCCATGTGACGCGGCCTGAAGACTTCCCCATTCTGCCAACCTTCTGGCATGAGATGACGATACGCCCGGCGTTTTTCTTTGACATGGACCCGTCCATGACCTTCAATTCCGGCGTGCCAAAGTAACTAAGGAACCTGCAATGAAAATTCATGGCGATGTGATTTCCCCTTTCACCCGCATGTGCTTGGTGACAGCACATGAATTGGGTTTGAAAGACAAAGTGCAGTTGGTGCATGCGGCGGTGAAGCCCGCTGAAGTGAATGCGCATCTCGCCAAGCTTTCGCCCATTGGCAAAATTCCAGTTCTGGAAACGGACCATCACCATGCGATTTATGACAGTCGGGTGATCATGGAATATTTGGCGCACCATGCGGGAGCAAAAAATTTCATTCCCGATGATGGCGTGAAACGGTTTCGCGTGTTGACACTTCTGGCCCTGGCGCAAGGCATTGCGGAAGCTGCGGTTGGCAAGCGCTATGAACAAGTTCAACGACCTGAAGGCATGCGTTGGGTTGAATACAAAGCCCGACTGAAAGCCCGCATTGAAGCGGGGCTTGATGAAATTGAACATCATTGGCTTGACGCGTTGAGTGACGTTCATGCCGGTTCCGTGGCGGTGGCCTGTACTTTGGGCTACATCGATTTTCGGCATGACGCGCTGAATTGGCGCAGCGGCAGACCACATCTGACTGCTTTCGCCAAACGTTTCAATGAACGGATGAGTATGAAGGCTTGGCCGTTGGAATGATTGATTTAAAGTGCAAGGCAGTCGTCGCGGGTGCTGGGCCTGCGGGTTTGGCAACGGCTGGGCTTTTGGCCCAAGCCGGAGTTGATACGATTTGCGTTGCACCCGTTGCAGGTGAAGACCCGCGCACAACGGCACTCATGCACCCTTCTATCCGCTTGCTTGAACATTTAGGCGTTTGGACTGAGGATCTAAGGCAGCATTGTGCGCCGTTGAAACAATTGCATCTGCTGGATGATACGGGCAACTTGGTTCAAGCCCCAGATTTGCGGTTTTCATCAGAAGAAGCACAGCTTGAAGCTTTTGGTTGGAATACACCTCTCAATAATTTGCTTCCGGCTTTACGCAAGCGCGCAGAGCAACTGGGCGTCCGGTTTGTCGAAGATGTCGTTGCCTCGGTTGAACAGATTGGCAATGGTCTCAAATTCATCACGCAAGGTGGGCAAATAATTCATTCGGAATTTGCAGTGGCCGCTGACGGGCGCAATTCTCTTGTTGCGAAAAGCGGCAGACATTGCAGTTTCAGAGTGGTCATTTGAACAGTCGGCGTTGGTCACACGGTTCAATCACTCGCGTTCCCATGAATGTGTTTCAACCGAATGGCACAAGTTGGGTGGACCATTTACCACCGTGCCATTGCCGGGGAACACGTCGGCCCTTGTATGGATGGACAAGCCCGACAAAATTGCAGCTTTGATGCAGCTTGATGCCAAGGCTTTGGCGCGTGACATTCAGTTGATGAACCATGGCACATTGGGCCTGATCAGCAATGTGCAGAAGCCTCATAGCTTTGCCATGCGTGGCGTGAAAGCGGAATGCTTTGCGCGAGCGCGGACGTTTCTGGTGGGAGAAGCGGCCCATGTGTTTCCACCCGTGGGGGCGCAGGGCCTTAATATGTCGCTGCGGGATGCCGGGCATTTGGTGGATGTGGTGACGGCCCATGACGATGGCGGTTGTGAAGCTGCCATGAAGGACTATGACGCCAAGCGCCGTGTTGATGTGTTGCCGCGCCAAACCGCAATTTCGATGATGAACCAATCTCTGCTGGCCGATGTGTTGCCGCCACATTTGGCGCGTGCTGCCGGGTTGGCCGCCGTTGCTCTGGTGCCGCCACTACGCAACCTTGCGATCCGCGAGGGATTAAGCCCGTCTGGTGGTTTGCCGTTTGCGATGCGCTAGAGCGCGTGCTTTAACGCGTAAACGATCAACGGAATGGTAATCACCGAAACCGCTGTTGTCGCAATCACAGCAGCCCCTGCCCCTGCCACGTAAGCATTGTATTGCCGCGCCAGAATGAAAGCATTTGTGGCGGTGGGAAGTGCAGCCATCATGACGGCCACTTGCAGCCACGATGTATCAGCTGACACAAACAAATAGACAGCAGCGAAAGCCAGCATGGGGTGCACATAGAGTTTGATGAAACTCAAAGTGCCGAGCTCACGGTTCAATTCTGGTTTGCCGCGCAATGACACCGTAACGCCCATGGCAAACAGCGCAACAGGTGCAGCCGAGCGCATGAGCATTTCAACGATGGTCAACAAGCCGCCAGTGGGTTGCCATTGTATGACCGAAGCAGCGACACCTGCGATGATGGCGAGATTGAACGGGTGTGTGAAAACATCTTTCAGAATTTTGGTGACGAGTTGCAGCGTGTTTTTGTGTTTGTCTTCAAGCCCTGCAAAAACCGCAGTGAGAACAAATAGTACGGCGCAATCAAAACTGAACACCAGTGCTGCAGGAACCGCCGCCGCTTGACCGAAGAATGCGACCGACAAGGGCAGCCCCATGTAGCCCACATTGCCATAGGCGGCGGATGTGCCTTGCAGTGCTGACTCACGCATTGAAGATTTGAACAGCTTTCGCGCCACCAAAAACATGATGAGGAAACAGGTTGAAGTGGCCCCCGCCGTCGCCAACACATAGGCAGGGTTTGCCAGTTTATCGATCGGGGTTTGGGCAACCACCATGAAAATCAATGGCGGCAAGGCAAAGTACAGCACGTAGATATTGAGCCAGGCCAGCCCCTCTTCGCCCTTGTTCCAAATGCGCCCGGCAATGACACCCAGTAGAATCAAGCCAAAGAACGGCAAAGCAATGTTGAGAATATCAATCATCACACCCTCTTGCCTTCCCGCGCGTAGATTGGCAATCAGTGGGTATGAGCACTTTACGCATGGCTAAGTTCGGAATCGGGCAGATCGTGAAACATCGACTGTTTTCGTTTCGCGGCGTTGTTTTCGATGTGGACCCCGAATTCAACAATACTGAGGAATGGTATAACTCCATCCCTGCCGAAGCACGCCCCCGCAAAGACCAGCCGTTTTACCATCTCCTCGCCGAAAACGAAGAGACGGAATATACGGCTTATGTGTCCGAGCAGAATTTACTTGAAGACAACCCAGGCGCCCCCATCCGCCACCCGCAGGTGAATGATTATTTCAAAGGCTGGGACCAGAAACAGCGGCGCTATTTACCGCTGGGTCTGCGCACCCACTAAGCCCGCTTATTCAACCGTCACTGATTTCGCCAAGTTGCGCGGCTGGTCAACATCCGTACCGATGATAACGGCGGCGTGGTAGGCGAGCAGTTGCACCGGAATGGCGTAGATAAACGGGCTGATGAACGCATGGGCTTGCGGCACGCGGATGTGGCGGAAGGTTTTTTCAGCGTTGTCCTTGTGGGACAAATCGTCGGTAATCAGCACGATTTTACCGCCACGTGCGGCAACCTCTTCCATATTGGAAATGGTCTTTTCATACAGCTCATCACGTGGCGCAATGACGATGACGGGTACATTTTCATCCACCAACGCAATGGGGCCATGCTTTAATTCACCGGCGGCATAACCTTCGGCGTGAATGTATGAAATTTCCTTGAGCTTGAGCGCACCTTCCAAGGCCAGCGGGAAATTGATGCCGCGACCTAAGAACAACACATCGCGGGCCTTGGAAATTTCCTTGGCCACGTCGGCAATGTTTTTTTCTTCTTTGAGAATTTCGGTCATGTGGCGTGGTGCTGCGATCAACGCCCCCACCAATTCCTGCTCCATTGCAGGTGTCAATGTGCCACGAATTTTACCTGCGAGAAGTGCAAAACAGGCCATCACGGCCAATTGGCAGGTGAAGGCCTTGGTGGAAGCCACACAAATTTCAGGCCCAGCATAGGTGCGAAGAACCATTTCCGATTCACGGGCAATCGTTGATTCAGGCACGTTTACAACAGCGACGATATGTTGATTTTGCGATTTAGAATAACGCAATGCCGCCAACGTATCGGCCGTTTCGCCCGATTGTGAAATGACAATGGCCAAGCCATTCTTGGTCATCGGCGCTTCGCGGTAACGGAATTCTGACGCCACATCGACGTCCACGGGAAGACGGGCAACTTTTTCAAACCAATATTTTGCAGCAAGGCCCACATAGGCCGACGTGCCACACGCTGTGATCGTAACACGGTCCAGTTTGGCAAAATCAAACGGCATCTTTTCTGGCACACGCACGGTGCGTGTTGAAAAATCGATGTACTCCGCCAAGGTGTGACCAACCACTTCGGGCTGTTCAGCAATTTCCTTGGCCATAAAGTGGCGGTGATTGCCCTTATCCACCATCATCGAAGACGCTTGGCTAAAGTTCATCGGGCGCTTGATGGGCTTATTATCTTCGCCATAAATCTGCATCGAATTGCGCGTCAGCACCACCCAATCGCCATCTTCAAGATAGGTGATTTTATTGGTGAAGGGCGACAGCGCAATGGCGTCGGACCCCAAATACATTTGACCATCACCATGGCCCACAGCCAATGGCGGCCCATTGCGCGCGCCAATCATCAAATCATTTTCAGACTTGAACATGATGGCAAGGGCGAAGGCTCCGCGCAGACGGCCCAGCACATTCTTGACGGCTTCAATTGGGGCAACGCCCGCATTGCGTTCTTGCGCCAACAAATGCGCCACCACTTCGGTGTCGGTTTGGGTTTCGAACTTGACGCCCTTGGCTTCAAGTTCAATTTTGATTTCGTAGAAGTTCTCGATGATGCCGTTGTGAACGATCACCACATCACCCGAAATATGCGGATGGGCATTGGTTTCGTTCGGCACCCCGTGGGTGGCCCAACGTGTGTGGCCAATGCCGCTGTGGCCAGCCAAGGGCGAGCCGCGCAACAGTTCTTCTAAATTGCGCAGTTTTCCGGGTGCACGACGCCTTGCAATTGTTCCATTTTCAATCGTCGCAACACCGGCAGAATCATAGCCGCGATATTCAAGCCGCCGCAGCGCCTCAACGATATCCATCGCAACGGGTTGATTTCCGAGAATTCCAACAATGCCGCACATCTCAACTTATCCTTGAACGAATGACTTTAAACTTTTGACTTATTTGCCTTTTTCGCCGCCTTCATGGCCCGGTATCGCTTCGCCCAACCGTCTTTAATGGTGGCGGGGGAACGGGTCATGGCAAGCGCGTCTTCTGGCACATCTGCCGTTATCACGCTGCCAGCTGCAATATTCGCGCCAGATCCAACCTTAACGGGTGCCACAAGTGCTGTATTCGAGCCGACAAACACATTTTCCCCAATATCGGTCAGGTGCTTTTCGTAACCATCGTAATTGCAGGTGATTGTGCCTGCCCCGATATTTGAGCCTGCTCCGATAATGGCATCGCCAATGTAAGTCAGGTGGTTGGCTTTCGCACCCTTGCCGAGGACGGCTTTTTTGATTTCGACATAATTGCCCACATGGGCATTTTCGCCAATTTCAGCACCTGGCCGCAAACGCGCGAATGGACCGATGCGGGCACCATTGCTGACTGTTGTGCCCTCAAGGTGCGACGACGCCAAAATTTCCACATTGTCACCGATGGTCACGCCGGGGCCAAAAAACACATTGGGCTCAATAATAACATCACTGCCAATTTTGGTGTCAGCCGAGAAATAGACGCTTTCGGGGTTCAACAGTGTTGCCCCTTCAACCATCGCCTTGTGGCGCAGGCGGCGTTGGAATTCCGCTTCAATGCCCGCAAGCTGTACGCGGTCGTTAACGCCTGCAACATCAGCTTCGGCACAGGTTGCAAGCGCACAGGGTTTGCCGGCCTTGGCCATCAATTCAACCACGTCGGTCAGATACAATTCGCCTTGGGCATTGGCGGGTGTCAGCTTTTTCAACATCGGCCACAGATCATGGGCACCAATGGCAATAATCCCTGAATTACAAAGTCGGATCGCCTGCTCCGTGGCTGTCGCATCCTTGTGTTCGCGAATGGCTGTGACAACTTTTCCGTCACCAATCAATCGACCATAGCCAAATGGGTTTGCAGCTTCAAAACCGAGAACACACATAGGATGTGCGCCATCCCGTTTCGACAGCAACAAGTTCAATCGCTTGAGGTTGCACCAAAGGAACATCGCCAAACAAAATCAGCACCGTGCCTTGAAAGCCGTCGAGCACTTGTTCAGCCATCATCACGGCATGGCCTGTGCCTTTACGTTCTTTTTGTTCGGCAAACAGGCAAGTTGGAATAATCTTCGAAGCTTCTGTTTTCACCGCCTCATGACCCGGGCCGTGGACAACCACAACCTTGTTGGCTTCCAAAGCTTTTGCAGCGTGCAACACATGGCCAAGCAGCGAGCGGCCCGCCGCCTTGTGCAACACTTTGGGTAAAGCAGATTTCATGCGCGTGCCCATGCCCGCCGCCAAAATCACCACTGCCAAATCAGTCATAATTTCCCCATCAACCCCGAAATTGTGAACACCCGCTGGAATCACCTAAAGCAGACGGGTGTTTAGACCGTTAATTGCGGCATTTTTGCTATGCAACAAATCCTTGACCCGCCGCAAACGCACGACTAAGACGCGGCTTCCATCGAACGGGACTAGCGTTCGAAGTGGGCCCATAGCTCAGCGGTAGAGCATCTGACTTTTAATCAGAGGGTCGTGGGTTCGAATCCCGCTGGGCTCACCAATTTTCTGACTGTACGTGCCGATGCATAGGTTTGTTCAACATTGGGGCAGATTGTCGAGAAATATCTTTTCCAGCTTCATTCTTTCTACCTCTGATGAAGCCACGCCGTTGTCGTTGAATCTTTGACCGTGCTCCGACATGAAATCCAAAAGATAAAGTGCCACATATAAACGAAAGATGTGATCGTCACTGAAACCGCCAATAGCCAGCCATAATTCTGCATAACTTGCCGCAGCGCCAATGTTCAAAAGCGACGCCATCGTTAGCGCGACGACATAGCGGGGATCCCCAAAACAAAGATTGTCGACATCGACAATTCCGGAAAATGTTCCAGTTGGCGTGACAAGTACGTTCTTCGTCGTTGTATCATGCAGGAACGCGGTTGCGGATTGCCCTTCAAGCTCTGTGCGATGGCGAACCAGCAGATTTTCCAACTTGGAAATATGTACAATGTCAAACAAACCAGCTTGAACAATTCGCGTCTTTGAACGCAACAAATGGTCCTGCAATACAAATGGCCAAGTAGCATGGGGCGCATTCTCAGCTTGCACTGCATAGCCAAATTTTTTGGCTTTGACCGTGGTGGCGGTGATTTGCTGCGCTAAGACCACTTCGGTTGCTATTGCCGAAAGTTGCCCGTTGGAAAGTGATTTGATCACCTCTAGCAAATCCGTTCCCGGCAATCGCTCCAAAATCAAGTAGGGAAATTGATGATCCAAACCCTCTGAAATGATGCGCGGCAACGGTACGCCCTTTGGGCGCAGAAACTGGGAAAGCTCAAATGCACCAACCATTGATGGCCGGTTGTCGGGTGTTGCGATGCGCACAACAACGGAGCTATGATCCTCCAATCCAACTTCATAAACATAGTGATGCAATCCCGTGCTGAACCGTCGCACAAAAACCGGATCGGTTTTCAACGCATCGATTACAATCTTTCGAGCAATCGCATCATCAGGGACAACCATCTCCAAACATTAGGTGGGCAACAATACTTCCACAACAACTCACACCCAGAAAGCGACGCCTTTTCTCGGCAGAACAATTGGTCCACCTCCCTTTTATCTCCGCTTTCAACCATCTTCCTACGCTCCACAGGAAACAAAGGGGACGCTCATGGGCACACCAATTTTTACTGAGTTGGACGAAAATCTTCTTCTAAAAATTTCATGGTCGCTTTCGGGTCACATTCTTGAAATGATCAAACATGCGCCATAACTCGACTGACAAGAAATGACGAAGATTGTATAGTTCTGCCAATGTGCTACATTGTAGCTACGTTTGAGGAAAATCATTTTGACTGTGATCAATAAAACAGAAGTCGTTCGGGCGCGCATCGAGCCAAAAGTGAAGCGGGATGCCGAAACAATTTTGAAGCGATTGGGAGTGTCCCACAGCACCTTCATCAACATGAGCTATCGGGCTGTTGTCGAAGAGGGAGGAATTCCGCTGTCGCTTCATGTCCCTAATAAAGAAACAGCGCGTGTCTTGCGCGAAGCGCGTCAACCCACAAAGCGTAGCGCTTACACAAAGGCTGCAACACTTGATGCATTCAAGGCAGCTGTCGGATCGCCAACAAAGCGCTGAGCAATGAGAAGAATTGAATTCGGTTCGGCTTTCAAAAAAGACCATAAGCGCATGGTAAAACGCGGAGCTCGGCTGGCGAAACTTGATAATGTTCTTGAACTTCTAATGACCGACACACCATTGCCACCGCGATATCGCCCGCACATGCTTTTGGGTGAATGGAAAGGGTTTTGGGAATGCCATATCGAGCCTGACTGGTTACTTATTTATGATCTTGATGATCCCGAAGTGCTAGCCCTGCACCGCACTGGCACACATTCTGACTTGTTTGAGTAATTCGAGTTTGGGTGCAAGATTTTTAGATAGAAGAGCGACTTAAAAATAAGACATAAAAGAGCCGTCGCAAGGCGATGATGACTGAGTGGGTATGAAGAGATGAAACCGAAAGAAGATGACAATCGCAGTCGCGTGGATGAAGATGGAGAGCAAAGGGTAGCGTCCCGTTTGTTTCGTTTGTTTCAAGGGTAGCGTCCAGTTTGTTTCATACATTGCGTCTCCTTTGTTTTTTCTGAACGGAAAACCAAGATGTTGGACTATCTCTCTTTATTCATTGGCAATAATCTGCGCTATGCAATTGCATTAGTTTTCGCCTACTTCAGCGTTCTTGGGTTCGCGGATTGGATTAGAGATGTTAAATTTTATAGACGCAATGGCTGGAACTTTGATCTGCAATCAAACTCAAAATTCAAGCAAGCTATAGGTAGTGATGTACCTGTTCCCAATAAAGCGCGAGTTTATTTTCTTGCACCTATTTTTGTAACACTAATGACAATTGGAAGTTTAATTTTTGCCTTTGGCAGCACATCACCGCGTTGACGAAGTAACTTAATAATCGATTTAATTTTGGGGGCAGAGCAATGGCTGATGTTTTGGGTGGTCCGTTTGGTAATTCAGGAACTTCAGGAAATTTCAGCTATGAGTATAGTTATGGTGTCGTAGGAGGTGCAGCTGCCGACACAAATGAAGTTTATGGCTCTATTAGAGCAAACATATCATTTCAACAGAATGGTGATGGTGATTATCAAGTTACAGGTGTCATCGCACCCTATGCAGTTCAAGTAGAAAAACAAAGGGTAAAACAAAGGGACAAAACAAAGGAAAACAAAGGGGACGCTTCCCTTTTACCTCCGTGATTTGACGTTTTGACGCTTCCCTTAGGGAAAACAAAGGGGACGCTTCCCTTTTATCTCCTTGATTTGACGTTTTGACTGTACCCTCACCGCAATACTTGCTTTGTGTTTGAACGCATCGGGATGCCCATATTTCCCGTTTGGGGGGTGACGCCCATGGGCGGGCACAACTTTTCAGGGGAATTTCAGCTTGGCGCGTGGCTTAGCAATAGCGTTCCGCCAACCGATAGGAACGTGCTTTGCGGGATGGGTTTTGGATTTCAAGAAAACCTGACGCAACCCATTGGCGGCAAAGATCGACCGTTGTTCGTTGGCTGAGTTTAAGGTGCTTTGCCATTTCTTCACTGGTGGCTGAGCCTTGGCGGTTGAACAATTGCAACAAGCGGCGTTGACGGGGATCGAGCTCTCGCAGCAGGTTTGCAGTCGGGGCTTTTTGTGACGTTCCAACTTTGAGGGCGGCAAGTCTGATTTTGCCGAACGCTTCATCCATGCCTTTGCAGAAATACGCCACGAATTTTGTGAGGTCAGCCTCGGCGCGGCCTTCATAGTAGTTGTGGTGGCCGATGGTGAGTGCCGTGTAATAGGCGCGCAGGTTTTTTGCGTAGTGTTCGTCCAGCGAATAAATGCCTTCCAGCCCGTAACCCGCACGGCGCAAAATGAGCGTGGTGAGCAACCTTGCTGTGCGACCATTGCCGTCCAAATAGGGGTGGATGGTGGCAAACTGATAATGGGCCAGTCCGGCAATGATTGGCACGGGAAGTTTACCTTTTGCGATTGAGTCGCGCACGAAAGCAACCAGCTCGGCCATCAATGTAGGCACATCAGGTGCTTCGGGTGGGAGGTAAACGATGTTCCCACTCCCGCTGTCTTTGATGACGTTCTGTTGGGTGCGATAAGGCGATGACTTGGCCTTGCCTGTCATCACTAAACCGTGGAGTTGTTGGATTTCTTTTTCCTGCAAAGGCGATGGGGAAGCCGCCAGCTTCTCCATCTCTGCTAAAGCAAGGAAGTGATTGCGTACCTCGATTTCATCGCGTTCACGTCCGGGGAACTTCGCACCCTTGAGGGCCGCTTTTACCTCCGGCATGGTCAAGCGGTTGCCTTCAATCTGTGTCGAAAAATGCGTTGACGTAAGGGTTGCCGTTTCGCGAAGGGAGATAAGCAATTGCGGCTGAATGACAAGCCCTGACAACTCACGCCGCACAGCCTCGATCTGCATCAGCGCAGAGGCGATTTCGGGTGTAATCTGGAATCGAGGTTTGAACATGGGAGTAGTATACAACACCGCAGATAATATGTCAGTTATTACGCTGTTAAAACGCTGTTAAATGGGTGATGAAAACAAGCGGTTTAGGTGTTCGTCTTAAGCTGCAATGGCGGATTTCATCTCATCAAAATAGCTGTGGCAGTTGAAGCAAAGGATACGCTTCCCTTATCTCAACTTTCACCCCTCCTCCCACGCTCCAACGTCGTTTTCCTGATGGGCTCAAAACTGTTGTTGGGGCTGGCGGAAGTATTGCTACAATTCCGGAGTATGCCTGAAGTTAGCCGATTGACCGCGCGGTGTCAAGCGTTATTTTCCTAGTTTGGAATTTTAGTTTGATTGCTCCAACGCCTTCTCCACAATCCGCGCCAGAAATTCCGTGCCTTTTTGCAGCAGGCCGTCGTTAAAATCATAGCCGGAATCATGCAGGCTTTTAGATGGCACCGTTGCCGATGCCGAAGTAGCAACCGGGCACTTCCTCCAGCATAAAGGCGAAGTCTTCGGAGAACATGATCGGGCCTTTGAGGTCGATGTGTTCGGCTTTTTGACCGACGGAAATCGCAAGTTCACGCACCAGATCAGCCGATGCCCCATCGTTGATTCCCACCGGATAAACAATACAATCGCCATAATCAATCGACGCGGTACACCCGAATGAGGTGGCTTGCGCATGGATGATTTCGTTCAAGCGCCTTAACAGCATTTCACGCGAAGCCATTGATGTTGTTCGCAAACCACATTTCATCACAACCGTTTCAGGGATGGCGGTGGCCAATTGCCCCCCGTGGATGCTCCCGACTGTCAGCACGGCGGGGTCCAACACATCGTTGTTTCGGGAAATCGCAGTTTGCAGCGCCATAACGGTGGCCGAGGCGGCCACAATCGGGTCAGCCGCCAAATGCGGTAAAGCGCCGTGGCCGGCCACGCCTTTGATGGTGACGTCCAGAATATCAACCGCTGCCGTAATCGGCCCCGGGCGCACCAAGACCTGCCCCAATGCCGTTCCCGGCATGTTGTGCAGGGCGAAAATTTGATCGCAGGGAAAACGCTTGAACAGACCTTCGTCGATCATGCGTTTGGCGCCGCTGATATCTTCCTCGGCGGGTTGGAAAATCAAATGCACAGTTCCGTTGAAGGCTTTTGATTCTGCGAGATAGCGCGCCAGCCCCAAAAGCATTGTGGTGTGGCCATCATGGCCGCAGGCGTGCATTTTGCCCGGCACTCGGGACGCGTAGGCCAGCCCCGTGGTTTCGGGGATTGGCAAGGCGTCCATATCGGCGCGCACGCCAATGGCGCGATTGCCCTGCCCTGCTTTCAGGGTTCCAATGACGCCCGTGCCCGCAATTCCGGTTGTGACGGCGAAGCCCAGTCGATTGAGTTCATGGGCAACGATGGCGCTGGTGCGGTGTTCTTCAAAACACAGTTCAGGGTTTTCATGCAGGTCATGGCGGATGGCGATGAGGTAATCTTGAAAACCTGCGATGTGTTCGGAAATTTTGTCCATTACCGCCGCACCGGAACTTGCTTTTCCCAATAGGCAAAAACCTGCGTGATGATGAAGGTGAGCACCATGTAGAGCACCATGACCATGATCAGCGGCGGATAGATGATATAGGTTTCTTGCCGCACTTTGTCAGCGACACCGAATATATCAACCACAGTCACAAGGGCGGCTAAGGGTGTGGATTTGAGCGTCAGGATGGTTTCACCGCCCAGTGCTGGCAAAGAATTTCGCAATGCACGTGGCAACCACACGCGCCGCAACACTTGCCACGGCGACATGCCAAAGGCGCGGGCAGCTTCAAGTTCACCCTTGGGAACGGATAGAAAAGCACCGCGCATAATTTCGCCAGCGTAACCCGCTTCATTCAATGCGAAGGCAAGAATGGCGTAGTAATAGCCTTCGCGCAGAATGGGCCAGAACATGCTCTGCCGCAGTTCAGGATAGCTCGCAAAGACACTCCCTAGTCCATAATATAAAACATAAAGCTGAATAAGCAGCGGCGTGCCGCGCATGAACGTGCAATAGGCCCGCGCAATTTTGGCCAACCATCTTGGACCCGTGACCTGCACCAGTCCGAGCGGCACAGCCAGCAACAATCCAAGCACCATCGTGAAAACCACAAGCTGAATGGTTACAAAAATTGCGTGGGGCAACATGGGTAGATATTTGGGGAGCCACGACCAATCCATGATCTACTCACGCCAGCTTTTGTTGACCGCGGCGCACGTAACGCTCAAGTCGATCAATGAAAACATTCGAAACCAATGTCATCGCCAAATACATCAGCAACGCCACAAAATAGAACAGGAAGTAGCGCTTGGTGAAGCCGGCAGCATTCTTGGCGGACTGGGCCAATTCTGCACTGGCGCCTGTGACCATGATCAATGCCGTATCCTTGATCACGACAAGCCACAAATTGGCAAGGCCAGGAATTGCATTCGGCAACATGGCGGGAAATATGATTCGGTTAAAAGCTTGAAAGGGTGACATGCCATAGGCCTTGGCGGCTTCGATTTGGCCCGTGGGCACAGCTTGAATTGCGCCACGCAAAACTTCTGTCGAATAAGCGCCCTGCACAAAGCCAAGCACCAGAATAGCGGCTACACTGCCATTAACATTGACGGGGCCAAAACCAACCAGTTCACCAACAGCGCTGATGCCGCGCGTACCTGCAAAAAAGAGGAAAAGAATGAGAACAAGTTCGGGAACCGAACGAATGACGGTGGTGTAGAACCCAGCAACAGCGCGGGCAATTGGACCGCCATAAAGTTTGGCCATCGCACCTGACAAGCCGAGAAAAAGGCCTAAAATGAAAGCTGCCGCTGCAATATAAAGAGTGGTGATTGCGCCAAATAGCAACTCATCCGCAAAGCCTGCGCGTCCGAATGTCAGTACTTCTGGTATCATGCTGTTGCGCCCGCAATACAATTGCGGCCACACAAAATGTGTGGCCGCTGATTTCGTTTTACTTCGGAGGCAATGTCATCAGGCCTGTGAGCTTGTGCTTTGCACTCAGTTCATCAAACGTGCCTTTGGCAGACAGAGCCTTGATTGCAGCATTGATTTTTTCCAGCAAAGCCGTGTCTTCTTTGCGCAGACCAACGCCGACGCCGGGGCCTAAGATTTCAACATCAACCGGCACTGCACCATAGATTTCGCAGCATGCGCCTTCAGCACTTGCGAGCCAGGCGCTGAGCACAACACCATCAGCTTGTACGAGGTCAACACGACCAGCAGCCAAATCGGCATTGGCTTCGTCTTGGCCCTTGTAGGCCTTGGCGACGGCGCCACCTGGAACATAATATTTTTCAGCATAGTTAGCGTGAGTGGTTGAAGCCTGCACACCAATGTTCTTGCCCTTGAAGGCTTCTGCAGAAATTGTCTTATCTGCACCTTTAGGTCCAATGATGACGGATGCTGTATTGTAATACATGTCAGAGAAGTTGATTTGCTTCTTGCGTTCATCGGTGATGGACATGGAACCGAAAATACCATCCATCTTTTTTTCGAGAAGGGCAGGAATGATGCCATCCCAAGCAATTGGGATCAGCGTGCATTTTTCATTCATTTCAGCGCACATAGCTTGCAAAAGATCGTATTCCCAACCTTCCCATTCACCCGCAGCATTTTGCGATGTGAAGGGTGGATAAGGTGCAGCGTCGGTTGCGAAAACCAGATCAGCCTTGGCTGTTGAGCTCACGGCGGCCAGTGCGGCAGCGGCGAGAAGTAGTGTTTTGAATTTGTTCATGTTGGACATACCCCTGGTTGAACATTTTTTGATTATCCGGTCAGACACTATTCAAGGCCTGAAACGAATTGCTTGCAGCGCGCACTTTTCGGCGCGCCAAATACTTGTTTAGGTGGCCCCTCTTCTTCAATGATGCCTTTGTGAAGATAGATGACGTGAGACGACACATCGCGGGCGAATTTCATTTCATGAGTTACTAAAATCATGGTGCGACCTTCGTTGGCCAAATCACGAATGACTTTCAAAACTTCGCCCACCAGTTCAGGATCGAGCGCTGACGTTGGTTCGTCGAACAACATCACTTTGGGTTCCATGGCCAAGGCACGGGCGATTGCGGCACGTTGCTGCTGACCGCCGGACAGAAATGAGGGGTATTGATCCTTCTTTTCGTAAAGGCCGACTTTGTGAAGCAACTTTTCAGCGCGTTCGATTGCCTCGGCTTTTGGCACTTTCAAGCACGTTCACAGGCGCTTCAATGACGTTCTGCAGCACGGTCATGTGCTGCCACAGGTTGAAGCTTTGAAACACCATGCCAAGTTGGGTGCGAATGCGTTCAACTTGTCGATTGTCAGCTGGATGGAGATTTCCATCTTTTGCGGGTTTTAACGAAATTTCCTCACCATTGACGAAAATTTGGCCGCGCGTGGGCATTTCAAGGAAATTGATGCAACGCAAAAACGTACTCTTGCCCGAGCCCGATGACCCAATCATCGAGACCACATCGCCTTCACGAGCCGTGAGCGACACGCCCTTCAACACGTCAAGAGGGCCGAAAGATTTATGTAAGTCGTTGACGACTACAGCTTTTGGCTTTTCAGCAGTGTGCTTCAATGCAGTTACGCTCAAACAACAGTCCCCCGACGATTTTTCTTTTTAGGCTAGCAGCAATTCGAGGCGAAAAGCAATGCAGCCAATTGGTTGTATCTATTGTTCCAGTTCTTTACCTTGTGGTCAAATTCTGTCTATCATCATTTTATGCACGGGCAGCGCGGACAGTTCAGTTCCCTCCCCGGCACAAAAAAAGGGAGACACAAGATGTCATCAATCAAGAAAACAACAACCGCAATGTTGGCCGCTTCTGCAATGTTTATCAGTGCTATTGCGCCTGTTGCCGCGCAAGAAATGAAAAAAGAAATTGGTGCCGGCGAAGGCCAAGTCGATATTCTGGCTTGGCCAGGCTACATTGAGCGTGGTGCAACGGACAAAAATTTTGACTGGGTGACAGAGTTCGAAAAGAAAACCAGTTGCAAAGTCAACATTAAGAACGCCGGCACTTCAGACGAAATGGTTGCCCTGATGAATGAAGGCGGGTTTGATCTCGTTACGGCATCTGGCGACGCGTCGATGCGCCTCATCCGCGGCAAACGCGTTCAACCAGTGAACATTGATCTTATTCCTTCGTACAAAGATGTTGATGATCGTTTGAAGGCAGCACCTTGGCACACGGTCGATGGTGTCCACTATGGAACACCTTATCAATGGGGTGCCAACGTTTTGGCCTATAACTCAAAAGTTTTTCCTGAAGCCCCTAAAAGTTGGTCCGTCGTATTTGAAGAACAAAACCTTCCCGATGGAAAATCAAACAAAGGCCGCGTGCAGGCTTTTGACGGACCGATCTATATTGCAGATGCTGCGCTTTATTTGATGTCGAAGAAGCCAGAACTCGGAATCAAAGACCCCTATGAACTGACCGAAGCACAATACAAAGAAGCATTGAATCTGCTCCGTCAACAAAAGCAATTGGTGAGCCGCTATTGGCATGACGCTTTCCTGCAGATTGACGATTTTAAGAACGAAGGTGTTGTGGCTTCATCAACGTGGCCATTCCAAGTCAATATTCTGAACTCCGATAAAGCCGCCATGGAGAAAACACCGATCAGTTCGACCATTCCTGTTGAGGGTGCAACGGGTTGGGCCGATACAACGATGATGCATGTCGATGCTGCAAATCCAAACTGTGCATATATGTGGATGGAGCATTCGCTTTCTCCGAAAGTTCAAGGCGACCTTGCGGCTTGGTTTGGCTCTGTTCCGGCCAATCTCAACGCCTGCAAAGGCAATGCCTTATTGACCGACGGCGGCTGCGACACCAACGGCTTGCAGAATTTTGCGAAAATTTCATTCTGGCGCACACCGATTGCCAAATGCGCGTCGCAAGCTGAAGGCTGTGTGCCCTATCACCGCTGGGTTTCTGACATGATTGCCGTTTTGGGCGGACGATAACAGACAACTGACAAATCAATATCGCTCACCCCGACTTTCCGTGTCGGGGTGACTTTATTGCCTTCTCCGCATTTCCGGGAGAAGGGCCAAGGCGGATGAGGACTTCATCCATGTAGCTAATCTCCCGCAGTCCGATTTGAAAATGTATCGCGCCTCTTCGGCAGCGTTCGCGCTGTTGATCATGTTGACCTCGATATTGCGCAAGGCGAATTCTTTGCCATGCTGGGTCCATCAGGTTCAGGCAAAACCACTTGCTTGCGATTAATTGCAGGCTTCGAACAACCATCGTCTGGGCACATCGAAATTTTTGGTGAAACGGCTGAGGGTGTGCCACCCTATCTCCGTCAGGTGAATACCGTATTCCAAGATTACGCCTTGTTTCCGCACATGACCATTCTTGACAATGTTGCTTATGGCTTGATGGTGAAAGGCGTTGATAAGCAATCGCGGCACCGCAAGGCGGAAGACGCTTTGGCGCTTGTCGCACTTGGTGGATATGGCGCGCGGCGACCGGGGCAATTGTCTGGTGGGCAACGCCAAAGGGTTGCGTTGGCACGGGCACTTGTGAATGAGCCAAAGGTTTTGTTGCTGGACGAACCCCTTGGCGCTTTGGATTTGAAACTGCGCGAGCAAATGCAAGTTGAACTCAAGAGTTTGCAACGGCAACTTGGCATTACCTTTGTTTTCGTGACCCATGACCAAGGCGAAGCATTGTCGATGGCGGATCGTGTTGCCGTTTTCAATGACGGCAAGATTGTTCAAGTGGGAACGCCGGAAGATGTTTACGAGCGGCCACGCACGCGCTTTGTGGCAAGTTTCGTGGGATCATCCAACGTCTTGTCTCCTGATGTTTCTGCATCTTTGGGGGGGCCGGAGAATTGGATCAGCTTGCGACCGGAGCGCATTTCGCTTGCGGAAAAGGGTGCCAAGGGCCGCGTTACTTCTGTTCACTATCAGGGTGCAACGACGAAGCTTCATGTAACAATGGCCGGTGGTCAAGAGCTGATCGCCGCTATTCCCGCCGGCACATTTGATGGCAAGGAAAACATCTCATTGGCGTGGGCTAAGAATGCTGTTCATGTGCTGGACGCCGAGGCATGACCACGCCCACACTTGCGATTTCCAATTGGTTGTTTCGCAAGCCCAATCATTTTTTATTGCTGCTCTTCATCCCACCTTTGCTTTGGCTTGGCGTGGTTTATGTTGGCTCTTTGCTTGTGCTGCTGGCCCACGCGTTTTTTTCGATTGATGAGTTTTCGGGGTTCATTGTTTACGAATGGACTCTCTCCAGTATTGCGCAGCTGTTCCAACCCGCGAATTATGATGTCATTCTTCGCACGATTATTATGGCCGCAGCTGTCACAGTCGCTTCCGCAATCATTGCATATCCCCTCGCCTATTTTGCGGCGCGTTATGCAAAAGGCAAATGGAAGGCTGTTTTCTATCTTTTGATCATGCTGCCACTGTGGTCGAGCTATTTGGTCAAGGTCTATTCTTGGAAATTGATTCTTGCGAAAGAGGGCATCATTTCTTGGCTGTTCGCAAAACTACATTTGACATGGATGCTTGAGGGGCTGCTGGCGACGCCCGTGATTGGCGGTCCGTCACTTTCAACCAGCTACATCGGCACTTTCATTGTGTTTGTATATATTTGGCTGCCCTACATGATTTTGCCGACGCAGGCGGCCTTAGAACGGGTGCCTACAAACTTGATTGAAGCTTCCGCCGACCTTGGCGGGAAACCATCACAAACATTCCGCCATGTACTATGGCCATTGGCGCTGCCCGGCTTGGTGGCAGGATCCATTTTCACATTCTCGCTCACTTTGGGTGACTACATTATTCCGCAAGTTGTGGGTGGCTCGCAGCAATATTTGGGCAATGTCGTTTATTTGCAGCAAGGCACAGCAGGCAATGTGCCGTTGGCCGCCGCATTCACCATCGTGCCGATCATCATCATGCTGATCTATTTGACGGTGGCAAAACGCATGGGGGCTTTTGATGCGCTCTGATGTTCAACGTCCCAGTCTTTGGCTTTCTGCGGCAACGATAGCTGCATTGTTGTTCATACATGTGCCGCTTCTCCTCATCATTATTTATTCGTTTTCAGCTGACGTTTCATTCCAATTCCCGCCTTCAGGATTGACAACAAAATGGTATGGCGAGGCTTGGCTTCGGCAAGACATGTGGGATGCTTTGTGGCTGTCGATGCGCGTGGCATTTATAGCAACTGCGATTGCGTTGGTTCTGGGAACACTGGCGGCTGCGGCACTTTGGAAATCGCGATTCTTTGGCAAAGACTATGTTTCGTTGTTGTTTATTTTGCCGATTGCTTTGCCTGGCATCATTACGGGCATAGCCCTGCGTTCCGCATTTAATTTGATGGACATTCCATTTTCGATTTGGACCATCGTGTTGGGGCACGCCACGTTTTGTATTGTGGTCGTCTATAATAATGCGCTTGCCCGTTTTCGGCGGCTATCAAGTTCGATGATTGAAGCGTCGATGGATTTGGGCGCTGATGGATTTCAGACGTTTCGATATGTGGTGTTGCCACAGATTGGTTCGGCGCTACTTGGCGGGCGGCATGTTGGCGTTTCGCGTTGTCGTTTGATGAAGTGATTGTGACGGTGTTCACGAACGGGTTGGAAAACAAGACCTTGCCGATTTGGATATTCGAACAACTCTTCCGCCCGCGTGAACGGCCTGTGACCAATGTGGCGGCAGTGTTGGTGATGGTCGTGACTTTGGTGCCGGTGCTTGCGGCATATTATTTGACGCGAGATGCTGAGCACACGGGTGGTGCAGGAAAATAGCCTAACGTTTGGCCAGTTCTTTTTCTTCATGCTGCACAAACCATTCAACCATGGCGGCCCAAACCGTGCGCGCCAAATCAGGGTTTGCTCCTGACGCTTTCGCGCGGGCAACTGCATTGTTGATGACTTCGTCTATGCGATTTTGAATGCGGCCCGGCAAGTTTTCTTGTTTCTTGAAAACCAAAACTTCTGACACGAGCTTTTCTCGTTTCGCCAGCAGTAGCATAAGTTCGCCATCAAGTGTGTCGATTTGGCTTCGCAATTGGGAAAGTTTGTCGGTCATATCTTCCAATTGGTGGCAGTTTGACGGCGAAACAATGTGGCGACTTGTAGCGGCTATGGTCTGATGCGTGCACGCGGTTCATAGACCCACGGTCTTGTGCCCTGCTCGCCTTTCGTATGTCGAATTTGGCCATCGGAATTGACCGCATAGGCACCGTTGCGCCACACATCGAAGCGATCGATCGTCACCAGCTTGCCTTTGCAACGGCGACGCAGCGGCTCTTGGGAAATTAGAATATCAGCTTTGGCGCAACTTGGAATTCCGCTTGGTTGTTTCAACAAGAATACAATTGTGATACCTGATTGTTGCGTTTCGCATTTGGTTGGTGAGCAATTCCACGCTTTACGCTCATACGCCTTTTTGAATCCTGCATCGTCTCCTGCGTTTGACAACCAGCGAGACACACTTGCTGCGGCTTGCTTTGGCAATGCGGGTGCCAAACCTTGATCAGTCAATACGGCAACATTTCCGGCGCGTTCATCGACCAGAAGAAGCGGTTTGCTTTCAGCGCCGACTAACAGAAGTCCTGCTGTTGCAAAAACTGGTATTGATAGCCACCTCAATCGCCCCATTGGCAGTAAAAGCAATGCCAACGCGACGGCAAGTGACGCAGCAACAGTTTTTTCCATCAATGGCATGCGAAGCCCTGCTGCGGGCCAGCTTGCGACCCAATCCGATACCCACATGACAGCTTGCAAGCCCCAGCCCATGAATTGCAATGGCAGTGCTTCCAACCCTAACGGCATGAATAGCACACTCGCCATGGCCGATGGCATAACCACGAGACTGACAATCGGCAACGCCAAGGCGTTGGCCACAACGCTATAGGGTGCCAACCTGCCGAAGTGATGGGCTGCGGGGATGCCAGAAAGTATGCCTGCCACAAGCGAGGTGCCGATTGAAGCCACCGCGACGATGAGCAGTTTGCGGCTGTAAGTTTGGAAAAGACTGCCTCGCTTTTGCCGGAGTTGTGAAGAGTTTCGCCGCTGCCACCATTGCAGAAATGCTGCGAGGCCCATAACGGCCATAAAAGACATTTGAAAGCTGGCGGCGAGTGCTTGCTCAGGCGACCACAGAAGTATGAGGACTGCCGCAAGGGCCAGATTGTGCATCGATAACGCGGGGCGATCCACCAACACGGCGAAGAACACGACTGCAATCATGATGAAAGAACGTTCGGTTGCTGCACCTGAGTTTGCCAGCAACATGTAGAGCAATCCCACAATTATGGCGAAGACGGCAGACCATTTTTTGATGGGATAAGAGGTGGCGAGGCGTGGTGAAAGTGCCAAGACCTGCTCGCAAACTCCAGAACGCGCCGCCCGCTACAAGTGCCATATGCAGGCCTGAAATGGAAAGAATGTGAAAAAGCCCTGACGATTGCAAACTCTCATTCATGGTGCGAGGAATGGTGGCGCGTTCTCCTGTGATCAACGCATCGGCGAAACTGCCAAGCGGACCGGGTATTGCAGCTTTCACGCGCTCTCCGATGGCCGTTCGCAAGCTATGAAACGAACGCCGGAGTAGAAAACGCCATGATAAGGACTCCGACAAAATTTGAACACCTGTCTTGCTGCGGCCGGTTGCGCCGATGGATTGGAAATAGAGTTGCCTTCCATAATCAAATGCACCGGGCTGTGCGGGGCGTGGCAAAGGCGCTAAATCGGCTGTCATGCTCACAACATCGCCGACACGCGGTGGAGTATGTTTGCCAGTGACGCCAATTGTGATGCGCCTTGGTATTTCCGCTAGGGGCAACCTTTGTGCTTCTCGGGTTTCCAGTATGATGGTGAAACGCTGTTTGGAGCGCACGTCCACATCGACGACGGTTCCGACTATGTCTTGCCCTGGCGAATAGGCGCGAAGTAAGGGCGTGGCGACCCATTGCGTGCGAAGTTGGGCGGCAGCAAATCCCAACATAACAATCAAAAACACTTTGAACCCAGCGTTCGCTCTGCCCCACAACAATACGCCTAAGCAAACGAGGAGTATCGGCAAGGCCAACCACGTTGGCGGTTCACGGTTTAATGCGAAATACGTCCAAATTCCCGCGACGAGCAAGAGCGGACTCCACACAGTCAGGCGGCGGCTTTCGGTTTCGAACTCCGTTTTCCATGCGGCAATACTGGTCCACCGTCCCCCTTTGAACGGTGGCGTCCATGTGCTATCCGCCTCGACAACAGCCATTGTGCTTTTCCCCGTTTGTGACCTTAGAAGGAATTCGGCTGATATGTCATCGCCTGTTATTACGCGTTTTGCCCCCTCGCCCACGGGCTATCTTCATATTGGCGGTGCTCGCACTGCCCTGTTCAACTGGGCCTATGCCAAAGGCCAGGGCGGCAAAATGCTGCTGCGCATTGAGGACACGGACCGGGAACGCTCGACCGATGGTGCCGTTGATGCGATTCTCGATGGCATGAAGTGGTTGGGATTGGCGTGGGATGGCGATGCTGTTTCGCAATATGGCCGTGTGGAACGCCACCGCGAAATTGCCCTCGAATTGCTGAAACGCGGTAAAGCCTATTACTGTTATTGCTCACCTGAAGAATTGACGGCCATGCGGGAAAAGGCCGAGGCCGAAAAACGCCCTATTCGCTATGATGGCACGTGGCGGAACCGCGATGCTTCAGAGGCGCCTGAGGGCATTAAACCCGTCATTCGCTTCAAGGCCCCGCAAGACGGCGAAACGGTGATGCATGATAATGCGCAAGGTCGCGTCGTCATTCCCAACAAGGACTTGGACGACCTCATCATCCTTCGTTCGGATGGCAACCCAACTTACAATTTGTCAGTGGTTGTTGATGACCATGATATGGGCGTGACCCACATCATTCGCGGTGTTGACCATTTGACCAACGCCGCACGTCAGACGCAAATCTATCTCGCAATGGATTGGTCCGTACCATCGATGACGCATGTGCCTCTTATTCACGGGCCTGATGGCGCAAAGCTTTCGAAACGCCACGGTGCTTTGGGCGTCGAAGCCTATCGTGAAATGGGCTATTTGCCTGCGGCTTTGCGTAACTATTTGGCTCGACTGGGTTGGAGCCACGGCGACGATGAAATTTTTTCGACTGATCAATTGGTTGAATGGTTCAGTCTGGATGGCATTGGTAAGTCTGCGGCTCGATTTGATTTTGCAAAACTTGAAAATCTGAACGGCCACTACATTCGCCATACTGAGGATGCCGAGCTGCTTGAACAGTTTATTGCTTTCCTGCCCCATGTGGCTGGGGGAGCGGCGATGCTGGACCGCATCGATGCTGACATGAAAGCCAAACTCCTCAAAGCCCTTCCGGGCCTCAAAGAGCGCGCCAAGACACTGGTCGAACTCAAAGCATCTGCGGCTTACCTTTTCGTTCAACGCCCCCTACCATTGGATGATAAAGCGACCAAGATTCTTAATGATGAGGGGCGGACTGCCAATACCGCAAGTTACGCCGTCCTTTCCAAAGTTGAAAATTGGAAAGCTTCTGAATTGGAAGCAGCTATCAAAGCTTACTCGGTGGATACGAACACGAAACTAGGCAACCTTGCCCAGCCTCTACGCGCCGCCCTCACAGGAACGTCAACATCGCCCGGTATCTTTGATGTATTGGAAGTTTTAGGGCGCGAAGAAAGCTTGGGGCGGATTGGGGATCACACGACGAGTTGATCACCCCGCGCAAGGCTGTTGGGCTAAAGTGGAATAGTGCAGCATCATTGACCTTTTTGGTGCGGTGCAATATCCTGATGCAAATGGGAGAAGATCATGGCTGACACCACCAAGACCGCGACGTTGACGTTTGATGGCAAGGCTTATGAGTTTCCAGTGCATTCCGGCTCCATTGGGCCAGATGTGATCGACATTGGCAAGCTCTATGCGCAGACCAAAGCTTTCACGTTTGATCCTGGTTTCACGTCAACGGCAGCTTGTCACTCTTCGATTACATTTATTGATGGTGACGAAGGCGTGTTGCTGTATCGCGGTTACCCAATCGAACAACTGGCCGAGAATGGAGACTTTCTCGAAACTTGCTACCTGCTCTATTACGGGGAATTGCCAACACCTGCCCAACGCAAGCAGTTTGAAAAGAACATCACCTACCACACCATGGTGAATGAGCAGATGGCACTGTTCTTCCGCGGCTTCCGCCGTGATGCACACCCCATGGCAGTTATGGTGGCGACAGTTGGTGCATTGGCCGCGTTTTATCATGACTCGACCGACATTAATGATCCTCGTCAGCGTGAAATTGCGTCTCATCGCATGATCGCGAAAATGCCGACGATTGCAGCCATGGCCTATAAATATTCCGTGGGGCAGCCCTTTGTATATCCGCGTAATGACCTCGACTATGCAGGCAATTTTTTGCGCATGTGCTTTGCTGTGCCTTGCGAAGACTATGTGGTGAACCCGGTTCTGGCCCGCGCCATGGACCGCATTTTTACACTGCATGCTGACCATGAACAGAATGCCTCGACATCCACCGTGCGCCTTGCAGGTTCATCGGGTGCCAACCCGTTCGCCTGTGTGGCTGCCGGCATTGCCTGCCTGTGGGGCCCTGCCCATGGTGGTGCAAATGAGGCCGCATTGAAGATGTTGGAAGACATTGGCACGGTCGATAAGATCCCCGCTTTCATCGCCAAGGTGAAAGACAAGTCGTCCAACGTGAAGCTGATGGGCTTTGGTCATCGTGTCTATAAAAACTACGATCCACGCGCCAAAATCATGCAGAAAACGGCTTATGAAGTGTTTGACGCCATGGGTGTTGAAGATGATCCGTTGCTGGAAGTAGCCAAGGAATTGGAGCGCATTGCGTTGTCGGATGAGTATTTCATTTCACGTAAGCTTTACCCCAACGTGGATTTCTATTCGGGCATTATTCTGCGGGCCATGGGTTTCCCGACTTCGATGTTCACGGTGTTGTTCGCTGTCGCCCGCACCATTGGCTGGATTAGCCAGTGGAAGGAAATGATTGCCGATGAGCATCAGAAA
Source organism: uncultured Alphaproteobacteria bacterium (assembly GCA_963779145.1). GTDB lineage: Bacteria > Pseudomonadota > Alphaproteobacteria > Rhizobiales > Aestuariivirgaceae > Aestuariivirga. Next base: position 72,432 of record CAVZXJ010000005.1, read on the forward strand.
ATTGGCCGCCCGCGCCAGCTCTATGTGGGTGCGCCTAAGCGTGATTATGTTGCGGAAGGCAAGCGCGGCTAAGCTCGACTTCTACGCCAAATCAACCATTGGGACCGGAGCGGCGAAATATCGTGGCCCGGTCCTTTTGCTTTGAGTTTTCGCAATTGGGCTTTGACAGTTGCACCAGGAAGGAATGCGGGACGCGCAGCACTTGGAACAGCGCTTATGAATTGTTGTGCTTCACTCATCCGGTTCTCAGCATGCGTAATCAGTGCTGAAATGTCAGCGGGCAAGAGATGTTTGCCCCCGTGCGGTAAATTGGGCTGCTGCACCAATAACTCAGTGATTCCTTGCGCCACTCCCAGCAAACCAGCAGCATTGCCAAGCCCCTGCCCTTTACCTTCCAGCAAAATCTGAGCTGCCATTTGGATGATCGCGCTATTGGTTTCTCCCAAATAGCCTTCAAGATCATTCACACTTGGCATAGCGTCAGCGTAAAGATCTCGGGAATGGGCTTCGACTAAATTTTGCAAAGGTTGCTTTGGCAAGTGGCCAATTTTGATGGCCTCTCCCAACGCGGCGGCTATGGGATGATCAACTTTTGCATCGGCATAGATTGCATCCAAACTATCAGACCACCATTGCAGCCGGATTTCACCAATCTGAGGCTCGCTGACAAGATAGGGTATGCGGCGGATTTCGGCGTCGAAGGCGTAGAGGGCAAACAAGTGTTCGCGCATGTTGTCGGGCGCGAATAGTGTTGAAATATAACGAGCGCGATGAGATTGCCGCACAATGTCAGCGCAAGTTTCAGCCATAGGCTTTGTCCACTGCGATCAAGATTGCTGATACGCGACGGTCTTCCGCCAGCACAACATTGTAAGTGCGCACGGCGGCATTGGTGTTCATCACATCATAGTTGATGTTTGCTGACCGCAACGCATCCGCCACTAGTTTTAGGCAACGGTAACATATCTCGCGCCTGTGCCAATCAGCAACATGTCGTTCTCTGATTTTTCGGCGATAAGAACTTCCAACATGCGATGGCTGCAATTCCGCAACGGATTTGATTTCTAATGCCCGTGTACCAGATGCACTGATGAGTAATGAGCCCTGATGCGAAACGCCGCCTAGCCGAAAGCCGCCATTGCCAAAGCTGTCAATGGGATGGCGGCCTGGTAGAAAACGTTGCATTAGGGTCGCGCGGCTTCAGCGTCCATGCGTTCGCTGCGTTTTGCTTCACGTGGCAAGCCCAACAACATTAGAATTGGAACAGCCACAAACACAGACGAATAGGTGCCCACGAACACGCCCCAAATCATGGCGAAGGCAAAGCCACGGATCACTTCGCCACCGAAAATGTAGAGTGAACCAAGCGCAATCAATGTACACACGGACGTGAGCAAGGTGCGGGGCAAGACCGAGTTGATGGAATAATCTAACAGGTCGGCCAAGTTCATTGATTTGTATTTGCGCATGAATTCACGCACGCGGTCAAAGTTTACCACAGTGTCGTTGAGCGAGTAACCGATGATGGTGAGGATGGCCGCAATGATGTTGAGGTTAAACTCAAGACCAATGATGCTGAACAGGCCAATGGACAACAGCACGTCATGTAGCAACGAAATAACGGCGGCTACAGCATATTGCCATTCAAAACGCGCCCAGAGATAAATCAACACGCCAACCATCGCAATCAAAACGGCGAGAATGGCTTGCTCGGTCAATTCGTTGGAAACTTTTGCACCTACAGTTTCTACACTGCGGAATTCGACTGAAGTTCCGAGCGTTTCCTTGACTGTTTTCTGTGCTGCAAGTTCAGCCTGTTCGCCGCCGGCTTGGGCTTCAAGGCGAATGAGCACATCAGATGGCCCGCCGAATTCTTGAACTTCAACGTCGCCTAGTCCAAGTCCGCCTAGCTTGCCGCGAATGTCGTCAATGTTGGCAACGCCTTGGGTGCGGATTGTCAGCACCGTACCGCCCTTGAAATCAATGCCGTAGTTCAGACCTTGGACGGCAAAAAGCCAAATTGAAAGTACGCACAAAATGCCTGAGAGAATGTAGCCATAACGGCTCCATTGCACGAAGGGATAGTTGGTACCGTCTGGTACAGGGCGGAATGGTTTGAAGCGCATTAGAGATTGATTTCCTTTGGACGATTACGCTTGACCCAAAGGGCCACAAGCATGCGCGTCACAGTAAAGGCTGTAAACATTGTGGTGAAAATACCAATGGCAAGTGTAACAGCAAAGCCGCGCACAGGGCCGGAGCCTACGCCGAATAAAACGACAGCTGCGATGAGTGTGGTCAAGTTGGCGTCCAAAACAGTACCGAGTGCCGACTTAAAGCCAACTTCAATTGAAGACAAAGCCGTGCGGCCATTGCGCCACTCTTCGCGGATACGTTCATAAATCAACACGTTCGAGTCAACTGCCATGCCGAGCGTCAGCAAGATACCTGCAATGCCTGGCAGTGTGAGGGTAAAGCCAAAGAAGCTCATGCAGGCGACGAGCAGCAGCAAGTTCGCCAATAGCGCCATGTTCGCGACAAGCCCAAAGAAACCATAGGGCAAGAACATGAAAGCCATAACACCCACAAGGCCAATGGCACAGGCTACAAAGCCCGCTCTGACCGAGTCAGCACCTAAGCTAGGCCCAACGGTGCGTTCTTCAACAATGTTAAGTTTGGCGGGCAATGCACCTGATTTCAGAACAATCGAAAGATTGCCCGTTTCTTCAGTTGTGAAGTTGCCCGAGATTTGACCTGAACCGCCGAGAATGGGCTCGTTGATAACGGGAGAACTTTGCACCACGCCATCAAGCAAAATGGCGAATGGTTTGTTGACGTTCTCTTTGGTCAAATTGCCAAAGCGCAATGCACCCTTGGAGTTAAATCGGAACGTGACAACCGGGCGATTGCTTTGGTCAAAGCCCGGTGAAGCATCCGTCAAATCTTGGCCATCAACAATGGAACGCGAAGATGTTTGCACCCACATTTGTGGCAGCGCTTTCAACTCCGCTTCGGTCAGACCAGCCTTGTCGTCCTTGGCTTTTTTTGCTGCCAATGCGCGGTCAACTTCTTCCTTGGGAGGATAGGCGCGACAATCCTGTGGGGGAACCTGGCTGGCTCCCGTTGGTTGCTCTTCGCAAACAAGTTGGAAGGTCAATTTAGCCGTCGTGCCGATGACGTCTTTAACTTTGTCGGGGTTATCGATGCCCGGAAGTTGAACTGCAATACGATCAACACCCTGTTGCTGAATGACAGGTTCCGTGGTTCCCAAAGCATTCACGCGTTTTTCAACGATGCGCAGTGATTGTTGAATAGCCGCAGCAATTTTTGCGGCCATACCCGCGTCGGTAATTTTCAGCGTGTAGCCTTCTGGCAATTCTTCAAGTGCAAAAACATTTACACCTGCAGCACCAGAAAGAAGATTGCCCTGCTGTGGTTGCAGCAACAGGTTCAAACGTTCTTTGGCTTTCGCCATATCTTCTGGCTTAGAGATTTTAACCGCAACGCCATCCGCCGTTCGCGCGATGTTGCTGTAGGCAATCTTCGCTTCCCGAAGAGACGCGCGAATATCGCTCGCCGCTTGGGTTTGCAGTTGCTCCTTCATATCTGCTCGATCAACTTCAAGCAGAACGTTTGAACCGCCTTGCAAATCCAACCCCAAGGTCATGGGGCGGATGCCGTAACTTGCAAAACTGTCTTGCAAGTTCTTTGGCAATAAATTGGGCAGACTCAACAAAGCAGCCACAAGAATAGTGGCCGTGATGGTGATTATTTTCCAGCGGGCAAAATGCAGCACGGGGTGTTTATCCTATCGCTTACTTTGCAGGTTCGCCCTTGGAACGCACGTCATGGATGCCGCCGCGCAGAACACGTACTTTAATGTTTTCGCCAACTTCGACCAACAGTTCATTGTCGTCAGTCAATTTCACAACTTTGCCAATCAAACCACCATGGGTCACCACGGTGTCACCCTTGGAAATTTTTGTGAGCAGGTCTTGGTGTTCCTTGGCCTTCTTTTGTTGTGGACGGATCAACAGGAAGTAGAAAACACCCATAATCATGACCAAAGGCAAGATCATACCAATAAAATCACCGGCACCAGGGGTTGCGGCCTGAGCAATAAACATGAAACATCTCCAAGCCGAAAAGAAGCGGCGAACGGGTTAAAAGGTTGCGCTAGATATAACGATGGAATAGGCCAATGCAAGGCACGAAAAATCCATCATTTGGAAGGGCTTATGGACAACGAACGGGACTCACACCTGATGAAGCGGATTGCCGAGGCATTGGAGCGCTTAGCCCCTACCCCGCCAGCTTCAGCGGATTTGGCAGGTTTTGAAGCTTTTGTATGGCGCTCAAACCCTGCGGGGCTTGACGCAGTAGCCAACGTGAACCGGGTGGACTTGTCACTCCTCAAGGGAATTGATCTTACGCGTGACCAGCTTTTGGAGAACACGCGACGCTTTGCCAAAGGGTTGCCCGCAAACAACGCGCTTCTCTGGGGTGCCCGCGGTATGGGTAAGTCCTCTTTAGTTAAGGCCGCTCAAGCCGCAGTGAATTTAGAAGTTGGCGGTGTTTTGAAGATTGTCGAAATCCACCGCGAAGACATCGACAGTCTGCCACAACTCACTGCGATGCTGCGTGCGCACGCCCCTTATCGCTTTATCATTTTCTGTGATGATCTTTCCTTTGACGGCCAAGATACATCTTACAAATCCCTGAAAGCAGCGCTTGATGGTGGCTTGGAAGGTCGCCCACCGAATGTCATTTTTTATGCCACGTCAAACCGCAGGCACTTGCTGCCTCGGGACATGATTGAGAACGAACGCTCAACGGCCATCAACCCATCGGAAGCGGTGCAGGAAAAAGTCTCGTTGTCTGATCGATTTGGCTTGTGGTTGGGATTTCACAATTGTTCGCAAGACGAATTCTTTGCCATGCTGGAAGGCTATGCGGACTTCCACAAATTGAAGATTTCGCGCGAAGCACTTCATGCCGCTGCTGTTGAATGGTCGGTCACGCGTGGCGCGCGTTCAGGCCGTGTGGCTTGGCAGCTAATACAGGACTTGGCGGGCCGACTGGGGCAACGCTTAGACTAAACATGAAAACCCGGTGCTTTCGCGACCGGGCCTTCAGTCCTTGCAGGGGACTCCGATATGATTGGATTAGTTTGAAGCTGTCGTAGAGCCCAAATATTTGTTTGGATCGAGAGCCGTTGCACCTTTGCGCACTTCAAAGTGCAATTGTGGGCTTGAAACGGAACCTGTCTGGCCTGCTTTTGCGATTACAGCACCACGTTCAATCTTGTCGCCACGCTTCACGAACAATTCTTTGGCGTGAGCATAGGCTGTAACATAACCACCGGGGTGGCGGATGAGTACGAGATTGCCGTAGCCTTTCAATTCATTGCCGGCATAGGCCACCACACCACCTTCAGCGGCACGGATTGATGTGCCTTCAGGAACCGCAATGTTGATGCCTTCATTCTTCAAACCGCCGGGCTTGTTACCAAAGCCAGAAATGACTTTGCCCTTCAAAGGCCAACGCATATTGAGTCCAGCTGGCGAAGTTGGAGCTTCGGCCATTGCTGGTTCTTTCAGCTTTGGCTTTGCCTCAGCGGCGACCTTCTTTGGTGCTTCGCCAATCGCGGCTTCACCGTCGTCACTTGCGACTTGTTCTTCCTCAGCAAGTGAAAGCGGGGCTTTCTTTTTTGACTGTTGGCTTTGCAACAGGTTCGTTGTCAGCCACTGTTTCTTCCACAACAGGCTTCACGCCCTTTGCGCCTGGAATTTTGATCCTTTGGCCCAGTGACAATTGCTTTTCGCGGTCCAAACCATTGGCTTCTGAAATGGCGAATGGCGACACGCCATATTTGCGACCCAACGAGTAGAGTGTTTCACCTGAAGCAACGGTGTGCACAGCGCCAGACTTCGTTGGTTTTGCAACAACTGGAACAACTTCAGCTACGTCGTCTTCAACAACTGGGGTTGATTGGTTAAACTTGATCTTCTTTTTCGGTGCAACTGGCACCACTTCGGCAACGTCTTCTTGTGGCGCTTCTACAAGCTTGGGCTTTGCCTTTTTGAATGGTGCTTTTACTGCGGCAGGTGCCACATATTCTTCTTCGTTGTTGTAAGCCACCTCGTCTTGCGGGACGATGAGCTTTGGCTTTTTTACCTTCAGCGCAGGCTGCTTGTAAGCAGGCTTATAGGCAGAGGCATAATCCTTTGGCTTTGCCATTGGCACGGCGGCGCGCTTGATTGGCGTTTCTTCAATGATGTCATCGGCTGACGCTTCGTAGCTTGGTTGCTCGAATGTTGGGCGCTTGTAAGCCGGCTTAGCAATCTTTTTCGGCTTCGGAACTGAAGCTGTATAAACAGGATCAGCATCCGATGGATTGCTATAAGCTGATTGGAAACGTTCGATGCTGTTGGAACAACCAGCCAACAAAGCAGCAGTGGCCACAGTCAAAAGGGCCTTGGCAACGAGGCCACGGGTCAAAGAGGAACGCATACGCAAACTCCGGTACAAACTAACTCAACTGATATGAGAATGAGGCCTTTGGGTTAAAGGAGCGTTAGCGTTAATAAAAATTCTGAAAATTCTCGAATTCAGCTTTCGACAACGATGGTGGCGCCTACGCCAACACGGTCATAGAGATCGATGACATGTTCATTCAACATGCGAATGCAACCGGATGAAACAGCGCGTCCAATGCTCCACGGCTGTGTGGTGCCGTGAATGCGATATTCGGTTGAACCAATATAAAGTGCACGTGCACCAAGCGGATTTTTTGGTCCACCTTCCATCATCTCGGGCAAATAATGGCCCTTTTTTGCTTCACGCTTAATCATCACTGGCGGTGGACGCCAATCGGGCCACTCGGCTTTGCGTGAAACTTTATTGCGTCCAGACCACGTATAGCCATCACGACCAACGCCCACAGGATATTGCAAGGCTTGGCCATCTGGGAGAACGAAATAGAGTTTGCGCTCACTTGTTTTTATGAGCACCGAACCGGGTGCCAGATCACGTGTGAAAGGAACAATCTGTTTGGTTACACGCGCGTTTGAAGAAAGCGTGGTGCCGCTATCAAGGTTCGATAGAACATCATCGCCTCCATTCATGCCACCTAAAACTTCAAATGCTTGCGGCTTGAATTTTAGTTCAGAGGCATGGGACGGCACAGTGCAAAGCACTGCGGATGCCCCAATCAAAAATCCCGTCAGATATTTTCCGTCCCACACCATCAAGGAGCAAAGTGGCAGAACTCACTTAATTTGCATTTAATCGGTTCAGTTGACGAAGTGTTAATGCTGCTGATTGCCGGGTTACAGGGTGTTTCCATTGCGACGCAATCTCAGCCACGGGGGCCAACACAAATGAACGCTGCAAAATCCCTGGGTGTGGAAGTATCAGTGGTTTGATGGATGTGCGGCGCGGTTTGCGCAGAAGTCCGTGATAATCCAGCAAGTCCAAATCCAATGTGCGTGGCCCCCACCGTTTCAACCGCTTTCGCCCTGCCCGCTTTTCGATCATGTGAAGGGCCTGCATTAGCGCTTCAGGTGGAAGTGCCGTATTGACGATGGCCACGGCGTTGACAAAGTTGGGTTGATTGGTGACACCGAAGGGACTTGTTTCGATCAAGGTCGAAACTTTTTCGACGGTGATGTTGTGGTGTTTCATCTCTTCCAACGCACGCTGCAACGTTTGGCGTGGCGTTCCCCACGGTCCTGAAAGATTGCTACCAAGGGCAATCAAAATCATTGCTGCAACACTTTCAGTACTTCATCAGCATTGGTTGCGGGCTTTATAACTGGGTAAAAATCATGTGTAATTACTCCGTGTTCAACAATGAACGTGCGGCGCGTGAGATAGTTTGTATTTCCTGCTTGAAATGTTTCGAGTGCAAGCGCTTTGCAGAATGTTGCCTTCTCATCAGACAGCAAAGGAAATGCCAACTGAGTTCGTTTCACAAATTCAGACTGCCATTCAGAGCTCTGCAAGCTGACACCAAAAACCTTCACGTCGAGTCTTTCAAACTCTGCATAACGATATGAAAAAGCGAGGGCTTGTGGTGTCGAACCATGGGCGCCGGGGATGTCGTCCCACCCTTCCGGATCAGGAATTCCGGGCACGCCCGTGTAGGGATAAACAAAAAGCACGAGTTTACTTGGCATCTTCGAAAGATTGATTTGCTCACCATTGGTTGCCGTTAAGGCAACATCAGGTAACTTTACACCAACAAGACTAGCCACGATCTCTCAGCAACCGTCCTTTTTCACGGTTCCATTCCCGCTCTTTGGTGTTCTCGCGCTTGTCGTGCAGTTTGCGGCCTTTTGCCAATGCAATGTCCACTTTCACGCGACCACGCGGGTTGAAGAAAATTTTGAGCGGAACAATCGTCAAACCTTCACGCAATACCCCCACAGCTAAGCGATCAATTTGCTTGCGATGCAGCAGCAGTTTGCGGGGGCGTTTGGGTTCATGGTTGAAGCGGTTGGCTTCTCGGTATTCAGGGATGTTTGAATTGTACAATAGCAACTCATTGTCCTTCATAGCAGCATAGGCTTCGCCCAAATTGACGTGGCCCACACGCAAGGATTTGACCTCGGAACCTTTAAGTTCGATTCCAGCTTCAAAGGTTTCCATAAGTTCGTAATCAAAGCGGGCGCGACGGTTGTCACCTTTGACCGTGATACCGCCACCAGCGGCCGACTTTTTCGCGCCGCCACTTTTTGCTGACATGTTAGTTAATCAGCCCCGCGTGCTTCATGGCGTCTTTCACTGCTTTCTTGCCTTCATCGGTAACGGCGACCATTGGCAAGCGCGCTTCATCAGTGCAATGACCCAACAAGCTAACGGCATATTTAATCGGCCCGGGGTTTGTTTCCACAAACAATGCGTGGTGCAGCGGCATCAAACGATCTTGCAATTTTAATGCGGCTTTGTAGTCACCCTTCAATGTGGCTTCCTGAAACTCAGCACATAGGCGCGGTGCTACATTCGCAGTTACGGAGATGCAACCAACACCACCATGGGCGTTGAAGCCCAAAGCCGTGCCGTCTTCACCCGACAATTGGATGAAGCCTTCGCCCGATGCCAAGCGTTGGCGCGATGGCCGCGTTAAATCAGCTGTGGCGTCTTTTGTTCCCACAATGTTTTGGAAATCCTTGCTCAACCGTGCGAGCGTTTCAACCGACATAGCCACAACTGACCTGCCCGGCACATTGTAAACAAAGATAGGAATATCAACAGCTTCGGCAATAGCCTTATAGTGTTGGTAGAGGCCTTCTTGCGTTGGCTTGTTGTAGTATGGGCACACAATCAATGCTGCATCGGCCCCTGCCTTCTTGGCATGGGCCGTATATTCGATGGCTTCAGCAGTATTGTTCGAGCCAGCACCCGCAATCACGGGCACTTTGCCTTTGGCTTCTTCCACACAAATTTCAATCAAGCGCTTGTGTTCGGCGGGCGTTACCGTTGGGCTTTCGCCTGTGGTGCCGACGGGGACTAAGCCGTGGCTTCCCTCTTTTATCTGCCAAGCCACGAATTTACGGAATGCTGCTTCATCAACATTACCATTTTTCATAGGCGTAATCAGAGCAGGAAAAGAGCCTTGGAATCGCACGGTGTCCTCACAAATGTTGCAGTCGGTAAGAAGTTCTAAACCATAAATTGGTTAGGTTGTCTTTTTGATAGACAACCGCGCCCACTCAAGGTCGCGGCACCATAGTCGTTCAGTTCTGGAACGGCAAGCAATGTGCAGCAATGTTCCATTTTGGTCCCAAAGCTGTCGCAATCTGCCCCTAACGGGCTGCTTGTACTCTGGAATTGTGAGTGAAGAGTTGGAGTTGGAATGCTGCCGGAGTTCAATCGCCGTCGTTTGTTAAAGGGTCTTTTTGCTGCCACAGCGGTTTCGCTGGTGCCATTTGCTGCGCTTACGCAAACAGCAGATGCTGCGAGCCCCATGGCCATTGCGGCTATTAAAGAGGCGCTGCGCGGCAATTTTAACGACGCAGGCGAATTTGCATCGCGCTCTGGCGATGAGGCAGCTGTTAAGTTGGTTGAGCTGCTCTATCTCAAAGATCACGGCAAAAATGTTGGGTTTCAACGCATCCGCGACTTTCAGGCCGCAGCTCCAAAGTGGCCGCTTTCCGACACTTTAAAAAAGCGCGCTGAACAATCGCTGTTCCAAGATGTGCAGGCGCCGGAAATCGTCATCTCTTATTTCGACAAGGGTGAGACATTGACGGCTGAAGGCCATGCGGCCCATGCTCGTGCGCTTTACCAAATCGGCCAGAATGATGCCGCGAAAGCGCAACTGCGCCGTGCTTGGATGAAAGTGGATATGGAGGGCGATGTTGAAAAGAAAATCGCTTCCGAATTTGGAAGTCAACTAACTGCTGGTGATCACAAGGCACGATTGGGCCGTTTGATCTATGGCCAGCAATCTGCTGCGGCGGTTCGCCAGGCAAAGCGTTTGGGCTCGGACCAGCAAAAGGTGGCGCAAGTTGCCCAGTTGCTGTTACGTGGTGCAGGTGGTGCTGAGCAGGCATACAATAATTTGCCGTCCTCACTGCGCAATGAACTGCCTTTGCGATATGCTTTGGCGCGGCTTTATCGCAAGCAGGAAAAATTTGCGAAGGCCCGCAACATCCTTTTGAATGCGCCAGCGACTGCCGCTGAATTGGGCGATCCTTCCGCTTGGTATGATGAACGTCGTATCATCGCGCGTCGTTCAATTGGACCCTACAATAAAGACACATGGAAGCAGGCTTACCAAATTGCCAGCCGTCATGGTGTGGTTTCAGGTGAAGACTTGCCTGACGCTGAATTTTTAGCGGGTTGGATTGCGCTTCGTTATATTCGCAATACCGATGCTGCCATGAAGCATTTCACAGGTTTGAATGAAGCTGCAACGTCACGCACCGACAAGGCGCGTGCAGGTTATTGGTTGGGCCGCACTTACTTGGCCGCTGGCGACAAGGGTACTGCACAAAAATATTTCAAATCGGCGGCACAGCATTCAACGATTTATTATGGGCAGTTGGCACGTGAATATGTTGGGCTTGGTGGCGTGCCTGAAGAAATTAATGGAGGTGAAGCGTCTTCCTCCGCACGTGCGCGTGTTGAAAAAGATGAAGTTATTCGTGCGCTGTATTTGATGCACAAGGCATCAGGCAAAGCCAATTTGCATATGTTCCTCTATTCAATCGCCAGCCGCTTCAAATCTGTCGATGAAATGAATGCGGCCGCAAATATTGTTCACGGCATGGGTGGCACTTATCTGGCACTCAAACTCGCCAAAGCGGCAGGCCAATTCAAAGTCGATATTGATTCTTGGGCTTATCCATTGCGTGGTTTGCCAGATTGGAAGCAAGTTGGGCGGCCCGTTGAAAAAGCGCTGGTCTATGGCTTGTCGCGTCAGGAAAGTGAATTTAATGCGACAGCTGGCAGTCGTGTTGGCGCACAAGGCTTGATGCAAATTATGCCAGCGACAGCGCGATTGATCGCGAAGCAACATAAGCTGAACTATCGTGCAGGCATGTTGACGTCCGACCCTTCACTCAATGTGAAAATGGGTGCTGCGCATTTGGGCGATTTGATTGCGAAGTACAACGGTTCATACGTGCTAACGTTTGTTGCTTACAACGCGGGCCCACGCCGTTCAAAAGAGTGGACCGAGCAATATGGCGACATTCGTTCTGGCCAAGTGGACCCCGTGGATTGGGTTGAGAATATTCCATTCCACGAAACCCGCCAGTACGTGCAGAAGGTGATGCAGAACATTCACATTTATCGTTCGCGTCTCGCACCTAAAACGGTACGCCCAATGACGGCTGATTTGAAACGCGGCACGCCGTCGGATGTGAACGTGGCGTCGGTGACGCCTATTCAAGAAGAGAAAGATTGCGGCAGTGCCTTGACGTCGTTCTTGGGTGGCTGTGACTGAGCGTTGGTTCACGGCTGCAGACGGCACCAAGCTATTTGCGCGTGATGAAGGCCCAATTAATGGGAATTTGACGCCGTTGCTGTGTCTTGCGGGCTTGACGCGCAACAGCCGTGATTTTGAACCCATATTTGATCGTTACGCGCATAAACGTCGTGTTGTTGCGATTGATTTTCGCGGGCGTGGTCGCTCGGCGAAAGCCGTCGATTCCTCGAGCTATCGTGTCGATGTTGAATTGCAGGATACAATCGGGTTTCTGACCTCGCTTGGTATTTCCAATGTCGCACTCTTGGGAACATCACGTGGCGGGATTGTTGGGTTGTTGATGGCCGCCTACGCCAAAAACTTTCTGGCGGGATTGATGTTGAATGACATCGGTTGCGAGTTGCAAACTGATGGATTGTTGCGCATCAAAGATTATGTCGGACATCCGAAATGCCATGCCACCTGGGATGAAGTAGCCAAAAATATTGCTTCAGGTGCACGAGGATTTGCACACGTTTCGCATGATGAATGGCTGGCAATGGTCAAACGCATTTACATTGAGACAAATGCGGGAATATGCCCCAGCCATGATCCACGTTTGGCTGATACCTTGCCAAGTGAAGATGACATAAAATCCGGCAAGGTGGGGGAGTTGTGGTCAATCCTCCCTGCCCTTCACGATATTCCATTTGCATTGATGCGTGGTGCCGGATCTGACTTATTGACCGTTGCGACGGTTGAAAGAATGCAGCGAGAAGCGCCAAACTTAAAGTCGACGACAATCCCAAATCGAGGCCATGTGCCCTTCCTTGATGAGGCAGAAAGCGTTGCTGCCATTGATCATTGGCTCGCAAGCGTCGACCAAAAACAAAAGGGCCAGTGAAACACCGGCCCCCGTTATTCTGTGTACTGAGTTTAATATTTGCGAGTGCGTGAACCTGAGAGCGTTTCGCCCTTTTTATTTTTCAAGCCGCCAGTGCCATAAAGCTTCGCGAACTCAGCTTCCTTGCCTTCAGCCAGCAAGCGCGCCTGCCTGATCCATTCTTCGCGCTTGATGCGACCACCAAAGCGCAGGTGATCATCCACCCAATTCACTTCTGTGGCTGTCCAAGCGGAGATTTGATCGAAATGGAAGAAGCCCAGACTGTGGAGAATGCTTTCATTCTTCGGGCCAACGCCACTGATGCGTTGCAAGTCATCGGCTTTGCCGCCACGGGCTTTTGAAATGCCTTTCGGCTTATTCATTTTACCAGATGCTGCGGCCTTTTCGTCGGCTGCTTTATCGGTTGCAGACATCAAAGCAACGGCTGGTGCGGCTTCAACGGCACGCTCTTGCGGACCACGAACAGTGCGCAGGCCTGATTCTTTGCTGCCTTCACCGCCCGAACCATAAAGGCGCGTGAACTCAGCTTCATTGCCATTGGCCAAGCAGGCGCGCTTGGTTGATCCATTCTTCGCGGTCAATGCGGCCGCCGAAGCGCAAATGATCATCCACCCAAGCAACATTTTCAGGCGTCCAATCAGCAATTTGGTCGAAGTGGAAATAGCCGAGGGAATGCAAGATTTTTTCATTCTTTGGGCCAACGCCGCTGATGCGCAGCAAGTCATCGGGCTTACCGTTGCGGGCCATGGCTATACCGCGCGGACGATCCATACGGGCCATACGGACGGGTTCAACAGCAGCATTAGCAGGTGCCGCTGCGATGGGCGCTGGTGCTGGTACAACGGGTCTTGGAATTGCTGCGGCAATTGCAGGTGCAGCAGCGACTGCTGCAATGGGAGCTGCAACTTCAGCATCCGTGCCAAACAGTTTGCGCAACAAGCAACCAATACATGCGCCTGCGAAATATGAACCGAGCAACCAAACTGCGAGCTCAATGAGATAGTGAAGCATGTGTTCCCCCTGCTCGCTTAGTTCTGCTTGCCGGCTGACGTATCACACGTCCGCCAGCCGATCCAAATTCCGATGGCAGCTGCCACCAGCATCCAAACCCAATTGTGCTGGACGATAATCCAGCTGTCATTCCAGTTGAAAAACTCGTTCATCACATTCCCCCTTATGGTTTCGCCGTAATTTCGACGCGGCGATTTTTCGTGCGCGCTTCATCGGTTTCAGCTGGATCAAGCGGTTCAGACTCACCCAAGGCTTTCACTGAAATGCGGGTTGCATCAACGCCAGCATCATTCAACATTTTGACAATAACTTCGGCGCGGCGTTCGCTCAGGCCCATGTTGTATATTTCACCGCCGCGATAGTCTGCGTGGCCTTTGACTTCGATATTGATTGACGTGCAACGCGGGTCTTTCAACAACGCCGCATATTGGCTGACGGACAAGTCAAACGGCTTGGTGATGTCAGTGAGATCAAATTCAAAGCGGATTGGGAAAACCGATCCGATACGGTTCATCACGGCGACGCAGTCGTAAACGGTTGGCGCTGGCACAACGGTGCCTTTTGCGGCAACAACAACTTCACCTTCAGAAACGTCAACTTGCACGCGGCCATGAACGTCGGTTGATTCTGCAACGACGCTATAGGTGCCAACGGGCAATGGTTGAGCGAGGTTCAAACGCCAGTTGCCAGCACCATCTGCGGTCAATGGGCTACCTGCTGCTCCAAGTTCAGCCGTGATGTTGGCTTGGGGAACTGAAATTTTCAGGCCCCTTCGTGTTGGCTTGGTCCCATGTGCCTGACAAATGATCAGGTGAAACATCACCTGCCATGGTCATAACTGTGGGCGCTGCTGGCGGTGTACCGTCAACAACAAGTTCGTCTTTGGTTTCGTCTTTGCCCAACACGCCTTCGGCGTTGGCGACACCAACTTTAACATCATAGGTGCCGTCGGCCAAAGCGGTGCCGGGGAACAATGTCCACGTACCGTCTTTGGTGCGCAGATTGGCATCGCGGCCCATCACATAATTGCGACCGCCAACATTGATGGCCAGTACTGTTGCTTGATCATGGGGCCAAGTGCCCTTGATCAAAGGTGCGCCCGTTAAATCAACTTGGGAAACGACTGTTGGCGCTGGCAATTTTGGCCGTGGCGCTGGAGCTGGTGCAGCAGCTGCTGGCGGTTCAGGAATGACAATTGCACCCGTCGCAACTGCAATTTTTGATTCTGCCGTTGCATCACTTGTCGTGAACACAACATCATACTTGCCCGGCGCAAATTTTGCGGATGGGAGGAACGAGAACTTGCCCGCTCCGTCACTTGTCAAAGCAGCGCCACGACCGAGCACATAGGTGCGGCCCGCAACCGATGCAGATAAGCTGTGACCGGGCTTTTCGTCCCACTTGCCTGTAATCGCGTATGGCCATTTTGCATCAGCTGGCACGGCTTCGATTGTCGCCGCCATTGCAGGAACAATTGCGACCGGGGCTGGCGCTGGTGTGGCCGCCATAACTTCCGGAACAACAATCGCGGCTTTCGCTGTTTGCGTTACGACGTTTCCAGCTGCATCGCTCACTGCGAGGTCTAAATCGTAGGTGCCGGGTGCAAGTTGGGCCGAAGGTGCAAAGTTAAAGTTGCCCTTCCCGTCAGACGTCAAGGCAGCTCCACGATTCACAACGTAGGTTCGCTCACCAATTTTGGCAGACAAGCTATTTCCAGCTGCTTCTGGCCATTTACCCGTGATGGCATAGGGCCACTTCGCATCAGCTGCGGGTGCAACCAATTCAGGCATCGCGGGCGGTGTTATATCAATAACGGCTTTTGCCGCTGCAACTGCGGTTGCGACGGCAACACCTGTTTTGTCCACAACGGACGGCATAATATTCAATTCGCCTTCAAGCAGTGGCATTGATGGCACGAATTGCCAATTGCCCGCGCCATCGGACGTCAATTCGGGTGACTTGCCCAATACATAGGGCGTTTCCCCAACTTTGACTTCCAAGTTGGCTTCGGCTGCTTTGGCCTCAACTTCGGGCCACGTGCCTTTCAGCACTGGCAAAGCCAAATTGCCAAAATAGTTTTCGACCGTTGGAGCTGCCAAAACGACGGCGGGTGCAGCTGGAACCACTGCGGGTTCAGGCTCTGGCAAATCCACCGCAAGTTTGCCGGGGGCGGCAGCGCCCATGGTTTCTTTGCCGTCAGACGTTTCAACGGTGACGTCATAATTACCTTCAGCCAGAGGCTGGGACAGTTTCAACAGCCAATTTCCGGCCATCGACGTGAGTTCGGGATTTTCGCCGAGCTTGTAAGTTGCGCCTGCAACCGAAACAGCAAGGGTGGTGGCAACGCCTTCGTTCCAAGTGCCCTTAATTTCCGGTGTTGCAGTTGTCACATCAATCGAATCAACTGTGGGGGCCGACATCTTCACAGGTTCAACGATTTGGACCGTATTTTGAATGGTCCGTACGCCATAGGTGCCCGCAACGGCCATAACGGCAGCGTCTAAGGCTTCCTGGCTTGGTGCGGTGCCTTGCAACACGAAATCACGTCCTTGTGATTCGACTTTTCCCCAGGCGGTCAATTCATTGGCTGATAAGGCTTTTCCAGCACGACTGGACACATCTTCAACCAATCCATTGGTTTGGAGTGCCCAAGCTGCCAGCAATGGCAAACCCGCACCTAAAAACGCCCAAGGCACCCATTTTGAAGGACGGCATTTTGCCATGGTTTGTATTCCCCCTGCTTTTGAATTCACTGTCGCAATAGATGCGCAAAACTGCGTATCCATTGTTTAAAATTAAGGATTTGTTAGCATTTTCAATTGGCTTTGGCTATGGCTGCATCCTTTTTCTTGCGCACAACCATAATTGGCACATTGCGGTTCTGACTACTGAGAACGTTGTTGCAAATTCAACACATCTAAATTCGATCACGCTTTTGGTTGGGGCTGTCACCCAATCTTCGTCGCTTTGTCAAAAAGCGAATTCAAACGGACGCTCGTTATCGCAAACCTGCGGTACGGCCTTTCCTTTCAATATTGCAGGGAATCGGGGGGCGTAACCAACTCCAAAGATTGGGAGATACAAATGAAATCTGCTAAACTCGCACTTCTCGCGACAGCAACCTTCGTGGCTGCTTCGTTAAGCGCAAACGCAAATGATCTGGTTGACTTGAAAGCTCAGATCGAAACATTGAACAGCCGCATTTCGCAGCTCGAATCTACACCGTCGGTGCCAGCTGGTTATCAACTGCTTTCAGTTTCAGCTGCAACATCTGTGATTGTTCCAGATTTTGCCAATGCACGTTTCTTTGGAGATACCGGAACGCAAATCAGCATTTTGCCAACAGCTGATGTTCCAGCTTCAACCAATATTGTTTGGACAGGCTATGTAGCTGCCGCTTTGACTTACAAAGGCAATCGACGTGAAGGCAACGATCTGAACGGCAGACGGTGACTTTATCGATGCTGGCGACATACTTGCCAGTTGAAACGGACGCATTCGATGTTTTGTCAAAAGCTGGCTTGAGCGTTAAGGGTACAACAGATACCGCTGTTGGTGAAGTTGGCGTTTCTATTGCCTTGATTGCTGATGCAAACACTGTGATTGGCGGTCGAAATCGTGCTCATGATCCTTCGGTTGCGACTGACGGTTTCAAAGGCTGGTGGAAAATGACACCAGAACTTGAACTTTCGGGCGGTGTATTCGGTTCGGCTGCTAAGAACAGCCAAGGTTGGAAGGGCGCTTGCTCGTGCTACTTCCTTGGTGAAGATCCAACGGGCCATTTCGGAACAAACCTCGGCAATGATCCAGCCCAAATCCGTTTGACCTATAAGTCAGGCCCAATCGCATTCGCGATTGCGGTTGAAGATTACGACAATGCTGCCATATGACTTCTGCACTTGGTCTCGCTGGCGAACTCAAATGGTCAGGTGATGACGTGGCATTTGAACTCAATGCGGGTTATTGGGACAGTGCCGTTGCTGGATCAGATGCGAATTGGTCGGTTAGCGCAGGTGCAAAGTTCGGCCTTGGCGATATTGCTGATTTAACGGCTGCCATCGGAACGGGTGAAGATCGCCACACGTTAGGTAATGGCGACAATTACGTTAAAGGTAGTGTGATGGCGACATTTGCACTATCAGAAGCTGTATCCTTCGAATTGGGTGCAGCTTATCGTGATTATAAAGCACGCAATGACCTCTGGGCCTTTGGCGGTGGTATTTACTATCAGCCTGTTTCCCAGCTCACGATTGGTATTGAAGGTCTCTATTCTGATGAAAAGGGTCCATTGGCCGTTGAAACCGTTGAAGCTGCATTGGTTACGGTTTACACGTTCTAATCGTTTGTTTTGCCATAAAAGACGAACGGCCCCAATTGGGGCCGTTCTGCTGACAACGTGATGATTACCTGAGTATTAACACGCGTCGCACAAATGTTGCAGTATTGCCACATGTGCCTGAATTCTGGCCAAAGGTCGGCCAAGTTAGTTGACCTTAACGGCGTAAGCGTCGAAACAGGCATGGTGTGTGGTGAATCAAATGCCACATTGCCTTCCCTTCAACATTGCAGGGGATCGGGGGGCTCATCCAACTCCAAAGATTGGGAGAATACAAATGAACGTATTGAAACTCGCACTTCTCGGTACAGCAGCAGTAGCTGCAGTGTCGGTTAGCGCCCGCGCTGATGATCTGTCTGACATGAAGGCTCAAATTGAAGCCCTCAACAGCCGTATCGCTTCGCTCGAATCCACCCCAGCTGTTCCAGCTGGCTACAGCTTGCTCTCGGTTTCTGAAGCCGATGCAATCATCGTGCCTTCAATCGAAGCCGACAAGGACTACGGTTCAAAGGCAACGAACATTGGCATTTTGCCAACCGCTGACGTTCCAGCTTCGACCAACATTCAGTGGTCTGGCTTCGTACGCGTTGGTCTCGTGCACAAGAGCAGCAAGTCAGCTCTTCGACTGACACGTTCTCGCAACAGGCGTTGACAACTGCTGATCGAGAATTGATGCGCTGCTAACGCTGTTGCAGCTGCTTCGCTTGCCATCGAGTGCAAAGTCGTTTGACGTTGTTTCGCGCGCTGGCATCAAGGTTGTTGGCACCACCGACACCGCTGTTGGTGAAGTTGGCGTTCGCGTTGCCCTCCTCGGCACCGTTGAAGGTTCAGACAACCGCGCTCATGACGGTGACGGTTCAGACCGATGGTTATTGGGGCTGGTGGAAAATGACCCCTGAGCTGACGCTCGGTGGTGGTGTTGACGGTTCGCTGGCGAATTCCAGCAACGCCTTCGACAACCGTTGCTCTTGCGCCTACATCGGCACAGGCGGTGCATTTGGTCATGGCGACCCAACGCAGATCCGTTTGAGCTACGCTTCTGGCCCAATCTCCTTCGCAGTTGCGTTGGAAGATGAAGCGCAATGATGCAAACAAGTAGCGCACTCGGCTTTGCAGCTGAAATGAAGTATGCTGGCGACACCATCGGCTTCGACCTGAACGCTGGTTTCTGGGACTCCAAGTCGGCTGATGCTGACTTGTCAGACAGCGCTTGGACCGTTAACGCTGGTGCCAACATGGCTCTCGGTGACATTGCAAGCCTCGGCGTTGCAATTGGTGTTGGTGAAGACAAGCATCTTCTGGCAACGTAGACAGCTATGCTAAGGGTTCGGTATTCTTGGGCTTCACGCTCTCGGATGCGATCTCGGCTGAATTGGGCGGCGCTTACACCGACTATAAGGGCAATTCTTCAGTCCTACACTGTTGGTGGTGGTCTTGTATTACACACCAGTGTCACAGCTGACCTTGGGCTTGGAAGCTTCCTACGGCAAAGACAAGAACATTGCTGTTGACGACAACTGGATTGCTCCTGCACGGCTACAACGTGCGTCTCGAGCAAGGCAACTGTTGTTGACTTGATCGCTGTATGGCGCTTCTAATCCAAGCTTCGGCTTGAATTACAGAACGGCCCGCTTCGGCGGGCCGTTTTTGTTTGTGGACATTGCTCCAATCTAAAACCCGTCATCCTCGCGAATGCGGGGATCCAGACTTTAGACTGGCGCGAATGGAGAAAGTCTGGTTTCCCGCTTTCGCGGGAATGACGATAAAAAGGGATTGGGCTAAGCTTTCACTTCACTCCAAACTCGCCTTGTTGTTGTGATATTTGCTTGCTACATGAGGATCATGACTCACAAATTGATTGCTGCTCTGGGCCTCTGTTCCCTCCTTGCTGCTTGCGCCAGTGACGGTGCGCCGGGGCTTGATCTTGAAAGCCGCTCAATCGCAGTCGAGCAAAATGCAGTGCCCACATCTGGTGCTGGCGCGTCTGTGTCTGTGGCTCATTTGCTGCCTGCAACAGGGCCAACCTATGTGACCCTCACCGTATCACGCAAAGACCCTTCTAACACTGAAAGCCGCGGACAAACAGGCGCACAGGCCGTTACGTCCGGCAGCGGCTATTTGGTTGATGGCAGTGGCTATGTTTTGACGGCGGCCCATGTGGGATTGGCCAAGGGCAACATTGTTTCAGCGCGGGCTTCAAATGGCCGGGTTTATTCTGGTTCCGTGATTGCTATTCTTCCCGGCAATGACATGTCGCTGATCAAACTCAAGGGCTTTTCCGGCAAAGCCGTTTCTCCAGCGGCCCCCGGCTGCGTTGCGAAGGGCGACTTGGTTTACACGCTTGGCAAGCCCCATTCCCAGGGCGACCTTGCGCGTGTGGGTGCATTTGAATCAAAGCATTTCGGCCGTGCCGTGGCTTACGGCAAATTTGGTTATCCTGACGCCTTGGTGTTGCGCATGAGCACACAAAAGGGCAAATCGGGTGGGCCGTTGTTTGATGGCAACGGCAAATTGATTGGCATGGTTGTGAGCACCTTGTCAGACGCTGCTGGCAATTCCATCAACATGGCCCACGCCATTCCCTCAACGGCATTGGCCAACTTCTATTGCGCGAATGCGTCGTGCTCTGGCGGCTGGGCTGCGCTTGCCAATAAAAATGTAGATGATTGCAGTGGGGCCTAAGGCACCAACACCGTCGTCCCTGTCGTTTTCCGCGCTTCAATATCCCGATGTGCTTGTGCAGCATCGGCGAGTGCATATTTTTGGTTGACCCGCACTTTGACTTTGCCCGAGGCAATAATGTCCACCACATCTTGCGCCGTGGTTCGGAAGTCTTCGTCGGTGGCTGTGTAACTCACCAATGTCGGACGCGTGACGTAGAGCGAGCCCTTCGCTGCCAATGCACCAAGGTCAAAATTTTTCACGGGGCCTGAGGCGTTGCCGAAACTCACTAACAATCCACGGGGTTGCAAACAATCCAGCGACGTTGTGAGCGTCGCCTGCCCTACACCATCATAGACCACCGGCACACCTTTACCGCCCGTTTCTTCTCGCACGCGTTTGACCACATCCTCGTCGCTGCTGTTGATGACAACATCACAGCCGTGCTGTTTGGCAATTTCAACTTTGGCCGCACTGCCCACAGTGCCAATCACACGCGCACCTAACGCTTTGGCCCATTGCGTCAAAATCAAGCCAACGCCGCCTGCAGCGGCATGCATCAAAATGGTATCACCCGCTTTGACGACATAGGTCGCGCGCAATAAATAACGCGCCGTCATGCCCTTCAACATCATGCCCGCTGCCGTTTCGTCAGCGATTGTGTCTGGCAGTTTGATCAAACGATTGGCGGGGTAATTGCGGGCTTGCGAATAAGCCCCCGGGGCGCCAGTGCCATAGGCCACGCGATCACCAGCTTTCAAGGTCGTAACACCCTGGCCGACGTCTTCAACAACGCCCGCTGCTTCCAGCCCAATGCCTGACGGCAAAGGCAAGGCATAGAGACCGGAACGATGATAGGTGTCGATGTAATTCAGGCCAATTGCGGTGTGTCGTATGCGTACTTCACCTGCTGCTGGCGGTGGCAGCGCAATTGTTTCCAACTGCAATACGTCTGGCCCGCCGGTTTGGTGAAAACGAATTGCTTTAACGTTCATGTTGTTTGTGCTTCCCACATGCCTGCCAAAGCGGCGACGAGTTTGTCGTATCCCAATTCTTCGAGTGAAATGAGGCGCACGTCCAAAACGGCGGCTTTGCCCATCAGCGCATTGTAGCGGGGCACGCCGCGAATTTCGTCATGCAAATCCGTTGTCACCAGCACCGCAACACATTCGCCAGGCTTGCCGAAATGATCAGCCAGATTATCAGCTTCATGCACGGCATCCATCAATCGATTGCGGTGTTTGCGATCATGCATATCAAGCTCTGAGCGCAAGGCCTTACACGACACAAAGCCCATGCGGCCGCTTTTGCGCATGATTAAATCAATTTCGTTTTCGCCATGAAAGCCTTTGACCGACCAGCCGATCACTTGGCCATAGAAGGCTTCTTCCGCACCAGCATCAACGGCAGAAAGCCAAGCCAGTTCTTCCAACCAACCACCCGACAAATAGCGTCGGCCCGCCACTTCACAAATTTCATGGCCGTGTTCTTCTTTCACCACAACACGATGCTTGATCATTTCCGCGACAAGCGCATGGCCTCTTTCAGGCAAGGTTTCAGGGATGATTTCCACATGGCGCATAAAGCTTTCAGTGGCGCGGAAAATGCGGTCCCGCACTTCTTCATAAAGCCGGTAATTGTCTGCAATCATTGTCGTGAGCGATTTGCGAGACAGGGCTTCTTCCTGATCGCCAGTGTCGCCTTTCAGCCATGCGCCCCTTGCAGCAAGTAGGGCTTCTATTGAATGATCTTCCATGGCAAGTTTATCGCCTCGCTCGCTCCATCATTCAAGATTAAAAGTCAGATTGCCACCCATGAATTTCCAAGTTTCTCAAAATATTGCAGCTGTTGAAGCCCCGCCAATCGCTGAGGCCATGAGTTGGGTTCGGCAGGGTGAACGTAACCGCTTGTTTTTGAACTTGTGCCAAGCGGTGCCGAGCTATGCCCCTGCCCCTGAATTGCAGGCTGAATTTGCGCGACTGGCCCAAACAGATGGCATTGGTGGCTATACCAATATTTATGGCATTGAAACATTGCGGGCCGCCCATGCTGCACATATGGCGCGTGATTATGCAGGGCACATTGCAGCATCACAGGTCGCAATAACCACGGGTTGCAACCAAGCTTTCGCGGCAGCGATTATGTCTGTAGCCGCGGCTGGTGATTGCGTTGTGATGCCAACACCATGGTATTTCAATCATCAAATGTGGTTGAAGATGTTGGGCATTGGCATTCAATCCATCCCTGCTTTTTCGGGTGGGCAGAATTACCCAGACGTCGAAGCAGCCGAACGCGCCATCACCGAAAAAACCCGTGCGATCGTGTTGTGCACGCCGAATAATCCGACTGGTGCGATTTATCCGGCCCATGTCATTCACGCATTTTTTGAATTGGCCCAACGCAAGGGCATCGCGCTCATTCTGGATGAGACCTACAAAGATTTCAGACCGGATGCGGCACCTGCACACAATTTGTTTCAACGCAGTGATTGGTCTGAAACACTCATTCAGCTTTACAGCTTTTCGAAGGTCTATGCGCTTGCGGGCTATCGTTTAGGGTCGATGATTAGTGGCGAGAAAATCCTTTCCGAGGCTGCAAAGGTTTTAGATTGCATGACCATCTGCCCGCCGCACATCACGCAAGCAGGCGTGGTTTTTGCGTTGAAAGAATTGGATGGTTGGAAGCAGGGGAAGTTGGATGTAATGGCCGGGCGATTGGCGGCCATCCGCGCGGCATTTCAAAACTCGGAATTGAAATTCGAAATGGTGTCGTCAGGTGCATACTTTGCTTATGTCAAACACCCTTATCGTGGTGAGCTTTCAAAGCCCGTAGCCATGCGGTTGGCACAAGAGCATGACGTGTTATGTTTGCCCGGCGTGATGTTTGGGCCTGGGCAAGAAGATTATTTGCGGTTTGCGTTTGCGAATGTGGATGGTGCGTTGATGCAGCCCCTCGTGGAGCGGTTGATTGGCGCGCAATAGTTATATTTTGCCCCGCAAAATAAGCAGCAATGAAAGCCCGCAATAGAAAAATGTTTCCCGCCACATGATGGGCAGATAGCCATCCCACAATGATTCCGCTTCGCCGAAACAAAAGGCTGCAAGTGCAGCCATGCGCGGTGTTGAAAATCCGCCCGCCGCTGCAATGAAAAGCACTTTCAATCCATAGGTGAGCCCTGCTCCGAAGGACATGTTGCCGAAGTACAGTAATGCCAAATATCCGCCAAACAATGACATGATGGCAGAAGTCGCTGCTGTGCCCACGATGACGCGGTGGACATCGATTCCACAAAATGCAGCAGCGATTTTGTCTTGTGCGACGGCGCGGATTTGCCGTCCTGCAGACGTTCTTGCAAGTATGAAATCAGCCGAACACAAGCATCACCACCATCATCACCATGTTGAACATTTGCACGCGGGTGACACTGGCCCCCCAGCCCAGTAGAACCTGCGTATTGCTCAACGGCGGCAACCAAAAATCGCGACCATCTGCACCAATACGAACGGCTTCCATCAGCACGATGGCCAAAGCCAAAGTTGCGACAATCATCATATTGGGTGATTGGCTGGCGAAGCGTGGCACAATCAACACGGCAAATATGCTTACGGCGACAAGTGAAATGAATGCCGAAGCCAAAAAGCCAAAACCGAGAGACGCTGCAAATGTAAAAATTAACGCGTTGTATCCAAGGTTGACAGCGAGGACCAACACCTGTCCCGATAATGCAAAGAAAGCGCCGTGGGCGAGGTTCGGTTTAGGCACGACCTGATGCAGCAGCACATAGCTATAAGCCAACACCGCATAAAGACAGCCGTTGTGCAGACCATTAACGAGGATTTGGTAGAGGTAAGACATGCGCTCCGCGGGCTTGCACAAGTGTTCAAGCCATGATGTTAATCACGTCATGCGGATGATTGCATCAATTCTGTTTGTTGTGCTGGGCCTGTTTTTTTCGGGGTGCAGTGATGTGACGCGTTCAAGTTATCTGGCATTAAGTGGCCGCGTTTTTATTTTCAATGTGCGTGAAGCAACGGCAACTTATGTGGTCACGTTCAATGTTTTGAAAGCACCACCTGTTGGCAGCAAGCTTGTTGCTTTTTTCGACGATCCGGCGGGCGGAGAACGGCTTCGCATGGAACAAGTCTTTCGCAAGGATCAAAGCAAAGTGACGTTCGAAAGCGAACCGCTCAACTGCATTAAAGCGGGTAAGACCTACCCGTTTGAGGTTGAGCTTAGAGACGGTGGTGGATTGGTTTTGCAACGCATTGAATCGTCAATTACCTCCACACTTGATCAGTCGGTATTACCGCCCGTGCCCTTAGTCATTGGGCCGGGCTATGAGCCCAATCCAGCAGCAAAATCGGTTGAGGCTGGAAAGATACTTCGTGATCGCGCTAAGGCTTGTCCGTCGTGACCGACGCCCTGAGCGGCGGCGTCAGGTAGAGCGAAATTTTAAGCCCACCATGATTGATCGTTCCCCCGGGCTTTTTGAATGGCAATCCCGTGGCTTTGGCCAGTGCGGGATCTGTCGTAATCAGTGCGACACGCCAACCTTCAAAGCGTTCACGCATGACTTTGCCAAAGGTTGCGTGCAAATCAAACAAGGGGCGCTTATCGCCAATGCGTGTGCCGTAGGGTGGATTAACAATCACCAAGCCCGATTCACCGTCTGGCCTTTGCAAATCACTGATTGATTTTTGCTGGAATGTCACGACATCCGAAACGCCCGCGCGCGCCGCATTGGCGAGGCTTGAGCGAATGGCGCCCGCATCACGATCACTGCCGTAGAACTTGAGTTGAGTTGCTGTCGAGGCGGATTGCTGCATGACAGCCCATTTGGCAGCATCGAAACTTGCCAACTGTTCAAACGCAAATTTCCGACTGCGCCCAGGTTTAAGCCCCACGGCAATTTCAGCTGCTTCAATGATGAAAGTACCGGAACCGCACATGGGGTCTAGCACAGGCTCTTGCCCTGAAAAGCCCGCTGCCCGCAACAGGAGTGACGCGATGGTCTCGCGCAAAGGCGCTTTAGCGATGGCTTCTTTGTGGCCACGCTTGTGCAACATGCCGCCGGAACTATCGAGGCTGATGGTGCAGAGATCGTTTTCGATACGGGCTTTAACGCACACGTCCGCGTCGTCAGAAATTTGAGCACCCAGTTCTTCTTTAATGGCGGTGGCGATGCGTTGAACGGCTGCTCCTGCGTGGTAGATTTTGGATTTGCGACACGTGGCTTCAACCCGCACGGGGACGTCTTTACGTAAAAAATCAGACCAAGGGAACTTGCGTGATAACTTATCAAGTTGCGCCAAATGCCCAACGTGAAAAGCCCCAATGCGCACCAACACGCGCCCTGCCCCGCGCACCTCTAAATTGGCACGCCACACCTCAGACCAATCGCCAATCGCCGTTACACCACCGACCGCTAGCTTGGCACCCGTGAAGCCCAAAGACTGAACTTCAGCCAGAAGTGCTTCTTCTAAGCCTGGCGTAGCGACAAAGTAGATTTCGTATTCAGCTGAAGGGATCGGCACGGAGGGCCTTGTGATAAAAAATGGCGGAGACGGAGGGATTCGAACCCTCGATACGCCTTACAGCGTATGACGATTTAGCAAACCGTTGCCTTCAGCCACTCGGCCACGTCTCCTATGGCAGGGCTAATGCCTTGATTTGCGCTATCCTGCAAGCACACAACGCAAAACCTAACGGAAAAATATACCCGATTGTTTAAATCGGCTATTGACGAAGAGAAGATTCGAAACTACTGGTATTCCGACAAACCTACTCGGAGAACGAAATGAACCTGACGCGCCGCTTAGCTATCGCCCTATTTTCAACTGCAATTCCGTTTGCGTCTGTCGCTCTGGCTGAAGGCACAGTGAACGTCTATTCGTATCGCCAACCGCAATTGGTTGAGCCGTTATTCAAAGCTTTCACCGACAAAACGGGCATTGCCGTTAAAATGGTATTTGCGGAAAAAGGTTTGATCGAACGTTTGGAGCAAGAAGGCCCACTAAGCCCTGCTGACGTTTTAATGTCGGCTGATGTGGGGCGTTTGGTGGAAGCATCCGCCAAAGGCCTTGGCCAACCCGTTGTTTCAGAAGCGATCACCTCAAAAATACCTGCGAATCTGAGGGCTGAGGATAATCAATGGTTTGGATTGACGATGCGCGCTCGCGTGCTCTACGTGTCGAAAGAACGCGTCTCACAAGAAGCCATTTCCTATGAAGAACTGGCTGATCCAAAGTGGAAGGGCAAACTTTGCTCCCGTCCCTTCGACCACCCTTATAATCTTGGCTTGACGGCTGCCATGATTGCAAAGACCGGTGATGCGGCGACTAAAACGTGGTTAGAAGGCGTAAAAGCCAATTTTGCAGTCAAACCCAACGGCAATGACCGCGCCCAAGCCAAGAGCGTTAAGGCTGGCGAATGTGATGTGGCTTTTGCCAACACATACTACATGGGCTTGATGCAAAATAACGAGAAAGAGCCTGAACAAAAGGAATGGGCGGCTGCCACACGCATGGTGTTCCCTGCTTCCGACGCCATGGGCACCCACGTCAATATCTCTGGAATGTTGATGGTAAAATCTGCGCCGAACAAAGACAATGCTATGAAATTGATGGAATTCTTGGCCAGCGATGAAGCACAATCGCTTTATGCGTCAGCGAATTACGAATACCCCGTCAACCCAACGGTTGCACCAGACAAGACTGTGGCTGCCTGGGGCACACTAAAGCCTGACACGTTGAATGTGGCCGAAATTGCCAAGTATTTGAAGCGTGCTTCAGAACTCGTCTCCGAAGTTGATATGAACAACTGACATGCCAAATGGCCCCGATATGCTTAACGAATTCTTCTGGCATTGCTGGCAGGATTGTGCAAAATCGGGATTATGAAAATGCGTATTTTGAAAGTCATTTTGGTTGTGTTTGCAAGCGTTGCCGCCTCGCCTGCCACCTTTGCTTATGAAAATTATCTACCACTTGGCACGGGCTATTCCAGCAATGTGGATAGTCTGCCAAATTTTGATAGTGAAGCTGGGCAAATCAACCAGCAAGCTGATGTATACGAAACTGAGATTTATATGCGCGGTCGCAAGCGGGTGGAAGATGATAGCCGCATGCGGTCTTTCTTCTCGGATGCGGAGTCAACGGGTTCTGATTCCAATATCGACTATTGATTTAAGGCATTAAAACTACAAACCCCGCGGGGCCGTTTTGGCTCTCTCGCGGGGTTTTTTATGTGACGCCTGTTGTTTAAGTTTTAGTGCAACGTGAGGAACTGACGGGCTTGGCGCTGAGCTTCAGCGATTTCTGTTGCCGTCATTTCCTGGCTCAACTCCAAGCGATAGCTTTTCGCTTTTTCGCTACCCTTGATGGCCGCGATGTTGAACCACTTGTGAGCAATGATGTTGTTCTGTGCAACACCATGGCCGATGCAATATTTCATACCCATTGCGAGGCAGGATTCGGCGTTGGCGTTCATTGCAGAAGCGTCATTGCCGTTCGTGTTCATATTGTCCCAAATCATTTGTCTGATCCCCTTGTTTGTTGGTCGCCGCTTGGTTTTTGGTAGCGTGCGTTTGTTGGGACCATATTGCCCTGACCAATAAAACAGGGCCTTAAACGGTAGGCTTAAAGACGTCTGAACGCGGCAAGGTGAATGAAAACTCAATGCAATTTGATTCAAACACTTACGGGGAAATTTGCGAATGCTTTACCACGCTTTGTTTACCCGCGATTCACTGCAAATCCCAAAGCGCCTACTGTGGTTGCTTTCGTGCCAACGTCAAAATGATCGGGTAGTGGTCTGAACCTGCGGCTTCGCCAATTTGCTGTTTACCGATTACGCGGAAGTTTTCCGATGCGAAGGCGTGGTCAATTGCAACTTGCGGCAAGTGAATTCGAGAAGGCCAAGTCGGCAAATCTGTTAGACGTCGAATGTTTGCGCCTTGCTCAAGCGTCGTCGTTATTCTTGAAAATGGCGTTGCATTAAAATCGCCCATTACAATCAGGTCGCCACTTTCACTTTCAAGCAGTCGTAACAACTCACGAACTTGACGAAGCTGATCTCGTGATTGCGGAAACCGTGTTGTGTGAACACTGACAAATGTAACGCCGGTCATTTCTCCACCGAGATGGACACGGGAATATGGCGGACCTATCCAATGGCCTTGGCCATCACCATTTAGAATGGGATACTTGGATAGAATTATATTTTGGCAATAATCGGTACCGCTGCAATCATAACTGTAAGGATATTTGACTTGGAGCGCTGGGATAATCGTGAGTTTCATGTTCGGGTCGATTTCCACAAGTGAAACCAGATCGGCATCAAGTCGCAATACTTCCTTTGTAATCGCTGGATGGTCTAAATTGCCCGCGAGAGGATTGAAATGCGCAATGCTCAATTTCTTTTCTTCTGCCTGTAGTTGGAATGGACCGACTGATAGCGTCGTAGAAATGAAATGTGGCCATGCCCCATATAGCACCAATAAGAATAGCGTGATTATTGTCCCAATTTGGAACTTAAAACGGCGAAAAAATAGTGCGATTGAGAAGGCAATTGAGATTGCGATAAATTGAATACCGAACTGGGCAAAAACATCAAAGTCAGGGTAAAGTTGCCCCAATCGCCCTGCGATTAATCCGCCAATCCCGAACAAAAGCCCCAGCGTGGCACCGCCCCATTGGCGGTGCTTCGGAGTCTTCCGAACTTTATTGTCATTGGCTCCCGTCTGCAATTGCGCAGACGGATCATTTTGGTTCATGGACAACAGGTGCGACTCTCATCAACTGCTAAAATCAGCAGTTGCCTTACACCAGTCTGCTTTCCATTGGCAAAAGTGTTTCAGGAGTTGCAAAACCCGGCAGTGCTTCCATGCGAACTTTCCAACGACCGAGTGCTGGATAATGTGTGAGATCCACATTGGCATCAGCGCAGAAACGTACGACACTGTAAATGCCGACATCAGCAGCTGTTGCCTTTTTGCCGGTCACCCATTCGTGCTTGGATAATTCTTGTTCCAAAACGGCAAGTGCTGCTTTGGCTTCCGTGTCGTACATCACACGCACTTCATCACCAAACTGGCGAACGCCTTTGTTACGCGCGCGCAGACGAAACACGGGAAGTGCTAATTTATCCCATTGCCAGAACAACCATTCGCGAATGCGGCCCTTTTCGACGGCCGTTTTGCCGTCAAATTTGCCAAGAGACTCTGAAAGGTGAAGCAATATTGCAGCAGATTGCACGTAGTAAGTTTGGCCGTCCCGCAGCGCAGGAACTTGACCGTAACGGTTCTTCACCAAAAAATCAGGTTGCTTGTGGGCACCATCACGCAATGAAACGTGAATGTAAGAGAACGGGTGACGACACAGCGAAAGCATCAAGGCTGCTGTATAGGTGTTCGTTGACCCCGCAAAACCGTACAGCGTGAAACGATTTTTTTCGGCAGTCGTTGGGCCTTTAGACTGTGCTGGCTTTGCAACTGCTTTTTTCGGAGCTACCGCTTTTGGTGCAGGTTTAACTACTTTTTTTGCCGCGGGCTTTGCCTTTGCGACCTTTTTGGATGGCTTGGCCATCGGACATCTCTCCCTTTCACACACATATTTCGCAATCCGGCTGGAGCCGGAACGCTTGCGATGCTGCCAATTGATCTGCTTGAGCGTCAGCCCCCAGCTGGTACGCCAAAAGAATTCAGCATACGGACAATAGCAGAGTGGGCAGGAAAGGAAAGCCCTAGTTTATAATATTGAAATTATTCAGTAATTCCGATTTTTGATCGCAATAAGTCGTTCACGGCTTGGGGATTTGCCTTGCCTCCGGTGGATTTCATGACTTGGCCAACGAACCATCCGAGCATCGAGGGTTTGAGCTTCACCTGCTCCACTTTGTCGGGATTAGCCGCAATCATCTCGTCAACGGCCTTTTCAATGGCTCCCATGTCGGTAACCTGTTTCATGCCGCGTGCTTCAACGATTGCCGCCGGGTCTCCACCTTCGGTCCAGACGATTTCAAACACATCCTTGGCGATTTTGCCTGAAATGACGCCGGATGAAATCAAATCCACAATTCCGCCAATTTGGGCTGGAGACATGGGCGAGGTTTCGAAGGTTTTGCCTTCCTTGTTCAGGCGCCCCAGCAATTCATTGATCACCCAGTTTGCGGAGATCTTGCCGTCACGGCCTTTAGCAACAGCTTCAAAATAGTCAGCTGAAGCGCGTTCGGCCACCAATACATCTGCATCATAGGCCGACAGACCGTAGGACGAGATAAAGCGAGCTTTCTTATCGTCTGGTAACTCTGGCAGCGTTGCCTTAATGCCGTCGACCCAAGCCTGTTCCAGTTTCAATGGCAGCAAATCTGGGTCGGGAAAATAGCGGTAGTCGTGCGCTTCTTCCTTTGAACGCATGGAACGGGTTTCGCCCTTTTTGGGATCGTAGAGGCGGGTTTCCTGATCAATCTTACCGCCGTCTTCCAGAATGCCGATTTGGCGGCGGGCTTCATATTCAATCGCCTGCCCCATAAAGCGGATGGAGTTGACGTTCTTGATTTCGCAACGGGTGCCGAATTCAGCGCCGGGTTTGCGCACGGAAACGTTCACGTCCGCCCGCATGGACCCCTGCTCCATGTTGCCATCACAGGTGCCGAGGTAGCGCATGATCTGGCGCAACTTTGTGACATAGGCCTTTGCTTCGTCGGACGAACGCATGTCAGGGCGCGAGACGATTTCCATCAAAGCGCAACCCGAACGGTTCAAATCAACGAACGACATATTGGGGTGTTGATCATGCAAAGATTTGCCTGCGTCCTGTTCCAAGTGCAGGCGTTCAATGCCAACTTTCACCGTAGCACCGTCGTCCAATTCCACAAACACTTCGCCTTCACCCACAACGGGCTGTTTGAACTGTGAAATTTGGTAGCCTTGCGGAAGGTCTGCGTAAAAATAGTTTTTGCGGTCGAAAACTGAATAATTATGGATTTCAGCTTTTAGGCCAAGGCCCGTGCGTACGGCCTGTTCAACACAGAATTTGTTGATGACGGGCAACATGCCGGGCATTGCGGCATCCACAATTGAAACGTGGGCATTGGGTTCCCCACCAAATTCAGCAGATGCGCCCGAAAACAACTTGGCCTTGGATTGCACTTGCGCATGGACTTCCAGACCAATGATGATTTCCCAATCACCTGTTGCCCCTTTAATCCAGTCTTTTTTGTTAGCAATGCGCTTGGCGGATTCCATGATTATTCCTTGCAAATGTTGGGCAGGGAATAGGGTTTTGTGGGCGCTCAATCAACCCTTTTGCGATCAAGCTCTTTTCCAAAACCGCGCAGCAAATAGACCGCAAACACAAACAGTACCGCAAGCAGTCCCAAAAAGCCCTTGTCGCCCTGTTGCCACACAAAACCTTCCGGCGTGTAGCGTTGCCAAAGCAAGATTGCTGCAAATAATCCCAAAAGCGTAGCCGCTACCCAGGTCCCCTTTTTGAGTATGCCCATCAAAACGCTGATGAGAGGCGACATTTCAGCCATGGGAATTCCTTTGATGATGCGGCATAAGACAAGCAGCATAACGAAAAAAGCATCATGGCCAAAACAATAAAAGATCGTTCGACCCTGAAACCCACAACGCGGCTTGCAACTGCCGCCCGAGAATTTAATGAGCACGGCGCGGTAAATCCCGCTGTTTATCATGCATCGACGATTGTGTTTCCAGATGTGGAAACTTTAAACTCTCGCGCGCAGCCCTATACTTATGGTCGCAAAGGCACGCCAACGTCCCGCGCATTTGAAACTGCTGTAGCGGAAATGGAAGGTGGGTTTGATTGCAAAGCTGCCCCTTCTGGCCAAACTGCGATTTCAGCAGCTTTATTGGCATTCCTAAATTCGGGTGACCATCTTCTGATGGTGGATACGGTCTATTGGCCGGTGCGCCATTTGTGTGACACGGTCTTGAAGCGACTTGGCATTGAAACCACCTATTACGATCCAATGGTTGGTAAGAATATCGCCGCTTTGATGCGGCCAAATACACGTGTTGTGTATTGTGAGTGTCCAGGTTCGCAAACAATGGAAATGCAGGATGTGCCCGCATTAGCCAAAGCTGCCCATGAAGGCGGCGCAATTGTTATGGTCGATACGACGTGGAGTGCTGGGTATTATTTCAAGGCTTTCGAACATGGCTGCGATGTTTCAGTGCAAGCCGCGACCAAATATATTACGGGCCACTCAGATGCCATGTTAGGCACGGTCGTTTGCAACGAAAAAACGTGGCCGCAGTTTAAAGAAACTTTTGAGACGATGGGCCTTTTTGCAGGGCCGGATGACATGTATTTAGGTCTTCGAGGATTGCGCACTTTAGATGTGCGTTTGCAACGTCACATGCAGTCCGCAATTGAAGTCGCACAGTGGTTACGCGCTCGGCCTGAAGTGGAAACTGTGCTGTACCCTGCCCTTTCAAATTCAGCAGGGCATGACATTTGGAAACGTGATTTCACCGGCGCTTCGGGGTTGTTTTCTGTCGTTCTAAATCCAGTGTCCCAAGACGCAGTAGCGGCAATGCTCGACAATATGGAGCTGTTTTCAATGGGCTTCTCTTGGGGCGGGTTTGAGAGCTTGATAGTACCTTTCAAACCTCATCGCACAGCAACGACATGGAACGCAAAAGGCCCTGCACTTCGACTTCATATTGGCATGGAACACCCCGACGATCTCATCCGAGATTTGGAAGCTGGTTTTGCGCGGCTCAACAAAACCCGTTGAATTCTGCATTTGCGTGCCCATATGCAACAGAGAACGGGAGAACCTGATGAAGAAATTTGCCGCTGCTTTGTTGTCGATTGCATGTCTCGCTGCACCTGTTGCGGCGCAAGAGGCAGATGATCCGGAGCTGATTTTCCAGAAGACGACAGTGT
Source organism: uncultured Alphaproteobacteria bacterium (assembly GCA_963779145.1). GTDB lineage: Bacteria > Pseudomonadota > Alphaproteobacteria > Rhizobiales > Aestuariivirgaceae > Aestuariivirga. Next base: position 106,178 of record CAVZXJ010000005.1, read on the forward strand.
GGCGTATGCTCTCTCCCGATGCCAAGCTTTCGACTTACGCCATTGACGACCCGGGCGTTGAGGGTGTGGCCTGTTATTTCACAGTGCCGGAAGTGGGCGGTTGGAGTGGTTGGGCTGGCTGGGCCGACGAACGCTCCGAAACATCAATTTCATGCCGGCAGATCGGCCCCATCACCATCAAGGCCAAGTTTGAACAGGGCGAAGAAATCTATCGTCAACGCCGTTCGTTGTTCTTCAAAAAAATGCAAATTGTCCGTGGCTGCGATACCAAGCGCAATGTGTTGGTGTATTTGACTTACACAGATCGCATCATTGAAGGCTCGCCGCAAAACAGCAATTCATCTGTTCCAATCATGCCATGGGGCAATGCGCCTGCACCAAAATGTTCGGAGTTTGTAACGCCTTAATTCAAGCGTTGCCGCTATATTGCGCGTCACTCACCTGCTCCAACCAATCCACAGCTTTGCCGTCAACAGCTTCCTGAATGGTGAAGTGGGTCATGGCGGAGGTAGCCGTTGCACCATGCCAATGTTTTTCGCTTGGTGGAAACCAAACGGTATCACCAGCTTTGATGGTTTGAATATCGCCGCCCCAAACTTGGGCGAAGCCTTCACCTGACATCACGTAGAGTGTTTGGCCCACGGGATGCGTATGCCAGGCAGTGCGGGCACCAGCTTCAAATGTCACGATGGCAGAGCGGACACGGCTGGGTGCAGGCGCTTCAATGACGGGCTCGATCGACACTTTGCCCGTGAAATAGTCAGCAGAGCCTATTTGCGTCGGGCGAATTCCTGCGCGTTTCAGTTCCATGGCTCACGCCTTCTTCAAAAACTCGGTGCGAAGAACAAGGCCTTTCACCTTTTCATGGCGGCAGTCCACTTCGTCAGTGTTGCCCGTCAAGCGAATACCCTTAATCATGGTGCCACGCTTCAGCGTTACGCCGCCTGAACCTTTGACTTTCAAATCCTTGACGAGAGTGACGTTGTCACCATCATTAAGTTCAGTGCCGTTGGAATCGCGTGTGATGTCGGACATGTTTTATCTTTCTTAAGAATGGCGACCCCGGTTGGATTCGAACCAACGACCTAGCGCTTAGAAGGCGCTTGCTCTAGTCCAGCTGAGCTACGGAGTCTTGTTTGCTGGACGCGTTGAACTTAGTGAGTCCAGTTTTCTGTGCGGCCGAATTTGAAATTATCGGAATAAGATTTCTTTTGCTGCTTCACGGGCGCTTCCACCTGCACTTGGTAGGCGATTCCTTTGCGCTTGGCATAGGCTTCAGCATCTTCAAGGGTGGCAAACTTTAATTTCACTTGGGTTGCTGTGTCATCAGACGAGGTCCACCCCATCAAAGGATCAGCGGCGCGTGGTGAGGCTTGTTCGAATTCAAGGATCCAGTCCTGGGATTTGCCCTTGCCTGACTGCATGGCATTGCGCGATGGCTTGTAAATTCGTGCGGGCATGTGGTCTCTTTTCTTCCTATGGTTGAAGGAGAATTAGCACAAAAATTTATTTAGGCCAAAGCCTTTTCTTTGCAAACGCCCGCCCAGAACCAGTTTTTAGATAGTTCTCGAAATCTTTGGCACGTTTTTCGTCTTCAAATGCATGATAAGCACTGATCATCCACGGAACGTACTTGCTGGTGTGAAAAAATTCACCATTGTTATGGGCAGCAAATCGCTTCTTCAAGTCGGCGGTAAATCCGACATAGCGTTGTTCTGGAAAATTAATGCTTTGAAGTTGGTAAACGAAGTACATTGCCAGGCCTATCGTTGAATTTCGTCAACCAGTCCCCCTTCGCTCCTTTGGAGCTTCGGAGGACATCCTTCGCCTTTGGCTACGTCTAAATGCGGAGTTCCAATGGCGAAGCCATCCGTAGCCAAAGGCGAAGGATGGTCGGGGCGGCGGGATTCGAACTCGCGACCCCCTGCGCCCAAGGCAGGTGCGCTACCAGACTGCGCTACACCCCGACTAACCCTTTGCAGGGCGCTGGATAGCGCCTTGCTTTGAGAACTGCAAGCAAATTACTGCTGATTTTCAGTCTTAAATACTTGATGATAAACCTTATCATTTCGCCTGATGCCAAGCCGCTTCACAGTTCCGGCTGCAAGCTCAACAACGCCGAGTACAGGCTCTTCAACACTAATGGTTTGCGTTGATAATGGCTCTGTATTCTCTGCAATGGCTGCAATTGTGCCATCCGCCCGTACAAACAGCATGTCTAAAGAAATATAAGTGTTTTTCATCCACATGGCGGCTGGTCGCGGCTTTTCGAAGTCGAAAAGCATGGCCCTGTCAGCCGGGAGTACATGGCGAAACATAAGGCCACGGCCCCGCAAATCATCATTGTCGGCCACTTCGGCAGCAAACAAGGTCGCTGATTCTCGGGTTACGATTGATAGGGGTTCAATGCGGGCGGCTTCTTGGGCCTGCGCAAAGTTGGCGACAAAAACCAACACGGTTGCGACGAACAATCGCTGCAAGAATTTGATAAAAACCATGCGGCACCTCTCGTCGGCAAATGCAGCAGAAGAATGGCAGGGCCCAAACGCCCTGCCCCAATATTTTAATTGGTATGAGCGGGGCCGCCTTCGAGGCTGACGCGCACTTCCGACGCCATCTTGCCACGGTTGCTGTCGCCATAGCGCACATAAACCCATTCGTCTGGAACAAGTTCAGCCATCGCGGTTTTACGCAACACTTCCATGTGCACAAAAATATCGCCTAAGCCTTCGCCTTCAGAAACAAATCCAAAGCCACGGGCACGGTTAAACCATTTCACTTTGGCACGCACCCAGCCCGTTGTGGGTTGAACTTCATTGTGTGTGCGGGCGCGACGCTCTACAGGGTGGATTGCCGTTGATTGATCAACAGACAAAACGCGGAGGCACTGATAGCCCTTTTGACGGGCGACAACCTCACAGGTCACTCGCGTGCCTTCGAGTGGCGCATCAAAGCCATCGCGCTTCAAACAAGAGAGATGAAGAAGAATATCAGGCAAGCCGTTATCTGGAATGACAAAGCCATACCCGCGACCCACGTCAAACCATTTTACCAAGCCGTCAATTTTGATGACGTTCGCTGCGTGTGCCAAGTCAGCTTGTACGAGGCCAAACTCGACTACTTCGTTATTCTCTTGTGCCGCCATGTTACTTACCCAAACCCTTGCAACGATGCCTCTCGCTGCCCCGTTAACATTTATGAACGAGAATCTTATGCTTTGTACAGATGCTAAAGTCGCTGCATCGTGGAAAACATAATATCAATTCAATTTTCGGCATCGCTGCTGCGCGGAAAGATGGAATTTTCACATGTTCACAAGCATTTGTATATGTGTGGCATGAATGCTTCGCACTGCAAACATTTTATGTGCAAATGCGAATTCAAAGTGCAAACATCTCAGCATCGCTAATCAAATTTGAAAACTCTGGCACTTCAATTCGTTTTCGTGGAATCATCGGTGCTTAAAAGCATGAGGGAATCGCCATGAAATATCTCCACACCATGATCCGTGTCAGCAATTTGGAACAGTCGCTGGACTTCTTCATCAACACGCTCGGCTTTGTGGAACAACGCCGTTATGAAAATGAAAAGGGCCGATTCACGCTTGTGTTTGTGGCCTGCCCTGACTCGCCCGATGCGCCTGTTGAATTGACTTACAATTGGGATCCGGAAGTTTACACTGGCGGTCGCAACTTCGGCCACCTCGCCATCGGTGTTGATCACATCTATGACTACTGCGCGAGCTTGCAAAGCAAAGGTGTGATCATCAACCGACCTCCACGTGATGGCCGTATGGCTTTTATCCGTACGCCTGATGGCATTTCGATTGAGATTTTGCAGAATGGCGCAGCGTTGCCATTGGCTGAACCTTGGTCGAGCATGGCGAATACGGGAAGTTGGTAATCACCACTTGCCCGTGACGGCATAGGCTTCATCCATTCCCGGCCAAGGCGGCATTGTTACGGCCACAGCACGCAGTGGTTCCAGACCTGTGTTGCGAAATTGGAAATGGGTGCCAACTGATATGGTGAGTGACAAACCTTCATGCAGCTGCGTGATGGTTTCCACGTCACCCGTTTTGCGCCACATCTCCCCCTGCCCCGATACGATGTACCAGATTTCTTCAACTGTGTGATGTGCGACGGCAAGTGACACTTGTCCCTTTGGCAGAGTGAAATGCGCCATGGAACCGCGTTCAGTTGAAGCAAGAATGCGCACCTCGGAACCATCCGGTGCCAAAACATCGTATGCATCAGGCAGCTGCCGATCAACACTCATGCCATCAACTGCCCGCCATTCACTTCCACCACTTGCCCGGTCACATAGCCCGATGCTTTGTCGCTGGCGAGAAACAGGAACGTGCCTGTACAATCATCGGCTAAACCTAGTCGTTGCATAGGGATGGTTTTGGCCGTTGCTGCGCGTTTCTCGGCAGTCGAAAAACGATCATGGAAAGCCGTGTGAATTGTGCCGGGTGAAACGCAATTGACGCGAATGTTCTTGTCCACCAATTCGCGCGCCAAACTTTTGGTGAAGGCCGAGACAAACCCTTTTGCACCCGCATAAACACTGCCGCCGGGGCTTGCACCATTGCGTGCGGCAATTGACGTGACATTGATAATATTGCCAGAGCCCTGCTTGACCATATGATCTGCGGCGATCCGACAACAGTGAATTAATTGGCGGCAGTTGAGATCAAACACTTGGTCGATGAATGCATCATTCAAATCCGTAAGCGGTGTGCGTGCAACAAGACTGCCCGCGTTGTTCACCATCACGTCAATGCGTCCAAATTTTTCAATAGCACTTGCGATTAGTTTTTCTGGCGCGCCGGCTTCCGTTAAATCAAGCTTCAACGTGCTGATGCCTGCCTTTTCAATATCTGCCAGTTCCGGCCCGCCACCCCAATATTGCGCCATAACTTTTGCGCCTTCAGCAGCGAAACCAAGCGATGCAGCGCCGCCAATTCCAGTGACACCACCCGTCACGACAACAATTTTATCTTTTAGATCATGGAACATTTCAAATCTCTTTTCGTATCAACGCAACGTTAGACCGCCATCAACGGTGATGATTTCGCCCGTGGTGAAGCTTGATGAATCGGATGCCAAATAGACAGTGGCACCCACAAGTTCATCAACCGTGCCCACCCGGCCTTGAATAGTATCTCGCTCCCAATGGTTTTTCACAACATCAGGATGTTCGCGCATGACGGCCTCTGAGAGTTCCGTTCGAATATAGCCGGGCGCAATCGCATTTACCCGGATGTTATGTTCCGCCCATTCCACGGCCAGCCCCTTCGTCAACATATGCACACCGGCCTTCGATACATTGTAGGCCGTATGGCGGAAGGGCCAGTTGACGATGCGGCCCGACATGGAACCAATGTTGATAATGTTGCCCGCCTTCTGTTTGATCATCTGTCGCCCAACGGCGCGACACATCAAAAACACACCATCCAGATTGACCGCCATGGTTTTGCGCCAGTCTTCGAGCGTGCCATCTTCTAAAGGCGACGGTCGAATGATGCCTGCATTGTTGATGAGAATATCAATACGGCCCCATCGTTCAATGCATTCGTCTGCAATGCGTTGTGTATCATTTTCATTTGAGACATCGGCCTTGATGACAAAAGCATCACGGCCCATTGCACGTATTTCGGCTGCAACTTTTTCCGCGCGCTCGACTGTTGATTCCACGACGATTGCGACATCTGCTCCGAAGGAAGCCAAACCTTCCGCCAGTGCCTTGCCAATGCCGCGTGAGCCACCCGTGACGATGGCCTTCTTTCCATCGAGCTTAAACACCTTTGCATAATTTTTTGCGTCACTCATTTCGCATCTCCCTGTTGGTGTTCTGAGTTATGCAGAATCGATCATGATTGCCAAATAATCAGCTTGGGAAGCCAATCTGGGATTGGTGCCATGGCAGTGATCTTTCAATGCCTCATGGGATACCGCTTCCATCATTTCATCCGTGACGCCCATCGCCTTCAGGCCCGAAGGCATCCCGATGGCGTGATTGAGCTCTGCGATTGCCACATCTGGAGACTGGCCAAAGAAATTTTGCAAATGGTCCCATTTTTCACCGATGACGGAGCGATTGAAACGCAGCACGGCGGGCATCAGAACTGCATTCAAAGTGCCGTGGTGCAGATTCAATGATCGAATGGCCCCCATCGGGTGCGTAATGGCATGCACTGCGCCCAAACCTTTTTGAAACGCCATTGCACCCTCAAGAGCGCACACCATCATGTCGTTGCGGGCCTGAATATCTTTCCCGTCTTTCACAGCATTGCGCAATGAACGCCAACCGCGTGTCAAACCATCCAAGGCAATGGCATCAGCCGGTGGATTGAAGGCAGACGCCATGTAAGTTTCAAGGCAATGAGAAATCGCATCCATTCCTGTTGCCGCCGTGAGGCTTGGCGGCAGACCATAGGTGAGTTCCGGATCACACACGGCGATAGATGGCAGCATGTGTGGTGAGATGATCCCAAGTTTGCGCCCCTCTGCTGTGATGATGACTGCGGCACGACCCACTTCTGAGCCTGTGCCGGACGTGGTGGGAATCGCAATCATTGGGCAAATGCGGCCATGAATTTTTGCGAGGCCACCTGCCACCAAAGTATATTGTGCCAATGGCCCTTCGTGACCCGTTAGCAGCCGCACACCTTTTGCAAGATCAAGGGCCGAGCCGCCACCTAAGCCAATAATTCCATCGCACGCTTCGGCTTTATAAACAGCATGTGCTGATATGACTGCTTCTTCCGTAGGATTTGCTGGCGTGCCGTCGAATATCGCGCTTGCTCCAACACGTGCTTGCACTTTCGCAACCAGCCCCGTTGCGACCAATCCCTTGTCCGTCGCGATCAGTGGTTTTTTGATTCCAAGTGCCGCAAGAAACTCTGGTAGCCGCGCAATTTGCCCCTCGCCAAACTCAATGCGCGTCAGGTAATTAATCGTGCTCATTTTGGATGCTTCCCGTGAATTCCATTTTGCGCCATTGAGGGCAGGAAGCGCTGCTAAGTCAATCGCGAATGGCTGCCGCGCCACACATACCGCCCTGCAAAAACATTTGTTCTCAATACGATGTGTTGTGCTTTGATGGCCGATGGGAGGAGCTAAGATGAACGCTTTGCGCAAGTCTTATGATGTTGTGATCGTTGGTGCGGGCGTAGGCGGTGGGGCCATGGCCAATCGTCTCGCTGAAGCGGGTTCGACGGTTTTGGTGATTGAGCGCGGTACGCGACTTCCGCGTGAAGCAGATAACTGGTCGGTAAAAGCCGTGTTCCACGACCGCAAATATTCCACGCGCGAAACGTGGCGCGACAAGGATGGCAAGGAATTTCGCCCCTCCACTTATTACTATGTCGGCGGCAATTCTAAATTCTTCGGCACGGCAACAATCCGTTTTCGGGAACAAGATTTTTTAGGCATGCAACACGAAGCAGGCAACACGCCTGCTTGGCCCATTAAATATGCTGACCTCGCTCCCTATTATGACATCGCTGAAAAACTCATGGGTACCCATGGTACGGCTGGCATGGACCCTTGTGAGCCGCCGCGTTCCGGCCCCATGCCCCATGCGGCGATCGGGCATGAACCGGTCATTGCTGATGTTGATCGGCGATTGCGTGAAAAAGGCTTGAAGCCATTTCCACTGCCCGTGGCAGTAGACCTACACCCTGGGGGCAAGTGTATTCGTTGCAAAACCTGCGACGGCTTTGCCTGCAAACTCGGTGCAAAAAACGATGCAGAAGTGCGCTTGGTTGATCCTGCCATTGCGACAGGCAACGTTGATCTCATTCTTGAAACCCATGTGAACAAGTTGGTCACAGACAGTTCGGGCAAAAAAGTCATTGGCGTTGAAGTCACACAAAAAGGCCAGACCACCACAATCAAGGGTGAGCTTTTCATCTCAAGTTGTGGTGCCATCAATTCGTCCGCGTTGTTGTTGCGTTCAGCCAATGCCAAACACCCCAATGGCCTTGGCAATAACTCATCGGATCAATTGGGCCGCAATTATATGGCGCACAACAACACGGCCATGATGGCTGTAAACCCATTCAAGAAAAACAACGTGGTGTTTCAGAAATCGCTGTGCATCAATGATTTCTATCTCGCCAATAGTGTGAAGCCCTACCCGCTCGGCAATGTGCAGGGCTTGGGCAAATTGCAAGGCGGCATGCTCACCGCCAATGTTACACTTGTGCCTGAACGCCTGATGGATTGGTTTGCAACACGCAGTGTGGATTGGTGGATCATGTCGGAAGATTTGCCAGACCCTAATAATCGCGTGAGTGTTGACGCTGACGGAAAATTGCGCGTTGCCTATACGCCGAACAATCTGAAATCCCACGGCGAGTTGGTAGCACATTGGACCAAACTGATGCGCTCCTTAGGCTTCCCGCTCATCTTCACACAAAAGATGGACATCACCGTTGCCATGCACCAATGCGGCACAGCACGCTTTGGAAATGATCCCACAACATCAGTGCTCGACCCAATGTGTAAAGTTTGGGACGTTGACAATCTCTATGTTGTGGATGCGTCTTTCCTGCCGTCATCCACGGCAGTCAACCCATCCCTCACCATCGTGGCGCAGGCAACGCGCACGGCGGAGCATTTGGTCAAGAACGTGCTGAAGGCGAGCGCACGGAAAGCCGCCTGACCTTCAATTTACTTCGTTTATTGTGCAGGTGCTTGCGCTGGTGGGGTTGCCGGCGTTGGTGTGACTGGAGCAGGCTCAGTTGTGGTTTGCGTTGGAGGTATTGGAGCTGTTGACGTGCCAGAACTGATATAAAACCAACCCAGTAAAACAACGGCCACGGCTGCAACGACTGCAATCAACGTTTTGGAATTGTTGTCCATGACATTTCCTTTCCAAATCGACGTCCCGCACCTATTTGACGCACGAAAAGTGATCAAAAAGCGGCAATTTACATGCGTGACTGCAATGCAAATATGCAAAATCATTAACTTGAGCAGGAAAATGGTGCACCCTACGGGAGTCGAACCCGTCTTTACAACGTGAGAGGCTGTCGTCCTAACCGATAGACGAAGGGTGCTTTGTGGCTCATAAGTTTCAAACATAGGTCCAACAGCTGCGCCATGTAAACCTAACTCTGTTCCCTATTTTATTGTGCCTTGCATACACGCGTTAAGCGACGATTTTCCAATATGAGTCTTTGCGAACCACCAGTCCGTTTCGAAACGTGTAGAAATCGCAGCCCCGCACCACGGTGCGTCCCACACTTCTTCCACAGAAAATTATTCCGCCGTCCCGATCTCCAACGTCGTTTTCCTGATAGGCTCAAAACTATTGTTGAAATGCTCGGGAGCGGCAACCCAATTCCGGAGTGTGGCAAGAACTAGCAGAACAACCGCGCGGTGTCAAGCGTTAATTTCCTATTTAAGGTTTTTAATTTAGATCCACTCGGAAGCTCAGCCAAATGCAGGCCTCAAGTCGCCTCACCCAAGCTGGCGAAGCGGCGCGAAACCGATACTTTAAGTTTTGTGGAGAAATGGTGCGCCCTACGGGAGTCGAACCCGTCTTTACAACGTGAAAGGCTGTCGTCCTAACCGATAGACGAAGGGCGCACTGAGTGTTTCCGCTCAAATCAGCGTCAACGAGGGCGGTCTATAGTGGGGAAAATTGGGAATGGCAAGCGACTTTGGTGCCATAAATGAATAGTCAATTTTCAGCGCTCTGTGACTGCATGCCAAGAAACAACTGTGCTTACATATGAGGACGCTTAAATTCGACGCGTCATTGCCTTTGCACTTTGTTTGAGAATGCACTCAATTCAAAAGAGCGTCGTTTTGCTCCAAGTAACTCTCATCAAATGAAGCCAGCTTCACAAGACCGTCACGATTGTATAGCCGGACATAACCATCCCTAAACATCAACAAATTTCTTTCCCGCAATTGTCGTAGAACGCGGTTCACGTGAACTGCAGTCAACCCCAAAGAATCTGCAAGTAAGTATTGGTTTAGCGGACATTCAAATCCTTCGTCGGTTGCAAGGTGAACCATTTTCAAACGTATGCCGAGCTCTAGCAAGAAATGAGCCATGCGAACGACTGCGCAGCGCCGACCCAAATCCAACAGGTGTTCAACAACCATTGCTTCCTCTCGCGCAGCCAGTCGCAAGATTGCTCCAGACAGGAGCGGTTCCCGAGCCATTGCATCAATTATTGATGGAACCTGAATTGTATTCAACCGCACGGGCGTAATCGCCTGGATGCTGTGGGTCGAATTTTTTGACAATATTTCCTGCAAACCAATAAAATCGCCAGGAACGTGGAATTCAATAATCTGCCGTCCGCCGTCTTTGAGCAACTTGTAAGAACACATCCACCCGGACGAGAGTAAATAGGCATGACTATTGGGTTCTCCCTCAACCACAATATCCGAACCAGCAGCGCGAAACACAGGTTTAGACTGAAAACCTGCCAAAACCCCCAAATCCGCATCGCATAGGCGGGTCATGGGGCTCAATTTCTTCGAAATATGAGAATTGAGTTCATTGAGCATGATAGAGAATTGATTACTCTAATAACCAATGCTTGCCACTAACATAGGTTGGTTTCAGAAAACCCCCACCATGGCATTCTACGCTTGTTCACGGGGGTCTGCAATCGTGTTTCACCTGCCGTGATTCATTGCATTCAAAATGCCGAATGAGTCGAAATGTTCCCCAAAGAAGTTGCTTCCGGAATTGCTGCATTATCGATTTGCGAGTCGATTTTGCTCGCCCTTGTTGACAAATCAACAATAACTGCGACTGAAGCTCGAGAAATTCTTGAAGACGCGGCAAGCGTTCACATCAATGCTGCCATGCTAAATTGCACACCCGATATGCATCAACAGGTGGCAGAGCTGATTACGGCCATAAAGGTTGATCAAACAGCTCATTTGCGGCACTGACTTTTTTTTACAACTCAAACAAATACATGATGAACATTGGTGTGCGGCAAATTGCCCTTGACCAAATGTGGTCAGAGTATGTCTGCTTTTCAAAATTGAATTGAGCTTTCCGTTACGGTGAGAAATCGAACAAAAATTCTTTACTCATCGTAAATAATGTTGTTCCACGCTCTTCCCCAACTTGGAGAGTGACGTGGCATGCATGCAATGACGAAACTAGGCCTCCTGGCGATTATGACCGCCGCTAGTATTTCATCCTCAACTTTAGCAGACACGATTGGTGTCAACGCGGTTTATGTGGCGGGTGACCGCGGCGGAAACGTCGTCAGTTACGGAATGAAAATGTTACGGTTGAAACAAAATCGGACACAAGTCCGCGTCACAGGTGCTTGCGATTCAGCTTGCACACTGCTCCTAGCTTTACCGAGAAACCAACTTTGCATCACGCAATCGGCTTCCTTTAATTTTCATTTGCCATCCGGCAGCTCGGCACAAGGAAACAAGCGGGCAGCCCGATACTTGCTAAATAACTATCCCGGATGGGTGCGCCGGTGGATTGCCAGTCGAGGTGGTTTGAGCGGTCGTTTGATTTCTATGCGCCACTCCGACATCGGAAACAATTTGCCACGATGTTCAAACATCGCACTCCGATAAGACAAAAACTGCTTAAGCGTTTCTGACTTCAGCTATTTCAGTAAATGCTTTTCACGCAAGAAATTAGATAAGAGCCCAACTCAAACATTGAATTGGGCTCTAGTGCTTTAAATTTCAACAGCACATACAACATACGCTAATCGTCATTGTTGCCATGGTTGTTGTTGCCATGGTTGTTATTGCCATGGTCATTATTGCCATGGTTGTTGTTGCCATGGTTGTTGTTGCCATGGTTATCATTGCCATGATCGTCATTGTCGTTGCCACCATCATGGTCGTCATGATCATCGCCACCACCGTGGTCGTCATGATCATCGCCGCCACCGTGTCCGCCACCACCATGACCGCCACCACCGTGTCCGCCACCTCCGTGGTGATCGTCGTCATCATCTTCACCGCCGCCACCGCCGCCGCCGCCGCCACCGCCAGTACTAACTGGCACGACGGGTACAATCGTTTCAGTGCCTCGACCACCGTCTTGACCGTTTTCATTAGCACCTCTACGTACGGCCGTCGAAGCAAGTGCTGCGCAAGCACTGTTCCGCAATTCGTATCTTGTGTAGTTGCGCCTTAAGGCACCAAAAGCCGCGAGTGTATTTTTGTTCAACGCAATATCGCAGGCTTCGTCTACTCCCATTTTTGCTGCGTATGCCTGATCGGGCATAGACATCAACGACGTTGCAAAAATAACTGAGCCAAAAACCAACGTTGGCAATGCGATGTGATTGTGTTTCATAATCGTATTCCTTCTCCGTCTGACTGTTAGATATTTTTTGTAGTCTTTAGATAGCTAGCGACAAGCTAAACACGGAAAATTTGATTTGAAATTGATGTAGATCAATCTGAATGCATTTCTGAAATGCAGTCCTCAACTGTCAAACAAGCGGATTTCTCTTTAAGAACAACACCCGCACGGAATGTTTGCGATAACATTGCCGCGTAAAAAAATGCAGCCCCTTGCAAGAATATCCGACTGAATTATCAGCAATGTTTTGATACAATTTAACGCATCAAGTAATAGATGTTTCGTTTCGCGTGGTGGCTATTCAAAATTGCACAGAACGATTCTAATTTGCGCACCGGCGATATTCGATCCAACTGCGCGGATGCGGATCAACTGATCCGCGACACGTCTTCTATTTGTAAACTCGGAACGCGCTTTGCGCCCCATTCATCAGCTACAAGTCGACCGGCGATGTGAAGAGGAAACGAACGTTCGGACAGCAAGAGTTCTCCCATTTCCGTGCCCATGGCGCGAAAGGCGATGGCTTTGATTCTGGTGCCGTCTGATGCGGCAATGGTGCAGCGAATATGGTCAGCACCTGCGGCGTCAGCGTAAAGTACACGGTGGGCTGGGAATACGAACATGGGGCTGGGATGAGCGGAGCCATAGGGGCCAGCTTGTTCAAGCAGTTCGATGAGATCTAAGGTCGCAGCCGTTGCCGTAAGCGCACCATCAACAAAGAGTGCATCGTCGCGCGCAGCTTCAACGCTTGCCGCCAGCGTGTCGTCAAAAAACTGGCGCAATGCTGCGAGGCCTTCAGTTTTAAGTGTGAGCCCTGCGGCCATGGCGTGTCCGCCGCCCTTGGTAATCAAGCCCTGCTCCAAGGCTTGGCGAACGGCTGATCCCAAATCAACGCCGCTGATCGAGCGCCCAGAACCAGTCGCAAGCCCCGTGTGCTTGTTCATGGCCAGCGCAAAACTAGGCAAGCGATAAGCTTCTTTCAATCGCGCAGCAGCCAAGCCGACGACACCTGGGTGCCAGCCTTCCGATGCAGTTACGATGACTGAGGGTTTTCGTTCCTTGCCCATTGACGCTTCAGCCTGGGCTTTGGCATCTTCAACCACACGCATTTCAATTGCTTGGCGTTGGCGGTTCATATCATCCAAGGCACGTGCGCGGTTGTGCGCTTCACCCTTATGGGATTCCATGAGAAGACCCAGTGCATCATCAGCATGTCCAATGCGGCCAGCTGCATTCAGACGGGGGCCGAGCATAAAGCCCAAGGCATAAACATCGGGCTTGCGTTTCAACCCCGCCACATCTGCGAGGGCGGCCAAACCAAGTGTATCTCGTCGCGCCATGATTTTGAGGCCTTGGGTGACATAGGCGCGATTCAAGCCTTTGAGAGGTACGACATCACAAATCGTTGCGAGTGCCACAAGGTCAAGCCATTGCAACATATTGGGTTCGGGGCGTTGTTCATTGTAGTGCCCCCGCGCCCGCAATTCCTTGTTCGTGGCGGCCACCAACATCATCACCACACCAGCAGCACAGAGATAACCTAAACCAGATGTGTCATCCTGCCGATTGGGGTTAATGACAGCGTGCGCTTGCGGCAGATCAACGCCTGCTTGATGATGATCGACAATGATGGCTTCCAGTCCCAAATCAGCGGCATGGGCCAGAGGATCATGAGACAGTACACCGCAATCCAGCGTCAACAACAGTTGTGTGCCAGCTTCCGCCAGCTTGCTCACAGCCATTTGGCTCGGGCCATAGCCTTCTGAAATTCGATCAGGGATATGGACTGCGGCGCTGCTACCGACGGCATTCAGAAATCGCAGCATAATGGCAGCTGAAGACACACCATCCACATCATAGTCAGAAATGATTCCGATGCGTTCGCCTGCGATAATCGCAGCGGCCAAACGCGCAGCACCCTTTTCCATGTCTCGAACCGCCGATGGAGGCGGCATTAGTCCGCGCAACGTGGGATTTAGAAAGGCTTCTGCGTCATCCAGCAACACGCCACGCGCGGCCATCACACGACCTAAAATCTCTGGAAGTTCCAAACGTTGTGAAATGGCGTCCGCAATGCGCGTGTCACTTAACCGCGCTTGCCAGCGCTGGCCCTTGGCTGAGCGGGAAACGTTGAGGAACGGTTCTGTCACAGTCTTTCAATGCGAATGACGCGCGGTGCACCTGCCACATGGCCATCTTTTTCAATGCGCGAGACGGCTTTGCGAATTGATGGCTCAAGCGTGTCGTGTGTGATCAAGGTGAACTGTGCTGTGGCCCGCGAAGATTCAGTATTGGTCTTGCCACGTTGTACAATGCTCTCAATGGAGATTTTTTCGTCGGCAAGAATTTTGGCAATCGCCGCAACGGCACCGGGTTTATCCAGCAACTGCAAGGCCACATAGAACCCGCCCTCATGGGCTTTTTGTGGTGGCGCTTTGAAAGGCTTTAGCTTTGTCGCTGGAATTCCAAAAGTGGGCCGCGCATTGCCGCGCGCAATATCAACAATGTCACTCAGAACCGCTGATGCAGTTGGGTGGGCACCTGCGCCACGGCCTTCAAGGAACAGGTCTCCAACAAAATCACCTTTAATCGCAACGGCGTTGAACACACCATCCGTGTCTGCCATTGGCGCACCTTTCCGCACCAAAGTGGGGTGAACGCGTTGTTCAACGCCTTGCTCGTGCTTTACGGCGACGCCCAGCAATTTGATTTTGTAACCAAGCTCACCCGCATTGCGAATATCATCAAGCGTGATGGCTTCGATGCCTTCTATGGCGATGCCTTCCACATTCACTTGTGTGCCGAATGCCAGTGAGGTGAGGATGGCCAATTTGTGTGCGGTGTCAAAACCGCCCACGTCAAACGTTGGGTCTGCTTCGGCGTAACCTAAGGCTTGTGCTTCTTTCAGCACATCGGCGAAGCTGCGGCCTTCGTCGGCCATTTTGGTGAGGATGTAGTTGCACGTGCCGTTCATGATGCCGAACACCTTGCGCGGCGCATTACCGGCAAGACCTTCGCGCAAGGTTTTAATGACCGGAATGCCGCCCGCAACGGCTGCTTCGTAGTTCAAAGACACGCCAGCACTTTCAGCGAGTTTCGCCAGTTCTACACCATGATGGGCTAACAGAGCCTTGTTGGCGGTGATCACATGCTTGCCGGATTTAAGTGCCGCTTCGACAGCGTCTTTTGCGGGCCCTGTGTCACCACCAATCAATTCGATGAACACATCAATGCCAGCCGACTTCGCAAGGGCAACTGGATCATCATGCCATTCCAGCTTCGACAGGTCGTGACCACGATCCTTGCCTTTTGAACGCGCAGAAACACCTGTAACGGTAATTCCACGCCCTGCCCGCATGTCCACCAACTCGCCATGGGTGCGCAGAATGTCGAGCACGCCCGTGCCCACGGTTCCCAATCCTGCAATGCCGAGCCTTAGTGAATTTGACATGATCTATTCCGTATATTGCGTATGGCGGCCCTTATGGCGGTCAGCTTGCGATTTGGCAAGAAAAGGGAGTTGCGGTGGCAGGACATCGCATTAAAGTAGAACGATGACGAACGCCAAAACCACGGCAGATATCATTGGCACCAGTTTGGCTGATCCGGCTAAACTTGCCCATAATCTCGCGCAGGTTTACGAGCGCATGGCCAAACTGGCTCAATTGATGGCGCAAAGTCCCGATGCGCAACGGGCAGAATCTGATGCTCAGACGGTGCCCATGGCGCAAATCAGTCGCACTTTAGGTGAAGTTTGGCAGGCCCATTTATCGCAACCTGAAAAATTGTTGGAAACACAAAGCAAGCTTTGGCAGCAATATTCCGAGATTTGGCAAAATTCTTGGTCACGTGCCATGGGCCAAACTGTTGAGCCAGTTGCAACCCCTGCGAAGAATGATCGTCGTTTCAAGGACAAAGACTGGATTGAAAACTCAATCTTTGACGCTTTGAAACAGGCCTATCTTGTAACCACCAAGGCCGCCCATGACTTGGTCGAAACGGCTGATGGTGTTGATCCCCACACCAAGCAAAAAGCAAAATTCTACGTCGATAATATCGCAAATGCATTTTCGCCGACGAATTCACCGCTGACCAACCCTGAGGTTATTCGCGCAACGCTTGCCTCTTCCGGAGAAAACTTGATCAAAGGCATGGATCGGCTTGAGGCGGATTTGCAAAAATCCAAGGGCCGCCTCCGCATCACGCAAGTTGATGGCTCACCTTTCAAGCTGGGCGAAAATATTGCCATGACGCCGGGCAAAGTTGTGTTCCGCAATGATGTGTTTGAGTTAATTCAATACAACCCACAAGTGGCGCGGACGCATGAAATTCCTTTGCTCATCGTGCCACCTTGGATCAATAAATATTACATTCTCGATCTCAACGAGCAAAAATCGTTCGTCAAACACGCCGTCGAAAATGGTCTTACCGTATTCATTATGTCGTGGGTGAATGCTGACGAAGCACAGGGCCGCAAGAGTTTTGGCGACTATATGCGTGATGGTTTCTTGAAAGCTGTTGACGTGGTGACAGACGCGACAGGCAGCGAGAAAGTGAACACCATCGGCTTTTGCATCGGCGGTTCGCTGGTTGCGACTGGCCTTGCCTATATGGCCGCCAAGGGTGACACGCGCGTAAATGCAGCGACATTCTTTACAACACAAGTGGACTTCCGCGACGCAGGCGACTTGCTGGTTTATGTTGATGATGAGCAAGTGCAATGGATTGAAGGCCGCATGAAGGACAAGGGCTATTTGCCCGGCAACCGCATGGCAGATGCGTTCAATCTTTTGCGTTCAAATGATTTGATCTGGAATTACGTGGTCAACAATTACATGCTGGGTAAAGACCCCGCTGCATTTGACTTGCTCTATTGGAACAGTGATTCAACACGTATGCCTGCTGGCGTTCACAGCTTCTATCTGCGTGAATGTTATATGCACAACAAGCTGTCACAGGGGCAGATGGTGTTCGACAATGTGCGCATTGATTTGTCGAAGGTCAATATTCCGGTTTATAATTTAGCCTGCAAAGAAGACCATATTGCACCCCTGCCCTCAGTGTTCAAACTGGGTCAGTATTTCGGCGGCGAAACAACACTTGTTGTTTCTGGTTCGGGCCATATTGCGGGTGTCGTCAATCCACCAGCGGCGCAAAAGTATCAATATTGGACCAACGAAAAATCACCCGCAAAACTTGAAGACTGGATGAAGTCGGCCAAAGAAACAGCAGGCAGCTGGTGGCCCCATTGGATTGATTGGATCACATCACGCAGTGGCGATAAAGTTTCAGCACCAGAACCAAAGAACTCGCTTTGCGATGCGCCCGGTGAATATGTTCGCGTCAATGGTGTTGAATAGTTGAACTATTGATTGTCGATGTCGCCTTGCACTGTGACATAGGTGGAAGCGAAACTTGTGTTCGCACCCGGTGCAAGAGAAGCAACACTAGCTGGCGTAATTGCGGATAAACTCCCCGCGCCAAGATGCACATCTGATACGGAAACGCCATTCACTGTAATGTTGCCGCTGTTGCTGACCAGGTAATTGTAGGTAATTGTATCACCAACATCAGCAACACCATTGCTGTTTGCATCATGGGCCGGAATGGCAAAGGACCACGTTTTATCGATTGTCAAAGCGGGCGTTCGCGTTACGTTTGTTGTAACTGTATTTGATGTCAAAGAGGTCGTTTCTGCCGTATCAAAAACCGCAGAATTTGTGAAATTGCCAGTTCCATTCATGTCAGCCTGCGCAACATTATAAGTCGCAGTGTAGATCCATGTTTCACCAATATCGACAGTTCCGGTTGGAGCAGCATCTCCTGAAAGTATTGGTCCAGTGGTGAAACTCCGCGCACTTGCACCAAGTTGGAAGGTGTCAACTAAACTTGTCCCCGTGAGGGGGACTGTACCCGTATTGGCAATGATAATTTCATAGGTAATTGTTTGGCCGGCCAACGTGATTGGACTTGGACCTGCTGTTTGAGACTTTGAAATTGTGAAACTTGCAACGTCATTATCTGCGATGGTGTTCGTTGCAGAGACGGGTGTGCCGAGAGTCGGCAATCCGGTGGTAATGCTTGTCAGCGTGACAATCACGGTCTCACCCACATCAAGCACCGCATCGTCAACCACGGCAATTGCAATAACGGCAGAGGTTGCCCCTGCAGGAATCGTCACTGTTCCAGAGAGCGCCGAATAATCGGTTCCGGACGTTGCCGTTCCTGAAACAGAAAAGGCGACGATCGTATTTGTAGCACTGGGATTGGTTTGAGTCAGTGTCATCACACCATTGGTTGGGCCTGTCTCTGCTCCGTTCGTGGTGTTAACAATCGAAATAGTAGCATTATCATTGTCGGCGATGGTGTTGGTGGCAATCAAGGTTGCACCCAAAGAAGCGGCACCTGACGTCACGGCGGTCAAAGTTACAACAACAGTTTCACTGCCTTCGACGATCACATCATTGAGCACAGGTATCGCTATCGTAGCGGTGGTTGCACCTGCCGGAATTGTGACACTGCCAGAAAGAGCCGTAAAGTCGACCGCAGATGTTGCAGTTCCAGCCACAGTATAAGAAATCACGATGGGTGTGAGTGCAATTGCAGTTTGCGTCACGGTCATCACGCCATTGACTGGTCCCGCTTCATTTCCATTGGTGGTATTGGCAATGGTCACGACTGGTGCATCATTGTCCGCAATCGTGTTCGTCGCTGACAGTGGTGATCCCAACGTTGCCAACCCGGATGTGACACTCGTGAGCGTCAAAATTACGGTTTCGTTGCCTTCGGCTATAATATCATTGACCACGGCAATGTTAATGGTGGCTGTGGTTGCGCCAGCTAAAATGGTCACCGTGCCAGACAACGCCGTAAAATCCGTCCCCGATGTTGCCGTGCCTGTTCGTGTGTAGGCCACGACGGTATTGGTCGAGCTGACTGCAGATTGGGTAACTGTCATCACGCCCGCTGTTGGCCCTGTTTCAGAACCATTGGTCGTTGTCGCAATACTCACGGTCGCGACGTCATCACTTGAAATGGTATTCGTAGCTGCTGCAGGAGCACCAATTGTTGTTGAGGTGCCAGACGTAACCGTATTTAGGGTGACGATGACCGTCTCATTCGCTTCCACAATCAAATCATTGATGACAGGAATTGTGATGGTCGCCGTGGTCGATCCTGCCGGGATCGTTACAGTCCCTGCAAGTGCCGTGTAGTCAGATCCAGATGTGGCTGTGCCAGTCACTGTGTATGAAATTACTGTATTCGTCACACTCACGGCTGATTGTGTGACAGTCATTACGCCATTGACTGATCCAGCTTCGGCACCATTGGTTGTGTTGGCAATTGACACGGTTGCGGTGTCGTTATCGGTAATTGTAATAGACGGTGGTGGTGCTGAAGACGGCACTACGCCGCCGCCACTTGGCGTCAAGCTTGCTGGTGCGCAAAAATGTGTACCTTCAACAATAGCGTCATTGATTGCCGTGACGGTCACGGTTTGCGGCACATTCCAATTTGCACTCGTGAAATTGAGCGTTGATGGAGAGAATGTGCATTCTGGACTGGAGCCCACTGTAATCGTCGCTGGTCCGGTTGGAACAGAGTTTAGAACAACTGTGAATGCTCCAGTCGCACCGGCTTCGCTTGCATTTGCTGTTGTAACAACAGTTGTGAAGCCCGAAAAACCATAGAACAAATTAAACTGACCGGTAGTGTTTGCATAGCCATCAACTTGGATACGGTAGATCGTGCCAGCAATAGCATTGAACGCGACCGTTGATGCATAGAGCGGATTGACGGTAGAGTTGCACCCCGGCGTATCGTCGTTGAATCCGATTTGCGTCAGGGCATTGACTGCGGTGCCTGTATAAATGCCAACTGTCGTATCAAAGTTGGTCAAAGTGCTGCCGGCAGGATTACATGTGCCGATCGTAACATAGCCACTGATAGGAGCAGTCCAGCTGTACCATTGGGTGTTGAGTGCACCACCACCTAAGGTCAACGGTTCACCGGTTTGCCCGGTTGTGCCAACGTTGCTATCGACAAAAGAGCCGCCGTTACCGGTCAATGTACCGCCAGGAAAAGTGTCTGCGGCAAGGCTCGACGAAGAGCATGCAATGCTGATGTACAAAAATGACAAAACAAAAAGCAGGGCTAACGCCGTGCGCGATCTCTTCGCGGCGGTTTCGCTCGTGCCAATGCTTTTGTCCAAGTGCAAATCTAACCTTTAGTTTTTACAAACTTAACTCTACGCCCAGTTGTTTTAAATTGCAGAATCTGACGGCTCTCTGGCGCAACAAATAATGACATTTTTTTAAAGCAGCATGATTAACGCAAACTAAATTGCGAATTGAATTCGGACATGACAAACAAAAAGGGCCGCCCGGAGGCAGCCCTTTCGTAGGATATGTAAACAGATTAACGCTTGGAGAACTGGAAGCGGGCGCGGGCTTTTGCACGGCCGTACTTTTTACGTTCAACAGCACGGCTGTCGCGGGTCAAGAAGCCACCCTTTTTGAGCATGCTGCGAAGGCCTGGCTCAAAATAAGTGAGTGCGCGGGAAATACCGTGACGCACGGCACCGGCTTGACCGGACAAACCACCACCAACAACGGTGCACACAACATCCAATTCAGTGGCGCGCGCCACCAAAATCAACGGCTGCGACACGAGCATGCGCAAAACGGGGCGAGCAAAATATGTTTCAATGGCTTTGCCATTAACAGTGATTTTGCCTTTGCCGCGCTTCAACCATACGCGAGCGATGGCGTTCTTGCGGCGGCCCGTTGCATAGGCACGGCCTTGTTGGTCGAGCTTTGGTTCAGCTGGCGTTGCCGGAGCGGCAGCGCCTGCGTTTGAGGCAAGGCCCATGGCCTGACCGAGATCGGCGAGTGAAGATACTTCAGCCATTTTTCTTAGCCCCTGATCGAATTCTTAGGGTTCATGGATTTCACATCGAGAACCACTGGGTTCTGGGCGATATGAGGATGCTCAGTGCCCTTGTAGATGCGAAGGTTGGTCAATTGCTGGCGCTTCAAAGAAGCACCCGGCATCATACGGCGCACGGCCATTTCGATGACACGGTCAGGATGCTTGCCATCAAGGTAATCCTTGGCGACGCGTTCCTTGATACCGCCGGGAAAGCCGGTGTGCCAATAATACTTCTTTTGGTCGTATTTCTTACCGGTGAACACTGCCTTTTCGCAGTTGATGACGATAATGTTGTCGCCACAGTCCATCGACGGTGTGAATGTTGGCTTATGTTTGCCACGCAAGCGGTTGGCAATCACAGCTGCAAGACGGCCCACAACGAGGCCCTCAGCGTCGATCAACACCCACTGCTTCTGAATATCACCGGCTTTCGCCGTATAAGTCTTCATGGTTCAGTTCTCTCAGGGTTTCGTTCAAAATAACAACGCGACCTCAGAGAAGCCGCGCTTTCGGCGTGTCTATGCAGTTTGCAACCGATGAAGTCAAGCAAAGCCTGTAAAAACGCAGCTTTTTTATTGACGGTAACATGATACCGCAAACGTTGATCACTTGTTTTTGTTGTGGAGCATTCAAGTCCAACTGGCTATGGTGCGCCCCGAGGGGATGCTGACTCGTGAAACATTATATCGCTGTTGGTCTAATTGCAGTGCTGGCACTATCACCAGAAGTGGCTGTTTCACGTACAAATGATGGTTTTATCGACACAGTTCCCCAAACATTTGAAATGGCACCTTTGGTCGAGTGGGACGAAAACGACGTTTTGGCCCAACAACAAACTGCACCCATAACACCTCCTGCGATAACCACCCCGACGACGACTCCACCCGCGGCAACTCCGCCGGCCACAACACCGCCTGCCGTCGAAACGACACCCGTCGCCCCTGCCCCCGATACGCCAACCGAGCCTGAAGCTGCCCCAGAGGAAAATATGTCCGAAGACGATTTTAGCATTGGTGATATTCCTGTGGTGGAAACATTGGAACTCACAATAGACAAGGCCAAGAAAGCTTTGGACACTTATGTATTGGTGCGCGAAAAATACAAAGATGCGCAACTCGAAGAATTTGAAAATCTGCAAGACTTTGTGGACCAAACGCCACAAGGGAAAGCATTTGAAGTCGATGTGAAGGCCGCAGGCTTTGCCGATGTGACAGAGTGGAACACCACGATTACGACGCTCAGCTTTGCTTATGACAATTCAATCGATGATCAGACAACTGACATCAAACAACAGATCACTGAACTGCAAGCCGACACTGAAATGGCGCAGGATATGCGCGACCGGATGATTACGGCACTCAATGCCATGATCCCTTCTGAAAACAACAAGAAGGTGTTGGAGGAGCTAAAAGCTGACCCTGCTTTTGCTGAAAAACTGAAACTGCTGGAATCAGAATCAGAATGAGTGACTATGTGCGGGTGCAGAAAATAAATGGCGTCGCCCGCCTGACGCTGAACGACGAAGCTACTCGCAACAGTCTTTCGGAAGCGATGATGCTCAGTTTAGAAGAGGCGCTGCACGACTGCGCTGCGGATAAGTCAATTGGTGCAATTGTTATCGCATCAACCGGCAAAGTGTTTTCATCGGGCCACAATCTCAAGGAACTCACCTCACACCGTTCGGACGCAGACAAGGGTGCTGGCTATTTTGGAAAGACTTTCGAACTTTGCGCCCGATTAATGATGGCCATTGCTCATCACCGCTGCGCTATTATTGCCGAAGTGGATGGGCTTGCAAGTGCGGCAGGGTGCCAATTGGTTGCAACCTGTGATCTTGCCTATGCAAGCACCCGCGCCGGGTTTTGCACGCCGGGCGTTAACATCGGACTTTTCTGTTCAACGCCCATGGTGCCACTGTCACGCAATTTGAATTCAAAACACGCCATGGAAATGCTGTTGTTGGGCGGCGTACACGATGCAACCTTTGCTGAACGCGTGGGGCTGGTAAACGCAGTTGTGGCACCCGAGGCATTGACTGCACACGTCACTCTTGTTGCGGAGAAAATTGCTGCGAAATCCCGTGCCGCAGTGAGGTTCGGCAAGCGCGCGTTTTATGACCAAGCAAGTATCGGATTGAGCGATGCTTATGCATTGGCCGCTGCCGTCATGACAAAAAATATGTTGGATGAAGCAGCTTGTGAAGGGCTGGACGCCTTCATTTCAAAACGCCACCCCCATTGGCCGGACTTGCAATGAAACCCCGCGTCAACATCATTACACTTGGTGTCTCGGATGTCGCCGTCGCCAAAGCATTTTATACCAAACTTGGTCTAACGCAGCACAACATGAGTAACGAACACATCGGATTCTTCGATATGAACGGTATTGTGCTGAGTGTTTATGGTCGTAAAGCTTTGGCTGATGATGCTCAATTGGACTCTGCGCAAATTCCCAATTTTCGTGGCGTTTCCCTTGCTTGGAATGTTGAAAGCCAAGTGGAAGTTGATGCTGTTTTGAAGCAGGCTGTCTCAGCAGGTGCAAAACTTGTCAAGGCAGCTGAACAGGTTTTTTGGGGAGGCTATTCTGGCTATTTTGCAGATCCTGATGGGCACCTGTGGGAAGTAGCTCACAATCCATTTGTTACATTGAATGCTCAAGGCCAACTTATCCTGCCATGAATCACGACAACTACGAACCCGACTATATTCGAAGCATCTTGCGAGACGTTAAAACCATTGCGCTTGTCGGTGCTTCAGCCAACCCGGCGCGTCCTTCGCATGGTGTGATGAACTATCTACTTTCAAAAGGCTATAACGTCATCCCCGTGAACCCCGGCCTCGCGGGTCAGGAATTATTGGGGCAAACTGTTTATGCAACACTTTCAGATATTCCTGTAAGTGTTGATATGATTGACATTTTCAGAAATTCAGATGCAGTGCTCAGCCTCGTCATTGAGGCTTTGGCACTGCCTCAAAAACCTAAAGTCATTTGGATGCAGTTAGGTGTGAGTAACGATGAGGCCACTCAACTGGCGGAAGCGGAAGGATTGCGTGTGGTCGTAAACCGCTGTCCCAAAATCGAGTATGAAATATTAATCGGTTAGCAGGCCAAAATTTTTTCATGCTATTTATGCAGACCAACGTTTGGCTATTGTCATTGTCACACAGCGACATGCAAGATAACCTCTCCCGGGGCACAACGAGGAGGACACCATGACGAACACTCACGGATTTGACACTCTTGCTATTCACGCTGGCACCGCGCCCGACCCGACAACGGGCGCTCGCATCACGCCAATTTACCAAACAACAGCCTATGTTTTCAATGACGCCCAACACGCCGCTGACTTGTTTGCTTTGCGTGCATTCGGCAATGTTTATACACGATTAATGAACCCAACCACGGGTGCTCTTGAAGGAAAAGTAGCAGCACTCGAGGGCGGCACAGCGGCACTTGCCGTGGCGTCCGGCCATGCCGCTCAATTGCTTGCATTTCACACACTCATGCAGCCTGGTGACGAATTTGTTGCAGCGCGTCAGCTTTATGGCGGCTCGATCAACCAATTCAACCATTCCTTCAAATCTTTTGGCTGGAATGTTGTGTGGGCTGACGCAGAAGACGCAGCAACTTTTGAAAAGGCATTGTCACCTAAAACCAAAGCCATCTTCATAGAATCCGTCTGCAACCCTGGCGGCCGTATTACCGATATTGAAGCTATTGCTAATATCGCCAAGAAGGCTGGCGTACCATTGATTGTCGATAACACATTGGCAACGCCATATCTGTGCAACCCGTTCAAGCACGGGGCAAATATTGTTCTTCATTCACTCACAAAATTCATGGGGGGCCATGGTAACTCCATGGGCGGTGTGATTGTGGACGGCGGCAATTTTGATTGGTCTGCATCAGATCGCTATCCGTTATTGTCAAAGCCCAACGACAGCTATCACGGCCTCAAATTCCATGAGACATTTGGCAACATCGCATTTGCAATTGCTTGCCGCGTGTTGGGATTGCGTGACCTCGGGCCTGCTATTGCGCCAATGAATTCGTTCTTGATTTTGACCGGACTGGAGACACTTGCGCTGCGCATGCAAAGACATTGTGACAACACGCTTGAAGTCGCCACGTGGCTTTCCAAACATAAGAAAGTAGCTTGGGTAAACTATGCTGGGCTGAAAGACGACAAACACCATGCCCTGCACAAAAAATATGTGCCGCGTGGCGCAGGTGCCGTTTTCACATTCGGCTTGAAAGATGGCTACGACGCTGGGATTAAATTGGTTTCAAGTGTGAAACTGTTTTCACACCTGGCAAATATTGGTGATACCCGCTCGTTGATCATTCACCCCTCTTCCACCACGCACAGTCAATTGACTGAAGAGCAACAAACCAAGGCAGGAGCCGGACCAGAAGTGGTACGATTGTCGATCGGGATCGAAGATGTCAAAGACATCATCGCCGACTTGGAACAGGCCCTCGGCTAACTTCCACAAAATGCACCAAGGCGACAGCAAGCACGACAAGTGCCCCGCCTTGGTGAATTAGGGCCGTAGCAAGTGGGACTTGCCAGACAACGGTCAGAATTCCCAAAACCGCCTGCAATGCCACTGCAATCGCTAAACTGATTGAGCTCATACAGCGCAACCATAGGGCCTGTGCCAAAGCGAATATCAGCAGACCGTAGGCAAGCAGCCGATGATTGAATTGAACTGCTAATGCATTCTCAAACCAATTTTTCCAAACAGGCTGCAACGTTGCAATTCCGTCCGGTACGAAGGCATCATTCATCTTCGGCCAAGTATAGGATGCGTGACCTGCATCCAAACCCGCTACAAAACCGCCAGCGGCGATTTGAAGAAACAGCAATGCGATAAAAACTGCTGCCAGTTTACTGGCCCTGCCCCACACCAGTCGGAGATCGTTCAATTTAAGAGCTGTCATGACCACGGCAGCAAAAAGAGCAACGGCCAAAGTGAGATGCGCGGCCAAGCGATACTGGCTCACATCAACGCGCTCGGACAAACCGGACGATACCATATACCAGCCCAGAGCACCTTGGAGCCCTCCCAAAACGAAGAGTATCAACAACGGCCTCCTCAATGATTTGGAAATTCGCCCCGTTGCAATGAAAAACACCAAGGGAACAATGAAAGCAAATCCAATGATGCGCCCTAAAAACCGATGCGCCCATTCCCACCAGTAGATGAATTTGAAGTCTTCGAGGCTCATGCCACGGTTTTGAATTTGATATTCGGGAATGAGTTTATATTTTTCAAATGCCTCGAGCCAATGGCTTTCGGTTAAAGGCGGAATAGCACCCAGCAAAGGCCGCCACTCGGTAATTGATAAGCCAGAGTCGGTAAGCCGCGTTGCTCCGCCCACTATCACCATACAGAAAATTAAGGCTGCTGTGGCCCAAAGCCATATTTTTACAGCTGGTGAATTGGTATCATGTTGCGCAATCATAGTGCTGCATACGAAGTGAAGCCCCCTTGAGACAAGCGCCCTTTGGCCGCACCCTCGGCGCACAAAATCTGCTATAGCGACGCCCATGAAACTGCGCACCCGTAAAGCGATTGGAACTTTTCTCACAGTGCTATGGATCACGATCTATTGTTTGATCGTTGGTGCCGTAGGAGCCATCATGGTTGTAGGGCGCGGAATGACGCTGGAGCTGCCATTCTATGTCATCGCCGGATTTGGTTGGGTTCCCGTCGAAATGTGGATCATCAAATGGATGTCACGGCCAGACGCGGCTTAACGCACATTCAAACCACTCAATTTATTGGTGAGCCGTGAAGGAACACCCGAGATGAGAGCTTCAATATAATTGGGGTTTTGATAGCGGCCCGAGACCATGATCCGTGGCAAGGCCTGCATATGGAATTTATGTTCCGGCAACACGGTGCCCAAGCGCGTCACCACGGCCGTTTGATAACCAGCATTTTCTGCAAACTGGAATTCTCTGTTATCCGCTGCATCCTTGTTTCCATAGGGGTAAGCGAAATGTTCGATCTTCTTCTGAAGCTCGCTTTCAATACGACGACCTAAGTCAAAAATTTCGCGGGCGGAATCTTCATCTGAAAGTTTTCGGAGATTGTAATGGTTGAGCGTGTGTGCGCCAATTGTAGCTATCGGGTCACGAGCCATCAGACGGATTTCATCCCACGTCATTGCTGCAGTACGGCAGAGGGCATCGACATCAACGCCATGGTTCTCCGCGAGACGTTTCACCCAATCGCGTTGTGCATATTCGGGCATGGCCTGTAGTGGCGGTGCCAACTTTTTCCAGGCGTCCCATTTTTGTTCCGTAGTCGCAGTTTCGAGGTTTTGTTCCTGCCCCGCAAACCTCGTTTTGACGAGGCTGTTTTTGGCAATCACTGCTTCTAAAATGCGCCACCAAAGTTCACACGTGCCATCGGCAATGCGTGGTGCAACATACACTGTAAACGGGCAATCATATTGTTTGAATACGGGCATGGCATGAACAAGGTTGTCCTTATAGCCATCATCTAGCGTGAATACAGCGAAACGATTTTTTGACGTGGTCCCACGCTGCAATCGGTCTGCCATTTCAGAAATCGAAATGGTGTCATAACCTTTCGACTTCACCAACAAGATGAGTTTGCCCAAAAACTCCGGTGTAATTTCCAAATGGGTATTGGGTGCAAAACCTTGTTGCAATCCGCCGCCGGGCACAACGTGATGCAAACAAAATATAACACCTTGCCCGCCCCACAAGGGAGACATCAATTTTGCCGCCCCGCTGCGATAGATCGCTTCGAAGCCAACTTTAAGAATGGCAGACTTTGACATTGTGGAGATTAGGCAGCGACTTGCTGCACGCCTTCAACTTGGATCAAAAACACATTCTCGAACCCATTCGATTTCAAAGTTCCAATAGCAGCGACGGCATCCTTTTTGCGCGATGCAGCAGCATGGACCAAAACCGTGCTGCATCCCTTTGCAGCTTGCAACAGACTTGGCGATGCTTCGCCCGTGTGAAGCAGCACAACGTCGTAAATGCCTTTGAGTGTATTTGTGATTGCTTCCATTCGCACGGGGATTTGCACTTCAGCATTACCATTGGGCTGACCATAGCGAATGAACTGCAAAGGGGACGCCCGATCCCGTTGTATCGCTTTGCTAAAGTCAGCAGATCCACTCAACAATTCCGCCAACCCTGGCGCATGTGGTAGTTCCATCAAATCAGGAATTAGGCTACGTTGGGATTCAAGGTCGACGAGAATTGTCTTAACACCATTGCTGGCAAAATGACGCGCAAGTGCCAGCGATAGTGCGGCAACTTCGCAAGCCCCCCCCACTCCAACAATGCTGCAAGCCTTAAATCCGTTGACGTTTGTCAGTTGATTGGACAGCTGTTCCATTGTTGCAAGGTGGGCACCATCAGCGCCCAACGAATCCAATAAGGACCGCGCTTCCACTGCCGTGCGCGCTTGCGGAATGCTTGTTAATGCAATCGTTGCCGGCGCAACATGAACCACATTGTGCGGAGTTGGCGTAAAGTTTGGCGCAACACGCGCAGCTTCTATCGGCGGTACACGTAGCTCCGGAATTTCGATGTCGGTTTCGACTGCTTCACGCGCAGGATGACGGTTACGCGAAACTGAACCTGCATTTCCTGCGCTCTGATTCATGCGTGTCGCCTGCGCCATAATTTCAAACAAGAAGGCGAGGCCCATGCCAATTCCTAATCCCGCCAATGATGACAGCATCATCATCGGGCCGGGCTTTGGAAAATATGGTAATGCGGGTTGCGAAGCTGTTTGAATGACACGGGCAAATCCTGGCAATAACTGCAAGTTTTGACGTGTGTTGCTGTCGGCAAAACGTGCCAACATGGTTTCAAGCTGATCACGGTTGGCTTTGGCCTCGCGTTCAAGTTCCTTCAACTTCACTTCACTTTGAGCGGAATTTCCTTCGCGCCCTTTGAGCGAGTCAAGATTTTTGCGCAGTGCTGTGGCTCTGGCAGCGGCAATCTTGGCTTGGCCCTGCAGGCCTTCCACAATCTTCATGGCCTCACGGTTGATACGGCGATCAATATCTGCTGCGTCTTTTTCGGCCGCAATCATTTTGGGATGATTAGGCAAATAGGTCGAAGACAACTCAGTCAAACGCCGTTCTGCAGTCACCTGTTGTTGGCGCAAAGCTTGAATGATCGGCGAAGCCAAAACATCACTTGAAGCTTCAACAGTGCCTTGGCTTTCCAACACCTCACGAATTTCATCGGCCTTGGCTTTTGCATCTGCGCTGGCTGTTTCAGCAATTGTAATTTGTGTATTGAGTTCCGAAATTTCCTGCGTACCCAGTGTTGCGGTCTGGCCTTTCAACAAGCCCGCTTCAGCCCTGAATGTTTCAACGGCGGCATCTGACTCTGCAACTTTTGTGCGAAGTCCTTCGATTTGACTCGAAAGCCATTGAGACGCGCGATTGGTATCACCTGAACGTGCCTCTCGCGTACTCAATACATAATCTTCGGCCAAGGCATTCGCCACAGCCGATGCGGTCTCGCCGCTGCCCGCAGTGTATTTGATGCCAATAACGTTCGACAATGGAAGCGGATAAACGGTCAACGAATCCGCAAGCTCTTTGTAGGCGCGCTGCTCAACCGACATCTTGCGCGGATCATCACTGAAACCTGCCGCAATCATCACCTTTTTAACTGTTCCAATTCCGCTTTTAATCGAGTCAAACTCTGCCTTTTCGGTCAAAGAAAAATTCTTGATAACACGTTGCGCCAAGTCTTCCGATTGCAGTACTGCAACTTGGCTCGCAATGGTACGTTCCGTGATTTGTGGATCGGTACGATCAGCCTGCGTGACGTTTGCACTGTCATAAGGCGTGGAAAAATTGTCGATGAGCACGCGTGCTTCAGCTTGGTAACGCGGCTTAAAAAGCGCAATCACACCGAGCCCCAAAAGTATGCCCAAAATCAAACATGAGAGCATTAATAGTTTGCGTCTGCGCATGCCGCGCACCACATCCATAATGCTGAACGAGGGGGCTTCCCCGTGACTTTGGCTCATTCTTCCGGACTCACTCAATAGACGCGTTTGCCGGACATTCGTCTATTTATGGTAACCAATGTCTTAACAACCTTACGTTTTGTCACGTTAAGTGAATGCTAACCATAAGCGTTTAGCTTGCAGGCATATTACCCTTTTGGGTGCGGGTTCGTTTTTTGAGTTAGAAAAGTCTGTCATGCGTCTTATTCCTCTTCTTTTTGTTTCACTCATGCTCTCCGCTTGTACGGAAGCTTGGGAAGCAAATGTGCCCTCCGCCCCTCCCGGCGGTACTGGTATTTTGGCAGACGACACTTTGGCCTCCGGGCCCGATGCGGTTTCATCAATTTCGCAACTCCCAAACAGCAATCAAATTGGTGCCGTTCCACCTTTCGCGACACAAGGCCAAGCTGCGGCTTATGAATTTGGCTCAGGTTACCGCGTTGGTGCTGGTGATCGTTTGGCCATTAAAGTTGTGGGCGAACAAGAACTGACGGGTGAGTATCTGGTGGACGCAACAGGCATCTTGAGCATGCCCTATGTGAAGTCTGTTCCTGTTGCCGGTTACAATACTGGTCAAATTGAAAATCTTATCGAACAACGTTTAAAGGCCGGCTATCTCCGCGACCCGAAAGTGTCAGTCCAAGCCATCAGCTTACGCCCCTTCTATATTATGGGCGAAGTGACGACAGGTGGCAGTTTCTCCTATCAACCCGGCATGACTGTGCAAAATGCAATCGCCATTGCAGGTGGCTATGGCACCCGCGCTGACAAAACATTGGTGTTGTTAACGCGTCGCAATGCCAAGGGCACCAATACTTACAAAGTGCCAGTGACCACACAAGTATATCCCGGCGACATTGTATTCGTGCGTGAACGCTGGTTCTAAGTTCGGACGCCCCCAATGAAGATTGTTCATGTATTTCGAGCACCCGTAGGTGGATTGTTTCGTCATGTGCGTGACTTGGCACGCGGACAAAATGAATTGGGTCACGAAGTTGGAGTTGTGTGTGACTCCACATCGGGCGGAGAACATGCTGTTACATTGCTCAAACAACTCGAGCCTTATTGCAAACTCGGTGTGGAACGTCGGCCTATTTCCCGTGCGCCTGGCTTAGGTGATTTGCTTGGTGCAAAAGCGGTCACAAGTGTTGCCCGCAAGTGGAAACCAGACGTGTTGCATGGTCATGGCGCCAAAGGTGGAGCCTATGCGCGCATTGCTGGAAATCGTTTGGGCATAAAGAGCTTTTATACACCCCATGGTGGCAGTCTTCATCATGAAGGCAGTCTCCCTATGCGTTTCGTTATTAGCGGAACTGAAAAATTTTTACGCCGAATTGGCACGGGAATTTGCTTTGTGTGCGACTATGAACGCCAACGTTTTGATGAGGCTTTCGGTATAAAAAGTAAGCCCAATATCGTTGTTCACAACGGGCTGTGGGATGAAGAATTTCAACCAGCTATTGCTGCACCTGATGCTACGGATTTTCTTTTTGTCGGTGAAATGCGCGACTTCAAAGGCGTTGATCTCCTCATTCGTGCACTTGCCGAAATTCCAAATGCGACACTCACGCTGGTGGGCGATGGTCCGCAAATGGAAGAATACAAAGCCCTGAAACGGCAATTGAACATCGAAAACCGTGCTCGTTTTGTGGGTCGCAAAACCATGCCTGAAGCTGTCCGCATGGGGCGCATCATGGTGTTGCCGTCCCGCTTTGAATCATTTCCATACGTCGTCATTGAAACGGCTGCAGCTGGCCTTCCTTTGATCACGAGCAATGTGGGTGGCATTGCCGAGGTCGTACCCAAAGAACTGCTTTGCGATCCTCTGACCGTTGATGAATTGGCCAAACACATGCGCGATCTCTTAGCCAATCCTGTCAAGTTGGCGCGTGAAGCTGCGAGCTATTCCCAACATATTCGCAAGACCTGCTCGGCACTGGAAATGAGCCAAAAAATCAGTGACTTTTACGCGAGCGCGTAAGCGCTAAATTTCACGTTTACCAATCAATAACCATGTTTAACAGGAATGGTTAGCATTGCCCCGTTTGGGCAAGCGGCTTGCTTTGTAACGCACGAGACAGTGCTGTGTCACAAAATGAAGCAAGGCCATGAAACCGAACAAAGATAATCTGACTGCTGTTACGACATCGACAATCCTGAACCGCATGGTAGCGGGACAAAAAGACAAGCGGTGGCAAGACAACGTTCCTGAACTTGATGTAAAGCCGTTTGTAGCGCCCCGCGTTGTTGCGGCCACTGTGCGGCTCTCGGAAGGTGTTTTTGTTGCTCTGGTCGGATTGGCGAATTTGGCGCGTTATCCGGGGTTTGAAACTCTGGACCTGTTGTATGCAGCGACGATTTTGTTCGCTGCACTTTCATTTCCAACAATGATGCACTTGGCGGGGACTTATCGCCTCAACGCCCTGCTCTCGCCGTTCCCGCGACTTGCGACAATTGCAGCAACTTGGATAGCCATGTTTGCCTGCATTGTGCTGTTTGCCTTTGTCGGCAAAGTCGGTGCGGAACTCTCACGTAACTGGCTATTGTCTTGGGCAACGTCTGGCTTGCTACTTGCAATTTCTTTCAGGTTTTTGATGGCGCATTTTGTGCGCCGCTTGAACCGCAATGGGCAACTTAATCGTCGCGCGATTCTTGTCGGCGGCGGCCCTTCCGCTGATCATGTTATTGCAACACTCAGCGCATCTCAAGACACCGGCCTAACCGTACTGGGCGTATTTGATGATCGCGAAACCGAACGTGCACCAGTTACGGCTCCAGGACTACATAAACTCGGAACGATTGAAGACTTGATCGATTTCGTCCGTTCGACACGTGTTGATACACTCATTCTCACGTTGCCCGTCACCGCTGAAAATCGTTTGCTGCAAATTCTTGAACGACTTTGGGTGCTGCCGGTTGATATTCGCTTGTCGGCGCAAGACCAGCGCTTGCGGTTCCGCCCCCGCGCCTATTCCTATATCGGCAACTTGGCCTTGTTGGATTTGTTTGATCGTCCATTGGGAGATTGGGGGCCATTCCTCAAGGCGGTCGAAGACAAGATCATCGCGTCGATCGCAATTGTTCTGCTCGCACCTGTTTTTGCAGCCGTAGCACTAGCCGTTAAAATGGAAAGCAAAGGCCCTATTTTCTTCCGTCAGAAGCGCTACGGCTTCAACAACGAACTCATTGAAGTCTACAAGTTCCGATCCATGTACACGGACATGGCAGACGTCGATGCACGCAAATTGGTTACGAAGGATGACCCGCGCGTGACCCGTGTTGGCAAATTCATTCGAAAATCAAGCCTCGATGAATTGCCACAACTCGTAAATGTGCTCAAAAGTGAACTTTCTTTAGTCGGCCCTCGCCCCCATGCCACGATGGCAAGTGCAGCTGGCAGCCTTTATGAAACTGTGGTTGATGGCTATTTCGCCCGCCACAAGGTTAAACCCGGCATGACGGGTTGGGCGCAAATCAACGGCTGGCGCGGAGAAACTGACACTGCGGAGAAGATTGAACGCCGTGTGGAGCATGATCTTTACTACATTGAAAACTGGTCGTTAACCTTCGATCTTTACATCTTGGCAAGAACACCCTTCGCTTTGCTCAACACCAAGGGTGCCTATTAGGCCCAAGAGAATGACGACTGCGATAGCCTACGGCAACACAAGTGCCGTTCCGAATGTCACTGGACAGCTTCTCAACTGGTCAGTGTGGGCGATGTTTGCTGCGTCCTTCGTGGTGTATATTGAGCCGGCACCGGTGGACGTTCTCTTCGCTGTTGTACTGCTGTTCTTTGCATCGACGCGCCTCAATGCGGTTATGGGTATTGTGCCGCTTTTGTTGTTTTTGGTGCTGTATAATTTTGGCGGCTTCCTCAGTTATGCCCATGCGCCACCGCAACCCAAAGCAGCCATGTTTGTTGTCACGTCAGCCTATATGGCTGTGAGCGCTGTGGTTTTGGCACTTTATGTTGCCGCCAATCCAATTCGCCATATGTCAGTTATCGGTGCCGCATGGTCGGTTGGTGCTGTTATGGCTGCGATTTGGGGGTTGATCGACTATTTCCACTTGCCTAGCCCATTTCCTTTGCAAGTTTTGCCGGGCCGGGCTTCTGGCTTGTTCAAAGATCCGAACGTCTATTCAACTTACATCATTTTTCCGATGATCTTGATGATCCACAAAATGATTCAGGGCGAGACGAAGCGACCGATCCTACTCTCCTTGTCACTTGCAATTACATCTATCGGTTTGTTCTTGTCGTTCTCGCGTGGTGCATGGGCGAATTTTGTGATGGCCGCCATGATGTTGTTTGCACTGACATTCATTCTTTACGATAGCCCAAAGTTGCGCTTGCGATTGGCCATCTATGTTGTGGGTGCGCTGCTGTTTGCGACTGTTGCCTTCATTATTTTGATGAGCATTCCAACAATTCAAAAGATGTTTGTCGAACGCTTTGCCTTGGTGCAATCATACGATGGTGGTGAAACCGGACGCTTTGGCAATCAATTGCGTTCGATCCCTGAACTTTTGCGCCGACCTTTTGGCTATGGCCCATTTGTTTTCGGTATCGTTTATGGCCAAGCGCCGCATAACACCTTCGTCAATTCATTCTCGGCCTATGGTTGGCTGGGTGGCATTTCTTATTTCCTGTTGATCTGCTCCACGCTCATCATTGGCTTAAAAACCATCTTCACCAAAACGCCATGGCAGGGTTTGGCAATTGCCGTTTATAGCGCGCTGGTTTCGGTGATTTTCCAAGGCATTCAAATTGACACTGAACATTGGCGTCACTTCTATTGGATGCTGGGTTTGATGTGGGGGCTGTTTGCAGCCTCGTTACAGCCAGGCGTTTTGTTGCGTCGCGCGACTGCTAACAGCTGAGTACTTGGCGTGAGCATCAAAGACAAAATCCTCAAACTTGCGACCGATCAAGATGTCCGCAACCTGCTGACAAAGGGATTTCTGGCACTCATCATTAAAGTGGGTGCAGCAGGTTTTACGTTTTTGATGTTTGTTCTGCTGTCCAACGCAACGAGCCAGGATGAGTACGGGCGATTTGCCATTGGCTTTTCACTTGCCGTGACACTTTCAACCGTCGCCGGACTGGGCCTTGGCACCGCCGTGCTGCGCTATTACCCGCAATACCAAGCACAAAAACAAACCCCATTGAGCAATGGATTTTTGCGCTCCGCCACGCTTGCAAGCATTTGCATTCCGCTGTTGTTTTCATCTGCTTTGGTTGCCGCTTATTTTGTCATGGGCTGGCGACAACCAAGTGCCAACATTGCCTATTTGCTCGCAGCCGCAATCTTGGTTCCTGTAATGACTCTGGGAGAATTCGCCGCCAGTGCGCTTCGGGCATTTGGCTATACCGTTGCTTCCATGGCACCACGCGATATCATCTGGCGTGTTGCCGGTTGCGCCTTCGCCCTCTTTGCCGTGTCGTCGAGTGGCACAACGAGTTTTACAATTCTCACCTTCCTCGCGATTTCGCTTTTGGCAATCGTGATGTGGCAGTTTTGGCTTGCCCGCGCCTATTTCAAACCTGCCCTCAACGCAGCTTCGACCACTAACGACTACAATGATTGGACGCGCACCATTTGGCCCATGTGGGGGGCATCCACACTTTATGCTTTCGCACAACAGTTCGACATTGTGGTTGTTGGCTATTTTCTTTCGCCCGCAGAATCCGCCCCCTATTTCGCGGCGCTCCGCACCGCTGGCATGTTGGGATTATTGCTCATCGCTGGAAACCTGATCAGTGCGCCCATCATTTCAAGATTATTCCATGCAGGCGACAAAGCGGCGCTGCAAAAAACAGTGCGATTGCTCAGCCTTGGCATTGCCATACCAACTCTCATTGGGTTTGGAATATTGGCGTTGATCGGAGAATTCTTACTGGGCCTCTTCAACCCGGCATTTGTGAGTTCATACTACGTCATGCTCATTCTTGGGATTGGGTTTCACCTTCGATGCCGTGGCAGGCCCCACAGGTTACATGCTGCAAATGGTCGGCCATGAGCGTAGCTACCTTAAAATCATGGCCTTCGCTTATGCGACAACGCTGGTTTTGCAAGTCATTCTCGCCCCCATTTACGGCGTCTATGGAGTGGCAATTCCAAGCGCGTTAGGGTTAATAATTGCGAATATCCTGATCATTCACAAAGTGAGAACCACTTTAGGGGTAGACCCGTCTTTATTTGGAATTTTCGTAAAAGTGCGTTCAAATGTCTGAAGCAAAGGAAATTGCAGTTCTGATGCCGGCCTATAACCCTGGGCCGGACATTGCATTGACTTTAGACAGCTTGAAACAACAACAGGCTGGTTTTAAACTCTATGTTATCGATGACGGCAGTGCGCAGAAGCCAGACTATGAAAAGCTACTTGCCGAGTTTGATTATCATCTGATTATTTCACCACAAAACATTGGCGTGAACGAAGCACGAAACCCTGCCCTGCAGGCCATTCTCGCTGCCGGGCATAAATATGTGGCTTTGATTGATTGCGGTGACATTGCACGACCTGCCCGCTTGAAAATGCAAAAGGATTTTTTGGATACTCACGCACAAATTGATGGTGTAGGTTCAGCCATTCGCCAAGTTTTTGTTGTCTCCAACATTGAATTCCCGCTTGGCTTTCCAGAGACGCCAGAAGAGCTGCGGAACGTGAGCTGGGCAAAGCTGCCGTTGTCACATCCAACGCTGATGCTGCGCAGTGATGTGTTCCGTGATGTCGGTCTTTACTCCGGTGAGTTTCATGCGGCTGAGGATTACGAACTTATCCGTCGTGCTTTGAAGGCGGGCAAGCAGTTCGCAAATCTACCGGATATTTTACTCGACAAGATCGAGACCAGCGATAGCGTGTCACACAAGAAGCGCCATACTCAATTGAAAAGTCGCTTTGCCATTCAATGGCGCTATCGGGATCTCACAAATTTACGTTGCTGGCTTGGCATGTTGCGCACGGCAATCATATGGACAGCGCCACGGTCTTGGATTGATGCCCGCAAAAAACGATTTCATCAATCAACGGTGGTCAGCGGAACCTGATCCGCTTTAGGGGGAAAGATGGTCGGAGCGACAGGATTCGAACCTGCGACCCCTAACCCCCCAGATTAGTGCGCTACCGGGCTGCGCTACGCTCCGACTTGGTGCCCCGTGTAGCGGGAAGGCGTGCCAAAGGCAAATGAGAATTCAGCGCTTTTGTAAAACCCACAACAGGTCTCCACGTCGGCCACAAAGTGAGGATGATTGGACCGCCAGCGCCAAAAGCCACACCACTTCGGCAGCTATCACTGCATAGCCAAGCCCATCTGGCCCGTACGATTTACATAAAACAATCGCTGCCAACACAAACACAACAAGTGCAAGAATGCACGAACCCGCCGTGCGCATTTGATAGCCATTGATCGACAGAATTTGTTGGTTCATGCCACCTAAAGCGCGCAAAGACTGCCCGATCATAAACAACACAAGCAGATAAGCACCTTGCTGGTATTCTGCGCCAAACAACCCCAATGCAAATTTACCGAGGACAAGCACGCCAATCAAACAAGCCAGCACGATCCCTACAGTTAAACCATTCACACGCTTTAGGATCGCGGTCACAGCCGCATTGTCACCGCGCACAAGGGCTTGGGTAAAGTCCGTCATCACCAACATTTGCCCGGCTTGCAACATAAAGCCCGCAATGGCTGCAACACGCATTGCAACACCCGCAATGGCCACGTCACGTTCAGGCAATATGAAACCGGCAACCAACGTCACAATGTCGGCAAAGGCCAGCATAGTTGCCGACACCAGCGTGAGTGCCACAGCACGAGATCGAATTGGCTTTGCCAAGAATTTGCGTGGCCAGCCTAAGTGCTTCAACGAGAGGCGATTACCTTTCAATATCCAAGCTTGACCAATGGTTGTGACGTAAGTCACGACAACAAAAATCACCAGCGCTGCGAAAGAAGACTGCAACCATCCTGCAAGTGCTGCCGCAATCAAACCAACCAACAGTGCAGCCGGGCGAAACAACAAATCGGGCATATAGGCCGTTTTGAAATAGCGCGCCGCCATGCCGATTGACGCGTTGTAGCGCATGAGAATGGAAGCGGGTGCGCAAATGAAGCCCATCAGCAGTGCGGTTTTCTGGCCATCCGTAAACCCGAATGAAACCGCAACAATCCAGCCAATCGCACAGAGAGCGAAATAAGCGAGAATGCTATCGACCAGCGCCACCCGATTAAACTCAAACGCTGTCTTCTTTTGGCGTCGCTCATCAAGCTTGGGTAGTTCAGTTGTAGAGAGCAACGCATAACCGCCATTCGCCCCAAGCCCAATAAAGGCGGCCGCACTCATGCCTAACAACACAACGCCGACATCTTCAATCGGCAGCAATCGTGCCAGC
Organism: uncultured Alphaproteobacteria bacterium; assembly: GCA_963779145.1. Taxonomy (GTDB): domain Bacteria; phylum Pseudomonadota; class Alphaproteobacteria; order Rhizobiales; family Aestuariivirgaceae; genus Aestuariivirga. The sequence goes on from CAVZXJ010000005.1 coordinate 144,868, forward strand.
ACCAATTGGCTCAAAAAACCAACTGCTGCGCCAATAATGCGCGCACCAACAAATCCTGCAATTTTTGAGATGAGTGCTGATAGCTTCAACGGACTAGTGCCACGTCAAACAACAAAACTGACCATTCACGTCGCAGTAGGATCAAAAGTTTGCGGGCGTCTGACAAATCTTTCAATGCGGCTTTCAAGGCATCGGCCTGTGGCACGGAAAGTTTATGGATAACCTTGGGTGGTTCATCGCGTACGCGAGCCATGGGTGAAGACCCAACGGGCGGCGTTCCTGCTTTACCCACGCGCGGTGCCATAGCCGCACGACCTGGTGCAGGTGCGCCTTCTCGGATTGCATCGCCTTGGCGTGGCTTAATTTCACCACGGCCAACACCCACCACATAGCCCGAATTTTCTTCCTTGAAAATGCGCTGCACACCGCGAATGGTATAGCCTTCTCCGTAGAGGAGTGCCCGAATGCCGCGCACCAAATCAACGTCAGCAGGGCGATAGTAGCGGCGGCCCCCTGCCCGTTTCATGGGCTTTATTTGCGTAAATTTGGTTTCCCAAAAGCGCAGCACGTGCTGAGGAACGTTCAGTTCCTCTGCCACTTCACTGATGGTGCGGAAGGCGTCTGGTGATTTTTCCAAGGATCAGTTCCTTTTATTGCCCATCAGTCTTCGTCGCCGCCTTCCAAGCCATTGACGACATTCTTCATCACTTGGCTGGGGCGGAAAACAAGGACACGGCGTGGCGTAATTGGCACTTCCTCACCGGTTTTAGGGTTACGGCCCATGCGTTCGCGTTTGGCGCGAACCATGAAAGTGCCGAATGACGATAATTTCACAGATTGACCTTCAACCAAGGCATCAGAAACCAAATCCAGAACAGCATTGACCATGTCAGCCGATTCCGTTCGTGACAGGCCTATGTTGCGATGGAGTGATTCACTCAAATCTGCACGCGTAAGTGTCTTTTTGTTCATGTCCCGGACCTCTCCTATGGAACCGACCTGTCCGACTCTATGGTGAGACTCACTTTGCGTCAACGGGAAGATTTATAATTCTCAAAGGCTTATGACACGAAGTTAAAGCCTGAAGAGCTAAAGTTGTATGAGCACCGCGCCCCAGGTGAATCCGCCACCCATGGCTTCCAACAAAACCAGATGGCCAGGGCGAATGCGACCATCTTTGACGGCCACATCAAAGGCTAAAGGAATCGAGGCAGCAGATGTATTGGCATGCTTGTCGAGCGTCAGAACGATACGGTCTTCGGCAAGTCCCAGCTTTTTGGCCGTGCTGTCCAAAATGCGGCGATTGGCTTGGTGCGGCACGAACCAGTCAATGTCATCGGGCTTCACGTCTGCCATTTTCATGACTTCGTCCATGACCGACGCCATGTTGACAACGGCGTGTTTGAACACTTCTTTGCCTTCCATACGCAAAAGCCCCACGGTTTTTGTGGTGGATGGTCCACCATCAACATAGAGCTTGTCGTTGAAACGGCCATCAGCGCGGATTTTAGAAGCGAGAATGCCTTGTGAGCCATCGCCTTCATTTGCCGATAAAACAAACGCTCCTGCCCCGTCGCCAAACAGCACACACGTCGCGCGGTCCGTCCAATCGAGAATACGCGAGAACGTTTCAGATCCAATCACCAGAGCATGTTTGGCTTGGCCTGCTTTGATCAAGGCGTCAGCAGTCACCAGCGCATAGACGAAGCCGGAGCATACGGCTTGCACGTCGAAGGCAGCGCCGTTGCGAATGCCAAGGTCAGTCTGCACCAATGTCGCAGTTGCCGGAAAAGTTTGGTCGGGCGTAGAAGTTGCCAATACGATGAGATCAATGTCGTTGGCTGTCACGCCAGCTGCGGCCATGGCCTTTTGTGCGGCTTCAACGGCAAGTGTGCGCGTCGTCTCACCTTCGCCTGCGATGTGGCGGGCGTGAATGCCTGTGCGTTCCACAATCCACTCATGGGATGTGTCCACAATCTTGGCCAAATCATCATTGGTCATAATGCGCTTGGGCAGCGCTGAACCAACACCTGTCACACAACTCGTAATCATGCCGCTTTATTCTGCTGCTTTGGCTTGCGGTGCAAGTATGGAATGCACATGAGCCACATCTTCTGCGATTTTGGCCACCAAGCCATTTTTGACCATTTCAATTGAAACATCGATGGCGGTCGCAAACCCAAGGGCATCCGTGCCACCATGGCTTTTGACCACAACGCCCGTTAAGCCCACAAATACGCCGCCATTGTGTTTGCGCGGGTCCAGTTTTTCGCGGAATGCGCGAAATGCGCCTTGGGCTAGGAATGCGCCAATTTTAGAAAGCAATGTGCTCGTCAAGGCCGCTTTCAAGAAACTGCCTATTTGTTTGGCCGTGCCTTCTGCGGTTTTCAGCGCCACGTTGCCCGTAAAACCTTCAGTCACCACAACATCAACTGTACCCTTGCTGATATCGTCACCTTCCACATTGCCGTGGAAGTGGATAGGCAGTGGCATTTCGCGAAGCAAGCGGCCTGCCTCTTTGACGGATTCGTTGCCTTTGATTTCTTCAACACCAACGTTGAGCAACCCCACGGTTGGCTGTTCCAAGCCAAAGAGCGAACGGGCCATGGCCTCACCCATCACGGCGAATTCCAAAAGTTGTCTTGCGTCTGCCCCTACAGTTGCACCCACATCCAGCACCACGCTTTCGCCACGTTGTGTGGGCCAAAGAACAGCAATTGCTGGCCTTTCAATGCCGGGCAAAGTTTTCAAAACAAACCGTGACATGGCCATGAGCGCACCCGTATTGCCGGCAGAAACGGCCGCCTGTGCCTTGCCATCTTTCACCGCTTCAATGGCCTGCCACATGCTGCTTTTGCCGCGGCCACGGCGCAGGGCCTGGCTGGGTTTATCGTCCATCGCCACCGCAACGTCCGTATGGTGGATCGTCGCTACTGCTTTCAATTTCGGATGCTTGTCGACGAGAGGTGCGATTTTTGCTTCATCACCATAGAGCAGAAACGCAAAACCGGGGTGGCGCTCAGCCGCCAATGCCGCTCCCGGCACCACAGTTTCAGGGCCAAAATCGCCGCCCATGGCGTCAAGTGCAATGGTGATGTGCTTTGTCATACGTTGGTAAAGAATCGCCCGTTATTTTGATTTGTGCCTCATCACTCAAAATAGTGGCTTCAAGGCCCGAAACAACCACTAATTTGAAACCTCATTTTGGCTTGGGCACCAGCTTCAACACATTGAAGGGATTTGGCTTTTTTGGCTCTTCCAGCACATCTTCGGTTTCAACCGATGTGAATGCTTCACCGGGCTTGCGGGGATATGGGTCTAATTCCAGCGCTAAAGTTTCAGCAACCACCTCGCCCAAATCGACGATTCCTTGTTCGATCGGGTCAATATCTTCATCGGATTCCAAGTCAGCACTTGGCGGCACATTGAGGAAATAGCGTTCCACCGCATAAGTTACTGTCGAGCGAAACACCTCCAAGCTGACGACAGACTCTTGGTCCAAATCTGCTTTCAATTGCCCCGTCACTTTCAATCCACCGCCGCGCCAAGGCTTGGCTTGCAGCTCGGCAGTCAAGGAATGGATTGCAGGAACAATGAGGCGCTTTGCCAAAGCAGCGCACTCTTTTGCATCAGCACTTAGTTTTTCATGGGAACCCAGTTTAGGAATCCGCGCCAGTTCAATGGGGCGTGAAAATTCCGGCTTTGGCTCGTTCAAACGCTTGCTCATTCAAACCTCACGCGACCCGATGCAATGTCATCATAGTTCAATTTCTCTAATTCACGGCGCGCTTTCAAGCTCCATTTCGCCAAATCATGCGCATGGGTGGCATCGGCTTCAGCATAGACATTTCGCGCCAACGCTTCGCTCATTTCGAGTTCACCTTTAGCCATCGCATTCGTATATGCGGTAGAGCGACCAAAGAAAGCTTCGGCCATTTTACGCACTTTCTTACCGACAGCCAAATCACCTACACCCACCTCACGCAAGGCCGAGTCCATTTGGGCAAAGAAGCGATCCGTCAAAGCTTGGCGCAGTACATCGGCTTCTGCTCCAAAACCCCGCAAACGGTCCAACACGAGAAAGACATGTAAGACCAAAACATCAAATCGCCCATCCAACGTGTCGGGAACCAACCATTCGGCATAGAATTTAGGTTGCCGCGCCGCAGCCACAATTGCCCCATAGAGGGCTTCGCTGGGATCAGCCTTTTTCCGGCCAAACAGCCATTGGAATATCACAGTCTTGCTCCTGCCGAATGAAACATGCAAAAGGTCGTCATGTCTGTTTTCCTTGATTCAAAAATGTCTCGCCGTGGTGCATTGGCGCTTTCAATTGCTGGCCTTGTGGCAGGCTGTACGCCAGAGATCAACCACCGAGGTTATTACCCCAAGCCCGGCGCGTTGGCGCAAGTGGCGGAAGGCATGCCTAAAAGCGAAGTTGAGGGCGTTTTAGGATCACCTTCCACGACGGCATCTATCAATTTTCAGGGTGACAGTTATTATTACATAACATCGATAACCCAAGGCCGCTCATTCCTCGATCCTAAAGAAGTGAAGCGTGAAGTGATCGCCGTGCGTTTTGACAAACAAGACCAAGTGACCAGCGTGGCGCAATATGCACTTGAAGACGGTCGCATCATTAATCTTAATAGCCGCAAGACGCCTGTGCCTGGTGATGAATTCAATATTTTGAATGAAATTTTCCAACGTGGATCAGCTGCAACGAAACCAACCCGTAATTTGAAACTCTAATTCTAACTCTGAGCCAAGGACCTAGAAAATGCGCAAACTTCTGACAGTTGGACTATTCATCGCATTGTGTCTCCCGGCAAGTGCATCAACTTTTTGGCATGGCAACGTTGTTGGTGTTAAAAAATGGGATGAGTTGCAAGTTCGCAAGTGGCCATCGGCCAAATCCCAAATCATTGATAGTTATGAAAATGGCGATGATGTCAGCTTGACCGGGCGCTGCAAAAATATTGTCACCAATGTTTCATTTCGCATTGATGGCGGCCGTCCATCAGCATGGAAACATAATCGCATGTCGAAGCCAAACGTGTGGTGCCAAGTGTCTTCCCCTCATGGCAAAATTGGTTGGGTGCGCGGACGTTTCGTTTGGCCTGATTAATTCTAATCTACGGCATATTGGCCCGCTGCATTTACCAGCGAATTAAGCTCGGCATAAATGGCGGCATTTCCTGCAATAATGGGGTTGCCGCCAAACAAACCATCGCCTTTGAGGAAGTCGTTGGTTTGAATTCCAGCTGCATGGCACACAGCCACTGCACCCAAACAATCCCATGACTTGATGACAGGTTCAAAAAAGCCGATCAGCCGCCCTGCCGCTACATAGCATAGCCCGAGTGCGCCTGAACCATCGCGGTAGAACATGCCTCCCGCCTTCAAGAAAAGTTCGAACGCGGGCAGGAAGACATCAACTCCACTTTTAGGGGAAAATCCGGCACCTATCAGCCCCTGATTCACTGCACTTGCTGCTGAAGCTTTAATGGGCTGACCGTTTAATGTTGCGCCATGCCCGGCCCCACCCGCAAACAACTCATCGCGCGCTGGCGCATAGACCATGCCAAACTTCACTTTGCCGTGCTGCACAAATGCAATCGACACGCACCAACTGGTCAAACCAACGATGAAGGGCTGTGTGCCATCAATCGGATCAACAACCCAAATGCCCTGCCCCTCGGCAAATTCACTACGGCCTGTTTCTTCGCCCAAAAATGCGTCTTCCGGAAAAGCTTCGGCCAAGCGACGCTTGATCAGCAGTTCCGTATTCAAGTCGGCCTCGCTGGCCATGTCTTGAACGCCCTTGGACTGAATGGTCAGGCTGCCGCGATTGTTGAAATAGCCGAGGGCCAGCTGTCCTGCTTCTGCAATTAACTTCAAACCGAATTGGTAGCGTTGTTCCAACGACATTCTTATTCCTTCCAGAGCCAAGCTGCACCGCGTACACCACTGGCATCGCCATGCACATTGCGTTTGATGGGTGTGTGAAACACAGTTGAAAATGTGCGCCGCGCCAAAGCGGGCGGCAAATCGTCGTAAAGCTCATCAACATTCGACATGCCACCGCCCATGACCAACACATCGGGGTCCAACGTATTCACAACTGTTGCCAGCCCTCGCGCCACGCGATCTACATAACGATGCCACAACAAATTGGCGAGGTGGTCGCCGCGCCGCTTCAAATCCATGATTTCGGAAGCTTTCAATTCAATGCCTTTATGCTCCGTGTACTGAGCTTCAAAGGCACGGCCCGATACCCACGTTTCCATGCAGCCGTGGCGTCCGCAATAGCAAGCCTTGCCTGGAATTTCAGTTGTGTCTGGGAACGGCAAGGGGTTGTGGCCCCATTCTCCTCCCGAATTGTTAGGCCCATGGTGGGCGCGGCCACCTACAGCTATTCCTGCGCCTGCGCCTGAACCTAAGATGACTGCAAACACAACATTGTGTCCGGCCCCCGCACCATCAACCGCTTCCGATGCTGCAAAACAATCGGCGTCATTCTCAACACGAATGTCGCGTTTCAACACGGCCTTCAAATCACTTTCAACAGGTTTGCCAAGCAACCAAGTTGAACTCGCTCCTTTGCCCAAGCGGCTGACAGGTTCAAGCGAGCCTGGAATGCCAATGCCAATAGATCCCTGTTTTCCCGTCTTGGTTTCAAGGCCATCAATCATCGCTTTGATCGCGCGAATGCAGCCGTCATAATCATGCCGAGGCGTCACCTCGCGCAAGCGCAAGAGTTCACGACCATCCGGCTCCATGGCAACGCCTTCAATCTTGGTGCCGCCCCAATCTATCCCAATCAGCATTGCTTGCTCCCTCGCTAATCACAAGCTAGAGCACCGTTGGAAAAGGATTTCAATGTCATCACGCCGCATTACAGCATTGTCTCACGCACCCCTCAAAGGCATTGCTTTAGTCTTGGTCGCCGTCATCATATTTGCCAGCATGGATACGGCGGGCAAATATCTGATGACCAAATTCAACGTGCCGTTGGTGGCTGCTGTTCGTTATGGGTTAAACCTTCTCATTCTCACAGCATTGATGGCCCCTCAGCACGGGTCTAAACTCTGGCAAACACAACGCACAAAACTGGTTTGGTTGCGTGGCGCGAGTTTGGCCTTGGCGACATTTTTTGCCGGCCTTGCCTTGCAACGTTTGCCCGTGGGCGAAGCGGTTTCCATTTTTTACTTACAGGGCTTTGGCGTTATGTTGGCCGCCGGATATATGCTGAAGGAAAAGGTCAGCCTCGCGGGGTGGTTCGCTGCCATTTTCGGTTTTGCAGGGGTGGTTTTAATTGCCCGCCCCGGCGGCAGTTTGGATGCGCTTGGCGTGCTGTTTGCTTTCATATGTTCTGCGGTTTCCGTCATCTACATTTTGCTCTCCCGCGTATTAGCAACAACCGAAAGCACCATGGCCATGTTGTTCTATGTGGCACTTTCGGGTTCCATTTTATTTGGCGTAATGTTGCTGTTTGACTGGCAGAATTTTAGTTACACAACACTCGATATGGCGTTGCTTTTCTACATCGGTGCCGCATCCTTACTGGCGCATTTTCTGCTCACATCGGCCTATCGCTTTGCCCCTGCCTCCATGCTGGCGCCTTTCAATTATTTCCATATTGCCTTTGCTGTGGTTGCGGGTTGGATTGTGTATAACCATATCCCTGATACGTGGGCGCTGCTTGGCATGGTGATGATTGCTATTTCGGGCGCGGCCATCGCACTTCACACTCATTTGACGAAAGCTTGAACCATGGAAAAACGTGTTCTCGGAAACAACCTTGAAGTATCCGCAATTGGTCTCGGCTGCATGGGCATGTCATCGGGTTTTGGCCCGCCCGCGGACCGTGCTGAAATGATCGGCGTCATCCGCAAAGCTGTTGAATTGGGCTACACGTTTTTTGACACGGCGGAAGTCTATGGCGCGCACCACAACGAAATTTTGGTGGGTGAAGCGCTGGAACCCTTCAAAGGTAAAGTGACCATCGCCACCAAATTCGGCTTCAAGCCAGACGAAACCCAAGGCGGACAGTGGATGGGGCTCGACTCTTCACCAGCCCACATTCGCGACGTGGTTGAAGGCTCCCTCAAACGTTTGCGCGTGGATGCCATTGATCTGCTCTACCAACACCGCGTGGACCCGAAAGTGCCGATTGAAGACACCGCAGGTGCGGTACGTGATTTGATTACCGAAGGTAAAGTAAAGCACTTCGGTTTGTCCGAAGCATCCGCGTCCACCATTCGTCGTGCCCATGCAGTGTGCAAAGTGACTGCGCTCCAAAGCGAATATTCGTTATGGTTCCGTGAGTTAGAGGTTGAAATTATCCCCCTACTTGAAGAACTCAACATTGGCCTTGTGCCCTTCGCACCGCTGGGCAAAGGCTTCCTGACCGGAACTGTTTCTGCCGAAACCAAATTCGAAGACGGCGATTTCCGCAACCGCTCCCCCCGCTTTGCCGCAGAAGCCCGCGCCGCCAACCAAGCGCTCGCTGATTTGGTCACGTCCTTTGCGACCGCCAAAGGCGTCACCCCCGCCCAAGTCGCACTGTCATGGTTGCTGCACCAAAAACCATGGATCGCGCCCATCCCCGGCACGCGCAGCGCCAAGCGACTGGAAGAGAACAAAGGTTCACTCGGTGTTTCGCTATCATCTTCGGAACTCACTGACCTCCGCACCGCCGTCGAACGCATCCCCGTCACCGGAGACCGCTACCCGCCGGAATTCAAGCAGATGAGTGGGCGGTAGTTTGACGGTTGCCCATATTTTGTGATATGGCTAGCCATATGAAAACCACTGTTCAAATTTCTGATGCTCTTTTGGCGGATGTACAAAAGATTGCAGTCAAACGAAAGACGACTTTGAAAGCCCTCATTGATGAAGGCCTACGGCATGTTGTTGCAGATGAAGAAGCGAAGAAGAAGCCGTTCAAGCTCAAAGATTGCTCTGTCGGAGGACATGGACTGCACCCCGATATGAAAGGTAAATCATGGGGAGAATTTATTGCTCTTTCCTATGGTGATCGTGGCGGCGAAAGTTTGTGATCGCGCTTGATACCAATTTGCTTGTCTATGCCCATCGGCAAGATTCAGATTGGCATCATATTGCAAAAAAACTCGTCAGTGATTTGTCTTACAGAAAATCAGCATGGTGCATACCTTGGCCTTGCGTACATGAATTTCTTGGAATCGTTACGCACCCCAAAATCTATGTGCCGCCAACAAATCTGTCCAAAGCGTTCGAACAGGTCGAATCTTGGCTCGAGTCACCTAACATTTCAGTGATCGGTGAAACGACACTACACTTACAAAACATCAAACCCCTTGCATTGGAAGGCAAAATAAAAGGCCCCGCCATTCACGACGCCCGTATCGCAGCAATATGCCTCCAACACGGCGTCACCGAATTGTGGACGGCTGATCGAGACTTTTCGAGGTTCCCAAAGTTGAAGACACGAAACCCGTTGGTGGGGTGATTTGACATTTGTACGTTTTATTGTACAATGACGGTCATGGATGTTATTAGCTATTCAGATACTCGCGAACGCTTGAAAGAAGTGATGGACCGTGTTGTGGCCGATCACCAGCCTGTGGTGATTTCTCGGCAGAAGGCTGAATCGGTTGTCATGGTGTCATTGGCGGATTGGCATTCGATTGAGGAAACGATGTACTTGCTTTCGTCGCCCACGAATGCCGCGCGCTTGAAGGATTCAATTCAGCAGCTGAATGCTGGCAAGGGCACTGAACGCCGATTGATCGAAGGCTAGCACTTTGCGCATCGTCTTCTCCACGCAAGGCTGGGAAGAATATCTGCACTGGCAAACGAACAACCCACAAATCCTCTCGCGCCTCAATGACTTGATCAAAGAATGTCAACGCACGCCATTCACAGGAACAGGAAAACCAGAACCCTTGCGCGGTGATCTCAAAGGCTGGTGGTCAAGGCGCGTGACGCTGGAAGATCGGCTGGTGTACAGGGTGAGCGGAACAGGGGCGGCACAGCAGTTGGAGATTGCGCAGTGTCGGTGGCATTATTGAGGTCGTCGTCCTACTCAAAAAACTCTTCATCAATTTTTTTCATTTCGAAAACTTCTTCAACGCGACAGCCCACGTTGAATCTGATCATCAGCTTGGTGAGGTCACGTCCGTCGATCAAGACAATTCTTTTGCCAAGTTTTTCTGCGGTATCTGTTGCAGCCTTGGTGAATGACGAAGTCGTAACGAAAAGTCCTTTGGTTGCCTTATGCATGTCCAAACTTCCAAAGAAGTCGCGAATGTCTCCAGCACCAACTGTCGTATCTTCGGCATAGCGTTTTGCTTGAACGTAGACTCGATCAAGGCCCAACGTGTCTTGGTCAATTACGCCGTCAACGCCGTTGTCACCTGATTTACCAATGGCTTTGCCAGCTTGTGCCAAGGTGCCACCATAACCCATAGCCAAAAGCAACTGGACGACTACTCTCTCGAAGAACGCTGGCTTAGAGGTACGCAATCGATCAAGTATGTCATAGCCGAGCGCAGTATGGATCGTTTGGCTGGTTTGACGCATTAAATCATCTGGCGTTTGATTGTCTGTTGGTTGGACCTCATTGATAATAGTCTTTTCGTCTTCTGACTTACTCTCGGTGTTTGAACGATTTTGAAATTCTTGAAACTCGGAAAATTGTCGCAAAAACTTGCTATCAATACTTACAGGTGATTTTGCGAGGACTTCGTTTCCTCGTTGCGTTATTCTAAAATGCGCCCTTCTCGTAGGTTCGATTAAACCTGCCTGTTTCAAGTATGTTTTCGCCCAATGAACGCGATTTGAAAATGTTGTCTGATTTCCGCTGGGGATAAGTTCAGCAAGTTCGTCATCTGACAACTGAAATTCATCAGACAGTGTGTCTACGACATCTCCAATTCGCACTTCTCCTGCTGCGGACTGTTTGAGCACTGGCAACATGAGAGTTTGATAGTCGGGAATTGCCATATGTGTCTCTCTCATCGGTGCGTTTCAATCAGAACGAGAATACGCAAGTCGTTTAAGAAGGCCAACAAAAAAGGCCGGAGCAGTCACCTGCCCCGGCCCTCTTAATTCACGATGTGCTTAAGCCTTAATGCCCAGCCAATACCGCCAACAGCAGCAACGCCACGATGTTCGTAATCTTGATCATCGGGTTCACAGCAGGGCCTGCGGTGTCTTTGTAGGGGTCGCCTACGGTGTCACCGGTGACGGATGCCTTGTGGGCGTCTGAGCCCTTCAAGTGCTTGACACCTTTGCTATCCACGAAGCCGTCTTCGAAGGACTTCTTCGCGTTGTCCCAAGCACCGCCGCCTGCTGTCATCGAGATGGCAACAAACAATCCGGTTACGATGACACCCATCAACATGGCGCCCACTGCGGCGAAGGCGTTGGCCTGGCCTGCGATGGCGTTGATGACGAAGTAGACAACGATGGGCGACAAGACGGGCAGCATCGAAGGCAAAATCATTTCCTTGATGGCAGCCTTGGTCAACAAGTCCACGGCGCGGGCATAGTCAGGCTTCGAGGTGCCCTTCATAATGCCAGGGTTTTCTTTGAACTGACGACGCACTTCAACCACAACAGCTTGCGCTGCGCGGCCAACAGCCGTCATCGACATGCCGCCGAACAGGTATGGCAGCAAGCCACCGAACAGCAAGCCCACAACCACGTAAGGCGATGACAGGTCGAACGACACTGGCACGTTGGGGAAGAAGGCTTTCAAGTCTTGCGTATAAGCGGCGAACAGCACCAATGCACCCAAACCAGCGGAACCAATGGCATAGCCCTTGGTCACGGCCTTGGTGGTGTTGCCCACAGCGTCGAGTGCATCGGTGTTGTGGCGCACTTCTTTTGGAAGCCCTGCCATTTCAGCGATGCCGCCTGCGTTGTCGGTTACTGGGCCAAACGCATCAAGCGCTACGATCATGCCAGCAAGTGCCAACATGGTTGTAACAGCCACTGCGATGCCGAACAGACCTGCAAGGTTGAACGTGACCAAGATGCCCGCGATGATGATGAGCGCTGGCACAGCCGTTGCTTCCATCGATACGGCGAGACCTTGAATAACGTTGGTGCCGTGTCCGGTGATTGACGCTTCGGCGATGGAGTTCACTGGGCGCTTGCCCGTGGCGGTGTAGTATTCCGTAATCCACACAATGCCAGCGGTGATCAACAAGCCAGCGATGCCACAATAGAACAGCGACTTTGGCGTAAAGCCACCAAGATCAACCGACATATCGCCGAACACATAAGACATGACAGGCCACAGCGTGAGCAGTGACAACACGCCAGTGGCAATCACGCCCTTGTATAGCGCGTTCATGATATTGCCTGATGCGCCGAGCTTCACGAAGTAAGTGCCGATGATCGAGGTGATCACACAGGCACCGCCAATGGCGAGTGGCAACACCATGCCAGCAAGCTTGTAAGCTTCAGGCAATGCGATGGCGGCAAGCACCATGGTTGCAACTGTCGTCACCACATAGGTTTCGAACAAGTCAGCGGCCATGCCTGCGCAGTCGCCCACGTTGTCACCAACGTTATCAGCGATTGTTGCGGGGTTGCGTGGATCATCTTCTGGAATGCCAGCTTCAACTTTACCCACCATGTCGCCGCCAACGTCTGCACCCTTGGTGAAGATGCCGCCGCCGAGACGCGCGAAAATCGAAATCAACGAAGCGCCGAATGACAATGCAACAAGCGCATCAATCACGGTGCGCGATGTTGGGGCCATGCCCATGGAGCCCGTGAGGAAACCAAAGTACAAAACCACACCGAGAAGGCCAAGGCCTGCAACCAGCATGCCTGTGATCGCGCCAGCTTTGAACGCGAGGTCCAAACCATCGGCCAAGCCTTTGGTGCCCGGCTGCGTTGCAGCTTGCGCCACACGCACGTTGGAGCGCACCGACACGTTCATGCCGATGAAACCTGCAAGGCCAGACAAGATTGCGCCGATGGCAAAGCCAATCGCCGCCCACTTGCCGAGCAGTGCCCAGGTGAGAACAAAAATCGCAACGCCGACATAGCCGATCGTTGTGTATTGACGTTTAAGATAAGCCGCTGCGCCTTCGCGCACGAGGCCTGAAATTTCTTGCATGCGTGCTGAACCCGCATCCGCCTTCATCAAACCTGCATAGGTGACGTAAGCGTAAACGATGGACAACAAGCCTGCCAAGACGATCAGCCAAAGAGCTGTGTTCATGGGGTAAGTTCCTTAAATTGAAGTTGCAGTAGTAGCGCCAGACCCGACCGTTGGCCGCGAGTTCCGAGACTGCAAAAGTCGGAGACTCAACGCTTCCCTGCCAATGGGCCTAACAATGAGGCACATATGCCAAGATTCCGCCACAAACTCAATGGGCGAAAGGTATCAAAATGAAGGAAGGAATGAGGGGCGTTAGTCAGAAGGCTGAGGGAAAATCTTCACCCCTACCCGCTCAGCGGGGAGGGGTCGGGGGTGGGGAATCAAGGTACAGACCTGTAACATACCTGACATTTTGAACCGACGACATGCCTGACAGTTTAAGGTGATCCTTTTTTGAAAGGACCTTGCTTATGCCATTCAGGGAAAGGTCAGTTATGGAAGCGCGGATCGTAATGATGAGGGAGTTGGAGAGTGGGTTGTATCCTGTCGCCGAGATTGCAGCGCGACACGGCGTGAGCCGGGAGACTGTATATGTTTGGGCCCGGCGCAAGGCTGCTGGCGGTTCCGATTGGTTCAAGGATGCAAGCCGTGCACCACTCTCAAGCCCAATGGCTTATGAGGAGAACATCGTTGCAGCTGTTGTAGCACTTCGCAAACGCTTCCCGCATTTTGGCCCGAAGAAGCTGGTGGCGTTTCTATCGCAGCAACAACCGCAGGCGAACTGGCCTTCAGCTTCGACGGCAGGCGTGTGGTTGTCACAGCATGAATTGACTGAACCCAAGCGGCGGCGTCCACGCCCTATAGCGCAAGCACCAAACCAAGCCGAAGTGCATGGTCCAAATGATGAATGGGCCATGGACTTCAAGGGTTGGTTCCGCACGGCTGATGGATCGCGTTGTGATCCGCTGACAGTGAGTGACATGGCGAGCCGCTATCTTCTTGAAACCCGCATCGTCAGGCCCAATCATGAGGGCGTCAAACCTGTGCTGGAGAGCCTGTTTCGACGGGTTGGCCTGCCACTCGCGATCCGGTCCGACAATGGCCCACCTTTCGCAACAGGTGGCCCCGGCGGCCTGTCGCGGCTTGCGATATGGCTGTTGAAGCTTGATGTTGAACCACGCTTGATCCGCAAGGCCAAACCCCAGGACAATGGCTGCCACGAGCGCATGCACCGGACATTGAAAGCCCAGACGTCAAAACCTCCGGCCGAAACGCTCGCCGCACAGCAAAAACGCTTTGATATCTTCCGTCGACACTTCAATGAGGAGCGCCCACACGAAGCACACGACCAGCAGCCACCTGCGTTGCACTGGAAGCCATCATCGCGCGCACTGCCCAATCGCATCTGCGATCCCTGGTATGATGCTGATCACCAGACAAGGCGTGTCAGGCCCAAAGGCGAGATCAAATGGAAGGGCGAGCAAATCTTCATTGGTGAAGCGCTCGCAGGCGAAGTCGTTGGCATCATCGAGCGCGAACACGGCGGCTATAGCGTCCACTTCGCAACACGCGAACTCGGGGTCATAACACCAAATCATTTATTCCACCGCTTCGCGGGCCCGCCATGGAGGCCCAACTCAGCAGCGAAACAAACAGAAACATAGTGTCAGGCATGTCGTCGGTTCAAAATGTCAGGTAAGATTATGGTTGATTCAAACTCAATCCTTCTTCACAAGATTACCAAGCACAGCCACCAACAACAAACTCGCCGCCCAACCAAAGAGAATTTCAAACCACATAAGTAATCGCGCAAAAACGCCAAGCGGTATGTAATCCAACGTTCCATCTTTTTCGAGTTCACTGCGTGCAACAATAGGTGCCCAATCGGCTTCCTGTTGCAAATTGACGAGTGGCAATATCAAGTCAGCCGAATACCAAAAGGCGCTGAACGTCGTGTATTCCTTTGGCATCGCCGAACAAGTCGTCCATGTCGATTCCAGATTGCCCTTTGGCGGACCACACTCTTCTGCGATTTTCGAATTGTTTATGATAGGCGAAGACGGACCCATGATGCCGTAGCTTTCGACAATTTGAAAAGCTAAGGCTCCGCAAAGCCAAAGGACGAGTAGTGCTGAAACCGCGCGAAGCGGCTCATGCCCATAACCCGCAAAAAATCCATAAAGCCAATGCAACTGACGAAGCGGAAAATCACCCACTTTGTTGGCAACACGCATCTGCTCCTGCTTAGCAATAGCAACCTTCCGCGCTTCACCATCATGGCCCATTTCACGCAAGACTTTGATCACTTGTTCCCAAGGTTGCGGGCGAAAAAATTCCAAAAGATGACTTGGAATTTGCTTGTTCAACCAAGCGATTTGCGATTCAGCTTTTATGGGTGAGTTCGATGAGTAATGCCCGTAATCAAAACCATCTAGAACAAGATACTTTGATTGTATCACAGATTCATCGATCAACAAACGAGCTTTGACAGCGATAAGACTCACGATGCCATCAGCAACTAAGCTATTTTTTAGTATCAGCCCCCCTTGCACGGTCGAACCTTCAAGAGTCAAAGAGAAGTTATTTGGTCCATGATTGAGCACAGCATGTTCGAACGTCAATTGACCATTAATTTGGATGCCGCGGCAGCGCAGTTCACCTTCAGATTTAAAATTTTCATCAAAGTAAACATTCTGCGCGATTGATGCACCGTCACAATGCAAAGCTTCACCACTTTTGCCACTTTGCAAAAATGCACCCGCGAAATTCAAATCTCCAAAAATTTGAACTCCAACAAGGCTCATTCCTCCTGATGATTCAAATTGTTTATCAAAGAGGGCATCGCCTTTAATAACGGCTCCATCGCAGTCAAACGCAATGTCTCTCGAACTATTTTTGAACTTGGCTCCCGTACAAATTAGACTACCATCAACGTAAGCACTGGGAATCTGCAACAAGGCTGAAGACTGTGAATCTCGCAGAATTAAACTGCCTCCACATTTAAATCGATCCCCTTGCAGACCCGCTAGTTTGCTATCGCTTAGTACCAAGCTAGACAATTTTGCATCTTGTAAGAAAATTTCAAAATCAAACGTACAATATAACAATGCAAGTCTTGCACTACATTCACAACCCATTAGGTCTAGCACACCTTCAATCCAAGCACCTTGAACATATACTCCCACTTCATGGACAGGATTTTCGTTGTCGCCTCCTAGTAAAAGAAACCTCACTAATTCACCACGAACGGTATTCCTTGTGCTCTTGCTTTTCGGCAATTGGTCGCCGAATTTTGCAATTCGTCCCTCCTGACACGCCTTCAGCAGTTTCTTCTCCGCCGCCGTTAAATTCGGAAAGTCTTCTATTGATCGGCCTTTGGCCCGTTTTGGTGCTGTCGCCATGGGGTGAAGCTATGCAGGGTTGTGTGTGGGGGCAAGTGTTGCGGTGATGTTATCCCTTGGTATTTTTCCTATTTCAGCGAGGACTATTCCCCTCCGCTCGTCATCCCCACGAAAGTGGGGATCCAGACTTTCAACATGCGAAACTGTAGAAAGTCTGGCTTCCCGCGTTCGCGGGAATGACGGGTGTCGTTTTTTTTGTTTCGCGTATCAATACAAAGACCAAGCCTTAGGTCGCGCGCGCAGTCTTCCCCAACATCAACCACCCCACCATCACCAGTGCGATGGCCGCTGGTGGGAAGAGGGCTATTGGCACTGCGGCCCAGCCCCAGTCGGCGAGGATGAAGCCGGAACTTACTGACGCAATTGCCATCAAAATTGAAATCCCTAAATCATTCGCGGCTTGCACTTTGCCGCGTTCGGAGGGGCGATAGGTGTCGGTCAACATGGTGGTGCCGCCGATGAAGCCGAAGTTCCAGCCCAGCCCCAAGATAATCAACGCCACCGCGAAATGGCCGAACGTAATGCCCATTAGGCCTGCCGTTGCAGCAGCCATCAGCAGCAGCATGCCGGCCGCCGTGATTTTTTCAGCACCAAAGGCTTTGATCAATTGCCCGGTGAAAAAGCTGGGCACGAACATGGCCAGCACATGCCATTGGATGACCCAGCTTGCGTCACTCTTGGTGAAGCCGCAGCCAATCATAGCCACAGGTGCGGCGGTCATCATCAAATTCATCAAGGCATAAGAAATCATGGCCGAAGCCATGGCCACGACCATTTTGGGTTGGCGCAATAATTCAGGCCAACTGCGTGCTTCTCCGCCCACGTTTGATACAGTGGGTTTGGGAATGCGCAAAAATAAAATCACCGCTGCATTCACCAAAGCAAGAAGCGCCGCAGCCGCATAGGAACCTGCAAAAGCATGGGGCGGGATCAAGTCGCTTGAGTAATTTGAAATCACGGTGCCAGCAACAGCCGCCACAACGCCACCCGTCAACACCCATGAAATGGCAATCGACTTGTTCTCATCATCGGCTGCTTCCGCTGCGGCAAAGCGATAAAATCCCGACGTGGCTTGGAACACCCCTTGCAACGCCGTTGCAAAACAGAAAGCGGCAAAGTTTGACGTCATGATCGACCAGACGGCGAGACACGCACCCATAATGCTAACCCCTGCCCCCATCAAGAAAATGGGCTTGCGGCCCAAGCGCTGCATCAACATGGATGCAGGCACCGTGGTGAACATGGCACCCAACACAAATGTGGTAATCGGCAACGTGGCCCAACCCGGTGTGGGCGCAATGTTCAAACCCACAAGCCCCGCCGTGGCAAACACCGTAATAATGCAAGACGAATAAAGCGCCTGCGCCACGGCCAAGAGCAAAATGGTGCGTTTTGATTCAGTCATATTGCCCTCACCGCTTCCGGCCTCACCGGAATTGGTGCGACGTCACTTGCCAATAGATATAGATCCTCACAATCCAATTG
>CAVZXJ010000006.1:0-34447 GCA_963779145.1 uncultured Alphaproteobacteria bacterium
AAAATGGTGCTGCCAGAGAGAATCGGACTCTCGACCTCTCCCTTACCAAGGGAGTGCTCTACCACTGAGCTACGGCAGCGACGCTGGATCTTTGGGGCGAAGCGCCTCAAGATGGCGCTCACATGCCACAGCTCTGGCCATTCCGCAACCACCTTGGCAGAATAGCGTTATGGAAAAACAGGAATCACCCAAAACCCGCCCCCAGCGCGAAGCTGACCGGCGAAAACGCCAGACGGAAGCCCTAAAAGCCAACCTGAAACGCCGCAAAGTCGCTGGGCAAACTGACAACGTCCAAGAATCCGACGATTCTTCGTCATAACCCCATGCAATTTACCATTTGAATAGAACTTGCCCCAAAGCCGCCATATATGCTTGTAAGCAGTCTTACAGGACGCTTCGGCACTGCAGCATTTTTGATTCAGGGCCATTTTCGGGGATTTTAGATATGGATCGCATCCGCATTCGCGGTGGTAACAAGTTGAACGGCACCATTGATATTTCGGGTGCTAAAAATGCCGCCCTGCCGTTGATGATTATTCCTTTGCTCACGGCAGAGCCTGTGACGCTGCACAACGTGCCGCGCTTGGCTGACGTGTTGCGCTTGCAGAAAATTTTGAACAACCATGGCGTTGATATTACCACG
Organism: uncultured Alphaproteobacteria bacterium; assembly: GCA_963779145.1. Classification (GTDB taxonomy): domain Bacteria; phylum Pseudomonadota; class Alphaproteobacteria; order Rhizobiales; family Aestuariivirgaceae; genus Aestuariivirga. Next base: position 644 of record CAVZXJ010000006.1, read on the forward strand.
GCAGGCAAACGCGCAGGCCAGGCCAATATGGCGGGCGAGACGCTCAAGATTTCCGCCAAGACCATTGTGGATACAACGGCACCCTATGACCTCGTGTCCAAAATGCGTGCGTCGTTCTGGGTGCTTGGACCATTGATTGCCCGTTGCGGTGAAGCCAAGGTGTCACTGCCCGGCGGTTGCGCCATTGGCACGCGGCCTGTGGATATGCATTTGCAAGCCATGGAAAAACTGGGCGCGCACTGCGAAATTGAAAATGGCTATGTGATTGCCAAGGCCAAGAATGGCCTCAAGGGCGGACATATTTCATTTGCGAAAGTCTCCGTTGGTGCAACCCATGCGGCCTTGATGGCGGCGGTGTTGGCGCAGGGTGATACCATCATCGAGAATGCTGCGACTGAACCTGAAATTGGCGACGTGGCGGAATGCCTTGTGAAGATGGGTGCCAAGATTGAAGGCATTCACACCAAGACTTTGAAAATCACCGGCGTCACCTCATTGCATGGCTGTGAACACACCGTGATTGCGGATCGTATTGAAGCTGGCACCTATGCCATGGCCGCAGGTATGGCGGGTGGTGATGTGTTGTTGCGTGGTGCGCGTCCAGAAACCTTTCAAAGCGCCATTCTTGCCATGCAACGCTCGGGCATCACGGTTGAAACCACCAATGACGGCATTCGCGTCAAGCGCAATGGCTCGGCCCTTCTGCCTGTTGATGTGACCACCGACCCCTACCCCGGCTTCCCAACCGACTTGCAAGCCCAGTTCATGGGTTTGATGACAGTGGCCAATGGCACGTCGCACATTCGCGAAACCATTTTCGAAAACCGTTTCATGCATGTGCAGGAATTGGCGCGGCTTGGCGCTGACATTCATTTGCATGGCGATATGGCTGAAGTGCGTGGCGTCAAGAAACTGACAGGTGCGGATGTGATGGCCACAGACTTGCGCGCTTCGGCAACGCTGGTCATTGCAGGTCTTGTGGCATCAGGTGAAACCATGTTGCACCGTGTCTATCATTTGGATCGCGGCTTTGAAGCTTTGGAAGAAAAGCTACAAGCTTGCGGTGCTGACGTAACGCGAATTTCTGGCTGAGGATCACTTGCTCCATCTCACGGCTTTCGATGCGGATGATTTGCCTGTGCTTTCAGCACAGATGCAGGATGCTGTGTTGAAGGTCGGCGATATGGTGTTTAACGCCAAGCGCAAAACCTTTGCCTGTGTGGCCAATCGTTTTGCATGGGATGCATTGCCTGAAAAAACCCGCCGCCGTTCAGGGCTTCGTATCAACAATGTTTTGGCAGCGCGGCGCTTGCACCCTAAGCCTGTGACACAAGCAACGATTTTATCGCTGCTCAGCGTTGGCTTTGTGGCCAAGGACGAATTGTCCGGCACATTAACGTTGCAGTTTTCCGGCGGCCACGCCTTGGCTTTCGATGTGGATGCAATTGACATTCAACTTGATGATCTCGGCCCGGCTTGGGGCACCAGCCTTGAGCCAACCCATGGCTAACCAAAACAACCGCCTTATCGCCGTTGAGATTGATGAGAGTATCGGGCGCAGCGCGTCTCCCGAAGCTGAACACGAACGTCGAACAGCCATCTTCGATTTGTTGGAAGACAATGTCTTCAAGCTCTCCAATGGCGTTGATGGTCCTTACCATCTCATCCTCGCCAATCTTGAAAATCGTTTAGTGTTTGATGTGCGCAATGAGGCGCAGCAAAACATCGTGGCGTTCGGCTTGTCGATGTCGCCGTTTCGCCGCGTGGTCAAAGATTACTTCGATATTTGCGAAAGCTATTACGACGCCATTCGCACTGCCAACCCGGCGCAAATTGAAACCATCGATATGGCACGGCGCGGGCTTCACAATGAGGGCAGCGAAATTTTGCGCGAACGCTTGGGCGGTAAAGCCGAAATGGATTTGGATACCGCACGGCGCTTGTTCACTTTGGTGGTGGCGTTGCTGGCATGACACATAAAAAGCTGCCTTCCGCTGTGCTGTTTATCTGCACACAAAATGCCATTCGCTCGCCCATGGCGGCAGCCCTGATGCACAAACATGCCGGGCATAAAATCTATGTCGCGTCAGCAGGCATTCGTGCTGGCGACCCGGACCCTTTCGTGGGCATGATCATGGAAGAGATTGACCTCGACCTCACACGCCATCGCCCACACTCGTTGGATGACCTTGCGGATTCCGCTTTTGATCTGGTGATTACCTTGTCGCCCGAAGCTGAAGCCCATGCCCGCGAGATGACCAAGACCATGGCCATTGAAGTTGAACACTGGCCAACGCCCGACCCTTCAACCACCCAAGGCAGCCGCAGCCAGATATTAGATTCATACCGTGAGGTCCGTGACGGATTGAAAAAGCGGATCGAAGCCAGATTTGGGTAGTAACGGTTTTTTTCCCTCCCTGCGAGGAAGGGGAAAGAAATAGGATAATTTATTTTCCTAACCCCCTTGACAGTGTTCCTGTTATGTTCCATTTACCGTTTTGATGGTTTTGGAAGGAGGGATCAGAGTTGCTAACTTATCAAATCTGCCAGAACCATGTGCAGCGCCTGCGGATGTTCGTTGAAGTAGCGAGTGTTCCCGGGAGCCGAGGGCAAGACCCTGGAGCAATAACGACTCCAGCGCACTTGAGGCCGAGCAACCCGCGCCTGCGAAAGCGTGCGCCTCTGCAAGAGCGAACCCTGGGTGATTGCCGTATTGAAAAGATACGGAACTATGGATTTCCCACAAATTTCGGCACAAATCGCTGCGTTTCTGCATAGGGCTTTAGGCCAACGCGCAAACACAACCACAAAACACAAACGTTCGAACGGGCTTGAAGCCGGAAGAGAAACATTCCCTCCGTTTATCCTCATCCTGAGGTGCATCGCATTTGCGATGCCTCGAAGGACTGGGCCGCCTTGAACCCCCTCTCCGTCATCACTGACGTGATGCCACCTCTCCCGCAAGCGGGAGAGGAAAGCACAATCACATCTCCTCGCCCGCTTGCGGGAGAGGTGGATTGCGCTTCAGCGCAAGACGGAGAGGGGACAAGCAACACACTCCCCAACAAAAAACCGCGACCCTTTCGGAATCGCGGTTCACTAGACTGTCGAAACAGTCCCTAGTTTTCTCAGAGCTTACGAAGCCTTGAGGTCACCAGCTGACGACTTGCCCGTGCGCTTGTCTTGCACGATTTCGTAGGACAATTTTTGTCCTTCGTTGAGGCCGTTCATGCCGGCGCGTTCAACTGCACTGACGTGTACGAACACATCTGGGCCACCAGCGTCCGGCTGAATAAAACCGAAGCCTTTTTGGCCGTTGAACCACTTTACTGTACCTGTAGGCATCCTTAGAATCCTTTCAAGATGCATTAGCCTTAACCTTCTCCTGCCCAATTACGGGCACGAGAAAGCCTTCTATCGATGTTCTGGTAGAGAGTAGGCTTTAACACTTGCAGTCTTGAAAGTGTGGAGCCGAGCCCGATCGGCCGAAAACACGATTTGAAAATCTTATAGAAAATTTCAAAAAAGGCAAGTGGCACTGTCTTTGGCGCCAAACTGGTCATGTTGGTTCCAGCTTGAATTTCAAGCGCAAAAGGTTCATTGGTCCCCCAATCAATGCCTAGGAGACTCAATGGCTAAAGAAGAACTGCTCGAATTTGAAGGTTATGTATCGGAATTGCTGCCCAATGCCATGTTCCGCGTCAAGCTGGAACACAATAACCACGAAATCATCGCCCACACCTCCGGCAAGATGCGCAAGAACCGCATTCGCGTGCTGGCAGGCGACAAAGTTATGGTTGAAATGACGCCCTATGACTTGACCAAGGGCCGCATCAACTATCGCTTCAAATAATCCTGATGGCTGATCCCCAAACGCCCAAGCTTGTGCTGGCCAGCGCTTCGCCGCGCCGGTTGCAGCTGTTGGACCAGGTGGGGCTTCAGCCAGACTTGTTGAACCCGACGGATATTGATGAAACGCCCCTGCGGCGCGAAACTCCAAGACGCTTGTCGTTGCGTTTGGCCGAACAGAAAGCCAAGGCCGCTTTGAACGCGCCGTTGGTGCGCGCCTTGGGCCCACAAACCATTATTCTGGCCGCAGACACTGTGGTGGGCCTTGGTCGCCGCGTATTACCGAAGGCTGAAACGCCGGAGGATGCATTGGATTGCCTGCGCTTGCTGTCAGGCCGCTCGCACTGGGTTTATTCGTCCATCGCCGTCGTGTCACCATCCGGCAGTGTGTCCACGCGTTGCTGCGAAACCAAGGTGCGCTTCAAGCGCCTGTCACGCGAAGATATGACCACCTATGTGAAGTCCGAGGAATGGCGTGGCAAGGCCGGCGGTTACGCCATCCAAGGCCGGGCTGCCGCCTTTGTGCGTTATCTTGCGGGCAGTCATTCCGCCGTCATCGGCTTGCCCCTGCACGAAACCCTGCAACTGCTCGAAGGTGCTGGTTATCCCGTGCACAAGGTGTGGGCCAATGCGCCGGTGGCGCTGTTCTGATGGTCGAGCCTGTGGCCTTCAAGCCGAGGCGGCCCTGCCCTATGTGCAAAAAGCCATCACATGTGAAGTATCATCCCTTCTGTTCAAACCGTTGCGCGCAGGTTGATTTGGGCCGCTGGCTTACCGGCAGCTATGCTGTGCCGATTGCCGAAACGGATGAACCAGACGAGCAGAACGAATAGCGTTAGATCATTTCCAGGTGCCGCAGAGTCTGCCACGTTGGTATCATCATCATTGCCAACCAAATGAATGCGGACAGATTGGCTCCGACCTGACGCGGCCACAGCTTTTCACAAATAGATGCAGGAACGGCTGTCGTCATCGCATGTAACAAGGCTGAAATTACCCCGCTCAATATTAACATGAATGTGAGGGGTGATGGTAAAAATGCCGGATACCAAATGCCTTGCAATGCAAAAATCACAAATGTCCAAGAAGAAGAGACACCATTGAAAATGGCCAATCCGAAAATGACTGCGAGTTTCAAGGAAGTAAGGTTCATGGCAAAAGTTTCGGCAAAAGCCCAAAAGCAGCAACGGCCCAATAAAAAGCAACTCGCAGCAAAAGCAGCCATATTGTTGACAAGAATATATGCAAGTAAGTAGGAATAATAATTGGAGTTACAAAACTGGTGATTTTTAGAATTGGCGAAGTGAGACTTTTCAGAACTTGGTACAATGAGCTTTTGGGTAGCGTAAGCATATCCAACCCAGCCCTTAGCAAACAGCACAATGCCAATATTGCCAAGCCTTGAAAAACAATTGTGAACAGCAGGGCATTCATCATTCACTTATGGCATGAATGGCAATCTTCAGAAAAGACTTGAATACGTTGTGTTTGAGTATCTAGCTGATAAACTTCGACATCAATCAACAGGCGGCACAGCATGGATTATGTTTCACTCTTTACGTCTCAAATCACCGATCTATTCAGGCTGGGTCTTCTTGCGGGTTTGATTTACACAACCGAACGAACGCGCGGACAAACTGGCATAGCCCTACCCCTGTTGGCAGGCATTTTCTTTGTCGCTGTCATGATTCCCACAACAATCAGCAAACCAGGCGTCGATTATGCAAGTGCCGTCGGCGTTGGGCTTGTTGCAAATGCGGCCATCGTCGCCGTGATGTGGCTGGCGTGGTCCTCATTCAAATCACGGCAATAAAAAACGGGCCGAAAAAACCTTTCCGGCCCGCCCTTTTGGTGTTTTAGACGCGGCGCTTAGCGCCTTGTGTCATCGGCAAAAATGTCCTTCTTGTGGGTGTTGCCCGGTACGAGCAATGCACCAACAACAACCGTAATCAGGGCAATGATAATCGGGTACCACAGGCCACCGTAGATATTGCCAGACTGGGCGGAAATCGCGAATGCCGTTGCGGGCATCAGACCACCGAACCAGCCGTTACCGATGTGGTAAGGAAGCGACAGACCAGAATAGCGGATGCGCGTTGGATAGAGTTCCACGAGCATCGCAGCGATTGGACCGTACACCATCGTCACCAACACGATCAGATACGTCAGGATCGCAATGATCCCGAGTTTTTGACCTGTGAAGATGTCGAAGAAGTTTGCGGATTTGGCCACTGTTGTGTTGTCCGCAGCAACCAGCGGATAACCTGCAGCTTTCAAACCATCATTCAACGCTTTTTCGAAAGCGCCTTTGACACCTTTTTCAGTATCCAGTGCGGCTTTTGCAGCATCGGTTGCAGCTTGGTCGGTGCCAGCTTTGGCCTTATCGAATGCCTCTGTTGCAGCCTTTATCGCGGCGGCATTTGCTGATGCATCGTAAGACTTAACAACAGCGTCACCGATCTTAACTTCGGCAACGCTACCAGCTGTGCCGGCAACTGTTTCGTAGTTCACGGAGGTGCGTGCGAGTTGGGCCTTGGCCACGTCGCAGGACTTGGTGAACTTCAACGTTCCTGTTGGGTTGAACTGGAACGAGCAGTCATCAAGATCAGCCGTTACTGTTACTTTGGTCTGATGTGCGGCATGCAGCGCTGGGTTTGCCAGTTTGGTCAACATGCTGAACACTGGGAAGTAAGTGATGGCAGCAATCAAGCAGCCCGCCAGAATGATTGGCTTACGACCAATTTTGTCTGACAGCGCACCAAAGAGGAGGAACCCACCTGTGCCCAAGATCAACGACCACGCCACCATAACGTTGGCGGTGAAGCTGTCGAGCTTGATGACGTTCTGCAAGAAGAACAATGCGTAAAATTGCCCAGCATACCAAACCACTGCTTGACCGGCGGTAAGGCCAATCAACGCAATCACGGCCAACCTGGCGTTTACCCAACCCCAGAGCAATGCGATGACAACAAAGGCAATACCAATCAGTGATGCAACAGTACCGGTCAAGGCACCAGACATTACAGCGATGATAAATGCAATTGGCGCAATCAACAATACAAGTGCATTGCGACCCGGACCAAAGGCTTCACGCAGAGGAGCTTTAGAGGCTTGACCCTCTTCCTTCATTTTCTTGAAGGCAGGCGATTCAGCCATTTGCAAGCGAATGTAGAGCGAGATCGCGAGCAAGAAAGCCGACATCAAAAACGGAATACGCCAGCCCCAAGCGTTAAAAGCCTTCAGCATAGATGGTTTGCCATCTGCACCCATGACGGCGGCACCAGCAGCATCCAGCACAGGCGTGTCTGGATAGTTGCCGTTGACATAACCTTGCACCATCAAAATGACGATGAGTGACAAGAGCAAGCCAAGTGTTGCCGTTGTTTGAATGAATGACGTGTAATAACCACGTTTGTTTGCTGGAGCGTGTTCAGCAACATAGATGGCGGCACCACCATACTCACCGCCCAATGCCAGACCTTGCAACATACGAAGCGCAATCAAAATGATTGGTGCTGCAACGCCCCACGAGCTGTAGCCTGGAAGTAGACCGACAAAGAATGTTGAAAGACCCATGATCATAATCGTCATGAGGAATGTATATTTGCGGCCAACAATGTCGCCTAAAGCACCGAATACGAGTGCGCCGAAAGGACGAACAAGGAAGCCTGCGGCGAATGCCAAGAGTGCGAACACGTTGCGTGTTGCTTCTGGGAACGACGTAAAGAAGTTCGCGCCAATGATGGCGGCAAGTGAACCGTAAAGATAGAAATCATACCATTCAAAAATGGTGCCGGCGGACGACGCCAGAATCACTTTCTTTTCTTCGCGCGTCATGGGTCGCGATCGCGCGCCCACCGTGCTGAGTGTATCGGTACTTGCCATTTTTTGAATCTCTCCCATTTGAAATGTAGGGTTATCCCCATTGGTTCACACCCTGATAAAACGCCGGGCGCTGGCGTAAGACCTAGCACCAACAGACGTTTGACCTAATTCAACTTTGGACTCATTGGGAGAAGTACAGCAATTTGCTCATTTCTGAGCGATTAGGCGCTACGAAAAGATTTCAAAACAACACGAGGCTAAAGGCTAGACAAGTCGAACGCCCTTGCCTATAGAACCGCCCAAGTGCCCAGATAGCTCAGTTGGTAGAGCAGCGGATTGAAAATCCGCGTGTCGCTGGTTCGATTCCGGCTCTGGGCACCATTTTTCTCCATCTGTTCAAAGGGTTGTGATGCGAGAGCAATATTCTGTATTGCGCCTCAACATGGCTGAGCAATAGATAGGCAACAGTAAACATTCGTCTGAACGTGAGTGAGTTGCCGGACGCCATAAATTGGGCCACAGTCCTGTTCATGCAGGACTACATTACCTCCGCCATTGCCACATTGCTTGTGATCAGCGATCCGATTTTCATGAGCGCCATTTTTCTTGGGCTAACGCATGATATGTCGCGGGAGCAGCGGCGTGAAGTGGCGTGGCGCGGAACCGTAATTGCATTTTGCATATTATTGAGTGCAGGATTAGCGGGCGCAAAATTGTTAATGCTGCTGGGTATTTCACTTTCGGCGTTTCGTATTGCGGGTGGATTGTTGTTGCTGTCAGCTGCAGCGGAGATGGTGTTTGATCGGCGAGGCCAACGCCAACAGGATGCCGCGTCAAAAGCCATCACCGTCGACCATGTTAAAAACATTGCGGCGTTTCCACTTGCCATTCCGTTGCTGGCGGGGCCGGGAGCCATTACGGCTATGATCTTGCTAGCAGGGCGGGCTGAAGGTGACTGGTCCAAATTAGGCGCTCTTTATGGTGTGGCTGCTTTGGTCATGTTGTCGTGTTTCCTCTGTTTTCTTGCAGCGGAACGCATCTCCAAAACTTTGGGCATCACTGGTCGTGCCGTGATCTCAAGGCTGCTTGGCATTATCCTCGCAGCACTGGCTGTGCAGTTTGTGATTGATGGTGTGCAGGCTTTGACCTGAAAAAAGGGGGATGAAGTGGAGGCCCGCTCCAATTCATCCCCAAGTTCAGCCGTTAAAAGCCGATCGCGAAACAAACTGCTTCAGAAATGGGAGGATCCAAACAGGAATGCGATGTTTAGTACATCGCAAGCTGTGTGCCAGTTTTGTTGCGCGGCACAAAAATGAAATAAACACTTGAAATTAAATCGTAATATTTAACATTCAAAGTGAGGTGGAAATATTGATGATTTTTGTGACGCAAAATTCTTGTGCAATGCAGCATCCAAAAAGGCAGCAGTTAAATCACGCGCCCAATTTTTAACCAATCGGTAAAACGAGAGATGCCTTCGTGCAACGTGTCCTCATTTTTCAAATAACACATGCGCAGGAATCCTTCGCCACCGGGGCCAAAGGTGCCGCCGGGTGCAAAACCTACGCCCGCTTCGTCAATAATGCGCAGGCAAGTTGCCAGCGAATCTTTCATGCCTTCAATTTCAAAGAACAAATAAAAAGCACCGTCAGGTTCTTGGAATCGAAGGCGGGAATTTTGCCGGAAAGCACCCACCACTATGTCGCGATTTTTGCGCGCCATAGCTACTTGCATGTCGACAAAACTATCCCCGTTGTCCAGGGCGGCCGTACAACCTCTTTGCAAGAATACGGGCGAGCCTGATGTGTTGTACTGAATGAAACGTTCGACAATGGGCGACATTTCACGCGGTGCTTGAATCCAACCTTGCCGCCAGCCCGTCATGGCCCAATTTTTTGAGAACGTGTTGCAAAGGATCAAACGTTCCTCTGGGTCACACACGTCAAGGAACGAAGGAGCTCGAGTTTCATTCTCTTTGCCAAAATGAAAGCGACCATAGACCTCATCAGCCAATATCCAAATGCCCGACTTGCGCGCGAAATCCCGTATCGCGATCAAGTCTTGGCGGGTCGCTGTCCAGCCCAGTGGATTAGATGGCGAATTGATACAAATGGCTTTGGTGCGCGGCGTTACAGCTGCAAATAGTTTTTCCAAGTCCAATGACCATTTGCCGTTGGCAAAAACCATTGGCACTTCTACGGGTTTGGTGCCTTGCAAGCGCATAGGCCCCGCATAATTGGGCCAAGCGGGTGTTGGGATGATAACTTCATCACCATCGGCGGCAATCATTTGAATGGCGATTTGGATGGCTTGCATACCGCCGCCCGTGACGCCGAAATTATCGATGTGCAAATTCACACCATAATGTTTGGCGTGGTAACGCACCAAGGCTTCACGCAATTCTGGGATGCCACGCTGCCACGTATAAAACGTTTCGCCCGCGAGCAAACTTTCAATTGCTGGACGACAAAAGGCTTCCGGTGTTGGCAAATTGCCTTGACCCGACCAAAAAGCCATCACGTCAGGTTTCGCCATGCCATACATTGCGGCGGTGACAATTCCGCTGTCAGGTTCAGCTTGGGCTGGTTTGGTGAGGTTTTTGATGATGTCGAGCATCACCTCATAGAGCAAAAAGAAAACCCGCGGGCAAGGCCCACGGGTTTCCTAACAGATATGCCTATTCGTTATTTCTTTTTTGGACCGGCCAAAGAATCACGAATTTCAGCAAGCAGAACATCTGTTGTCGATGCTGCTGGCGGTGGCGCTGGTGGCTCAGCCTTCTTCATACGGTTCGAAATCTTCACGAGTTGCAACAAAACAAACGCGAGGATGAGGAAGTTGATGAGGATTGTGATGAAGTTACCATAGGCAAATGTCGCGCCAGCTTCTTGAGCCTTGGCAAGCACAGTTGCGCCTTCAGGTCCGGACAACTGTACGAACTTGTTAGAGAAGTCTACGCCGCCCGTCACTGCGCCGATGATTGGCATGATCAAATCCTTGACCATCGAGTCAACGATCTTACCGAATGCACCGCCCATGATCACGCCGATGGCGAGGTCAAACGCGTTGCCTTTGAAAGCAAATTCTTTAAATTCATTCCACATAGTTTGGTATCCCCCTTGGAACCCGGTTAAGTATTTTACGGCCAAGGATCCCCCACAGCCGGATGTACTATTAAACTATCGGCTAGATTTATCCAAGGGGACAGTTTTTTAGCCTTTCCAGCTTGCTCCGGACAACTCCATTGGTCCAACATGGGCACCAGGAGCGGAAATGGCCATTCAGGGTTGGACAGTATTGATAGTGGGCTTGGCCTATGTCGGACTGCTGTTTGCAGTGGCCACATGGGGCGATGCCAAGTCAACGGTGCATGCCAAACACCGCCGCCCAAAGCCGCTGATCTATGCTTTGTCGCTGGGCGTCTATTGCACATCTTGGACTTATTTTGGCAGCGTGGGTGCCGCCTCCCGCACAGGGTTTGATTTTATCCCGGTTTATCTTGGCCCGATTTTGATGTTTGCTTTGGGAGCACCTTTGATTAGCCGTGTGGTGCTGTTAGCGAAAAGGCAGAACATTGCATCGATTGCTGACTTTATTGCGGCACGTTATGGCAAGAACGAAGGCCTAGGCGCACTAGTCGCTGTCATCGCCACCATCGGCATTGTGCCCTATATTTCAATTCAGTTGAAAGCTTTGTCGTTTTCATTGCAAGCCATGATGGAAGCAAGTGGCTGGAGCCATTCCGTTTGGCTGCCAGTTTCCTTAGGCGGTGACTTGGCGCTGTTTATTACAATTGCGCTTGCCGCTTTCGCCATGTTGTTTGGCACGCGCCATATTGATGCGACTGAACATCAAGACGGATTGATGCTGGCCATTGCCGTTGAAAGTTTGGTGAAACTGGCGGCCTTCATCACAGTGGGCTTGTTTGTTGTGTTCGGGTTGGCCGGTGGCCCTGCTGCCTTGTATGAAATTGCCGAGAATACGCCTGCAATTGCAAATGTGTTTTCACAAGCCCCTGATGGCGGGCGTTGGGTGACGGTTACACTTCTATCAGCCTGTGCCATTATGTTATTGCCGCGTCAGTTCCATGTAGCTGTGGTTGAAAATGCCCATGGCAATGATGTGCGGCGCGCAGCTTGGTTGTTTCCGCTTTATCTTGTGGCTATCAATATTTTTGTCGCACCCATTGCCATTATGGGGTTAGCGCAACTGCCGAATGTGGATGCGGACACTTATGTGTTGGCGTTGCCGGTTGCAGCCGAGGCACAGTGGATTGCGTTTATTGCTTTTATTGGTGGCGTGTCTGCGGCCACGGCCATGGTGATTGTAGAAACCATTGCGCTCGCAATCATGATTTCTAATAACGTGATTGTGCCGCTGGTGTTGTTGCGACAGGGCGAGCACAATATGTTTCAGCACTCGCCAAGCGGCGACAAGAGCCCTGCCCTTATTACGATCCGGCGCATTATCATCTGCCTCATCTTGATGCTGGCCTATGTGTATTTCTGGTCAGCAGGAAATTCAGCGGCTTTGGCGCAAACGGGACTGATTTCATTTGCGGCCGTTGCACAGTTTGCACCTGCCTTTTTTGGAGGACTGATTTGGCAACGGGCCACGGCGCGGGGTGCTGTGGCAGGCATACTCACAGGCTTTGCTGTTTGGGCTTATACCTTGCTGATCCCTTCATTCGTTGATTCAGGTTGGTTTGCTGATGGTATTTTGAAAGAAGGACTTTTCGGTATTGCCGCATTGAAACCACGTCAGCTCTTGGGTTTGGAGTTTGAACCTCTCACCCATGGCGTGATTTGGTCTTTAACATGTAATATTGCCGCCTATATCGGCTTTTCACTGATGCGCGCGCCTAGTCGTATTGAAGCCTTGCAAGCCAGTATTTTTACAGCGCAAGATTTGCAAGGCACAGCCAACCCGGGTTTTCGACTTTGGCGCTCCAGCATTACGTCAGGCCAGTTGGAAGAAACTGTTGCGCGATACCTTGGAAGTGAGCGCGCTCGTGCCGCATTTGCAGATTTGGCGGCATCGCGAGATATGGACGATGACTCGGCAATTGAAGCAGACATCGTCAGCTTGAACCACGGCGAGCATTTGGTGGCTTCAGCCGTTGGCCCTGCTTCTGCGCGTTTGGTTATGGCTTTGCTTTTGGAGCGTCATTCGCAAGGCTCGCGAAAAGCAATGCAGTTGTTGGATGATGCTTCGACAGCCATTCAAGCCAGTCGTAAATTGCTGCAGTCCGCCATTGATAACATGCCGCAAGGCATTGCGGTCTTTAGTGAGCGCGGTGAGTTGATTATTTGGAATCCGCATTTCCAAGAAGTGTTGCAATTACCAACTTCACTTTGCCAAGTGGCAACTCCGATGGTGGATATTATTGGTGCCGTTACGGCGCGAACTGATGACAAGCTTGAAGCGGATGGCTTGAATCAACGCGTCGCTGACTTGAGCACGGGGCGTGATACTTTTAGGGAGCGCTTTACCGATAGTCATGCCGTTGTTGACATGCAGAGTGCGGCTTTGCCCGATGGTGGCATCGTATTGACGATCACTGACGTCACGCAAAGTGTGGCCGCTGCTGATGCTCTGCAGCTTGCAAATGAAACCTTGGAACAACGGGTGAGGGAACGCACGGCTGAACTTACAAAACTCAACGTGGAATTGGTACGCGCAAAGGCACAAGCTGAAACCGCGAATTTGAGTAAGACACGTTTCATCGCTGCGGCCAGCCATGACATTTTGCAGCCTTTGAATGCCGCGCGACTTTTCACATCGTCTCTGGTTGAAAGTGCAGATGGTAGCAAGAATGATCAGTTGGTGCGCAATGTCGATCAATCACTTGAAGCAGTGGAAGATATTCTTTCAACTGTGCTTGATATTTCGCGATTTGATGCTGGTGCGGTGAAACCTGAATTGGGGTTGTTTCATGTGCAAGATATTTTGACACCACTCGCACAAGAATTTGCACCCCTAGCGAAGCAGAAGGGATTGGATCTTCGCATTCTTCCCTCACGCATTATCGTCAACAGTGATCGCAAATTACTGCGACGAATTTTGCAGAATTTGATTTCAAATGCGATCAAATACACGCCTAAAGGCCGCGTGGTGGTGGGGTGCAAACGATCGGGCAATAGCGTGCAGTTGCGGGTTTATGACACAGGCTTAGGCATTGCTGAGGCACAACAGAAAACAATTTTCTTGGAATTTGAGCGCCTAGGGCAAGACAAGGGTGCCGCACCAGGACTAGGTTTGGGCCTTTCTATAGTTGAGCGCATGTGTAGCGTGTTGCGGCATCCCCTGAAATTGAATTCGCGTCCGAACGAAGGAACGATGTTCGCTGTCACTGTGCCGATTGGCAAGGGCGAGGTCGTTGCCTTGAAAGATGAACAACCTAATGTCCAACGCTCCAGCGTGCTCAATGGCTTGCGCGTCCTTGCTATCGACAACGAGATTGCAATTGTTGATGGCCTCAAGGCCTTGTTGTCAGGTTGGGGCGTTGACGTCGTAACGGCCACATCATCTTTGGAAGCACTGCGTGAATTGAAAAAATCGCCTCGCATTGATGCAATTTTGGCTGACTATCACATTAATGACGAAGACGGAATTGAACTCGTTGCGACGCTGCGTCGGAAATTGAAACGCGATATCCCTGCTATTTTAATAACGGCTGATCGCAGTGTGCGGGTGCGGGATTTGGCAGAAAAACACGGGCTGGTGCACTTGCGCAAACCCGTTAAGCCAGCTGCTTTGCGAGCGGCACTTTCACAAATGACGGTGCGCAAAGCAGCGGAATAATTATTCCGTGCGTGGTTTGTATCCCACACTCACAAGATAAAGCCCTTGCGGCGGTGATACCATGCCGCAGGCGGTGCGATCTTTAGCATCCAGTGCATTTTGCACGTCCCGCGCCGTCCACTTGCCTTCACCCACCAGCTTTAATGTGCCGACCATGCTTCGGACCTGATTGTGCAGAAAACTGCGGCCTTTCGCTTCAACTTCAATTTCTTCGCCGTAACGTGACACGTTCAAAACGTCGAGCGTTTTCACGGGCGAAAGTGCTTGGCAACTGGTCGCGCGGAAGGTTGTAAAGTCATGGGTGCCCACCAGGATTTGCGCTGCATGGTGCATGGCTTCCGCATCCAAAGGGGTTGGCACATGCCACACTTTGCCTTGGTCTAAAGCGGGTGGTGCGCGGCGATTGAGAATACGGAACAGATAGCGCCGTTCAGTGGCAGAAAAGCGCGCGTGGAATTTTTCGTCAACTTCTTCAACGTCAATCACACTTACACGATGCGGGCGAACATTGCCATTGATGGCATTGCGCAATTCAAATGGATCCCAAGTACGCGGTAAATCCACATGGGCCACCTGCCCCATAGCGTGCACGCCAGCGTCGGTGCGGCCTGCACCAATGACGCGGCACAATACTTGGTGGATTTTCTCAATGGCGTTTTCAAGCACGCCTTGAACGGTGGGCTTATCAGTTTGCAGCTGCCAGCCTGACAATTCATTGCCATCATACTCAATGAGCAAACGATAGCGGGGCATTAGGTCGTCACCGTTCCAGCGGGAATTGCAAAGCCGCGCAGGAATACGTCCGCTGTCATGGCCCCTTTGCCTTCACGTTGCAGTTCAATGCAGCGAATGGCGTTGTGCCCGCAAGCGATTGTGAGGGCATCATCAAGGAATGTGCCGGCTGTGCCTTGCTTGTTCACGACCTCGCACTTTAACACTTTGATGCGCGTTCCATTCACCAGCATCCAAGCGCCAGGAAACGGCGAAAGCCCGTGAATGTGGCGCAGAACTTCATAGCCAGATTTCGTGAAGTCAATCTTGGCCTCAGCCTTGTCTATCTTCTTGGCGTAGGTGACACCTTCTAAGGGTTGGGTTTCGCCCGACATGGAGTGGTTGCGATAAGAACATCCACCATTGCCTTTGCGCTCCAATGGCTGCCAAATCATCATGCAAACTCGCTGTCGTCGTTTCATCGGTGATCGGGCATGACACTTTCAACATCATTGGTCCGGTATCCAAACCTTCATCCATACGCATGATGGTGACGCCACTTTCCACATCTCCGGACATGATGGCGCGTTGGATGGGGGCGGCCCCTCGCCAGCGCGGCAGTAGCGATGCATGAACATTGAAGCAACCATGCTTTGGTGCGTCGAGAATAGCTTTAGGCAAAAGCAGACCATAGGCCACGACAACAGCGGCATCGATATTCAACGCCTTGAAACGTTCCTGCTCCTCCGCTGACTTTAGTGAAACCGGAGTGCGCACCTCAATATCGTGCGCTTCGGCATAGGCGTGAACAGGTGTTGCTTTCAGCGCCATGCCGCGCCCAGCAGGTCGTGGCGGTTGAGCATAGGCGCAGACAATTTCATGGCCAGCTGCGATCAATGCTTTGAGCACAGAGACAGAAAAATCCGGTGTGCCCATGAACACCAGACGCATCAGAGTTTTCCCAGCTTTTGGGCCTTTTGGAATTTCTTGATGACGCGATCGCGTTTTAGTTTGGAAATATAATCAATGAACAACACGCCGTTGAGATGATCAATCTCATGTTGCAAACAGGTTGCCAACAGACCGGACGCTGCAATCTCGTGAGGTTCGCCCTTGTAATCGAGATAGCGCACCTTAACGTCTTTGGGGCGTTCAACCATTTCATAAAAATCCGGGATCGAGAGGCACCCCTCCTCGTAATCGCCCTTGGAGTCCGACGACCAAATGATTTCAGGATTGGCGAAAAACATGGGCTTTCGCTGTTCCCCCTCTTTCGCCAGATCAATGACGACGGCGCGGCGGGGCACGCCGATTTGGATGGCGGCAAGGCCAATTCCCGGCGCGTCATACATCGTTTCCAGCATATCGTCGAAGAGCTTGCGTGCATCCTCATCCACGGTTTTAAGCGGAGCCGAGATTTGGCGCAGGAACTTATCGTCCGGCAGGGTGATAATGGGCATAACAGACATAAAAGCTCAGATAGTGGAGCTAGCGAAAAGGGTCAACCGCCCTCCACTTGCCTTTCCCGCCCAAAACTACCATATAGCGCCTCGGAAGGTTGGCGCAGGCGTTTTGCTCGCCAACCGGGTCAGGACCGGAAGGTAGCAGCCCCAACGAGATTTAAGCGGGTTGCTGCCAGCCTTCCACTCTTCATCAACATGCCGAAAATATCCGTCGCAATGGCCTTGTGCTGTGCGCTATGACTGCTCCCATGTCCGAAACCACCAACCAGAATGCCGTCGCTTATCGCGTTCTGGCCCGCAAATATCGCCCCAAGACTTTTGCTGATCTGATCGGCCAAGAGGCGCTGGTACGCACCCTCACAAATGCGTTTGCCACAGGTCGGATTGCGCAAGCCTATATGCTGACGGGTGTGCGCGGGGTTGGCAAAACTACCACTGCGCGGTTGATTGCGCGGGCGCTGAACTACCCATCGGGTGCCACCATCGACATGGCCGAGATTACCCCGCAGTGCGAGGCGATTTTGGAATCGCGGCATATGGATGTGATTGAAATGGACGCCGCCTCCAATACGGGCGTTGACAACATGCGCGAGATTATTGACTCGGTGCGTTACGCCCCCGTGCAAGCGCGCATGAAGGTCTATATTATCGACGAAGTGCACATGCTGTCGAAGAGTGCGTTCAACGCATTGTTGAAAACACTGGAAGAACCACCGCCCCATGTGAAATTTATTTTTGCGACAACTGAAATTCGCAAAGTTCCGGTGACCATTCTGTCTCGCTGCCAACGTTTTGATTTGAAGCGTTTGGATGCTGGTTTGTTGACGGAACATTATGCCCGCAT
Source organism: uncultured Alphaproteobacteria bacterium (assembly GCA_963779145.1). Classification (GTDB taxonomy): domain Bacteria; phylum Pseudomonadota; class Alphaproteobacteria; order Rhizobiales; family Aestuariivirgaceae; genus Aestuariivirga. Next base: position 18,140 of record CAVZXJ010000006.1, read on the forward strand.
TTGCAAGCTTGAAGGTGCTGACTTCGACGAGGAAGCTTTGCGTATGATTGCGCGGGCGGCTGAAGGTTCGGTGCGTGATGGATTGTCCTTGCTCGACCAGGCTATTGCCTATGGTGACGGCCAAGTGAAAAGCGTTGATGTGTTGTCCATGCTGGGTGTGATGGATCGCACGCGGGTGATTGACCTGTTTGAAGCCGTCATGAAGGGCGATACGCAAACCGCTCTTTCGGAATTCGCACTTCAATATAATGGCGGGGGTGACCCGCAAACGATCCTAACGGATTTGGCGGATTTTACCCATTGGGTGACACGCAACAAGATTGTTCCAAATTCTGCTGCACAGGATGCTTCGCGCACGGGCATTGAAAAGCAGCGCGGCGCTGAATTTGCTGCAACGCTTTCCGTTCCGCACTTGGCGCGGGCGTGGCAAATGCTTTTGAAAGGCATTGCTGAAACTGCGGCAGCGTCGCGGCCTGAGCAAGCCGCTGAAATGGTGTTGATCCGGCTTTGCCATGCTGCTGATTTGCCAACGGGTGATGAGTTGGCCAAGCTTGTGAAAGTCCAACAAGCCCAACCACCTGCCCCCACGCCGATTAAGCGAGATATGCAGCAGTCTGGTTATTCTGGTCCAGCATCTTTAGGGCCTGCAGTGGCGTTGAAACCTGCTGAACCGCCACGGGTTGAAACTTCGGCACCGTCAATGGTGCTCACACGTTTTGAGGAAATTGTGGCGCTCGCCAATGACAAGCGTGATGTGAAATTAAAATCGGAATTGGAACGCTTTGTGCGCCCAATTGCCGTGTCTGATGGTAAAATTGAACTGGCACTGGAACCCGGTGCGCCGCCCACCTTGACCAATGAATTGTCCCGCAAACTTGAAGCCTGGACTGGCAAGCGATTTATGGTTCTGGTCTCGAAATCCGGGGGCGGCAACACTATATCCAGCCAGAAGAAGGAAGCGAAGCAGACAGCCGAGCGCGAGGTGCGCGAGTTGCCTGACGTGCAGGCCATTCTCAAAACATTCCCCGGTGCCGAGATTGTAAAAGTGCGCGATCCCGATGCCTTCATTTCAATCGAACAGCCTATGGAAGACCAAGATGAAGAATCTCGCTGACATTATGAAACAGGTTTCGTCCATGCAGAGCCGTATGGGCGACATGCAATCCAAACTCGAAACATTGGTCATCAATGGCCAGTCAGGCGGCGGGCTTGTGAAAGTTGCCATGAATGGCAAGGGCGCATTGCAATCGGTGTCGATTGATCCATCCTTGATGAAGGATGATGAGCGTGAAATTTTGGAAGATCTACTCGTCGCGGCTCACGCAGATGCCAAGGGCAAAGTTGAAGCGGCTGCGGCTGAAGAAATGAAATCCTTGACTGGTGGATTGCCATTGCCACCCGGATTGAAGTTGCCGTTCTAAATGAAACGGCTTTTTTCATGAGAAGACAGGCCGGCCCTGAGATTGAGAAGCTGATTCAGCTTTTGGCGCGCTTGCCGGGGCTTGGTCCTCGTTCCGCGCGGCGGGCGGTTTTGCATTTGATCAAGAACCGCGAAAAATTGTTGAACCCGCTCACACTGGCGTTGGAAGATGCGCAAGACAAAGTATGCGTGTGCAGCAGTTGCGGCAACGTGGACACGCTTGACCCCTGCTCGGTTTGCATTGATCCACGGCGTGACCGCAGCTTGATTTGTGTGGTTGAAGAAGTGGGTGACGTTTGGGCCTTGGAACGGGCCAATGCCTGGGGTGGGCTTTACCATGTGTTGGGCGGCACGCTTTCGGCACTTGGCGGTGTCACGCCGGAAGATTTATCCATTGGGCAATTGATCGACCGTGCCAGCGACGGCGTGGTGAAGGAAGTGGTATTGGCCACTAACGCCACAGTTGAGGGGCAGACGACTGCCCACTACATTACTGAACGATTGAAAGAGCGCGGCCTTGCAACTTCGCGTTTGGCCCATGGCGTGCCTGTTGGCGGCGAGTTAGATTATCTCGACGAAGGCACGCTGACGCAAGCCATTCGCGCGCGCCGTCCATTCTGACGCAGGCCGTTAATACTTCAATAACCACTTGCTGAACTGAACTTCGCTTCAATCGCTGTTCGTCACGGCGCTTGCTCCTCTCCCTTCATGACACTGGCCGTTGTGCCGTTATGAAACAGGAGATGCCCGATGAACCACTTTGCCCCCGTAAAACGCGTGTTGAAGCGTTTTGCCCAAGACCAAAAGGGTACAGTTGCCGTCATGTCTGGTCTGGTAGCCATTCCGTTGTTTCTTATGGCGGGGACAGCAATTGATTTTGCCCGCTTCAATGGGGCCCAAACCCATGTGCAAACTGCACTCGATGCAGCTGCATTAGCTGGAGCATCTGGCAAGGATTTAACCGACGCAGAACGTATTGCCGCCGCACAAGCGATGTTCGCCAGTAACATGGCCCATGGTGTTGCCAGCGATATGGGTGTGGTTGGCGCATTCAAAGTTGAAGACGAACAAATTATTTCCTCGGCTGAACTTGTGATGCCGACAACGCTGATGACACTTGCGGGCTTCACCGACCTCAAGGATACTATTCGTGCTGAAGTCGGTATTTTGGCCGACAAGAAGGCTGAAATTGCACTTGTGCTCGATTACTCCGGTTCCATGTGGGAAACGGCAGGTGGCAAAGTGAAATATCTTGCCATGAAGGAAGCCGCCATGAAGTTGGTGGACGATTTGGCTGAAAGCGATCCGGAAAAAGTGAAGTTTGGTCTCGTACCTTTCTCCCATCATGTTTACACCACTCTACCCGCATCGCATGTTTTGGGCGGTGGTGGAGGAACATGGACGGGTTGCACGCAAGATCGCCAGTATCCACAGAACGTTTCCGATTCAACGCCAACAGGTGCTGATGGTTCGAAGTGGAACCAGCCGATGTATAATGTTGCAGCCCAACTGGCCTACGGGTGTGATGGTTATGAAGATCGAAATTTGAAGACCGTTGATCTGACGGATGATTTTGATGCTGTCACCGATCAGCTTTCAATTATGACTCCTTATGCATATACCCACATCGCGCTCGGTGTTGAATTTGGTTATCACATGTTGTCTCCCAATGCCCCTTTCACCAAGGGTGCGGCCTATGACGACAAGAACGTGAAGAAGTTCATGGTGGTGTTGACGGATGGTGCGCAAACGGCGGGTGCATTTGGCCCCGGCTCTGCCCGTGATCCTGCGCAAGGCGATGCCAACTTGACCAAGCTTTGCACCAGCGCCAAGGCCAATGACATTACGATTATCACCATGGCTTTTGACTTGGACCATGAACCGACAGTCACACGTTTGAAGAATTGCGCCACTGACCCGAACAAAGATTTCTTCGTTGCCAATGACGCGGCCGCTTTGGCCAGTGCATTTGAATCGGTAAAAGCTGCGATTACGGCTGAAGTTTATTTGCGCAAGTAATCAGTTTGAATTGACAAGGCGCGGGCGGGGTGCATCAAGTACATCGCCCGTTTGCTTGTCTTCAAGGTCTAAGCTTTCAATCTTGCTGCCACGTTTGGTGATACGATCAGCTGACACACCCAATTTTTCCAAGTCGCCATTGGCCATATCGAAATGGCGGCGCAAATCCGAAGCGCGTTCTTTCAATCGACCTACGTCTTCCATCAATTTTCCAACCTCAGCTTTGATGATGTGCGCTTGGTCGCGCATGGCGACGTCTTTGAAAATGGCTTGCATGGTTTGCACCAACAACATCAGGACATTCGGCGAGGCTAGAATGACGCGAGAGCGATAGGCCTTCTGTACCACATCATCGAAGCTCTCGTTGATTTCGGCATAAATCGATTCCGATGGCACAAACAGAATTGCAGTTTCGTGGGTTTCGCCGGTGAGCAAATATTTGTCTGCAATATCTTTGATGTGTTTCGACATGTCCTGACGCAACCGTGCCTCTGCGATTTTGCGTGAAGGCTCATCCTCCGAAGCGCGCAAGGCAGTGTAAGCTTCCAGCGGAAATTTGGCATCAATGACCAAGCGTAACGACGAGTCTGGTAAGCTGATCACGCAGTCGGGTCGCGTGCCGTTGCTCAAAGTCGCTTGAAATTCGTAGGCTGCGGCGTGGAGCCCGTCCTTGATAATAGCTTCCATGCGACCTTGGCCGAATGCGCCACGGGACTGCTTATTGTTGAGAATATCTTTCAACCCCACCATTTCAGACGACAACGTGGTGATATTCTTTTGCGCAGCATCAATGACGGCCAATCGCTCATTCAACTGCCCAAGCGAAAGTGCCGTGCGTTCGGCCTGTTCATGTAGCCCAACGCCCACGCGCTGCCCCACGGCATCCAACCGTTCATCTAACGTACGCTGCAAATGCACGGTATTGCCTTGGGCTTGCGAAGCAAAACTTTGCAATGCGCCCGACAGTTCCGCCAATCGCAATTCCATATCAACAGTGCGGCGCTGCGCATCCAGTTGTTCCTGTACGCGACCACGCGAGCCCCGCCACACCAACACGACAGCTACGATTAATAACAACAACGCAAGTGTTGCCAAGACAATAGCAATTTCAAGCAATGTGATGGGACGATTGCCGATGACAAGAACAATGGAATCAAGTTTCATTTGGAGATCATAGCAGATTCGCGTTTTGTTCCAAAGGTTGATTGGTAATGAAAAAGGCCCGTCTCAACCGCAACCGGTCGAAACGGGCCCATATGATCCGCTTGGAGCTCGGGACGGCGACAGGAGCCCAAAGCGGATCAATTTGTAGCGGTGATTGAAGGGCTAAAAGCTATTTAAGACAATGTCTTAGTCCGCTTTTTCGTCTCGAACCCCCGCAGGTTCTGATGGTGAAAGTGCCTATCAAAACGGGCGGGAAGTCAGCGCTGGCGCGGCGCTGGGCAGGCCATTTCAAGGCCATTTTGCGGCAAACCTTGCCGCTAAGTTATTGATGGAAGAAAACTCGCAAAGCATTTGAGTGACTTCACGCAGTGCAACATAAACGCTCGAAATTGAGTCATGCCTGAATAAATGAGTCTGTCGCCGTAACAAGACCATCGGTGATTCCCGGCTCCAAGGATGAGTGGCCAGCATCGGGAATAATGTGGAGTTTTGCATTTGGCCAACGCCGCGCCAATTCAAACGCTGTCACAGGCGGGGTGATCACATCATAACGACCTTGAATGATGACGCCGGGAATGTGCTGCATTTTTTCAACACCATCTAATAAAGCGCCGTCATAAGGTAAGAAGCCCTTGTTGATGAAGTAGTGACACTCAATATTTGCGAAGGCCAAAGCAAAACGATCTTCGCCAAATTTGGCATAAGTTTGTGGATCAGGCAGCAACGACAGCAATGCGCCTTCCCATTGACTCCAAGCGCGGGCGCAGGTTTGGCGTAACGTTTCATCTGGCCCATTGAAGCGCTTGTGATAGGCCACGATCATGTCGTGGCGTTCATCTTCCGGGATGGGAGCTGCAAAATTGGCATAGGCGTCAGGGTAGAGATATTTTGCGCCATCTTGATAGAGCCAGCGCACTTCCCATTCGGTCATTGCGAAGATGCCACGTAGGACCAATTGGTTGACGCGTTGTGGGTGGGCTTGTGCATAGGCCATGGCAAGCGTTGAACCCCAAGAGCCCCCGAACACTTGCCACGCCTCGACGTTCAGGTGCTCGCGTAGCTTTTCCATGTCACTGACCAATGCAGCGGTGGTGTTGTCAATGAGGCAAGCATGGGGCGTGGAGTTGCCGCAACCGCGCTGATCAAACAGGATGATGCGATATATTTCAGGATTGTGAAAACGCCTGAGATTGGGCGAGGAACCACCGCCGGGACCACCATGTAACACAACGGCGGGTTGGCCTTCTGGGTTTCCACATTCCTCAAAGTAAATCTCGTGCAAGTCTGAAACTTCGAGCCTTCCCCTTCGATAGGGTTCCAGGGCCGGATAAAGAGTGCGGCGATCCGCATTTTGGAAGGGCATGGACTTCAACCTGAATTACAACGCATATTGCTTTTGGCGCGATAAGACGCGTAAGCACAAGGGGAGTGCAGGAAAAAAATATGGCTGATACCCAAATCATAATTGTCGATGACCACCCGTTGTTCCGCGATGCCATGAAGGCCGCACTTTCGGCGAGTTCTGAAAAGTTGGTCATTTCTGAAGCTGGCAGCTTGGATGAAGCCACGACGCGACTTGGCAATGGCAAGGATTGTGATTTGATCTTGCTCGATCTTAAAATGCCCGGCGTGCAAGGTCTTTCAGGCTTGGCCTATTTACGAGCGCAATACCCTGATGTTCCGGTTGCTATCGTTTCGGGTCAGGAAGAAACGGCGATTGTGCGCCGTGCCATGGCGTTGGGCGCTTCCGGTTATATTCCAAAGTCAACTTCGGCTGATGTCATGCGCGCGGCTGTTGCAGCAATTTTAGCTGGTGATATTTGGGCGCCAGCAACAAATGCTGAACCCACGGCGCAAGAACGCGAAATTGATGATCTTTCAAAACGGCTGGCGACACTTACGCCACAGCAAGTCCGCGTGCTGATGATGTTGCGGGCGGGCTTGCTCAACAAGCAGATTGCTTATGAACTTGATGTGTCAGAAGCCACGGTGAAAGCCCATGTATCGGCCATTTTGCTGAAGCTCAATGTCGATAGTCGCACTCAGGCCGTTATCGCTGCAGGAAAGATTGACGGCGAAACACTTTCAGAGTGATGAGAATTTTTTTAAGAATTCAACAATCGCTTTGAAGCTGTCCATGGCTGGTGCGCTGTGGTGGCGGGCACGCAAATAGGAATGCGCCAATGCTGGCTCGCGGCGCAACTCACTGGCAATGCCAGCGGCCAGCAATCTTTCATGAAACATCACACCATCGTCATGCAAAGGATCGTGGGCGGCAACTGTAATAAATGCAGGCGGCAAGCCTTCCAATGTTGAGGCCATCAATGGCACCGCTTTTTCATCGCGCCATGCTGGCGAACCTTCTGGCCCCAGAAAGCTTCTGAGAAAGTAGATCATATCGGTGCGCGTGAGGCAGGGCGCGTCGGCATTGCGTTGGTATGATGGTGTATCGATGTTGGACCCGAGCACGGGATAAATTAAAAGTAGGCCTGAAAGTTGAGGCAAACCAAGATCGCGCAAGGTGAGTGCCAATGCCACTGACATTTGTCCGCCCGCACTGTCGCCAGCGGCGAGCAGATGATCTGCATTGACACCGAGATGCGCGCCCTGCTCGCGCAACCAGCGCCAGACTTTCAAACTGTCTTCCAACTGCGCGGGGTGTGGGTGTTCTGGGGCAAGCCTGTAATCCATCAGCACAACGACACAGTCTGCTTCGCTGGCCAGTTCAGCACAAATGTCGTCGTGCGTGTCTGGCCCGCCCAACACCCAACCGCCGCCATGGCCGTAGATCACACCGGCTTTAAGACCCGGCGTTTTAGGTGAATAGACGCGGCAGGGCACGCCATTGGCCATATGTTCGGTGACAATTATGTTTGCAGGACGGGGCGCGCGAAAAGCTGCGCACACATTGTTCCACACCTCGCGTTGTTCTGCCAAGGGCAAGAGTTCAGAACCAGCGGGAGTTTTATCGGTAAGCGCCTCGTAAAAACGCAACATGCCGGGATCGATGTCCCGGCATGAGGAATTGTCAGTGGACATGGCTGCGATCAGGCCCGGCGGCGATGGCGATCTTGTGCGGGTTGGTAAGCCAATCGTGCATGATATTCGCAATAGGGCGAACCATCCCGGGGGCCATGACCACAGAAGCAGAAATCATCATGCTGCGGATCGCCGATCGGCCATTTGCAGGTTTTGTCGGAGAGATGCAAAATCGTGATGCGGCCATCCTTGGAGGATTCCACAAGGCGCAATGGCTTTGGTTCTGGCAAGGGGGCCAGACGTGGATTGGACATAGGCTGCGCATAGCTTTTAAGTGCCGTGTTGCCTGCCGTGGGTGGCATTGACGGACGCGATGGTCCGCGCGGTGCTGAAGATTGACCATCAGCCGAGGGCTTGCGTGCTGTGCGCGGTGTTTGTTGGCGCGGCGTGTTAACACGGCCTGCAAGATTCAAACGATGGACCTTGCCGATAACGGCATTGCGGGTAACACCCATGCCCAGCTTGCCTGCAATTTGACTTGCGCTCAGGCCATCAGCCCAGAGCTTTTTAAGTGTCTCTACGCGGTCTTCTGTCCATGGCATTTTTTCGTTGCCAACTGCCGATACATCATTCACGGGTGAATCCCTCCATGTTCACAGGGAATGCCTCTTCCCTGCGTCAAAAACTTTTACGCCATACTTGAAACGCTACATCTCGTAGCTGGTGTGCCTTTCACTACAGCGTGTAGCGCACCAGCAGCAACCATTTGCTTGTCAGTCGGGGGTAGTTTTCCCCAGTTTCCTGCATTCCACCCTTGGTTAATGAAAAGTTAAAGCGTTTTGGGTGACTCTCGTCCATGCGCTGTTTTGACTCAGGTTGAAAAGCCCATCATTGACCAGTGGATAACCACACTTTATAACTTGGATGTTGCGCGCCAGTCTCACTCGACTGGCGTTTTCACTTTTGAAGAGAGGGCTAGAGCCATGATTGCTTCCGTGTTGCCAACCTATAACCGTGCGCCCCAGGCCTTTGTGCGCGGTGAAGGTTGCCGCGTGTTCACGGAAGACGGAGAAGCCTATCTCGATTTCGGCGCTGGTGTTGCGGTTACATCATGTGGCCACGCTCATCCTCATCTTGTAAAGACGCTGACAGAACAAGCGCAGAAAATTTGGCATACGTCCAATCTCTATCGCATGCCGGGGCAAGAAAAACTTGCGGCGCAACTGATTGAGAACACGTTTGCCGACACTGTATTTTTCTGCAACTCAGGCGCTGAAGCTTTGGAATGCAGCATCAAGATGGCGCGGAAATTTCACTTCGCCAATGGTCAACCCGAACGCCAAACCATCATCACCTTTGAAGGTGCTTTCCATGGCCGCACACTGGCGACGATTGCGGCTGGCGGTCAGGAAAAATATCTGGAAGGCTTTGAGCCGCGTATGGGGGGCTTCAAGCAAATTCCCTTTGGCGATCACAAAGCATTAGAGGAAGCAATCACACCAGACGTGGGTGCCATCCTAATCGAGCCCGTGCAAGGTGAAGGCGGCATACGCCCAGTGCCAACACAATGTTTGAAGGGCTTGCGTGATCTATGCGACAAGCATGGTTTGCTGTTGCTGTTGGATGAAGTGCAATGTGGCGTTGGCCGCACGGGAAAACTTTTCGCCCATGAATGGGCAAACATTACACCTGACATTATGGCTGTGGCCAAAGGCATTGGCGGTGGCTTTCCGTTGGGTGCTTGTTTGGCAACTGAAAATGCAGCCAAAGGTATGGTGGCTGGCACGCACGGATCAACTTATGGCGGCAACCCTTTAGCGACTGCGGTTGGATCAGCTGTCATCGATATTGTGACCGCTGATGGTTTTTTGGAGAATGTGCAAAAACAAGCGCTGGGTCTCAAACAAAAACTTGCAGCGTTGAAAGATTTGTATCCGGATGTCATCGAGGACATTCGTGGTTCCGGCCTGATGATGGGCATTAAATGCAAGGTACCCAACACCGCATTTGTGGAAGCTGTACGCGCTGAAAAAATGTTGGTGATTGGTGCAGGTGATAATGTTGTGCGCTTGTTGCCACCTCTCATCATCACCGATGCCGACGTCTCTGAAGCCATGACCAAACTTGAAAAGGCCTGCAAAGCCCTTAAACCGAAAGCGGCCTGACCGATCATGCCAAAACATTTTCTCGATATCCATCAACTGCAAAGTTCTGAACTGCGGGCGATCCTCAATTCTGCCCATGCAATGAAAGCCAAGCGCAAAGGTTTTTCGAAGGGCACAAAGGAAGACGGCCTGCCGCTTGCTGGCAAATCGCTTGCTTTAATATTTGAACGTCCCTCAACCCGCACCCGCGTTTCGTTTGAAATGGCGATGAAACAATTGGGTGGTGAGGTGATTGTGCTCAATTCCGGCGACATGCAATTGGGCCGGGGCGAGACCATTGCCGATACGGCACGGGTTCTCTCGCGCTATGTCGATGGCATTATGTTGCGGGCTGCGTTGCATGATAATCTGAGCCGCTTGGCCAATGCTGCAACGGTGCCAGTCATCAACGGTCTCACCAATCGCACTCACCCTTGTCAGGTCATGGCAGATTTACAAACTTTAGAAGAACGCAAAGGCGATGTGGCCAAAAACACCATTGCTTGGGTTGGTGACGGCAACAACGTTGCAGCTTCATGGGTGCATGCCATTGGTCAATTGGGCGGTGAATTCCGCTTAGGCTGTCCGGCTGAATTCAGCATGGAAAAACCTGTGATGGATTGGGCCCGAAACAAGGGTGCCAACGTCACGGAAATGACATCGCCAATCGAAGCTGTTGAAGGTGCTGATTGTGTGATCACGGATTCATGGGTGTCTATGCATGATAAAGACTTTGAAGATCGCCACACGCTTTTGGCGCCTTATCAGGTCAATCAAAAACTGATGAACAAGGCAAAGTCCGATGCGATTTTCATGCATTGCCTGCCTGCGCATCGCAATGAAGAAGTAACGGATGCTGTGTTCGACGGGCCACAATCGGTCGTGCTGGATGAAGCCGAAAACCGCATGCATATTCAAAAGGCAATTTTGCTGCATTGCCTTGGGGATCGTTGATCTTGTCTGACGATCTTGTTCTCCCCTTTGAAGTCAAACCACTTGGCATTCGCGGCCGCGTTGTACGTTTGGGACCCGTGATTGATGATATTCTATCGCGACATGACTATCCGGAAACAGTTTCGGCTTTGCTCGCGCAATCGGTGGCGCTTGCGGCTTTGCTGGGTTCAACGTTGAAGTTTGAAGGTAAGTTCATTCTGCAAACGAAAACCGATGGTCCGGTGTCAATGCTCGTGGCTGATTTTGTTTCGCCCAATGGCATTCGTGGTGTGGCCCGCATGAACAAAACAGCTGTGGGTGATGCCGGGCGATTGGCTTCGGAAGCGGAATTGATGGGCGAAGGTTATCTTGCCATGACCGTTGACCAAGGCCAGGACATGGAGCGCTATCAAGGCATTGTGCCTTTGGGTGAAGGCACTCTGGCGGATGCGGCTCATACTTATTTTGCGCAATCAGAACAAATCCCGACACGGTTGCATTTGTTTGCTGGACCTGTTCTGCAACGGGGCGACAAGGATGCCCATTGGCGTGCAGGTGCTATTCTCATTCAACATTTGCCGCGCGAAGGTGGCGTTACACCCGTCGCGTTTTCGTCGGGTGATGCGCCGGAAGGTTATGACGATGGCGTTGAAGAGAATGATGATTGGGTGAAGGCGCGGTTGTTGCTTGATACTGTTGAAAGCCATGAACTGCTTGACCCTACGCTATCAGCAGAGGAATTGCTGTATCGGCTTTATCACGAGGATGGCGTTACGGTTTATCCTTCAACTGGATTGGCGCGGCATTGCACGTGTTCACGCGAAACGGTTTCAACCATGATCCAAGGCTTTTCAGCCGATGATCGCGCCGCCATGGTTGAAAGCGACGCGATTAAAGTGGTGTGCGAATTTTGCTCGACACCTTATGTGTTCAAACCTTCTGAATTTGCCTAACAGGTTGCAGCGGCGTCCAAAGTTTGTCTGTGGTGACAACAGTTTTGCCGACAGGAAACAGTGAGGCGACGGCGAGCTTTACATGTTGCCAGGCAAAGGGAATGCCGATGATGGTGACGGCATAGGCAATGGCTGCACCAATGTGCATCAACGCCAACCACCAGCCTGCGAGCACAAACCAGATGACATTGCCCAACGTGCCAAGGGCACCCGTGCCCAAGTCTTCGCGGCCATAGAGTGTGTCGCGCGAAACGATGTCATAGCCGAAGGGCCAGAATGAAAAACGCGCCAACATAAAGCAAGAACGCGCCCACGGCAGACCGACGATCGTGATGGCCATGATGACGCCGGCGAGAACCCACGCGAGGCCAGCCAAAACACCACCGGTGATGAACCAGAGTACATTCAGAATGAATAGAATAAGTGGCATGGTTTTTTCCTCTTCTAACGTTCGTTAGATGGTGATGGTGTGTTGAATTTTCAATGTTTGGGTTGGTGGGTGGGGGCTTCTTAAGTTGGGGCGCGTTGCATTCCCCCTCTCCGTCTTGCGCTGAAGCGCAATCCACCTCTCCCGCAAGCGGGCGAGGAGATGTGATTGTGCTTTCCTCTCCCGCTTGCGGGAGAGGTGGCATCACGTCAGTGATGACGGAGAGGGGGCTTCACGGCGGTTTAAAGATAAGTGGAGGGAAAGTTTCTCTTCCGGCTTCAAGCCCGTTCGAACGATTGTGTTTTGTGGTTGTGTTTGCGCGTTGGCTTAAAGCCTTATGCAGAAACGCAGCGATTTGTGCCGAAATTTGTGGGAAATCCATATTTCCGTATCTTTTCAATACGGCAATCACCCAGGGTTCGCTCTTGCAGAGGCGCACGCTTTCGCGGCGCGGGTTGCTCGGCCTCAAGTGCGCTGGAGTCATTATTGCTCCAGGGTCTTGCCCTCGGCTCCCGGGAACACTCGCTACTTCAACGAACATCCGCAGGCGCTGCACATGGTTCTGGCAGATTTGATAAGTTAGCAACTCCGATCCCTCCTTCCAAAACCATCGCAAGCACAGATGGAACATATCAGGAACAATGTCAAGAGGGGTAGGAAATTATTTTTCTGTTTTCATTCCCGCTCGCTCAATGGCGGGCATGAGTCTCAATGTTCAACAACACTTTTCGGCAAGGCGACGCAGAAACACTTCGCACTTCCGCAGTTCAGAAATGGCAATGAATTCATCGGCTTTGTGGGCTTGTTCGATAGAGCCAGGGCCGCAAACTACGGCGGGAATGCCCGCTTGCTGAAAAAGCCCTGCTTCGGTGCAATAGGACACTGTATGGGTTGAATTGGTGTGGCTGCAATGCAGCGCCAATTGCTCGGCGGGCGAGTCTTTTTCGGCGGCCAAGCCCGGCACTGAATTGGCCTGTTCCACCATGATGCCTGCGTTGGGCGAGACGGCTTTCATGGCAGGTTCAAGCTTGCGGGCCAGAGCATTCACGCGCGCCGGCACATAAGTGTCGTCGAAACCCGGCAACAGTCGCGTTTCCCAATTGAAGCTACAGGTTTTGGGCACAATGTTATTGGCCGTACCACCTGATATGACGCCAATGTGGACTGTTGAATAAGGCGGGTTAAAGCGGCCTGTGGGGTCTCCCATGGCGATCAAATCATCACGGATGGCGCTAATCTCATGGATGATTTCGCCTGCCACCATGATGGCATTCACACCTTGATCAATGAGGGCGGAATGGGACTCGTGTCCCGTTACTTCGGTTGAAAAACGCACGGCACTCTTATGGCCATTCACCACCTGCATTGACGTTGGTTCACCAATGATGGCGGCGGATGGTTTCTTGGTGCTGTGCTTCAAATAGTCCACCAGTGGCCTGACACCTTTGCAGCCCACTTCTTCATCACAGGAAAAGGCCAAATGGATGGGCACGCGCAAATCGAGTTTCAAAAATTCAGGCACGAGCGACAACACAACGGCGATGAAGCCTTTCATATCTGCCGTGCCACGGCCAAAGAGATGGGCTTCTTTCTCAACCAGCTTAAAGGGGTCCGTTGACCAGTCCTGTCCATCCACCGGCACCACATCGGTGTGGCCCGACAACACAATGCCGCCTGCTACATCAGGGCCTATGGTGGCGAACAAGTTGGTTTTGCTCCCCGCCTCATAATCAATGCGAAGGTGGGGTACATTGAATTGATCGAGATATTTTTCGACCCAAGCAATCAAGGGAATGTTGCTATTGCGGCTGGTCGTATCAAACGCAATCAGCGCTGCGAGAATTTGTTCTGCGGTCATGTTCAATTCAAACTGTGGCGGTCATGGGGGCTATCAAGGGAGAAGGCCGGAATGGCAACATCAAACTGCCGCCCGTGCGACGAGATCATGCCATAACTTCCCTCCATCAAGCCCGATGGTGTGGTGAGTGGGCAACCAGACGTATATTCAAAGCTCTGGCCGGGTTGCAGAGTTGGTTGTTCTCCTACAACACCATCTCCACGCACATCTTGTCTGCGGCCAAAACCATCTGTGATAATCCAATGGCGCGTCAACAATGTCACCGTTTCAGACCCGAGGTTTTCAACGCCAATGGTATAGGCCCAGACAAATTTCTGGTTCTCCGGCTCCGATTGATTTTCAAGAAATGACGGTTTGACGGTGACGCGGATATGGTTCGTGATGGTTTCATACATCGCTCCAATTTAGTCATTCCACGGCAGTTTTCCACTGCCAACTTTACGGGCTTGCGAAGGCCAGCGCCACAGACCAAAAGAGCAGCCATGACCAGCCAAATACAGGGTATTTTGCCCGCTTCCGCCATTGCCCGCCTGTGCAACGACCGTGTGATCCGTTTGGAGCGGCCGGTTGATGATGACCAAATTCAGCCCGCCAGCTTGGACTTGCGCCTTGGTGCCAAAGCGTACCGGGTGCGTGCCTCGTTCCTGCCGGGGCTTCGCTACACCGTGATGGAAAAGCTGAAAGACATTTCCCTTCACGAAATTGATTTGCGTGACGGTGCGGTTCTGGAAACGGGCTGCGTTTATATTGTGCCCTTGATGGAAAGCCTGTCATTGCCCAAGGGGCTTTCGGCGGCTGCCAACCCGAAAAGTTCCACAGGGCGACTTGATATTTTCACGCGCGTCATTGCTGATCATGCGCAGGAATTTGACAAGGTGCCGGAAGCCTATGATGGCCCGCTCTATGCCGAAATTTCACCGCGCACTTTTCCAATTTTAGCGCGGCAAGGTTCGCGGCTTTCGCAAATTCGGTTTCGTTGGGGCGCACCTACGGCGAGCGATGCATTGATTCACGAATTGCATGCGCGTGAACCGCTGATCACAACGGGTGAAGTGAACATCGACGGTGGCTTGGCGTTGAGTGTTGATTTGATGGCCATGCAAAAAGATGCGCCTGTGGGTTTTCGCGCCAAGCGGCATTCGGCATTGGTTGATGTGGACAAAAAAGGTGCGCTGGAAGTTCTGGATTATTGGGAGCCAATTTGGCGGCAGGGTTCGCTAATTTTGGATCCGGATCAGTTTTACATTCTGGCGTCGAAGGAAGCCGTGCGTGTGCCCCCTACTCACGCCGCAGAAATGGTGCCGTTCAACCCACTGGTTGGCGAGTTCCGTGTGCATTATGCGGGCTTCTTTGATCCCGGCTTTGGACATTCATCGGGCCATGGTGAAGGTGCACGCGGTGTTCTTGAAGTGCGCTCCCATGAAGTGCCATTTATTTTGGAAGACGGGCAGATTATTGGTCGATTGGTTTATGAGCCGCTCACCGAAACGCCCGACAAGGTTTATGGCCAAGTGGGTTCCAATTACCAGAAGCAGGGCTTGAAACTGTCGAAACATTTCAAGCCCTTTATTGCAGGATCGAAATAACTTTTTTACGCGCAAATGCTTATCGCAAAAGTCTGCAACTTTTGCGGCATGTGCGCTTACTTCGGCAGCGACACAACTGCTTGTTGCGTGGATGACACCATTTGAAGCTACAAGATCAGCAGCCACTACTTTTGCTGCTCCGCCTGATTGATCGTAGACCCAGACACCAGACTTACGCAATTCAAAGGTCAATGGTGCGCCCGACAACGTCGTGAGATTGAAGCGCTTCTTACCATTCTTGGTGTGCTTGACGATGTCGGCGGCGGAGTAGTTTCCAGAGACGACATGTGACGTCAATATTTTGACCAACGCGTCTTTACTTTCTGGCTTCACCAGGGTTTCCACTGTTCCTGCTGGCAGCTTGCCAAACGCATCATTGGTGGGTGCAAATACTGTAAATGGGCCAGCACCTGATAACGCATCACCGAGGCCCGCTGCCGTCACAGCGGCAACCAAAGTGGTATGATCTTTTGACGCGATTGCATTTTCGACAATGTTTTTATCGGCCATTTGCGCTTGAGAAACTGACGATAAGGTCAAGACTGCGGTTGCGGCCACGAGGGCACGCATGGTATTTTTAAATGTCATTTTGAATACTCCGAAGATTCACCAACCACTTGCTGGTGATGTGGATGGCTACGTCGATTGCGAGATTTCCGGATGATTAAATTTCAGAAATGTTTGTTCACGTATCTGTGAACAACAGACTTGACGATGTGTCGTTATCTCGTTCAAGTTTGTTTGAATTATGCGGGTGTAGTTCAATGGTAGAACGGCAGCTTCCCAAGCTGCATACGAGGGTTCGATTCCCTTCACCCGCTCCAG
>CAVZXJ010000007.1:0-42993 GCA_963779145.1 uncultured Alphaproteobacteria bacterium
GACCATGTGCCCACAAAATTTCTCTGGGGCGGCCCAAAAAATCGTAAACTGCCGGATGCCATCTGGGGGCGTCAGATGTTGCTCGTGAGTAATCGCGTGAAAGCGATTATTGAGAGGTTTGAGCCGGAACTGCATCAGTTCTTCCCGATTGATGTCATCTACAAATCCAACAATGAACTGGCTCGCAAGATGTTTTTTTTGAATGTTTGTACGCGCTTGGATAGCGTGGATCGGGAACTCACGACAGCAAAAATGGACTATTCCATGTGGCGCCCAGACATGAGTGGTGAACTTGTTTTTAACCTTGACCAAATCGGACACCATCACCTGTGGCATGATAAGCATGTTTATAATGGGTTGTATGCAAGCCACGCTTTGTACGCAGCGATGACCCAAGAAAAAGTCACGGGCTTGGTCTTCAACAAACGCAAAAATAATCAGGAGTGGATCTGATGGGGCTCAATCTTGGCACTGTTCCGGATCTCGAGAAAATAGCGGTTCCCTTACCGAACGCACCTTTCCCCAACGCCGATGGCCTTCAAGAAGCGCACATCTATGGCACGAGATTTATTAAACGCGCACTTGGGCGATTGTTGGACCTCATTGACCCAAGTCGAACCCAGTCTGATCCTGATGTGGAGTAAAGGTAGGAAAAGCGGACGCATCCCTTTTCTTCTTTTTAATTTTTCCACAATAGGAAAATAACGCTTGACACCGCGCGGTGACTCGACTAGAACTCGACATCGTGCGCGACATCCGACAACAGTCTTGAGCCCATAATGAAGGCGACGTTGGTGGTGCGGCGGCACACAGCATATGACACGACCTTCCCCTCCTCAACCCTTTGGTGCCCCACGCGCCGTGGCCGCTTGACGGGATTCTAAATCAATGGTTGCATCGGATTTTTGAAGGCGGGTTCATCTCGTAGATGAAAGGCATGGAGTTTGGCGATGATGGCCGAGTGGTGATGAAGTTATGAAACCGAGAGAAGCAGACAGTTGCAATAATACAGACGAAGATGGAAATAAAAGGGAAGGTCCTTTGTTTCACTTTGTTTAGAGAAGATGGAAATAAAAGGGAAGTGGACTGCACCCCGTAAGTGAGACACGGTTTAAATAGGGGACAGGGTGTTAAGAAGGGGGGCTGGCTTGGTTTGGAGTATCGGTTTTGACGACGGCATGGGTGTGACCCATTCCATGAAAGAGTTGGATGGCGACATCCGGAAGATTGAGTATGTCGACGGCACGGCAGATTGGAAATCAGTTGCCGGCGGGTTTGAGGCAGGTGACTTGAACTGTGGACGTCCAATAAAACCTGATCATGTGCCAACTAAATTTCTCTGGGGCGGCCCTAAAAATCGTAAACTGCCGGATGCCATCTGGGGTCGTCAGATGTTGCTCGTGAGTGATCGCGTGAAAGCCATCATCGAACGTTTTGAGCCGGACCTACACCAGTTCTTTCCGATTGATGTTATCTACAAATCCAACAATGAACTGGCTCGCAAAATGTACTTTTTGAATGTTTGCACGCGCTTGGACAGTGTTGACCATGAGTTGACAACTGCAAAAATGGGTAACGTCATGTGGCGTCCGGATCTAAGTGGTGAACTGGTCTTCAAACTTGACCAAATCGGACACCATCATCTGTGGCATGACAAGCATGTTTTCAAGGCCCGAATGAAGTCTATGCCTTTCATCAAACAATGATGAAAGAACATAAGTGGGCTGGTTTTTAATAAAGAAAAAATAAACTGGAGTGGAACTGTGGCGCTAAATCTTGGATGTTCCGGGTCTCGAGAAAATAGCGGTTCTTTAGAGGGGGAAACGGCGGGGAAAAGGGGACGCTTCCCTTTTCTTCTTTTTAATTTTTCCACAATAGGAAAATAACGCTTGACACCGCGCGGTGATTGGACTAGAACTCGATATAGTGCGCGACATCCAACAACAGTCTTGAGCCCATCAGGAAGACGACGTTGGTGGTGCGATCTCTGAAGTCAGTCAAAATGAATTGCGTCAAGTTGCGTTGGGAATTTCTGTGATGTCAAAATAGACAGGAATGCCCCTGCTTCTTGCAATTTCCACATCGTTATCGGCACCTTTGGAAGCGCCCGGCAGACGCAAAACGGCGTCACAGTGCTGCAACAACCGACCAGCTGTTGGATGTAAAATCTGCTCATAAAGACTGTCGCCAATGCTTTTGCCGCCTGCAGTCTGCCAAATCGGAAGCGCCACCCATTCACCAATCATGGGAACGTGCCCTTTTTGAAATATAGGCCATGACATGGCCTCCAACCGATTGAGATTTTCCGCCATTTTTGCAGGATCGTCGCCTGTGCCCGAGCGATACGGGCCAGCAATCAAAATCATCATAGGTCGCTTGTTCATCATGTCCTCCAAATGAAAAATCGATCCATAACAGTTCGTGACACATCATGCAATATCGTGTAATTTCGTGCAATGCTGACAGAACACAGAAAACGCCTTTTGCTTGATCACCTTCAAAACAACGGGCGCATTATTGCCAAAGAAATGAGTGTCCAACTCAAGTTATCGGAAGACACGATCCGACGCGATTTGCGGGAGTTGGCGGCTGACGGGAAACTGCTGCGGGTGCACGGTGGAGCGTTGCCCTTCTCGCCTACAGTCAAGCCCCTGTCTGTAAGAACTTTGATGGCCTCGGACGAAAAACAAAAGTTGGGTCGCGCAGCAGCAAAACTTGTTCACAGCGGGCAAACAATTTTTATCGATGGAGGCACAACAAACCTTGAATTGGCGAAAGCACTGCATCCTAATCTGTGCGGCACTGTGGTCACACACAGCCCTACAATTGCAGCCGCCTTGGAGGTCCATGCAAATATCTCTGTTATCATTATCGGGGGCGTTTTATTTCGTCATTCAATGGTGGCGTTGGGTGCCGCAGCATTGGAAAGCATCAACAACATGCATTTTGACACCTGTTTTATTGGTGCAAATGGTTTGCATATTTCCGAAGGTTTGACGACCGGCGACTACGAAGAAGCATTGTTCAAGCGTGCGGTCATCGCACGATCAGCAGAAGTATATTCATTGATCACCCAAGATAAACTTGGCACAGCGGCAGCCCAGTGCATTTGCAAACCCATGGCCCTGCCCAGAATTGTTTCACTTAAAACGACGAATTCAAAATTTTTAAAATCCCTGAAGCCGCATCCTATTTGGGTGCCTTAAAAACACAGATTGGGAAATGTGTTATCCAAAATTTTTCAGTGTAAAAATAATCTCGATGAGTTTGAACCACCAATTAAACGACAGCACGCCAAGCACGATTGTTACGACAATGGCGGCTATTTTTTCGGTGGTAAAAGCTTTCCGGGCGGGTGCATCCAGTTGGGTCATACGCATGAGCGCATAGGCATGAAAGCGATCACCCTTGTATTCGTTTTTTTGCCAAAACTGATCAGGGAAATACTTGAACAAATTTGCAGGAACGCTTGAGTTACTTCGGCCTGCAAAATCCAACCATCGCTCGGCAGCAAGAACGTCAAGTTCGATCCATCCCGTGCCCTTATGAATGCGCAAATTTTTAGAATTTGAATTGCAGATGCAAGCATAAACGCGCCGCGTGTCGAGATTTACGAACATGGTCCAATCATCTGATGAATGGCCAAAATCGGAAAAGCAGCAAATAGAATGCATCTCACGGGAGTCGGCCTCCTCGTCATCCCGACGTTCCTGTGCGAGACGCAGAAAATTCAATTTTTGAAATGACCCGCGAAGCATTTAGAGCAACCAAACGAACACCCGCTCGCCTCCACTTATAGATGTATTTAAAACGTCAAATACACTTTTAGTTGTGGATAATGAGTTAACGCATCATTTGGGGGGAATATCAGGCGTAGATATAACCGCCAGACACAATGATATTTTCACCCGTCATATAGGTGTTCTTTGGCCCACCCGCCATCAGCACCCATTCAGCCATTTCGCGGGGTTCTCCACCTCGGCCCAAGGGGCTGGCTTTTGCGAGTTCGGGTAGGAAGCCCAGTTCGCGGGCGCGTTCTGTCGCCATGCCGGCAGGTGCAACCGAATTCACCAAAATGCCAAGCGGTGCCACTTCTTGCGCGAAACTTCGCGTGAGGCTGACAACGGCGGCCTTGGTGGCTGCGTAGTGAGCATTCTGCGGGTGCGCTTTGAATGCATCAACCGAAGTTAGATTGACAATGCGGCCACGGACGTTGGACTTTTCAGTTTGTGCGCGCATGTGTTGAACGGCGGCAACCATCATGTGGTAGGTGCCTTTCACGTTGATGGCGTTGGAAGCATCCCAATCGGCGTCGGTGATTTCCAGCAAAGGTTTGCGGGGGTAGATTGCAGCGCAGTTGATGAGCGTATCAACGCGGCCCAACTTTGTGGCAATTGCGTTGAAGGCGGCATGAGCCGCTTCAGAGGTACGAATGTCGCAGGCTGCGGCGGCGGCGGGCAAGTTGCGTTCAAGTGCGGGTGCCAATGCCGCTTCTGCTGCCGATAGGTTGATGTCAATAATGCCGAGTGCAGAAGCGCCCTCTTCCACAGCCATGCGCGCCAACAATGCGCCAAGCCCTGCACCACCGCCGACAACAACAACCGACAAATCTTTCACGTCATTTTTCCTTTTTCTGGGTTCCTGTTGCCGTGGCTTGGTGCGTTGGCAAAATATCAAACCGCGCCACGTCAACATGTTGCGGCATATTCAAAACCGCCAGCACCATGTCAGCCACATTTTCAGGCTGCACGGCGGACTGGTTGGCATACATTTGTGCGCGAGCTTCAGCGGAGAGAATGTCGCGGTAAAGTCCGGTTTCAACACGGCCCGCAACAATTTCGGTGATGCGTACACCATGGGGTGCCATGTCCAAGCGCAACGCCCCGGCAAAGCCAGCAATGGCGGCTTTGGATGCGCAATAGACCGCCATATTGGGAAATGATGTGTGCCCTGCTGTTGAGCCTGTGAAGAAGATGTGCCCCTGCCCCCGCGCGCGCATTGTGGGTGCCACAAGCCGTGTCAAATGCACAACGGCAGAGATATTGAGCGCCAAAGTGGCATCTAAATCGGCTTGGTCCGCGTCACAAAAATGCCCGACGGGAGGCATCATGCCAGCGTTGTTGACCAACACATCAATGTTGCGATTTTGCAATGCATTTTGAACTGCTGAACGATCCGTTAGGTCGAGCGCCAAGGGTTCAATCCCGAGCGTTGCCTTCAAACTGGCAAGCGCCGCAAGATCTCGGCCAACGGCCAAAACCTGATAGCCTGAGTTCGCCAAAGCCAAAGCAATAGCCCGCCCAATGCCGCTTGTTGCTCCCGTCACCAATGCTGTTTTTGTCATGGAAAGGGCGTTAGCATGGTCAAAGCTTCCATTCCACACCGTCCTGATTTTTTAACCAGATTGAATTAAACTTCCAACATGTTCATTCGCCGAATCCCTCCCGTTGCTTGGGCTTTTGCCCTCACGCTTGCCTTCGCAATCATTCTGCTCGTCATGGGGCGCGAGCCGATTTGCAAATGTGGTTATGTGAAAATCTGGCATGGCGTTGTGTTCAGTTCAGAAAACTCCCAACACATTACCGACTGGTACACCTTCTCGCATATTATCCACGGTTTCATATTTTACGGGCTTTTACACCTCGTTGGCCCGCGCTGGAGTTTCGGCCTGAAGCTGGCTTTGGCGACTGTGATCGAAGGGGCATGGGAAGTGTTTGAAAACACCGACTTCATCATCAATCGTTATCGCGAAGCCACAATCTCACTCGATTACTATGGCGATAGCGTGCTGAATTCCGTGTGCGATATTCTGGCCATGATGGCTGGGTTTTATGCTGCATCGCGCTTGCCCGTGGCGGCAACAATTGCTTTGGCAATCGTGTTTGAATTGGCCGTGGGCTATATTATTCGAGACAACCTCACGCTCAATATCATCATGCTGCTCTACCCGCTTGAAGCCATCAAAACATGGCAAGCGGGTGGTTAGCGATAAGCCCGTGCTGCGAATGGCTGCGGATAAACCGGCTCGACAATAAAATGCGGGATAAGCGTGGCATATTTTTCGCCATCGGTCACAACACGGCAAATGTCGCCGTCGATTGAAGTCACAACGCCTTCACGACCTTCAGGTAGCATCACAACATAGCCCGGTGTGCACCAGTTTTTATCCTGAATGGGTTCTGGAATATCAATTGGTGCGGAAAGTGCCGCAACAACAACCATTGCTCCTGTAATCTCGCCCATAATCGAATCCGCCGTTTTGCCTGAGGGCGATTGTTAACCAACTGGAAATTGAAAACAAGTCCACTTGACGTATTTCAACAGGCCAGCGGCGTGTCCGCCCTCGCCAAGACCAAATGTTCAAGCTAGCCTTTGAGTCTGTTGGAGGACGAATATGCAGCCAAAAGTTATCATCACCTGCGCCGTAACAGGCTCTGGCGACACCGTGGGCAAAAGCCCCCACGTGCCGGTTTCACCTGAACAGATTGCGAATTCGGCGCTGGAGGCGGCGAGCGCCGGTGCCACCGTGGTCCATTGCCATGTGCGCAATCTGGAAACGGGCAAAGGGTCGCGCCGCGTTGATTTATACCGCGAGGTGATGGAACGCATTCGTGCCAAGAACACCGATGTCATCATCAACCTGACCGCAGGCATGGGCGGCGATGTGGTGATTGGTGATGGTGAAAAGCCGCTGGAATTTGGTGCGGGCACCGATTGTGTGGGCCCCATCGAACGCTTGCTGCATATTGAAGCGCTGCGCCCTGAAATCTGCACGCTGGATTGCGGCACGTTGAATTTTGGCGATGGCCAATCCATCATGGTGCAAACGCCAACGCAATTGCGCCAGCAGGCCGCTCTTATCAAATCCTATGGCGTGAAGCCGGAAATGGAAATTTTTGACAGTCAGGCAATTTGTGGTTCGCCAATCAGTTGGTGAAAGAGGGCTTGATTGACGGCCCTCCCCTTTATCAACTTTGCCTCGGCATTCCTTGGGGTGCACCCTTCAACACTGAAACCATGGCCTATCAAAAATCGCAATTGCCCGAGGGTGCCGTTTGGGCGGCCTTCAGCATTGGCCGCAACCAAATGCCAGCCCTTGCACAAGCCGCATTGTTGGGCGGCCATGTGCGCGTGGGTTTGGAAGACAATCTCTATTTGGAAAAAGGTGTGTTCGCCACCAATGGCGCTTTGGTTGAAAAGGCCGTGAAGATCATCGAAATGTTGGGAACGAAAGTGGCCACGCCTGATGAAGGTCGCGCGATATTGGGACTGAAGAAATGAACATCAAAACAGTTGGCATTGCCGGAACCGGATTGATCGGCGCAGGCTGGGCGGCGCGTTTGTTGTTTCGTGGCTACAACGTCATTGCATTTGATGTGTCGCCGACTGCGGAAGCAAAACTGAAAGCCCAAATCAAAACCGCATGGCCTTCATTGGAAGCATTGCTCGGCAAGCCTTTGAAGAAAGGCAAATTGAGCTTCACCACCAATCTCGCGGAGATGGCGTCAAAAGCGGACTTCATCCACGAATGCGCGCCTGAACGCGAAGAGCTGAAAATCAAATTGTTCCGCGACATCGATGCGGTGGCGCGGCCTGACGTGATCATCGCCTCGTCGTCATCGGGTTTTCTGCCCACCAATTTACAGTCCCAATGCAAACACCCCGAACGCGTCATCATCGGTCATCCCTTCAATCCGGTTTATCTTTTGCCACTGGTTGAAACCGTGCCGGGTGCCAAAACCTCCGAAGACGCCATGAACCGTGCGGGCGTTTATTTTGAAGCCATCGGCATGCAGGTGTTGCGGCTCAAAAAAGAAATCATGGGCTATGTCTGCGACCGTTTGCAGGAAGCCCTGTGGCGCGAAAGCCTGCACATTCTCAACAAGGACATTGCCTCAACGGGCGACATTGATGACTCGATTGTTTATTCCGCCGGCATGCGCTGGGCCTTCATGGGTTCGTTCTTGACCTATCACGTGGCGGGCGGCCCTGGCGGCATGCGCGATTTCATCAAGCAGTTTGACCCCACATTGGAACTGGACTGGACCGACCTCAAATTCCCGCAATGGAATGAAGCGTTGGAAAAGCGCTTGGTGGAAGGCTGCGAAACCCAAGCCGAAGGCCGCGCCGTGGCCGCGATTGAAGCCAAGCGCAATGCGATTTTGGTGGATATGATGAAACTGTTCCGCAAACATAAGATCGGCTCTGGTCTTGTGTTGGATCGGGAATTGAAGGCACGGAAGAAGAAAGCCGGATGAGGGAGTACAAGGAGATCGATATGCCCCAACGCGTTATGATCACCGCCGCCGCTTCCGGCATTGGCCGTGCCATTGCCAAGGCCTTTCATGAAAATGGAGCGCGGGTTCACATCTGCGACATGAACGAGCAAGCCCTCGAACAATTCCGCGAAGACTTTCCTGAAATTGCAGCGACGCGCGTTGATGTGCAAAGCGAAGCTGAAGTGGATGCTTGGTTTGATGATGCCTTGGATGATTTGGGCGGGCTTGATGTGATGGTCAACAATGCTGGCACCAAGGGGCCAACGGCAGTCATTGAAGACATCGAACTTGAAGATTGGCGCGACTGCTTGGCCGTCTGCCTTGATGCGCAATTTCTGTGTGCCAGACGCGCCGCCCCTGTGATGAAGGCCCAACGCTCCGGCATCATCATCAACATGTCGTCGAATGCGGGGCAATATGGCTTTGGCAACCGCACACCCTATGCAGCCGCAAAATGGGGCGTGATTGGTTTAACCAAATCCCTCGCGATTGAGCTTGGCCCCTACAACGTGCGTTGCAATGCTATTTGCCCCGGTGCTGTAGCGGGCGAACGTATCAATCGCGTCATTGAAGGCGAAGCCCAAATGCGCGGCGTGGGTTCACAAATTGTTGCCGCAGAATTGGTGCAAGGCCAATCCCTCGCCCGCTTCACCCAGCCCGAAGAAATCGCCAATCTTGCGGTGTTCCTCGCCAGCCCTCAAGCCTTCATGATCAACGGCCAAGACATCGCCGTTGATGGGCATATTGAAACTTTTCACATAAAATGAGTAGGTATTTTTGATGCATCTCCATCTTCTATTCCGTCATTCTCGCGAAAGCGGGAATCCAGACTTTCAACGAGCGAGACTGCCGAAAATCTGGATTCCCGCCTTCGCGGGAATGACGATATTTAGGGGCGGTACATAAATCATGGATTTCTCATTACAGAAGAACAGCAAATGATTATCAAAACCACGAAAGACTTCGTGGTGAATGAGCTTTACCCCCACGAAAAAGAAGTGGAGGAAACAGGCATCCTGCGGCCTGAATTGCGTGCCGAGATTAAAGCCAAAGCCATTGCCGCGGGTCTTTATGCTGCCAATATGCCAGCCGAAGTGGGCGGTGCAGGCCTCGACACTTTAACGTGGTGCCTCTACGAAAAAGAATTGGGCCGCGCCAATTATGCACTGCATTGGAATTGCGTGTCGCGCCCTTCAAACATTCTGATGGCCTGTGTGGGCGAACAGCGTGATCGTTATTTGTTGCCGTCCGTCACAGGCGAAAAAATCGATTGCCTCGCCATGACCGAACCCGGTGTGGGCTCCGACGTGCGGGGCATGAAAACTTTTGCCCGCGCTGATGGAGATGACTTCATCATCAACGGCACCAAGCACTTCATCAGCCATGCTGATGAAGCTGATTTCGTCATTCTGTTTGCTGCCACAGGCGAAGAAGAAACGCCACGCGGCAAGAAGAAACTGATCACAGCATTCTTGATCGACAAAGGAACACCCGGTTACACCGTGCGGGATGGCTATAAAAACGTGTCCCACCGCGGCTACGCCAACAACATCTTGGAATTCAATGATTGCCGCGTTCACAAGTCACACGTGTTGGGCGAAGTGCACAAAGGTTTTGAAGTCGCCAATTCATGGCTGGGGGCCACACGCCTGCAAGTGGCTTCAACCTGTTTAGGCCGCGCCGAACGTGCTCTTGAACTGGCGTTGCAATGGGCCGTGGACCGTGAACAATTCGGCCAGCAAATTGGCAAGTTCCAAGGCATCTCTTTCAAACTTGCCGATATGGCTTTGGAATTGAAAGCAGCCGATCTTCTCACCCGTGAAGCCGCGTGGAAAGTGGACCAAGGCACGGCCACCGACACCGACATGGCCATGGCCAAACTCAAAGCCACCGAAGTCCTCGCCTTCATCGCCGACGAAGCCATTCAAATTCATGGCGGCATGGGTTTGATGAGCGACTTGCCACTGGAACGCATCTGGCGCGATGCACGGGTAGAGCGCATTTGGGAAGGCACGAGTGAGATTCAGCGGCATATTATTTCGCGTGCGCTTTTGAGGCCGTTGGGTGGGTGACATGATGTCGGCCCTCACCTGCCCCTTCGGGGCATCCTCTCCCGCAAGCGGGAGAGGTGAAGGCGTTTCACTTCTCCCGCTTGCGGGAGAAGGTGGCGAGCACAGCGAGACGGATGAGGGCAGAGACCAATGACCCTCTCCCGCCTCATCTTCCCTAAATCCATTGCCTTCATTGGTGGCAATGAATGTGCCGTTGCCATTCGCCGTTGCCAGGAATTTGGCTTTGCCGGAACGATCCACGCCGTGCACCCAAAGCGCCCTGAAATCAGCGGTGTCAAAACCGTCAAATCCGTCGATGACATAGAAGGCCCGATTGATGCTGCCTTCATCGCGGTGAAGCGCGAGGCGACGATTGATGTGGTGCGCCAACTCAAAGCCCAAGGCTGCGGTGGTGCCGTGATTTATGCCTCTGGTTTTGCCGAAACCGGTGATGACCATTTGCAGCAAGAACTCCTCGCCAAAGCCGATGGCATGCCCCTGCTCGGCCCCAATTGCTATGGCTTTGTCAATGGCTTAGGCCGGGTTGCTCTGTGGCCGGATGAACATGGCATCAAGCCTTTGGAGCGTGGTATCGCCATCATCACCCAGTCCGGCAATATTGCCTGCAATATGACCTTCACGCGCCGCGCCCTGCCCTTGGCGGCGGTCTTCGCCATCGGCAACCAAGCCGATGTTGATATGGCGCGAATGGTCGAATTTCTGAGCGCCGATGATCGTATCACGGCCATCGGGCTTCATGTTGAAGGCTTGAACGACCTTCCCGCCTTTGCCGCCGCCTGTGAAGCTGCACGGTTGCGCAAAAAGCCAATCGTCGTTCTCAAAACCGGAAAATCCGAACAGGGTGCGAGCGTCGCCATGAGCCACACCTCGTCATTGGCGGGTGCCGACAGCATGTATGATGCTTTGTTCAAACGCCACGGTGTAGCCCGCTGCCACAGCATTACGTCTTTTGTAGAAACATTGAAATTCTTGCACTTGGGCAGCATTGGCGGCGGGCGCTTGGTGTCTCACTCTTGCTCCGGCGGTGAAGCAGCACTTGCAGCAGACTTGGCGATGAACCGCAAAGTCAGCTTCCCCGACTACGACGCAAAAACCGCAACGCGCGTGCGCGAAACACTGTCTGAACTCGTCACCGTTTCAAACCCGCTCGACTATCACACCTTCATCTGGAACCAGATGGACAAGATGACAGCAACATTCACGGCCTCGCTGTCAGGTGGTTTTGATGTGGCAATGTTAATTCTCGACGCACCACCCCCGCCGATGAATGCAGAAGCCTGGTATGTTGCCGCCCGCGCCTTCAAGCAAGCCGCACTCAACACCAACGCCCGCGCTGCTGTTGTGGCCACATTGCCGGAATGTATGCCACTCGATTTGGCCGAGGAGTTATTGGCAGCAGGCGTTGCCCCCATGTTGGGACTGGATGATGCACTGACAGCATTTGAAAATGCGGCGCTCGTTGGCGAGGCGCAAAATTCAAAATCAGCAAGGCCAATCTTGCCAAAGTCAAATGTTGCGACATCTGCGATTAAGACACTCAAGGAATTTGACGGCAAACAATTGCTTAGAAGCTACGGCGTTGCTGTGCCTGTCGGAGATGTTTGCAAACCTCAAGATGCTGTTGATAGAGCCAGTAAATTTGACGGGCCAGTGGTCATGAAGGTGTCATCTGCGAATGTGGCTCACAAGACAGAAGCCGGCGGCGTTGTACTGAACCTGACAAACGCTCGAGAGATTGAAGCCGCGGCAAATCAGTTGGCTAAAATTGCAGATGAGGTTTTGATCGAACGCATGGTCACAGGTGCGGTTGCTGAACTTATTATCGGTGTCACGCGTGATCCGCAATTCGGCCTCGGGTTGGTGGTGGGTGCGGGCGGAGTTCTCACCGAATTATTGGCAGACACCGCAACACTTCTGCTGCCCACCAATCGCGTTGAAATCGAGGCTGCGCTGAAATCACTCAAGGTGTGGAAATTGATCGAAGGCTTCCGTGGCAAATCTGGCGATGAAGAAGCCGTCATCGCAGCTGTAGAAGCAGTTGCCAAATTCGCCAATGCCCACGCAAACACGCTTGAGGAACTCGACGTCAACCCATTGCTTGTTTTGCCCAATGGAGCTGTAGCTGTAGATGCGCTTGTAAGGATGCGTTGATGGGCTTATGATTGTGCAGAGGAGTTTCTCACATGAAGCGAACATTCTATGTCAAAGCAATTTGGGACGAAGAAGCGAATGTCTGGATTTCCGAAACAGACATTGAAGGGCTTTTCATCAACGCCAAAGACCTGAACGAATTTGAAGATGTTGTGAATGAGTTTGCAGGCGAATTGGTGTTAGAAAACCATTGGAGAAGTGAAAACGTCTCACCCGATATCATAGGAAGCACGGTTCCAATTATCCTATGGCAGCGGCCCGATGGCACTCGACAAGCAGCCTGATGTCTGAAGGGTTCTATCGCGACGTGGTCAAAGAATTGAAAGCGTTGGGTTATGCTTATGCAGATCATGCAAAAGGCTCACATGAAAAATGGAAGGCAGAAGGTCGCGATATCTTAATCGTTCCACGTAACCTTGATAATCGTCACACGGCGAATGGCATCTTGAAAAAAGCCGGCAGCACGAAGAAGTTTTAATCCATGTCCTCCCCCATCCACACCTCCCGCAATGGTGCCATCCTTGAAGTCACCATTGATCGCCCCAAGGCCAATGCAATTGATGCTGCCACCTCGCGCATCATGGGAGACATCTTCGCTGCATTTCGTGATGATCCTGAATTGCGCGTCGCTATTCTGACTTCAACGGGTGAGAAGTTTTTCTGCCCCGGCTGGGATTTGAAAGCCGCAGCTGAGGGCGAAGCGCCGGACTCCGATTACGGTGTCGGTGGCTTTGGTGGCTTGCAGGAATTGAAGGGTCTTAACAAGCCCGTTATCTGCGCGGTAAACGGCCTCGCCTTTGGGGGTGGCTTTGAAATCATGATTGCTTGCGATATTATTATTGCGGCTGAACATGCAACCTTCGCCCTGCCCGAAATCAACTCCGGCACAGTGGCTGATGCCGCAACCATCAAACTGCCGCGCTATATTCCCCACCACGTTGCCATGGAAATGTTGTTCACGGGCCGCCGCATCGATACGACGGAAGCCAAGCATTGGGGCATCATCAACGAAATCGTGCCAGCCGCTGATTTAATGACCCGCGCCCGCGCACTGGCGGCACAACTGGCTGATGGCCCGCCGCTGGTTTATGCCTGCATCAAGGAAATCGCGCGTGAAACGCAGCACCTGCCCATTCAACAGGCCTTCGACATGGTGACGAAACGCAAATTGCCTACGGTTGACAAGCTCTATTCATCGGACGATCAATTGGAGGGGGCTAAAGCCTTTTCCGAAAAGCGAAAGCCAGTTTGGAAAGGCCGCTGATTTAGGAGTCCCTGCATGTTGAAGCACGTCTGTCTAGCTGCTGTCTTACTAGCCTTTTCAAACCAAATCTTGCAGGCGGCTGAGCCACCTTTTGGCTGTTACGTCAGAAATTATGACAAGCAGCATCTCAACAAACACAAAGGCCAAACGATCACCTCGATGACGCTTAAGCTTTATAGCGGGAAAGATGTTGAAGGTTTTACGGGGGCCATGTTTGCAGACGTGACAGTTAAATTGCGTGGTAGCGGCAGGCAGACTTGGAGCGAAGTTGCCGATTGCAGCGGCAAACCGGGCGCTTGGACATGCGGCATTGAATGCGATGGCGGCGGCTTTACGCTTAAAGAAAACAGCACAGGCATTGTGTTGACCAACTCGAGCTATTTCCGCGTAGCCAAGGATGGCTGTGGTGAAAATTCAATGATGATTGAGGCCACGCCAGAACACCGTGTTTTCAAACTCAAAAAATCTCAACTTTCTGCATGCAAATAAAAACCCGCCCGCAATCTATTGCGGACGGGCGAAGTTGATCGCGCAATGGCGACCGAGGGTGGGAGTTTAGAACTTATACGCCCCAGAGGCGCGAAGACTTGCGCACATCGACGTAGTTTTGTTCAAGGAAACGGGTGGTGGCAGCATCGGCTGCAAAAGCGTTGCGGACTGAAGCGGCGGCGCGGATGAGGAACTTGTTCATGATCGTTAACTTTCTTTAACACTCTTTGATGATCAACATATAGTTCGTTGCGATTCAAAAGAAAAACGACTAATTCTGTACCGATCATCAAGTTTAACTTGAAGATGAACAAGGTTTCGCCATGATTGAGCAATTTCCCGGCCTTCGAACCCTTCGCGCCTTCGACGCAGCAGCTCGCCATTTGAGTTTCACCCGTGCTGCCGACGAAATGGGCGTGACCCCTGCCGCAATTTCAAACCAGATCGGCGAGTTGGAAGATCAACTGGGCGTCTCGCTGTTTTTGCGCACCAGCCGTTCCATGCGCTTGACACGTGAAGGTGAGATTTTGCGTGTCGCCGCAAATGAATCACTGGAAACCCTATCGAAAGCGCCTGCACCGCATTAAACGCCTCGAAAACCGCAACCAGATCCGCGTGTCGTCAACACCGTCCGTTGCCGCAAAATGGCTGGTGCCGCGGCTGGATGGCTTTCTCAACGCATTTCCGGGGGCTGACGTGCGCATTGATGTGTCGAATACGCTGGTTGATTTTGACCGTGATGATGTTGACGTGGCCATCCGTTTCGGCGCTGGCAAATATCCGGGCTTGCGGGCTGATTTGCTGTTCAATGACACGCTGTCACCCGTATGCAGCCCGTCCCTGATAACCAAGGAAAAGCCGCTGCAAACACCAAAGGATTTGCTGCGCCACACCCTCATACATTTGGATTGGCAAGCCCAAGGCTCACCCTGGCCCAATTGGCGCATGTGGATGCAGGCGGCAGGTATTCGAGATTTCGACGACAAACGTGGCCTACATTTCGGCCAAACTTCGCTGGTTATTCAAGCGGCCATAGATGGCCAAGGTGTTGCCTTGGGTGACTCAAACTTGGTGGCCGATGATTTGGCAGCGGGACGCTTGGTCAAGCCGTTTGAACTGTCACTCAAAGCACCTGACGCGTTTTCCTATTTCCTGATCACGCGCTTAGACACAAAGGACGCGCCCATGGTGAATGCCTTCCACGATTGGTGTTTAGCCGAGGCAAAAGAAACCGAAAACCACATTTCCGCCGCAACCCAAAGTTAGCAGAACCAGATGTTATCACGCCGCTCGTTTTTGAAATGGTTGGGGGGCCTCTCATTGGGAGGTTTTCTCACCGGAACCTATGCCCTTGCCATTGAACCGGGTTTTCGCCTCAACACCACGGTTTATGCCTTCACGCCACCCAAGTGGACCCCCGGTTTGAAACTCCGCATTGTTATGCTGGCTGATTTGCATTGCGTGGAACCGCACATGCCATTGTCGCGCTGGAAACGCATTATTGCCGCGGCAAATGCTTTGCAGCCAGACATGCATGTGTTGATGGGAGACTACGTCGCTAGCCATCGTTTCAGCACGGGCAAAGTGTCATTTGAACAGGTGGCAGAAGCCGCATTGGAGCTGAAATCTCCGCTCGGCACATTTGCAATTATGGGCAATCACGACTGGTGGGACGATCCTAAAATTCAACTCACCGGACGCGGCATTCCCCATGCACAACAAGTTTTCGGTGATGCTGGACTTCGCGTCCTCGACAATGAAGCGTTGAACTCAAAAAAGCGGGCATGCCATTTTGGTTGTCAGGCACGAATTCAATGGTCGCCATTCGCAAAGGCCACCGCAAATTTGATAGCCGAGCCAACATCAGTCAAGCGCTTGCGAAGATCAAGGATGACGCGCCCATCATTCACCTCGCCCATGAGCCGGACTTATTTGTCGAAGTGCCAGATCGTGTGTCGCTTACTTTGAGCGGCCACACCCATGGTGGCCAAGTACGGATTATTCGGATTTTCTCCCGTTACGCCCTCCTCATTTGGCAATCGCTTTGCCTATGGCCATGTAATCGAAGAAGGTCGTCATTTCGTTGTATCGGGTGGGCTCGGATGTTCGCAGCATGCCCGTGCGCTTTGGCGTGCCACCCGAAATCGTGGTCCTGGAACTCGGCTAATCAGTCGCGCGCCAGCATTGGGTGGAAGTCATAGGTGCCCACTGGCATTTGCTCGTAGTCAATCACCGCACCCGTCATCAGCTCCGCTGCGGGCGACACCAAATAGGCGCAGGTGCCTGCAATATGTTCAGGCGAAATCAACTTGCCAAATGGCACTTTAGCACCCGCAATCTCCGCCCAGTTTTCAGGCTGCTTGTGAAAGCCGGTTTGCAGCGCGTGCTCACCTTCCGTATTGGCCCAACCTAAGTTGATACAGTTCACGCGAATGCCTTTACGCTTCAACGTATTTGCCGCATTTTTTGACAAGCCGACGAGTGCTGCTTTGGAGGCTGAATAAATCCCAATTTCTGGCGGCCCCCCGTAAGCCAGCATGGATGAGATGTTCACAATGCAGCCTCCGTCTTTCATGGCCGCAGCGCATTTCTGCATCATGAACAATGGCGCTTTTACATTCACATCAAACAAGCGGTGGTAGGCGTCGACACTCGCATCTTCCACGCTGCAACGTTCCGTGTTGCCCGCTGCGTTAATCAACACATCCAATCGGCCAAATGTTTTGAGCGCGAGTTCAACTGCTTTGTCAGGCGTTGCATTATCACGCAAATCTGCTGCGAGTGTGACGACAGCGCCCAGTTTCGAAAGTGCCTTTGCTTCCTGCGCTAAACGGTCTTCACTCAGGGCCAAAAGCACAACTC
The DNA here is from genome assembly GCA_963779145.1 of uncultured Alphaproteobacteria bacterium. Taxonomy (GTDB): domain Bacteria; phylum Pseudomonadota; class Alphaproteobacteria; order Rhizobiales; family Aestuariivirgaceae; genus Aestuariivirga. Next base: position 17,118 of record CAVZXJ010000007.1, read on the forward strand.
CAGCAAAACCATCTTGCAAAAACTGTTTGGCTACAGCCGCACCAATGCCCTGTGCGCCGCCTGTGATAATCGCAACCCGTGCCATGTCGAAACTCCTGAATCAGGCGTCAACATGCGGAAACGAAATTCGCGCGTCAATGCGATTAGTTGGTGAGTGTAATCCGCGTGCGACTTGCACCATGGCGTTGCACCAGCGCATAGAGGGCTGCGGCGTTGCCAGGTGCCAAGCGCACACAACCATGCGATGCTGGGCGGCCCAATCGGCTCACGCTGTTCGTGCCGTGAATGGCATAGCCGCCATAAAAGAACACGGAGTTTGGCATAGGCGCATTATCGTATTTTTTAGAGTAATAGACTTTTGCCATACGCTTCACACTGTAGGAACCGCGCGGTGTGTAATAGCCCTCACGACCTGTTGAAACCCGCCACGACGCATGGTGCCAACCATTGACGCGCACCGACATTGCTTGAGACGAAATATCAACATGAACTTGCACAATGGGCGGCAAACGCGGCGCGCGCGGCTTTTTACGGCGCTTGGCGGCTTCCGCCGGAACAATTGCAAACGATGCAGCAACAGCAAAAGCCATAGCTGCCATTACAAATTTTTTCATAGCTAAACTCCCCAGCGGTCAGGGCCACCCCAGAAAATAACTTGATACAAATAGCGATGGTGTGCAATCCGTCGCCGCGACCGTCATAGAAACATGTCTAACAATTAATCTTAATCGAACAGGAATTCGCGGCCCACTTTTACACGCCGCACGTCACCATATTGAATGATGTCAGCCGTTGCATAAGTTTCGGTTAGCGTGGCGGGCAGGAACGAACCCGTCCCCACCATATCAAGCGGCGCTTTTGCAGCCCCCATAATCTGGCATTTCTGTGCATCAAAACCGGATGAACCGACAATCATGGCATCCTTAAATCCGGCCTTGTCCAAGGCGCGACGCACATGAATAGCCGCTGCAACTGAAACACCTTTACCAAACAAAATACGCCGCACTTTATCGACCAAGATATTTGAAGGATCGAGTTGGAACGCCCTGCCCCCCAGCACTGTTTCAACGATGTTATATTCACCTGAAACGCCAAGCCACTCGCCCACGGCATCTACGGACTTTTCGTAGTCGAGACCTTCAGCAAAGCGCCCGCCATGCGTATCCAAACGCACGCCGAAGGTCTTACCCTTTTCATGTAATTTCGCGTCGTCGTAGAACCATTGCGCACAACGCAACGAGTCTTTGATTTCCTCGCCCGTATAATCCACCAGCGCAATCAACGATGAAGCTTCAGGAATGGCTGCTTCAAACATTTGCATCGCCGCCAACACATCACCATTGGCATAACCCACCAAGCGCATGTGGCATGGTGCCCATGCCATTTTTCGCACCGAACAAGGGTGCCGTTAAATCCTGCGATGACCCCACAAACCCTTTCACGCCCCGGTTTTTGTGTCGTGCTGCACGGCTGCCAACCATGGCACCATAGGACGCCAGAATATTCATTTCCGCACCCGAACCGTGGCGCGCATGCATATCCATGAACGCAGACCCCGGCATGGCCAAACACATTTCATAGGCATTGTTGGCCGACACACAGGGAAAGCCAATTTTTTGCAGTAGCAGCGTTTCAACTTCCGACAAGCGCTTTCATGCGACCCGCTGATTTCCATCAACTTGCGCTCGGAAGGCACCACTTCGCCCTCCTCCACAAAGCGCTTGATTTTAACACCCGGCACCAAGGCCTTGGCCAAGCGTATGGCAGGCTCCAAGGCCGCCACAACACGCCGCCGCATGAAAACGGCAAACGTTACTTCCACATCTCCAACCGCACCCACAATACGGGACGTATTGGTGAAATACTTATCAGTCTGCGCGGTCAAAGGCCCAGCGGCCTCAACCAGCGCCAAAAGGCGATCGAGAATAACTTCGTGTGCGGGCATCAATTTTGCGTTGGCTTTGTCCATGGTGACGCTGTTTCACCCGAATTTAGGCGCGCCGTCAAATTGGACTTCGTTAATGGCATCCCATCAACACGGGTCGCCCACCGCCCTTGCTGAAACGCACCGACGCGACACGGCAAATCCGGCCATCATTGCTTTTGCACAACACGCCGCGCTGCAAGGCTGCCGTCGAGTCACAGCGCAAGCCAACCGACGCTACAGGACGTGGTGCCACAACAATGCGTTTTGGTTTTGGTGCGATGATAACGACTTTACGCTTCGGTTTTGGCGGCGGCACAAACACACGAACAGTCTTTTTCACAACGGGCTTAACAGGCTTGGTCTTCTTAGGCGGTTCAACCTTGCGGTCGTCAATAACCACCTTCTTTTTCGGTGCGGGTTCAACAGTTGCAGGTGTTTCAACAACTGCTGGCTTTTCGACAACAGGCGGCGTTTCCACAACGGGCTTTTCAGGTGCAAGCTTCTTCAATTTCTCAATTGCCAGAGCACCCCAAATCGTATCGGCAAATCGATCTGCAACAATGCGCAACAAATCGGGATCTTCACCAGCGGCTTGATATGCTTCTTGCGCCGTATCGAGCTGATATAATTTTTGGGGTTCAATTGTCTGAGCAGGCGTTTGCGCAACCACTGGAACAAAGTAAAATTCGCCCGTAATCGCCGAACTATCAAACGGCAACTGTGCACCATTGGTTAGGGTTTGAACTTTGGAACGCGTGAGTTTCAAGACGGCTTCCAGCGTCAATCCGGGTTGCTTGATGCTTTCGCTCAAAGCTAAAGTGAATGGACTGTTGTTCTCTTCGCCATCAACGGCCACGGCACCCGGAGACGTGGCATAAGCCACATAAGTTCCGCGCGGCGCTTTCACAGGAGCAAGACCACCTGAACTGGTCGCGCGAAGGGAGCGAAATGGATTGTTGCGGCAGGCGTCCAAAATCACAATATTCAGCGGCACGACTCGAATTTTCAGTCAATGCCAAGAACGAATTGACGGACACGTTTTGAATGTCGGCTTCTTCGCTGCTTTTCAAATCGGCATCACGCGGCACCAAATAATTCACACCACCAATTTCAACGCCATGGCCAGCGTAATAGAACATGCTGGCTTCAGCACCCTCTTTCAACTTACGGCCAAAATCCAGCATGGCTTGCTTCATGCCGCGCTGGTCCAAATCATTATAGCGCAACACTTCAAAGCCCACGTCCTTCAACGTGCGCTCCATCAAATCCGCATCATTGCCGGAGTTTTTCAAATCGATGACATGGTCATAATCATTGTTGCCAATCACAAGCGCAATGCGCTTGGCCGCAGTCGCCGGCAAAACCAGCGCAAGGAACATCAAAATAGCGGTCAAAAATGTTCTCATGACAATTCTCCACACCTGAATTGGATAACACCTTCGCCAATCCGACCTGAACCAGAAATGAACAAGTTGGGCCTAGCAGAGTTTTGAACCGCTTTTGAAAAGAGTTCGTATCTGCTACATGACATATATGCGCCGCCTGTGGTTGATCATCGCCCTCGTGCTGGCCGGACTGCACAGCGCCGCAGCGCAACAGCCCGCAGATAAACTTGACACCTTGTTTGCAAAACTGCGTGACCCTGCAACGGGTTCTGAAGTTTTGCGCATCGAACCGCAAATCTGGTCGCTGTGGATGCAAGGGGGTTCCGCTGCTGAGAATGACAAACTGGCAATTGCCACCCAATCTATGAACCTTGGTGCCTTTGATTTAGCTGACAAGCAGATGACGCAATTGTTGGCGACGGCAGCAAATTTTCCCGAAGCGTGGAACAAACGCGCCACGCTGTATTTTCTGATGGGCCGCTTGGACGACAGCTTGGCCGACATCGTGAAAGTGCTGGATTTGGAGCCACGGCACTTCGGCGCATTGTCCGGCCGCGGCATGATTTATCAACGGCAGGGCAAAAACACCGAAGCGCTGGCGGCCTACAAGGAAGCGCTGAGCATGAACCCCAACATGGTAGGACCGCGGATTGCAGTGAAGCAGCTTGAGAAGCTGGTGCCGGAGCTATAATTCCACACTAGGAAAATAACGCTTGACACCGCGCGGTGCTTCGGCTATATGTTGCTACACTCCGGACTTGTATCCACATCCCAACAATAGTTTTGAGCCCATCAGGAAAACGACGTTGTGTTGCGGCAGTCGGAGAGTTGATGCACATTCGTCGGAGTTACTCCCCATGTTCCGCACCTTCATTGTCGTCGTTCTTGGTTTTCTGGGATTTGTGGTCGCCACCTATTTGGTCGTGGTCGTCGGCACGGTGCTGGCCTGGGACGTCTTGGGTGTTCACGACCAAGATGGCGGCGGGGCCATGGCACTGGGCCTCGTCATCGGCCCGGTCATTGCCATTTTTGGTGGCATTATCGGGGCTGTCGTCACTTACTTTTGGTACGCAAAACGCCAGAAAGCAAAGCCACCCCAAGGCCCTGCCGAAACACGGCGCGACACCAAACGTTTCGCTGTTTTGGCGGGTGCTGTGGTAGGTGGAATTGTTGGGAATTATGTATCACAGGCCGCCTTCTGGCTGGCCAGCCCCATTCAATTCGACCACATCTGGAAAGTGTGGGCCGTGTCTTGGCTGCCGACGCTGCTTACACTGTTGGGTGCAATTGGCGGAGGTTTGGGTGTGAGAAAGTGGATGCAGGGGAAGTGAACGAAGTGGTCAATCAAAGTGATTGCCACTGCGCATCACAATGGCGTGAATAGTAAGATCGGTTCAGACGTGCAACGAATACGTCATGTTGCGACCGTTACTTGCTTTGACATTCCTGTTCACGCTTTCGGCCTTGGCTGAAGAACGAAAACTGACGGGTGCCGAAATCCGCGCCGCCCTCTCCGACAAAATCGTTGAAGGCATCGACGACAGCGGCAGGCGCTATACGCAGGTCTTCCAGAAGGCTGGATTAACAATCTACAACGTCATGCCCTCCTCTTCATCCAACGGCTTATGGGACGTGCGCGGCGACCAATTCTGCTCCCAATGGCCCCCGAGCAAAAACTGGTCTTGTTATGATGTGACGGGAGACGGCAAGGCGCTGACGTTTATCGCGAGTGACGGCAAGCTTTGGCCGGTGAAGGTTTTGCAGTAGTATTTAGAATAAGTTTCTCCCTTACCGCGAAGCGGTGGGGGAGTACGGCGAAGCCGGGAGGGGGTGCTTGAGACCTGTTCCGTGCCCGACACCCCCTCCCCTAGCTATCGCAAGCGTCGGGTACTCCCCCACGCCTTCGGCGCAAGGGAGAAAGGCAATAACACCGTCATTCCAAACGCGAGTGCAGCGCAGCGGAACGAGTGATTTGGAAGCCAGCTTTCTCGTTTGAAATGAAGCTGGATTCCAGATCGCTTACTCCACTGCGTTACGTGCGCGTTTGGAATGACGGGATTGGTTTTCTCCCTTGGCGCGAAGCGACGGGGGAGTACGTCCGAAGGACGGGAGGGGGTGTTTGATACCCATTCCGTGCCCGACACCCCCTCCCCGCTATCGCGGTACTCCCCCATGCTGCGCACAAGGGAGAAATGCAATAACACCGTCATTCCAAACGCGAGTGCAGCGAAGCGGAACGAGTGATTTGGAATCCAGCTTTCTTGTTTAACATTTAGCGGGATTCCAGATCGCTTACTCCACTGCGTTACGTGCGCGTCTGGAATGACGGGCTAAGAATTACCCCTTCAAAAACATCTCCGCCCCTGCCCGCATCATGTCCGTGTCCGTCGGCCCTGCCATGAACGTAAACCCGATTTCGGTGTAGGCTTTTACGGCTTCTACGTTTCCGGCGAAGGCGGCGGCGACCAGTCCGTTTTTCTTTGCGGCGGCGACGACCTTCTTCATGGCGTTCAGTGTGGCTTCGCCCAAGCGGTCAATCTTCGCACCATTGCTCAACGCAATCGACAAGTCCGATGGACCCACAAACAACCCATCCAAGCCCGGAACGGCGGCGATGGCGTCTAGATTGTCCAGCGCTTCTTGCGTCTCAATCATCGCCATCACCAATGTTTCGTGGTTGGCTTGTTTGAGATATTCACCAGCCGTAACGCCAGCCGATTGCAGCATGGTGTAGCCGCCCCAGCTGCGTTGCCCCACGGGTGGATATTTTGCGGCTTTGACCAGCGCTTGCACTTGCGCAACCGTGTTGGTCATGGGCGCAATCACGCAGGCTGCCCCCATGTCCAGTGCTGAGTTCACGATGCCCGGGTCATTCCAGCGCACCCGCAAAATGGCAGGCACACCCACGGCGTTGATGGCGGCCACCATTTGGGCGGCTTCACCCATGTCGATGGTGGAGTGTTGCAGGTCGAGGGCTACGGCATCAAAACCCACACGGGCAATTTGCCCGGCAAGCTGCGCACCGGGTGTGCCCACCCATGGAAATACCAGCGGCACGCCTGTGGCGAGACGCTTGCGCAGGCCGAACGATGCGCCTGACATTATTGAGCTTTGATCTGTGCGATGGCTTCACCCATCAATTCATCCATGGTGCGGCGAACCTGATGTTCCGACTGGTCCACGTTCTTCGCGGCAAAATCACCCATCACCTTGCGCACAACATCGTCATCGCCAGCTTCTTCGAAGTCAGAGGCCACAACGTCCTTGGCATATTGCACGGCTTCGTCACCTGTCATGCCCATTTTCTCGGCAGCCCAAGCGCCCAGCAGCTTGTTGCGGCGGGCGGTGGCCTTGAATTGCAGCTCTTCATCATGGGCATGCTTCTTTTCAAAGCCATCTTTACGGGAATCAAAAGTCGTCATGGAAATCTCCTGCCAAATCAAAAAGCTGATGTGATCTTTCAATTAGCTATGCATTGCCGCCAAATCAACCCGCGCCAAAAACCAACCTAAAAACATTGTGCATTGCAGCATTATCGGCTAGTGGAGCTGCGAGTTTTCAACAGCATACACAATTTTCCTGACAGAGTGCCCCGGCGTGTTATTGGGGATGAAAGATAAAGGCGTCCATTGAGGATTCTGCAAATGAACAACAAGCGCACCCGCATTTACGAGGGCAAGGCCAAGATCCTTTACGAGGGTCCAGAGCCCGGCACCGTTGTGGTGCATTTTAAAGACGATGCGACCGCCGGAAACGGCGAGAAAAAAGCCGTGATTGAAGGCAAAGGTGTGCTGAACCAGCGCATCTCGGAATACCTGTTCCAGAAGATCAATGAGCTGGGCCTGCCAACGCATTTCATTCGCTCGCTCAACATGCGTGAGCAATTGGTGCGCGAAGTTGAAATCATTCCGTTAGAAGTCGTCGTGCGCAACGTGGCAGCAGGTTCACTGTCCAAGCGTTTGGGCCTTGAAGAAGGCTCGGCCCTGCCCCGCGCCATTATTGAGTTGTTCTACAAGAACGACAAGCTGAACGACCCCATGGTGACGGAAGAACACGTGACCGCGTTTGGCTGGGCATCCCCCCAGGAAATGGACGACATTGTGCACATGTCGATCCGCATCAATGATTTCTTGAGCGGCTTGTTTCTTGGCATCGGCATTAAGCTGGTGGATTTCAAATTGGAATTCGGCCGCTTCTATGAAAACGACATGATGCGCATTGTGTTGGCTGACGAAATCAGCCCCGACAATTGCCGCCTCTGGGACATCGCCACCAAAGACAAAATGGACAAAGACCGTTTCCGCCGTGATATGGGTGGGTTGGTTGAGGCCTATCACGAAGTGGCACGGCGTTTAGGCATTATTCAAGCCAATGAATCGCCAGAACGCTCGAAACCGAAATTAGTGAAGACGGATTAATTTAGTCCCTCATCCGTCTCGCTGTGCTCGCCACCTTCTCCCGCAAGCGGGAGAAGTGAAGTGTCTTCACCTCTCCCGTTTACGGGAGAGGACGCTGAGCAAAGCGAAGCAGGTGAGGGACGCGAACAACTAAGGACGACGACATGAAAGCACGCGTAAAAGTCACCCTGAAAAACGGCGTTCTTGATCCGCAAGGTAAAGCCATTGAAGGCGCTCTGTCCCATCTCGGTTTTGATGGCGTTGAGCACGTGCGCCAAGGCAAATATTTCGAAATCGAATTGGCCGAAACCGACAAGGCAAAAGCCGAAGCACAGGTGAAAGCCATGTGCGAAAAGCTGATTGCCAATACTGTGATTGAGAATTTCCAGATCGAATTTGCTTAACCCCTCAGGGTGAGGAAACTGAAAATGAAATCCGCTGTCATCCTCTTCCCCGGCATCAACCGTGAACATGACATGGCCCGTGCCCTGCACGCGCCACGGGTGTGAAGCCGCATATTGTTTGGCATACGGACACGTCGCTGCCGGATGTGGATTTGGTCGTTGTGCCCGGTGGCTTTTCCTATGGTGATTATTTGCGTTGTGGAGCGATTGCAGCACGTTCACCCATCATGTCAGATATCAAAGCTAAAGCTTTGAAAGGACTGAAGGTTATTGGTGTTTGCAACGGCTTTCAAATCATCACCGAAGCTGGCCTTTTGCCGGGTGCTTTGGTGCGTAATGCGCAGCTTCGTTTTGTCTGCAAGGAAGTGAAGTTGAAGGTTGAAAACAACCAAACCTTCTTCACCAACAAAATGACAAAAGGCCAGATCGTCAACTGCCCCGTGGCCCATGGTGAAGGCAACTATATTTGTGATGCTGAAACCTTGAAGCGCCTGGAAGGCGAAGGCCGCGTGGTGTTCCGCTATGCTGAAGGCTCAAACCCCAATGGGGCTATGAACGATATTGCTGGCATTGTGAACAGCCAAGGCAACGTCATCGGCATGATGCCCCACCCCGAAAACATGGTGGAAGCTTTACATGGCAAAACCGACTGCAAGCCGTTGTTTGACAGTTTGCTGGCGGCTTGAACTCAATAAAATTTTATTGAATTCCGAAACGACCCAGCAACTCCAACATTCTTTTACACTCGATTCACATCAAGTTTTAGGCAAATGAAAATGGGATTGAATGCAAATGCGCTCAATCTCATTGGAGCCTGATATGCAAAAGATTTTGAACCACATTCTGAAACGCAACATCTCAACCCAGCGCGTTGATGATATCGCTTCGGTTCTTGCGACGTCGGCACTTGATCGGCGCGTGCAACATATGCTCGCCCTGCAAGCAGGCCAACCATCGCCTCAGTTGGATCATTTCAAACACGTTGCAAATCCGAATTAAATGCACTGAATTTCTGCAACATATTGTTCGCCACGTTCGGCGTTAACACTAGATTAACGTTCACAAATTGTGTCCTATCACTCTCACAGGCAGCACCTGTCAACTGGGAGAGATAAATCATGTTCAAGGCTTTTTTCATTACCCGCCAACCCGAAAATACAATCGATCTGGAATTGGAACACACCATGCAACTCATCCACCACAGGATGGAACGTATGTTGGAAGCCGAGAACAACAAGAAAATGCACGATTCAATCTTGCGCAAAACGCCAAGCTATTATCACGCACATTGATTGCCCTTGATTGGTGCATGGATCCGCACTCCCTCAGCCAAAACTGAGGGAGTGCCCATTTCAAATTGGCAATTGTGGTGAGGCGATTCCCTCGCTAAACGGCGCTCATGAAAAACGCTGCCGCAGAACCAAAAATCACCCCGGAACTCGTCGCCCAACATGGGTTGAAGCCGGATGAATATGTGCGCTTTGTGGGCCTGCTGGGCCGCGAACCCACCTTCACTGAACTTGGTATTTGTTCGGCCATGTGGAATGAGCATTGTTCTTACAAATCCTCCAAAAAATGGCTGAAGAAACTTCCGACCACTGGCAAGCGCGTCATTCAAGGCCCGGGTGAAAATGCGGGTGTCATCGATATTGATGATGGCCAAGTCATCGTCTTCAAAATGGAATCCCACAATCACCCGTCGTTCATCGAACCTTATCAAGGCTCGGCCACGGGTGTGGGCGGCATTTTGCGCGATGTGTTCACCATGGGTGCTCGTCCTATTGCGGCATTGAATGCGCTGCGTTTTGGCGAACCATCTCACCCTAAAACCCGCCATTTGGTTTCTGGCGTTGTTGCTGGCGTTGGCGGTTATGGCAATTCCTTTGGTGTTCCCACACTCGGCGGCGAAGTGAACTTCCACGCCCGTTACAACGGCAACATTCTGGTCAACGCCATGGCCGTTGGCTTAGCGGATGCGGATAAGATTTTCTATTCCAAGGCCAAGGGCGTTGGTTTGCCTGTGGTTTACTTAGGCGCGAAAACCGGACGCGACGGCATTCACGGCGCCACAATGGCCTCAGCTGAGTTTGACGACAAGGCAGATGAAAAACGCCCCACCGTGCAAGTGGGCGACCCCTTTACTGAAAAATGTTTGCTTGAAGCCTGTTTGGAATTGATGGCGTCAGGCGCTGTGATTGCCATTCAAGATATGGGTGCGGCGGGCCTCACCTCGTCTTCCGTCGAAATGGGTGCGAAGGGTGATCTTGGGTATTGAGTTGAATTTGGACCACGTGCCGTGCCGCGAATCCGGCATGACCGCCTATGAAATGATGTTGTCGGAATCCCAGGAACGCATGTTGATGATCTTGCGCCCCGAAATGGAAAAGCAGGCAGAAGCCATTTTCCACAAATGGGATTTGGACTTTGCCATTATCGGCAAAACAACTGATACGCTGCGCTTTGTCATCAAGCATGGCGGCGAAGTAAAAGCTGATCTTCCGATCAAGCAAATGGGCGATGAAGCCCCCGAATATGACCGCCCTTGGGTGGAGCCTAAAAAGCAACCTGTGTTGAACGACATTGCAGCGCCGGCTGACTTGAAAACCGCCATTCTCAAAATCACAGGTTCGCCTGACATGTGCTCGCGCCGCTGGGTGTGGGAACAATATGACTCGCTGATCCAATCCAACTCCGCGCAAATCCCCGGCGGTGATGCAGGCGTTGTCCGCATCAACGACAAGAAGGCCATCGCTGTATCGTCAGACGTGACACCGCGCTATGTCGATGCCGACCCTTACGAAGGCGGCAAGCAGGCCGTGGCCGAATGCTGGCGTAACCTCACGGCCGTCGGGGCTTCACCCATTGCCATCACCGACAATTTGAACTTCGGCAACCCCGAGCGCCCCGAAATCATGGGCACTTTCGTGTTCGCCTTGAAGGGCATTGGCGAAGCTTGCACGGCGTTGGAATTCCCCATCGTCTCCGGCAACGTGTCGCTCTACAACGAAACCAACGGCCAAGCCATTTTGCCCACCCCCACCATCGGCGGCGTCGGCTTGATGGCCGACTGGACCAAGATGGCGACGGTGAAATTCAAAGCGCAAGGCGATGCAATTTTGCTGGTGGGTGCAACGGGTTCGCACCTCGGCCAATCCATCTATCAGCGCGAAATTATTGGCGAAGAAAAAGGTGCACCACCACCCGTTGATTTGAGCCTTGAAAAGAAGAACGGCGACTTCGTGCGGAACTTGATCAATGACGGGCAAGTATCTGCTGTACATGACATTTCCGACGGCGGCCTTGCCTCAGCTGTCATTGAAATGGCACTTGCTGGAAACCTTGGTGCTGAGTTGATGTCGGGTGATCACAAGCAACTGTTCGGTGAAGACCAAGCCCGCTACGTGCTCACCTGCCCACCCAAAGAAGTGGCCAAGATCATTACGCAGGCTCATGTGAAGGGTGTGGACATTACCCGCGTCGGCACCGTGTCAGGCCTGATGGAAATCAACTTCGGCGGAACCGCAGTGTCGCTTGATGACCTCCGTGCTGCGCATGAAGGCTGGTTCCCAGCGTTTATGGCGGGGTAGCCTTCACCTCTCCCGTTTACGGGAGAGGACGGCGCAAAGCGCCAGGTGAGGGACGTGTAAATCTCATGTCGAGTGTATCAACATTATCCGTAATCCGCCCATCCAGCGCCGCCAAAATCGTGTCGCATACCACGTTGCTTTGTCGAAGAACCAATGAACTTGGAATACGCAATACGGCATATCCCTGCCGCATCATAAACTGGTCCCGCCGTCGATCGTAGGTGCTGTCCACATGCTGGCTGCCATCAATTTCAAGAACCAACTTGAAAGATCGACAAACGAAATCCGCATAGTAGGGGCCAATTGGCAATTGTCGCACAAACTTGTAACCTCCAAGCTGACGGTTTTTTAGAATAGTCCACATCGACGCCTCCGCAGGATTTTCCTGTTGGCGTAGGTCGCGCGCACGTTCTGTTTGGCCATATTGTCGTTGAAAAGGCACTGGCGCCTCCGTTTCAACATTAGACGGAAAACAGATGATTTTCCGTCGCTCGTCCCTCACCTGATTTGCGCGCGGCGCAAATCGTCCTCTCCCGTAAACGGGAGAGGTAATCCTTAACTTCTCCCGCTCGAAAGGCGGCAGCAACGAGACGGATGAGGGAAGTTAAACCATCACCACTTTCGTGCCCACCTGCACATTCGCGTATAAATGAATGATATCCGCATCCAGCATGCCGATGCAGCCTGCGGTGGCTTTTTTGCCGATCTCGGTCAATTTGGCGGCACCATGGATGCGGTTGATGGTATCGACGTTGCCTTTGTAGAGATACATGGCGCGCGCTCCCATGGGGTTTTCAGGCCCGCCCGGCATGCCGTTTTTCCACTTGGCCAGTTCAGGTTTGATTTCGAGGTGATAAGGCGCTGGCGTCCAAATAGGCCATTCCGCCATTTTCTTGATGACCACTTCGCCAGACCAAGCTTTCGTGCCCTTGCCAACGGCAACGCCATAACGGGTGGCCATGCCGGGGCTGTGAACGTGGAACAGAATGCGCTTTGGCCCATCAACCACAATGGTGCCGACTGGTACGCTCGAGTCATATTCCGTCTCGCGCATCTGGAATTTATAATCGAGCTTCTTCGGTGCCTTCATATCAACTGGAAATGGCTCTTCTGCGTGGGCGTTGCTGGCAAAGCCAAATGCAAGCGAAGAGCTGAGAAAATGACGGCGTGACAGGTTCATGGGGGCTGGTTCCGAATTGCAATCGGTAATTCCTTACATCGAATGCAGAATATTTCCAACCACCCCTCATGCTGAGGTGCGAGCGTCGCGAGCCTCGAAGCATATGACACACGCCGCGCCCTTCGAGGCCCGCTTTCAGCGGGCACCTCAGGGTGAGGGGTTTAATTTTGGCCGCGTCTGGCCTATCTAAGTACCAAATCAAAGGATCACCCGCCCCATGGCCATGTCTGCTACTGAAATTGAACGCTTCATCAAAGACGGCCTGCCGGATGCCACCGTCGAAATCAAAGACTTGGCAGGCGATGGCAACCATTATGCGGCGACGGTGGTGTCCTCAGCCTTCAAAGGCAAATCCCGCGTGCAACAACATCAGATGGTTTATGCCGCACTCAAAGGTAACATGGGTGGCGTATTGCATGCGCTGGCTCTGACGACGAGTGTACCGGAGTAAATTATCTGCCCCCATTTTCCCTCCCCCTTGTGGGGAGGGTTAGGGTGGGGGTCGCACCGAACTTTGACAATTGATATGAACGAAATCTAGAACACCTTCCGACCCCCACCCCGGCCCTCCCCACAAGGGGGAGGGAGAAAGAATTGAAAATGACCACCACCCACGACCAAATCGACACCACCGTAAAATCCAATGACGTCGTCCTCTTCATGAAGGGCACTGTTGATCAACCCATGTGCGGCTTTTCGGGCCGTTCGGTGCAAATTCTTCAGCACCTTGGCGTCAACTTCAAAGACGTGAACGTGCTGGAAGACGAAGCCATTCGCAATGGCATCAAGGAATATACCAACTGGCCCACCATTCCCCAGCTCTATGTCAAAGGCGAATTCATTGGCGGCGCTGACATTATGATGGAAATGTTCCAGTCTGGCGAGTTGAAGCAATTGGTGACCGACAAGGGCATCATCTAAATGGCGCTCACGCTGTTTGCCGCCAAGGGGTCATGCTCACTCGCAACACACATCGCTTTGGAAGAAGCCGGTGCTGTTTACACGTTGCGAAAGATTGACACCGCAGGCGGCGAACAGAAAACGGCTGACTATCTCAAGATCAACCCCAAATCCCGCGTGCCAGCTTTGGCGACGGATGATGGCGTGCTGACGGAGAATGTGGCGCTGCTGCAATATGTGGCGCAAACATTTCCCAAGGCGAACCTCGCGCCCTCAGATGCGTTCGGTCTGGCGAAGATGAATGCCTTCAACAGCTATTTGTCCTCAACCGTTCACGTCAACCACGCTCATAAGCTGCGAGGCGCACGCTGGTCGGATGATCCGGATGTGATCGAGAACCTCAAAATCAAAGTGCCGCAAACCATGACGGATTGTGCGGCGCTCATCGAAACGGAATATCTGCAAGGCCCGTGGGTGATGGGAGAACACTACACCGTGGCTGATGGTTACCTCTACACCATCGAAAACTGGTTTGAAGCCGATGGTGTGGACCTCACCAAATTCCCAAAAATCACCGCCCATCGCGCCGCCATGAATGCACGCCCCGCCGTGCAACGGGTGCTCGCCGCTTTGGGCTGATTACTTCATCCGGTCCAACATCTTCTGCAAAGCTGGCTTTTGCGTATCATCGGCAACCGCCAATGCAGCTTCCATATCCTCTTTCGCCCCAGCTAAATTCCCGATCTGAAACCTGTAAGTCGCACGCACCACAAACACTTCCGCCAGTTGCGGTGAAGCAACAATAGCAGCCTCAAAATCTTTGAAGGCTACATCTGGATTTTTCAAGATCATCTGTGCTTCTCCGCGCCGCACCAACGCTAATCCATTCTTTGGGTCTGCCAAAGCTGCCGTCGTAAAATCAGCGACCGCGTTTTTCGCATCTCCCATTTTCAACAAAATCCGCCCTCGCTCATAAGCAGCCTCAGGGTGCGTGGGCACGGCTTTCAACGCGTTGTCGAAATGCGTCATGGCCAATGGAATATCCATGCGTGTCAAAGCCTCGCGCCCGGCCTTCACCATGTCATCAACATCCGCCGCAAAAGCGGAACCTGAAAGGACCAGCACCAAAAGTAGAATGTATCGCATGTCCCAATCTTAACTGCCGCAAACATGCCAGACAAGCGTCGTCCCCTAATTGACCATTCACGAAAGGAAGCGCATCAATCCCAGATGAATTCAACTTTTCAAAAGGCACTTTTGGCACTGGTTTTCGCCGTCGTGGTGTGGGGCATTACACCTGTGTTTGTGCGCGGCATTTCCTTGGCACTTGGCCCTGAAATGGCGCTTGTTGTGCGTCTCATTTTGGTGGCTCTTGTATTCGTGTTCATTTTAAGCGTGACCACTGGCTTTCACATTGCCAAGCAGGACTGGCCTCAACTATTGATTGTGTCGTTTGTTGGCATGTTAGGTTACTTCGCATTTTCTGTGTTTGGGTTTCGCTATGCACCCGCAGGAGTAGGAACTTTGATCTTTTCCACGCAGCCCATGATCATTGCCATTTTGGCAAGTTTAGCTGGCATGGAAAAACTATCTTCGACAACGCTCGTGGGTTTAGTAATTTCCTTCATCGGCTCGATCTTGCTTGTGTGGGGCAACGGAAATGGACTGGATACAAAAGTTGGTTTTGAAACCGCTATCGGCTGTATCCTGATTTTCTTTGCAGGATTAGCGTTCTCGATCTTTGTGGTTTTCAGCAAGTCGCTCATTCAACACTATGGCGCACTCAAAATCACTGGCATCTCCAATGCGTTGATCGCCCTTCCCATGATTCCATTTGTAAGATGGGAAACCCTAACGGCACTATCTAACTTAGAGCAAAAAGAGATTTTCGCTTTAGTCTTTCTCACGACTTTGGGTGCAACAGCTTCTGTTGTAGCGTGGAATTATGCAGCAGGCATTCTACGCCCAACTTTACTTGGTTCATCGCTTTACATCATTCCCATCATCGCCGTTGCTGCGGGCTGGGCCATGTTGAATGAAGCCATCACATTCAACACCATCGTCGCTGCGGCAATTATCTTGGCAGGTGTTGCGATATCTCAAATTAAAGCCAGAACTGCGAGTACAGCATGAACACAGAAATTTCCCGCCCCCTGCCCTGGTATTTCATGCCCATGACCGTGCTTGTCGCGGGCTGCATTGTCGCCATTATCAACTTCGGCATCCGCTCCACGTTCGGGTTGTTCACACTTCCTATTTCTGAAACCTACGGCTGGCCACGCGAAACTTTCTCCCTTGCCCTCGCAATCCAGAATTTCGTCTGGGGCATCTTCACGCCCATCGCCGGCATGTTGGCGGATCGTTATGGCTCTGCCCGCGTGTTGATGGCGGGTGCGGTGCTTTATGCACTCGGCGTCGTCGGCATGACCTTGTCATCAACGCCCCTCGTGTTCCACATCACGGCTGGCATCATCGTCGGCATGGGCGTTGCCATGTCATCCTTCAGCATTGTGATGGCTGCTTTGGGCCGCATTGTTCCCCCTGAAAAACGCTCTTGGGCATTCGGGCTTGCGACGGCATCAGGCTCACTTGGTCAATTCATTTTCGCACCCCTCGCAGGTGCATTGCTTGCTGCCTATGAGTGGCCCTATGCGCTTCACGTGTTGGCAGCTTCGAGCTTGTTGATCATTCTGTTTGCCGCACCTCTACTCGTTCAAAACACATCTGGTTCCAAAGCTGTCGCAGGTGAAACCAACCTCACCATGAGCGAGGCCATCGGCAAAGCTTTCGGCCACCAGTCGTTCTTGTTGCTCACGGCAGGCTTCTTTGTGTGCGGTTTCCAACTTGCATTCGTCACCGTTCATCTGCCGCCCTATTTGGCCGAACACGGCATCAGCAAGGAATTTGCAGGTATTGCCATGGGTGCCATCGGCTTGTTCAACGTCGCGGGTGCCTATCTCTCTGGTGTCATCGGCGGTAAACGCGAAAAGCGCGTGCCATTGAGCTTGATTTATTTGGGCCGCTCCATCGCCGTCACAGCATTCATCTTGCTTCCCATTACACCCGTCACAACCATCATCTTCACCGCAACGTTGGGCTTCCTCTGGCTGTCAACCGTGCCCCTCACCATGGGCTTGATCACCGTCATGTTCGGCACGCGTTATATGGCAACGCTTTATGGCTTTGTGTTCCTGTCGCACCAAGTGGGATCGTTCTTTGGTGTTTGGCTGGGCGGCAAGCTTTACGACATCTACGGTTCCTATGATCCGGTTTGGTGGATGGGCGTGGCATTGGGTTTGTTCGCAGCCATCGTCCATTTGCCAATCCGCGAAAAGCGCGCCGAAGCTTTCGCCGCAGCTTGAACCATGCACTGGCCCGGCCACCGTTTTGCATTGACGCTTGTTTGCGAGTGTCATTGCGATTTGGCTTGTCGTAATGTTCATACTAATGCGCAATGCCGCCCTGCCCACTGATGCGCAAGGCATTATGCTTGTAGTGTTTGAACCCGGCATCGCCGATGACACAGCCTTCGCCGCAATCACCCGTGCCGAAGCCAAACCCATTCGCAAAACCGCATTCGGCTTCATTTGGGTGGTCGATGGCAATGCAGGCGCATTGGAACGTGAAGGCGCATTGGGCTCCTACCGCGAACTCCCCATCAGCCCCGAAATTGCGGGCTGTGTGGCGGTGGTGGATGCGAAGGTTGCTGCGGCATTTGGAATTTAAGTGAGGACACAGAAATGAAAAAAATACGATACGCCGTCATCGGCAATGGTTGGATTTCGCAGGAGGCATTTTTGCCCGGCGTCAATCAAACTGGCAATTCAGAAGTCGTCGCCATCGTCAGCGGCCAGCGCGACAAAGCCGAGAAAATCGCCAAATTTCACGGCATCCCCAAAATCTATGACTACAGCGAATATGACGCCATGCTCAAAAGCGGCGACGTTGACGCCGTTTACATCGCCCTTCCCAACTCCTTCACGCTGACTATGCCATTCGCGCTGCCAATGCCGGTATTCATGCCCTAGTCGAAAAACCCTTGGCAATCATCAATTGCATGAATCCAACGCAATGATTGCAGCGGCTGCTAAGAATGGCGTTTGTCTCTCCACCGCCTATCGTCTGCACACGGACGAAGCGACGTTGAAATTTACGATCTGATCACAATCCGGTGCCATCGGCGATCCGCGACATTTCATCTCCAGCTTCAGCTTCCAAATTGGCGCAGGCAATCACCGCTTATTGGCCAAACATTGGGGCGGTGCATTGCAAGACATCGGCGTCTATTGCATCAACTCCGCCCGCCATGTCTTCGCTGCCGAGCCCGTCGAAGTGGCGGCCATGGACAGCATGGGCCAAGACGATGCCCGCTTTGCTGAAGTGCCGGCAACTGTTTCTTCCCTCATGCGCTTCCCCAGTGGCCGCGTCGCCAGCTTCACGTGCAGCTTCGGCGCTGACACACCGACACCTATTCCATCATCGGTTCAGAAGGCCAAATTACTTCATCAACCCTTATCGCTTTGAAGTGCCGCGCGCTTTTGAACTGAGTAAAGGCGGAAAAGTCGAGCGCTTTGATTTTCCACTGACAGACAATTTCAGCGGTCAAACCGCTTATTTCTCCGACTGCATTTTGAACGGCACCAAACCCGAACCCGACGGTGAAGATGGCCTTGCCGACATGATGATCATGCTCGCCATCGAAAAAGCCGCCGCCACTGGCCAGTCGCAAAAACTCGCAATCCCACCCCGCCCCGCTTACGCGTCGCTTTCGCAGCTCCGCTCATTCCCACCAGTCACACATCGGTTGGTGCTCTAATCAAACAAAAAAGGCGGGAACCAGTCCCGCCTTTTTCAAATTCGATATCAAACCAATTAGCGTGAATAGAATTCCACAACCAGGTTTGGTTCCATTTGTACTGGATATGGCACGTCGCCCAGCGCTGGTGTGCGCAGGAACTTGACCGAGCCGCCGCCGATTTCCAGATAGTCTGGCGTATCGCGTTCAGCTGAAGCTTGCGCTTCTTGAACAGCAACCATTTCCTTGGCCTTGTCGGTCAATTCAACCACATCGCCAACCTTCAAACGAATTGAAGGAATGGTCACGCGCTTGCCGTTGACCTTAACGTGGCCATGGGACACAAACTGGCGGGCCGCAAACACGGTTGTCACCAACTTGGAACGATACACCACAGTCGCCAAACGGCACTCGAGCAAACCAATCAGGTTTTCCGAGGAGTCGCCCTTCATGCGCACGGCTTCAGCGTAAAGTGCACGGAACTGACGTTCCGAAATGTTGCCATAATAGCCCTTGAGCTTTTGCTTGGCCTTCAGCTGCGTGCCGAAGTTGCTCATCTTGCCCTTGCGGCGCTGACCATGTTGGCCTGGGCCATATTCGCGCTTGTTTACTGGTGACTTTGGACGGCCCCAGATATTTTCGCCCATACGGCGATCAATTTTATACTTGGCGGTTGCACGCTTCGTCATGAATTATCTCTTCTATTCAATGGGATAGCAAAGCACGGACGGGGGTGAACCCGTACCTCCTTTACAGCCCCAACATGTTAAGTTGGAGCCCACCCTCCTGTGACACCGGTTTCCCGGCCGACAGACACCTACGAGAGGTATCACGGGCAAGCAAAACAAAGCCCTTGCGGGCCTTGCGTTGGGGCAGTCTCTAGTCGAACAGCAACCGCATGTCAAACCCTTGAAATCGGCAATTGCCAACGGTAGCCAAAGCCCGTAAACCTATGCGACAATGACACTTTTCCGGCTTTCACTTCTACGCGATATTACAGCAATCATAATTGTGTCGCTCTATGTGCTGCCCATCATCTGGTGGGGCATCTCCGCTTTCACGCCGTCGGACGTGCTGCTGGATTTGCCGCGCGCTTTGAATTTCGACTATCAAACCCACATTCGACTATTTCGCCCTCACCCTGTTCGGTGAAGGCGGTACCATTTTCGATTCCCGCCAAAGCCTCATCGACTCCGTCATCGTCGCTGTGCTTTCAACGGCAATCGCCCTCGCCGCAGCTATTCCCATGGCCTATGCGCTGTCGAGCTTTGCGTTCAAACATAAGTCGCGCTGGCTTAACCTTGTACTGCTGCAACGTTTCATGCCCCCAATCGCCATCGTATTTCCACTGGTTGGGCTATACCATTCAGTGGGAATGCTGGATTCAAGATTGGGTGTGGCCTTGGCCCATGCCGCGCTCAATTTGCCCTTCGCAATTCTACTGCTGAAATCATTCTTTGATGATGTGCCCCCTGAAATTTCAGAAGCTGCAAAATTAGATGGCGCAACCCGCTGGCAAATATTCATGCGTGTCGTGCTCCCCCTCGTCAAAGGCGGCATCGCAGCCACAGCTGTGTTGTGTTTCATCTTCTCGTGGACCGAGTTTTTACTGTCCCTCTTCCTCACGCAAAACTTGCGGCTTGTTCCCGTGCAAGCTGGCATTTTGGTCATGAACATGTGGGGCCTGATTTCCGCCATGACCACGGCAGCACTAGTGCCCGCCTTCATCTTCGTACTGCTGGTGCAAAAACATCTCGTCCGTGGACTGACGATGGGATTGTATAAGTAAATTAAACCGGCAAATCCAAAACCATATGCTTGGCAAAGCCCATCGATGCATAAGCTGAAAGTGTGCCGGATTCACTGCCGCGAGCCGACGTTAAAATAACCGTGCCATGGGCAGGCACTTTATCGTCTTCGCCGTTCAGCCGCGTTTCCTCCACCAAATCCGCCGTGCGCCGCGCGATTGCCGGAGCGGGATCGATATAAGTCACAGGCCACGGTGCCACCTTCGCAATGTCATCGGTCAACAGCGGGTAATGCGTGCAGCCCAACACCACCACATCAGTCGGCTTGCCATCCCGCTTGCGGAACACAGGTGCCACTTCCAAACGCAGCTCTTCCAAATCCACGGGTTGCCCGCGCAATTTCTGTTCGGCAATTTCCGCCAAGCGTGGCGCGCCATGCAGCAACACTTTGCAATGAAAGGCAAAGGTGTGAATGAGCGAATGTGTATATTCGCGGCTTACCGTGCCGGGCGTTGCCAACACGCCAATCACTCCGGTTTTGGTTTGCGCAGCAGCAGGCTTGATGGCGGGAACCGTGCCCACGAATGGCACTTTATAAGCTTCTCGCAGTTCATTCAGCGCGATAGTGGACGCCGTGTTGCAAGCAATCACAACCACATCAGGCTTCACCGTGTCGATCAGTCTGCCGATGACAGCACAATCCGTTTGACCAGCGCCTGCTCTTTCCACGCCCCATAGGGAAAGCCCGCATTATCGGCAGCATAAACCAAATGCGCTTGCGGCAATTGCTTGGCCACAGCACGCGCCACCGTCAGGCCGCCCATGCCGGAATCAAAAAGCAAAATGCGAGGCTGAGTCATTTCTCTTTTCTAACCCGAAGATGTTTGCGCACCAAAGAAGAAATCACGCCCCGCAAACTGCGCACCTCTTGGTCCGTCATCGCCGCCCGCGCAAACACATTGCGCAAATTCCGCATCATCGAAGGTTTGAGTTTCTCAGTTTTGAAAAAGCCCGAAGCATCTAGCTCCGTTTCGAGGTGATCATAGAAACCATATAGTTCTTCTTTGCTGGCAGGTCGTGAATCCGGCATGTGAAGCCCCGGCCCCGCCACCGCCGCCAATTCCGGCGTTCCCATGCCAAGGCTCGTCGCCTCATGTTTGAACCACTCGTAACTCACCAACAACACCGCTTGCGCAATGTTCAAGCTGGCGTAGTCGGGGTTCACAGGCGCTGAAATAATCATGTCAGCAAACGACACTTCCTCATTGCTCAGGCCAAAGCGTTCGCGCCCGAATAAAATCGCGACTTTTTCTCCACGCGAGATCCGCGCCCGCATATCCAACCCCGCCTGCTCCGGCGTCATCACGTCCTTCACCATGTCGCGCGGCCGCGCCGTGGTGGCATAAACATAATGTACGTCTTTAACGCAATCCGTCAGAGTTATTGTAAACACTGGCATTTTTAACAGTCTCAATCGCCCCCGAAGCCGCAGCCTCCGCCCGCACGGGGTCCCACCCCTCTCGCGGGTCCACCAGCGCCAAATCAAACAACCCAAAATTCGCCATAGCCCGCGCCGCCATGCCAATGTTTTCCCCAAGCTGCGGGTTCACGAGAACAACGCGGGGGGTGGGGTTTATTTTATCAGTGTCAGTACCAATCATGGCGAGGGCAATAGCTTATCATTTCAAAGTTCGCCAGTTTATGTTAAGCTGGCAACATGTTTGAAGGACACCCGCGCATAACTTCTGATCCCGAAATATTAGGTGGTAAACCTATCATTCGCGGCATGAGGATTCGTGTCGCTGATGTCCTTGGCTACTTGGCAGGCGGTGAAACCCGAGAAAGCTTGCTGGAAGAGTTCGACGAACTTGAAGACGAGGATATTACTGCAGCACTTCGGTTTGCAGCTTATATTGTTTCGATAGAGCCTTCATCGCAAGTTGCGGCTGAATGACTGTAAAAGTGTTGATCGACGCAATGCTGCCGTGGCGATTGGCAAATGTCTTTAGAGAGCATGGTCACGAAGCAAGGCATGTGCGCAGACTTAAAGACTTTGGCCGCACCGACGAACTAATTTGGAAAGCTGCAATAGAAAGCGACGAAATCGTTGTTACGTGTGACAAGGATTTCAGACTCCTTCAAACAAATAATCCTGCCGCTCAACTCATTTTGTATAAACGCGGCAATTTGAACAGAGCGAGAATTCTGGCAGATTTTACATCCCAAATGAAAATGATTGAAGAATTCGCAGCCGGAACAGATCCAACTCTGGAAATTGGCTAACCCTCCCGCCCCTCTAACTTCCTTGCCGTCCTCAACGCCGGGAACATCCGCGCCCACAATCCGGCGACAATCATCGTTCCAAAACCACCAATCACCACAGCAGGAACCGCTCCCAGCAATGCCGCCGCAAAGCCTGCCCGCGCTTCCCCCAACTGGTTGGACGCGCCAATGAACACATTGTTCACGGCGTTCACGCGGCCCCGCACATGGTCAGGGATCCACAGCTGCATCAGCACTTCGCGCACATAAACCGAGATCATATCGAAGGCACCGTAAAGAACCAGCATGGTGATCGACAGCCACGCGATTGTCGAATAGCCAAATACCACCACAACCAATCCCGACAATGCCACCGACCAAAACAGCCAGTGCCCTGCCCTGTCTTTAATTCCATACTTCGACAACCACAGCGCCACCACAATGGCACCCACGCCAGGTGCAGCGCGCATCAAGCCCAAGCCCACTGAATCTAAATGCAAAATATCGCTGGCATAAATCGGCAAAATAGCCACCGCCCCGCCGAGCAGCACGGCGAACATATCCAGCGAGATGGCACCAAGAACAATGGGTTCACTCCAGATGAATTTGAACCCCGCCAAAATGGGTGCCAAGCCCGCTTCGCTGTCCTGCGAGTTTGCTTGTGCCACGCGGCCAATAAACGCCACACACGCAACGCCCAAAATTTGCAACACCAGCGCAACGCCATAAGCCACAGGTGCGCCTAAGCCATACAGCAAGCCACCGACCACGGGCCCCGTAATTGACGCCAATTGCCACGACATGGAATTGAGCGACACACCATGCGGCAAAGCTTCAGGCGAAAGCATATTGGGAACTAATGACGATGCAGCAGGGTTGCCAAATGCCGAGGCGATGCCCACAAAAACAAGACACAAAAACACAGGCCAAACCACGCTCTGATCACCCAGCGAAAACAACAAAAGCCCGAGCGCTGCCAAGCCTTCCAAAAACATGCAAATCGCCAGAATGACTTTGCGGTTGATACGGTCAGCCGCCAACCCCGCAGGCACCACCAACAGCAATACGGGAACAAAGACCGCCAACCCCACATAGGCCAAATATTTCGCATCTCGCGTAATTGCCCAAATCTGCCACGTCAGGGCCGTGACCATGATTTGCATGGCAAAGTGGTGCCCGACGCGGCTGATGAAATAATTCCGATACGCCGGATAATGAAATGCATTGGCGGAAGGGGCTGCCGTGTCGGTCATGCATTGGAAGTGACATGCCACTTGCGCAATGTCAAAGCATTGCAACTATGCTATAAACAATGGATGCAGTTAGAAGACCGCATTGCCATGGCCCTCGGGCCTTTTCCAACTGAACGCAAGCGCATGTTCGGTGGCCTCTGCTTCATGCTGAATGGTAACATGTTGATGGGCACATTTCGCGGTGGTGCCATGGCCCGCGTGGCCAAGGCCGACCACGCAACCGCCATGAAAATCCCCGGTGCCAAGCCCATGGTCATGAAAGACCGTGTGATGGAAGGCTTCATCTTGATCGACGCTGACAGTGTTGAGGACGATGCCGCCCTCCAGCGCTGGGTCGATATGGCGCTGGCCTATAACGCCACCCTGCCCGCCAAAGCATCAAAACCCGCCAAGAAAGCCAAGAAGCCCCGTAAAGCCATCATCGTTTGAACGGCAGCAAAAGAACATCGAACGTTCTTTCATAAGCTGGCATGCCTGCTTCCGCGTTTACGCCCAACGCGTTTGGCGAGACGCCAGGGCGATAGATAAATGTGCCAAACAATTGATCATAAATAGACAGCGTTGCACCGAAATTTTTTGCCTCATTCACATCAGCACTATGATGATAGCGATGCGTTTCCGTGCCAATAAAGATGTAGTTGGCCCAGCCGATGCGCACATCAACATTGAAGTGGCTAATCAACCCATGCATGCCGTTGATCATAAGGAACATCACGACAATATTCTGCTGATAGCCCATCAACCAAATTGGAAGCATGATCGCAAGCACCTGCACCAACACGCCATTGAGTGGGTGGAACACCGCGTGCATGATCAGGTAAAGTCGCGGCGGCAAATGATGCGCCGCGTGTACGGCCCACAAAACTTTCCCAAATCTGCCTTTAAGATCATGCATCGCACGATGAATGCTGTAATTAATGGCTTCAAAAATCATCAAACACGCCAAAAGTTGCAAAGCAGGCGGCCAATCTGTGGCAGGGCCATTGCCGTCCTGCGAGATGCTGATTGTCATAAGAGCCAGAACTGCCGTGACGATGCCAATTGTCAAGCCGTTCATCGCCACAAACTTCAAATCACTCCAAAACGATTTCCAAGACATCGACCAACGTTGCTCATACGGAAAGCGCCATTCAATGAATGCGTAGAGCAGAAATAGAAAACCAATACTTGCGGCCCATACCGTTCTTGGGTCAATTCCGTCCGACCATATCAAGTGAAAACCCAACAGCAAGATGGTCCAGCTGAAAGGATAAAGCCCCCACCGGACCATGCGACGCGCTAAACTATTTTCCAATTCAATTATTCCCTCAATCAGACACTTGTGTGAAACAATACATGTGTGCAAAAATTGCAACCGACAAGTTCACAAAGCTGTTCGCCGAACAAAAACAGACAGGAACACAAAAAGTGTTGGAAAAAACCGAGGATCGACGGCTGGCCAAAACCCGCGAAAGCCTTTATCGCGCCTTGCACGCTTTGATGGGCAACACGCCCTGGGACGCAATCACCATCAAAACCATTTGCGAACAGGCCAATGTGGCGCGTTCCTCGTTCTATGCTCATTTTGACAACAAAACAGAACTTCTGGAGTTTTTGATCGGCCAATCCGTTCATGCAAATTTCAAGCGCAATTCAACAAGTCCGTTGGGATTGTTGGATTGGTTGGTGGATCACATTGCGGCCAATCGGCCCTTGTTCTCGCGCATCGTTGAATCGCCCGATGCCCAACAGGTTTTGATCAAGTTCAAGTCTGCCTTATCGGTTCAACTGCAGCTCGACGTGAAAGCCAATGGCTATGATATATCAGAGCATGCTGCACTTTTCGTGCTTGGAGGAACCATTGAACTTATCCAACAATGGGCCACAACATGGCGGGCTAACGCACTTCCCAAATTGCGAACAGACATTTTAACAATGAGCCAAGCTGTTTTGAGACTGCCAAGAGTCTGAATTGCGGAAGTTATATCCCCCTGCTAGAAGCGCTTCAACTTTCGAACCCACTCAGAGGCACCCATGGACAAAATCAAAGTAGCCAATC
>CAVZXJ010000008.1:0-12730 GCA_963779145.1 uncultured Alphaproteobacteria bacterium
CCGGTACGACAATAATGCTGCGTTGCAGCATAGAGGAGTAAAGCCCTGTTCCACGTGAAACACCTACAGAACGGTTATTTCCCGATGCAGAAGCGACTAAAGATCTCACCCAGCAGTTCATCTGAGGTGTATTGCCCCGTGATAGCGCCCAAGGCGTCCTGGGCCATGCGCAATTCCTCTGCAAACAGCTCGTGGCGGCTCCTCTGCTGATCGGCCCGCTCCAAATGAGCTTGTGCCTGCTGCAAGGCCTGCACATGACGCTCGCGGGCCATGAACAACCCCTCCCCATTCGAGTGCCAGCCAACCGCCTCCAGCAGTGCGTACCGTAACAACTCCACCCCTGCCCCCGTCCGGGCGGATAACCATACCGTATTCGCGTCGCCGCCCCGTTCCACTGCGGGGGATCTCCCCTGCAAGTCAATTTTGTTCATGACCTTGATGCAAGGCAGGCCGGCGGGCAACTGGGTGAGGATTTCCCGATCCGTGGCGTTCTCGCCTAGCGTTGCATCGATCAACAGGAGGACGAGATCGGCCTTCTCGATCGCAGCCCAAGTGCGGGCGATGCCGAGTTTTTCCACGGGGTCACTGGACTCCCGCAGGCCGGCGGTATCGATGATATGGGCGGCGACTCCCTCCAGGTTGATGCTCTGGCGTATCGCATCGCGGGTGGTGCCCGGCATCTCGGTGACGATGGCCAGCTCCTCTCCGGCAAGGCGATTGAGGAGGCTGGACTTGCCGACGTTCGGCTGCCCCGCCAGTACCACGTGTATCCCTTCGCGGCGCAGGCTTCCTTGCCGCGATGCGGACAAAACGTCCTGGAGCCTGGCGCGCAGCGCTGCCAACCCGTTCTTGCCATCCGCCGGGCCGAGGAACTCGCCTTCCTCATCTGGAAAATCAATCGCAGCCTCGACTCGCGCCCGCAGGTCGATCGTAGCCTGCACCAACTCGTCGATTCTTCTCGAGAATGCGCCCCGCAGGGAACGCAACGCGCTGCGCGCTGCTTCCTCCGTCGCCGCATCGATGAGATCCGCGACGCTTTCCGCTTGCGCCAGATCGAGTTTGTCGTTGAGATACGCGCGGCGCGTGAATTCGCCGGGCTGGGCCAGGCGCGCGCCCAGCTCGACTTTTGCTAATGCAATGTCCACTTTCACGCGACCACGCGGATTAAAGAAAATTTTGAGCGGCACAATCGTCAAACCTTCACGCAATACCCCCACAGCTAAGCGATCAATTTGCTTGCGATGCAGCAGCAGTTTACGCGGGCGTTTGGGTTCATGGTTGAAGCGGTTGGCTTCTCGGTATTCAGGGATGTTTGAATTGTACAATAGCAACTCATTGTCCTTCATAGCAGCATAGGCTTCGCCCAAATTGACGTGGCCCACACGCAAGGATTTGACCTCGGAACCTTTAAGTTCGATTCCAGCTTCAAAGGTTTCCATAAGTTCGTAATCAAAGCGGGCGCGACGGTTGTCACCTTTAACCGTGATACCGCCACCAGCGGCCGACTTTTTCGCGCCGCCACTTTTTGCTGACATGTTAGTTAATCAGCCCCGCGTGCTTCATGGCGTCTTTCACTGCTTTCTTGCCTTCATCGGTAACGGCGACCATTGGCAAGCGCGCTTCATCAGTGCAATGACCCAACAAGCTAACGGCATATTTAACCGGCCCGGGGTTTGTTTCCACAAACAATGCGTGATGCAACGGCATCAAACGATCTTGCAATTTTAATGCGGCTTTGTAGTCGCCCTTCAATGTGGCTTCCTGAAACTCAGCACATAGGCGCGGTGCCACATTCGCAGTTACGGAGATGCAACCAACACCACCATGGGCGTTGAAGCCCAAAGCCGTGCCGTCTTCCCCCGACAATTGGATGAAGCCTTCGCCCGATGCCAAGCGTTGGCGCGATGGCCGCGTTAAATCAGCTGTGGCGTCTTTTGTTCCCACAATGTTTTGGAAATCCTTGCTCAACCGTGCGAGCGTTTCAACCGACATTGCCACAACTGACCTGCCCGGCACATTGTAAACAAAGATAGGAATATCAACAGCTTCGGCAATAGCCTTATAGTGTTGGTAGAGGCCTTCTTGCGTTGGCTTGTTGTAGTATGGGCACACAATCAATGCTGCATCGGCCCCTGCCTTCTTGGCATGGGCCGTATATTCGATGGCTTCAGCAGTATTGTTCGAGCCAGCACCCGCAATCACGGGCACTTTGCCTTTGGCTTCTTCCACACAAATTTCAATCAAGCGCTTGTGTTCGGCGGGCGTTACCGTTGGGCTTTCGCCTGTGGTGCCGACGGGGACTAAGCCGTGGCTTCCCTCTTTTATCTGCCAAGCCACGAATTTACGGAATGCTGCTTCATCAACATTACCATTTTTCATAGGCGTAATCAGAGCAGGAAAAGAGCCTTGGAATCGCACGGTGTCCTCACAAATGTTGCAGTCGGTAAGAAGTTCTAAACCATAAATTGGTTAGGTTGTCTTTTTGATAGACAACCGCGCCCACTCAAGGTCGCGGCACCATAGTCGTTCAGTTCTGGAACGGCAAGCAATGTGCAGCAATGTTCCATTTTGGTCCCAAAGCTGTCGCAATCTGCCCCTAACGGGCTGCTTGTACTCTGGAATTGTGAGTGAAGAGTTGGAGTTGGAATGCTGCCGGAGTTCAATCGCCGTCGTTTGTTAAAGGGTCTTTTTGCTGCCACAGCGGTTTCGCTGGTGCCATTTGCTGCGCTTACGCAAACAGCAGATGCTGCGAGCCCTATGGCCATTGCGGCTATTAAAGAGGCGCTGCGCGGCAATTTTAACGACGCAGGCGAATTTGCATCGCGCTCTGGCGATGAAGCAGCTGTTAAGTTGGTTGAGCTGCTCTATCTCAAAGATCACGGCAAAAATGTTGGTTTTCAACGCATCCGCGACTTTCAGGCCGCAGCTCCAAAGTGGCCGCTTTCCGACACTTTAAAAAAGCGCGCTGAACAATCGCTGTTCCAAGATGTGCAGGCGCCGGAAATCGTCATCTCTTATTTCGACAAGGGTGAAACATTGACGGCTGAAGGCCATGCGGCCCATGCTCGTGCGCTTTACCAAATCGGCCAGAATGATGCCGCGAAAGCGCAACTGCGCCGTGCTTGGATGAAAGTGGATATGGAGGGCGATGTTGAAAAGAAAATCGCTTCCGAATTTGGAAGTCAACTAACTGCTGGTGATCACAAGGCACGATTGGGCCGTTTGATCTATGGCCAGCAATCTGCTGCGGCGGTTCGCCAGGCAAAGCGTTTGGGCTCGGACCAGCAAAAGGTGGCGCAAGTAGCCCAGTTGCTGTTACGTGGTGCAGGTGGTGCTGAGCAGGCATACAATAATTTGCCGTCCTCACTGCGCAATGAACTGCCTTTGCGATATGCTTTGGCGCGGCTTTATCGCAAGCAGGAAAAATTTGCGAAGGCACGCAACATCCTTTTGAATGCGCCAGCGACTGCCGCTGAATTGGGCGATCCTTCGGCTTGGTATGATGAACGTCGTATCATTGCGCGTCGTTCAATTGGACCCTACAATAAAGACACATGGAAGCAGGCTTACCAAATTGCCAGCCGTCATGGTGTGGTTTCAGGTGAAGATTTGCCTGACGCTGAATTTTTAGCGGGTTGGATTGCGCTTCGTTATATTCGCAATACCGATGCTGCCATGAAGCATTTCACAGGTTTGAATGAAGCTGCAACGTCACGCACCGACAAGGCGCGGGCAGGTTATTGGTTGGGCCGCACTTACTTGGCCGCTGGCGACAAGGGGACTGCACAAAAGTATTTCAAATCGGCGGCACAGCATTCAACGATTTATTATGGGCAATTGGCACGTGAATATGTTGGGCTTGGTGGCGTGCCTGAAGAAATCAATGGAGGTGAAGCGTCTTCCTCCGCACGTGCGCGTGTTGAAAAAGATGAAGTTATTCGTGCGCTGTATTTGATGCACAAGGCATCAGGCAAAGCCAATTTGCATATGTTCCTCTATTCAATCGCCAGCCGCTTCAAATCTGTCGATGAAATGAATGCGGCCGCAAATATTGTTCACGGCATGGGTGGCACTTATCTGGCACTCAAACTCGCCAAAGCGGCAGGCCAATTCAAAGTCGATATTGATTCTTGGGCTTATCCATTGCGTGGTTTGCCAGATTGGAAGCAAGTTGGGCGGCCTGTTGAAAAAGCGCTGGTCTATGGCTTGTCGCGTCAGGAAAGTGAATTTAATGCAACAGCTGGCAGTCGTGTTGGCGCACAAGGCTTGATGCAAATTATGCCAGCGACAGCGCGATTGATCGCGAAGCAACATAAGCTGAACTATCGTGCAGGCATGTTGACGTCCGACCCTTCACTCAATGTGAAAATGGGTGCTGCGCATTTGGGCGATTTGATTGCGAAGTACAACGGTTCATACGTGCTAACGTTTGTTGCTTACAACGCGGGCCCACGCCGTTCAAAAGAGTGGACCGAGCAATATGGCGACATTCGTTCTGGCCAAGTGGACCCCGTGGATTGGGTTGAGAATATTCCATTCCACGAAACCCGCCAGTACGTGCAGAAGGTGATGCAGAACATTCACATTTATCGTTCGCGTCTCGCACCTAAAACGGTACGCCCAATGACGGCTGATTTGAAACGCGGCACGCCGTCGGATGTGAACGTGGCGTCGGTGACGCCTATTCAAGAAGAGAAAGATTGCGGCAGTGCCTTGACGTCGTTCTTGGGTGGCTGTGACTGAGCGTTGGTTCACGGCTGCAGACGGCACCAAGCTATTTGCGCGTGATGAAGGCCCAATTAATGGGAATTTGACGCCGTTGCTGTGTCTTGCGGGCTTGACGCGCAACAGCCGTGATTTTGAACCCATATTTGATCGTTACGCGCATAAACGTCGTGTTGTTGCGATTGATTTTCGCGGGCGTGGTCGCTCGGCGAAAGCCGTCGATTCCTCGAGCTATCGTGTCGATGTTGAATTGCAGGATACAATCGGGTTTCTGACCTCGCTTGGTATTTCCAATGTCGCACTCTTGGGAACATCACGTGGCGGGATTGTTGGGTTGTTGATGGCCGCCTACGCCAAAAACTTTCTGGCGGGATTGATGTTGAATGACATCGGTTGCGAGTTGCAAACTGATGGATTGTTGCGCATCAAAGATTATGTCGGACATCCGAAATGCCATGCCACCTGGGATGAAGTAGCCAAAAATATTGCTTCAGGTGCACGAGGATTTGCACACGTTTCGCATGATGAATGGCTGGCAATGGTCAAACGCATTTACATTGAGACAAATGCGGGAATATGCCCCAGCCATGATCCACGTTTGGCTGATACCTTGCCAAGTGAAGATGACATAAAATCCGGCAAGGTGGGGGAGTTGTGGTCAATCCTCCCTGCCCTTCTCGATATTCCATTTGCATTGATGCGTGGTGCCGGATCTGACTTATTGACCGTTGCGACGGTTGAAAGAATGCAGCGAGAAGCGCCAAACTTAAAGGCGACGACAATCCCAAATCGAGGCCATGTGCCCTTCCTTGATGAGGAAGAAAGCATTGCTGCTATTGATCATTGGCTTGCAAGCGTAGACCAAAAACAAAAGGGCCAGTGAAACACTGGCCCCCGTTATTCTGTGTACTGAGTTTATTATTTGCGAGTGCGTGAACCCGAGAGCGTTTCACCCTTTTTATTCTTCAAGCCGCCCGTGCCATAAAGCTTCGCGAACTCAGCTTCTTTGCCTTCAGCCAGCAAGCGCGCCTGCCTGATCCATTCTTCACGCTTGATGCGACCACCGAAGCGCAGGTGGTCATCCACCCAATTCACTTCTGTGGCTGTCCAAGCGGAAATTTGATCGAAATGGAAGAAACCCAGACTGTGGAGAATGCTCTCATTCTTCGGGCCAACGCCGCTGATGCGTTGCAAATCATCGGCTTTGCCGCCACGGGCTTTTGAAATGCCCTTCGGCTTATTCATTTTACCAGATGCTGCGGCCTTTTCGTCGGCTGCTTTATCGGTTGCGGACATTAAAGCAACGGTTGGTGCGGCTTCAACGGCACGCTCTTGCGGACCACGCACAGTGCGCAGGCCTGATTCTTTGCTACCTTCACCACCTGAACCATAAAGGCGCGTGAATTCAGCTTCATTGCCATTGGCAAGCAGACGCGCTTGGTTGATCCATTCTTCGCGGTCAATGCGGCCGCCGAAGCGCAAATGATCATCCACCCAAGCAACATTTTCAGGCGTCCAATCAGCAATTTGGTCGAAGTGGAAATAGCCAAGGGAATGCAAGATTTTTTCATTCTTTGGGCCAACGCCGCTGATGCGCAGCAAGTCATCGGGCTTACCGTTGCGGGCCATGGCTATACCGCGCGGACGATCCATACGGGCCATACGAATGGGTTCAGCAGCAGCAATAACAGGTGCCACTGCGATGGGCGCTGGTGCTGGTACGACGGGTCTTGGAATTGCTGCGGCAATTGCAGGCGCAGCAGCGACTGCTGCAATGGGAGCTGCAACTTCGGCATCCGTGCCAAACAGCTTGCGCAACAAGCAACCAATACATGCGCCTGCGAAATATGAACCGAGCAACCAAACTGCGAGCTCAATGAGATAGTGAAGCATGTGTTCCCCCTGCTCGCTTAGTTCTGCTTGCCGGCTGACGTATCACACGTCCGCCAGCCGATCCAAATTCCGATAGCAGCTGCCACCAGCATCCAAACCCAATTGTGCTGGACGATAATCCAGCTGTCATTCCAGTTGAAAAACTCGTTCATCACATTCCCCCTTATGGTTTCGCCGTAATTTCGACGCGGCGATTTTTCGTGCGCGCTTCATCGGTTTCAGCTGGGTCAAGCGGTTCAGACTCACCCAAGGCTTTCACTGAAATGCGGGTTGCATCAACGCCAGCATCATTCAACATTTTGACAATAACTTCGGCGCGGCGTTCGCTCAGGCCCATGTTGTATATTTCACCGCCGCGATAGTCTGCGTGGCCTTTGACTTCGATATTGATTGACGTGCAACGCGGGTCTTTCAACAACGCCGCATATTGGCTGACGGACAAGTCAAACGGCTTGGTGATGTCAGTGAGATCAAATTCAAAGCGGATTGGGAAAACCGATCCGATACGGTTCATCACGGCGACGCAGTCGTAAACGGTTGGCGCTGGCACAACGGTGCCTTTTGCGGCAACAACAACTTCACCTTCAGAAACGTCAACTTGCACGCGGCCATGAACGTCGGTTGATTCTGCAACGACGCTATAGGTGCCAACGGGCAATGGTTGAGCGAGGTTCAAACGCCAGTTGCCAGCACCATCTGCGGTCAATGGGCTACCTGCTGCTCCAAGTTCAGCCGTGATGTTGGCTTGGGGAACTGAAATTTTCAGCCCCTTGTGTTGGCTTGGTCCCATGTGCCTGACAAATGATCAGGTGAAACATCACCTGCCATGGTCATAACTGTGGGCGCTGCTGGCGGTGTACCGTCAACAACGAGTTCGTCTTTGGTTTCGTCTTTGCCCAACACGCCTTCGGCGTTGGCGACACCAACTTTAACATCATAGGTGCCGTCGGCCAAAGCGGTGCCGGGGAACAATGTCCACGTACCGTCTTTGGTGCGCAGATTGGCATCGCGGCCCATCACATAATTGCGACCGCCAACATTGATGGCCAGTACTGTTGCTTGATCATGAGGCCAAGTGCCCTTGATCAAAGGTGCGCCCGTTAAATCAACTTGGGAAACGACTGTTGGCGCTGGCAATTTTGGCCGTGGCGCTGGAGCTGGTGCAGCAGCTGCTGGCGGTTCAGGAATGACAATTGCACCCGTCGCAACTGCAATTTTTGATTCTGCCGTTGCATCACTTGTCGTGAACACAACATCATACTTGCCCGGCGCAAATTTTGCGGATGGGAGGAACGAGAACTTGCCCGCTCCGTCACTTGTCAAAGCAGCGCCACGACCGAGCACATAGGTGCGGCCCGCAACCGATGCAGATAAGCTATGACCGGGCTTTTCGTCCCACTTGCCTGTAATCGCGTATGGCCATTTTGCATCAGCTGGCACGGCTTCGATTGTCGCCGCCATTGCAGGAACAATTGCGACCGGGGCTGGCGCTGGTGTGGCCGCCATAACTTCCGGAACAACAATCGCGGCTTTCGCTGTTTGCGTTACGACGTTTCCAGCTGCATCGCTCACTGCGAGGTCTAAATCGTAGGTGCCGGGTGCAAGTTGGGCCGATGGCGCAAAGTTAAAGTTGCCCTTCCCGTCAGACGTCAAGGCAGCTCCACGATTCACAACATAGGTGCGTTCACCAATTTTGGCAGACAAGCTATTTCCAGCTGCTTCTGGCCATTTACCCGTGATGGCATAGGGCCACTTCGCATCAGCTGCGGGTGCAACCAATTCAGGCATCGCGGGCGGTGTTATATCAATAACGGCTTTTGCCGCTGCAACTGCGGTTGCGACGGCAACACCTGTTTTGTCCACAACGGACGGCATAATATTCAATTCGCCTTCAAGCAGCGGCATCGATGGCACCAATTGCCAATTGCCCGCGCCATCGGACGTCAATTCGGGTGACTTGCCCAATACATAGGGCGTTTCCCCAACTTTGACTTCCAAGTTGGCTTCGGCTGCTTTGGCCGCAACTTCGGGCCAAGTGCCTTTCAGCACTGGCAAAGCCAAATTGCCAAAATAATTTTCGACCGTTGGCGCTGCCAAAACGACGGCGGGTGCAGCTGGAACCACTGCGGGTTCAGGCTCTGGCAAATCCACCGCAAGTTTGCCGGGAGCGGCAGCGCCCATGGTTTCTTTGCCGTCAGACGTTTCAACGGTGACGTCATAATTGCCTTCAGCCAGAGGCTGGGACAGTTTCAACAGCCAATTTCCGGCCATCGACGTGAGTTCGGGATTTTCGCCGAGCTTGTAAGTTGCTCCTGCAACCGAAACAGCAAGGGTGGTGGCAACGCCTTCGTTCCAAGTGCCCTTAATTTCGGGTGTTGCTGTTGTCACATCAATCGAATCAACTGTTGGGGCCGACATCTTCACAGGTTCAACGATTTGGACCGTATTTTGAATGGTCCGTACGCCATAGGTGCCCGCAACGGCCATAACGGCAGCGTCTAAGGCTTCCTGGCTTGGTGCGGTGCCTTGCAACACGAAATCGCGTCCTTGTGATTCGACTTTTCCCCAGGCGGTCAATTCATTGGCTGATAAGGCTTTTCCAGCACGACTGGACACATCTTCAACCAATCCATTGGTTTGGAGTGCCCAAGCTGCCAGCAATGGCAAACCCGCACCTAAAAACGCCCAAGGCACCCATTTTGAAGGACGGCATTTTGCCATGGTTTGTATTCCCCCTGCTTTTGAATTCACTGTCGCAATAGATGCGCAAAACTGCGTATCCATTGCTTAAAATTAAGGATTTGTTAGCATTTTCAATTGGCTTTGGCTATGGCTGCATCCTTTTTCTTGCGCACAACCATAATTGGCACATTGCGGTTCTGACTACTGAGAACGTTGTTGCAAATTCAACACATCTAAATTCGATCACGCTTTTGGTTGGGGCTGTCACCCAATCTTCGTCGCTTTGTCAAAAAGCGAATTCAAACGGACGCTCGTTATCGCAAACCTGCGGTACGGCCTTTCCTTTCAATATTGCAGGGAATCGGGGGGCGTAACCAACTCCAAAGATTGGGAGATACAAATGAAATCTGCTAAACTCGCACTTCTCGCGACAGCAACCTTCGTGGCTGCTTCGTTAAGCGCAAACGCAAATGATCTGTCTGACTTGAAAGCTCAGATCGAAACATTGAACAGCCGCATTTCGCAGCTCAAATCTACACCGTCGGTGCCAGCTGGTTATCAACTGCTTTCAGTTTCAGCTGCAACATCTGTGATTGTTCCAGATTTTGCCAATGCACGTTTCTTTGGAGATACCGGAACGCAAATCAGCATTTTGCCAACAGCTGATGTTCCAGCTTCAACCAATATTGTTTGGACAGGCTATGTAGCTGCCGCATTGACCTACAAAGGTACTGACCGTGAAGGCAACGATCTGAACGGTGACGGTGACTTTATTGACGCTGGTGAAGTATTGCCAGTTGAAACGGAAGCTTTTGATGTTTTGTCCAAAGCTGGCCTGAGCGTTAAGGGCACAACCGACACGGCCGTAGGTGAAGTTGGTGTTCGTGTTGCATTCTAGCTCGTTGAAGCTTCGGCGCGTCAACAAACGTCTCGCATGCACAGTCTTCGCGACCGATGGTTACTGGGGTTGGTGGAAAATGACTCCTGAGCTGACGCTCGGTGGTGGTGTTGACGGTTCGCTGGCGAATTCCAGCAACGCCTTCGACAACCGTTGCTCTTGCGCTTACATCGGCACAGGCGGTGCATTTGGTCATGGCGATCCAACGCAGATCCGTTTGAGCTATGCTTCAGGCCCAATCTCCTTCGCAGTTGCGTTGGAAGATGAAGCCAATGCTGGCAACAAGAGCGCGCTTTCGGCTTATGCAGGCTGAAATGAAGTATGCTGGTGACACCATCGGCTTCGACTTGAACGCTGGTTTCTGGGATTCAAAGTCTTCCGATGCTGATATCTTAACACGCTTGGACTGTAAACGCAGGTGCCAACATGGCTCTGGGCGACATTGCAAGCCTCGGCGTTGCGATCGGTGTTGGTGAAGACAAGCACCTCGCTGGCAACGTTGACAGCTATGCCAAGGGTTCGGTGTTCTTGGGCTTCACGCTCTCGGACGCAGTATCTGCTGAATTCGGCGGCGCATATACCGACTATAAGGGCGCTTCTTCGTCCTACACAGTTGGCGGTGGTCTCTACTATACACCAGTTTCACAGCTCACCTTGGGCTTGGAAGCTTCTTATGGCCAGTACAAGAACGTAGCAGTTGACACCAACTCGATCCCTCCTGCTGCAGCCACCTTGTTGGAACGTAACTCCGGCAAGGCAACTGTTGTTGATGTGATCGCTGTTTGGCGCTTCTAATCTTCACTTAACTTGATTAACGGAACGGCCCGCTTCGGCGGGCCGTTTCATTTCGGGAGACACAAGAGTGACGACCAGTTTCTTGATAAGCGTGTGCTTGATGCGTTTGCTAACGAAAAGAAAAATTGCCTCGATCTACTGAAGTTGAGCCCTACAACGGCCAAGCGGGCCTTCCGCCAACTCGTAAAGACTTTCCCAACAGTTGGTGAAGCGCACCACTTGCTTGCTGCCATTGCTGAAGAAAACCCGCCATCCGAAGAAACACTCACTCACGCTTTTAATGGCCACCCGTCTATCACCGGACAAATTTGAATATGTCTTGCTGCTGGCAATACTTTACTTCCAACTAAAACTGCCTGAAACGGCAGTGCCAGTGTGCCGAAAAGCGATCAAACTCAATCCTGAAGATTACACCGCCTACCACATCTTGGGACAATGCCTCGACAGCATGGGATTGGCAAACGAGGCTTTGGAAAATTATCAAACTGCGTTGAACTGTTCACCTCCCTTGGAATTGCGACCGGAAATCATCATAGCCATGGCTTCACGGCCAGAACATCGAATAAGCATGAATTAGCGATTGATCTGTTTCGCGAGATTGCACGGACCAAGAATCGCTTCAACAATGTTGCAATTGCATTAGAGGCTTTCGATACCAACGCCGCGCTACAGTCAGATGTTGGTAATCTGTGAACAAAGCTCTTGCGCAAAAACATCTGTCTTCAACTGATCGCGCGCGATTGTTGCTTGCCAAGGGTAAGCTATATGAACGCGCAGGGGAATATGACCAAGCGTTCAATGCCTGGGCCGGTGCCCGCAAATACTCGCGTGAGGAAAACTGGTTTCTTCGCAACCACGAAGAAGAATTCATCCAGCTCGCTACATTTTATACAGCCAAGACCTGTGCAACGCTGGAAAACTTTCCGGCAGCAACACGAAGGCTTACTGTTATTTGCGGCATGCCTCGATCAGGCACAACATTGACCGAACAAATCATTGCCTCGCACAGTCTGGCTGCTGGCATTGGCGAATTTGGGCCATGGAATTGACTCGAAGTCATATGTTCGAGAGCAACGCCAAGAAGGAATGAAAAACGAGAAGCTTGCTGGCGCAGATTGGCAAGCCGAGTTGGCCTCGCTTTCAGATGATACATATCAAGTTATGGCGGAAATTGCTGGTAATACCCCCGATTTGATCGTTGAAAAGCTGCCACACAATTTCATATTTGCGGGTTTAATCAAGACACTATTCCCCGCTACTCGGTTCATCCATATCCGTCGAAATCCACTTGATACATTTATTTCATCTTACCAAAATCCTTTGAACAAGGCACACGGCTATGCGTTCGACCAAGTAGAATATGTCAAAGAATTTCTGTTTCATGAACGGTTGATGGACCATTGGAAAACACTGTTTCCAGATCAAGTTTATACTATTCACTATGAAAAGTTGGCACTAATCCTGAGAAACACGCACGTGCCTTGTTGGAATTCGTAGGGTTGCCATGGGAAGATGGTGTTTTGGAATTCTACAAGAGCGACAAATCAGTACGGACAATCAGCAAGGACCAAGTCAGAAATCCTGTTTACACTAAGTCGATTGGCAGGTGGAAGCTCTATGACAAGCATTTGGGGCAGATCAAAAATGCTTTGGCGGAGGCTGGATTCAGCTATCCTAATTTCTCGTAAACCGTAACACCAATTCCAGCTTTCCCCCCGGAATGACGAATTGAGGCTA
>CAVZXJ010000009.1:0-49351 GCA_963779145.1 uncultured Alphaproteobacteria bacterium
CCTGCCCGCCAAAGCATCAAAACCCGCCAAGAAAGCCAAATCAAAATCCTGATCGATTGTCTTTCGTTGCAATTGCAGCCGTCACATCCCCCTGCTAGAAGCGCCTCAACTTTCGAACCCACTCAGAGGCACCCATGGACAAAATCAAAGTAGCCAATCCCGTTGTTGAACTCGACGGCGATGAAATGACCCGCATCATTTGGGATCTCATCAAAAAAGAATTGGTGCTTCCTTACCTCGACATCGACCTGCACTATTATGACCTTTCGGTCGAAAACCGCGACGCGACAAATGATCAAGTCACCATTGATTCAGCCCACGCCATCAAGAAGCACGGCGTCGGTGTGAAGTGCGCTACCATCACGCCGGACGAAGCCCGCGTCAAAGAATTCAACCTCAAACAAATGTGGAAGTCGCCCAACGGCACCATCCGCAACATCTTGGGCGGCGTGATTTTCCGCGAACCCATCATTTGCCAAAACGTGCCGCGTCTTGTTCCCGGCTGGACCAAGCCCATCATCATTGGCCGTCATGCGTTTGGCGATCAATACCGCGCCACCGATTTCACCTTCCCCGGCAAGGGCACGCTGACAATGAAGTTTGTGGGCGACGATGGCCAAGTCATCGAAAAAGAAGTGTTCAAAGCCCCTGATGCCGGCGTGGCCATGGCCATGTATAACCTTGATGACTCAATCAAGGAATTCGCCCGCGCTTCACTCACCTATGGTTTGCAGCGCAAACTGCCGGTGTACTTCTCCTCGAAGAACACAATCTTGAAAGCCTATGACGGCCGCTTCAAAGACATCTTCCAAGCCATCTATGACGCTGAATTCAAAGCCGACTACGAAAAGCACAACATCACCTATGAACACCGCTTGATCGACGACATGGTAGCCTCGGCCATGAAGTGGACAGGTGGATACATCTGGGCCTGCAAAAACTACGACGGCGACGTGCAGTCAGACCTTGTGGCCCAAGGCTATGGCTCACTTGGTTTGATGACATCCGTGTTGATCACACCAGACGGCAAAACCGTTGAAGCCGAAGCCGCTCACGGCACGGTCACGCGCCACTACCGCCTGCATCAACAAGGCAAAGCCACATCAACCAACTCCACGGCATCAATCTATGCTTGGACCGGTGGCTTAAAGCACCGCGCCAAGTTGGACGACAACGCCAAGCTCGCGAAGTTCGCTGACACTTTGGAAAAGGTAACAGTCGCCACCATCGAAGAAGGCAAGATGACCAAGGACTTGGCCGTGCTCGTCGGGCCTGATCAACAATGGCTCACCACCGAAGGCTTCATTCAAGCCGTCGATAAAAACCTCGAAAAGGCCATGGGCTAATTCTCTTAGAAAAGGCGGTCTAGGCCGCCTTTTCCTCTTCCATGGGCTTCATCGGCATCCAGATTGTAAACGTACTTCCCACGCCAACTTCTGTTGAAATATCTAAACGGCCGCCATGTTGCACAGCAATTTGTTCAATGGCTGGAATGCCAAGACCTGTGCCGAAACTTTTTGTCGTGAACAGCGGTTCCCGAATACGTTCCAAAACTTCAGTTGGAATGCCCGGGCCATTATCAACAATGCGCACACTGCAGTGGCCGTTCTTTTCATAGGTTGAGATCACCAATTTCGGTGGCTGTTGGCCACTGGTCAGCAATTGGTCACCACCACT
Source organism: uncultured Alphaproteobacteria bacterium (assembly GCA_963779145.1). GTDB lineage: Bacteria > Pseudomonadota > Alphaproteobacteria > Rhizobiales > Aestuariivirgaceae > Aestuariivirga. Next base: position 1,678 of record CAVZXJ010000009.1, read on the forward strand.
CACCATCGCTTCAACGGCATTGCTCATCATATTGATTACTGCACGCTGCAGCCGTGACGGATCGAATGGTACTGTCTTTCCATCAAGCCCCAATGCGAGCTCAACCGTAACCTGAGCAGGTAACTTCTTTGCTTCTTCTTCAACAACGCCCGTCAACCATTCATCAAGATCACCCGATTGGCATTGCAATTGTTTGGAGCGTGAAAAATCGAGCAACTGCGAAATGATATTATCACAGCGCATAATCCCCTTGTTGATCCGCTCAATCTGCGATTCAACACCGAGGCCCTTATCCTTGAGTTTTCGCTCCAACAAAAATGCCGATGTGCGCACAGCACCCAACGGATTGCGCAACTCATGGGCCACCGTCGCTGTAAGCTGGCCCAACTGTTCCATCCGGCCTTTTTTGACAATCTCATCTTTGGCTTCAGCAAGCTTCGAGACATTCGCCGCGAGTTCACGATTGAGCCGAGACACCTCCTCGTTGATACGCTGCAACTCCGTCATCTGCGAAATATCAATGAGGCTGACTGTGGCAGAGCGCGACTTGTCACCCAAATCCAGCCAGCCAGAGCTAATCACAATGACTGTGCGTGGCTGGTTCCCCAATCCCTGCACAATAGTTTCGAATTTGCAGGCCTGCCCCGGAAACGCGGCATTGGCTTCCGTTAATTTGCGCAACATACGAGATTGGTCCGCTTCTGAACCATCCCCGCCGCAATAGGCATTGAACAACGGATTGGCAAACACAATGCCAAGATCTTCATCCACCTGCGCCACCCCGACGGGCACTGTTTCAGTCAGCGCTTTATATTGGTTTTCACGTTTCTTGAGTGCCGTCATTTCTGTGTTCGTGCCAACCAGATAGACTTTCCCATCACTACTTTTAATACGCGCTTTGCGCGTCAGCAGTGGAATTCGAGTTCCATCATCCTGCGGAACTTCTTCTTCTTTAATCAGTGCCTCACCACTATTGATGAGATGACGATCATTGCTCAAAAATTCTTGCGCAACTTCAGCCGGCCAAAGGTCGCTATCTGCGAGCCCCAAAATATCACTTTCGGGTTTTCCCATCAATCGACAATGGTGGTCGTTCGAATAGACGAAACGCAAGTCCTCATCTTTGATATAGATTGAGGTTGGCAATTGATCCAAAATGCTCAACAGCACTTCCGGGTCAGATATTCGCTTATGCGTCGTCATGGCTTAAGTTTCCAATAGTGAAAAATTATTAGGCAGCTTCGCGTTCAACTGTTTGCAGCAATCGTGACAAATCAACTGGCTTTGAGAACACGCCAAGCGCCCCGCCTTTGACAGCCCGGTCGAGCAAATCATCAGCACTATATCCCGTCATAAAATAAATACGTGCGTCTGGGTTCGACGCTTTGATTTCCATAAATGAATCAACGCCATTTTTATTCGGCATCATCACATCAAAAAAACCCACATCCACTTTGTTCAAACTGAACGCTTCAATGGCTTGTTGGCCATCATAGGCCACGATGACCTTGTGATTATCCATTTCAAAAAGTTCAGCCAATGAATCAGCATTGGCCACATCGTCATCAACGACAAGAATATTGAGTTGCTTCGACATATTTAATCTCCGAGTTAGGCCGCAAGATGCGGAAGTTTGTTGATCAGTTCCAAGGGGTCAAAAGGTTTATTGAGAATTCCAGTCAGCGACACATCTGCAAATGGCGCAGTCGTTGAAGCAACCATCGTGCGTGCGTGGGGAATTAAAACAGTACGACCGCGATGACCGGAGGCTTGTGCGGCTTTGAACGCATCCATACCTTCAATCAGCGGCGTCGGCATATCCAACAACAGAACGTCTCCGCCATCAATGTGACGCGGCATGTCATCAAGAGAAACGACATGTCGGCAACGCACTCCATTATCTGTCAACGTGCTGCGAATGAATTTCCCAACATCAAGATTGTGTTGCGCGTCTGAAGGCGGCGCAACAACTAAGCCAGCAGGCCCAATCTTTGCTGTGAGACTCAAAATTGATTCAGGGTCGAAAGGCTTTTCCAAAACACCCAATGCCCCACCATCTAAGGCTTGCGTGAGCAACTGCTCAACACTGTAACCCGTCATCATATAAACGCGCGCCATGGGTCTAACACGGCGAATTTGCAAAAAACTTTCAACACCATTCATGCCGGGCAGCACAACATCCATAAATGAAATGTTGAAATCATCTTCGTGTGCAGCTTTCAGAGCGTCCTCACCTGAATGCACCACTTTGACGTGGTGCCCCTCCATCTCAAGCAATTCTCCAAGCGAACACGCATTATCAACATCATCATCAACCACCAGAATTTTAAGTGAAGTTGTCATTTCAGCACTCCAAATAAAGAAATTGATTACGCAACATATGAAGCCCGCCGATCCCGTTGCAGTGGAAGATTGAGTGTGAATGTGGCACCAGCACCAACGTCAGAAACAATATCAAGGTGGCCACCTTGCAACTTGATAATCTGTTCGACGACGGGAATGCCAAGGCCCGAGCCGAAACTCTTTGTTGTGAAGAGTGGTTCTCGAATTTTTTTCAAATATTCGGCCGCAATGCCTGGTCCATTGTCTGAAATGCGGATGCCAGCGTATTCACCATTGAGCAGTGTTGTGACCCAAATGCATTTCTGAACCTGCGGCGCATCCGGTTGCCCGTCGCCCTGCTGCAAGGCTTCACAGGCATTGTTCAGCAAGTTGACGATGGCGCGCTGCAATTGCACGGGATCAAATGAAACGAGTTGATCTCCTAACCCCAACGAACATTCGATAAAGATTGTGTTTGGCAAGCGCTTGGCTTCTTCACGCACAGTCTTGCTCATCCAGTCATCGAGTCGCGCAACCGCTTTGTTCGGCTCTTTCACTTTCGCAAAATCGTGCAACTGCGAAATAATTGTATCGCAGCGATTTACGCTATTGTTGATGCGTTCAATTAAGTCGCCAGAGTCAAAGCCCACTTTTGAAAGTTTGCGATCCAGAATAAATGCACTGGTGCGAATAGCGCCGAGCGGATTACGAATTTCATGGGCAATGGTCGCGGTGAGTTGCCCCAGCTGTTCAATCTGCCCCTTCTTGACCAACTCATCTTGCGCTTCTTTGAGTTGTTTTACATTGGTGGCCAATTCCTGATTCAACTTGGAAATATCGGAGTTGATAGTGGAGAAACGAAGGGCAATTTGCTCCGCGTCACGTTTGGCCACTTGTGCTTCGTGATGTGCGTGTTCAACCACATCAAGCTGCAACAGCGTTGAACGCATCATCAAAACAGCAAGGCCAACCCCCGCGACGGAACTTGCAAGCCCGGCAAGTGTCAGCAAAAGCAAGCTGCGCCACAACACGCCGCGGCGCAATTGCAGTTTTTCGATCAATAGTCGGGAGATTGATTGCGGCAGGCTTACATTTTGATATTTTTTAAAATCTGAATGCAGCGTAGCGAGATGTTGAACTTGGATTAAGAGTTCAACACTATTGGCAACTGGCTGTGACAACTGCACGGTCGTTTTTTCAACTGCTAAAGTGAGTGACTTCAGCGCAGAAACAGTTTCGAAAGTTGCGTTATCGGGCTTGCCAATTTTCTGAAGTAGATTGCTTTCGATGCGCTTGGCAGTTGCTGTTGTTTCACCCGATGTAAGCAAGATGAATGCGAGATCAAGCTCTCTATTGCTTGGCTGCTGTGGCGGTGCGGATAGCTTTTGAACAAGTTGCTCAGTGCTCAAAGTTAACGCAGGCAACAAAAGCAATCCTGTTTCAGCAAGCGCATTGCTTTGCAAGTCACTATCGAGCGCTAATCCAGACACCCGATAGACTTCCTGCAAATAAAGTTTTCGCTGTTCAAGTGCGCTGATGCGCCCGGCATCAATTTCGGTTTTGCTGGAGGCAAGTTGAAATTTTCCGAGGACGCCAATGGACTTTTCAAGTGCATCCAAATCACTTGCATCCAGGCTTCCGCGAGCAACAATGTCAGCAATTTTTGCACCCGCAATTTCACGGGTCAGCGTGTCAATGTCAGACTTCGCATTGTAAAAATAAATCGACCAAAGCACGACGATGGGAATGACGAGCAATCCCAAAATCTGTCCCAGCTTATGTGCTGCGGTCTGAGATGCCGAACGTCCCAAGAACCTACCTGCCCCAATCTGCGCATGCAAAGCGCCTGCGTTTTCCGCATGCAAACTGGAACGGCTATGGTAAACATGGCGTTAAGATGTTTGTGCCAGCCAATAAAAACCCAGCTAAATTTAATGGCGGCTGCCAATGTGGCCATCTGCGCTATACTATTGAGGGTGAATTGGGTGATGCTTCAATCTGCCATTGCCGCATGTGCCAAAAGGCCTTTGGCAACTGGGGCGCTGCCCTCGTGAATGTAAAATTTGAGAATTTTACGTGGAAAAGAGGTCAGCCCGGCGAATTCCGTTCGTCTTCCATCGTCACACGTGGGTTCTGTAAGGATTGCGGAACACCGCTGTTCATGCGCGAAGATGGAGATGAAAACATTGAAATCGCCATCGGCACGCTGGACAATCCCTCGCTCATTGCACCGATGACAAAGCAAAGCGCTGTTGAGAGCCGTTTGCCATGGTTTTCAAAAATGCACGCTTTACCCGAAGAACGCATGGCCGATTACCGAAGGCCGGAAGACTTGGAAAAACTCAAGTCATTCCAGCATCCGGATTATGATACTTAGCTCAGCGCGGCCTTCACAGCAGCAATCGCCTCAGCAACTTTAGCACCATCAGGGCCGCCCGCCTGCGCCATATCAGGCTTACCACCACCGCCTTTGCCACCGACAGCAGCCGCAGCGGCACGCACCAAAGCCACAGCGTCAAACTTGCCAACAAGGTCAGCCGTCACACCCGTCACAATGCTGGCCGCACCTGTTGATGACACGGAGATATTCGCCACAACGCCGGAACCCAAGGCCTTCAAATCTTGGAGTGTGAGCGGCTTTAATTCTTGCGCATCCAATTCATTGAGAATGCGGAAAGACAATTTCACACTGCCCGCCTCTTCCACCGTCGGTTTTGACGTCGCAAGGGCCATTGATTTCTTGGCATCGCGCAATTCTTTTTCAAGTTTCTTGCGCTCTTCCATCAAGCTTTCGAGACGCTCAACCAGTTGCGCGGGCGAGGTTTTCAAAACCGCCGCCGCCGCCGTCACGCGCTTGTCCTGCTCATCCAAATAAGCCCGTGCAGCAGCCCCAGCCAGTGCCTCCATGCGGCGCACGCCGGCTGCAACGGCACTTTCCGAAACAACTTTAATCAGTCCAATATCGCCCGTACGGCGCACATGGGTGCCGCCACAAAGCTCAAGCGAGTAGATCGGCTTGGCTGCACCCGGCTCATTGCGGCCCATGGAAACCACGCGTACTTCATCACCATATTTTTCGCCAAACAAGGCCATGGCACCTTCGGCAACCGCGTCATCAACGCTCATCAAGCGCGTGTTCACTGCATCGTTTTGCAACACAATGTCGTTCGCCATGGTCTCAACAAAGGCCATGTCTTCCGCAGTCATTGGCTTGGTGTGGGAAAAGTCAAACCGCAAACGATCCGGTTCAACCAAAGAGCCCTTTTGCGCCACATGGGTGCCCAGGCGCGTGCGAAGTGCCTCGTGCAACAAATGGGTGGCGGAATGGTGTTGACGGTTGCCACTGCGGCGGCTGTTGTCAACGTGAAGCGCCACGGCGTCGCCCGTTTTGAAATTGCCGCTTTCAACCTGGCCCACATGCACAAACAAATCGCCCACGCGCTTTAATGTATCCGTGACACGGAACGTAGCTCCATCAGCCGTTTTGATCACGCCCGTGTCGCCCGACTGACCGCCGGATTCAGCATAAAACGGCGTTTGGTTCACAACCAAAGTTGCGGACTCACCTGATTTCAACGCATCAACTGTTTTGCCGTCCTGCACTAAGGCCAGAACCAAGCCTTCGGCAACCTCGGTGTCGTAACCTAAGAATTCCGTGGCACCCAGCTTTTCGCGAAGGTCGTACCAAATGGTTTCAGTCTTGGCATCACCAGAACCCTTCCAAGCGCGGCGCGCATCTTCACGCTGCTTTTCCATGGCCGAGTTGAAAGCATCCGTATCAACCGTCACACCACGAGACTTTAACGCATCCTGTGTCAAATCGAGCGGGAAACCATAGGTGTCGTAAAGCTTGAAAGCCGTTTCGCCCTTGAACACGTCGCCCGTGTTGAGGTTCGACGATTCATCATCCAACAATTTAAGGCCACGTTCCAGCGTCTTACGGAAACGGGTTTCTTCGAGCTGCAAGGTTTCGGCAATCAAGGCCTCAGCCCGCACCAATTCAGGATAGGCCGCACCCATTTCACGCACCAGCGTAGGCACCAACTTGTGCATCAACGGTTGCTTCATGCCCAGCAATTCGGCATGGCGCATGGCCCGGCGCATAATGCGGCGGAGAACATAACCGCGGCCTTCATTCGACGGCAGTACACCATCGGCAATCAGGAACGATGACGCCCGCAAATGGTCGGCAATCACACGGTTCGAGGCCTTGTTCTTGCCTTCTGCTAAAACACCCGTACGTTCCACGATTGCGGAAATCAACGCTTTGAACAAATCCGTTTCGTAATTGTCGTGTGTACCCTGCAACACAGCAGCGATGCGCTCCAACCCCATGCCTGTGTCGATGGAAGGGCGAGGCAGGCTCAAGCGTTCAGTTTTTGAAACCTGTTCAAACTGCATAAACACCAGGTTCCAAATTTCAATGAAGCGATCACCATCCGCATCGGCACTGCCGGGAGGGCCACCGGCAATCTTGTCACCGTGGTCATAGAAAATTTCAGAGCACGGTCCGCAAGGGCCCGTATCACCCATCGACCAGAAATTGTCTGACGTTGGAATGCGAATGATGCGGCTTTCAGGAAGCCCCGCAACCTTCTTCCACAGGTCCGAAGCTTCATCGTCATCGTGGTACACCGTGACCGTCAGCTTGTCCTTGGGCAGACCATATTCCTTGGTGATAAGCGTCCAAGCCCACTCAATGGCATCCGGCTTGAAGTAATCACCGAATGAGAAATTACCCAACATTTCAAAGAACGTGTGATGGCGAGCCGTATAACCCACGTTGTCGAGGTCGTTATGTTTGCCGCCAGCACGTACACATTTTTGCGCAGTCGTGGCACGGCTATAGGGGCGCTTTTCAACCCCCGTGAAGGTGTTTTTGAACTGCACCATACCTGAATTGGTGAACATCAAGGTCGGGTCATTGCGCGGAACCAGTGGTGACGACGCCACAATTTCATGCCCCTGAGATTTGAAGTAGTCGAGAAACGTTGTACGAATTTGCGCAAGGCTTGACATTATGAAGGGGTCCGGCAGGTGTTGAAAGTGAAGCGCTGTTTAGGGCGTCATGCTGAAAGCATCAAGTCTCGCTTTCAAACGCTCGGTAAAAACCAAAAACACCCCCGGATGAAGATCCGAGGGTGTCGTAGAGCGAGGTTGTGGGGCAACACAAGGGTCCTCGCCGCAGCAGCTGGCATCTCCCGGGGCTGGCCCACTTAACGCAAGGCCTTGTCCGGGACGCAGATGCCGATCCGCAGGGATTCAATTTGAAAGAGAAAACTCAGTCGTCAGAGGCGTCGCTGCTTCCACCAGATTTGTCCGAAATACGTTCAGACAACACCTTGGAATTTGCACGAATGGCCGCTTCAATGGCATTCGCCATCTCAGGATTGCCACGCAGGAAGGTTTTGGCATTATCACGCCCCTGCCCAATGCGTTCGCCATTATAGGAGTACCAAGAGCCGGATTTTTCAACGATGCCGGCCACCACGCCAAGGTCAACCAATTCGCCCACCTTGGAAATGCCTTCGCCATACATGATGTCAAATTCCACCATCTTGAAGGGCGGGGCCACCTTGTTCTTGACCACTTTCACGCGGGTTTGATTGCCAACCACTTCATCACGATCCTTGATGGCACCAATGCGGCGAATGTCGAGACGCACAGAAGCGTAGAATTTCAAGGCATTGCCGCCTGTTGTGGTTTCGGGGCTGCCAAACATCACACCAATTTTCATGCGGATTTGGTTGATGAAAATCACCATGCAGTTCGACTTCGAAATCGAAGCCGTCAACTTGCGCATGGCCTGGCTCATCAAGCGAGCTTGTAAGCCGGGCAATGAATCACCCATTTCGCCTTCAAGTTCAGCCTTCGGCGTCAAAGCCGCAACCGAATCCACCACCAGAATTTCAACCGCACCTGAACGCACCAGCGTATCGGCAATTTCCAAGCGCCTGCTCACCCGTGTCAGGCTGGGAAATCAACAGCTCGTCCACATTCACACCCAGCTTGCGGGCATAAACCGGATCCAGCGCATGCTCAGCATCCACAAAGGCGCAAATGCCACCCTTTTTCTGCGCCTCTGCCAAACAGTGCAGCGCCAGCGTGGTTTTGCCTGACGATTCAGGTCCATAAATTTCAATAATGCGGCCCTTAGGCAAGCCACCAATGCCAAGCGCAATGTCGAGGCCCAAAGAGCCCGTGGACACCGCTTCCACTTCCATGGCCGTATTGGCCCCCAGTTTCATGATGGAGCCTTTGCCGAACGCCCGTTCGATCTGGCTCAATGCCGCTTCAAGTGCCTTGCTCTTGTCCATTGCTGAATTCTCAACCACCCGAAGATTCGCCTGCGCCATTGCCCTGCTCCTTATTTCACCTGAAAGATTGTTACGCAACCACGAGAAGATGTTCCGCTCGTGTTTCTTGTATGTTCTATTTTCGTTCGAATTGCAAGAACAATCTTTTAAGCTCTAGCCGAGGCTGTCTTTGACCTTTTCCAGCAGCTGTTTCAGTGAGAATGGCTTCTGCAAAAAGCCAAAATCATCAGGGTTTTCAAGGTTCCGCTCAAAGGCATCCTCGGCATAGCCCGACATGAAGATGAATTTCATGGTGTAACCACGCTTGCGAATTTCGGCCAACATGGAAGGCCCGTCCATTTCCGGCATCACCACATCCGACAGAATCAACTCAAAGCCGTCCTTGTCGCTTTCAATGGCTTCAAGCCCGCGTTCGCCTGAATCGGCCTCAAGCACGGTATAGCCGCGCGACTGCAAGGCACGCACAGCAAAGGCCCGCACAGAGTCTTCATCTTCGACAACAAGAATACGGCCCTTGCCCGTAAAGTCTTCACGTTTGGCCGGTGCCGCCGCAACAGCGGCCGCAGCCGCAACGACATTCTTATCCGGCCAATGCCGTGGCAAGAAAATGCTGAATGTGGTGCCCTTGCCCATGACGCTGTCACAGAAAATAAACCCACCCGTTTGTTTGATGATGCCATAGACCATCGACAAACCAAGCCCCGTGCCTTTGCCCACATCCTTTGTGGAGAAAAACGGCTCCCAAATTTTTTCCACAATATCAGCCGGTATGCCCGTGCCAGAGTCCGCCACTTCACACACCACATACTCTGCCAACGGCAAAGTGTGCTTCACGTCTTTCGACTGTTCCGCCGACATATTGAACGTACGTACCGAAAGCTTACCACCTTGCGGCATGGCATCGCGCGCGTTCACTGCCAGATTGATGATGACCTGTTCAAACTGGTGAATATCCACCATCACCAAACCAAGGTCGCGCCCATGGTTGATTTCAAGCTCTACCTTTTCACCCAAAACACGGCCCAGCAAATTGCCAAGGTCAGACATGGCATCGGTCAGCGAATGCAGTTTCGGCTGCATGGTTTGCTTGCGCGAGAAGGCCAGCAATTGCCGCACCAAGTTGGCCGCACGGTTGGCGTTCTGCTTGATGTTCTGCACATCGTTGAACGCTGAATCCGTTGGCCTCATTTTCGCCAACAGCAAATCCGCAAAACCAATGATCGGCGTCAAAACGTTATTAAAGTCGTGGGCAATGCCGCTGGCCAATTGCCCCACGGCTTGCATTTTTTGGCTCTGCGCCAATTGCACTTCCAATGCTTTGCTCTCGGTCAAGTCTTCAGCAAATACGGAAATCAAATCACCGTCGGATTCCATTTGAATAACATGCAATCGAATGGCCTTCGGCGTTGGCTCATCAAATGTCACATCTAGCGCCGCCCGCTGGCCCGGCTCTTTGAGTGCCGCAGCAATGGCATCGACCAACAGCGCATCGCGGCCTTTGCTAAAGGCAGCGGAAAGTTTGCCCTTCAATTTGAGCGCTGGTGAAAGCGATAAAAATGCAGCATTTGCGGAATGCAAAACCGATTGCCCATCAATCTGCGCAAACCCAATTGGCAAAGCATTGCCCAACAATTGCGGGTCAACTCGTCCGGCAATGGCTGCCACGCCATCCGATTTTCGCAACACCATACTGCGACTTGGCAGCGGCTTGTTGTCTTTGTCAAAATCCGCACGATGCAAAATCTCAACATCAAATCGGCCAGCCTTGCGCGGCATGATTGAGGATTGAAAACGTTCTGTTCTGTAGCCATCCGTAACAGGCTCGAGCGATCCCAGCATTTGCGCCGTGTCGGCTCCAACGAGATCAGGTAACGAAAGATTGCCACCTTGCGCTTCAAGCAAATCAATGCCCAACCAGTCCGCAAGCGTCGCATTCACATAATCAACTTTACCATTCGGCAGCGTAGAGAAGAACCCAGCCGGCGCGTGGTCAAGATAAGTAATGATGAATTGCAAGCGTGAGAAAGCACTTTCTTGGTGCTGACGATCAGCCGTAATATCAATCAAACGCCAAAGGCTGAAACCACTGTGGCCAGCCCCCGAAAGTGGAGCGACACCTAACCGGAGCCAGCGCGAACTATCTTGTTGCGCACCTGGCACCGATGATCCTGCTGCTACCCGCACATCACGTTGCAACGCCGTTGCCTTTTGGGCAGATTGCGCCAATTGATAAACAGGTTCTGCAAAGTCAGGATAGCCTGAAAATAAGACATCGATGCCGATCAGACGCGACGCGCCTGCTTTTGAAGCCAATTTCAAATAGGCGGCATTGGCATAAACCGCACGACCCTTCGCATCAGTCACAACGGCAGCGTCGCCCATGGCGTCGGCCACCGCGTCAAAAAACGGGCGCTCCGCCGTTGACCCCACAAACTGCAACATGCCGGAAATCCAAGCCAGCACACCCAACATGCCCACAAGAGCAAACGAAGCACCAAGAACGAGCGGCAAAAGCTCCATGGAGCCGCGCATTGTCCAAGCCGCCCAGCCAATGATGCCGAGGCTGGCAATGGCGCAAGCCAATACGACAACGCGGAACCAATTGCCTCCCGCGTTAAATTGGCCTGAATCCGTCAACTTTTGTCCTCGCATTGCGCCACCCCGAATCAACGGCAGTATAGTGAGCCGTGCCCACAGGGGAATCCTTGTTCGCGAACTCTTTCTGTCGACAAAAATTCTTTGCGAAAGCTGCAACCTGGTCTAGCTTGCTCAAAAACGAGAAGGGAACCGTGCCATGGAATTTCTACAGCCCTACATGTCGAGCATTTATATTGCGGGCGGCGCCTTGCTCCTCTTTATCGCGGTCATGATTTTACTGCGGCTGTTCGGAAAGTCCGTGCGCGGTCGCAAAGGTTCACGCCTCGGCATCAGTGAGTATTATGAAATCGATAAATCCCGCAGACTGGTTTTGGTGCGTCGGGATGATGTTGAACACTTGCTCCTCATTGGCGGCGCACAAGATCTTGTCGTCGAAAGTGAAATCGGTTCGCCCCTGATGCAACCCGAATCCGTTACGCCAATGCGCCAAGCGCCCCGCCCTGCTGTATTTGGAAACCGCCGCCCAACCTTGCGCCCGGTTGAAGGCAGCATGCGGCCCCACCGCGAAGAACCTGAAATGTAGTTAAGGCAGGGGTGCCCACAAAAGCCCGCCCTGCTCTACTTTAGCATTTGGTTTGGTCAAAGTCCCTGCACCAATATTCCGTGTGGCAATCTCGGCGTAACTTCCAACGTCTCGCAAAACCTTGCACGCCCAGCCTTTTTCCAATCCAGCAAAGCGGTCATAATCCGAGCAATTTTGCGTATCGCCATTGAGCAAAACATTGCGCACCCAACGCGCCGCTAAAAACCACTGGTCATCGCCTTGCCGCACAGCTGGCGCGAATGGAACAGGCTTTCCCGCATCAGAGCTAAAGTAGAGCGGCTCAGCAAACAGCAACCCATCCCGACTTTCTGTTTCAATTGAAACAGGCAGAGTTGAAATCAACACATCAATCTCACCGGATTGAAGCGCCTCAACATGTTCTGCGGGTGCAACAGTGTTGATATTCACTTTCGCCGCATTGCCAATAACTGCGACGGCCATAGCGCGACAAAAATCCACCGAAAGCCCAGACCAAACTCCGTCCTTCTTTTGTGCAGAAAACCCGGGCAGAACTTCATCAACCCCACACTGCAACACACCACTGGAGCGCACATCTTCCACAGTTCCAGCAGAAACAGGCAAGCACAACAAACCAACCAGCCCAACCTGCCAAGAAAGCTGCCTTACAACACCAATGATCAACCCGTTATTTCTGCGCACGGGCAATTGAATCGATAATCATCTGCTCAGCCTCAGACGCATCCCCCCAACCCATCACCTTCACCCATTTGCCACCTTCCAAATCCTTGTAGTGGGCAAAGAAATGTTCAATCTGGTGCAACGTTATTTCCGGCAGGTCTTTATAGTTATGCACATTCTCATAACGCCGTGTCAGTCTGGGCACAGGCACGGCAATAATCTTCTCATCCCCACCCGCTTCATCCTGCATTTTGAGAACACCCACGGGCCGCACAGCAATCACAGCACCGGGCACAATGCCGCGTTGATTGGCAATCAAAACGTCAATCGGGTCGCCATCATCTGACAATGTATGTGGCACAAAGCCATAATTGCCGGGGTAACGCATGGAAGTGTAGAGAAAGCGATCCACCACCAAGGTGCCAGCCTTCTTGTCCATCTCATACTTAATGGGCTCACCACCCACTGGCACTTCAACAATGACGTTCACTTCTTTTGGAGGATTTTTACCAATCGATATCGCTTCAATGCGCATGTTCAACTCCCGTTCAGATTTCCCACCATAAACCGATTCAGGTAAACCACCCATTGCCAAATAGGTGTATCGTGTTGAACCAAGCCACTCGACAGTCTGGTCGGTCTGGTTTAGCCTTCCACCCATTGGGCAACCATTGTTTAATTCGAAAACTGAACTCTTAAAAGAGTGAAAGGACGTAACATGTCACGTCTCAAATTCGTCGCTTCCTTTGCCATCATGGCAAGTGTGCTGAGCATGCCCAGCGCTGCGACCTTTGCCCAAGATGCGCCCTCAGCTGAAGACATCCAAATGAAGCTGAAGCCGAAAAAACTAACGCGAAGCTTGAAAGCCACAGACAGCACAAAAAGTGCCGACGAATTGAAGGGCATTCTCAGCCGTTCCATCGGCGTGGTTGAGCGCAAGAAAATTGTAGAGCTGACAGAAAAAGCAGAACTGCCACGTCTCGATTTCTCCATCAGCTTCGGGTTTGATTCCGCTGACATTGACCAAGCGTCTTACACCACGCTCGACACATTGGCCGCCGCCCTTAAAAGTGATGCACTCTATTCATCGAAATTTCTCGTCAATGGCCACACGGACTCTAAGGGCGACGAAGACTACAATCTTCAACTCTCCCAGCGTCGCGCCAATTCAGTCGTTCAATATCTCGTGTCACAGCACGAAGTTGAGCCCGCACGTTTGAAAGCCATCGGCTTTGGTGAAATCGCCTTAAAAGACGCAAACGATGGTGAAGCCGCCGAAAACCGCCGCGTTGAAATAGTAAACCGCCCATAATGCGCCGCATATTTTTTGCACTTGCTATTATCTGCACCGCTTTTTCGCTACCGGCGGAAGCTGCGAAGAAAATTGCTTTCGTCATCGGCATCAATGACTACAAGGAAATCCCGAAACTCGAAAAAGCAGTGGGCGACGCCGAGGCAATAGCGTCAACGTTATCGGGCCTCGGCTATCAAGTCACAACAGCCCTCAACATGGACAGGCGAAATCTCAACCTTGCCCTGTCGAAACTCTATGCGTCCATCGAACCGGGCGACACCGTGCTGCTGCATTATTCCGGCCACGGCATTCAAATTGAGAACGACAATTATCTGCTGCCAGCAGACGTGCCAGCACCTGATGATGGCAATGTCGAACTTCTAAAATCCGAATCCTTACGATTGCTCACACTCATCGATACGCTAGGCGAAAAAGGTGCGGGCGCCCGTATTCTCATCATTGATGCTTGCCGCGACAACCCCTTTGCCACGGGCGGAAAGCGATCCATCGGCGGCACCCGCGGCCTCGCCAATGTGGCCACCGCCAAAGGCACCTTCATCATGTATTCCGCAGGTGCGGGCCAATCCGCACTTGATCGGTTGGGCGAAAGCGATGGCGAACCAACTTCAGTTTACACCCGCGTGCTGCTGTCGCGTCTTTCAAATCCCGGCATAAAGCTACGTGACCTCGCAGCCTCGGTGCGTGATGAAGTTGAGCAGATGGGCAAAACCGTTGGCCACGATCAGCGCCCCGCCTACTACGATGATTTACCCGCTGACTTTGCTCTTGCCGTCGATGGTGCGCAAGCTGTGCAGCCCGTTGTTCAAGTTCCGAAGGTTTCAACAACCCCTCCGCCTGCAAACACTTCAGACGAAGCCCGCACCGCATGGGAAACAGTCAAAGACCTATCGAGCCCCGCAGCATTTGAAACCGTGGCCAAGCGCTATGCCGGAACCCTCTATGGCGACCTTGCAGCCGCCCGCGCCAAGGAATTGCGCGATCAAGCCAAGAAGGCAAATCCTCCTCCGCAAAAGCAAGCAAGCATCGTGGTTGAAGAACCTGACCCGCCACCGATCAAAAAACAACCGCCCCCAGCCCGCCGTTCATCAGCCGCATTGAATGCACCTTGGGGAGTGATCCTCGGTTCCTTTCCTTACGCGCAAGCGTCAAAAGCGCGCCAACGCTTGAAAGCCGCTCGCAACAATGGACTGGATGCTGTGTTGATCGATACCAACGACTATGGCCGTTTAACGCCCGGGCTTTACGCTGTTGTCCTTCCCGTTGACACCCGCAGCTCGGCCTTGAATTTAGCCGAAGATGTGCGCGGATCATTCCCCGATGCCTTTGCCAAACAAATTCAATAAATTCAGTCTTTGCCTTTTGGCTTTACTCGCAACGCAAGCAATTGCTGGCGATGCACCAACAATTTTATCGCGCGATGGTTGGCAGGCAAAACCTGCTTCAAGCAAAAATGCAGTCGCAAAACCCAAACGCTATTCTTGTGCATCACACGGGTTCGGCACAAAAAATAAAAACCACGCTCGCCGCGAAAATGCGGGGCCTCCAGCGCTTCTCCCAAGCCAAAGAAAAATTGGCCGACGGCCGCACCAAGCCCGCTTGGCCCGATGTGCCCTATCATTTCTATATCGCCGTCGATGGTAAAATTGCCGAGGGCCGAGACGTGAACGCGATTGGCGACACCAACACGGGCTATAATCCATCCGGCTTTATCCAAGTCGTCGTTGAAGGCAACTTCGAAACCGAAAAGCTGACAACAGAACAATCCGCAGCGCTCGCAAATCTGCTGCAATGGCTCACCACCAAATACAAAATCAAATCCAGCGCCATTCAAGCCCACAACGAAAAAGCCCAAACCGCCTGCCCCGGCAAAGACCTCAAGCAAAAGCTTCCGGCGATTATTGCGGCGTTGAAGTAAATTTCAAATTGGAAATTAGTTAGATTCTATGAACCCGTCATCCCCGCGAAGGCGGGGAACCAGCTTTTTAGATTGCAACATGTGACCTAGCTGGATTCCCGCCTTCGCGGGAATGACGATAGTGGTAAAAGCAGTGCGCAAAAAGTCAGATGCGATTAAAACCTCAATCCACCTTAATCTTAATCGCTGTCCGCGCCACATCAGGAGCAAAGCCACCACTGCCAGCCTTGGCTTTCTTCTTATCCGGCGCTTTCACATTATCGATGCGCTTATTGACGGAAATGCTGCGGCCTAATTTAGTGAATTCTTCCTTGGCATAGTCATGCTGAATATCAATGGCCTCGCCACTGGTATCGCACAAGGCAATCACCGTTTCCGTGCCCTTGTCTTCAAACTTGAAATCATAACCATCCTTCTCCGACGGGAACACAAACTGTTGGCCCGCGCGAATGGCATTATCTTGGCTGAACTTGTTCGGCAGAATAACAACACCTTCGTCCTTGCCGCTAATGTTGATGAGCGTGAGGTAACAATCCTTCGTCGATGTCACCGTGAAATAAGCAGGGTCTCCCACCTTGGCCGATGGCTTGTCGGAATGCAGTGTCACCTTGAATTCAGAAACAGGCGTTTCACGTTTTTCATGGGATTTCACTTCGGCATAATTAAATGCGGGCTTGCCCGGCGTGATGAATTTTGCATCCACAACAAAGTCGAGCAAATTGCCAAACTCGGCTTCAAAAATATCGCGCTGAACCGTGCCTTGCGCCAATTGCGCAGCAAATGATCCACCAATCTGGCCACCACCGCGCAAATAGGTTTCAACCTTTTCAGGATCAACACCAAATTCCGCCGCAGCTGATTTCAAATCCACATCGCGCTCATAACGGTTCGACAACGCATTGACGGGTTCGCCATCGGTGCCGTGCTTGGACTTGGGGTCAAGCCCCGCACGACCCAGTGCATCAAGGAAGCGCTTGCGATCAGTTTCAATGATCTTGTCCATTTCTTCTTTGGGCGGATAAAGCGCCTTCACCGCTTCACGCGCTTCTGCTGGCAGCAACCGATTATCAGCAACATGGGTGCGCACTTCGTCAGCCGCATTCTTCATGCCTTGGTCGTGGCAGCCCATGCAGGAAATGCCGTTGGTCACGGCCAAATCCGTGCGCGACAAATCCCGCACAATTTCCGTCGGGCCCTTTTCAAGCGACGTGCCATCAGCCTTGTTCAAGTAATAAGCTTGGAAACCATTGGGCAGACTGAAAATGGTTTCGCCACCATCATGCTCAAACGCAAAATCATCACCATAACCATAGGAGCCGCCAAACACGCCCTGCGGCCCCAGCGGATACTCCAACAAATTCTGCCGCGTCTTGGTTCCGGCAAAATCATAGGACGTCCAGAAATAGCCTGTCGAAATCGGGTGGCGCTCAATCAAGCGATTGTGCTGGCTCACACCTGACTCTTTGAAGGCTGAACGCTTGGCCAAATATTTCCGCAAGTTTTCGAACGTATCAACACCCACTTGCTTTTCCAATTCCTGGAATGTTGGCGGCAAATTGAGAATACGATCATAAAGCGATGGCCGCGCACCAAAGAACGCCAACCAATCCGCCCGCACATAGGGAATGTCCGTATGCGTAGCACCTGTCAGCGCATCATACTGGCTGTCAAAAGGCCGCGCGCCATAGGGGTAATGCGAAATTATTTCTTCCCACAGTTCCGGCGTCCAATTCAAATCATCAAGGTTGAAGCGCACAATCACTTTGTCTTCGCCCACCAAGCTGTCATTCAACACCAACACATCAGAATTGGTCGAAAGCGAATTCAGCAAGCGCACCGCACCCTGCCGATAAATATCCATTTCTTCATTCGACGCGCAGGACGCTTTGATATTCGCCAATGACAAATAGCGCGTGTTGGCGCGGCGGTGCTCCGGCAAATTGCCGAGGTCTTGATACATCACATTGACGATGTCTTTGTAAGCCAAGTTGCCGGGCTCACATTCCACCTTCATGGCGGTAATCCAATCGCGCAACGCCGATAAATCTTCAGGCGCCACGGAAGGCTTTTCATAATCACCCTCTTGATACACATCATAGGGCATTTGCTTATTGGCAATCGTCTGGAACATCGGCGACCCATCAGGGTTGCCGGGCAAAATGCGCTTGGGGTTGGCACCCAGTGCATCAAGCTGCATCACATCACCAAAACCTTTGGCGGGTTTTTCGCGCTTCACCAATTTGCCGTCTTGGTGGCAACGTGAACAATGCTTTTCCAAGAACAGCCTGCGCCTTGGCTTCCACATCGTTGGCGGGCTTATAAATTTCCTTTGCCGCATCTTGCGCAAAGCCGGGGCTGGACACCGCAAGCAACCCTGCGACCGACACAAACAATTGAGCCTTCAAAAACGAACGTGCCACGGCAACCTCCGGTCAAAAAATTATCGAATCCGGTTTCTCACCGGTGCCTCATGGCAACAAGTTGACCTGCTCCCACGCGTTCCGTCAACCGGAAAGCAAAAGCGCCAATCAAAGCTGCCCGAAGGCACGTTCTGTTTGTCACGCCAAATCTGAACGGCAACTGAACGCCCCGTGCCCATGTGAAATGGTTGGCCTGCTATATCGTCAAAGCCACACCCGACAGCGGAGTGAGAGAAAATTCCAAACTAGGAAAATAACGCTTGACACCGCGCGGTGGATGCGCTATATCTTGCTATACTCCACAGCCATATCCCTACCAACCACCCTGCCGACAACCGTTTTGAGCCCATCATGAAAGCGACGTCGCGGGGCGTTGTGGCGTGGGCAGGCTTGAAGAGACCACATCCAAAACAGGAGCCTCCATTGAAACTATTCCTTGCATTCTGCCTCGCCCTCATCGGCATCACCACCACTTTGCGGGCTGGCGATGAAAACCAGTTCATCAGCTTGCAAACCCCGTCGGGCAACATCCACTGCCTGTTCTCCACTGAGGCTGCGGCCATCGACTGCGAAATCATCGACATCACATATCGAAGCCCCGCCCCTGAACGCCCCGCCGACTGCGACCTCGAATGGGGCAACCGTTTCTACCTCAAACGCGAAGGAGAAGCCGAACTCATCTGCACCGGCGACACGGTGCGCAACGCAGAAGCGCAGGTGGTGGCCTATGGCGAGACTTGGGCTTGGGGAAACATCAGCTGCCAGTCAGCGGAAACAGGCCTGAGCTGCAGCAACGAAGACGGCCACGGGTTCTTGCTGAGCAAGGCGAAGCAGCAGGTGTTTTGAGGGGGCGTGTTGGAGAGCGTGCAGATAGCACAATAAATGAACTGGATTACCCCCAAGTCACTCTACCCCTATTGAACACTCTACCCCTATTGAACATTATACCCCTATCTCAAATAAAGACGAAGTCAGAATCAGTCAGTGTGAGGGGGCCCAACGCATCCAAAGTTATTGAGGAATTGCCAAGCGCTACGATAACTTGATTGGTACCGTTCCCTGTAATCGAAAAATCTGAAATCGAGTCAGCTACATTGAAACTGAATGACAACAAGTCTTCGCCAGAAACAAATTCAACAATCTGATCGGCGCCGAAATTCAAATCCGTGAACCGGAAAGTATCAGACCCAGCACCGCCAAAAAAGCTGTCGGCACCGCCGCCTCCGTTCAAGAAATCATCTCCAATGCCACCCGTAATTCCATCGTCCCCCGCGCCCGTTGTGATGACGTCATTTCCCGAACTGCCGGAGATGATAAAGTTCTCAAAATTAGTAAATTGCCCCAAGCTTGTATTAACTTCAGACCCATTGACCTCGAAAGCGATGGAACTGTTGCGTCCAGAGGCATTCAAGAAAAGAGTATCAATGCCAGCACCTGCATCCAAAGCTACAAACAATGAGCTACTTGTTTCAACTGCCAAAACAGTAAAGCGATCGTCGCCAGATCCCGTTATGATCGTTTCCTGTTCATAATTCGCCCAACCCATCGATTGAAAAGGATATTCTGTACCGATCGATGCACTGAGGGAATTGCCACTCAAGACTGAATTGACATACATATCCAGCGACGAAAATGAAATGTCCGCGATAACGCTATCGCTGTCTCCATAACCAGAGTCGTGTAAACTTACGCCAAATCCCGATAAGTCCGCAGTATCTGTTCCATATCCTGTTGAAAAATTCATCCGCTCAATATTATTCAGCGTAGTACCATTTGAAATTGATCCCGATCCGTCGTTATTCCAAATGATAGAAAAATCTTCATTGCTTTCAGAATGATAGCCAGACCAGTTGTCTACGCCTTCGCCACCATCAAACGAACCATTTCCATAAGTCGTGATGCGGTCATTGCCAGACCCGCTATTCACGATATTGCTGCCACTGCCAACATCAATACCGTCATCGCCAGCTGCAGTAATAACTGAATCGTTGCCGCTGCCAGTTCTTATGTTGAACGTTTCAAAATTTTTATAGATCCCAAAATTGGTTTGCGTGGAATTGCCAACAACTGAAAATTGGAAGTCATCAACTGCATTATCGAAGTAAGCATTCAGTATGTCGCTGCCTATTCCGGCATTAATCGTGAGGTTCTGCAAATAAGATCTATCGCCCATAACGATCAAATCGTCGTCGCCCATCCCAGTCGAAACAGAGACTTTCTCCATTCCTGAAAAATTTATGGATTCGGTCGGATAGTCTCCAAAGACAATGCCACTAAGCGCAACTGTTGAGCTGCCTTCAAATCTACCAAACACGTTGTTGCTGCTTGCCGAGTAGTCTACGGTGGTGGTGTCGTAATCGGTCAATGAACTATCATATATGTTTAGAAATCCACCTGATGTGAATACCTTGTCGTTGCCACCGCCCAACGAAACTTCAAACAATTCGATATTTCTGACAGAGGTGCCGTTAGAGATTGTAGCTGTCCCATTGCCCAACACGTTGACGCGTAGGGCCATCAATTCTGCAGAATAGTCTCCAGCCCAAATATCATAGCCGTCGCCTCCATTTACTCTATCAATTCCACTTGCAGTGCCAAGAGCGCCAATTACGTCATCTCCATCGCCAGCGAAAATCAGGTTTCGACCTGTACCACCCGTTATCGTGTCGTTTCCACCGCCCCCGACGATCCTGTCATTTCCGGTCCCTGCAACAATAACATCATTGCCTAGCCCGCCATTCAGTGTGTTGTTGCCGTTTCCGCCATAAATGTCATCGTCGCCGCTTCCGGTGGTTATGACGTCATTGCCATCACCGACGGAAATTGAGTAGGCCTCGAAATTACGAAAACTACCTCGATTTGTTACTACATTTGGGCCAGACGCCAAAAAATGGGTGTTTCCCGAAAGTCCCGCAATGTCCAATCCCAATCGGTCGAAACCAGCACCGGCATCAACCGCCAAGGTAGCACTTCCCGCAAGAGAGTTTCCGGTGAAACTCAGATAATCGTTGCCGCTTCCTGTTTTGATCCTGAGTTGTTCAATATTTGTAAAATTGATGTCGTTTAGCCAGTCGCCGGCAAACAATTGCCCCGCAAGGTTGTTGGAACTATCGACAATCCCATAGACGTCAGAAGTGATGCTTGAGTAGTCAATTGTCAAAATGTCTCTGCCAGCACCGCCGTCAACCACGTCACTACCTAGCAGCGGAATGAAATGATCGTTTCCTGCGTTGGATTGATTTGCGGGCGGCAAAATATCATCGCCGTCAGTGCCTCTGAAAATTGCCATGCAACCTCTCCAATAAAAATCCTGTGGAAACTTACTCCCGATGGAAATCGTGACTACTCAAGTAGAAATTGTAAACCAAGAATACGAGTTAAGGTTAATCAAAATCGATCCAATCACTGTATGATTTGAATTGAACTGCGCAGATGAGGCGAATCTGGTGTGCGGGAGCTCTTGACGTTGCGCAAGTCAAAGCTGGTTTCCCGCCTGCGCGGGAATGACGGGTGGTGGGGAGTGGTGCGTGTAGCCCTCACCCGCCCCCGGCTCTGCCCTCAAGGGCGGGGAGAAGTGTAACTCGCGCTCAACTCCAAAGTTTCAATCGCGGCTCTACCCGCGCGATATGTTGAAAGTCGGCGTCTGTGGTCAACAGCGTTAAGCTGTGTCGCATGCAAAGCTGCGCAAACAAAGCATCGATGGTTCCGGTCTGCACGCCGCGCTTGCGACATGCGTTGCGTAAGGTTGCCGCTGCAATGTGGTCCTGACGGTCTGGCGTGATCAGCGGCAGGCTGCGGAAGCGTTCAATGAGAGCGTCGGCCTGTTTTGGGCCGCTGAAGCCTTGCAGCAATTCTTGCAATACCAAACCTGTGGTCACAATCTGCTGGCCTGATTGCAGGGCTTGTTTCAGTGCAGAAACTTGCGGCACGTCCGGCACAATATCCCGACGCAGGGCCAGCGACCAAACTGAGGTATCAACAAACAGCGTCACCCGCGCGACCGCTCAGCCTTATAATCAAAGCCCGCGTCCCATTCGAGGCTGCCCATCAAATCCAGCAGCTTCTTCTGGCTGCGCCGCGCCACAAATTCCTCAAGCGCCTTGGTAACAGCAGCTTTCTTCGTCTTCTCGCCACTGACTTTCAGGGCGCGGTCAAGCAATTTGGGATCAAGCGCAAGATTGGTGGACATGTGTGAACCTCTACACAGAGGTTAGCACAAAGTGGGAAAAATTCAATCCCTCATCCGGCCTTCGGCCACCTTCTCCCACGCGAAGGGCGGGAGAAGGCAAATGCAATCAGCCTTCTCCCGTTTCTTGTAACGGGAGAAGGTGCCCGACAGGGCGGATGAGGGACTACTCGTTACGCTCGAGTCGCGCGGTTCACGCCGCTGACCACAGCTTTCAAACTGGCCACCACGATGTTCTTATCAATGCCCACGCCGAAAATCGTCGTGCCATCGGCCACACGCAATTCCATGTAAGCGACGGCACTCGCATTCGCGCCATGGCCCATGGCGTGTTCGCGGTAATCGACCACGTCGAACTGTAATCCGCTCTCTTTGCGCAGCGCATCGCAGAAGCCATCGATGGGGCCGTTGCCTTGGCCTTTGATGGTTTTCACATCACCGTTGTGGGTGATTTTTGCGGTGATGGGTTGTTGGCCGTGGTCGATGCCGCCTTGTGTTCGATGAAGCCGTAGGCGCCATTGCCGTCGAGGTATTCATCCTCAAAGGCTTTCCACAAGCGGCTCGCTTCAAGCTCCACACCTTCACCATCGGCAATCAATTGCACGACTTTCGAGAATTCGATTTGCAAACGGCGCGGCAGTTCAATGCCGTGTTCGGTTTCCATGATGTAGGAAATGCCGCCCTTGCCCGATTGCGAATTGATGCGCACCACGGCTTCATAGGAGCGGCCCAAATCCATGGGGTCAATCGGCAAATAAGGCACTTCCCACAGCGGCTTGTTCGACGCCTTCATGGCCTTGAAGCCCTTGTTGATGGCGTCTTGATGCGAGCCTGAAAACGCCGTGAACACCAATTCCCCCGCATAGGGGTGGCGCGGATGCACCGGCAGCTGCGTGCAATATTCCGACATGCGGATGAGTTCATTGATGTTGGAAATGTCGAGCTTCGGGTCCACCCCTTGCGTGAACAAGTTCATGGCCAAGGTGACGATGTCAACATTGCCCGTGCGCTCGCCATTGCCAAACAACGTGCCTTCAACCCGGTCAGCGCCCGCCAAAATGCCAAGCTCGGTTGCGGCAACAGCGGCACCACGGTCGTTATGGGGGTGCAGCGAGATGATAATGCTGTCGCGGTTTTTGATGGTGCGGCAGAACCATTCAATTTGGTCGGCGTGAATGTTGGGCGTGGACATTTCGACGGTGGCTGGCAAATTCAAAATTAAAGGCTTCTGCGCCGTTGGCCGGATTTCATCCATCACCGCTTCACAAATCTCAACCGCATAATCGAGTTCGGTGCCGGTGAAACTTTCAGGGCTGATATTGAAAGCGGATGGCATCTTCCATGCCGCTTTCCTGCGCCAGTTTCTTGATCAACTTCGCACCCGCAACTGCGATCTGCTTGATGCCCTCACGGTCTTTTTGAAACACCACACGGCGCTGCAATTCGCTCGTTGAATTGTAAAAATGCACGATGGAAGATTTCGCCCCGCGAATGCCTTCAAACGTGCGGGTGATCAATTCCTCACGGCATTGCACCAGAACTTGAATGGTCACGTCATCGGGAATTTTATTGTTGTCGATGAGGAAGCGGCAAAAATCAAAATCCGTTTGCGAGGCGGATGGAAACCCGATTTCAATTTCCTTGAAACCCATTTTCACCAAAGCGTTCCACATGCGCAATTTGCGCTCATGGCCCATGGGCTCAATCAGGGCTTGGTTGCCGTCACGCAAATCCACACTGCACCACATCGGCGCTTGAGGTGATGGATTTGTTGGGCCAGGTGCGATCAGGCAAGGCCACGGGTGGATAGGCGCGGTATTTTTCGCGGGGGGAAATCATCATTTTGGAAAAACTTTCTTCTGCGGTTGGCTCTTTACTTCAAATGACCCCAGAGAGCCAAGGCTTCGCCCAGGCGGCCCTCAGGGGCAGCTAAGCAGAAGAAGAGCAAGTGGCAGTGCAAAACGCATGGGACACTTTGTAAGCGACAGTTTCAGCTTTGGCAACACCAGAAGATGACTACAATTTAATGTGACTTCACTTGTCACACATATTGCACAATTCAAAAACAAGGTTCAGTCTTTCGGACGGCAGTTGCAACAGGAGATGAAAACCATGGACCGCAGACAGTTTATAACAACAGCCGCAGCAACAACACTGCTTCCCGCCCTGCCCGCCTTCGCGGCAGCGCCAAAACTGGGCACCCAAGCACCGGGCTTTTTCCGCTTCAATGTCGGTGATTTTGAAGTGACAGCTTTGCACGACGGCAGTGTGGCGGGCGAAATTGACGAAAAACGCATTCCCAATGTGCCCTTCGCCGACGTGGTGAAACACATGGAGTCGCAATATATTTCAGTCAAACCCTTCGTGAACCAGTTCAACACCATGGTGGTGAATACGGGTTCGAAGCTGGTGTTGATCGATGCAGGCTTTGCCAACAATGGCGCACCCACGACGGGCAAGCTGGCTGCCAACCTCGCCGCCGCTGGCATTGACCCGAAGAACATCGACACGGTTCTGGTCAGCCACTTCCACCCCGACCACATCAATGGCCTGCGCACCAAAGAAGGCGAATTGGTTTATGGCGGCGCTGAACATATCGTGCCTTCCACCGACTATGCTCACTTCATGAGCGAAGAAAAAATGAACGCCGTGCCGGAAGCCGCACGCGGTGCCTTCAAAGTGGCCGCCCGCGTGTTTGGCCCAAATGCCAAGGACGTAAAGCAAGCCGAATGGGGCAAGGAATGGGCGCCCGGCATCACCGCCATCCAGTCCGACGGCCACACACCCGGCCATACAAGCTTTGTGATTTCATCCGGCAACAAAACCCTGCTGGTGATTGGTGACGCCTCAAATGATCCGCGCGTGTTCGCGAAGAATCCAGATTGGCACTTGGGCTTCGACCTCGACAAGCCACGCGCCGTGGAAACCCGCAAGAAATTGCTCGACATGGCCTCGGCGGATCGGATGCAGGTCAGCTTCTACCACGCCGCCTTCCCTGCCACGGGCTATGTGTCAAAAAACGCCACAGGTTACGACTGGTTCCCATTGAGCTATACCGATCTCACGTAAAGACAGTCGAAGCCCGACTAAAAATCGGGCTTCGCACCACCACAGTGTGACTTCTCAGCAACGCGACAATCTGTCGGCCCATTGCCCCAATTGATCACACTCTCGCCCACTCCTCGTACCATTTCCCCATCACTTTCCCTGTGTCCGCATTTGCGCGGTCGAACATGGAAAACAAAACAGGGTTCAATTGCGGACCTTGCAGGATGAGATGTGGATGGCGTTGGTTTCCAACACTCAAACAAGGAGAATATCCATGAAGATGAAGATCATTGCAGCCGCTTTTGTTACCACACTGCTGGCCAGCCCCGCATTTGCGGATTGTGCAGCAGACCTCACCAAGGTCGAAGAGGCCATGAAAACCATCACGCTGGATGAAGCAAACACCACAAAAGCCAAAGAGCTGATGGACAAGGCAGTGGCAGCCCGCGATGCCAAAGATGAAGCGGCCTGCACCACGTCAACAACCGAATTGATGACGTTGGTCGGCATGCAATAACTATTTGCCGGGCCGCTGTTCGTCCGGCGGTCCGGCTTCCACTTTGTTAAGCTTATCCCAATCACGCCCGGTCTTGGGCAAAGTCTTGTCACAATTAGGGGGCATAGGCTCCGTCATATTCAAGACGGGAACACTCACAATCATGATTCGTAAAATTATCGGCGCAACCCTTTTGCTTTCAGCTCTCAGCATGCCTGCCCTTGCAGACGCCTGCCAAGACGACGTTGCCAAGCTCGACACCGCATTGGCTGTTGAAGGCTTGGCTGCTGACGTGAAGCAACAAGGCGAAGACCTGCGCAACAATGCCGTGCAACTCTGTGGCGCTGGCAATACCGATGAAGGCTTGGCTGTCACTGCCGAAGCCAAAGTTTTGCTGCAAGTCGA
Organism: uncultured Alphaproteobacteria bacterium; assembly: GCA_963779145.1. GTDB lineage: Bacteria > Pseudomonadota > Alphaproteobacteria > Rhizobiales > Aestuariivirgaceae > Aestuariivirga. Next base: position 27,943 of record CAVZXJ010000009.1, read on the forward strand.
ATAAGGAGCGGGAGTCATCAATTTGGCTCCCACTTCAATCAAACGCCTCCATCGCGCCAGTGCAATTGTTCTGGCGCTTTTTATTTTTCTGCACCTGTTAAATCATCTGGCCCTCGCAGCGGGCAGCGAAATCCATTTGTTGGTCATGTCGGCTCTGCGGCAAATTTATCGTTGGTGGCCGTTTGAAATTCTGCTGCTGCTGGCGGCAGGCACCCAAATCTTCACAGGCATTCGCCTCGCCCTTCCCCGTCTCACAGGCATGTTCTATCGGCGGGACTGGCAAGTGCTCAGCGGGCTTTATCTCTCGGCATTTCTGTTGATCCACATTGGTGCCGTGTTGTGGGGCCGCATCAATCAAGGGCTGGACACAAACCTTTGGTTTGGTGCCGCAGGTTTCCACATCTGGCCTTGGATGTTGTTTTTCATCCCCTATTACGGTCTGGCTGTCGTCGCCTTTGCAACCCATATGGGTTTCGTCATGAAGCGTGCTTTCGGCATGGAGGCAGTTAAACCTGCCTTTGCGTTTGGCGATAATTCTAGCCGTAACAATCATCGCATTGATGAGCGGCCTTGTGCAGCCTGTCGCGGTGCCGGAAAGTTATTTGGTCACTTATCGTTAGATCTCGAGCACGCCACTCATCATCCGCACCGCTGAACCACCAACACGAACAGCGGTGAGTTTGGAATGAGCCACGTCAGCTTCCAACCTCAAATCCGAGGGCCGCCCCATTTCATAGCCCTGCTCCAACTGCCAACGATGCGTGCCATCACCAAGGTGTTCAGCCTTCAACAATTGAGCCGCTAAAAGCGCTGTAGCCGAACCAGTAGCTGGGTCTTCAAGAATACCACCCGTCGGCGAATACATGCGGGCCCGGAAATTGGTTTTCTTGTCATCGCCACCGCGCGCGTAAATATAGGCCGCATCAACACCACCCAAAGGTTTGATGAGTTTGCTCCAATAGGGTTCAATGACTTTTGATTTTTCCAGCGCTGAACGGCTGTTGACCGGAACATAAAAAAAGCGTGGCCCCCCTTCAAGCGAAGCAATGCCGTGGGCATCAAAACCAATATCAGAAACGTCCAAATTCAAGGCCCGCGCTGTGTCTTCGACCGAAGGCAATTCAATATCGACATGATAGGGAACAACAGGTGCTGTAAACACCCCATGAATGCGATCAGCAATCCGCGTGATGGTGACGGGCGTTAAACCCGCTTTCAGTTCCAACAAAATCTTGGTCTCAAAACTGCATCCCGGCTTGTTCTTCATCTCGGCCAGTAGCGCAGCAGTGCCAAGTGTGGGGTGTCCCGCAAATGGCATCTCGCCGCCCGGATAAAAAATCCGCACCTTCGCTGAATGCGCTGGGTTTTCCGGCTTCATCACAAAGGTTGTTTCAGAGAGATTGAACTCCTTCGTAATCGTTTGCATCTGCTCGGTCGAAAGTGCGTCGGCCCCCAACACAACAGCCAAAGGATTACCGCCAAATTTGCGGTCGGTGAAAACATCAAGTGTGTGAAATTCAAGTTTCATGATCGCGCGAAACTGTCACGCGATCATAAGGCATTCAAGCAAAACATTGTCCTGCTTGTATCGATCAGGGCAGCGAAACCTCAGCCCGTTTGCCAGCTTCAACCACCACGTCCTTTTCCGCAATAACGGCATCTTCCGAACTGATGGCCACCACGCGATAGGTTCCAGCATTGGCAGCATAATTCAAAACCGTGCCATATTCAGTGCCCAGCCATTTGCGTTTGCCGTCAATACCCACAGCGCTGCTATAAATTTCAATACGCGCCGCTGGGTCTGATTTCACGGCCACAAATCCCGCATTCAAATTGACAGTAACCGGAACCTCTTTGCCAGACGCAATTTTCACAGGCACTTCTGCTTCTGCGATATTGAGCTTCACAACCACAACATAGTCACCGGCGGGCACTTGAAACACTTTGTTGTTGCCATACTCCGTTGCCACCCATTCCTTTTCGCCGCTGATACCAGCAGGTTTGCGAATTTCGATGGCAGCACCATCGGCCACCGCTTCGCCGCCTTGCGAATAGGTTACATTCACACGCGCCATGCCAGAACCCAGAAGCACAACTTGCTCCTTGGTTTTTCCCGCTTCAACACTGAATGCAGCTTCAACTTCGGCTGACCCCATGCTGAGTTTAACTTTGTAATCACCCGCGTTGAACAAATGTGTCGGCGCACCGCCATAGCCAGTTGCATAATAAGTGCCGTCAGCCTTTGAGAACACCCAAGCCGGACCATCCTTCGGCAAATCCGTGCTTTCATCCATCATGCCTTGGAACTTCACAATGCCCGCATTCAAGTTAACCGGAACATGTGTTGGCTTCCCGTCTTCATGCGTGAAGGGCACCACAACCTTTGCAAAATCCGACGTGACCGTGGCCAGCATAGTGCCGCTCTTCGCCATATCGATTTTCAGATCATTGCTATATTCGGTGCTGATATATTCACCCTCCGCACCATTCAACGAATGGCTGAAAACCCAAACTGCACCATCATAGGGCTTTGGCAATTCAACGCCCTCTGCCATCACCACATGTCCGGTCAAATCATGGGTGATGACAGGCTCAGGTGCAGGAGGTGGCGGTTCTTCAACTTTGGCTTCCACAGTTTGCTTCAAAGCACTTTCCAACTGTGTCGCATCATCAGCAATAATCGAAATGCCGCCGGTTTCTTCCGCCATACATTTCAACTGCGCAACCGCTGCCTTGTCATCAAGGCCAAAGCCCACGGTGTGAACGGTAAGGCCCACACCCGCCTTTTCCAATTCCCGCGCCACGGCACAAGGGTCCGCTTCACAGGTTTCAAGGCCATCAGACACCAGAATAACCGTGCCCTTTTGCTCGGTATATTTCAAAGCCTCCGCCGCCTGCTTCACGGCTTGCGTCATCGGCGTCTTGCCCTTGGGCACAAGGTTCTTGATCGGCGACATATATGCGCCTTGGTCCAGCGGGCGCGGCGGCATGATGGTTTCAATATCGGTGCAAGAACCTTTTTCGCGGTGGCCATAAACCACCAAGCCTAAGTCATCTTCCGGCTTCCAATTGGAAAGCACCTTGCCCACCACATCGCGGGCAATATCCATTTTCGATGTGCCGTTAATCTGCCCCCACATGGAGCCTGACGCATCCAGTACCAAAATTACCCTCTGCCCCTCGGCAAAAGCAAAAGTGGACATAAATGTTGAAATCAAAAGGGCAAGGCTTGCGCGCTTGAGTGTCATAGATAACTCCTCAGATAGGCCCCGTGCTCAAGACTGGCGGAGCAAATCTGATTTGTCAAACCAGCGCGCGATAGGCATCCCAAATCAGTTTCATCGATACGAGGAACAACGCAATTTCAACGCATCGGAAGAACAGCTTTTCAGGCAAAATCTTCGTCAGTCGAAACCCCGCCCATGCGCCAAAGAGTGCGACGGGGGCCAAGTAAAGCCCTTGTTGCAAACTGCTGGTGTTGATTTGCCCCAACATGAAATACGGCGGCAGCTTGAGCATATTGATGAACGTAAATGTGATGGTCGCCGTGCCGGCGTAAGTCATCTTGTCGAGCTTTTGCGGCAGCACAAACATTTGATAAGGGGTGCCGCCTGAATGGGCTACAAAACTTGTAAACCCGGCGAGGCTGCCCCAAAAAATCCCACGCGGAATATCGGCGGGGCGAGCCGCAAATTCAGTCTTTTTGCGACGTTTCCAAACCAAGTCTGCAGTATACCAAAGCCCAATGATGCCAACGATCAATTTGACAAGCGCATCATTGTTATATTGCGCTGTGGCCCAGCCAATGGCCAGTCCGATACACGCCGTCATAGTCATAAGCTTGATGTTCCAAGCATCATAATTCTTGCGATAGAGCCAAAGTCCATACCAATCGCTGATGACGAAGAGCGGCAACAGCAAACCCGCCGCCACCACAGGTGAAATCACTTGCGCCAAAATCGGCACACCTAAAATGCCAACGCCCGGCAAGCCGCCCTTGGAAGCGCCCACCACAAACGTCGCCAATGCCGCCAGTGACCAGAACAGAATATCCTGCGACATCAAGCACTTTCCGGCGGCAGTTGAATTGGTTTGTAAGCAACACCTAAAAATTGCGCCAGGTTTTCAGCCACAAAATTATGGTCATCCCGCTGTGGGATTCCTGAAACAGTCACAACGCCAACAACACTGCCCGCCAAGCGAATGGGAAAGCCGCCACCAGCCGCAGCATATTGCATCACATCAATACCGCGCGAACTATCAAACGCAGCCCCACGCAATTCATACTCGCGGCCAATGCGATAGGACGACCCTTCAAAGCGATAAACCGTATTCGCCTTGCGCCGCACCCAGTCTGGGTTTTCCGGAGTGGAGCCTACAAGGGCCGTATAAAACAACGGGCGAATGCCCATGCGAATATCAATGACAAAAGGAAAAGCCGAAGCCATCGCCGCACTTCGCATTTGGCTGCCCAGCACCCAAGCGTCTTCTTCATTGAAGCGCTTGAACTGTAACTCGGCTTCCTGACGTTTCAGAATAACAATATCATCCGCAATAGACATATCCCGACTCCCGTTTGCCCGTCCTTACACCAGCTGCCCTTCGCATTTGAACAGCCAAATGCGCCGCGCGTCCATGCGAGGCAAAATATCCAAGCTTGCCGAACCAGACGTTGCAAGCTTAAACTCGATCTTGGGCGCATACGGAGCAACGGATTTTGAGACCAACACAACGTTTTCAGAGCATTGTTTTAGCGACATTGCTCTGCCTCCTCAGCTTGGCCCTCCCCGTACACGCGCAAACCAAACTGGCGCTCGTCATCGGCAATTCCGCCTATAGCAATTTGCCCGTGCTACTTAATCCGGCGAACGATGCGAAATTGCTATCTGAGAATTTGCAAAAGCTCGGCTTCACAGTGTCGTCGCTAACCGACCAGTCACAATCGCAAATGAAATCCGCCATCGCGCAATTTACGCAAAAAGTCACCGATGCCGGAACCGACACCATCGCCCTGCTCTATTACGCTGGCCACGGCGTGCAAATTGATGGAACGAATTATCTGGTCCCCGTCGATGCCAATGTGAACACCGCCGGTGACGTTGTGCTGGGTGCAGTATCAGCAACGGACCTTTTGAAAACACTCGAGCTTGCACGCGCCAAGGTCAATGTTTTGGTGTTGGACGCCTGCCGCAACAATCCATTCAAATCCAACACACGTGGTTTTTCCCGCGGCCTCGCCCGGGTTGAAGCGCCACCCGGATCAATCGTGGCCTATGCCACGGCACCCGGACAGGTGGCTGCCGATGGTGACGGCAACAATAGCCCCTATGCCGAAGCGTTATCGCGCAATCTCGCAACACCGGGCTTGGCGCTGGAAAGCATTTTCCGGCAAGTCCGCATTGAAGTCAGTGATAAAACTGAAGGCGCACAAGTGCCTTGGGAAGAAACTTCGCTCACGCAGGAAGTGGTATTGTTGAAAGCAACCGAAGCAGCACCCGAACCCGCACAACCGCAGCCCACCACGCAAACACCAGACATCGACTCGGCCCGTGCCTATATGCTGGCCGTGGGCACAAACACCATTGATGCTTACCACGCCTTTTTGAAACAGCATCCCCAATCAAAAGAAGGTTCACAAGCTCTACGCAACATTGAAATGTTGGCCGATGAGAAAAACTGGCGCGATGCCATTCAGCAAAACACTCTCGGTGCTTACAAGATTTACCTCAACCTACACCCGCAAGGCACCTATGTCGCCGAAGCGCAAAACCAAATTTCACTTCTCGTCCCACAAGCAAAACCCGTCGAACCCACCCAAACAATCAGCTCACAAAATGCGGGAATGACCGAGGCTTTTGGATTTGACGTGTTCGGTACTGATTTGAAACCCATCCGTGATGTTACATTCCAAGCCTGCCGTGACGCCTGTGCAATCATCGACGGCTGTGCGGCCATTTCCTATCGTGATGATTTGAAACGTTGCTACCCTAAAACCAACGTGACGCTCATGGTGCGCAACAGCAAATCAGCAGTCGCAGTCAAAAAGCAATTTGAAGCTGGCTTACGTGTCAGCCCATTTGAATTTCTTCCGCAGTCAGATGTTGCTGGAACAGACTATGCTGAATCCAAGACTGAAGATGCGCAATCCTGTCTCGCACAGTGTGAAGCGGACAAAACGTGCAAAGCCTTCGCCTACGCGACGAAAAATAAAACCTGCTATCTCAAATCATCCGCACAAAGTGTCAGCGTTGCACCAGCCGTTGTGTCCGGCATCCGGCAGTAAAAGTTCAGATGCTCTGCGCATCATAAACACGGCGCGACTGACGAATAGCGTCGTGGTTATCGGACGACCAGCGCGCCAATACACCAAGTGTGCCCTGCAACGACTGCCCTAATTCCGTGAGCGCATATTCAACTTGCGGCGGCGTTGCGGGAATAACTGTGCGGGAAATAAAACCATCGCGTTGCAAATTGCGCAACGTCTCTGACAACATGCGTTGCGAAATATCTTCAATCTCGCGCCGCAAAACACCAAAGCGCCGCGGCCCCGCTTTCAAGGCCAAAAGAATAAGCGTGCTCCATTTGTCACCCACCCGGTCCAACACATCTCGAATAGGGCAAGCCGCATTCATTTCCAGCGACTGTTTGCGTTTCGGTTTGACAATCTGGTCCACGGGGTAGTTCCTTCAAAGTAACCAAGGGAGGCAAACATGCCGTCTTGTGCAATTCCATTTGATCTATAAATGAACCTTAATCTCAAAAAGAGACTAAATCAAGAAAAGGAAGTGCATCATGTATCTTGTCACTGGAGCCAACGGCAAATTAGGTCGCGCCGTCATCAATCACCTGCTCACAACCTATAAAATCCCCGCAAACAAAATCATCGCCGCCAGCCGCGACACGTCCAAACTGGCTGACTTGAAGGCTAAAGGTATTGAAACACGATCAGCTGATTTCAATGACCAAGCCGCGCTCACCAAGGCATTCGCGGGCGCAAACCGCTTGTTGCTCATTTCCACTGACAGCATGGAACCTGGTGTCAGGCAAAAGCAACACTTGGCCGCCGTGAAAGCCGCAGAACAAGCAGGCGTCGAGCATGTAATCTATACCTCCATGCCCAAGCCCGAAACGTCAGCCATCCTCTTCGCACCCGACCATTTGAACACAGAAAAGGCATTAGCTGCTTCGACGCTCAAAGGTTGGACTGTATTGCGCCACAACTGGTATGCCGAAAACCTGTTCATGTCCTTGCCCAACGCACTGAAATCTGGCGCGCAATACACTGCCGCAGAACAAGGCAAAATCCCTTATATTTCACGGGACGATTTGGCCCGCGCCGACGCTGCTGCGCTGGTCAACGCTACCGGCAAAAACACCTACACCCTCACAGGTGCAGCCGAATACACGACCGACGAAATCGCAGCCCTTGTCAGCAAAGCAACGGGCAAAGCTCTCAACGTTGTGCATGTACCTTTGGAAGGCTTGGTGCAGGGCATGGTCGGCGCTGGCCTACCTGAACCCGTAGCGCGCCTCTTTGCATCTTTTGATACCAACACAGCCCAAGGCGGCCTTGCAGGTGTCACTAACGACTACACAACGTTGACGGGCCAAAAACCGCAAGCATTCGAAGATTGGCTGAAAATCAACGCGGCGGCATTCACTGCTTCATAGGACAAAAATATAATACGGCAGAACGGACCAAATCCGTTCTGCCTTCGATTGGAAATCTCCTACTGGACTCTCCCCTTCACATCTGCAATTTACCAAGCCAAGCACCTGTTAGAAGTGCTCTGGTTTAATCTCGGGAGGATCCAAATGAATTTCACACGTCGCACCCTTATGGCCGCTGCCTTGGTTGCAGCCACAGCTCTTTCAACCAGTGCTGCCATTGCACAGGACAAGCTCGTTCTGCGCTTGTCATCCGTTAACTCCGCAACCGACCAACGCGCTGTCGCCTTGGACACAAAGTTCGGCCCAGCCATTGCTGACTTTGCAACTTTCCAACCCACATGGGGCGGCACCTTGTTCAAGCAAGGCACCGAGCTTGAAGCTATCTCGCGCGGCAACTTGGAAATGTCGATTGCATCGGCCCAAGAACTGGCCAATTTCTACCCCGAATTCTCAGTGTTCTCGGCAGGCTATCTGCACCGCGATGCAGCCCACCAAGTTGCCGTATTCAACGATCCTTTGATGAAGCCATTCAAGGACAAGGTCGAAAACGAACTCGGCGTGAAGCTGCTCACCATCATGTATCTCGGTCGTCGCCAGATCAACTTGACCTCCGACAAGGAAATTAAGACGCCAGCCGACATGGCAGGCTTCAAGCTGCGCATGCCGCCTTCAGATGCGTGGCAGTTCCTCGGCAAAGCTTTGGGCGCAAACCCCGTTCCAGTGCCATTCGCTGAACTCTACACCGCCTTGCAAACGGGCGCTGTGGATGGCCAAGACAACCCATTGCCAACCGTGATGGATGCCAAGTTCTACGAAGTCACAAAGCAGATCGTATTGACCTCGCACTTGGTTGACTTGAACTACCTCACCATTTCCAAGAAGTCGTGGGATTCACTCTCGCCAGAAAACCAAGCCAAGCTGCAAAAGGCGGCCGATGACGCTGCTGAATTCGGCCGTCAAAACCAGTTGAAAAAAGAAGAAGAACTGGTTGAAGGCCTGAAGGCCAAAGGCTTGAAAGTTTACGAACCAGACGTTGCCGCCTTCCGCGACACGGTTCAAAAAGCCTATCTTGAATCAGACTTCTCGAAGGCTTGGCCAGCAGGCGTCGTTGACGCCATCAACGCACTGGCAAAATAAAATGCGGCAGCTCTTCACGGGGCTGCGCCATTTCACCGACGGAGTCGCGGCAGCCATGCTTGCCGCGATTTTCGGGGTGTTCTTAGTGCAAATCGCCGCTCGCTATCTCTTCAATTTCCCTATCGGTTGGACTGTTGAAGTTTCCCTCACACTCTGGCTTTGGCTGGTGTTTTGGGGCGGCGGCTTTTGCTTGCGCGCGTCTGATCATATTCGTTTTGACATGCTCTATCTTTCCGTTGGCCGCCCGACACAACGCATCTTCGGAGCACTTGCAGCCGTCATGATTATCGCGGCTTTCGCAATTTCATTTCTGCCAACGGTTGATTACGTCTGGTTCTATAAAATCAAACGCTCAAACACCCTTGGCATTCGCCTGCACTATGTGTTTGGCATCTATCTCGTCTTCATGCTCGTGATTATGGCCCGCTATGGCTACATCCTCCTGAATTTTCTGCGCGGCAAAGAAGAAGTCGAAGGCCCCATCATCAGCTATTCCCGCATTGATGAAGGCAGCATCAAATGAGCAACGCCTTCGCGCTGGCATTGTTCGTGCTGGCATTTATGGCGGCCATTGGTGCGCCGATTGCCCTGTCCATGGTGGTCTCAGCCGTCGCCTATTTGTTAGTCGCAGGGCAAGATCTATCGCTCGCCTCCGAGCAATTCATCCAAGCCGTTTATGACTCAACATTGCTGTTGGCCGTGCCATTGTTCATTGTCGCAGCGAACATTATGAATGTGGGTGCCATCAGTGATCGATTGCTGGAATTCTGCAAAGCCATGGTGGGTCGCTTCAAAGGCGGCATGGCGCAAGTCGATATTCTCGTGAGCTTGATTTTCTCCGGCATGTCCGGTTCCGCCGTGGCCGACGCTGCGGGTGTGGGCCAAGTTACAATCAAGATGATGTTGAAAACCGGCCACTACACGCCAGGCTTTGCCGGTGCTGTCGTCGCCGCATCGGCCACCATCGGCCCCATCATTCCACCCTCCATTCCCATGGTGCTCTATGCACTCGTGTCCAACACCTCGATTGGCTACCTGTTTCTAGGGGGCGTTATTCCGGGCTTGTTGATGACGCTGACCCTGATGATCATGACCTCGATCATCGCCCACCGTCGCAATATCCCTGCTGAAGAAGCGGTTCCTTTGCGCGAAATCCCCGGCGTCACCTTCCGCGCCCTGCCCGCCTTGATGATGCCTGTGATTTTATTGGGCGGTATTTATGGTGGTGCCACCACACCAACCGAAGCCGCAGCCGTTGCCGCATTCTATGCGTTGCTTGTGGCTGGCTTGTTGTATCGCTCGCTATCATTAAAAGCGCTCTACAACGTGTTTGTAGAGGCCTCGCGCTCCTCAGCCTCAGTTGGTCTCGTCATCGGTTCAGCTTTGATCTTCAATTACATCATCGCAACAGAACAAATCCCGCAAAGCCTCTCGGCTTTTATGACTGGACTGGAACTGACGCGCGGCGGCTTCCTTGCCTTCACCATGGTGCTGTTCTTGCTCTTAGGCTGCGTGCTGGACGCCACAACCATCATCCTCGTGGTCATCCCCCTGTTCTTACCAACCGCAAACGCACTCGGCGTTGATCCCGTCCACTTCGGCGTCGTGTCAGTCGTCAATTGCATGATCGGCCTCATCACCCCGCCCTATGGCATTTTGCTCTTCGTCGTAAATGGCACCACGGGCATTCCCATCAAGGACATCGTCAAAGAGGGCGTTCCGTTTTTTGTCGCCTTGTTGCTGTCACTGATTGCCATTGTCGTATTTCCAGAACTCGTGCTCTGGCTGCCGCGCTATTTTGGATATGAAGGGTGAAAACGCTTCGCCTCGGCTTGATCGGTGGCAACATCACCGAGTCCCGTTCACCCGCTTTGCAAATTGTCTGCGGGCTTAGCATTGGCCGCAATGTTTCATATGATTTGTTGATCCCAAAGGAACAAGGCCTCAGCTTTGAAGCGATGCTGAAGCGTTGCGAGATAGCAGGCTTTGACGGCGTCAATGTCACTTACCCCTACAAAGAAGAAGTGCTGAAGTTCGTACCCGCAGGCAATGCTGTGATCGCGGAATTGGGTGCTTCGAACACCATCCGCTTTGCGCCCAAAGGTGCAAAGGCGTGGAACACCGACTACACAGGATTCATCTCCGCCTATCGCGCCAAGTTCGGCGAAGCGAAGCCTGGTCGCGTGCTCATGATCGGCACCGGCGGTGTGGGCCGCGCCATTGCATTTGCGCTAAGAGAATTGGGCGCAACTGAAATCCTGTTGCACGACATTGACACTGCGAAAGCAGAAGTTCTTGCCAAAGCGGTTGGTGGCACCATCGCTGACTCTGCGCTGCTCACAACTCTCGATAACATTGACGGCGTTATCAACTGCACCCCCTTAGGCATGGCAGGTCGCGAAGGCTCACCCCTTCCATCCAACGTAACCGGAAAACCACGCTGGGCTTTCGACGCCGTCTATACACCGGAACACACAGTGTTCCGTGCACAGACGGAAAAGTTAGGCGCTGAATTCCTGTCCGGCTACGAACTCTATTTCAACCAGGGCATTCAAGGCTTCAAAATCTTTTCAGGACAAGAAGTGACTGACCATGAATGGGTGCGGCGCCTATTAAAACACCGCACCTGACACACTCAAATCGGCGCTTTGCGTTGCGACAAAATACGTTTTCCAATTTCCATCATCGCAGCGGCCACTTCGCTCATGTCTTCCTTGCGCTCATCTTCAATTTCAGCACGCCATTGTGCAATCCGCGCTTCCAGCGAATGCGAAGTAGATGTTTGAGCTTGCTCATAAAGCCGCGCCGACTCCGCCTTATTGTCTTCAACCGATGACGAAAGCCCAGCCAAAGCGCGGCGGGTTTCAGCTTCCGTTTCTTTCATGCTCTTTTTCAAAGTCTCGCTCAGTATCGCTGACTTTGCTTCAAATTCTTCACGCAGTTTTGCCAACGCATCTTCAAAAGCCGCCCGAGTCGCCGATCGTTCGGCTTCCGACCGTTCGACAACAATATTGATGCGTTCCTGCAAAACGTCATATTTTTCACGCAAAAATGTGGTTTCAACAACAACATCTTCCAAGCCTGCTTCAATGGCACTGAATTTGCTGCGTGCGAAATCATCCTGTTCCATCAGAATGTCGAGCATTTCTTCAAACCGCGCTTCTGAGATACGTTGATAAGGTCCATTCAACATGTCGCGCAATTGATTGAGAAAAACATCATTGCTTTGGGCACCGTGCAGTGCATCCCGAACACGCCGACCATTGGCATGCTCATGTTTGCTTGGTGACTGTTTCTGTGATTTTTCCCGAGCCGGAAATTTTACAACATCAATTAAACTCATGGACTTGTCCTCGCTGTGGGCCGTCCCATTACGATTACAAACTGCTGGATCGCCCAATTGGGTTCTCCGCAACTCAACCCAATTCTTATAATGCGGCAAAATTCCGGCGATTATTACCAAGCAATATGTTTTACCGATCGCGAACACCTGACTTAACTCAGAATTGACTAATGATAGCATATATGCTATCATAATCATATGATTGTGGTCGTAGACACCAACGTCTTTGTATCGGCCGTGATGAGTCCAAACGGAGCGTCACGACACATAATTCGATATTGTCTCCAAGGCGAATTACAACCACTTATGGGTAATGCGTTGTTTGCAGAATTCGAAGATGTTTGCAGTCGCGATGAACTTTTTGATACCAGATTGATCACCCGTAGAGAGCGGGACGAGCTACTGGATGCCTTTTTTGCCAGCTGCCTATGGACGCCTATCTATTACCTGTGGCGACCCAACCTGCGAGATGAAGCCGATAATCATGTGTTAGAATTGGCCGTTGCAGGAAACGCGGGTACCATCATCACGGCAAACAAGAAAGACTTTCAGGGCAGCGATTTAACTTTTCCGATGATCGAAGTTTTAAACCCAATTGAATTTTTAGCAGAAGGACGCATTGCAAAATGAGCACTCTGACAATCCGCCTCCCCGACGATCAACACGAACGTTTACGGACGTTGGCCGCCCAACGTGGCGTGAGCTTAAATAAGCTATTCGAAGAATTCTCGACCAAAGCCATCGCCGAATTCGACACAGAAAACCGCTTCCGCCTGCGAGCCGCACGTGCTGACAAGGCAAAGGGCTTGGCAATTTTGGATATGCTAGATCGGAAGCACGCGAAGTGAAATCACAAAAAAGGCCGCCCCGAAGGACGGCCTTTGAAATTAGACCCTCATGCTGAGGTGCGAGCAAAGCGGGCACCTCAGGTTGAAGCGATGCTTTAATTCTTCGCCTTATCAACCAACTTGTTCTTGGCGATCCATGGCATCATTTCGCGCAGCTTGGCACCCACAGCTTCGATCTGGTGGTTGTCGTTGTTGCGGCGGATGGCTTTGAAACGGGCGGCTCCGGCGCGATATTCCTGCATCCACTCTGACGTGAATTTGCCGGTTTGAATGTCGGTCAACACGCGCTTCATTTCAGCTTTTGTTTCAGCTGTTACGATGCGTGGGCCGGTCACGTATTCGCCCCACTCGGCGGTGTTTGAGATCGAGTAGTTCATGTTGGCAATGCCGCCTTCATAGATCAGGTCCACGATCAGCTTCACTTCATGCAAGCATTCGAAATAAGCCATCTCAGGGGCATAGCCACCTTCAACCAATGTTTCGAAACCAGCGCGAATGAGTTCAACCAAACCGCCGCAGAGAACAGCTTGTTCGCCGAACAAGTCGGTTTCGCATTCTTCCTTGAACGTGGTTTCGATAACGCCGGAACGACCGCCACCCACGCCTGAAGCGTAGGACAAGAGCGAGATCATGGGCATTGCCCGATGCGTCTTGATGAATGGCGATGAGGCAAGGAACGCCGCCGCCCTTTTGATATTCGCCGCGCACCGTGTGGCCAGGGCCCTTTGGCGCAATCATGACAACGTCAACGGTCTTCTTTGGTTCAATCAAACCAAAGTGCACGTTGAGGCCATGGGCAAACGCAATGGCAGCGCCATCACGAATGTGAGGGGCAATGTCGTCCTTGTAAATGTCGGCCTGCAATTCGTCAGGGGTGGCCATCATCATCAAGTCTGCCCACTTGGCAGCTTCAGCAACAGTCATCACCTTAAGTCCGTCAGCTTCAACCTTCTTGGCGGTGGCGGAACCAGCTTTCAAACCAACAGCCAATTCCTTGGCGCCGGAATCTTTCAGGTTCAAGGCATGGGCGCGGCCCTGGCTGCCGTAGCCAATGATGGCTACTTTTTTGCCCTTGATCAGGTTTACGTCAGCATCACGATCATAATATACGCGCATAGTCCCAAAGCCCTTCGCTAAAATGGAGTTTCGTGACAGCCGATTAGCGGGCCAGCGCACTCAAAGCAAGTTGAGAAAACAACGGGCCCTTATGTCGAAAAAGGCTCCACAAACCGCCCCGCCACCATGCGCGCCAACAACCGTTGGATGAAAGGCACGCGGGCACCTTGCGAAACAAAGCTGTCCCGCAGCCACGGCAACACCGTCGAGTCCGATTGATAAAACGGCGTGAATGCCAATGACAGGAATTGATAAACCCGCACATGGTTTCGCCGAACAGCAGCATATGCCCTAGCTGCATCATCAACTGTATCATGCCGCTCCAAAGCCTGCGCCAACGCCATCACATCCAAAAGCGCCATATTCGCACCCTGCCCCAATTGCGGTGATGTGGAATGGGCACTGTCGCCAATGCTAATCAGCCGATTGCCATAGGGTTTGCGCGACGTGTGGTGCTGGTATCGCGCCAGCGTTAAATCATCCGCATGTTGAATGTGCCCGATTAAGCCTTCCACCTCCGGCCAATGGCGCAACACCTCATCTTTCCAAGCATCCAATCCTCGCGCTCGCCAGCCCGGCATATCCGCGTGCTTCAAACTCCAAAAGAAGGCAGCCTGCTCCCCGTCATTGGCCGACACGCGACCAATCGGCAAAACCCCAATCATCACCGCAGCTTTGTCATAGCGCTGCATCAAAGCATTCGCGTCAAACGGCGCGCCCGGCCAAGGCAGTGAAGCCCACACTGCACCATATTCCAAAACCCGACCAGAGGATTGATCCCCCGTCCAGCGCCGCAAGGGTGATTTGGCACCCAGTGCATCGACAACCAAATCAAACCGAGCCGTGCGCCGCTCTTGATTCAACACAAGAACACCATCATCAAACCCATTGATAAGGCTTGTTTTTTCAACCGGAATTCCAGCCGCCAAAACAGCATCATACAAAACGTTGAATAGAGCTGCCCGATGCACGGCATAGCCGCGATCTGGCCCCAAAGCCTCATAGCGCACATCCAACACCGTTTTGCCGGAACCAGACGCCGTGCCATGCAAACGATCAATCCGCGCACCTAACCCGCGTATGTTATCGCCCAAGCCCAGCCAATCCAAAACCGCCAAACCCGTGGGCTGTAAGATCAAACCTGAGCCAACGGGTCGTGGCACATCAAACTGGTCATAAACAACAACGGAATGGCCTTGGGCGTGTAAGGCCAGCGCCGCCGCCAATCCACCCGGCCCAGCACCTGCAATGGCAATCTCAAGCTTTTTCAAAAGCCCCCCAAAGCAATCGCAAACCCAACGCCCCAAGGAACAATCCTGTCACACGGTCAATCCAGCTTTTGGCTTTCACATAAAACCCGCGCACAGGCCCCGCCCCAAAAAACAGCGCCACCACCGTGTACCACCAGAACTCGTTGAAGACGACCAAAGCCAAAAGCGCAAACAACATCCACAGCGGTGGGCTTTCCGGCAACATGGCAATGAAGATGGAGCCAAAAAACACCATCACTTTGGGGTTGCTAATCTGCACCCAAAACCCACGCCAGAACGGGCTGCCTTCAGCTGCCGCTCCTTCAAGCTGCAAAGGCACCTTGGCATGTTTGAAAATTTGAAAAGCAATCCAGATCAGGAACAATGCACCTACAAGCTTCATGGCCATAAACAACACAGGCACCGCATGAAACAGCGCGTTGAGGCCAAACAAGGCCGCCCCTGCCCAAATCACAGTGCCAGCCGCCAAACCCGCCGCAACCTTCACCCCGTCGCCGCGTGAGCGCACCACAGCCGTTCGGGCGGTAATCAAAAATGAAGGCCCGGGCGAAACCACAGCCACCATTTGGGCGGCACCAATGGCGAGGATTGTCAGAATCTCAGGTGTCAGAAATTGCATGCCTGAACAGTCGCACAGTTTCCGCCATGCCGAAAGTCAACGCGTCACCCGTAATGGCGTGACCAATTGACACTTCTTGCAAATTTGGCAAAGCCGCCACCAAGCGCGGCAAATTCTCCCGCGTTAAATCATGCCCCGCATTCAAACCAACGCCTGCCGCAACAGCCGCTTTTCCGCATGCCACAACCTTGTCGAACTCACGCTGCATCGCATCAGCCTCAAACGCATCACCATAAGGCCCCGTATAAATCTCCACACGGTCCGCCCCAACCGACTGAGCAAGTGCAGGTGCCGCAACATCAGCATCCACAAACACACTCACGCGCAACTTTGAACGGTGCAGCCGATCAATCACCTCACCCAACCAATTGTGGTGCAAGTTAAAATCCCAGCCATGGTCAGACGTACTTTGCGATGGGTCGTCTGGCACCAGCGTCACTTGATCCGGCATTTCAGCTTCACACAGCGCCAAAAACCGCTCGTCGGGGTAACCCTCGATATTAAACTCCGCATCGGGAAAATCCCGACGCAACATCTCCCGCAAGTCCGAAACATCATGGCGGCGAATATGGCGCTCGTCAGGCCGTGGATGCACCGTAATACCATGCGCTCCTGCTTCCAAAGCAATGCGCGATAAATCCACCACCGAGGGCCAAGGCAAGTTCCGGCGATTGCGCAGATAAGCGATTGCATTGACGTTGACTGAAAGTTTGCACGGCATGGAAATCTCCTGATGAACAACATGCCTGAAAAGCGGAGTGCAGGGATGGGCCGGAAATGATAAATTTTACCAGTCCAATTAACATGAGCCAGGGCGCATTCTGCAATAACCAATTCACAACATTTTGCTGCTCAACTTCAAAGAAGCAAACGTGGAGAACACAAATGGGACTTTTAGACGGCCTGCTCGGCCACGGCACTGAAACAGACGCTGAATCTTTGAACCAAGAATTGACCGGATTTCTAATGGCCGACGAAAAAGTTCATGTCGGTTACAAACTCATCCGAGACTTCGTCGCATTTACAGATCGCCGCATCATTTTTGTCGATAAACAAGGCATCAGCGGTCGCAAAACCCAATACGTTTCTATTCCCTACCGCTCGGTATCGCGCTTCTCCGTCGAAACTGCAGGCACATTGGATATTGACACCGACATCTTGATTTGGACCACGGGCGGCATGGAGCCTGTCAGACTATCCTGCCGCCGCGACACAAACATTCGCGGCATCCAAGGCGCACTTTCTTGGGGCGTGTTTGGGAATTAACCCTTCATCGCCTCAGGCCCACGCGCGATTGCGGCAACGCCTGTGCGGGCCACTTCGACTAAGCCCAGCGGCACCATCAACGAGATGAACTGATCCACCTTGTCGGGCTTGCCTGTGAGCTCAAACACGAATGAATCCGTCGAAGCATCAACCACGCGGGCACGAAAAGCATCAGCCAAGCGCAGCGCTTCAACCCGCTTGTCACCCTTGCCCGCCACTTTCACCATGGCCAATTCGCGGGCCAGATAATTGCCCTGCACCGTCAAGTCAGCAACCGAATGCACCGACACCATACGCTCTAACTGTGCTTTGATTTGCACCAACACACTGTCCGTACCCGTGGTCACAATGGTGAAGCGCGAAACATGCTTTTCATGTTCGGTTTCAGACACGGTCAATGAATCGATATTATAGCCGCGCCCCGCAAACAGCCCGATAATGCGCGCCAAAACACCCGGCTGGTTTTCAGCCACCACGCCCAGCACATGGGTGTGGGCAACGGGTTTTACAGCTTCAATAATATAGGCGGAGGCAGGTTGTTGGGCGGATGACATGGATAAACCTCAAAGCAGAAAGTCATCCGTTGATAGCAAGTGAATGCCGTTCAGCACAATGACCAATTCCGTACTCATATCAGCATCCGTGTTGAGGTAAAGCACCGTATTGCCGCTGACATAAGCCGCCCGCATTTGCGAAACAGCAGTAAACGACGAAGCGAAGCCATTGAACGCAAACGCTTGATTTCCAGCCATTCCAGCATCCGCGTCGATAATACGCAAATCCAAAACATCTTGCACCACATCAAAATCGGCAATCACATCGGCCGAAAGTGTTGTTGGCCCGCTGTCTGTTTCACTTGTGAAAATAAATATGTCCGCCCCTGCCCCGCCCAGCAACATGTCCTTGCCACCGAACCCTGTCAGGAGATCATCGCCCGCTCCGCCTTCAAGTCGGTTGGCCACACTGTTGCCCATGAGAACATCATTGCCAATATTCCCAATCGCATTTTCAATCACAACACTTGCAGCAATGGTGAACCCACCTTCAATGCCATCAGCCGCTGAAATAAATCCGCCACCACCTTCAGCCACTTGCAAAGTCGCGGCGCGTAAATCAATCGTGCAGCTGGCTACACCCGGCATATAAATCGTATCCGTCCCGCCCGTATCCCAAATGCTTGTATAAGCCGTGCCAACATCATTCTGGATCGGCAAAGCATAGCTGTTATCG
This sequence comes from uncultured Alphaproteobacteria bacterium, assembly GCA_963779145.1. Lineage (GTDB taxonomy): Bacteria > Pseudomonadota > Alphaproteobacteria > Rhizobiales > Aestuariivirgaceae > Aestuariivirga. Next base: position 46,444 of record CAVZXJ010000009.1, read on the forward strand.
CCAGTCGCAAAGCTCGTATTCGCCCCATAAATAAATTGCAGCGCTGCAATATCCAAGGCCATCAAGCCTGATTGCAACCCGTAATCCGTTTCAACATCACTGCTGAAAAATTCGCTCTCGTGCTGAAGTCCCAACACCCGTAGCTGCATCATAGCTATAGCAGGAAATACCCCAGCCCCATTCCACGTCACTTTCCACGCCATCCAGATAGCTCATGGTGGTATAAACACCCTGGTTCAATTCGAAATAACCGGATGTCGTCGGGCTGCTCACGCCCGGAAAAATCAATGAACCGCCGCCCGTATCGTGCGGATGCGCCAAACCCAGCACGTGGGCAAACTCATGCACGAACGTGATATAGTCACTGCTACCCGCCGTGAAACCCAAACCCGGATCAGCATAATTATTGCGAATGAATATTGACATCACCATATCCGGAAACCGGCTCTTCGCCGACTGGCACAGACCAGCCATATCGCGTATCGCCCGTGTCGTTATAAAAACTAAAAGTGATATCAGCAGTACCTGCCGTATCAACACCCACATAGGTGAAATCGATATTGAGTACGCGCTCAAATTCCGCAAGCGTCGCAAGAATGGCATTCACTTCAGAAGCCGTTGGGGCAAGTCCAACAAACGGCAAAATACCAACTTTGATATTCAACACAGGCGCAGGTGAAACCCATTTCCGCCCCCACACCAAGGCATCAATCAGGGCGTTTCCACTATCTGCAACAGGTGCCGTCGACCAAACCATGCGCGTCTCCATTGACTGTGCCAAATCGGCACAATCAATGGCTTACGACGCAATTATCAGACCAATTGCTTGCCCTTGGCGTCAATGGCGGTGCCGACTTCTTCATCGGTGATATCCGCACCCAGCAGCATTTCGTTGTGCGCCTTGCCTGAAGGGATCATCGGGAAGCAGTTTGCAAGCTGCGCCACGCGGCAATCAAAAATCACAAAGCCCGGCGTGTCGATCATTTTCTGGATCATGCCATCAAGCTCAGCGGGCTTATCGCAACGCATGCCCACGCCACCATAGGCTTCCGCCAGCTTCACAAAGTCTGGCAATGAATCCATATAACTTTCTGACAGGCGATTGCCATGCAACAACTGTTGCCACTGCCGCACCATGCCCATGTATTGGTTGTTCATGATGAAAATTTTGACGGGCAATTTGTGTTGAAGCGCCGTGGACATTTCCTGCATGTTCATCAACACCGAAGCATCACCTGCGATACAAACACAAAGTGATTTCGGGTGCGCCGCTTGAACACCCATGATCGCTGGCAAACCATAACCCATGGTGCCAAGGCCACCGGATGTCATCCAACGGTTTGGCTCTTCAAACTTATAAAACTGCGCCGCCCACATTTGGTGCTGGCCCACTTCTGTTGAAATGTAGGTGTCGCGATTTTTCGTCAGTTCATACAAACGCTGCACCGCATATTGCGGCATGATCACGTCCTTGTTCGGGCGATACTTCAGGCAATCAACCGCCTTCCACGCATCAATCTGGGTTTTCCAAACCGTCAGCGCTTTTTTGTCCAATTCAACCGTGCGGGATTTCCAAAGCGAAATCATTTGCTCCAAAACATGGGCAACGTCGCCGATCACGGGAATATCAACCTTCACTGTTTTGTTGATCGATGACGCATCAATATCGATGTGGATTTTCTTGGACTTCGGCGAGAATGCATCCAAACGACCGGTAATGCGGTCATCAAAACGCGCACCAATGTTAATCATCACATCGCAATCATGCATGGCCATGTTGGCTTCATAAGTGCCGTGCATGCCCAACATGCCAAGCCATTCCTTGCCCGATGCCGGATAAGCCCCAAGCCCCATCAAAGTTGAGGTAATCGGAATTCCCGACATGGCAACAAACTCGCGCAACAACTTCGACGCCGTTGGCCCTGAATTGATCACGCCGCCACCCGTATAAAGAACCGGACGCTTGGCCTTGGCAATCAATTCAATCGCCGCCCGCACCGATGCAAGATCAGGCTTCACCTTCGGCTGATATGATTTTACCAACACGCCTTGCGGGCCCGTATATTTGCCCTTGGCAAATTGCACGTCCTTCGGAATATCAACAACAACCGGACCCGGCCTGCCCGTGCGCGCCACATAAAACGCCTCGTGGATAACGCGCGCCAGATCATTCACGTCCTTCACCAGCCAATTGTGCTTGGTGCAGGGCCGCGTAATGCCAACCGTGTCACATTCTTGAAACGCGTCATTGCCGATCAAATGCGTCGGCACCTGCCCCGTCAACACCACCATGGGGATGGAATCCATCAGCGCATCGGTCAAACCCGTCACGCAATTGGTGGCACCCGGACCTGACGTGGCCAGCGCCACACCCACTTTGCCAGTGGAACGCGCATAGCCTTCGGCCATATGGGTGGCACCCTGCTCGTGGCGCACAAGGATATGCTTCACTTTTTCCTGCTGGAAAAATTCGTCATAAATCGGAAGCACAGCACCCCCGGGATAGCCAAACACATGGGCAACACCTTGGTCGGCCAAAGCCTTCAACACAATTTCCGCACCGGTCATCAATTCTTGCGCCATAACATCCTCGTCTTTTCGACACTCTCAATAGCTGAATTTTTCCAATAAAAAAGGCCCCTGTGAGGGACCCTGATTTTACCGCGCAGCACCGTGTATCCAGCAGGGTTAACCCTGCCCGGCACTACGCGATCCCACGACGACGATAAGCTTTTTCATGAGGAGTGTTTATGGTCCGTATGCGGAAAGGTCAAGGGGCGAAGGCATTGATCCCAATACAGGAATTTAATGCTTGACACCGCGCGGTGATAGGGTAGAAACCGCAATACTCCACAAATCCGCCCACACCCCAAACAACAGTCTTGAGCCCATCATGAAGACGACGTTG
>CAVZXJ010000010.1:0-30192 GCA_963779145.1 uncultured Alphaproteobacteria bacterium
ACAATAAACCTGACACAGCATTTGTTGCAGCCTTCATTGGAAGCCCCCGCATGAATATATTTGAAGGTGAGATTGCCAAGAAACTGGGTTGCAAGACCTATGGCATTCGACCTGAGCACATCGTTCTCTCACCAGAGTCCGGTACATGGCATGGCACTGTGCGCCATATCGAAAAGTTGGGCGCTGACGCCATCGTTCATTTGCAAACTCGAAGGACTGGGGCCTCTTGTCGTTCGCACCACAGGCGATACGCCACTGCGCAACGGCGATCAGACATGGGCAAGTCCCGTGAGCGAGAAAGTGTTTAGGTTGTAGAGACGTCCTGAACCGCACCGGGTTTGCCGGAGACCAGTGAGTTCTTGTTAAGCTGCCATTTTGGAGATGTCCATCATGGTGTAATAGTTTTCTTCAGCCTCTGCTGGCGGGATGTTGCCGATAGGTTCAAGCAAACGACGATGATTATACCAATCGACCCATTTGAGAGTTTGCATTTCTACGTCCTCCATGGTTTTCCACGAGCTGCGCCTGCGGATGACTTCGGTTTTATAAAGGCCGTTGATTGTTTCAGCCAAAGCATTGTCATAGGCATCGCCTACGCTGCCAACGGATGGTTCAATTCCAGCTGCTGCCAAACGTTCAGTGTAACGGATCGAGACGTACTGACTTCCCCTGTCGCTATGGTGGATCAATCCACCCTGATGGGCAGGTCGGCGTGCATAAAGCGCCTGCTCGAGCGCATCCAGAACAAAGTCAGTTTTTGCAGAGCGTGATACTTTCCAGCCAACAATGCGGTTGGCAAAGGTGTCGATGATAAATGCAACATATGTAAATCCTTGCCACGTTGACACGTAAGTAAAATCACTGACCCAAAGGATGTCTGGGGCAGATGCTCGGAACTGACGGTTCACCTTGTCACGCGGGCACGGCATTGAGATATCGGAGAACGTAGTTTTTAAATTCTTTCCCCGAACAATGCCTCGCAAACCCATGCCTGCCATGAGGCGAGCAACCGTACAACGGGCCACATCAACGCCTTCACGACGCAACTGCCGCCAGGTTTTTCTGACGCCATAGACCTTCCAGTTCTCATCCCAAACCTTTTGGATCTTCGGCTTTAAACTAACATCTCGCTGGTGACGTGGTGATAGCTTTGTTGGATCGGCACGACATGCCAATTGATGATAATAAGTTGATGGGGCAATTGGCAGAACCCTGCAGATCGACTCGACCCCGTAGACTGTCCGTTGATCATCAATAAAGCTGATCATGGTTTGAACGGGCGGTCGAGTTCCGCCTGAGCAAAATATGCGCTAGCTTTACGCAATATCTCATTGGCTTGGCGCAGCTGTCGCACCTCACGTTCAAGCTCCTTGATCCGCTCGCGTTCGCCGCTGGTGACACCATCACGACTGCCGCTATCCTGTTCAGCCTGCCTAACCCACAGCCGCAATGTCTCAGCGATACAACCAATCTTCGGGGCAATGGCCACAATCGCGGCCGCTTGCGACTCGTAAGAGCCTTGATGCTCCAGCACCATGCGAACGGCACGCGCCCGCACTTCAGGTGAATAACGATTTGATGTTTTACTTTTTTCCATAGCCTTCTTCCTTAGTCAGGTTGAAGGTCTCCGGCAAACCCGGTGCGGTTCAGTCAGTTCGATTGGGCTCGAACATCGGACGGTCAAGTGACCGTCCAAATGATGCTCCAACCTATTGAATACAGGAACACCTTACACTTCGCAAATGATACCTCGTCTATTCGAAATTAATCGACACTGTTCCAAACGCATCAAAATCGGCAAAGAAATTGCTGCCCGCTATTGCTTCGACAGGCCTCACAAATGAGCCGGAAAGTACAACATCACCCGCCCTGATATGATCACCATGCTGGGCGGAGCGGTTTGCCCAGCAGGCTATGCCGGTTGCGGGTTCGTCGAGTACACCAGCGCCCAGCCCCGTTTCTTCCACTTCCCCCCGTTGCGCTTCACAATCGGGCTATACATTGGACGGTCAAGTGACCGTCCAAATGATGCTCCAACCTATTGAATCTGGAACACCTTACACTTCGCAAATGATACCTCGTCTATTCGAAATTGATCGACACTGATCCAAACGCATCAAAATCGGCAAAGAAATTGCTGCCCGAAATTGCTTCGACAGGCCTAATAAATGAGCCCGACAGAACAATATCACCAGCCCGGATATGATCACCATGCTGTGCGAGGCGGTTTGCCAGCCAGGCTATGCCGGTTGCGGGTTCGTCGAGTACGCCAGCGCCCAGCCCTGTTTCTTCCACTTCGCCGTTGCGCTTCACAATGGCACCCACCCAACGCAGATCAAACGCATCAATAGTGTGGCGTTCCGCCCCTAGAACAATGCCAGCATTCGCGGCGTTGTCGGAGATTGTATCGACGATGGTGCGCGTTGCTTTGGTTTCGGGGTCAACGCGTAAAATCCGCGTATCCAGAATTTCCAATGAAGGTGCAACAAAGTCTGTTGCTGCACGGACGTGTTCTACGGTGACATCAGGCCCTTTGAGATCAGCTTTCATGATGAATGCAATTTCAGCTTCGATGCGTGGCTGGATAAAGCGCCCCTTTGGAACTGTGGCACCATTTTCAAACAGCATGTCGTCAAACAGGATGCCGCTATCAGGGATGTTGATTTTCAAAGCGTCTTGCATGGCTTTGGAGGTTAAGCCGATTTTCCAGCCGATAATGCGGCGGCCTGATGCGAGCTTGCGCTTCACCAATGCGGCTTGCACCGCATAGGCATCTTCCATGGTCCAAGTGGGGTGCGCCTTGCTCAGGAGGCCAATTTGCGGCGGCTTTGCTCAGCATCAAATAAAGCCATCGCGGCTTCGTCATGGGCGCTCATGCTTCATCCTCAACAGTGTTGCGCAAAATGCCAAACCCTTCAGCTTCCACTTCGACGACATCGCCGGGCTTCAACCATTGCGGCGGGTCGAGCCGTCGCACCAGCACCCGTGGGCGTGCCCGTCACGATAACATCGCCGGGCTCTAAGCGTCGTGAATGTGGAAATGTAATTGATGATTTTACGGAAGGAGAAAATCATGCGGGAGGTGCGATCATCCTGGCGGAGTTCACCGTTGACGCGAGTGGTCAAGCGGATGTCGGCAATTTGTTTTTCGTCTGTGAATGGAATGAGCCAAGGGCCCATAGCGCCAGAACGCTCAAAGTTCTTGCCCTGAGTCACATTGAACTTGGCGTGACGCACCCAGTCGCGCAACGTGCCCTCGTTGCAAAGGGTCAAAGCGCCGATGTGTTGCAATGCGTCTGCTTCAGAAATGCGCCGACCTGCCTTGCCAATAACGATGGCAATCTCACCTTCGTAGTCGAGCTGATGCGATTCTGGCGGCCTGATGAGGGGTTGGTTGTGACCCGTGAAGGAACTTGGAAAACGAATGAACAGTGATGGGTTAGAAGGTGCTGCATTGCCATCTTTGTATTCTTCGTTCCGGTCGGGAAAATTCACACCGACACAAATGATCTTGCCGGGATGCTTCATGGGCGGAAGTAACTTGACCGCTGAAAGTGGGATACTTGCACCAGCTGATTGTGCTGCAGCAATATAAGCGCCACTGGCCACCACCGCATCAAGGTCCGGCCACCGTGTTGCATCAATCAGGCGAACAGTGTCACCATCAACGACGCCCACATGCTCAGCGCCTTCGTAAACAAAACGGACAAATTTGGGAGTCATGGCGCGACAATCGGTTGAGCTTTTAATACGGCTTCACGCGGCGCCAGTCCGTCAAACAACGTACCTTCTTCAAACCATGATTTCGGTGCAGGCTGCTCCCCACAGTGTTTGCCGTTGCGGGTCTTTCAAATCCCATTTGATGGGTTCGAGATCGGGATCAACTGTTAGATAATCCGAGCAGTAAATCTCAATGCGATGACCATCAGGGTCACGCACATAGAGGAAGAAAGCATTGGAAATTCCATGCCTGCCGGGGCCGCGCTCGATGTTCTTGAGATAGCCCGTAGTGGACATCAAATCGAGGAGATCAATAATGTTCAAGGGTGTTGGCACCCAGAAAGCTGTGTGGTGCAGGCGCGGCCCAAAACCATTGGTAAAGGCCATGTCATGCACGCCACCTTTGCGGTGCATCCATGCCGCCCAGAGTTTTTTGGAGGCATCATCTTCAGTGTATTCTGTGACGCGAAAACCGATTTCATTGTAGAACGCAACACTTGCATCCACATCGGGCGAAAAGCAATTGAAGTGGTCAATGCGCAAGGGTTTTACGCCACGATAGAGTGCGTATTTCTGGTGGATCGAAGGAAGCTTTTCCATCTCCACATAAAACTCGATCGGAATGCCAAACACATCCTGCGTCAATAATGTGCGGCCTTGCCATGGACGTTTCACCCATTGCGTGGGCAAGCCCTTGGATTTGAACCAAGCCTCAGCCTTATCTAAGTCAGGGTGATCATAAACACGGAAACCCAATACCTTTGCGCAGGCTTTCTCCGCCTTGCGCAATACGATGCAGTGATGGCCGCGTTCTTCCATGGCGCGCAGCGTGATCACTTCATCATCTTCATGGGTAACTTGCAGGCCTAGCGTATCCGCATAAAAGGCGCGCGACGCCTTCAGGTCGGTCACGCCATATTCGACATGCGAAAGTCTTACGACATTGAACGGCGGATAGAGGTTATGTTTTGGCACGGGCATGGTTCAGCCTCCGAGTTTTGGAATGTTGTGGGCCACAGTTGCAAAAGCGATATTTTTGGTTTCCATGTAGAAGTCGAAAGACCAGTCGCCACCATCACGGCCGATACCAGATGATTTCACGCCACCAAATGGTGTTGGTAAATGCCGCACATTTTCGGAATTGACCCAGATCATTCCGGCTTCGAGCGCGTCAGAAAACCGGAAAGCCCGCGTCACATCACTGGTCCACAAATAACCCGTCAAACCATATTGGACATCGTTGGCAAGTTGAAGGGCCTCGGCCTCATCTTTGAAGGGAATAGCAGTGAGCACTGGACCAAAAATTTCTTCTTGCGCAATGCGCATGGCATTTGTTGCTTGCGTGAAAAGCGTTGGTTCGACGTAGCAACCTTTGGCAAGATCACCACCTGCTTTGCGACCACCAGCGGCAATAGTAGCACCTTCTTGTTTCGCAATTTCAATATAGCTCAACACTTTGTTTTCGTGTGTTGGGTGAATGAGTGGCCCCACAACTGTTGCAGGGTCAAGCGGATGGCCGACTTTAATGCGGTTGGCTTTCTCGGCCACTTTCGCGGTGAAGGCATCATAGATGGAGGCTTCAACCAAGAGACGAGATGACGATGTGCAGCGTTCACCATTCAGCGAATAAATCATGAAAACGGCAGCATCAGCAGCGCGCTCAAGATCAGCGTCTGCAAAAACGATGACAGGGTTTTTGCCGCCGAGTTCAAGGTGCAAGCGTTTTAATGTTGCAGAGGCCTGCGCCATGATCATGGAGCCCGTGCGGCTTTCGCCTACAAAGCCGATGGCTTTGATATCAGGATGTTCTGTCAGTGCCTTGCCTGCCGTTTCACCAAGACCATGCACGGTGTTCCACACGCCAGCGGGAAGGCCCGCTTCTTCTGCGATCTGAACCAAAAGGGAGGCTGAAAGGGGGGAGAATTCCGCGGGCTTATGCACAACAGTGCAACCCGCCGCCAAGTGCCGGCGCGATCTTCCATGTCGATAACATAAACGGCGTATTCCACGGCGTGATGACGCCAACCGGCACCAAGTGGATTGCGCCCTGTCATGTTGACTTGGCCTGGAGCGCGCAAGGTTTTGCCATCCCGCGCGTCCGGGGCCTTGTCAGCAAAGAAGCGGAAGTTTTCTGCACCGCGAATGGCAGCCTTGGACATAAAGCGAAGCGCCTGGCCCGTATCCATGCATTCAACGAAAGCAATTTCTTCAGCACGCTTTTCAATACCATCGGCAATGGCATGCAGAAGGTCGCGGCGCTTGGTCCCATCCAGTGCTGCCCAAGCAGGAAACGCAGCCTTTGCGGCTTTCGCGGCAAGGTCAATATCTTTGGCATCGCTTGAAGCCACATGTGCCAAATGGGATTGGTCCACTGGCGTCATGATTTCAAAGGTTTTGCCAGAAATTGCAGGCTGCTGCTTTCCCGCGATGTGGTTCATCACACCTTTGGCAAAAGGCTTGAGATAATCTGCCGCCTTGGCGATGTTGTTATTCAACGTGCTCATGATTGACCTTTCAACCGAGTGTGCATGGAGTTTGTTTTCCAGCTGAGGACAGGATCGATTTCGACAATTTCCAGCGACAAAGCAAAATGTGGCGAACCCAGTTCCGTAGCAAAATGCGCCTCTGCAGCTTTCATGAGCAACTCACCAGTGTTCTTCTTATCGGTCTCACTTCGGCCAACGCCAATCCGATAAACCATATCGACAAAGGCATTTTGGGGATGGCGATCGGCGATGGAAAACGCTGGGCAAGGAATTGCCCGCACTCGAATGCCACCGAGGGGAAACAGTTTAGTGCTGACCAATACATCATGCAACGTATCACAAAGGGTTTGCATGCGTTCTGTTTCAATGTTGTTCGAGTGTTGAATAGCAAGATGGGGCACGTGTGAACTCCGATATACTTAACATGTTAAAGAAAATGCTCTCCTGTCAAGAAAATTGTGTTAAAGTTGACCCATGACCATTGCCCGACCCGTTTCCACCCGCCGCTCGCTTCCCATTGCATTGTTGCGCACACGGGAAATTGTCATGCAGCAATTCAGGCCACATCTCGCCACGCTTGGGAATTACCGAGCAACAATGGCGCGTGCTCCGCGTGCTGGGCGAAGATGGTCCGTCTGAAGCGGGGCAAGTTGCGGGGCGCTCCTGCATTTTGCCGCCAAGCCTGTCGCGCATAATCAAAACGTTGGAATTGCAGAAGTTGTTGAAATCTTCTGCCGACAAAGATGACGGTCGCAGAACGATTATTACGCTCACTGAAAGAGGCCAGAAACTTCTCGAACAAGCAGCACCGGGCAGCAGTGAAATCTACCATTCGATTGAAAAGCGCATTGGAAAAGCAAAGCTGGAACTGCTGCTGGACCTCTTGGACGAGACGCAAGATTTAATCTCACTTAAGCGTTAGAACGATTTTACCCAAGTCCGTGTCGTAAAAGTCTAAGACTTGGCAGAATGGTTTTTCTCAGTCATGATATTGAATGAAACTGACAAGAGCAGGTAAAAATCTGCCTCCGATCTCGGTGTCAGAGGTTTCCCAAGGGAGGGAGGCGCAATGGATACAGCTTTACTTTCCAAGCACGCGGCCTCGCACCGCCAGGCATTGCCTTTTGATGATTGGGCCGACAGATTGTTGTCGATCTGTGGTCACTATCGTCCGCAGCGCTATGAACAGCAATCCACCGTAACCGGTTATGTTGGCGTGATGGCAGCTGGCGGCGTTGATGTGGCCCATATCGCAAATAATCTTGGTGAAGTGCGGCGCGAGGCACAGGACATCCGGCGGGATTTTGGCGAGAACTTGTTTTTGCTCATTCAGCTTGAGGGTACATGTGGCATTGAACAAAAGGACCGCCGCGATATCATCACGCCGGGCGATTGCGTGTTGATTGACTCAACGCGGCCTTCAGTTTTTCATTTTGGCGGGAATTATTCGAACCATATTTCGGTGCACTTGCCACGCCAATTGTTGTTTACAAAATCCACACAAAGCTTGGACGTGGCGCGCCGCCTTGCGGCGCAAGACCCAATGTCGGTGATGTTGGGTTCATTGGTGGCAAAACTTGTTGAAGTGGAACCACAAGACAAACGCACACCACATTTGCAACAATTGTTGTTTGACGCCACGCGACAGGCTTTTGCGACGCAAGAAGAGATCGACGTGTTGCCGCGCTCAGAGTCTGCCGGTGAGCGCGTTGAAATTGTACAAGTCTTGATTGATCGGCATCTGACTGAAGAAAATTTAACGCCCCGATGGCTGGCAGAAAAGCTGGGGGTGTCTTTACGCACCTTGCAAGACGACTTCAGCGAATTTGGCACCACGCCCACATCAATGATCAGATTGCGACGACTTCATTTGGCCAAAGACCAATTGCTGCGGCACAAGGGCCAAAGTGGAAAGTTGAACATTGCTGAATTGGCTTATTCATCGGGATTCAACGATATTTCTTACTTTAATCGTTGTTTCCGCGAGGTTTTTCATTGCACGCCCAAGGACATGTTAAGCGAAAACAAACAATAGCCGCTGCGTTTTTGTCCAATTTCCTCGCGCTACTGTCCAAGACTTGACGCCCGCTTTCACGCCATTCTCCTATCAAAACAACCGGACAAATAAAATCCGGCGCACATGGGAGATTCCGAATGAAGGCGAATGCGCAACCTGCTTACGCATTGATCATCAATGGCAAAAAAACCAATACCAAGTCTTCGATGGCGGTCAAAAATCCGTCTACAGGTGCGGTTGTCGGAAAAATGCCCCTGTCAACAGTGAAGCAAGCCGAGGCGGCCGTTGCTGCCGCCAGAGTAGCCTTTTCATCATGGAAAAATGTTCCCGACGCTGAACGTGCAGCAGCCTGCATGGCGATCGCTGCAAAGATCGAAGAACATGCCGAAGAATTGGCAACCCTTCTGACACTAGAACAAGGCAAGCCCTTGGGTGGGTTGGGTTCGCGTTTTGAAATGGGCGGCGCTCAAGCTTGGACGCGTCACACCGCCAGCTTGAAGCTTCCTTTTGAAGTTTTGCAAGATTCACCAGAAGGGCGCGTTGAACTTCACCGCAAACCCATTGGTGTCGTTCTGTCGATCACGCCGTGGAATTGGCCTGTGATGATTGCCTGTTGGCATATCATTCCGGCCATTCGCGCTGGCAACACTGTGGTGATCAAGCCATCACCCAACACCCCGCTCAGCACAATTCGTTTGGTCGAGTTGATGAATGAAGTGCTGCCACCCGGTGTGGTGAATTGCGTGACCTGTGACAATGAAGTGGCAGCTAAGCTCACAACTCATCCAGACATCGCGAAAATTACCTTCACTGGATCAACGGCAACTGGCCGCAAAATCATGGAAGGGGCTTCCGCAACTTTGAAGCGCCTCACACTGGAATTGGGTGGGAATGACGCTGGCATTGTTCTGGGCGATGTCGATGCAAAAGCGATTGCCGAGGGGTTGTTCTGGGGAGCCTTCATTAACAACGGCCAGACCTGTGCAGCACTCAAGCGGCTTTATGTGCACGACGATGTTTATGATGACGTTTGCAAAGAGCTTGTGGCTTACGCGAAAAACATTCCAGTCGGTGACGGCCTTGACCCTGCTTCAGTGCTTGGACCTGTGCAAAATGAAATGCAGTTCAAAAAAGTAAAGTCACTTGTCGATGACGCCAAACGTAAAGGTGGAAAGGTTTTGCTGGGTGGCAAACCGGACAAAGGTTTATTCTACCCCATCACATTGGTTGCAGGTCTGACGAATGGCAGCAAGTTGGTGGACGAAGAGCAATTTGGCCCCGCCTTGCCGATTATTCGTTTCAAAACTGTCGATGAAGCAATCGCTTTGGCGAATGACAGTTCCGCAGGACTGGGCGGATCCGTGTGGAGCAAAGACATCAAAAAAGCCGAAGCTGTGGCCGCGCAAATGGAATGCGGCACAGTCTGGATCAACAAGCATGGTGCAATTCAGCCAAACGCACCTTTCGGCGGCGTGAAGCAATCTGGCTTTGGCGTTGAGTTCGGCGAAGAAGGCTTGAAAGAATTCACCACAGTGCAAACAGTGATCAGGTAGCGCCATGAACCAATTTGACTACATCATTGTTGGCGGCGGATCATCGGGTTGCGTTGCGGCGTCCAGGCTTTCGGAAGATGCCAAGAACAATGTCTTGCTGATTGAAAGTGGCAGGCGTGATACCAACAAATGGATCCACATCCCCGCAACCTTCTTCAAGGTGATTGAAGGTGGTGTAGATGTGAAGTTCTATGCTGCTGAGCCTTCGAAAGACGTGAACGGTAGAACCGTCATCGTTCCGCAAGGCCATGTCATTGGCGGTGGTTCATCTGTAAACGCAATGCTCTATGTGCGCGGACAAGCCCACGACTATAATCTGTGGTCGCAAATGGGCTGTCGCGGTTGGTCCTATGAAGACGTGCTTCCAGTGTTTCGCGATCTCGAAAACAATGCCGTGCACCGCGATGAGTTCCATGGTGAGAAGGGTGAGCTTCACGTCAGCGACAAACGCTTCGCCCATCCCTTATGTGAAGCCTTCGTGAAGGCGGCGCAAGAAGCGGGCCTTCCTTACAATCCAGATTTCAATGGTGCCAACCAAGAAGGTGTGGGCTTTTATCAAACCACAACGAATGGCGGTCGCCGCTGGTCTGCCGCGCAAGCCTTTCTGCGCAAAGCCGAAGGGCGCAGCAACTTGACCATCCGCACCAACACACGTGTGGCACGCGTCACTTTTGATGGCAATCGTGCCACAGGTGTTGAGCTGGAAGATGGCACACGCATTCTCGCAAACAAAGAAGTTGTGCTTTGCGCTGGTGCGATTGAAACGCCGCGTCTGCTGCAATTGTCAGGCATCGGCAATGCCGCGGAACTCAAAACCTTGGCATTGATGTGGTCGCGAACTTGCCCGGCGTGGGTGAAAATTATCAAGACCATATGGAATCCACCGTTCAAGGTGAGACCCATGAACCCATCTCGATTATGGGGGAGGATAAGGGCCTGCGTTCAGTTTTACACATGCTTCGCTATCTGACGACACGGCGCGGGTTACTTTCATCCAATGTGGTGGAATGCGGCGGCTTTGCCGATGTTTCGGGCGCTGGCTTGCCTGACGTGCAATTCCATGTGCTGCCTTTCATGGTGGGCTGGGTTGACCGGCCGCCAATTCAACAACACGGCATTGCTATTGGTCCTTGTTTCTTGCGGCCCAAATCACGCGGCTCAGTGAAGCTCAGGTCCAAAAATCCCGGTGATGCAGCTTTGTTTGATGCCGGCGCTTTTCGTGATGACGATGACGTTGACGTGTTGGCGCGCGGCGTCAAACTTGCGATCAAGATTCTCGAAGCGCCATCTTTGGCTAAACTCATCAAGCGCCGGGCCCTGCCTGAACCTGGCATTGAAAATTCCGAGAAGGCATTGAACGACTATGTGCGACAAACCGCAAAGACGGTTTTCCATCCCTCAGGTACGGCCAAAATGGGGCCCACAACAGACAAAAAAGCCGTCGTTGATAATCAACTGCGCGTACATGGTTTAAAGGGGCTTCGCGTTGGCGACGCTTCCGTTATGCCCACGCTGATTTCAGGAAACACCAATGCACCATCCATCATGATTGGTGAACGCTGCGCGAGGTTCATTCTCGGCAAAGATAAAACAACAGCAGCTGCATAAGGCTGGTTTAACAAGGGAGAAAGCTACAATGAAAATGAATACATTACTCGCAGGTTCTGCGTTGGCACTGACTGCCATGGCGGGCTCCGCATGGGCCGCACCAAGCTGCGGCGCAAATACCGGAAAGCCTGCAGAAGGCGTGCCCATCAAAGTAGGCGGCATCCATGGCAATGCACCTCCAGGAGATTTTTCTGCCTCTACCACGGCTGCAAAAGCCTATTTCGATTGCGTCAACGCCAATGGTGGCATTGGTGGTCGGCCAATTCAATATCTGGTCGAAAATGACCAATGGAACCCAGAGCTTGCAGCGCAAGCCGCCGCAAAATTATTGAAGGACGAAAAAGTTGTAGCCATTGTCGGCAACGGCTCATTCGTTGAAATGGCTGTTAATGCGCCAACTTACAAAGCTGAAAACATCATGGCCATGGCCTCGGCTTGTGCCGTTTCGGAATGCTTTGAAAGTTCGAACATCGTCTCCACCAACGAAGGACCGCTTTCGTCATCTGTGGGTGCCGCGCAATATGCGGTTGAAGAGCTTGGCTCGAACAATATTTCCTGCATGGGCTTGGCCATTCCGAACGTCGGTAACTATTCATGTGGAGGTGTAGCTGACTACATGAAGTCCAAGGGCAAAGAAGCTTCTATGGTATTACTAAACCCTGCCGCACCAGACGTGAACTCAGGTTTGCTGGAGGCAGTCGCATCTGGTGCTGATACAATTCTGGTGAATGAACCTGCAGGCCTTGCCATTGCCATCATGAAGGCAGCCGAAGAGCAAGGCATGATCGACAAGTTCAAATGGATTTCTTCAACCCCACTCTATGATCGCTCAGTGCCAGCAGCCGTAGGCCCAGCTTGGGACGGCAAAATGTTTGTGAATGCTGAACTGACACCTTGGGACAAGGGTGGACCTGACGCATTGAACTGGCTTGCCGTGATGGACGCCCATGCACCGAAGGAGGCGGCACGTGATACGTTCAGCCAATCTGGGTTTATTTCGGCGAAGTTCTTTGTCGATACTTTAATGGCGATGGACCCCGCCAAACTCGACGATCGCGCCGCCGTGACCCAAGCCATCAAAGACATCAAAGGTTACAAGTCTGACCTGATGTGCGGCCCTTACTATGTTGGTGAGGCCGACCGTCACATGCCAAACCATGCTGGTACAATGGTTGTCATCAAAGGTGGTAAATTCGAAACAGTGCGCGATTGTTATGAATATGTTGGCCCTTATTTCGATCCACTGGTTGAACAAGAAAAGAAGCTTGGGTTGCGCTAAAATCAACTGACTAAAACGCTTGGCACCCTGCATAGTTTTATGCAGGGTGCCAATGTGTGAGATGGCACCAATGCGTGAAGCACTAAAATCATTGCTGATCTGGACCGTGGTTTGCCTGGCAGCGGCTGTGTGGCTAGGCTATGGCAAGCCCGCTCAGATTGTCGGCATGTTCATGGTTTCAGGCTTGGCGGTGGGTGCGCTTTACGCCTTGGGTGGCATTGGGCTGGTTGTGCTCTATCGCGCCACCGGTATATTAAATTTGTCTGCTGGGGCCATTGGAGCTCTCACCGTTTTCTCGTCTTGGCAAATGGTGCAGTGGGGTTTTCCCGGCCCTTTGGCTTGGGCCTTAGGACTTATGCTCGCCGTCATGCTCGCCGTGGCTTTTGGACGTGGCATTGCGCCTGCAATGGCGTGGCGCGAGCCTGTGGTCAAAGCCGTAGCCACATTGGGCTATGCGCTGATTCTGATGGGCATCGTCAGTTTCTTCTGGTCTGATGACCCGCGTAAATTTGAACTACCCACAGACAAGATCGGCGTGATGATTGCGGGCTTGCGCATCACCGCAACCCGTCTGTTGGTTATCATCTCCTCCATCGTTTTTGTGCTGCTAATTACTTTTGCTTTAGAGCGAACGCGCATTGGCCTTAGCATGCGCGCACTCGCAAACAATCGTCGTCTGTCGTCGCTGATCGGAATTCCCATTGCCAAGGTCGAAACGGTGGCATGGTCACTGTCTGGGCTACTATTTGGCTTTACCGGCCTGATGTTTGGCGATCTGGTGCGTATGGAACCCGTGGCCATCACCTTCCTTGTTATTCCCAGTATCGCTGCTGCCATTTGCGGGCGCTTGCAGTCGCTGCCGTTGGTATTGATTGGCGGCATGGGCATGGGCGTTATCGAAAGCCTGTTGACCTTTTCAGACACCTTCAAAGCCATCCGCCCCATGGCACCCTATGTCGTGGCCATCACTGTTCTTCTAATTATGAATGCTGGACGCAAGCTCACATTTGCGGGGGCGGATTGATATGAACCCGTCCATCACGCCATCAGGTTGGGCTGGCATCGCCATTGGCGGGCTGCTTTTCTTGGCGCTGCCTTTGTTGGCCAGCAGCCAGTGGATCAGTATATTTACATCCACAGCATGTTTTACGTTAGCGGCCATGGGGGCTGGTTTTATGTATTCGAAGCTCGGCATGGTGAGCCTTGCGCAAGTGGGATTGATGGGGCTTGGAGGCTGGATCACCTTGCGCGTCAACCACGCCACGGACTTGCCTTTCGAAGCCAGTTTGTTGATCGCTGCCATCTTTACATCGGTTCTAGGCATGCTGCTTGCCTTGCCTGCTTTGCGGATGCGGGGGCTATATCTTGCTTTGATCACCCTGATGGTGGCTGGCGGATTGGAAATCATTTTTTCCGCACATCAATTCTCCAATGGTGGCGAAGGTTTCTGGGGCGTTGGCACTTCTTTTGCAGCTGTCATGCGCAGACCAATGTTGGCAACGACTGATGAATCCTACTTGCGCTATTGTATTGCTTTTGTAGCATTTGGATTTCTTCTCATCGAACTGCACCGCCGTTCGCGTCCCGGTCGGGCTTGGGCCTTGATCCGAAAATCCGAAGCTGCGGCCATGGCGTCCGGCGTTAATGTCACTTTGTTTAAGACCTGGGCTTTTGGATTGTCTGGCCTGCTTGCTGGGCTGGGCGGTGGGTTGCTGGCCGCAAGTCTTGGGCTTTTGGATGCTGCAACATTTCGTGCGCCCGAAAGTGTGTTGTTGTTTGCGCTCGTGGTTGTTGGTGGTGCGCGGTTCTGGTTGGGAGCTATTCTTGCAGCTGTTTTGTTTCGGGTTGCGCCGGGCTTGCTCAACAATTGGGGCGTAGACTTCTGATCTGGCTCTGATCTTTTTTGGTGCCGCATTGTTGCATGCGGTGATCACGGCCCCTGACGGCATATCGGGACAAATTTTTGGGTTGTTACGTCGCTTCAAGGATGCCGCAACATGATTGCGCTAGATGGCATAGTAGTTCGCTTCGGCGGGCTTGTGGCACTTGACGCTGTCACAGCGACCTTCGCAGCGCCGGTCAGTGGTATTATCGGCCCAAACGGGGCCGGCAAAACCACATTGATGAATGTAATGTCAGGGTTCCTCACCTCAACGGCTGGACACGTCACATGTGAGGGAAACGATCTCCTCACTCTGTCACCCCATGCCCGCACGAGATGGGGCTTACGTCGCAGCTTTCAGCGCGAGCAGATTGCCGAAGATCTTACCGTATGGGAGAATCTTTTGGCCTTGGCCGATAATCTTGCTTCGCCGCGAGCCGAGCGCAAAGCCGATATTGAACGAGCTGCCGAATATGCTGGCGTGACGGCTATGAAAGGCAAATTGGGTGCAAACCTCAATACACTTGAGCGGCGATTAACTGATGTGGCCCGTTGCATGATTGGCAATCCAAAACTCATCATGTTTGACGAGCCTGCCGGCGGCATGACGCCAGACGAAACAAACCGACTTGGTGAATTGATTGTGGGCCTGCCAAAACAAACACCAGCACAAGTCCTCATCATTGATCATGATGTCGACCTCATTCAGAAAATTTGTGCGGAAACACTTGTTTTGGACTTTGGCAAGCGCATAGCCTTTGGTGAAACAAGGTCCGTGCTTGCTGATCCTGCCGTACAATCAGCCTACCTTGGAATAGCTGATGGGGAAGCAGACCATGCTTGAACTCAGCCAGGTTTCTGTCGCGCAAGATGGCCGTACCGTGGTTGACCAAGTGACACTGAACGTTTTACCGGGGCAAGTCACAGCGTTGCTTGGAGCAAATGGTGCCGGAAAGTCCGAACTTGTCTTGGGCGTGGCCGGTCTGCTGCCAGTTATTCACGGTAAAATTATCGTCGATGGCCGCGATATAACGAACGCCAAGCCTGATCTTGTCAGAAGTTTTGGCGTCGCGGCGGTTCCGGAAGGTCATCAAGTACTGACCACGTTGAGTGTCGAAGATAATCTGATGGCCGCTGCATCGCAGCTTTCTCTTGCTGAAGCACAAGCAGCATTAGCCTATGTCCTCGACATTTTCCCTGAACTGGCTGAACGGCATGCGCAACTTGCTGGATCCATGTCAGGTGGGCAACAGCAAATGCTCGCTATTGGTCACGCCTTGATGGTGAAGCCGCGCTATCTTTTGATCGACGAAATGTCGCTGGGTCTTGCACCGCTTATTGTCAAAAGACTTGTAAACGTGGTGAAACAACTTGTGGCCCAAGGCACGGGCGTATTGCTGGTTGAGCAATTTGTTGAAGTGGCTTTGGGAATGGTTGATCGAGTCGTTGTGCTTCGCAAAGGTACCGTTCGTTTGGACGCAAAGCCTGCCGAAATTATTGCCGATCGAACGTTGTTGACGCGCGCATATTTGTGAACGCTTAAAACGCGATCCGCAGTCCATCTGTTCCAATATGCAGCGGTCCATTCCAATGTTGCTCTGCTGATTTTGCCCAGTCTTCACGCGTGATCAGCGGGTCATCGATGGGCACCATATGATTGATGGCAAGGGCAGCAACCCTGGCGTCCCTTGCAATTCGCCCTGCATCTTCAACGGGCGTGTGAGACGCGAACATGTGTTTGCGCAAGCGGTCATCACCATTGCCAATGCGCGCCACAAGGCGGTCTATGCCTGCGGGGTACATGGCTTCATGGACCAGTAGATTTGCATCGGAGGCGAATGTTGCAAGTGGTGGAAAATAGGCAGTGTCACCAGAGAACACCACTGATGATGTGCCGTCATCAAAGCGCAACGCGAAAGTTTCTGTCAAAGGCGGATGCAAATTACGAAGGGCCGAAACTTTGATATTACCAAGTTGTGTAACGGCACCTGCATCAAGTGTTTCAATTGTGATCAAGTTTTCAAGATCAGGTCTTCCTTCATCTGCCATGCGTGTATCGATATCAAAACGCATCGAAGCAATGAAGTGTTTCCAATAATCAGCTGTGCCCAATGGCGCATAGACAGTCAGCTGGTGTTTTAATCCAGCAGTCCAAGCGCTGTGCAACAGCGGTCCAAGATCAAGGTAGTGGTCGGAATGAAGATGTGTAATAAAAATAGCATCAATGGTTTTGAGCGAAACACCTTGGCGAGAAATACCCACGGCAACACCTGCACCACAATCAACAACAATTGTTTTGCCGTTGAACGACAGCAGATGTGACGTTGGCATCGAACCATGGGGGTTGATGGCGGGGCCACCTTTCACGCCCAACAGGGCCACCCAATTTTCCAACGTCGCCGTCATGCTGCTGCGGTTAGCCCTACATCAATAGCAGCAACAATTTTCGCAATATCGCCAGCAGTGATGATGAGCGGCGGTGACAAAATAATGGTGTTGCCAGAGATGCGGATCATCACACCTTCAGCATAAGTTGCATCAAATATTTTTTGCATCGTATCTTTGGCGCCTGGTGATTTCTTGCTGCGATCCGAAACGATTTCAAGTGCCACCATCAAGCCTTTGCCGCGCACATCGCCCACCAAATCGTGTTTGGCCTTCAAGCCCTCCGCTGCTGCTATCAGTTCTGCACCGCGTGCAGTAGCATTGTCGGCCACATTCAAACGCGCCATTTCAGGGATGCAAGCCAAAGCCGCTGCTGCACCAACGGGGTGGGCTGAATAAGTATAGCCATGGCCGATATTGCCGAAGGTTGTTTTATCATTTTCAAACGTGCTGACAATTTTTTCGTTCAGCATGCAGGCCCCAAAGGGGAAGTAGCCATTGGTGATGGCCTTGGCCAAACACATCATGTCTGGTTTGACGTTGTAAAGTCGTGAGCCAGTCCATGCGCCTGTGCGGCCGAAAGCTGTTATCACTTCATCGGCAATCAGCAGAATGCCATGCTTATCACAGATTTGGCGCACCAGCGGCATGAAACTATCATGCGGCGGAATAACGCCACCGGCACCGAGCACGGGTTCCATGATGAAGGCGGCAATAGTGTCAGCACCTTGGAAAACAATTTCATCTTCGAGAGCTTGCGCGCAGAGCTGCGCAAGTTTTGCAGGTTCAGTTTCATTGAAGGGATTTCGATATGTGTAGGGGCAGGCAATCTGAAAACACCCTGCCATGAGGGGTTCATAGTTGCGGCGGAAATTCTGGTTGCCGTTGACCGAGGCCCCGCCAAAATGCGTGCCGTGATAACCCTTCTTAAGAGACAAAAATTTTACTCGGTCCCGATCTCCGCGAATTTTGTGATACTGCCTTGCCAGCCGCAAAGCAGTCTCCACACTGTCAGAACCACCAGATGTAAAGAACGCCCGCACCATACCTTCGGGTGCAAACCATTCCGACAACATGTGTGATAGCTCAACTGCTGGTCCGGTAGATGTGCCGCGGAAAGCAGAATAATAGGCCAATTTTTGGAGTTGGTCAGAGATCGCCTTTTTCACGGGTTCGCAAGAGTAACCTAAGTTCACATTCCATAAACCACCCACAGCATCAATCAACTTTGCACCGTCAACATCCGTCAGGCGCACGCCGTCTGCTTCGGTGATGATCTTGGGAGGATTCGCGAGTGAATCCGCTGGATGCGCCATCGGGTGCCACATATGTTTAGCATTGTGGGCTTTGAGAAAATTACTGTCATGCGCGTTCATGTTGCGGCATCCTCCGAATATGTAAGGCCCAACAGGTTGAGGGCCTCATCGTAGCTTTGCTTAGGGTTAGTGACATCAAAATGCACCGGCGCCATGCCAGCGGCGATTGCGCCATCGACATTGCGGCGTTGGTCGTCGACAAATATGCAATCCGACGCAGGCATAGAAAGTGCATCACAAATACTTTGATAGGCGCGACGATCAGGTTTCAAAATGCCTGTGTAGGTCGCGTCAACTATGACGTCGAAAATTTTCAAGAAGGGCAACTTGTCTCGAAAGTCCGCGCCGTAAAACAAATCAAGTTCGTTTGAGAGAATGGCAAGTTTGCACCCAGCCTGACTTGCAACAGCAATCGCTTTGTGAAACTCCGGGCGGATAATGGCTTGAGGTTCAGTGCCGCGTGCCGCCCGCACAAAGTTTTCCATTTTCGTCCATGTCTCGCCAATACTTGAGCCAACGTCCTTGGTGCGCAACATCCAGTAGTCACGCTCTGACATTTGGCCCGCCTGCATGGCTTCCCATTCGGCATCACTGCCGTTTGAGAAAGGTCCCATCCAAGTCAAACTGCCGGGTTGAAGACCCAATGCAAGTTCCGTCAAACGATGTGTCTCAAACATGGTGCGCGAAATCACACCGCCGAAATCAAGAACCAAGGCCTTCGATGAATGGGTCATGCTGCCGCTTTCTCCTGCAAAATCAGAAATGGTCTCGGCGGCTCAAATCCCAACTTTCTGGTAATACGCGTGGCCGCGTCCATCACATGGGCGGCGGTTTGCGAAAGTAGTTCACGCGTCATGCGGTGTGCTGGCGTTGCAACAGCAACAGCCCCTTGGGCAAAACCATCGGACCCAAAAAGTGGAGCAGCGATACCGTAAACATCGCTTTCATAGGTTTGATCGGCCGTCGCAAAGCCTGCTTTGCGGGCTTTCTCAACCAGTTTTACAACGCCTTCGATATCAACGGGTGTTGCTGGCGTAAAACTCTCAAGTGGGCTTTTCAGGAAGAGCTTTTGGCGCTCGCTGCTCAAGTAAGCTAGACAAGCGATACCCGACGCCGTTGCATGAAGATGTAAGAGTTGCCCCGGCTCAAGTGTGACATGGATCGATTTGGTACCTTCAGCATAACCAATGGTGGCGAGCTTGTTGCCTGCGATCATCGAGGCATGGCAGGTTTCGCCTGTCACGCTTGCCAACAGGTCCAACTCTGACCCCACAACTGATTCCAATGGGAAGATTGCTTCCCGATAACGTGCGAGGCGAACCACGCTGACGCCCAAGCGATAGAGCTTGGATTGTGCGGATTGTTCAAGAAAACCCCGCTTGGCCAATGTGGTGAGCAATCGGTGTGCGGTGGCTTTGTCGATATCAGCAAGTCGCGCAATCTCGCTCAAGCCGATTTCTGGCTGCTTTGACGAGAAGAGCTCCAGCAGACTTAGTGCTTTATCGGCAGTTGAGGACAATTCATTCTTTCCAATTTGTGTTCCGCAAAACAACTTGACTCATATTCACAGGGTTGGCAAGGTAATTGAACCATCGGTTACAATAATAAACCGAAGTAATCAGGAGGAGACCCTATGAAGAAGTTGATTGCTCTGGCTCTTGCGGCCAGTTTTTCCGTGAGCCCGCTGGCGCTTGCTCCAGCCATGGCAGACTATCCTGAGAAGCCGGTGCAATTTGTTGTGCCTTGGCCGCCTGGCGATTTGGAAGATGTGTTGACACGTCTCATCGCTGAAGAATTCCAGACCATGTATGGCGCACCTGCCGCTGTTGTGAACCGCCCCGGTGGTGGTGCAGTTGTTGGTGCTACTGAAGTTGCCAATGCATCACCTGATGGTTACACCGTAGGCTCATTTGTCGCGGGTGTGCCAACCGTAAAGACACTGGGTGAAAACGCTCCCTTCAAGCGTGACACATTCGAAGTGGTAGGCATTTTCCTTGACCTATCCCTTCCTGATCGCATCCAAGAAAGATGCACCATACAAGAACCGTTGAGGAACTCGCTGAATATTCCAAGACAAATCCTGTGCGCCTCGGCCACTTCGGCTACGGCCTCGAGCCAACTTTGCTGAGCGTTTATGGTCTGAATGAACTTGGCGGTAAATTCTCCGCCGAAGCTGCTTTCGACATGGTGGATTGCGCAACATTGACCAACGGCGATGCTGATGTGATCAACACCACTGCGCAGTTGGTTTGCCTTGCCTTAAAGATTTGAACATTATTGCGACAATCACCGCAACTCGCACCTCAGTCACGCCGGATGTTCCAACACTTAGGTGAACAGGTTCCAGCGGCTGCGGCTTCTTTGTGGAATGGCTTGTTCGTTCCAAAAGGCACACCACAAGACGTGAAGGATAAGCTTGAAGCTGCAGCCAAGAAGATGGTTGAAAGCCAAAAAGCAAAAGACGTAGCAACCACAACTGGCGCACTCGTCTATTGGTTGCCTGCTGCAGAAGCACAGAAGGTGATCGATGCTGACTATGAAAAGTTCAAAACCGTGCGCGAGAAACTTGGCGTGAAAGACTAAAGATTAAGCGCAGGCGGACGCAATAGTGTCCGCCTGTTTCCGCTTTGATGTAACTGTAGTTTCCCTGAATAAGAGCACCGTGTCTAATTCTTCTTATGCTGCCAACCGGGTAGAGACCCTAGCTCTGACAACTGTTTTCACAGTAGCTACAGCTCTGTTGTTTTTTCTGTTACCAGTGCAAACCAGATCGGGTCCTGAAACTGCAGGCTGGTGGACCCAGCCTTGGTTGATGCCAACAATACTGCTTTCAATTCTTTTGATAGCGAATGTTGTTTCGCTGTTGAAAGATATTGTTGGCATTCGCAAGCGGCCGGCGACTGTCGAAGAAACCGATGACGCAAAATTTGAAATAATTGGCTGGTTTCGGCCACTCGAATTCTTTGTTTATTTTTTGGGGTATCTTTGGAGCCTCGCTTACCTCGGATATTTTCTATCAACGGCAGTCTTTATTCAATTTCTGCTCTATCGCGTTAAATTGCGTAGCACACACTGGCGCGTCATGGGATTGTTGTCGGCGCTGGCACTCACGGCAATTTTCCGGTGGGGTCTCGGCATTTGGGTGCCAACAGCTGAGCTTTATGATCTGTTTCCGGACGTCACTCGGAAATTCCTGACGCGTTGGTTCTGAGGGCGCGACAATGGATTTCTTTTATATCGGTCTATCACAGCTTGGTCGCTTGGATGTGGTTTTGGCTATGGTATTTGGTGCCATCATCGGCGTTATCGTTGGTGCCATTCCGGGTGCAGGCGCAGCCGTAACCATTGCCATTTTGCTCCCTACTACTTTTTCGATGGACCCACTTGTTGGCATCACTTTGCTGCTCGGTGTGTATTGTGGCTCAGCCTATGGCTGCGCCATTCCATCAGTCCTCATTAATGTTCCGGGCTCGCCGGTAGCCGTGCTGACAGCGCAAGAAGCGTATCCTATGACATTGCGTGGTGAAGGGCGCCGCGCCATGTCGCTTGCTTATTCCTCATCCTTTGTGGGTGGCGTCATTGCGGTCTTTGCTATGATTTTTCTAACAGAGCCGTTGGCACGGTTTTGCCAGTCGGTTTGGTTCTGCAGAATTCTCGATGGTGGCTTTGTTTGCGCTTGTATTGGTGATTGTCGGCCATGTGGGCCAGCGCGTTGAAGCAACTGCGGCACTTGCCTTTGGTATGTTCTTAGCGACGATTGGTGTTGAACGGGCCTTCAACACGCAACGCTTCACTTTCGATCAAACCTATCTGATGAGTGGTATGCCGCTTGTGCCAGTGGTGATTGGCTTGTTCGCCATGAACCAGGCGATTGTGCAATTGACCGACAAGAACGACAAGCTGCCGAACCACAAGCTTGAGGGGCGGTTTTTTGACGGCTTCTTTGAAATCTTCAAATATCCCGTAACGCTTTTCGGTTCCTCCTTCTTTGGTGTTCTCTGCGGTATTCTGCCCGGCGTTGGTGAATTCATGGCCCAACAAGTAAGTTACACCGTAGCGAAGCGCTTTGCCAAAACCCGTGACATGTTTGGCAAAGGATCACCTGAAGGTATCATCGTATCCGAAGCCACAAACAACGCTGTGCCACCGGCGGCCTTCATCCCCATGTTGGCTTTGGGCATTCCCGGTGAAGAGTTAACGGCGATGATGCTCGCGGTGTTTCTCGTGCACAATGTGATTCCCGGCCCTCAACTCTTCATTGATCGGCCAGAATTCGTTGCCGGGCTTTACACAACCCTGTTGTTGATGAATGTGGTGATCATCGTCTTCCTTATGGTCGCGACCAAATGGATTGCCCGTATCGCCACCGTCAACAAACGCTTTGTCGGCACGATTATTCTCACACTCTCATTGGTTGGCACATACGTCGCGAGCTATCGCCTGTCTGACCCTATTATCGCGCTTTTCTTTGGTTTCCTCGGTTACATTCTGCGCCGTCACAAATGGCCTGTTACGCCAATTCTGTTGGGACTTGTGATGGGGCCCATTGTTGAGGGGCGCTTCCGGCAGGCACTTGGCACAGCCAACGGCGACTTTACGGTTTTCGTGCAAAGACCGATATCAGCCACCATGGTTGCAGCAATCGTATTGTTGATTGGCTTTGCCATTTGGCAAGCATCACGTCGCAAATCACTTCCAAAAGCAGTTGAAGAACATGGCCATTATTGATCAGCTAAGCATTGATGCTCTCCGCACAACACAAATCCCCCACCAAAAGCTTTTCATCGGTGGCAAGTGGATTGACGCCATCACCAGCAACAGGATTGACAGCCTTTCACCGCTGAATGGAAATCTACTGACCACCATTGCAGAGGCCGGAAGTAAGGACGTCGATCTTGCCGTGGCTTGCGGGCGCGCCAACTTTGAAAAAGGCTCTTGGTCAAAGGCAGCACCTGCCGAGCGCAAGAAGGTTCTCAACCGCATTGCCGACTTGATTGACAAGCACCAGCTTGAACTTGCGGTGCTGGGCGTGCGTGACAATGGCACAGAAATTTCCATGGCGCTGAAAGCGGAACCGGCCAGTGCCGCTGGCACGTTCCGCTACTATGCCGAAGCGATCGACAAGGTTTCCGGTGAGATTTCGCCGACGGCAGAAAGTGTTTTGGCGCTTGTCCATCGTGAGCCCGTAGGTGTTGTTGCTGCCATTGTGCCCTGGAATTTCCCACTGATGATTGGCGCTTGGAAAATTGCGCCTGCTCTTGCTGCTGGTAATTCTGTCGTCCTGAAGCCAGCCGAACTTGCATCACTGTCACTTCTGCGATTGGCCGAAATTTGTGCCGAAGCGGGTCTGCCAGAAGGCGTGCTGAATGTGGTTACGGGTCGCGGCAATGTTACGGGTGAAGCCGTTGCGCGGCATATGGATGTGGACATCTTAGTCTTCACAGGTTCCGGCATGGTTGGGCGCAAGCTTTTGCAATACGCGGGCGAATCCAATTTGAAGCGCGTCTACTTGGAGCTTGGCGGCAAGTCGCCGAACATCGTGTTTGCTGATGCGCCCAACTTGGATCAAGCGGCGAAAATATCAGCGGCGGGCATCTTCCGCAACTCAGGCCAAGTGTGCGTGGCGGGTTCGCGTCTGTTGGTGGAAAAATCTATCCACAAAGAGTTCATTGAAAAACTCGCTGAACATGCAGAAAAAATGAAAGTGGGAGATCCGCTTGATTTGAAGACTGAAAGCGGTGCCGTTACCAGCCTTGACCAGCTCCAGAAAAATCTTGGCCACGTTGGAAAAGCCTTGGAACAGGGAGCTGAGTTGCGCAGCGGGGGAATTCGCATTTTGGAAGAAACCGGCGGATATTTTATGGCCCCCACAATTTTGAGCAACGTTCGGACTGACATGGACATTGCCCAAGAAGAAGTGTTCGGACCCGTATTATCTGTCATTCCGTTTGAGGATGAAGAAGACGCACTCCGTATTGCCAATGGCACCAAATATGGTTTGGCGTCCGCCGTGTGGACGAGCAATCTTTCCCGCGCGCATCGCATGGTTCGGAACATCAATGCAGGCGTGGTGCATGTGAACACCTATGGCGGCGCTGACAATACGGTGCCATTGGGCGGCCACAAGCAATCCGGCAATGGCCACGACAAGTCGCTGCACGCCCTCGACAAATACGTAAACCTCAAAACGGCGTGGATACAATTGTGACTTCAAATGTGCAGGCGAAGGCTGATGT
The DNA here is from genome assembly GCA_963779145.1 of uncultured Alphaproteobacteria bacterium. GTDB lineage: Bacteria > Pseudomonadota > Alphaproteobacteria > Rhizobiales > Aestuariivirgaceae > Aestuariivirga. The sequence goes on from CAVZXJ010000010.1 coordinate 24,483, forward strand.
TGTAATCATCGGCGGCGGCATAATCGGAGTATCAATCCTCTATCACCTTGCAAAACGCGGGATTGAAAACGCTGTTCTGATCGAACGGAAAAAACTGGCATCAGGCACAACGTGGCATGCTGCCGGCATTGTTGGGCAATTGCGTGAGTCTTCTGCGCAAACAGAATTGGCGAAATACACCGCACGGCTTTTTCAGGAGTTGGAAGAAGAGACGGGCCAGGCAACGGGTTACAAACAAAATGGAACAATCAACCTTGCGCTGACAGACGTTCGCATGGAGCAGCTCCTACGTAGTCATGATCATGCCGAGCGTATGGAAATTGAAAGTCGCTTGCTTGGCGTTGATGATCTCAAACAGCGCTTCCCTCATATTGACTATGCGGGGGTGTTGGGCGGTCTTGAAGTGCCGTCCAATGGTCAAGTTAATCCTATGGATGTGACCCAAGCTCTGGCCCGTGGTGCCAAAATGCGCGGTGGAAAAATTCATGAAAATACCAATGCATTGCGCATCGACACGCATCTTGGTCGGGTCAAAGGTGTTGAGACTGATCAAGGTTACTTTCAAACGACAAAAGTGGTCTTGGCTGGTGGCATGTGGACCCAGAAATTCGCCAAGGCCCATGGTGTAGCTGTTCCACTGCACGCCGCCGAGCATGTTTATCTCGTCACTGAACCCGTCGAAAAGCTTCCTCGGGATTTGCCATGTGTTGTGATCGGGGAAGAACGTTTCTACTTCAAAGAAGATGCGGGAAAACTTCTGATCGGTGCCTTCGAGGAGCACGCAAAGCCTTGGGGCCGACAAGGCATTTCAAGCTCCTTTGAGTTCGATGAATTGCCTTTCGATATGGAGCATATGGAGCCAACGCTTGAAAGACTGTTTCAGCGCATGCCGTTGCTGGAAAAGCTGGGTATTAAAACTTTCTTTTGTGGCCCTGAAAGTTTCACCCCTGATGGTCGTCCTTACCTTGGACCTGCACCAGAAATGCCGGGGCTCTTCATTGCAGCAGGCATGAATTCAAATGGCATTCTGAACTCCGGTGGTGTCGGTCTCACCATGGCGGAATGGATTGTTGATGGCATGCCGCGAAAATCTATGGGCTCATTGCTTGCAGCGCGTGCACATCCTTTTCAATCTAATCAAAGCTATCTTGAAAAACGGACAACTGAAGCGCTTGGGCTGCACTATGGCCTACAATGGCCAGGACGGCAGATTGCAACAGCGCGTGGCGTTCGGCGCGTACCTTTGCATGAACAACTCAAAGCCAAAGGTGCTGTTTTTGCCGAGCGCATTGGGTGGGAAATACCGATGTATTTCGATCCTTCCGGCAAAGGGTGGCCAACGCGCGCCTCACTGGGGTATCAGGATTGGTCTGAACTCGTCCAGCGCGAGTGCCTCGCTGCACGCGATGCCGTGGTCCTTGTCGATCAATCCATGTATGCCAAGATTATTGTGCAAGGGCCTGACGCTGTTAAGGCGCTGAACCAAGTGTGCTCTGCTGAAATGGACGTGCCTATTGGAACGTCAATTTATACCCCCTTCGTGAACGCCCGTGGCGGCATCGAAGCTGACGTCACAGTCACACGACTTGCCAGGCAGAAGTTTATAGTCATCACTGGTCACCCCAGCCAAATCCGCGACCAGTTGTGGATTTCAACCCATGCTGACACCGACTGGAAGTTTGAAATCTTCGATGCCACATCGACTTATGCTCTGTTAAGCCTCCACGGTCCGAAGTCTCGTCAGCTGCTGCAATCGATATCCAATGACGATCTTTCGAATGCAGCATTTCCTTTTGGAGCTGCACGAGAGATCGATCTTGGGCTGGCGCGGGCATGGGCTATTCGCCGGTCATTTTTTGGCGAATTGGGTTATGAAGTTTTGATCTCATCGGAGTTTGCAGCTCATCTTTATGAAGCGATACAAACGGCGGGAGCGTCTTTTGGGCTTTGCCATGCGGGCATGTACGCGATGAACCATTGCCGGATGGAGAAGGCATTTCGCCATTTCGGCCATGACATCGGTGAAGAAGATAATCCATATGAAGCGGGGCTTGGCTTTGCAGTTGATCTCTCCAAATCACAAAACTTTTTGGGGCAAGAGCCGCTCAGAAAACAAAAGCAACTTGGGCCGGCTTTGTCCAACCGTTTGGTGGCCATTGCACTGAAAGATGCGAACAAGCATTCCGGCCCATTTCTGATCCATAATGAAACAATTTGGAATGGCGACAAGTTGGTCGGGCATGTCACCTCAGGGGCGTGGGGTTACCGTGTTGGAAAATCGCTAGGCATCGCAGCCCTTCACCGCAATGAAGGTGTGGACAAGCGCTGGCTTGAAGCAGGTGGTTTTGAAGTGAAAATTGCCGGGGTTCGTCACGGCATCGAGGTGCAATTGCAGCCCTTCTATGACGCTGCCGGTACACGCATGCGGAGTTAGGAAAAACCTATGAAAACAATATTGGTGATCGGGACCTACGACACAAAATCAGACGAACTTGAATATCTCAGCGCTTGCATCAAGAAGCAGGGCGGCGCTGTGATTGCGATGGATGTGAGCGTGTTGGGAGAGTCCTCAAGTTCCGTCGATATCAGCAAGCATGATGTTGCTCACGCTGCAGGTTCAAGTATTGCTGCTGCAATTGCATCCAACGATGAAAACGAAGCCATGCAGATCATGGCCGAGGGTTCTTCGAGGCTCACACGCCAGCTGCATCTCAACAAGAAGATTGATGCCATGATTGCCATGGGTGGTACTATGGGCACGGACTTGGCGCTTGATTGTGCACGAGCATTGCCCATGGGTGTGCCCAAATACATTGTTTCAACCGTTGCATTTTCGCCATTGATCCCGGCGGATAGATTGTCACCCGACATCCAGATGATCCTCTGGGCTGGCGGGCTCTACGGCCTCAATTCAATATGCAAGTCATCACTCAGCCAGGCTGCAGGGGCAGTCGTTGGTGCAGCGTCGGCAGTGGAAGTTTCGGAAGGCAATCGACCCATCGTAGGTATGACCAGCCTTGGAAGCTCGTGCCTTTCATACATGAGGCGCCTGAAGCCCGAGTTGGAAAAGCGGGGTTTTGAAGTTGCGATCTTCCACGCCACCGGCATGGGGGGCATGGCATTTGAAAGTATTGCAGCTGCAGGAGGTTTCGCCGCCGTGATGGACTTCGCTTTGCCTGAGCTCGGCAATCTCATGGTTGGCTCTGTCGCTAACAGTGGGCAAGATCGTTTGCTGAGTGCCGGCCGAGCAGGCATTCCACAGATCGTAGCACCGGGTTGCTTGGATCTCATAGACTTTGCGGGTTGGCAGGACATTCCAGAGCGTTTTGCTGATCGACCATTCCACGCCCACAATCGCTTGATAAAGTCTTCAGCACTCAACGAAAGCGAGCGGCGCGAAACGGCGCGCGAAGTCGCAAAACGATTGTCTCAGGCAAAGGGGCCTGTGCAATTTTTGATGCCACTGCATGGCATTGAAGAATGGGACAAGGAAGGTGGAGCAGCGCACGACCCCCAAGGACTTGCGGCATTCACCGACGAAGTTCGGAAATCAATTGCGCCTCACATCGCCACCTTGGAAATTGATGCCCACATCAATGATGCTGCCTTCAGCAGCAGTGCATTGCAGGTTTTTGATCAATGGATATCTGAAGGAATAATCAAGCCATGAGCCATGCTTCGGCCGACGAAATTATTGCGCGTCGCGCCAGATATCTCGGTCCTAATGTCTCGACGTTTTATGCGGACCCGGTTCATCTGGTGAAGGGTGAAGGCGTGTGGGTGTGGGACGCTGAGGGCAAGCGTTATCTCGATTGCTATAACAACGTGCCACACGTTGGACATTGCCATCCGCGTGTGGTGGAAGCCATCTGCAAACAGGCTTCAACGCTGAATACTCATACACGCTATTTGCATGAGGGGTTGCTCGATTATATCGAACTTCTCACCTCAACCTTCGATGCATCACTGTCGACCGCCATCATGACCTGTACGGGCTCCGAGGCGAATGACATTGCCTTGCGCATTGCTCAAGCTGTCACAGGAAAAACCGGTGTGATTGCGTCTGACCATACCTACCATGGTAACACCATGGCGGTTTCGCAATTGTCGCGCACCAACCCACCGCCGGGTGGCGCATGGCAGAACTATCGTTTTGTGCCCGCACCCGACAGCTATCGACCTTTGGGTGGCGTTGCAGGCTTGGCCCATGCTCAAGCATTTGCGGCAAGCGTCCAACAGAAAATCGACGAGTTAGAGGAACTGGGATGTGGTTTTTCCACTTTGATCATCTGCCCCTATTTTGCCAATGAAGGCTTTCCAGACCTGCCGAAGGGCTGGCTTGATCCAACAGTCGAGGTTGTGCGACGCGCTGGTGGCATCATCATAGCCGACGAAGTTCAACCTGGTTTTGGCCGTGTGGGCGAATGCATGTGGGGGCATCAGAAAATCGGATTTGTTCCCGATGTTGTGACAATCGGAAAACCCATGGCCAACGGCCACCCCGTGGGTGGCGTGGTTACAACTGCTGAAATGATGAAAGCATTCCGTAACGGTTTTCGCTACTTCAACACCTTTGGAGGCAATCCCGTTTCTGCTGCAGCTGCAAAGGCCACTTTGCAAGTTGTGCTAGATGAAGGCTTGCTGGAAAATGCAAGGGATGTTGGGCAATATGCCAAGGACGGACTTTCCCGCTTGGCAGCCAAGTATGAATGCATTGGTGATGTGCGCGGCTCAGGCTTGTTTTTTGGCGCTGAATTGGTGCTGGACCGTAAGACCAAAACGCCAGCGACTGCTTACACCAAAAGAATTGCCAATGCGATGCGCCAACGCGGCATTTTGCTGAATTTCTTGGGCATCCACTACAACACGCTCAAAATTCGTCCGCCTATGCCCTTTTCACGGGCCAATGCAGATCTGTTGCTTGAGACCCTTGATGACGTTTTTGCCAATACGCCGCTTGAAGCATGAACGTGATTGACCCACATGCGGCACTGTCGCGCTGGGCTTTGCCCGTCAAAACTTGCAGCGTTGCAGCAGAACGCGAGAATGTTGTCTACCGCATAGAAGACAATAGTGGTGCAGCTTATGCTCTGCGTTTTCACCGCAAAGGATATCGCAGCGCCGCAGAAATTGAGTCCGAACTGCGTTGGATGGCTGAATTGGATGCGCACGCTGTTTCGGTGCCAAAACCGGTTCTTTCAAAAGCCGGAACATTTATTGAAACAGTGAATGAGCAATTCGTCAGTGTACTGACGTGGCTTCCTGGGCAGCCATTGGGTAAGGCTTCACAGCCGCTCATGATTGATGATCGCCTTGGCACATTTTTCAGATTTGGCGAAACACTCGCCAAAGTCCACGCCGTCAGTGATAAGTGGCAGCGCCCAAAAAACTTTAGCCGCCCCGCATGGGACATCGATGGCCTGACGGGCCCTGAACCCTATTGGGGCAAGTTTTGGGAAAATCCAGCACTTAACGCAAGTGAAATGCAACTCATCATTGCCGCGCGAGACAAAGCCCGCAATGCTTTACTTGCTCAAAGAAACACATTCGATTTCGGATTGGTGCATGCTGACTTGGTGCGCGAAAATGTTCTGATTGATGGAACTCAGATCACATTTATCGACTTTGATGATTGTGGTACTGGCTTTAGATTATTTGACATTGCAACAGCCCTATTGAAGAACCAACACGAGCCTGACTATGCAGATCT
>CAVZXJ010000011.1:0-240190 GCA_963779145.1 uncultured Alphaproteobacteria bacterium
GGGACCACATGCTTTTGTGCGATCAAATTTTGTCGGTGGCATAAAACGTCTGCCGATTCGCGTGACATTGAATTGACAGGAACCAACATGGCAACGAAATCTGAAATCAACCGTCTTCGGCTTTTGTTTTGTGATCATTTAAATTTGGCGCGCGGCAAATATTTACCTCCTGAAAAAATGAAATCCAATGGTTCCTCCCGTTTTGCTCAAGCCCTTTTTGGAGTTCACTTCGACCGTGATCTTCTACCTGCACCCGGTTGTCGCATGATGGAGGGTGCACCGGATATGGTGGCGGTTTACAAGAAGTCCGATATTCGCGCGAGTTGGCGCGCCGACGAAAAGCTAGTCGTTGGCGATCTTCAAGAAGCGGATGGTTCACCACTTCCCATGTGTGGCCGCACCGCATTGAAAAAGGCTGTGAGCGATTGGAGCAAGCTTGGCTACACGGCAAAAGTCGGGCTTGAGATTGAAGCCTATGCCTTCACCCGTAATGAAGCAGGCCAACTTCAACCCTACGACACGCCGCATTCCTATGTTTATTCAACCGGCCAATTTGCGGACCCTCGCGGATTTGTTGATGGCATTTGGAATGCAGCCGAGAAGGCAGGATTCAAATTGGAATCCGCCACAACAGAATATGATACGCCGCAGTTTGAATTCACTTTGAAATACGATGATGCGGTGCAAGCCGTCGATAATCATTTTCTGTTCACGTTGATGGCTAAGGAAGTTGCGCTGCAGCACGGCATTATTCTGACGTGTCTTCCGAAGCCCTTCTCAAACAAAGGTGGCAGCGGCACCCACGTGAACTTTTCCTTTCTCGACAAAAAGGGCAAGAACGCCATCGGAGATCCGGGCGATGAGAACGCTATGACAGCACTGGCCAAGGCTTGCGTGGCGGGCCTGATGCACCATCACCGTGGCATGGCCGGGCTCATCGCGCCCATCGTCAATTCTTACGACCGCCTGAAGCCTGCCAGCATGTCTGGCTATTGGTGCAATTGGGGCGGGGACCATCGCGGCGTCACCACGCGCGTTTCGGCTGAAACGGGGCCGAAAGCCCGCATCGAACACCGCATGGGCGATGGAGCTGCCAACCCATATGTGCTGGTCGCCACAGTGCTGCAGGCCGCGCGCCTCGGGGTGGTCAACAAATACAAACTGCCGCCCAAAGAAACTGGCGATTGCTTTGAACATTCATCGGCAACATCAGCTGCGCCCGACAACCTTTCCGAGGCGATGGATGAGTTGGAGAAAGACACCGCACTGTCCGAAGCCGTGGGCCAAATCCTCGTCGACAATCAAATCTTCATGAAACGCGTCGAAGTGGAAAAAACGAAAGACCTACAAGGCGAAGCATTGCGAAATTTCTATATCAACTATGTTTGAGTCAAAATTAAACTGCCAGTCACTCGCAAACTTGTCCGGAGAATAATTCGTTCATGTGCAGTTCCGTGAATGGGCGGGAAGTGTTCTGTAGCCCAAGGGCCAAATTCTCCTCGTGACACTTCAGTCACGATCAAAGGAGAAAAACAATGGAAGAAGCAAACCAGAATCCATTTCTGAACGTCAGGGAGGCTGGGGATTTCCTGCGGCTCAAAAAACGCACCCTCGACAATATGCGTTGGATGGGCACAGGCCCAAGCTTTCGCAAGCATGGCGGACGCATATTCTATCACATTGATGAATTGAAGGAGTGGTCGCTGGCAACGAGGGCTAAGTCGACGTCTGAGTTCTGATTGAAGACTGTGATTGTCAACAAGCATTCAAACGGAACCCCCTATCGGTGTGCAAAAGGGACCCTGTTTGTGATTGGAAAGAAGCGCCCGGAGAGCGATGCGCGTAATGCCCTTGGTTTTAGAGGCAAAGGCGGACTATTGAAACGCAAATGATCGGAACTAAACTGTTGCAAGTCCCGTATCGCTGCAGGAAGGCCTGTTCTTTGTGAAAGCCACTTTCGCAAGATGCGAATTAAGGCAGATTATTCCATCCACATGGTTCATTGGAAGATGCCTATTTGTGCGGCATTTATCACCAGTTTGCGATCCAATTTGCCGTCGAAGCAATCCAATATATTTTGGGCTGCGGAAATACCCATGCGCATGGCGCATTCTTCTGTCAGGCCCGCGTTGTGCGGGCTGATGGTGAGGTAGGGATTGCTGAGCAGCGGATGACCAAGTGCGGGTGGCTCCTGTGCCAGAACATCAAGTGCCGCAGCACGCAACTTGCGTTGGCGCAATGCCGCATCCAAAGCTATTTCATCAATAATTCCGCCGCGTGCTGCGTTGACGATGATGGCTGACGGTTTCATAAGCCCAAGTTCTGCCGAACCGAACAAAGCGCCGTTTACACCTGGCATATGCACAGTGACGTAGTCTGCCGTTGCAAGTGCCGCGTTCATATCAGGCACATGAGAGACGCCAAATGCAGTCATCTGGGCTGGTGTCACGTAAGGGTCAAATGCCGATATATTCATGCCAAAGGCTTTTGCGAGTTCTGCGACACGGCGACCGATGCGGCCAAAGCCAAGTACAAGTAGGGTTTTGCCATCAAGCTCTATGGAATCAAAACGATTGCGTTCGTTCCAATTTCCGGTCGTAGATGCAACGTGATGCGCCACGGTGCGTCGTGCGGCTGTGAGCATTAACATCAGGGTATGTTCTGCTACGGCACGGGAATTTACATCACCTACAATGGCCAATGGAATGTTGCGTACATTCAGGGCTTTTACGTCAACCGCATCATAGCCAACGCCATGACGTGAGACGATTTTCAATTTTGGCGCCAGTGCAATTTCAGCCGCAGTCATTGGCTGGGTTCGAAGGAGAATGGCATCAGCCTCGGCTAAACGCGGGCGGTAAGACTCTGTTGTTACGGCTTCGACGTAAATGACCTGCATGTCGCTTCTTGCATGCAACACGTCCAAGCCTCTCTGATGGATTTTGCCAGCAACTAACACAACAGCCATGTCCAACGTCCTCTTTTCTTGACTTATGAGTGTGACTAGTCTCATTCGTGAAAAAGCGAAACATTGTTTTGAGGTACCTCTCATGTCCACAATCCGTTTGACCATGGCGCAGGGTTTGGTGCGCTATCTCATGAACCAATTCACGGTGGTGGATGGTGAAGAAGTACCACTGTTCCCAGGCATTTTCGGGATTTTTGGCCATGGCAATGTGACGTGTTTGTCGGAAGCCTTGGAAGCAGTGAAGGACGTGTTTCCCACGTGGCGCGGACAGAATGAACAGTCCATGGCGCTGGCGGCCATTGGATTTGCCAAGGCCAAGCGCCGCCGGCAGATCATGGTGGCAACGTCGTCGATCGGCCCGGGTGCCCTCAACATGGTGACAGCGGCAGGTGTGGCCCACGCCAATCGCTTGCCCATACTGATTATTTCCGGCGATACTTTCGTGAACCGCAGACCTGACCCGGTGATGCAGCAGGTCGAGCATTTCGGAAATCCGACCATCAACGTGAACGACGCCTTCAAGGCCGTGACGCGCTATTGGGATCGCATTGTGCATCCGGAGCAGATCATCTCGTCATTGCCACAAGCCGTGGCCACCATGTTGGACCCGGCTGATTGTGGTCCGGCCTTCATTGCCTTGCCGCAGGATATTCAGGAACAGGCTTGCGATTACCCCACGAAATTTTTCGAAAAAACCGTTCACGAAATCCCCCGTGCGCGACCTGACAAGCGCCGCGTGGCTGAAGCCATCGCACTTGTTGAAAGCCGCCAAGCGTCCGCTGATTATTGCAGGTGGCGGCACGCGCTATTCGGGTGCGGAAGAAGTGGTTGCAAAGTTCGCGCTCGAGCATGGCATTCCCATTACCGAAACCATTGCCGGCAAAAGCACGGTGCCGCACGATCATCCGGCCTATGCAGGCCCCATCGGCATCGTCGGTTCAACCTCAGCCAATGCGTTGGGTGCGGAAGCCGATGTGATTGTCGCCATTGGCACGCGCCTCATGGACTTCACCACCGGTTCGTGGACGCTGTTCAACCACGAGGCCAAGTTCATCTCGATCAATGCAGCCCGCTGGGACGCAACCAAGCATCGGGCACTGGCTGTTGTGGGTGATGCGAAAGCGACGGTTGAAGAATTGGCTGATGCACTCAAAGGCTGGAAGGTCGATGCCGCCTGGACCAAGAAGGCCAAGAGCCTGATGGCGGAGTGGAACACCGCACTTGATGGCTATCAAAAGCCCACCAATGCGCCCGTGCCAACCTATGCGCAGGTTGTCGGCGTGGTGAACGCCAAAGCTGCACCGCGCGATTACATGATCACCGCCGCAGGCGGTCTTCCCGGCGAGACCATGAAGAACTGGCGCTGCAAAACCACCAATTCCTACGACCTTGAATTCGGCTTCTCCTGCATGGGCTATGAAATTGCAGGTGGCTGGGGTGCGGCGATGGCTGACCCGACACGTGATGTGATCGTCATGGTGGGTGATGGCTCCTACATGCTGATGAACTCCGACATCTATTCAACCGTGCTGACGGGTCACAAGATGATTGTCATTGTCTGCGACAATGGTGGTTATGCCGTCATCAGCCGCTTGCAACAGTTCAAAGGCACGCCGGGGTTCAATAATTTGCTGAAGGATTGCAAAACCGCCATTCCGGCCTTCAGCGTGGATTTTGTGAAGCATGCTGAATCGATGGGTGCCCTTGCCCGCAAGGTTTCGAGCCTTGCTGAACTGGAACAGGCCATGGACTGGGCCAAGACCACCGACCGCACCACGGTGATTTCCATTGTGTCTGATGCCTATACATGGACGCCGGGCGATGCCCTGTGGGATGTGGGCGTGCCGCAAGTGTCGGATCGACCAGTCGTGCAAGAACAACAGAAATATCAGGCCGACGTGCGCTCGAAACAGCGTGTGGGCGTTTAACAGGACTAACTATGACAAAGACACTCGGTATCGGCCTCATCGGCACAGGCTTCATGGGCAAGGCGCATGCGATTGCCTATCGCACGGCGCTTTCTGCCTTCCCGGATATTCCAACACCGCGCCTTGTCGCCGTAGCTGATATGAACGCGGATGCCGCTGCCAAGGCCGCGCATCAGTATGGTTTTGAATCTTCGACGGGTGACTGGAAAGCACTGATTGCCAATCCAGCCATTCAAGTCATCTCAATCACCACGCCAAACTCCATGCACAAGGAGATGGCGCTGGCGGCCATTGCTGCGGGAAAGCACGTGCATTGTGAAAAACCACTCTCGCCCACCTTGGCTGATTCACTGGAAATGGTGAAAGCTGCCGAGGCCAAAGGTGTGAACACGCAAGTGGGCTTCAACTATATCAAGAACCCGCTGCTCAAACTGGCGCGGCAAATGGTTGAGTCTGGTGAACTGGGTGAGATCACGGGGTTCCGTGGCATTCACGCCGAAGACTATATGCATGATCCACAAAACCCATGGACCTGGCGCATTGATCCGTCAGGCGGTCCCGGCGTGATTGCGGACTTGGGTTCGCACATCATCGGCATGGCCCGCTTCCTGTTGGGCGACATTGCCGAAGTGAGTGCGGATGTGCGCACGGTGATCAAGCAACGCCCCACCACGCGCGGCGGCATGACATGAAGCCAGTGCTGGTTGATGACGTGGCCCGCATCCTCGTCAACTTCGGGCGCGGCTGTGGTGGCACCATTGAAGCCAACTGGATTCAGACCGGCCGCAAGATGCAGCTGGGTTTTGAACTCACGGGCGAAAAGGGCAGCTTGGTATTCACACAGGAACGCCTCAATGAACTTCTCTATTACAAGGCAGGCGGCAACGCCCAACACGCAGGCTTCACCCGCATTGAAGCGGGACCACAGCATGAGCCCTATGGCGGCTTCTGCGTGGCGGGCGGCCATCAATTGGGCTTCAATGATTTGAAGGCGATTGAAATGGCAGAGTTCCTCGGTGCCATCGGCAAAGGTGAAAAATCCGGCCCCGACTTCCGCGAAGCTTACGAAATTCAAAAGGTGGTGGAGGCCGCAATAGTGTCGTCAACTGAGCGCTGCTGGACCACAATCTGAGCCAGTCTAGCATCTAGAATTGATTTTGCAGTGAGAGGCAATTCAGGCATGGACTTTTCCAAAATACTGATTGCCAATCGCGGCGAAATCGCCATCCGCGTCATGCGCGCCGCCAATGAGTTGGGCAAGAAAACCGTCGCGGTGTTTGCCGAGGAAGACAAGCTTTCGCTGCACCGCTTCAAGGCCGATGAAGCCTATTTGATTGGCGAAGGCTTGAAGCCGGTTGAAGCGTATGCGCGGTTAGCTCAGTACTAGAGTATTACCTTGAGATGGTACGGGTCACAGGTTCGTTCTCAGTAGCGCCTACCATTTTCCTTATGAACAAATATGACTTTCGGTAGGTTGCAGCGGTGAGCTGCAACTCATTTACCTTGGCGCTCACTATTTCATCAGAGCCCAATTTGGGAATTGCATCTTTGTTGCGGTGCACAAAACTTGGGCGTTCCCACGCTCTTTTTTCTTGCAGTATAGAAATTATTGGAACGCCTATTAATACTTAACTATCTGTAGTTGTTGGTAAAATTCACAATTTAGAAACTGGCACGGACCCTGCAACCTCTTCTTTGATCGCTTAATGAGCTTTCCAATTGAGCGCGAAATGGTGGCGTGTTTTTTCCTTTCACCTCGCGCTTATGTTGGACAACAGGAGATGCAGGATGAAAACGTCACTGACTAATACTTCAATTTCACGTCGTGGATTTCTGAAAAAATCAGCAGCGACTGCTGCACTCTTAAGTGCTGCTCACAATCTTATTCCGTCTGGTGCCTTGGCTGCCAGTGGGCCCGAAGTGAATGTGGCCAAGCTTGGCTTCATTGCACTGACAGACTCTTCGCCACTCATCATCGCGAAAGAAAAAGGACTATTTGAAAAATATGGCATGGCGGGTGTTGAGGTTTTGAAACAAGCCTCGTGGGGTGCGACGCGCGACAATCTGGTGCTCGGTTCTGCAGGAAACGGCATTGATGGCGCGCATATCCTGACCCCGATGCCCTACTTGATGACACTCGGCACCATCACGCAAAACAACCAGCCGCTGCCGATGAAAATTCTGGCCCGCCTCAATCTTGATGGTCAGGCCATTTCAGTGGCGCAGGCCTATGCCGATTTAAAAGTTGGAACAGATGCCACGCCTTTGAAGGACATCTTCGCCAAGAAAAAGGCTGAAGGTGCCATGGCGAAAGTGGCCGTGACCTTCCCCGGCGGCACCCATGATTTGTGGATGCGCTACTGGTTGGCTTCTGCAGGCATTCATCCTGACACCGATGTTGAAACCATCGTGGTGCCTCCACCACAAATGGTCGCCAATATGAAAGTGGGTACGATGGATGCCTTCTGCGTCGGTGAGCCTTGGAACGCGCAACTTGTGTCACAAGGCATTGGTTACACAGCCGTTTCGACGGGTGAGTTGTGGTCGAAGCACCCGGAAAAATCATTGGCTTTGCGGGCTGACTTTACTGAGCAATATCCCAAGGCGACCGAGGCCCTGTTGATGGCAGTGATGGAGGCACAACAGTGGTGTGATGCCGATGCTAACAAGGACGAAATGGCCGACATCGTTTCCAAGCGCGCTTGGTTCAATGTCAAAAAAGAAGACATCATCGGTCGCCTGAAAGGCGACATAGACTACGGCAATGGCAAGACTGCTGCTGCGAGCCCGCATATCATGAAGTTCTGGCGCGATGCTGCTTCGTTTCCGTTCAAGAGTCATGACTCTTGGTTCCTGACTGAGAATGTGCGTTGGGGCAAAGTGAAGCCTGATGTTGATACGGCGGCACTGATTGCCAAGGTCAATGGAGCCGACCTGTGGCGCGCGGCTGCGAAAACCATGGGTGTTGCTGATATTCCAGCATCAGATTCACGCGGCGTTGAAACCTTCTTTGACGGCAAGACCTTCGACCCCGAAAACCCGAAGGCTTATCTCGACAGCCTCACCATTAAAGCCTGATTGAAACAATGAGCACTGCATTGCGCAAACACGACCTGACTGTTGTGGCGGCTTCGGCCGCTGCAGCACCCGCAGCTAAAATTCTGGCCTTGCCTGAACGCAAGCTAGCGTCGCCTCCCGTCCTGAAGCCCATACTTGAAAAGCTGGCGACGGTGGTTTTGCCCCCGCTTGCCGTGCTGGCATTCCTGTTGTTGATTTGGCAGGTCGCCGCATCTCAAACAGGGTCAAGTCTACCGCCACCAACGCAAGTGTTTGCTGAGAGTGGGGAACTGATTTTCAATCCGTTTTTCGACAATGGCGGAACCGACAAGGGCTTGGGCTTTCATGTTCTGGCTTCCTTGAGTCGTGTGGCGATTGGTTATGCGATTGCTGCCGTTGTGGGCATTGCGCTTGGTACACTTGTAGGACAGTCGGTCTATTTCATGCGCGGATTTGACCCAATTTTCCAGGTGTTGCGCACGGTGCCACCTTTGGCTTGGCTGCCGATTTCATTGGCGGCGTTTCGCGATGGGCAGCCCTCCGCGATCTTCGTGATTTTCATCACCGCAGTCTGGCCCGTCATCATCAACACTGCTGCGGGCATTCGCAATATTCCGCAAGACTACCGCAACGTGGCGCGGGTGCTGCAACTCAATCCCTTTGAATATTTCACCAAGATCATGGTGCCTGCAGCGGCACCTTACATTTTCACAGGTTTGCGCATTGGCGTTGGTTTGTCGTGGCTTGCCATTGTCGCGGCTGAAATGTTGATCGGTGGCGTAGGCATTGGTTTCTTCATTTGGGATGCGTGGAACTCGTCGCTCATCAGCGACATCATCGTGGCGCTGGTTTACGTCGGACTCGTGGGCTTCGTACTTGATCGCATCATTGCTTTTATCGGTCATGTAGTGACACGCGGCACGGCTGTGAATTGAGGACAAAATGAAAAAACCCTATCTCTCACTTTCACTCGTCAACAAATCCTTCCAGCGCGGAAACGTCGTGTCTGATGTTCTCAAGAACATTTCGCTTGAGGTGACCAAGGGTGAATATGTTTCGCTCATCGGGCACTCGGGTTGCGGCAAATCCACGTTGCTGAATCTGATTGCAGGACTGACGCCTGTCACGTCCGGCGCTGTCACACTTGACGATAAACACGTGCAAGGGCCGGGACCTGATCGGGCCGTTGTATTCCAGAACCATTCGCTGTTGCCGTGGTTGACGGTTTATGAAAACATCAAGCTCGCGGTTGATAAAGTCTGGCGGGCGGAAAGTTCTGCTGCACGAAAAACCCGCATCATGGATTGTCTTAATCTTGTTCACATGGCCCACGCCAAGGACAAGCGGCCTGCGGAAATTTCCGGTGGCATGAAGCAGCGCGTGGGCATTGCCCGTGCGCTGGCCATGGAACCCAAGGTGCTGCTGCTCGACGAGCCGTTTGGTGCACTGGACGCTTTAACGCGCGCGCATTTGCAAGACCAGGTCATGCAGATTCATCAGAACCTCAATAACACGGTGATCATGATCACCCATGACGTGGATGAGGCGGTGCTGTTGTCTGATCGCGTTGTTATGCTGACGAATGGGCCCGCAGCGACGATTGGCGAAATCCTCGACGTGAAATTGCCACGCCCGCGCAAGCGCCTCGAACTGGTGACGGACCCAACCTATATCCGCGCCCGCGAGGCGGTTTTGAAATTCCTGTACGAGCGCAACAAATTCGTGGAGGCCGCGTGATGAAAAAGAAACTTGTCATCGTCGGCAATGGCATGGCACCGGGGCGCATGCTGGAGCATTTGTTTGAACAATCGCCAGACGCCTACGACGTCACGATTTTCAATGCCGAGCCTCGCGTCAATTACAATCGCTTGATGTTATCGCCCGTGTTATCCGGCGAAAAGACCTACGAAGACATCATCACCCACGGTGATGATTGGTATGCTGCCAATGGTGTGACCCTACACAAGGGCCGCAAGGTTGAAGCGATTGATCGTGTGGCCAAGACCGTGACTGCGGCTGATGGTACGGTGGCAGCATTACGACAAGCTGGTGATTGCCACGGGTTCGGTGCCGTTCGTCATTCCCGTGCCGGGGCATCAATTGCCGGGTGTCGTGACCTATCGAGACCTTGATGATGTGGACAAGATGCTTGCAGCGGCCACGCCGGGATCAAAAGCCGTGGTGATTGGTGGCGGGTTGCTTGGCCTTGAAGCGGCGGCTGGCCTTAAAATGCGAGGTATGGATGTTACTGTTATTCATTTGATGCCAACGCTGATGGAACGTCAGCTCGATCCGCCAGCGGCGCATTTGCTGGAGCAGGAATTTGAAAAGCGCGGCATCAAAATCCGCACCAAGTCCAATACCCATTCAATCTTGGGTGAAAACAAAGTTACAGGCTTGAAGCTTGAAGATGGCACGGAACTGCCTTGCGACATCGTGGTGATGGCCGTTGGCATTCGTCCGTCGTCGGCCTTGGCCAAGGCGTCGGATATCACCGTCAATCGCGGCATCGTCGTTGATGATCAGATGCGCACCAATGACCCCGACGTATTTGCGCTGGGTGAATGCGCTGAGCATCGCGGTGTGGTTTATGGATTGGTGGCGCCGCTTTATGAAATGGCGCGCACAATCGCTGAAGTGTTGGTGGGCAAGCAAGCGGGTTATGGTGGTTCGGTGATGTCCACCAAGCTCAAAGTCACAGGTGTCGATCTCTATTCCGGCGGCGATTTTGCTGAAGCCAAGGACCGCGAAGAGATTGTGCTGCGCGATGCGTCGCGCGGAGTTTACAAGCGCCTTGTCATCAAGGACAACAAGATCATCGGCGTCGTGCTCTATGGTGAAACGTCTGATGGACCATGGTTCTTCGACAAATTGAAGAAAGGCGAGGATGTCTCGGCGGACCGCGACATGCTCATCTTTGGCCAGGCCTATGCGGGGGGTACCCCCCTGGACCCTACGGCGGCCGTTGCAGCCTTACCGCCTGACGCAGAAATCTGCGGCTGCAACGGCGTATGCAAGGGCAAGATTGTTGATGCGATTACGGCGAAGAACTTGACATCACTCGATGACGTTCGCGCCCACACGAAAGCTTCAGCGTCTTGCGGCTCTTGCACAGGCCTCGTTGAAAAATTGTTGATGGCAACCTTGGGTGATGGCTATCAACCCAACGCCGTTTTGCCAATGTGCAAATGCACGGACCTTGGCCATGCTGATGTGCGGCGCTTGATCGTTGCGAAAGAAATCAAAACCATTCCATCTTTGATGCAAGACTTGGAATGGAAAACGTCATGCGGCTGTGCCAAGTGCCGTCCGGCTTTGAATTATTATTTGCTGGCGGAATGGCCGGGCGAGTATGAAGACGACAGCCAGTCGCGCTTCATCAACGAACGCGTGCATGCCAACATACAGAAAGACGGAACCTACTCAGTTGTGCCGCGCATGTGGGGCGGCATGACCACTGCAGCAGAGCTGCGCGCCATTGCTGATGTGGCTGACAAGTTTCAAATTCCGGCTGTCAAATGCACAGGCGGACAACGCATTGATTTGCTGGGTGTGAAGAAAGAAGACTTGCCCGCCGTATGGTCTGACCTCAATGCGGCGGGCATGGTGTCTGGTGCGGCCTATGCCAAGGGATTGCGCACGGTGAAAACATGCGTGGGTTCGGAATGGTGTCGCTTTGGCACGCAGGATTCAACGGGACTTGGCATCAAGCTTGAAAAATTCATGTGGGGATCATGGACACCTGCGAAGCTGAAACTCGCCGTGTCAGGTTGTCCGCGCAATTGCGCGGAAGCCACCTGCAAGGACATTGGCGTAATCTGCGTTGATTCTGGTTACGACATTCACTTTGCGGGCGCTGCTGGCCTCGACATCAAGGGCACCGAGCTCTTGTGTCACGTCAACACTGAGGATGAAGCCATTGAAATGATTGCAGCATTGACACAGCTCTATCGTGAGCAAGGGCATTATCTTGAACGCATTTACAAATGGGCCAAGCGTGTCGGCATCGACTCCGTGAAGGCAAATGTCGTCGACAATGTGGAGAAGCGTCGCATGTATTTTGATCGTTTCACCCATGCGCAAAAGTTCCTGCAAATTGATCCGTGGGCGGAACGTGTGGCTGGCAAAGAGGCACACGAATTTGCGCCGATGCGCGCTTTCCCCATGGCGATCGCGGCGGAGTAAATCATGACTCAATGGATTGATGTGGGCTCGATTGATGATGTGCCGCTGCGGGGCTCGCGCGTGGTTTCAACACCCAATGGTGACATCGCACTTTTCAAAACAGCTGGGGCGCGCGTGTTTGCACTGTGGGACAAGTGCCCCCACAAAGGCGGCCCTTTGAGCCAAGGCATTGTGCATGATGACAGTGTCACGTGCCCTTTGCATAACTGGGTGATTGGTCTTGAGACAGGCGAAGTCAAAGGGCCTGACCAAGGTTGTGCACGGAAAGTTGCAGTGATGATTGAAGCGGACCGCATTCACTTGGATGCCGGTGCCCTTCAGAAATCGGCGGCATGAGTTTGAACGTCACAACGCGCACGACTTGCCCCTATTGCGGAGTGGGCTGTGGTGTGTTGGCGACGCCACGGGCTGACGGTTCAATCGACATCAAAGGTGACCCTGAGCACCCCGCGAATTTTGGAAAATTGTGTTCCAAAGGATTGGCACTTGGTGAAACGTTTGGAGATGACCAACGCTTGTTGAAGCCGCGCGTGAATGGCGTTGACGCGGCATGGGACGAGGCCACTTCCTTGGTTGCCCAGGAAATTTTCTGATGCTATCCGCGATCACGGCCCGGATAGTGTTGCATTTTATGTGTCGGGCCAGTTTCTGACGGAAGACTATTACGTTGCTAACAAGTTGATGAAAGGTTTCATCGGTTCGGCTAACATTGATACCAATTCTAGGCTGTGTATGGCGTCTGCTGTTGCAGGCCATAAACGTGCCTTCGGTGCTGATATTGTACCGTGCAATTACACCGATCTTGAATCAGCTGATCTTGTTGTTCTGGTCGGCTCAAATCTTGCGTGGTGCCATCCGGTTTTGTTTCAGCGTTTACAGGCGGCACGCGAGAAACGTGGCAGCAAACTGGTGGTTATTGATCCACGTCGCACCATGACGGCGGAATGTGCCGATTACCATTTGCAGATCAAATCTGGCTCCGATGTTTCGCTGTTCAATGGATTGCTGAAGTATCTCAACGAAACTGGAGTGAATAGATTCCAAATTTATTTCTGAGCATACAAATGGGCTGGCGGAAGCGATTGCCGTCGTTGAGCCACATACGATTGAGCGTGTGAGCAATGATACAGGATTGAGCGCCAGTGCTGTGTTGGAATTCTACACATTATTTGCGCGCGAGCCAAAAACTGTGACGGCCTTCTCTATGGGTGTGAACCAAGCCGAGGACGGGACGGACAAGGTCAATGCTATTATCAATTGCCATTTACTGACTGGCCGCATTGGCAAAGATGGGGCAGGGCCTTTCTCTATCACGGGGCAACCCAATGCTATGGGTGGGCGCGAAGTTGGCGGGCTCGCCAACATGCTTGCGGCCCATATGGACATCACCAATGCAGATCATCGCGATGCGGTGCAAACGTTCTGGAAATCTCCGCGCATGGCGCAGAAGCCGGGCTTGAAAGCAGTTGATTTGTTTGACGCTGTCAAAGATGGAAAGATCAAGGCGTTGTGGATCATGGCGACCAACCCTGCGGTGAGTATGCCGAATTCAACGCATATTGCTGAAGCTCTGGCGACTTGCCCATTTGTCGTTATGTCTGACGTGACTGCAAATACAGAGACTGCAAAATATGCAGATGTATTGCTGCCCGCACAAGGCTGGGGTGAGAAAGACGGGAGTGTTACAAATTCTGAACGGCGCATTTCCCGACAGCGGCAATTCATGGAAGCTGCAGGCGAGGCCAGAGCCGACTGGCGCATCATGTGTGATGTGGCCAAGCAGATGGGATTTGAAGGCTTCAACTTTCAATCCTCTGCGGAGATATTTGCCGAACATGCTGCACTAACGGGCCTGATGAACAACGGCAGTCGGTTGTTGGACCTCAAACATCTTGCAGCGCAGAACTATGATGAAATGCAGCCGCAACAATGGGGAACGGAACGCCCCTTTGCGCACGGGCAATTTGAAACGCCAGATGGCAAGGCTCGGTTTGTGCCGACAAAAGCTAAGCTAGAGCAGGATATTCAAGAGCCTGAAGTTCACATTGAACACGGGTCGCATTCGCGATCAATGGCACACCATGACTCGGACAGGATTGGTGCCGAAACTGTTCGGCCATCGTGCGGAGCCCTATGTCGAATTGCATAGTGCAGATGCAAATCAGCTTGGTTTGAAAGATGCTGACCTTGTCACGATCGATAATGGTTCCGTTGTGCGACTGCTGGTTTCAGACTCGGTTGCTCAAGGTGAATTGTTCCAGCCTATGCATTGGAGCGCACCATACGCGTCTGCCCCGCTAGCGAATTCTGCAACGCGCGGCGTCGTTGATCCGAACAGTGGCCAACCTGCGCTTAAATCTGCACGTGTCTTTCTTGAAAAATATCCGGCACAATGGTTTGGTTTTGGTGTTGCGAAGGAGGCTGCAACGCTGAGTTTTGACTACTGGGCCACACGGCCACTCAACAATGGACATTCATTTGAGTGTGCAGGTTTGGCAGTGCCCGAAAGTTGGACCGAGCTGCTTCGACGCTTGTGTGATTTTGACGATAGAAAATTTGAGGTTTCATCCGTTACGGGCACGGCGGCGTCTTCCTTTCGGTGCGTTGTGACTCGCAACGGAAAACTTCACTTTGCGTTCTTTGCGGATAAGAACCCGGTGGTCGCCAGTCGCAACTGGTTACAACAACAGCTCGGAAAAGCTGTTGTGGCCTCGCATATTTTGGCGGGCAGACCGTCGGCCGCATCCGTCGATATTGGCCCCATCGTATGTGCATGCAATGGTGTTGGCCGCAATCAAATTGCGGCGGCAATCACTTCTATGCCGAACGCAAATTTGAATGTGATTTGCGAGGGCACCAAAGCGGGCACAGGATGTGGCTCATGCCGTCCGGAAATTCAGCGTATGATCAACGAGATGCCGCGCTATGCTCAAGCGGCAGAGTAAGTTTCAAATCCCTGCATACCATTCGTAACCGCGGTCAGCCCAATAGCTGCCGCGACCCAAGCCGATTTGGCTGAAGTCTGAAATCAGTTCGATGCGCTTGATGTATTTCGCCATCTTGTAGCCAAGCTGCCGCTCTACACGCACGCGGATGGGTGCGCCATTTTCAATCGGTAAAGGCTTGTCGTTCATGTTGTAGGCGAGGATGGTTTGTGGGTGGCGGGCATCCACGAGGTCGATGGATTCATGATACAGCACTTCGCCGCTCAAGCCTTTTTCAATGGCATCGAAGCAGTGGAACAGCACATAGCGCGCCTCCTGTTTCACGCCAACTTGATCGAGAATTTGATGTAAGGGAACGCCCTGCCATTTGGCAATGCAACTCCAACCTTCCACGCAGTCATGCCGCGTGATTTGCGTGCGTGACGGAAGTGCGCGGAGTGCTTCGAGTGTGAATTGAGTTGGGCGTTCAACCAGTCCGTCGACTTGTAGTTGATAGTTTGAAAAATTCGCTTCTTGCAGTTCAAGATATTCATCGGTGTCAGGTTCGGTCGAACCATTGGCCCGCATATCTTGTTGAATGTCTTCGGGCGAAAATTCAGGTGCGAGTTGATTTCCAGAAAGTAGCAAACGCTGGGCACGATATGTCAGTGAATTCATCTTGATCATGAATTCGCGCATGGCGTTGTCGCGTTCCCTCAAGAAAGTCAAAAGCTTCGCAGCCACCAAGCGGGAGTGCTGCGGCGGATGCCAGACCAGCTTTGATCAAAGAACGACGCGTAATAATGAGCTTAGACATGGGCGCTGTCCTTCTTGGATTTTGGAGACAACCGATATTTTCCAGTGATGATGGAGCGGAGTTCGTTCAAGGGGCCTGCGAGAACAATCATGGCCATGTGAACAACGAAGAACCCGACGAGTAAAGCCATAACAACGAAGTGAATGGTGCGGGCAGTTTGCCGACCACCAAAGAAATCAGGCAGCCAAGGCAATACCGCGTTCATGCCGGGTGACATGCACAAGCCTGTGAGAATGATGAGCGGGAACAGAACAAACAGCACGCCGCCATAGGCCAGTTTTTGCAAAGGTGAATAGCGCACGGTGTGAACAAGATTCAGTTTCAAATGATCGCGAATGTCGGGCACGAAGTTCTTCGCGTCCTTGGCTGTAGGCAGCAAGTCTTTGCGCAGGTGACGATTGCGAAGTGAGGCGATGAGCCAGACAACAAGCGTTGCCGCGAAAATCCAAGCGAAGAAGAAGTGAACAACGCGGCCTGTTGCCAAATCCTGTGTTGATGGAATGGTGAGGTAGGACGGAAAACCTTCCAAGTTCCAAAATCGCGTTTTCAAACGTGAAGCCGGACTGGTCGCCGAGATAGAGGGCAGGGTGGGCATTGAAAATTTGCAAGTCCCGACAGAAGTAGAAAAAATAGGCAAATAGCCCAAACCCAATGGGTGATACGCGTTGACAGTTTCTGTCTTTTGATGACGCGTCCAGTCTGTGTCGTCTTGTTCGACATGATGTTGCTCCCGAATTCTTGATGCCTCTCCGATCAACTTTGGATCAATCGAAGAGGCCGTGCTATCACTAATTCATCAACCCTTTGGCAGAAGCACCTTGTCAATCACGTGGATGACGCCGTTGGATTGCTTCACGTCAGCAATTGTCACGCGGGCGATGTTTCCATTTTCATCCTTGATGCGCACTTTGTTGCCCTTCAATGAAAGTACAAGCTTGCAACCGCCAACCGTGTTGACAACATGCTCACCACCATCATCCTTGACCATCTTCTTGATAGCGGTGCTGAGCGCCTTTGCTGGAATAACATGGCAGGTCAAAATCTTCGTGAGCGTTGCTTTGTTTTCAGGCTTCAACAAGGTTTCAACTGTGCCCTTTGGCAATGCTGCAAATGCTTTGTTAACTGGGGCCAGAACAGTGAACGGGCCAGGCGTCATTAATGTTTCAACAAGGCCAGCGGCTTTTACGGCGGCAACCAATGTGGTGTGATCTTTTGAGTTCACGGCATTTTCGACGATGTTCTTGTTTTCGAACATGGCAGCACCACCAACTTTTGGATTGGCGGCATAGGCAATGCCAGCGGTTCCGGCGATGAGTGATGCAATAAGGGTGAGGCGAAGCGTGTTCATGGGAGTTTCTCCGTTTAATTGTTGTTTGACTGCCCCTGTTGCTTGGGGTCATTCACAGTCACGGATGTGGTGAAGATTTAGTTTCGAAATTTTCTGTCACGAAAGCGTGATATGGGAATACTCAAAATAAAACGCTCTTGACCGTCCCGGCCAAGAGCGTTCCATCAGTCATTCACGTGTGCAGGGGCTTACATCTTCGGGAGCAATACCTTGTCGATCACATGAATAACACCGTTGGACTGCTTCACGTCTGCGATGGTCACCTTGGCGGTGTTGCCGGATTCATCGGTGATCATCACAACCTTGTCCTTCACCGACAGCTTCAACTTGCAGCCACCAACTGTTGTCACTTCGTGCATGCCACCATCGGCCATGGCCATTTTGTCAACGTCAGCAGCCATCGCATTGGCGGCAACAACATGGCAGGTCAGGATCTTGGTGAGTGTGGCTTTGTTTTCTGGCTTCAGGAGCGTGTCAACCGTTCCAGCTGGCAATGCTGCGAATGCATCATTGACTGGTGCAAACACGGTGAATGGACCCGGGCCCATCAGTGTTTCTACAAGGCCAGCAGCTTTAACTGCGGCGACAAGCGTGGTGTGATCTTTGGAATTCACGGCATTTTCAACAATGTTCTTGTTTTCAAACATGGGTGCGCCACCCACTTCTGGGTTCATGGCGAATGCTGACGATGCGCTGATTGAAACGAGTGCGGCGAAAAGGGCTGAGCGAATGAGTGTCATGGGTTATCTCCGTTTGACTTATTGATTGGGTCCCTTGTGTGCGAGGGACATCAGCAGTCACGGAGAGGCGTTGGATTTAGTTTCAAACGAAATGCAGAATTTCAATCACGAGTTTGTGATCACACTTCTGTCAAAGGGCCAGTTGCGAGAACAGCACCTGTTGGTGCACCCGTGGGTGAGCCGCCTGCGGGTTCATCGCTGATCGCGAGTATACCGTTCTTGAATTTTGTGAGCAGGTGCGCTGGTGCCTTAACATGGGTGGCCGCAACATCAGCAAGCACGCCCAATGAAACAGGCGCTTCATTTCCGGCGATCAACCAAAGTTCCAAGCTGCGGCCAGAATGGGCTGCGCCAGCGACGCGATTCAAACGCAACTCGCCTTTGGCTTCGTCATAGTAGGCAACAATTTTCAAATCACCTTGCTCGGCAGCGACTTGGGCCACAAGTGCATTGCCACTGGGTTGTTCAACTGTCGAACGTAAACTCAAAGCACCTAATGCGATGGCCGCGGCAAGGGATGCAGCGGTTAAGCCACGCCAGAAGCCAAGACTTTGCCAGAGTGAAGGTTTTGATTGAGCATTCGAGAATAAACGCTTTTGCAGTGCTGCTTCGACATGGCGGGGTGGTTGCTCCGGCGCAATATCTTCGGCAAACGTTGCGAACTGTTCATCCCATTGGCGCACGGCTTGGGCAAGGGCAGGTTCATTGGCAATGCGGCGGGCAAAGTTAAGCCGCGCTTGGCCCTGCATGACGCCCAATGAATATTCGGCAGCAGACACGTTATCTTTTTCACTGAGCATGGTGGTGCGATCCGTCATGATGACAGACACTCCTTCAAGCTGATGAGACTGCGGCGCAGCCACGTGCGCACGGTATTGATTGGTTGGTCCAAACGGTCTGCAAGTTCCTGATAGCTATAACCTTCCATATAGGCGGCTTTTACAGCTTCGGCGCGGCCAGGCGATAGCTTTTCGAGGCAGAGGCGTAGGCGGTCTGCTTCGCCGCCGGCCATAACCAGTTGTTCTGGTGTTGCTGAAAGGTCCGCGATTTCATCAGCTTCTCCAATGTCTGCGGTGTCGGGCTTGCGGGCACGCAGGCGGTCGATGGCTTGATTGCGCACAATCGAAATCAACCAGGTCATCGGGCTATATCCCGTCACCTGATATTTTCCGGCATTGTGCCAAATCTTGATGTAAGCTTCCTGTAACACGTCTTCTGCATCCGTTCTGTTTTTCAAGACACGCAGACACACGCCAAATAGTTTCGCTGACGTCGTTTGATACAGTAAATGAAATGCTGATTGATCGCCCAACGCGACTTTGCCAATCAATTTTTCAATCTCATTCAGTTGCATGGTGTTCACTTAACCAGATTCAGGCGCAATGGCTATAGTTCAAAAATGAAACGATTTTCCGGCAAGCCGTTGCCGCGCGTGTATGACTTGAATTAAACGGAAAGCTCACAAGTCAGGAACTCACATTCATGTCATCACACTTTATTCTTGCTGCCTGCGCTGAAATGCTGTGGCCCACACAACCCATGGCTTGGCGATTGAAGCGCCTTACGGAAATGGGTTTCCAATGTGGCATTTGGAATTGGGGTAACCATGATTTGGGCATGTTGGAAAAATCCGGTGCTGTTTTTTCATCGATGACGGGCTACGTCACGGGTCGTCTGGCGGATGATGCGGGCGCTGATGAACTGCTGGCGACAGCTGAACAATCCATCGCTGTTGGTAAACGTTTGAATGTAGCGCGGTTGAATTTACATGGCACGGGGCTGGGCGACAGGGGCTTGCCCGTCACGCCCTGTGAAAACGTTACGCCACACATGTGGTTGAAGGCGCGTGATACGTTGCAGCGCATTGCTGATTTAGGTGAAAAGCACAATGTAGTGTTCATGCTGGAAAACTTGAATTTGCCCGTTGACCACCCGGGCGTGCCATTCGCTTTGGCCAAGGATACTTTGGCTCTGGTGTCATCCGTCAATCGAAAAAGCCTGACACTTAATCTTGATCTTTATCATGCGCAGATTGGTGAGGGTAATTTGATTGAACTTTGCAAAGCCTGCCAGCCTTGGATTGGCGAAATTCAGGTGGCTGACGTTCCGGGTCGCATGGAACCGGGCACAGGTGAAATCAACTATGCCGGTGTGGCACGTGGCTTAAAGGCCATGGGTTATCGAGGACCTGTGTGCATGGAAGCCCATGCCTCAGGTGACGCAGAAAAAGCCTTGGAAGCCTTCCGCGCCGCGTTTACAGTCTAGGAATGGACATAAAACCTTTCGGCGTTGAAATTTGGATGAATGAGTTTGAGTTGAAGTGCGAACTCAACCTTGCTGAAACCTGCGTCGAGAGTATTACGATTGCCGAATTGCTGGAGTTCGTTGGGCGCAACGACAGCAGCTTGGCTGAGTTGTTGCCCTTGAAAATGACCTATGGCGCAATTGAAGGCTCTGATCGGCTGCGCGACGCCATTGCAAAACTTTACGCAAAACAGTCGCGCGAAAACATTGTTACGACACACGGGACCATTGGCGCGAATTCGTTGGTGCATCAGGCCTTGGTGTCGCGAGGAGACCGCGTGATTTCGGTTGTTCCCACCTATCAGCAACACTACTCAATTCCGGAGTCGATTGGTGCTGAGGTGGTTCTGCTGAAGCTGAAGGCGGAGCATGGATATTTGCCCGATCTTGAAGCGCTGAAAGAACTCGCGGCTCCTGGCACCAAGTTGATTGCCATCAACAATCCCAACAACCCAACTGGCGCTTTGATGGACAAGGCGTATTTGGAGAAAGTCGTTGCAATCGCACGGGCCTGCGGCGCTTGGTTGCTGTGCGATGAAGTTTATCGCGGCATCAATCAACAGGGCAACGGCACAACCGAGTCCATTGCAGATCTCTATGAAAAAGGCATCAGCACGGCCAGTACGTCGAAGGCCTTTTCGTTAGCAGGCTTGCGTGTGGGATGGATTGCCGCCGCGCGAGAAGTGATTGACGCTGTTTTGGTCCATCGGGACTACAATACAATTTCAGTCGGGCAGATTGACGAATACTTTGCAGCTCTCGCTATCGAAAATGCAGATCGCATATTGGAGCGCAGCCGAAAGCTAACGCGTGTCAATCTCCAAATCGTTTCGGACTGGGTCGACCGTGAGCCTTTGATTTCGTGGGTCAAACCACAAGCCGGAACGACCGCATTATTAAGGTACAATATTGATATGCCATCGCGGGAGTTTTGCGTGAATTTGCTGAATGAAACAGGTGTGATGTTTACGCCGGGTTCCGTGATGGAAATGGAAGGCCATGTGCGCATTGGTTTTGCCAACAACAAGGACGTGTTGAAGCAGGGGCTTGCTCGCGTTTCAGATTTTTTGAAGACGTACGGACGTTAAAGAATGACATCGAACTCGCATGCTTGGTTAGGGCTGAACCGCGCCTCGAATTTTGCAAATCTTTTTCTCAACAGCAAGGTGGATCGCAATCGCGTTTGGGCGCGATGTGATGATGGTCGGGTGTTCACTTACGGCGAATTTTGGGACTTGGCTGGGCGCATGGCCAACCAACTTGAAGCCGTTGGTGCAAAACGTGGCGACCGCATTGCTGTTCAAGTTGATAAAAGCGTTGAAGCGTTGGCCTTGTTCTGGGCCTGTGTGCGCGGTGGATTTGTATTTCTGCCGTTGAACACCGCTTATACCTTCGCGGAAGTTTCGTATTTTTTGACGGATGCTGAAGCGTCTGTTTTTGTTGTCTCGTCAGCAAAATACAAAGAGGCGCTCGGTTTTGCAACAGCAGCGGGTTGCAAGTCTGTTTTGACGTTGGACGATGCTGGTGGCGGCACGTTGTTGCATAACGCGAATGTTGCCTTCCACGATGTTGAGAGCAATTGGGATGACATTGCGGCCATTCTCTACACATCAGGCACCACGGGGCGCTCAAAAGGTGCCATGTTAAGCCATGCCAATCTTGCGTCGAATGCTTTGGCGTTGATTGAGCTTTGGCGATTCACGCGCGACGATGTTCTGCTGCACGCGCTGCCCGTTTATCATACGCATGGCTTGTTCGTGGGCATGAACACCGTGTTGCTGAGTGGCGGGCAATTGCTGTTTCATCGCAAATTCAATGCGGATGATGTGATGCGCGATTTGCCGAAGACCACCTGTTTCATGGGTGTTCCAACTTTTTATACGCGATTGTTGAAGCATGAAAGATTGACGAAGGTGGCGACGAAACATATGCGCCTGTTCGTATCGGGTTCTGCACCACTGTTGGCGGAAACACATCGCGAATTTGAAGGTCGTACGGGTCACGTTATTCTTGAACGCTATGGTATGACCGAAACCAATATGATTGCGTCAAATCCCTTTGACGGAAAGCGATGCGCTGGAACGGTTGGCTTTGCGCTGCCCCATGTCGAAGTGAAAATTACGGATCCAGTGACAGGCCAAGACTTGCCCCAAGGCGCGGACGGCATGATTGAGGTGCGGGGGCCAAATGTGTTCCAAGGCTATTGGCGCAATCCAGAAAAAACCAAAGAAGATAAACGCGCCGATGGCTTCTTCATCACAGGTGATCTCGGGCGCATTGATGCTGATGGTTACCTCGTCATTTCAGGGCGCGCCAAGGATTTGATTATCACGGGCGGCTTCAACGTTTATCCCAAAGAAGTGGAAGAGATTATTGATGCGTTGCCAGGTGTCATAGAGTCCGCAGTCATCGGTTTGCCGCATTCGGATTTTGGTGAAGCCGTAACTGCCGTTGTTGCGACAGGTGACGAACTTGATGAGTCCAATATGTTGGCGGCTCTAAAAACACGGTTAGGTGGCTTCAAGGTGCCCAAACGCATTGTCTTTGTGTCGGACCTGCCGCGCAATGCCATGGGCAAGGTTCAAAAAGCGGAATTGCGCAAGAGCCTTGCAGGCCTCTATCGCTAGGTTCCTGTCTTCACGCCCAGCAAATTAACCAGATGCACCAAAGCCAACAAAGCGGTGATGGCGCTGATCATAAGCAAGGGTGTGGTGGGGATCAGCGAGGGATTAAGAGACTCGCGCGGGCGGCGGTCTTTGATTGCCACGCCGGCAAAGCTTAACACGGCTGCCAGAAGCACGGTTCCTGTTACGATAAACTGTTGAGAAAACAGAATATTTTGCATTTTTTGAGTGTTTTCCCGGGCGTGGTTGACAGGTTGCGGGCGCGCCGCTAAGGACAGCGCACAATTTCATTTCGGTGGCTCAGCGCCATCATATAGGTGTGAGCATGAAAGTCCGCAATTCCCTCAAGGGTCTGATGAAGCGCCATCGCGACAACAAGTTGATCCGTCGCAAAGGTCGCGTTTACATTATCAACAAGACAAACCCACGTTTTAAGGCGCGTCAAGGCTAACGCCTTCACGGTCACGAATTTTTGCACCGCGCTGGAACAACTTCAGCGCGGTGTTTGTTTTGTTTGGGCTGAACTTGTGGCATAATGCGCGGATGACCCACCGTGTTCTTTCAGCCCTGTTCGCCGTTACATTTTTGGTGTCGCCAGTCGACGCCCAAGTGGCCAAGGACGCGGCTACTATTGAAGTGGCACCTGCTGCACCCGTCGATCCTGTTCAAAAACGTGCGGAAGACTTTGACCGTCTGTTTGGTGAGTTGCACAAATCGGGCGTCAATAATCCCGGTGCGACGATTGCAAAAATCTGGACTCTTTGGGAGCGCAATGACAGTCCCATGGCAGAAGTACTTTTGACCCAGTCCAATAAGGCCATGCAGGATGGGGCCTTTGAAACCGCCGAGGCCATGCTCAATGAATTGATTGGCAGCTATCCCGAATATTCGGAAGCGCTGAACAAGCGCGCCAAGCTCTATTACAACATGAAACGCTATGACGAAGCGCTGGATGATGTGAATGCTGTGCTTGATGTTGAACCGCGCCATTTTGGTGCTCTCACGGGCCAAGCCGCGATTTATCAAGCACAGGGCAATGCTTCAAAAGCTGCCGCCAGTTTGCGCGAAGCCATTGCGGTTAACCCGCATCTGCAAACAGCGAAAGACGCGCTCAAGCAGCTTGAGCACGACTTCCCCAATATTTAATCAATAGCCTTTGCCGTCAGCACCTACGGTGACAACGCGCAGCATGTTGGTGGTGCCGGGTGTACCGACGGGTACACCTGCCGTGATCAAGATACGATCACCTGGTTTGGCAAAGCCTTCACGGAATGCAATTTCACCGGCACGCTCAAACATCTCATCGACCGATTGCGCATCTTCTGTCAGCACCGTGTGGGTGCCCCAGACGAGGCACAGCTTGCGGGCCGTGTGGGCGATTGGTGTGAGTGAAAGAATTGGCATGTGTGGACGTTCACGAGCCACGCGCAAGCCTGTTGAGCCAGTGCCTGTGTAACAGACGATTGCTGGCACATTGAGCGTTTCAGCAACGGTGCGGGCAGCGGCAGAAATGGCATCAGCCACGGTTTGCTCTGGTTCATTGCGTTGTGCATGGATGATGCTGCGGTAGTGCGTATCGCGTTCAACATTTTTGGCCACGCTGTCCATCATTTCAACGGCCTTCACAGGCCATTTGCCGGATGCACTTTCAGCTGAAAGCATCACAGCGTCGGCACCTTCATAAACAGCCGTGGCGACGTCTGAGACTTCAGCCCGCGTTGGCACGGGCTCTTCAACCATGGACTCCAACATCTGCGTCGCAACAACAACGGGCTTTCCGTATTTGCGGGCCGCACGGGTAATTTGCTTTTGGCGGGCGGGAACCGCTTCGATCGGCAATTCAACGCCAAGGTCGCCACGCGCCACCATAAGGGCGTCGCAGTTTTGAAGAATTTCGTCGAGCACAGTCAGTGCGGACGGTTTTTCAATTTTCGCCATGACAGCGGCACGACCAGCGACCAGCTTGCGGGCTTCAATCACGTCAGCAGCACGTTGCACGAATGACAGTGCAATCCAGTCCACACCTTGCACCGCAGCAGCTTCCAAGTCAGCACGATCTTTTTCAGTGAGGGCCGGAATTGGGATGACGGTATCCGGCAGGTTCACGCCCTTGCGGTCTGACAGATCACCACCGTAGATAATTTTGGTTGTTAGGCGCTCAGGTGCTGCGTGGGTAATTTCGACACGCAAGCGGCCATCATTGAGCAGCAGATTGTCCCCCACTTTCGCAGCGGCGAAAATTTCAGGGTGAGGCAGATAAACGCGTTGGGCATTTCCCGGCGTTTTATCGGTATCAAAAATGAACGTGTCACCAGCGTTGATGCGAACTGACTTTTCAGCAAATGTGCCGATGCGGATTTTTGGACCTTGCAAGTCGGCGAGAATGCCAATCGGGCGGCCAACTTTCTTCTCAACCGCGCGAATGTGGCCATGCAGCGTGCGCAGCAATTCGTGGTTGGTGTGGCTCATGTTGATGCGGAACACGTCGGCGCCAGCTAGGAACAATTTTTCAATCATCTCAGGCGTATTGGACGCCGGGCCGAGGGTGGCCAGGATTTTTACTTTTCGATTGCGATGCACGTTATGGGGTACCTTGTGTGGTTTTCTCGCCGGACAATGAAATGGTCCAGTCTGCTTCTTCGCCAGTATCAACTTCAAAGAAGCCGACTTTGTTATAGGCACGGTCTTCGCACTTGTCGAAACCGCGAATTGTGAAAATCTTGTCCCTGATGCACATCATGGACTTGCCGCCCCAGCTTCCGCCTTTTTCATAGTCAACGGCATAAACATAGTAATAGCGGGCGATCAACGCGCCTTTGAGCAACGTCAAGCATTTTTGTGGCTCGGCCGTCCACCAGCCTTCTGAGGCCCAGCCTTCTTTGTCCTTATAGCCAATGGCAACACCAACGCGGCTTGCTGTGTTGTTGCACAGCTTTAGATCTGCCTTGGCAGGTGCCGCAAATCCTCCCAGAAGCAAAAGAGCCCCTAGAACACTTGCGAGTCCACGATTCATGCCATTCCCTCCCAGGCTTTTCAGTCGAATCATTGTTATATTTCAATTTGGGGCAAAATGCGCTTGCCCCGTTGTTCGGAGGCGCTTTTCTCATTTTTTGCCGTGATTTGGAAGGATTTTTGCAAAATCGTGTTTCATCCACAATTCTCAAGTGCCTGTGGATGATTTGGCTTTTGCCATGGAGCCTTTGTTGCCGAGGGACTATGACATTTTCACAAGGATTTTAGCTATGGATGACGTCACACAAACTGAGCTTGAAGCGGCGGCTTTCCGGCGTTTGCTGCAACATTTGCGGAAACGGCACGACGTTCAAAACATCGACATGATGAACCTCGCGGGGTTCTGCCGCAATTGCCTGTCAAACTGGATGCAGGATGCTGCGAAAGACAAGGGCATTGAATTGACGAAAGAAGCCGCCCGCGAGCATGTTTACGGCATGCCGTTCGAGCAGTGGAAGGCGCTGTATCAACGGGACGCGTCGCCCGACCAACAACAGAAATTTGCCGCTGAAGTGGCAAAACCAAAATCACATTAAAGGTAGAGAGTACATTATGGCCATTGCAGCAAAAACATCATTCGCCCACGGACAATTGCGCACCATTGTTGAACGCATTGAACGCTTGGAAGAAGAAAAGAAAACCATCGCTGGCGACATCAAGGAAGTTTACGCCGAAGCGAAGGGCAACGGCTTTGACGTCAAGATTTTGCGCAAAGTTGTTTCGCTGCGCAAAAAAGATGTCAATGAGCGGCAAGAAGAAGAATCGATGATCGATGTTTATCTCGCAGCACTCGGCATGGCGCCGATCGCGGAAGCCGCCGAGTAATCCTTACTCTTTCCATTTCCAGCTGCGGCCATAGGCATTGAAGGGCGCTTCCACAAAGCGCGTGATGGCCCAGCCCGTCGCGAACGCTGCTGGTAACGCGAGCAATGTAACCGCGATTTTTGCAGGCGTATCAATATCGGGTGTGGTGCCGAGGAATAGCCCATGCATCAAGCCCAGCACTGCAATATGCGTGAGGTATGTGGCATAGGAAATGTCGGCGAAGAAACAGAGAAACTTTGATTTGAAGCGTTGAGCTTCGGGCAAGTCACGCACGATCATGAGAATGAATGATGCAGCGCCAATTCCTAAAACAAAATGCCCAAATATTTTGCTCAGGGCAGGGTGGGCGAGGTGCAACAGAATAACTGCGATCATTGCGAACATCGGCACAAGGCGGATTGTCAGATCATATTTTTCCCACTGGATGTTACCGCGCAAGACCAGAATTGCGGCGAGTATGCCGAGGATTAAAGTATCCATGCGTCCCGGCAAAATAGCGTCTGCGATAATGGGATCGGGCCAGTGATAAAGTGCGACATAGCGAAACGCGACTGCAAATACCGCGAAGAAACCTAATATCGGCAATAGCCAACGCCGAGGAGCAAAAACCAGAAATGCGGGACCAATAAGATAGAAGTGTTCCTCAACTGCCAAGGTCCAATAGGGTGCCAACCAATAGGGCCCGATTTGATTGGTGAAAGCCATTTGGAAGTTTTGCGTGAACGTTAGATATGACCAGACTGAAAAGCCGGGTTTATATTGCATCCACTCGGGCTTCGTATCCACCAAGCCAAACATCATGAACACAAGGCATGTGACCAGTATGTAAGATGGGAACGTACGGCACAGGCGGCGCATATAGAACACCGCGAAGAAGTTGCTGCTGTGTTTGCGCTCTAGAATGAGTTTACCGACGAGATATCCGGACAACACAAAGAATATATCAACAGCAATCCAACCGCCCATGAAGGCTGCCAGGCCATGGGGCACTTCACCAAAATAGTGGGAGATAACGACTGCAAGTGTTGCAAATCCGCGGAGACCGTCGAGCGCTAACACGCGAGCTTCAAAGCGCGACGTTGTGGCCTTTTCTGCCACAGCCGCGTTGACTGGCGTGTTCAGGGCAATGTCGCTCATGTAACGGTCTCTAACGTTGAACCGTCACTTTCCCTGATGTGTATTAACTTTCGATGAAATGAAAAACCCGCCCACTGCCATACTTTTCAAAAGTAGACAGTGGGCGGGTTTGAAAACCGAATTATTGCTTGGCAGACAAGCGGAGTTTCAGTGGTGGAAGGCTGGCTTTGCCTTCGCGGTTCACGAACAATGCGTCACCTTTTCCCTCAGCTGCAACAGGTGCCGCAACTTCAATTTCGCCCGAACCATCTGGACCCAAGATTGCGGGCACTGGCATTGACGTAATTGCGGCTGGTGCTGGCTTTACACCGTCACGACGCAAACCGGCTTCAGCGCTGGCATAGAGCGAAGAAAGCCAAGACACTTCAGCTGACGTAGCAACAACGGGTTCGATAACAACCACACCTTCGGTACTGGCATTGACAATATCAGAATCCATGTTGGTTTTGCCGTCAGCAACTGTTGATGGTGCATTTTCAATTTCAACCATCGTTTCAGCGGCATCAATGGTGCCAATAGCATCTTGAACTTGGGAAGGACGTTTGCCCTTCTTGGCCCATGTTTGCTCAGGCGTTGCAGAAGCGGGTTCAATTTGAACGTCTTCAGCACTCTGCGCTGCTGCAAGCACTTGAACCGTCTTTGGCTTCAAGCGTGGCTTGGGCACGGAAAAGAGTGATGCTGTCGCAAGTGTTGTACGCTTTTCAGCCTGCTCTTCAACTGCGGCTGTGCCAGCGAGCGCTGCTAAAGCGCCACGATCTTTTTTAGGCAAGATTTGTTCTGGCTGCACTTCAACGAAGGCTGGTTCCTCAACGGCAACAGGTACTTCAACAACAACTGGCGTTGGCTTTTTGGCCTTCGCAACATTTCTGGTTTCTGCGGCAGTTGCGGCTGCAGCGTCTTCGCTCAACTCTGCGAGTTCATCTCCATCAGCATCATAGATGCTTTCAAGTGCTGGTTCTTCAACAGCGGCAACAATTGGTTCTGGGGCTGCAACTTCGGGCTTGTTCTTGTCGCCACGAATCCAGCCCATGATGCCGCCAGATTTTTTGGTTTCAACGTCTGCCACTTCGGTTTCAGGTGCGTTCGAAAAGACGCCCTTGCGACCGCCACGACGACCAATGGTCTTGCGGCCTTCCTTGATGATCGACGCCAATTGCGAACGGCCAATCTTTGGCCCCCAATGGCGCACATTGCCAGAGTCGGCATGCAGGAAGCCTGTTGGGCCGCCTGACGAACGGTAATAGCCAACGCCACCCACGCGACGTGCAAGCGCACTGTTACGAATTTTTTGGGTTGAAACGTCAGGGAAGAAGAAGTCGATTGCCTTGCCCTTCATGTGCTGGCTTTTCTTGGCCACGTTGCGGCCAATGCGCTTCAGGAAGGCGTTGGTTTTGGGCGAGCGATAGCCCGACACGATGTGGATGGGGCGCTTCGAACCGAGGTCGGCGTGCAGCTCCCAAACCAAGTCGATGGTTTTTGGATCGATAGTGGTGACTTCATTGCGACGCCAATCGCGGAAGAAACGATTGAGACTCTTCATGGCCGACGGCACATAGCGACCGTTTTTCATGTAGGTCACTGTCAGTTTTTCTTTGGTGTGCTGATGCACAAGCGAAATTGTGCGCGTTTCGCCTCCGGACACGGCTGTGCCAACGGAGGACATGAAGAGCGCAAGGCCCAATGTTCCGGCTATCGCAGCAGTGGCCACGGCCTTTTTCAAAGTCTTATGCAAGGGCAGTTTTTGTCCGACGTTCAAATCACCAAAACCCATTACGCTACTCACCCCGGGTAACAACCCGTTTCTTAGACCAGTGTTAACGACCAGTCCAGAACAGGATTAACTCACCCACTCTAGTCCCAGTCCGCTCATCGAACAAGATTACGGCGTCCGTGAGGCAGCCGCATCAGAGTTAACACTATGGCATGGACATACTTAATGGGGGGTTATCAACGCCGAATTTGAAGGTCAGTCGGCCAATTTTGGAGCTGAATTTTGCGCAATCTTATTGCCAGCGTCTCCGCCAGCCAACTTGAACATCAGATTGCGTGCGTTTTTTAACGTCAAATCACGACCGTAAGCATCTGAATGGTAACGAATAATTCCGTTTTCATCGGGCCAAGCAGTGAAATAGGCGAGATGTACATTGGTTTTCTTTGTAACTTTGACAGTTTTGCTTTCACCGCCGTCAATCTCTGCGTCAATTGTTCCGCGGTCAAGTTCCAGCAGAACTTCGGCAAATTCCCGTGGGTTTTCGACGCGTACACAGCCGTGACTGAAATTACGCTTCGATTCTTTGAATAATTCGCGGTTTGGCGTGTCGTGCATGTAAATCGAATGGGAATTTGGGAACAGGAACTTGATTTCGCCCAAGGCGTTGCTGCCGCCTGCGGGTTGCATGATCCCTATACCCGAGTTTGCACCGATAGAATTCCAGTTTACTGAGCGCGAAGAAACCACTTTGCCATTCGCTTGGATGACTTTGAAGCCAATTTTGTCGAGGTATCCGGGATTAGCCCGAGATTTCGGCAAATATTCGTTTAGAATAATAGACTGAGGTACACCCCAGGTAGGGTTGTACACGACAGTTTCAAAGGTGTCGCTGAATACCGCTGTTTGCGTCAATGGCTTGCCGACAATGACATTGCTGTCCCAGATCAACTTACCCTGTTCAATCACATTCACACGGTATGAAGCTTGGTTCACCAAAACATGGCGTGCGCCTAAATCATCGGGTAGCCAACGGAGGCGTTCCATGCTCGAAATTAACTTCTCGCGGGTTTCAGCTTGGTTGGGACCATTCAACGCTTTGATCGTTGCTGAATCAAGGTTGGAGGTTTGGCCAACGCCTTTCAGTTCTTGGAAACGTTTCAAAGCTTTCGCCAATGTCTTGTCGAGAACCGCTGCTTTTTCGGCTTCAACATTTGCGTCCGTAATACTGATGAGGCCTTCGTTGACGAGGCGTGTGCGCAACTGAACAATGCGAGGGTCTTTTTGACCGATGCGAATACGTTTGCCGTCGGCGAAAACAGGTTGGGTCGTTGGTGCTGTGACGGACAATTTCTCTAACTCTGACTTCAGCGCGCCATAAGCCGGATGAGTTGGTGCAAGCCCTTTTAGATATTCAGCGGGAAACGGCGAGTAAGCCAGAACGCGAATGGCAATATTTGGAGAAACGCGCTGCGCCTTCAAATCGTGATAAGCTGAAAGGCGTTCGGGTTCATAAGCGCCGCCGGATTGGTGCTGTGCATAAGTGACCGCTGCGACGGTAAGGCCCACATCAAATTGTGCAAGGCCCAGACCGTCGCCATCCAATTGGGCGACTGCGCCTTCAAATTTTTCCAACACTGCTGGTTTATAGCGAAGTGGTTCTAAGCCATCTTCATTCGACTGAGACAACAGATCAAGTAGAGCTAGGCCTCGACTGTTGATATTCCCATCTGTCGTCCAGAGGGGTTTGAAGCCTGTCGTTGAATAATGAGCAAGAACTGCTTTTCTGATGTCGTCTGTTGCCCGAATGTTGGTCGATTTATCGGTCAACACCAGTTTGATAGCTGAATCTTCGATGCCGGGGACCACAAATTTCGTGAGGCCGGGATCGTAAACTGCAGCGAATTTGACGGGCACATAGTCAATATTACCCATGCCAAAGCCTTCCGAGGCTTCAGGGTCAATAGGAACTGCCGCTGGTATAATTTTCTTTTTCTTTGCGACGGCAACCTGGGGCGTGGAATTTTTCTTCTTGGCATCAGGCTTGATGCGACCGCCTCGTATTATTCGTACGCCATCTTGCGATTCTTCATCCCACCAGGCTGGTTGGCGCACGGCGCGTCGTTGTGGCCGATCAAAGCCGCCAAATAGCTTTTCAAAAAAACCAACACGACGTTTGCGTGGTGCTTCTTGGGCGTAAAGTGCTTCCGCGCTGACCGCAAACGTGAGCAACACACCTAACGACAATGATACAAATTTTTTCATCACATCCCCGGACGACGGGCGCAAAATAAACAGAGCATTGTGGCTTTGCAACGGCAGACTTTAGTAAAGTCTTGGTGATGCAGTTATGTCACGAGGCGATGTCTTCTTCGAGGCCGAAATCGCGCATTTTACGATAGAGCGTTGAACGTCCAATGCCCAATTTACGAGCAACTTCAGACATTTGACCGCGATAGCGATGGAGCGCCAACTTAATCATATCAGCTTCAACATCTTCCAATTTACGGATGTGTCCGCCTTCCGTAACAATTGGAATACCAAGCGCTGAACCATCGCTGACTTGCGACCCATTCGTCGTTCGGGCTGCAATCGGCGCTGCAATTGCAGCAGGTGCTGGCGGAACAACCACGTCATATCCATCCACAAGCGAGGCGATTTGCGGGAAGTCCTGGATGTCCAAAAGATCAGATTCACACAGAACAATGGCGCGGAAAACGGTATTCTCCAACTGGCGCACATTGCCGGGCCATGCATAGGCTTGTAGCATTTGAAGCGCATTCGCTTGGATGCCCCGTACCTTACGGCCTTCTTCGGCGGCAATGCGCGTGATGAAGTGATTCACAAGGGCTGGAATGTCATCTTTGCGGTCACGCAAAGGCGGGATCATGATCGGGAATACGTTGAGGCGATAGTAAAGGTCTTCACGGAATTTTCCGGCCTTCACCATCTCAATCATGTTGCGATTGGTGGCTGACACGAGGCGCACGTTCACCTTTGATCGGGACGGCGCGAACCGACGGGATCAATTTCGCCTTCTTGAATGGCACGTAACAATTTAACCTGCATCTCGAGCGGCAATTCAGCGACTTCGTCCAAGAATAACGTGCCGCCATCTGCTTCCAAGAATTTGCCATTGTGCTTGGCATTGGCACCTGTGAACGACCCTTTTTCATGGCCGAACAAAATTGATTCAACGAGATTTTCAGGAATTGCACCACAATTGACAGTGACAAACGCTTTTCCGGCACGATCACTTTCACCTTGAATGGCGCGGGCAATCATTTCCTTGCCGACACCGGATTCACCTTCGATAAGGACAGGAATATTGGATTGTGCGCCGCGTTTGCCTAAGCGAATGGCATTGGTCATTGTTGGCGCAGCCGCAATCAGATCATCGAACTTGAGTGCGCCGCCAATTTTCTTATTGAGGCGTTTTACTTCTTCCGTGAGCGCTGTGACTTTCAGAAGATTTTGAATTGATGCCTTTAAACGTTCAGGCGATACAGGTTTTACAACAAAATCATCGGCTCCGGCGCGCATTGCTTTGATGACGGTTTCAATTGAACCTTGCGAGGTTTGGACGATGACTGGCAAATCGCCGCGGATCGCTTGTAGGCTTTCGAGGAATTCAAGGCCGCCCATTTCAGGCATCACCAAATCCAGAATGACCAATTCGACTGAAGCGCCATTGGACGTGCGCAGATAGTCTAGTCCACGCAGGCCGCTTTCTGCGGTTGCAACGTCAAAACCTAGTCTTTTTACGGTCTCCTCAAGGATACGGCGTTGTGCTGCTTCATCTTCAACTATTAGGACGCGAGAGGCCATTCGGTGATCACATTTCCAAACAAACAGGACGAGGAGATATGTGAAGTTTTGACACCGAACGGTAAAGGCCAGCTTAACAGCTTAGATGATTTAGGCACAGTTCGCGTTTAAGTGATCAACGCTCAGTCAATTTCAATTCAATACGACGATTTTCGGATTTTGCATCTTCCGTGTCGCCAGCCACCAGCGGTTGATGTTGGCCAAAGCCTGCTGCCACCAAATGTTTGGATTGAACGCCCTGTGATTCAAGATAGTTTACAACTGAAATGGCGCGGGCCGAAGAGAGTTCCCAATTGGATTTGAACTCCGAATTTTGCATCGGGTCCGTGTCGGTGTGGCCATCAACACGCAGAACCCAGGCAATGTCGTCTGGAATTTCCTTTTCCAATTGTTTGAGGGCATCGGCCAGTTTCAGCATTTCTGCTTCACCAGCTGGGTTCAGCTCAGCCTTGCCTTTTGGAAACAACACTTCAGCTTGAAAAACGAAACGATCGCCAACCACAAGAATGTCAGAACGCTGGGACAAGATTTGCCGCAAACGACCAAAAAATTCCGAGCGATACTTGTTGAGCTCTTGCACCTTTTGAGCAAGTGCGGAATTTAGGCGCCGCCCCAAATCCGCAACTTGCGTGTCAGACGCCTTATTGCGCTCTTCCGCTGAATCAAGAAGCGAATTGAGTTGAGCCAGTTGACGGCGCATGGCGGCAATTTGCTGGTTGAGCAATTCAACCTTCGCCATGGCTTCGCTGGATATTTTCTTTTCCGACAAAAGAGATGATTGCAGACCTGTCAGAGCGGAGCCCACATTTAAGCCCTTGGCATTTTCAGCTTCAAGACCTGCCATTAAATCTGCGTTCTTGGATTTGGCCGCATTTAAATCATCGGTCAGCGCCAGGAGCTGTCCTTCAACTTCTTCCTTCGCAGATTTTTCGAGAGAGAGCAGTTCTGTCAATTCGGCAATTTGTGAACGCAATTGGCCGAGAGCGGAATCTTGACCAGAAATTTCGCGAGCCAGCAGGAACTGTGCCACCATGAACACAGACAACAAGAAGATGATGACCAACAAGAGTTGAGCCATGGCATCGACAAAGCCCGGCCAGTATGGAGGCTCTTCTGTACGCCGTCGTCTGGATAGGGCGCCTGCCATTGCTATTCACGGCCCCGCGTGGTGCTTCCTTGGCGCATCAACAAGCGCTGAATTTCATTCTGCTGCACCTGTTGGTTTTGAATCCATTGCCGCACCATTTTTTGTTCTTCGCGCATTTGCGTCACAAGATTTGTCACTGCGTCGGCGAGTTGCTCAATGGTTTCGCTGTTGCCTGTCGCACCATTTGTTGTGCCACCATTCTCAACTTGGTGGTTGAGGCGTTCTACACTGCGTTGGAGGTTTTGCATGTCCAAGCGCACAAAAGCTGGCACGCCATTTGACGTACCTTCGCCTGCACCAACATCGGTAATGGTAGAAAGCCAATCTTCAAAATTATGATAGAAGCGGTTCTGCGCTTGTGAGGCTTTCAAATCCATGAAGCCCAAGATCAATGATCCGGCCAAACCAAACAATGACGATGCAAATGAAAGGCCCATGCCTTCCAAGGGGCGCTGCAAGCCGGTTTTCAATTCTTCAAAGACGGAGCTTGATTGCGTTGACGTGACGTCCAAGCCCTTGATGGCGTCACCGACAGATGAAACTGTTGCCAACAGGCCCCAGAATGTGCCGAGCAAGCCTAAGAATATCAAAAGCCCGACGAGGTAACGCACAAGGTCGCGCGATTCATCAAGACGCGACGCCAGCGAGTCCAGCAATGAACGCATGGTTTGTGGGGATAGAACAGTTCGGCGGTTCGCGTCGCCCAAGAGCGTTGCCATGGGGCCCAAGAGGACAGGTGGAGGAGCGTCGTTGGGTTGGCCCATGCGAAACTCGTTGACCCAAGTCACTTCAGGGCCAAGCCGCCAGACCATGCGGAA
Organism: uncultured Alphaproteobacteria bacterium; assembly: GCA_963779145.1. Classification (GTDB taxonomy): domain Bacteria; phylum Pseudomonadota; class Alphaproteobacteria; order Rhizobiales; family Aestuariivirgaceae; genus Aestuariivirga. The sequence continues at coordinate 35,371 of CAVZXJ010000011.1, forward strand.
CGCATAAAGCATGCCCAATATCAAAGTGGCGACGATCAATCCATTGAGGCCCGGGTTGGCCATGAAGGCATCTTTGATGTTCGCAAATAAAACCGCAGTGAGAATTGCGACGACAAGTGTAAATACCAGCATATGCACAATGTGCACTGTTGGCTTTTCAAGCGTGATTGTTTCCTGTGCCATGGCCCCTTATCACCTGATATCGTTTCCGCCGCTGGATGTTATGTTCATCCCTTGGCGAACAACTTAGTCGAAGTCATGGCGATTTGGCGAGGGGGTAGAATAGGTGATTTCAATCGCCCATCGCCTTGTTGATGCCCTCTGTCATCTTTTTCGCATCGCCAAACAACATCAAGGTATTGTCGCGCCAGAACAGGCCGTTGTCGATGCCGGCGTAGCCTGAGCTCATGCCGCGTTTAATGAACATGACGGTTTTGGCTTTCCAGACTTCGAGCACTGGCATGCCGTAGATGGGGGATGTCGGGTCTTCCTTGGCAGCGGGGTTGGTGACGTCGTTTGCTCCGATGACAAACGCAATGTCGGCTTGGGCGAATTCGCTGTTGATGTCTTCCAGTTCGAACACTTCATCATAGGGCACATTCGCTTCGGCCAGCAGCACGTTCATGTGACCGGGCATACGGCCCGCGACTGGATGGATCGCATATTTGACGGTCACGCCGTTTTTCTTGAGGTGATCAGCCATTTCGCGCAGCGCATGTTGGGCTTGGGCCACGGCCATACCGTAGCCCGGAACAATGACTACAGTCTCAGCATTCTTCATCATGAAGGCCGCGTCTTCGGCCGAGCCTTGTTTGACGGGCTTGCTTTCACCCTTGCCAGCGGCGGGGCCAGCACTTTCACCACCAAAGCCACCGAGAATGACCGAGATGAAACTGCGGTTCATGCCTTTGCACATGATGTAGGACAGAATTGCACCTGACGAACCCACCAGTGCGCCTGTGATGATGAGTGCGGTGTTCGCTAGTGTAAATCCAATGCCCGCAGCAGCCCAACCGGAATAGGAATTCAGCATTGAAACGACAACAGGCATGTCGGCTCCACCGATGGGGATGATGAGCAAAAAGCCCAATGCAAAGCTGATGAAAACAACAAGCCAGAAATCAATCGGGCTTTGGCTGTGCCAGAAGCCGTATATGAAAAATACGAGCGCCAAGCCCAAGACGATGTTGATGACATGGCGATATGGCAACATGATCGGCGAGCCAGACATGCGGCCATCAAGCTTCAGAAACGCAATGATTGATCCCGTAAATGTAATGGCACCAATGGCGGCACCCAAAACCATTTCAACGCGGGACGAGCCGTGAATTTCGCCATTGCTGGTGATGCCGAATGCATCAGGTGCGTAAAAAGCTGCTGCTGCAACGAATACCGCCGCCAAACCTACGAGTGAGTGAAAGGCCGCAACCAATTGCGGCATGGCCGTCATGGGAATGCGTTTGGCCGTAATGCCGCCAACGACAGCACCAATGCCAAGCCCTGCAATGATCAAGAAGCCATGGTAAAAATCCGATGGGTTTGGCCAATGCCAATGTTGTCAGCACAGCAATGGCCATGCCGACCATGCCATAGAGATTGCCGGTGCGTGATGTTGCCGGAGACGACAAACCCCGCAAAGCCATAATGAACAGCGAACCTGCAACGAGGTAAAGAACAGCTGCGAGATTGGCGCTCATCTTATTTTTCTTTCTTCTTGTACATGGCCAGCATGCGCGAGGTGACCATGAAGCCACCGAAAATGTTGATTGATGCTAAGATGAGAGCGAGGAAACCGAAGATCATGGCGATGGTTGAACCGGATGCGATGGCTCCTGCGCCCACGGCCAACAATGCACCCACAACGATCACGGAAGAAATTGCGTTGGTCACACTCATCAAGGGTGTGTGCAGGGCGGGGGTGACGTTCCACACAACATAGTATCCGACGAATACGGCGAGCACGAAAATGCCAAGGAGCGAAATGAAAGGATCAATTGCCATGTGTTCCATTATTGTTTGCCTTTCGCATGTGTGGCGCATGCTTCGAGGCTTTGCTTTGCAAAGCACCTCAGCATGAGGAAACCCATTATAACCTCATCCTGAGGTGCCGCGCAGCGGCCTCGAAGGATGCGCGTCATTTCACATCTCCATAAATCTTGTGCACCAGTTTGCCGCCTTTGGCGATCATGGTGCCGGAAATGCATTCATCAGTTTCATCGATTTTCAATGTGCCATCTTTCTGGATCATGAGATCGAGGAAGTTGGCGATGTTCTTGGCGAACAACGGTGCCGCATTGCCCGCCAGTTTTCCTGCTAGATTGAGCGTGCCTATAATTTTGACGCCTTTGTGCTCGACGATTTGATCAGGCTTTGAAAGCGGGCAATTGCCGCCGCGTTCAACTGCAAGATCAACAATTACTGAGCCGGGCTTCATGCTTTCGACCATGTCTTTCGTGATCAAGGTTGGCGCTGGGCGACCGGGAATGAGAGCCGTCGTAATCACGATGTCTTGCGACTTCACATGCCCCGCAACCAACGCGGCTTGCTTGGCTTTTTCTTCCGCCGTCAGTTCGCGCGCATAACCTGCCGCCGTCGCGGCCTCTGCTAGATCGACATAGATGAATTTTGCACCGAGAGATTTGACCTGCTCTTCGGTGGCCTTGCGCACATCGGTTGCGGAAACGATGGCGCCTAAGCGTCGTGCAGTTGCAATGGCCTGAAGGCCTGCAACACCCACACCCATAATGAACACTTTCGCAGCGGGCACGGTTCCTGCCGCCGTCATCATCATGGGGAAGGCGCGAGTGAAATTGGAGGCTGCTTCAAGAACAGCTTTGTAACCAGCGAGGTTGGCCTGTGATGACAAGATGTCCATGCTTTGGGCGCGGGTGATGCGTGGCATCAGCTCCAGCGCAAAAGCGGTAACACCAGACTTTGCAAAACTTTCGAGAGATTTGCGGTCACCATGGGGTTCCAGTCCGCCAGCAATGATAGCGCCGGATTTCATCGCTTTCACTAATTTGTCAGAAGGTCGGCGAATAGTAAGGACGATATCAGCATCTTTCACGACCGCCTCGCCTTTAACGATGCTGGCACCTGCCGCTTTGAAATCATCGTCGGAAAAGAAAGAGCCCAAGCCAGCGCCAGACTGCACTGAAACTTGGGCTCCCTTTTTGATATAGGCTTTCACGGCATCAGGTGAAGCCGCCACGCGCGCCTCCCCCGGCTGAGTTTCTGAGGGGATGGCGATTTTCATTTTTGAAATCCGTTAGACGTTGGCCGCTACGAAAATTCCGAAGAGTACCAGCAATGCCCCTGATACATACCATTTGCCACCTGAGCGGACGTCAATCAGCGTTGCAACAATGCCGAGGATCAATCCCGCAAAACCAGTGAACACATTCCAGTTGTCCATGAAGCGGAACGCACACAGGGCGACCAGAATGAAGAGGCATACCATTGTCAAAGCAACGGAGCCCTTCAAAAAGCCCTCATAGGTTTCTTTGTGGTCTTGAAAGCCACGCGGTGTGTGTGAAGGCGAATGATTAGCCATAATAGTGTGAGTCTCCCAACCCGAATGTGTATGGAAGTCACTTAGCGAAGGCGGAAAGGTGACGCAAGACTGTCATTTTGCCCCAGACCCGCCTCATCTGCTATAGAGGACATATTGAAGAGGAACGAAAGTTGGAAAATGACATTAAACGGTAAAGTTGTTCTCATCACAGGTGCGGCGGGCGGTATTGGCCGCGCCATGGCGAAGCGATTTGTGGCGGAAGGTTCGCGCGTTGCGATTGCCGACTTGAATGTGCAGCAGGCGCAAGCAACCGCAGCGGAATTGGGCGGACAAACTTTGGCTGTTGCCATGGATGTGACCGACGAAGGATCGGTTAATGCCGGCGTTGACGCCGTGGTGGCGCAATGGGGAACAGTTGATGTTTTGATTTCCAATGCGGGTGTGCAGATTGTGCATCGCACTGAAGATTTTCCATTTTCGGAATGGAAGAAAATGTTGGCCATTCATTTGGACGGCGCATTCCTGACGACCAAAGCTTGTTTGCCGCATATGTATAGGCAGAAGTCTGGTAGCGTGATTTTGATGGGGTCCGTGCATTCCAAACTCGCCTCGCCTTTGAAATCGGCCTACGTCACGGCTAAGCACGGCCTTATTGGCCTAGCCAGAACTTTGGCGAAAGAAGGCGCTGAGTTTGGGGTGCGTGCGAATGTGATCTGCCCCGGATTTGTGAAAACGCCCTTGGTTGAAAAGCAAATTCCCGAACAAGCTGTGCGCCTTGGCATATCAGAAGAAGACGTCGTCAAGAAAGTCATGCTGGGTGGAACAGTGGACGGCGAATTCACCACGCTTGAAGACGTGGCCGAAGTCGCCGTTATGTTCGCAGGCTTTCCGACGAATGCGCTGACAGGGCAATCGTTGATCGTGAGCCATGGTTGGGCGATGGAGTGAGGTTCAAATTTGCTTGTTTTGAAACCTCCCCGACCTAAGTCATTGACCTATATCAGGAATAAAATGCTTGACACCGCGCGGTCAAAAGGCTAGATATACCCATACTCCAGAAATCCGTCCGGTGCTGACAACAGTTTTCAAACCATCAGGAAGACGACGTCAGATTGGGTGATTGTGGAGCTGCTTCACTCCATCTTTTCCAACTCATCGATCATTCCGGAAATGACGCTGAGGCCTTTTTGCCAGAACGCTGGATCGGTTGCGTCGAGGCCGAAGGGTTTCAACAATTCCGAATGGTGTTTGGTGCCGCCGGCTTTCAGCATTTCAAAATACTTGTCTTGGAAGCCTTCGCTGCTTTCTTGGTAGCGGGCGTAGAGGGAGTTCACCAAACAATCGCCAAAGGCATAGGCGTAAACATAGAAAGGAGAATGGATAAAGTGGGGGATGTAAGTCCAGAACACTTCATAGCCGGGACCAAATTCAATTGCGTCGCCGAGGCTTTCGGCTTGTACGCTCATCCAGATGTCGTTGATTTGGTCAGGCGTTAATTCGCCCTCTTTGCGTGCGGTGTGGAGGCGACGTTCGAAGGTGTAGAATGCAATTTGGCGCACCACCGTGTTGATCATATCCTCAACTTTGGAGGCGAGCATGATCTTGCGTTTTGAGGGACTATCTGCGGCTTTCAGCAAGCGTTGGAAGGTGAGCATTTCGCCAAACACCGACGCCGTTTCAGCCAATGTGAGAGGTGTTGAAGCCATGAGCGCGCCTTGCGGTGCGGCCAGAACTTGATGGACGCCGTGGCCCAGTTCATGAGCTAATGTCATAACATCGCGTGGCTTGCCGAGATAGTTGAGCAATACGTAAGGGTGGGCAGACGGCACCGTCGGATGGGCGAATGCGCCAGGTGATTTGCCGGGGCGAGACGGTGCGTCAATCCACTTCTTGTCGAAAAAGTCTTCCGCAATCTTGGCCATCTCCGGTGAAAATTCTCCGTAGGCGGACAAAACGGTCTGTTTCGCTTCGTCCCACTCAATAGGTCGGTCGTCCTCACGTGGCAGAGGCGCGTTGCGGTCCCAGTGCATGAGCTTGTCTTTGCCCATCCACTTGGCTTTCAGGCGATAGTAACGGTGAGACAGTGTTGGATATGCGGCATGAACTGCTGCTGTGAGAGCATCTACAACTTCCTGCTCAACGCGGTTTGACAGGTGGCGGGCTGAGGCAATGTCTTTGAAGCCACGCCATTGATCGGAAATAGATTTGTCCTTGGCCAGTGTGTTCGTAATGAGGGTGAACAATTTAACATTAGCGCCAAAGGTTTTGGCCAGCGCATCTGAACCTGCTTTACGCACCGCTTCATCGGGTGACTGCATCAAGTTAAGGGTGGGTTCGAGGGTGAGGCTTTCGCCATTCACGTCGAATTTCAAACCGGCCATGGTTTCGTCAAACAGGCGGTTGAAAGCGCCCGCACCGGTTTGGGATTTTTCGAGGAAGAGTTGTTCCAGTTTTGCATCGAGCTGATAGGGCTTTTCCATGCGCAGATTATCAATCCACGGCTTGAAATGGGCGAGTGCAGGAAGCTGTAATGCCTCTTTCAACTTCGCATCATCCAGCAAATTGAATTCGAGTTCGTAGAACAACAGCAGTGTTGAAAGCTCGGTGAGTTTGGCGTTGATGTCACCATAGAATTTGGCGCGTGCGGAGTCGGTTGTGTCACCCACGTAGTAAAGTTGCGCATAGGAGCCGACGCGGCCGAGCAGATCGGAGAGTGCTTCGTAACTTTTGATCGAATTTGCCAAGCTTTGTGCGTCTAAGCTTGCGAGCTTGCCCTGATACTGCGCGGCGAAGGTGCCGGCATCGGCTTCTGCTTTTTGAATGTCTTGCGATAGTGCAGGTGCATCTGGTCCGGCATACAGATCATTCAAATTCCATTCGGGCAAGTTAGCAAGTTGCGGCATGTTTAGTTCCTGGCTTTAGCGTTGATTATTGAATTGCAATTTTGCGAGTCTGGCATAGAGCGCAGACTTTTTAAGCAATTGAGCATGGGTGCCCTGGGCGGTGACTTTGCCTTGGTCCATGACAATGATTTTATCGGCGTTTCGAACCGTGGCCAAGCGATGGGCAATGACTAGGGTTGTGCGGCCTTCTGTGAGCTTTTCAAGTGCTTGTTGTACGAGCGATTCACTTTCGGCATCCAGCGCACTGGTGGCTTCATCCAGCAGAAGGATGGGCGCATTGCGCAGAATAGCGCGGGCGATGGCGACGCGTTGGCGCTGACCGCCTGAGAGTGTCACGCCACGTTCGCCGAGTTCCGTGTCGAGGCCTTTAGGCAAATGCTTCGCGAACTCATCAACGCGCGCGGCTTTCGCGGCGGCTTCAATGTCTTGAAGTGTTGCCTCAGGTTTGCCGAAGCGAATGTTTTCAGCAAGGGTGCCTGAGAAAATTACAGGGTCTTGCGGAACCGTTGCGATGACTTCACGCAAGGCTTTCAAGTCAATCGTTTCAACATTGTTTCCATCAACTGAAATTGTACCCGCCTGTGGCTCATGGAAACGCTGTAGCAACGAGAACAACGTGGTTTTGCCTGCACCTGATGGTCCAACAATCGCCGTGACCGTGCCTGACTTGGCTGAAAATGAAACGGCTTTCAGAATTTCACGTTCACTTCGCGTGGGGTAGTGGAAATTCACAGATTTGAAGGCTACGTCGCCCCGCACCGATTTTGCAAATGGCTTGGCATCGACTGCGGAAACTATTGCGGGCTTTTCATCCAACAATTCTGAAATGCGTTCAGCCGCTCCCGCCGCAGTTTGCACTTCGCCCCATACTTCCGACAATTGCCCTAATGAACTTGCGGCAAAAACAGCGTAGAGAACAAATTGCCCCAAAGTGCCGCCTGTCATGGTGCCTGCCATGACTTCGCGTGCGCCGTTCCAGAGCAGTAATACGATAGCGCCGGTTGAGACAAAAATAATTGCCGCCGTTAGAATGGCGCGGGCTGTTGTGCGTTTCGTGGTCGCGTTGAAAGCGGTGATCGTCGAACTCTCAAAAGCCTTGATCGTGTGGCCTTCCTGCGTGTTCGACTGCACCGTTGTTATGGCACTCAAACGTTCCTGCGCGAAGGCGGCTGATTGCGCGAGGGCGTCTTGCGCTTTGCGCGAGAGATTGCGGACGCGGCGACCATAAATGATAAGTGGGATGACGATGAGGGGTATGGCCAGTGCGGCCAAGCCTGACATGCGCGGTGATGTGTAAACCATCATCGTTAAAGCGCCCAAGAACATGACGATGTTGCGCAATGCGATGGAGGCGGTTGAAGAGAATGCGGATTTGATTTGGTTGGCGTCAGCAGTGAGGCGTGACACGACCTCGCCGGTGCGTTGTTGCTCGTAAAATTCAGGTGTTAACGTTGTGAGGTGGCGGAACAGTTGGTCGCGCACATCGGCCACCACGCGCTCACCAATCCAACTGACGAAATAGAATCTCGTGGCTGATGCCAATGCCAAGATAGCGACAACACCGAGCATGACCCCAAAATATTGGTTGATAAGTGCCGGATCTTGGCCGGAGAATCCATTATCCAGCACCCGGCGCACTGCAATGGGCACCAAAAGAGTGGCACCTGATGCAACGATGAGTGCGGCCAAGGCCGCAACAGCTTGCCATTTGTATTTAAGTAGAAACGGCGTCAGGCGCGCTAAAGGACGCAAATCCCTTGGGTTTTCACGTTCTGGCAGTTCGCGGCGAGAGTTTCGGGCCATAGATATCCTGTTTTTCAGCAGGGCCTTGCCCCGTTCGTCGTCCTCCTATATAGGACCGCCAAACCGAAAGTCATCCATCAGGTTTCTCCCGTGGGAAATCTTTGTTTTTGAAGAGTTAAGCTTATGAAATCCGGCATTCACCCAGAATATCACCCGATCACCATCGTCATGACCGACGGCACCAAATTTGTGACCCGCTCGACCTATGGCAAGTCTGGCGACACCATGAACCTTGATATCGATCCAAAGTCTCATCCAGCTTGGACGGGCGCTCAAGGCACCATCATTGACCGCGGTGGCCGCGTATCGCGCTTCAAGCAGAAGTACAGCTTCCTCGGCAAGTAAGCCTTCCGAGCAAAGAAATAAAAAAACCCGGCGAGATGCCGGGTTTTTTATTGGGATAATGTCGAAGCTTATCGGTTGCCGAAAGCTCTCGTCAATTGGTCCATTTGCATGGCCACAGGGTTTTCATTTGCCGCTGCGATTTCAACTTTTTTGTTCGCCATGTTGTCGATGACGATGATGCGTTCATGCAAGCGCAATGAACGCGCGACAAGATCCAGCAAACCTTCTGGCAAATTCTCAGCCCCAGGAATGTCGTTGCCAGCGCCAATGTCGCTCAAGCTGACGCGGCCTTTATCGCGGGCGGCATCTTGTTCAGTCACTTCACCGGCGCCAATGGCGCGTTGCAAAAGTAACCAAGACGCAAGCTGCATCAGCCGCGTGGTCAAGCGCATGCTTTCAGTCGCGTAGGCGATGGTGGCAGGTCGGTCGAGGGCGCGGCTGTCGGCGCGGCCTTGGCCGTCCAGATAGTTCGCCGTTTCCTCAACAAGGCCCATGCCTTCTTTGAAGATCTTTTCAAATTGTTCCGTGCCTTGGAAGCGCGAAAAGAAATTGATGGTGCTGTTGCTGGCCGTGCTGCGTTGATCACGCATGTTTAATTGTCCCTTACCCACTCTACTCAAACTTTATGCACCTCGCCTGATCATATGCAGGCGCGCGTCAAGGTCAAGTCGATACATTGATTGTCATCAAACTGTTGTGGAGCAAGTACGGGGCCAGAAATTGTGCGCCGAGAATAAAAAAAAGCCGCGAAGACCGCGGCTTTGAGTTTCTAACAGGGAGGCGTCAAACAGAGTGGACAGAAACCACTCAAAGACATCCAGATCGCTCCGGACACTGATTAAGGTAAACGTTAACGATTACCAAAGTCTTAACGCTTTATGCTTCGGAAATAGAAAATACGCTTTAATATTGCGGATTTCTTAACGTCCGTTAACTTTTGAAAAAGGCATCGGCGGCGTTCCGGGAGGCTTGCTTGCGCAGAATTTCGGCTTGGATACGCTCGATTTCGCGCGTTAACACTTTCACCCGCAGGTTCAATTCATCAAGGCTGATGGCTTCCAAATTTTCGCCAAGTACGTGTTCATGTTTCGGTTTTGGCAGTTCGTCGAGTTCCATTTTGGTGCACCTTTGTTTCCCGATTATGCTGCCGCGTGTTAAGCATGTTTGCAAGATTTAAGGAATGAACCCATGACCATGATGACTGCAATCGCCATTCGAGAGCCCGGAGGGCCTGAGGTTCTTGTGCCAGAACAGATCGACAGACCACAAGCCGGAGTGGGGCAGGTGCTCATTAAGGTTGTTGCGGCAGGAGTGAACAGACCCGACGTGTTGCAACGTAAAGGTGGGTATCCGCCACCTCCGGGTGCACCGTTGACGCCAGGATTGGAAGTTGCCGGTGAAGTGGTGGCACTGGGAGAGGGTGCGAAGCGTTTCCGGGTAGGCGACATGGTTTGCGCACTCGTGCCCGGTGGTGGTTACGCGGAATATTGCGTCGCTGCCGAAGACAACACGCTGCCTGTGCCTGCTGGCATGAGCTTGATTGAAGCGGCGGGTTTGCCTGAGACCTATTTCACCGTGTGGACCAATGTATTCCAGCGCGGGGGTTTGGATGCGGGCGAGACTTTCCTTGTGCATGGCGGCAGTAGTGGCATTGGCTCCACCGCCATCATGTTGGCCAAGCAGTTTGGTGCGAAGGTCATTGCGACGGCGGGAAATGATCAAAAATGTAGGGATTGTCTGGCGTTTGGGGCCGATGTGGCCATCAACTATCGCACCCAGGATTTTGTTGAGGTGATGAAAGTCGCAAAGCCTCGCAGCTGATCTTGTGCTGGATATGGTGGGCGGGGATTATGTGGCGCGCAATTTCAAAGTGATGGCGATGGAAGGGCGTATTGTGCAAATCGCCTTTCAGCAGGCTTCCAAGATTGAGATTGATTTGCTGCCCGTCATGCTGAAACGGCTGACATTTACGGGTTCAACGTTGCGGCCGCGCACTGTGGCGCAGAAGGCGGAGATTGCGCGGGAACTGGAAGCCAAAGTCTGGCCGTTGCTGGCGGCGGGCAAATGTCGCCCTAAAGTCCACGCCACATTTCCTTTGGTCGAGGCTGCCAAGGCCCATGCGATGATGGAAAGCAGTGTTCACACCGGCAAAATCATCCTTGTTGTGTAATCATTGCAAAGCCTTGCGGACTCGCTTATAGAAGCGCCAATCCCTGACACTTTAGCGTCTAAAAAATTGGAACCCCTAGGAAGGTTCTGAAGGAGCGAAATCATATGTCCCGTGTCCCCTTAATGGCAAAAGCAACCGCAGTTTGGCTGGTTGAAAACACCACTGTCACGTTCAAGCAAATTGCAGAGTTCTGCCATTTGCATGAATTGGAAGTGAAAGGCATTGCCGACGGCGATGTGGCCACAGGCGTGCGTGGACTTGACCCGGTGACGGGCGGACAATTGACGCGCGAAGAAATTGCCAAGGCAGAAGCCAATCCAGACCACAAGATTGCAATCTTGGAATCCAAGGTTGTTGAAGCCAATGTGAAAGTCTCTACATCTGGCCCGCGTTATACGCCCGTGTCGCGCCGTGGTGATCGTCCCGATGCGATTGCATGGTTGTTGCGCTTCCACCCGGAATTGCCAGACGCTGCTGTGATGAAGCTTGTGGGCACTACCAAGCACACAATTAATTCCGTGCGTGATCGTACGCATTGGAACATTCAAACCATTAAGCCTGTTGACCCTGTGTCTCTTGGTATTTGCACGCAGACTGCTTTGGACTTGGCCGTGCAAAAAGCGGCGTCACGCGCTGGTAAAAAAGGTGTGGGTGATGGCGAAGCGCTTCGCACGCTCATCCCCGCGTCGGAAGTGGCGGGAACTGAAGCCTATGCCCGTGCACAGGAAGATTTGGCGGTACAAGCCTCAGCCAATGAATCACTCAGTGATGCTGCTGATCGCCGTCAGAACGAAGACATTGATGCTGATTCAGTGTTTGCGAAATTGAAGGGCCTCAAGGTCGAAGACTAATCTCCTCCGATGCATTAATGCCCGTGGAAATTGCTGGTTGCGGTTTCCATGAGCACCGACATGAAGGCGACATGGCGGGCGCGTGACAGGGCACCCAAGGTGGTGCCCACTACGTCCTTGTTGGTGAGCCAGCTTGTGGCGTCTCGGGTTTCATCCCAAGCTTGCGCATTGAGCGGCGAAATATCTTCAATATTCGGTGGATAGATTGCGGTGATGCGCACGCCTGTGCCGCGCAGTTCTTGGCGCAATGCATCGGTAAATCCTGTTTGACCATGTTTCGACGCAATGTATGCAACTGATGCGCCCTGAAGCGGCACATTTTCCATACCGCTGATCGACACCATGTTGACGATGTCGGCGGCTTTTGATTTTTTCAGTAACGGCAAAAGCCCACGTGTGAGCAGCAAAGTGCCGGTGATGTTGGCGGTGATGGTTTGTGAAATCGATAATGCATCATGGCTGTCCATAGGGCCGGACAACCACGTGGCGGCGTTGTTGATCAAAATATCCAGCGGACGATTTTCATCACGGCATTTCTTGCCGAAAGTGGTGACTTCAGAAATGTCGGCCATATCCATGACAACAGTTTCTGGCTTGGTGCCGCAGCGCAGACGAATGGACTCTGCGAGGGAATAGAGGTTCTCAGGATTGCGGCCTGAAATGGTGACGTTCGCACCAAGGTCGGAAAACACCACGGCAAAGGCAGCACCAAGTCCGCGACCCGCACCAGTGATGAAGATATGTTTGCCTTTGATATTGTCCATGGTCATGTCCTCAATAGGTGTCAGCCGATTGTACCATGCGAGCAAATGCGGCGATGATCAATGCCGCTAAAACTGTGAGGCCCAAGCCCCATTGTAAGTTCGTCACTTCAGCAGCAAGGCCAATGAGGGGCGGCCCTGCAAGGAAACCGGAATAGCCCATGGACGTCACAGCAGCGATGCCACGGCCCGGTGCATCAGGCTCCAAGCGACCACCACCAGCAAACAGCACAGGTGCCACATTGCCAATGCCGACGCCGCCAATTGCAAAGGCGATCAAAGCCAAGGGCACGCTCGGCACGATGATAGCAGCGGCGGTTCCTGCGGCGGTGAGCAGGGCGCTCCAGAAGACCATGGGCACTGCACCGAATTTTTGTCGTAGCATGTCTCCTGTGAAACGCGAGATAGCCATGCCGGTTTGATAAAAACCAAAAGCCATGGCAGCGATTGAAGCATCCAAGGTGAAACGGCCTTGCAACATGATGGCGGCCCAGTCAGCGACGGAGCCTTCAATCATCAAGGCAAGAAAACACAAGCCGCCCAAGCCAATTGTCGCTTTTGTGGGCCACGCAAAGTGAGAGCCGGACAGACCCTTGTCAACGCTCGCGGGTAGAAAATATCGAGATGCGATGAAAATGCCGATGGCGCAGAAAATGCTGATGCTGGCGAGTTGCACATACTCACCCACAGCTGACAGCAACCATGCCCCACCAATGGTGCCGATTGCAGCGCCGACACTGAAGCCGCCGTGGAAGCCGGACATAACAGGTTTCTTCAATGCCTTCTCAACGGCGAGGCCGTGGGCATTCATGGAAACATCCATGGAGCCGACACTCGCACCCAGCAAAGCGCCGCCAAGCATGAACAATGGCAAGGTTGGTGCAATGGCAGGCGCGAATAGAAACGCGGCAAAGCCTAAGCCCGCAACCCATGTTACGAAAGCGCTGCCCTTTTTGTTGATGATTGCACCCGCAATTGGCATGGCGATGACAGCACCAATGGCGAAGGACAGGAGTGCTATTCCGAAAAGTCCAAGGCCTGCATCCAATCTGGTTTTGGCCAAGGGAATATGGGTGACCCAGCCTCCCAATAGAATTCCATGCAAAACAAAAACTGCCATGATGGCGTGGCGGGCGGCGGCGGGGCTAGGTGGCATGAAAACTCCGGAGTGATTTGCGTCGACCATAGGGGAGGGCCGCAAAACTCGCCATGGTGTTTCGATGCATAGATGTTAGACAGAAATGCAGGAGACTTTGATGACTGCCCTACCTTCCAGCAAACATGCCGTGACCTTTATTTTTATCACTGTGTTCCTCGACATGGTGGGCTTTGGCTTGATCATGCCCGTGTTGCCGCGTTTGATTGAAACTGTGGGGCAGGTGAACATTGCTGATGCGGCGGCCATTGGCGGCTGGATGTTTTTTGCGTTTTCACTGATGCAATTTGCCTTTGGCCCGACGATGGGGAATTTGTCGGATGCCTTTGGGCGCAGGCCTTTGTTGCTGCTCGCGGTGTTTGGGTTGTTGATTGACTATTTGATTATGAGTTTTGCGCCTAATTTGTTCTGGCTTTATGTGGGCCGTGCTTTTGCTGGCTTTTGTGGCGCGTCCTATGTGATTGCGAATGCTTACATCGCCGATGTGACACCGCCTGAAGATCGCGGCAAAGCCTTTGGCATGATGGGAGCGGCCTTCGGTTTGGGCTTTGTGGTGGGGCCGGCCTTGGGCGGCATATTGGGTGAGTTTGGTGCGCGGGTGCCGTTCTATGTGGCGGCAGGCGTTTCGGCTTTGAATTTGCTTTACGGATATTTCGTTTTGCCAGAGACTTTGCCTGTTGAAAAACGCAGACCGTTTGAGTGGGCGCGGGCCAATCCATTTGGCACCTTCAAGGTGTTTCAAAACTACAAGGGCGTGTTGCCGCTCTGCGTTGTGATGTTTGTGTTCTTCTTCGCATCTGCGGTTTACCCCGCCATATGGGCCTTTTGGGGCATTGCCAAATTTGGTTGGAGTGAATTGGTCATTGGACTGACGCTTGCCGTTTTCGGCATTGTAACGGCGGTGTTCCAAGGCGTGTTCACAGGCCCTGTTGAGAAGAAGTTTGGCACGCGAAACGTGGTGTTGATTGGTCTTGCCTCATCGGTGATTGCGGCTGTCGGTTATGGATTGGCACCGGGTATGATTGCGTTAGTTGTCTTGTTTGTGGTGCACGGCCCTGAAGGTTTTGTGCACCCGATGTTGACGGCTATTATGTCGAAAGCCGTTCCTGAAAATGCGCAAGGGGAATTGCAAGGCGGGGTTTCATCAATCATGGCGGTTTCGATGTTGTTAGGCACGGTGTTTTTCGCACAAGTGTTTGCATGGTTCATGCAACCCAATGCGATTGTGCAGTCACCGAACATTGCCATGTTTGTGGCGGCGGGATTTTTGGCGGTGACGCTGTTATTGTTTGTCCGTGTACGGAAGACTTGAGTGCGATAGGTTTGCGCTTTGTTACGGATTATGTTCGTCGTTCTTTCTCCCTCATGCGCAGCATGGGGGAGTACCCGCAGGGGGAGGGGGTGTTGGGCGCAGAAAAAGAAGTACCTTTTGTTTGGTTCAGCACCCCCTCCCCGCGTACCGCGGTACTCCCCCACGCCTTCGGCGCAAGGGAGAAAGAATGATTTTCCGGCGCGGACAAGGCACTCGTAAACTACTGCCCAATCCCCCGCGCCTTCATGGCGTTTCCAATCTCTGTAAGGATCATCGGGTCATCAATTGTTGCTGGCATTTTCCAGTCTTTTTTGTCGGCGATTTTGCTGATGGTGCCGCGTAGGATTTTGCCTGACCTTGTTTTGGGTAGGCGGTTGATGGTGATGACTGTCTTTAATGCAGCGACGGCACCGATCTTTTCGCGCACGAGGGAAACACATTCTTTTTCAATGAGTTGTGCATCTCTGTTGACGCCCGACTTTAACACAATAAAGCCCAGTGGAATTTGACCTTTCAGATCATCGGCGATGCCGAGGACGGCGCATTCGGCCACATTGGGGTGAGAGGCTAGAACCTCTTCCATGCCGCCCGTGGACAGGCGGTGGCCGGCGACGTTGATGATGTCGTCGGTGCGGGCCATGATGTAGAGATAGCCTTCGTCGTCCATGTATCCCGCGTCGGCGGTTTCATAATAGCCGGGGAAAGTTTTGAGATAGGCGGCACGGAAACGATCATCGGCATTCCACAGCGTGGGCAGGCATGAGGGCGGCAAAGGCAGCTTCACGCAAATGGCGCCGAGTTGCCCGCGCTTTACTTCATGGCCACCTTCATCCAGCACGCGCACATCAAAGCCCGGCATGGGCACGGTGGGGGAGCCATGTTTCACAGGCAAGCGTTCCCAAGCCCACAGGATTGGCGGCGATGGCCCAACCGGTTTCGGTTTGCCACCAATGGTCAATGACGGGCACGCCCAATTTTGTTTCTGCCCACTTCACCGTATCAGGGTCAGCGCGTTCGCCCGCGAGGAAGAGTGTTCGGAAATGTGCGAGGTCATAATTGCCGATGTGTTCGCCATTGGGGTCTTCTTTTTTAATGGCGCGAAACGCTGTGGGTGCGGTGAAGAGGGCGGCAACTTTGTATTCCGAAATGATGCGCCAGAAGGCACCAGCATCAGGCGTGCCTACGGGCTTTCCTTCATACATCAGCGTGGTCGCGCCAAATAGCAGTGGTGCATAGACGATGTAGGAATGGCCAACCACCCAACCCACATCCGACGCGGCCCAAAACACTTCACCGGGTTTGATGCCATAGATGTTTTCCATGCTCCAATGCATGGCCACCATGTGCCCGCCATTGTCGCGCACGACGCCCTTGGGTTGGCCCGTGGTGCCGGAGGTGTAGAGAATGTAAAGCGGGTCAGTGGCTTTGACGGCAACACAGTCAGCGCCGTTGGCTTGTGATGCGATGAGGGCTTCCCAATCCACATCACGGGCTGACATTTCGGCCGTGACTTGCGGGCGTTGCAGCAGCACCACATTGTCGGGCTTGTGGTCTGACAGGGTGATGGCTTCGTCGATCAACGGTTTGTAGGCGATGACGCGGCCCGGCTCTAAGCCACAGGATGCCGTGAGGATGAGTTTTGGTTTTGCATCGTTGATGCGCGTTGCCAATTCCGCTGGTGCAAACCCGCCGAAGACGACCGAGTGAATGGCCCCAATGCGGGCGCAGGCCAACATGCCAATCAAGGCTTCGGGAATATTGGGCATGTAGATGATGGCGCGGTCGCCCTTGCCGAGGCCAAGGCTTTGTAAGCCCGCTGCGAGTTTGGATGTTACGTCTTGCAATTGGGCATAGGTGTATTGGCGTTTGTCGCCCGTCATGGCGCTGTCGAAAATGACGGCCAGTTGGTCTCCTCGACCATTGGCAACGTGGCGGTCCACGGCGTTCCAACAGGTGTTGCATTCAGCGCCCACAAACCAACGGTCTAGCCCGCTGGACGAATCCTGCACGCTGTCCCAAGGCTTTGACCAATCGAGGGCTGACGCTGCGCCCGCCCAAAACCCATCGGGGTTGTTTTTCCATTGGGCATAAACATCGTGATAACGGGTCATTTCGGCATCCTCTTTGCGCAGAGTTAGAGCCGTTGGCTTGCCAGTGCGCAAGGCTTGAGGAAACTCGTCTTTCGTCGCATGTTCAGCGACTTTAAAATTCAGGGATTCGGACAGCGATGATCAGGCATACGGTGGTTTTTAATTTGAAGCATGCGCAAGGTTCGGCGGCTGAAAAGGACTTCATAGAAGCAGCTGACGTTCTGGCCGATATTCCGGGCGTGCAGAAGTTTGAAAAGCTCAAGCAAGTGAGCCCCAAAAACGACTATGCTTTTGGCTTTTCCATGGAGTTCGCCAACCAAGCTGCTTACACCATTTACAACGAACACCCTTGGCATGTGGCCTTTGTGCAAGACCGCTGGATTCCAGAAGTGGCGAAGTTCATGGAAATTGATTACGTGGCGCTATGAAGCTTGCAGCTGTTACGTTTTTGGTTCGCGATTACGATGAAGCAATTGCGTGGTTTGTGGACGTACTCGGATTTGAATTGGTTGAAGACACGCAACTGAGCGAAAGCAAACGTTGGGTGCGGGTGGCACCTCCCAACTCTGAATTTAGCTTGCTCTTAGCCAAGGCCGATACGCCCGCGCAGATCAACGCTGTTGGTTTAGCTGCTGGCGGGCGTGTTGGCTATTTTCTGCATGTCGAAAACTTCACAAAAACTTATGACCAATTAAAAGCAAAAGGCATTCGTTTTCGCGAAAATCCACGACATGAGGTTTACGGCTCAGTCGCTGTCTTCGACGACCTTTATGGCAATGGTTGGGACTTAATAGGCCCGCCCAAGACCTAAGTCAGACTTCAAGCGGCGATGTGTGTTTCGCTTTGAAGTCGTGTAATTTCGTCTTTTATTCGGAGTTTTTTGCGCTTGATCGCTGCGATCTCCGAGTCAGATGACGCGGGATGGGCGATTTCAGCTGCCAGTTCTGATTCCAGCGCACGATGTTGTGCAAGCAGGTCTGCTAGGGATGGTGAATTCATCGATTTCCTCCAGTTAAAACGAGGGCCGATACGCAAAATACGGACATGATGTGCCGTGTCATGACCATGACATAAAATTGGGGGCTTGTCGAATGAAGTTCAAGCGCATAGTTGACGAGGGGTTGGTTTTTTTGAGGTTCAATTATGGATGCAGTGCAACAGGTTCAATTGCGGGTGAAATTACGCCAGCTCGAACAAGAGCATGCTGACATGGATGCTGCGATCACTGCTTTGGAACTTTCGGGAACGAGTGACCAGTTGCAATTGCGACGCTTAAAAAAAATCAAGCTGGGTTTGAAAGACCAGATCATTTCGATCGAAAACTTGCTCATTCCCGACATAATCGCATAAAGGGAAGCCATGACCGCACCTGTTGCCATTATCATGGGAAGCCAATCGGATTGGGCCACCATGAAGCACGCCGCCGATGTTCTTGAAACGCTCGGTGTTGCCCATGAGCTTAAAATTATTTCAGCCCACCGCACGCCAGAGCGGCTTTACAGTTTTGCCAAGGGTGCCAAGGCCGCAGGCTTTAAAGTGATTATTGCTGGTGCTGGTGGTGCTGCCCATTTGCCGGGTATGGCGGCTGCTTTGACGCCGCTTCCGGTGTTTGGTGTGCCGGTTGAATCCAAGGCTTTGTCGGGGCAGGATTCGCTGTTGTCGATTGTGCAAATGCCGGGTGGTATTCCGGTTGGCACTTTGGCCATTGGCAAGGCGGGGGCCATGAATGCAGGTTTGCTGGCGGCCAGCGTATTGGCGTTGAGTGATATTGATTTGGCCAACCGCCTTGATGCATGGCGGGCCAAGCAAACGGAAAGTGTTGCCCTCGAGCCGAAGGACGAGGCATGAGTGCTGCAAAGGCGCTGAAGCCCGGATCAACCATTGGGATTTTAGGTGGCGGACAATTGGCGCGCATGTTGGCGCTGGCCGCAGCTCCACTGGGTTTGAAATGCCATATTTATGCGCCGGAAGCCGATAGTCCGGCATTTCAGGTTTCTGCTGCATCATACAGTTGCAGCTTATGATGACCTTGCTGCTTTGAAGGCGTTTGCAGCCGTTGTTGATGTTGTCACCTATGAATTTGAAAATGTGCCGGTTGATACGGTGGCGTTTTTGGAAACGCTGGTGCCTGTGCGGCCCGGATCAAAGGCGCTTGGTGTTGCACAAGATCGTATCAAAGAGAAAACTTTGGCCCGCTCAATGGGGGCGATGACGGCGGAGTTTTCGGCTGTCGTTTCACTTGATGATTTGAAGGCCGCTGTGGCGCGGCAGGGTGTTCCCGGCATTTTGAAAACCACGCGTATGGGCTATGACGGCAAGGGACAGGCGAAGCTTATGTCGGCTGACGACGTTGATGCCGCCTGGGGCATGATGAAGAATCAACCCTCGATTTATGAGTCCTTCGTCAATTTTGAATGTGAAGTTTCGGTTTTGGTGGCGCGTGGGCTCGACGGCAAGGTTGCCTGTTTTGACGTGACGGAAAATGTTCATCGCAACCAGATTTTGCACACGTCAACTGTTCCCGCCCGCATTGCGCCGGAGCTTGGTGTCGAAGCGGTTTTTGTGGCCCAGCGCATGGCGGAAGCGCTCGATTATGTCGGCGTGATGGGGGTGGAATTCTTCGTGGGGCACGACGTGCTTTATGTGAATGAGATTGCGCCCCGCGTTCACAATTCGGGCCATTGGACGCAAAATGCCTGCGTTGTCTCGCAGTTTGAGCAACATATACGGGCGGTGGCAGGCTGGCCCTTGGGGGCGACGGCGCGGCATTCTGATGTTGTGATGACGAATTTGCTGGGGGACGAAGCCGAGGATTGGTCTGTGTTGGCCAGCCAGCCCGGCACGGCTTTGCATCTTTACGGCAAGGCCGAAGCACGGGCGGGGCGGAAAATGGGGCATATCAACAGGATTCACCCTCGACAGGCGTGATATGTTATGATATCGACGCCGCCAAATTTGGATAGAGGTACTAATTTGCTCATTTCAGTGCGTGATAACAACGTTGAACAGGCCTTGAAGGTTCTGAAGAAGAAAATGCAACGCGAAGGCATTTTCCGTGAATTAAAAATGAAAGACGCTTTTGAAAAGCCGTCGATCAGAAAAGCCCGCGAACATGCAGAAGCTGTAAGCCGTGCCCGCAAGGCCATGCGCAAGAAAATGCAGCGCGAAGGCTTGTTGCCAATGCCGAAAAAAGTTGAACGCCCAACACGCGGTGGTCCTGGCGGCCCCGGCGGTTCACGCGGCGGCGCATAATTTTACTGTATGATTATAGAAAGGCCGCGAACGTGTTTCGCGGCTTTTTGCTATTCAGAGCTTCTTAGCCTCGGCCAAGGCATTGCGCATCAAGGGCAAGAGATCAGCATTGGTGGCAAGATAACCACCGGAATGCAGGGGATCACCTTCGCCATTGAGTTTCGACACAAAGCCACCCGACTCGCGCACGAAAAGTAAACCAGCAGCCATGTCCCACGCATGAAGATCGTGGCACCAAGCTGCGTCCAAGCGACCGCAAGCCACATAGGCGAGTTCAAGCGCTGTTGAACCTAAGGCGCGAAGCCCTGTGGTGCGGGCTTGCAGCACCGCGATTTCATTGCGGTGGGCCACATGGTTTTTTTGGCCCATGTGCGGAATGTTGGTGGAGATCACAGCTTCATGCAATTGCTTGCGGGCAGCAACGCGCATGCGCTTGTTATTCATAAATGCGCCACCGCCTTTTTCCGAATGAAACAGTTCATCGGAAATTGGATTGTAGGTTACACCTGCTACGATTTCGCCTTTGCGTTCGAGTGCGATGGTGAGTGCAAAAAACGGTAAGCCGTGCATGAAGTTCGACGTGCCGTCGATGGGGTCGATGATGAAGCGGTTATCTTTATCAACGCCTGCGGTTTCGCCTTCTTCTTCACCTAAAAAACCATAGGTGGGGCGGGCCTTTTTCAACTCGGCGCGCAATACTTTTTCAGCGCGCTTATCAGCTGCCGTTACAAAGTCTCCCGGACCTTTCATCGAGACTTGCAAGTTGCCGATTTCGCCAAAGTCGCGCTGCACGCCACGGGCGGCCTTGCGAATGGCGTCAATCATTACAGTCATAATGGGAGAAGAGGTCACGGGTTTAATCCTTGAATTGCTGCTGCCGCATAGCAAGGCTGTGGCTATAAGACCAGTGCCGGAAATGCAACTTGGTTATTGGGCTGCTGTGGGGGCTTCAGCCGGTTTGAATTCGGCAACTGCCTTTTCGGCCTGCTTTTTCTGCTCGGGCGAGAGTTTTGACATCATCTCATCAAGTGTCGCGTCAGGCCTGCCGCCGTTTGCTGCCAACATATTCCACTTTGCAGCTTCGGCCACATCGGCTTTGCCACCAATGCCAGAAGCATAAATGCGGGCCAAACGGTTTTGCGCAATCGGGTTGCCGCGATTGCCTGCATAAAGCAGCCATTTGACGCCAATTTTCTCGTCGCGCTGCACGCCATCGCCGCGCATGACCATGACGCCATATTCAAGGGCGGCTTCGGGCAAACCCTTCACAGCGGCACGTGAAAACCAATCGGCGGCTGCGACTAAGTCTTTTTCCAACCCTTTGCCTTCAAGGTGGAGCAGGCCCAAATTATATTGTGCTTCGGGCATGTTTTGATCAGCGGCCTTGCGGAACCATTGGGCGGCTTTCACCCAGTCAGGTGCGGTGCCGTAGCGGCCGACATAGACAAGGCCCAAATTGTATTGCGCTTGGGCGTTGCCGCCGGTTGCCGCTTTTTCGAGCCAAACAGCCGCCGCTTCCGGGTCTGCTTCGCCAGCAGCTGGATCAAGCAACAGCATGGCGAGGGAGAGTTGTGCGCCGGGGTGGTTTTTCTCGGCGGCCTTTTGAAACCAGGATTTTGCGCCAGCGGCATCAACCGGAGTGCCCAAGCCCTTTTGTAAAATCGCTGCAACCATGGCCATGGCGCGTGGATCATCGGCATTGGCGAGGGGTTCCGCAATGGCGCGGGCTTCCGCGTAATTTTGATCCTCGAACAGCGACATGGCTTCTTCGAAGGTGGCTTGCGCAAAAGCAGGCGAAGTGAACGCTATGAAGGCTGCGGTGACGAGAATGCGCTTCATGCTGACCATTGCGCCATCAAATGTTTGACCGTTTCTGTGGCGGCCTCGGGGCTGGTCCACATGTCATCTGACGGGCGAATAAATTCAGGGTTTTGCGGCTTAAATGCTGCGTCCGTTACGGCGTCCAAGGCGACTGCGGGAATGTTTGTCACATCAAGCCACCACGCAATGATGGGTTCGCCGGCATATTGTTTTGTTTGGTTGAAACACATGAAGTCAGCGCCTAATTCAGCTGCTTCCATGGCAGCGTGGCGCGATACGCCTGCAAGGAAGCCCAAGCTTTCATTTTTCAGCGACTCGCGCGCGGTTTTGAAATCTTCGATATTGGAAAGCAGCAATCCATCGGCCTTTGCATGATGCACATCACGGGCTTCACGATCGTTTAAAATGACGGCAAGATTAAGGGCCTGCAGGTCGGCGATTGTTTGATGCAAGAGCGATTTGCCGACCAAGATGGTGGCGCAATCGCCCGCAGCACAGGCAGCCGTAGCGCAGGCAATGAGGTGGGGCTCAGAAATCGCATCAGGTGCGACAAGGAAAAGGCGAGTGTTCATGGCGCTTCCTCTAACAAATTGAGGCCCGCTTTGTCGAATGACAATTCAGTTGGATTTGAGTTGGTCCCGATTGGGCAGGAAAAGTGCCAACAGTCCAAGGGCTGGTAAATAGGAGGCGATGTGGAACACGGTGTTGATGGATGTTGCATCGGCAAGAGCACCCATCAAAGCAGCGCCGATGCCGCCTAAGCCAAATGCGAGGCCGAAGAACAAGCCCGAAATCATGCCCACACGACCTGGCAGCAGCTCTTGAGCGTAAACCACCATGGCCGGAAATGCGGATGACAAAATCAAGCCAATGGGAATGGTGAGTGCAACCGACCAGAATTCATTGGCATAAGGAAGGGCGAGCGAGAACGGCAGCGTGCCCAGAATTGAAAACCAAATCACGGTTTTGCGGCCAATACGATCACCAATCGGGCCACCTGCAAAGGTGCCCACGGCGACGGCACCGAGCAAAATAAATAAATCAATCTGGGCGCGCTGGGCCGACAGGTTGAATTTGTCCATCAAGTAGAATGCGTAGAATGAATGCATGCTCGACATGTAAACAAATTTTGAAAACATGAGCGCCACCAAGAATAGACATGCTGATGGTGATGGTGCGTGAACTGACAGTGCTTGGTTTTGTGAGAACGGGTTTTGCCGCTGTTGCCGTGAGATGATTGGCAAACCAGCGGGCCACCACGGCAAGAATTGACATGGAGGCGACGGCGAGCAGGGCAAACCACAAGATACTCTGCTGGCCATTGGGGATGATGAACCACGCCGCCAGCAACGGGCCAAATGACGTTCCCACATTGCCGCCGACTTGGAATGTGGATTGGGCAAAACCAAACTTGCCGCCCGATGAAAGCCGCGACACACGCGATGCATCAGGGTGGAACATGGCAGAACCAATGCCGATGCAAATCGCCGCTGTGAGCAGCAAGGCGTAACTTGGTGCCAGTGCCAGCAAGATAAATCCGACAAAGGTGAAAGCCGGTGCCAATGGCAAAATGGCGGGGAAGGGGTGCTTATCGGTGTAGCTGCCGATGAAGGGTTGAAACACCGAGCCCGTGATTTGAAATGCAAAGGTCATCAAGCCCACTTGCGTGAAGGTGAGCGCATAGCTTTCCCGCAACAAGGGGTAAGACGCCAGCATGATGGCTTGCATGGTATCGTTGATGAGGTGGCAACCCGCAGCCGCGAAGAGAATTGCGTAAACCGTTTTGGTGGTTTGGATGTGAGCCGTGGTCGCCGTCATGGCATGGGTTTAGGCGATAGAACGATAAGGCAGCAATGCGCAGTTTTGCATTGCTGCCATCAATTCAGATTAAGCTTCCAACGCCTTCACGCCCGGTAATTCCTTGCCTTCCAGCCACTCGAGGAAGGCACCGCCTGCGGTTGAGATATAGGTAAAGTCGTCTGCGGCCCCGGCATGATTGAGGGCGGAAACCGTGTCGCCACCGCCTGCGACTGTGACCAGTTTTCCGGCTTTTGTTAAAGCTGCGGCATGTTGGGCCACGGCATTTGTTGCGGTGTCAAACGGTGCAATTTCAAACGCACCCATGGGGCCGTTCCACACCACGGTTTTGGCGAGGTCGAAGCAGGCTTTGACATTGGCAATGGATTTGGCACCGACGTCGAGCATCATGCCATCAGCGGGTACGGCATCAATGCCAACGGTTTCAGATGCGGCACCGGCTTTGAATTCTTTTGCAACAACACCATCAACCGGCAGCAGCAGCGTGCAATTGTTGGCCTTGGCGGTGGCAAGAATTTCTTTTGCGGTGGGGATCAGGTCATGTTCGCACAGCGACTTGCCGACGTTATAACCCTGTGCTGCCAGGAACGTGTTAGCCATGCCGCCGCCGATGACGATGGTGTTGGCGACCTTCGACAAGTTGCCGAGCAACTCCAATTTCGATGAAACCTTTGCGCCACCAACCACAGCAACGAGTGGGCGCTCAGGCTTCTCGAGGGCGGCTTGCAAGGCTTTCAATTCGGCTTCCATGGCGCGGCCCGCATAGGCCGGAATAACACGGGCAATGCCTTCGGTTGAAGAATGGGCGCGGTGGGCGGCGGAGAAGGCGTCGTTCACAAAAATATCGCCCAAGGCGCCCAACATTTGTGCGAAGGCCGCATCGTTCTTTTCTTCGCCTGCATGGTAACGGGTGTTTTCCATCAGGGTTACGGTGCCGGGTTTAGCATCGACAGTTGGAGCGGATTGCCAATCGGTGAAGACGAATTGCACGGGTTGGCCCAAGGCTTTTTCCAGAGCGGGAGCCACAGGCTTTAATGACATCTCAGGAACAACCTTGCCCTTTGGCCGATCAAAATGTGCGAGGATGATGACGGCTGCACCTTTGCTGATGAGTTCTTTCAGTGTGGGGACAACGCGATCAATGCGGGTTGTATCCGTCACCACGCCGTCTTGTATTGGCACGTTGAGATCAAGGCGGATGACCACCTTTTTGTTTGAAACATTCACATCATCAAGGGTGCGGAAAGCGGGCATTGTTTTTCTCCATTCGAATAATTGAGGTGCGTACCTCAACCGCGTTCGATAGGAAAGCGAAAATGTCAGTTTTGGATGAGGCCTTTGGCAACCGAAATGAGTTCGTCGCCTGCGTGGATTTTGTTTTCGCCGAAACGATCTGCAAAGACTTTCCGCACGGCGGGCACAAGCGATGTGCCGCCTGTTAAAAACACCGAGTCAATGTCGCTGTCTTTGCTGCCAATGTTTTCGAGCGTGGTTGAAAGGGCGGTGCGGATGCGGGTGAGGTCGTCTTCAATCCAGCTTTCAAAATCTCGGCGATTGATTGTGATGTTGAGGCCCTCGAATGTCAGTGTTGCCTCATCGTGTTTTGAGAGTTCGCGCTTCACGGTTGATACAGCATCATAGAGGTTCAGGCCCTTGCTGTGATCCACGATGTGGAAAAAGCGTTTGAGCAAATGCGGTGCGTCGGAATAGGCGGCGAGGTCTTGCAGCTCGCCATATTCTTTTGTGGTGCGCAGGAACGACAATTCATTCCAGCGGGCCAGAGAATTAAAAACATGGCGCGGCAGTTCCAGCGATTTTCCGCCCATGCTTTTGTAATGCGTGCCCAAGCCTAAATGCGGGAGAATGGCATTGGTGACGATGCGATAATCAAACTGGTCGCCCGCTATGCCAATGCCGCCCACGCCCAACACATCATGCGGGGCGTGGCTTTTAGGTGGTTGCAGGCGCAGCACTGAAAAGTCGGTGGTGCCGCCGCCAAAGTCGGCAATCAATACGGTGGCGGGTTGGGTCAAGCGGCGGGCGAAGGTGAAGGCGGCGGCCACGGGTTCTTGCACGAAACTGATATCCGGAATGCCGATGGTTTCGAACACTTCGCGATAACGTTTCAGCGCCAGGTTTTCATCGGGATTGTAGCCTGCGAATTTCACTGGCCTGCCCACGATGATTTTGCCGACCGTGCTTAAATCAATATCGCTGAGGCGAAACAGTTGCTGCAAAAATTCGCCCATCAAGCCTGCAAATGTATAGGGCCGATTGAGGATCATGGTTTGGCGAAAGGCTGGGTTGGCGGCGTAGGATTTGATCGATTGGATGAGGCGCGTGTCCTCTGGAAAATCAGAAAACTCCGCGAGCGCATCACGGCCCACGGCAATGCTGGGGGTTGGCAGCGAAGGGTCTTGCCACATGGCCAGCACGGTGCGCACCGTGTCGATGGCGCCGAGCTTGGTGTTGAAATTCAGCGTCGTCACCTCATCGCCACTGCGGCGGGACACAACAGTGTTGGTGGTGCCAAAATCGAGGCCGAGGGTGATGCTGCGCGGGGAAGACGTCATGGCGCCGCGAGATAGGGTGATTTGGCGCGCGGGGGAAGGGGCTTGAGTTGCGAATTCATCGGTGCCTATGCTGTGTGATGGTCAAATATATTTTCACGGCTCTTTCGTTTCTGGCGCTGGCGGTTCCGTCACTCGCGGCAGATAAAATTGTGTCGCGTGTCGATACGACGACGGCGGATGGCAGCACTTCAACGCACCTCAATTTTTTCTATGAAAGTTGCGAGGAAGAATGCCAAGTCGCCACGTTCATTTGCAGTGACACGGGTTCAATTTCCATCGTGCTGGCAGACATTGCTGCGAAAAACGCGGCCAAGGCGATTACCAAAGAGAAGCAGCAGATTTTGCTGAACGTTGGCAAAAAGCAATTCGAATATGCCGTCACGGAAATGGACTTTATGGAGATGACAGTGAGCTGGTGGCTGACGGCAATTCCCGATGGTGTGAATATGCGCGAACTTGCCCCTGCGATTGCCGCTGCGAAAGTGATTGAAGCGCAAGCCGGCGGGCAGAAGGTGGTGATGCCGATTGATGCGGGCGTGAAGGCTTGGGCGGTGGGGTGCAAATAAGGCAAAAATAAGGTATTTTCTTAATGCAGGAAATAATGCTTGACACCGCGCGGTGGTTTCGCTAGATATTGCCATACTCCAGAACTGGGCCAAAACTTCGCCCACCCGCCAAACAACAGTCTTGAGCCCATCATGAAGACGACGTTGGCGGAGGGCCTTTCCGAAATGCGAATTCACTACGGGCCGGGTTACAGGGTCTATTTCACGCGGCGCGGACAAACGGTCTAGGTGCTTCTCTGCGGAGGCAACAAGTCCAGCCAGAAATCAGATATTCGCCTTGCCAAAAAAATGCTGAAAGACATGAAGGAATTAGACACATGGCTAAAAAACCAAAAATCAGCTTCTCGACTTTTGATGCTGCAGATTATCTTGATAGTGAAACCGTCATTGCTGAATTTCTTTCGGCATGTGCACAAGATGAAAACCCTGATGTGTTGCTAAAAGCATTGTCCGCCGTGGCCAAGGCGCGCGGCATGGCGCAGGTGGCGAAGGATTCAGGTTTGGGGCGTGAGAGTTTGTACAAGGCACTCAGCCCAGGTGCAAAGCCAAGGTATGAAACGATTGCAGCGGTGATGCGGGCGTTGAATGTGAAGATTGAGGTGGGGGTGAGGTGAGTTTTGCGAATGGCACTGCAATAAATTAAGTCTGGGATTGTGAGTTATTGAATGTGCATGAAATCGCAACTTCATTGAAGAAGAGACTTTACATGTCTTGAGCAATTTGAAAATGCGACTATCAGACTCGATTTGCAATATGTTCAGATACAGATTTGTTTTCGCAGTGCAAAATATTGCGCTTATATTCAAGATATACTATCGTGCGGTAGATCGGCTCATCAATCGAAAAAAATCTGAATTGCGGAATCTGCAGATCATTGATTCGTCAAGACTGTCGAACATTGGACTGAGCTTTGGTACTGCAATTACATTGTCGTAAATGATTTGTCATAAACTAATATTTCTATGTTATTTGGCAGACTGATCTGTCATGACGATACTCTGCAAGACGACCAATGAAAGCATGTTGCTGAAGTCGTTGGAACTTGAAAATCTGCCAGAGAAAAATGGTTTTGTCGGCTAATGTGGTCAGTTGAATTCATTTGATGACAACAACTTGTAAACGCGCATAGTCTGAAAGTGCGAATCATGTCCTGTTAAAGTCAACTGCCGATGACTATGTGCAAATCTCACACCGCGGATTACGAACTGCAGAACGTGAATTGCATGTTATTACCCGACTTTGGTCAGAACATTCTTCAAAATTCGAGATGTGCACGCTTTCACATCGGTTCAGTCCACCTTCAAATGCGTCCAAATTGCATATGGCGGTAAATATGTACCTGGAGTTTTACACGTTTCCAAGATGAATTTCTAAAGTCTGACTCCAGTAGCACTAATGCTAATTTCAGAGACAGTATACTTCTCATGCCTCCAACTTCTCCTCGCGCAGCACTCGCAACAAATGCTGACCGCGTAATACCTGCACGAACAGCAGCGGTATCGATGGCTTCAAGTAGGCCTGCGTCCATAGTGAGGTTGGCGCGGACGCTGCGGCCGGCGTCGAGGACCACGGGAATGATGACTGTGCTTTCGGATTTTGCTGGTTTTTCTTTTTGAAGAATGCTGTCGATGGAGAGGCCTTGGGAAAGGGCGTTCCACTTGATTGTTTGTGTGCCAGCACATCTCGCAAAGCTTGTGTCGCATCGGCGATGGCTTCTTCGGGCGTGGCGCCTCCACCGACGCAGCCATCAATATCGGGAATGCGAACGCCCCAAACATCTCCGCTGCCATCAAGAATGCCAATATAACTGCGTGGGTGCTTTTTCATTTTATGCCCATGAAGAACAGTAGTTGAAGAAGTTCGTTGTGTGGCCGACACCCCACCCCTGGCCCCTCCCCACGAAGCGGGGAGGGGTGAGAGATTTTAATTTATTTCCCCGCCGTCACGCCACTTCTTGCTCGTAGTGAAGTACAAGAACTGATGACGCATCAAGTGTTGCAATCGAATACGCCTTTCCGTCATCATCAGAAAACTCGACGAGGAGTTTGGTTGGTGAAAGCACTTCAACGACTGTTCCAACTTGCCCACGCGCCAGTTTTGCTTCTGGTACATCGGCCAGAAGGGCAACGACGTCGTTTAGTTTTGGGGCCGTTTTCATGGCTTGCTCCTAGAGTACCCAACAGGTGATGAAGCGTGGAAAGGTTTCGCCGTTTCTGATCATCCAAATTGTTCTTATCATGGCGCGATGGTTTTGTCTTGCCAGTAGCATATCGACCCGCCAACGTTGACCAAAGTCATCTGTTTCTTGCGGGATGGCATCGTTTTTCAATAGGCTTTTTAGGATTGTTTCGCGCAACCACTCAGCGTTGTTTGCAGTGACACCAAGGCTGGAAGCAAATTGTCGGGCTTTGTGGCGTCCGCGTGGATGGTCAATGCTTAGGCAATAATCGCGGAGTTTGGCGATGTCGATTTGGGCGGCGGTGTGGTTTGGGATCTGTGGCATTTGTTGTTTGCTCAGATATTCCTTGTGTGGCTGACACCCGCCCCCGACCCCGCCCTCCAGGGCGGGGAGAAATTTTGATTTACTTGCTGGCCGCTTTCACCACAGCTTTTGCTGTGATGCCGAACTTCTCATAGAGCACCTCAGCTGGTGCACTAGCGCCGAAGCCAGTCATGCCGATGAATGTTCCTTCAACTCCGATGAAGCGGTCCCAGCCTTGTCTTAATCCGGCTTCTACGGCGATGCGGATTTTTTCGGTTCCTAGTAGTTTGGCTTTGTAGGCTTTGCCTTGGCGTTCGAAGAGTTCCATGGAGGGTACTGACACCACGCGGGTGGCGATGCCTTTTTTGTCGAGCATTTCTTTTGCCTGAATGGCGATTTCAACTTCGGAGCCGCTGGCGAAAATTACCGCTTTGGTTTTCTTTGCATGTCCGGCCACTTCATAGGCACCGCTGGCGCAGAGGTTTTTCGCTGAGTACGTCAGACGTGCAGGCTTTAGTTTTTGGCGCGTCAGCACCAATGTTGATGGTGTTGACTTGCTTTCCAAAGCGATCTGCCAGCATTCGGCGGCTTCGGTTGCATCACAGGGGCGCATGACGATGTGGTTGGGGATGACACGGACCGCTGCCAAGTGTTCGACGGGTTGGTGGGTGGGGCCGTCTTCGCCCAAACCAATTGAGTCATGCGTCATTACGAAAATGCTGCGGATGCCCATGAGGGATGCAAGCCGCATGGACGGGCGGCAATAGTCGGTGAAGCAGAAGAAGGCGCCACCATAGGGGATGACGCCACCGTGCAGGGCCATGCCATTCATGGCGGCGGCCATGCCGTGTTCACGAATGCCCCAATGCACGTAACGTCCGGCATAGTCGGCTGCGCTAAACACTTTCAAATCTTTCGACTTGGTGTTGTTGGAGCCTGTCAAATCCGCTGAGCCACCAATGGTTTCAGGCACGGCGGGGTTGATGATGTCGAGGGTGTTCTGTGAGGAATTGCGGGTGGCAATGTGGGGTGGGTTTTTGGCCAGTGCTTTTTTGTAGTCGGCCATGGTCGCCGCAAAGCTGGCGGGCAGTTCACCCTTGAACAGGCGGGTGAATTCCGCCTTGTGGGCTGATGCAGCGAGACGTTGTTCCCAAGCTTTACGCACGTCGGCACCACGGGCGCCTGCGGCACGCCATGCGCTGAGAATATCTGCTGGAATTTCAAAGGGGGCGGACTCCCAGCCCAATTCCTTGCGGGCGAGGGCGATTTCGGCATCGCCCAGTGGTGAGCCGTGGGCTTGATAGCTGTCTTTTTTATTGGGCGAGCCAAAGCCGATGATGGTTTTGGCGGCGATCATCACCGGACGGTCGGACTCTTGGGCCGCCGTCAAAGCGGCTTCAATGGATGCAAAGTCATGGCCGTCGCAGCGCAACACTTTCCAGCCTGACGCTTCAAAGCGCTTCACTTGGTCGGTCGAGTCTGCCATGGACACGCGGCCATCGATGGTGATGTTGTTGTCGTCCCAAATGACGATGAGGTTGGAGAGCTTCAAGTGCCCGGCCAGACCGATGGCTTCCTGGGAGATACCTTCCATCAAACAACCGTCGCCCGAAATCACATAGGTTTTGTGCTTCATCAGATTCGTCGCCGAATTTGGCGTTGAGGTGACGTTCCGCCATGGCGAAGCCCACGGAATTGGAAATGCCTTGGCCCAGCGGGCCTGTGGTGGTTTCAATGCCTGTCGCGTGGCCATATTCAGGGTGGCCTGCGGTGATCGAGCCGAATTGGCGGAATTTCTTCAGCTGCTCAATCGTCATGTCCTTATAGCCGGTGAGGTGCAGCAGGCTGTAAAGCAGCATGGAGGCGTGGCCAGCGGAAAGAATGAACCGGTCACGGTCAGGCCAGTTGGGTGCCGAGGGGTCGAATTTCAGGAATTTGGTGAAGAGGACCGTTGCCACATCCGCCAGCCCCATGGGTGCGCCCGGATGGCCGGAATTGGCTTTTTGCACGCCGTCCATTGCAAGGGCGCGGATGGCATTGGCCATGTTTTTTTGGGAAACGGTCATTTGGTTTGGTCCTCTGAATAAGGCGTGACTTTTCAAGGTTGTGATAACAGGGGCGACGTTCGAGTCAACACCACCGCATGCATGTTAGACGTGTTTGCTTCTCTGGAGAATCAGGGATAAGGTGCAACGCGTTAGTAAGTCTTGCGAATTTGCATTCTGGGCGTATTGGTCTTATTAGGGACGGCGATGACTGAGGTCCGAAAATTCGATGAAGCGTTGGTGCGTTTTGAACGTGCCATTGCCAAGGTGGAACAATCTGCAACTGCGCGCCGGGAGACGGTTGAGCGGCTGGAAGTGCTTGAAAAACAAGCGGTTAACTTCCAAACGGAACGCCAGCAAATGGACTCGGATTTGGGCCGTGTGCGGGCCAAGGCGGCTGAGTTGGTGGATACATCCAAGAAGGCGGCGGGCAAGATTGATTCTGCCGTGTCGCGGATTCGCTCGGTGCTTTACTCCAACAGCGGGGGTGCATGATGGCAAATGTCGTCGTCAATATCGCTGGCCGCCCCTACACCATGCAATGTCCGGATGGTGAAGAAGACCATTTGAAAGACTTGGCCAAGCTGCTGGATACAGAAGTTGGGCGCATTCGCCAAAGCGTTGGTGCCATTGGTGATATTCGCCAATTGGTGATGGCGGGCTTGATGGTGGCGGATCGCTTGTCGGAAGCCACGCGCAAAATGGAAATGCTTGAGGCGGATAATCAGTCGTTGCGCGAATCCCGCAATGGCGCGCTGGCGCAAATCAAGACACTGGAAGAGAATTTCTCGCGTGCGCTTGATATTGCAGCAGAAAAACTCGAAGAATTGGCAAAGTAGTTTTCTGACAAGCCACTGACGGCCATTGGCCGGTTTGTGTCAGGCAGCCTCTGGCATGTTCATCCTCAAGGCAGTTCAACTTGAGGAGAATACATATGAAAAATACACTTTTAGCATCCGTCGCATTTCTGGTTTTGGGTGCAACGGCGACGTTCGCAACCGTACCTGCACTTGATCTTGATGCCGCTCTTAGCTCGGCCCAACAACCAAATTTCCTTGTTTTGGCCGATAGCGATGGTGGATTCAGACGGTGGTTCAGATGGTGACCATTCGGGTGGCGGAAACTCGGGTGGGGGTGACTCGGACGACAGTGACTCGGACGACAATGACTCCGATGATGATTCAGGTGACGATAACAGCGATGATGACGCGAATGATGACTCCGATGACAACTCTCGCAACGGCGATTCTGGCCGCCGCCGTGCCCGTGTTCCCGGTGGTTCGGGCTGCGATGATGCGGGTGATATTGCCGAACATGCTGAGTGCCGCGCACAATAAGCTGTAAGTACCAGATTTAGCCGCCCCGCGCTGGAAACCACGCGGGGCGGTTTTACTTTGATTTCCGGCCCAGCCGCCCTATATGTCGTTGTGGCGATGCTGCGGCTCTTTCGTGCGGAACACTAATTTCCCAGGGCCTATAAACGATTATCTTGGGAGCTGTCCCTGTGCTGAACCGTGGTTCGGCGCACACGGCCCCCACCTACGCAAGTAGGGACCAGGGATCGTTGGTTCCCACGGCTCTCGCGGGTCGCCACCTTTTTTGTGCGAGCCCTATGACTGAACTTTCCATCCTCAAAGCTGAAGCCCGCAAGGCCGCCGCCAAAGTGCGCAAAGCCGCGCATGATCTTGTCAAAGACGAAGCGCCCTTGCGGCTCGTTGAACATGATTTTCCGGTGAACCCAACAGTGGGCCGGAAAATCGTCTCAGCGTTCTTTCCCTATAAAAGTGAAATTGATACGCGGCCCTTGTTGGGAAAACTCGCAGGTGAGGGGTGGACCACGTGTTTGCCGATTGTCATTGCGCTGGGTGAGCCTTTGGTATTTCGACGCTGGTTGCCGGGAGAACCAACAATTGCTGGCGTGTGGGATATTCCACGCCCCACCTGTGATGCCCCGATTGTCGAGCCAGATGTTTTGCTCGTGCCGATGATGGCGTTTGACGCAAGAGGTTTTCGCTTGGGCTATGGTGGTGGTTTTTATGACCGCACATTGGAACTGCTCCGCAGCAAAAAGCCAATCATCGCCATTGGCGTTGCCTATGCGGCGCAGGAAGTTGACTCCGTTGTGCATGACGCCCATGACCAAGCACTTGATTATGTGCTGACAGAAAAAGGCGTGTTGAAGTGCGGTTGATGTTTTTGGGCGACGTGGTGGGCAAGGCTGGACGTGAAGCGGTTTGCGCTCATTTGCCAGTTTTGAAGGAACGCCTGAAGCCCGATGTTGTGGTTATAAATGGCGAGAACGCCGCCCACGGATTTGGCATTACGGAAGAGATTTTTTTGAAACTGCGTGAAGCGGGCGCCGATGTGGTGACACTCGGCAACCACGCTTTTGACCAGCGCGAGGCCTTGGTTTTTATCGCGCGGGAAGATCGTTTGATCAGGCCTATCAATTGGCCCGCAGGTTGTCCCGGTGGAGGATCAACATTGGTTGAGACGGACAAGGGCCGCCGTGTTTTGGTGATCAATGCCATGGGCCGCGTGATGGTTGAGCCGATGTTGAACGATCCTTTTCCAGTCGTAGATGCCGCACTTGAAAGCTGCAAATTGGGCCGCGATTGTGATGCGATCATTCTGGATTTTCACGCTGAGGTCTCATCGGAAAAAATGGCCATGGGGCATTTTTGTGATGGCCGCGCGAGTTTGGTCGTTGGCACTCATACGCATACACCAACGGCTGATCATCATGTCTTAAAAGGTGGCACGGCTTATCAAACCGATGCGGGCATGTGTGGCGATTATGACTCCGTCATCGGCATGGACAAGGCCGAACCCTTGCAAAGGTTTTTACGCAAGCTGCCCATCGAACGCATGAAGCCCGCTGAGGGCGAGGCTACAGTATGCGGGATTATCGTTGAAACGGACGACATTTCAGGATTGGCCAAACGTGTTGCCCCCATTCGTGTTGGTGGGTTGTTGGGGCAGACGGAATTTGTGGGCTGGTAATCGGTTGCACATGGCCTGACAATCGCATGTTCGAACGAAGACTGTGCCAGATTGAAACACTTCTTGTTGGCTTTGGATGATTGCAACAGAACGGTTTTCAACGCTGCAAATCTGTGTTTTAATTTCTTTCGGGGCGTTTGAGGAGCGGGCATTATGGCCATCAGAATTCTTAACGGCCGCAACTATTATGGCAATAGTGAAGACGATCTACTCGTGCTCGATCCGCGTGCGCTATCTCGTGCACGCATTGATCTGGGTGCAGGGCGCGATACACTTGTTATCAACGCTCTTAACGATTTTCAGTTTTCGCAGAATAGCTATTCATCAATGTCCGGCGTTGATGTTCTCGATTTTTCGCGGCTTGGGCCTGGTTCCTTAGCCGTCAACTTGAACAATGCCTTGGTTGATCAATCTGACAGCAATGTGCTGACAGTCGTTTCAGGCGTGAATGGCATTGATAGTTTGCGAGCATCTAATATTACGGCTGGGCAAGTTGTTATTGACGGAGTGGGACAGGTCAACCTTGCAAATGGTGTCAACAATGTTGTGAGCATTGCGGGTGGGGCTGCTCTCTCAGTGATTGGCGGTACTGGAAATGATACAATTACAGCCGCACTGGCTGGTTCGGTTCTACAAGGTGGTCTTGGCAATGACGTGCTCAACGCAAGGGCGGGCGTCGACAATGTCGCCTATGCATCGGGAGATGGTGCAGACACGGTCATCGGTTTCAATGTCGGCAGTGATGCAATTGCATTGAATGGATTTTCATTCACGTCGCTCAATGAGATTCTTGCGTTGACCACCGACACAGTTTCAGGCGCACTCGTCAATTTTGCAAATGGACAGTCACTACTATTTTCAGGTTTGACACGTGCAGACCTCGCACTCGCAATCGTCACTAACAACGGAGTCGTTCTTGAATTATTGCCGCCAACCATTCAGGTCGACATAGGTACAAGTGCCGCTGCGTTGAATGCCATGATTGCTGATGCCGAAGCGGGGACGACATTTGTTTTGGCGGAGGGAACACATCTATTTGACGCTGCACTTGTCATTGCTCGTGATGACATAACGTTGCGCGGCGAGAATGCTGACGGCACTGTTTTGCAATTCAGTTTTGCCGCGGGCTCGGAGGCTGATGCCATACAAGTGACGGGCGGGGCCAAAACCTATCTGGGGTTGGCGCAGGGTGGAATCGTCGCTGGGCAGCAAACGGTTGGGCTGCCGCCCGGTCACGGCCTCACGGCGGGCGATAGCATCTATATCTATCAACCCAACACACTTGAATACCTTGCGGCGAATGGTTGGACAAATGTGGTGTGGGAGGATGCAGACCAACGGCCCTTCCGTGAATTTATCGTCGAGATCGATCACATTGAAGGTGATGTGGCGTTTCTGAATTTTGCTATTCCCTATGCCATGGATGCGGGAGAAGCGCGGGTGTTTTCTATCGACATGATCGAGAACATTGCTCTTTCTGATTTTGCCGTGACCTATGACTTGGGCGTGGCAAATCCTTATGATTTTATCAATACTGCACCGGCCTATGATGGCCTTAGTGCTATTCAATTGATGGGCACCAATGGGGCCAGTATTTCTAACATCGATATTTTGAATGCTGCCAGTAATGGGTTGTCGATCACCTCGTCTACAGCCGTTGTTGTCGATGGCGTTACGGTGGCAGGGGCTCACAACAAGGGAGGTGATGGGAATGGCTATGGCGTGTTGCTGACCGAAAGTTTCAATAACTCCTTGACTGATCTCGTCTTGCACGATGGGCGGCATTCTTTGGTATTTTC
Source organism: uncultured Alphaproteobacteria bacterium (assembly GCA_963779145.1). Classification (GTDB taxonomy): domain Bacteria; phylum Pseudomonadota; class Alphaproteobacteria; order Rhizobiales; family Aestuariivirgaceae; genus Aestuariivirga. The sequence continues at coordinate 71,635 of CAVZXJ010000011.1, forward strand.
CGCATGGAGTGCTGAAACGGGTAACACCATTCAAATTGCAGATAGCAACCGTGACATCAATTTTCATGGCTCGCCGGATGTGCAGAACAGCGTTTCAATTGACCACCTGGTTCTGGACTATGACCCTGCCCAGGATAGTAGCGGCGTGAACTCCACTTGGGCGGCGATTAGTGGTGGCGGGATCTCACATGCGGCCACAGACATTTGGGGCAATAATGCGATTGAAATGCAATACGCTGTTGGCTCAACGGCCAATGACACGCTGCAAGGTACCAGTGGCAATGATTACCTCAACGCTGGTTTCGGTTATGATGTTTTGCGTGGTGGCGATGGAAGTGACTATCTCGTGGGTGGCACACGCCGCGATGTCATGAGCGGTGGAGCAGGTGCAGATACATTCCTGCTGCGGATGGGCGACGACTTGGACACCATCTCCGATTTCACATTTGGAGTTGGAGGGGACACGTTGATCTTCTCAGGCAATGTCGCCGTGACCAGCACAGCCAATTTGACGTTCACGCAAAATGGTGAAGATCTATATGTGCGCTATGGTTCTAACAGTACCGTTATTCTGCAAGGTGTTGCTCTTGCAGAAATAAATGCTGAAAACTTTAGTTTTGATCCTGCCGGGAACGTTACCAATGCGGCATATTTTGCCGATGGATTTATTTGGCTTTAAATTACCGACGACGCATGAATTCTGGCAATGGTGTTGCCACTTCTGCACCAATCGCTTCTTTCAAACGATGCACCATGCGGGTGCCACGGGCGAGGCGGGCTTCGGCTTCTTGGGTTTCGTGACGCAGTGTGGCCAAACTTGCAGCTTCATATTCTGCTGCGGCCATTCCGGCATTGTCGGCTAGGGTGGAAATGCTTGCAAACAAGCGTCCTTGTGGAGCGGCTTCTGCCAATGACTTGACCTTTCTTAGTGCTGCAGCCCCCGCTGCACCAACGAATTCGCCATCAAATGAAAAATGTTCTACAACAGGTTTCAACGCCGCTGACATGATACGCAACTCCACTCACACACAAACTGAACTGCCCCTATGGTGAACGAACAGCGTTAATGTGGGGTTAAACAAGGACTTGTTTCGAGAAGGTAGGGTTGGCTATATGCCGCCAACAGCATTTAAGGATCTTCAATGGCCGGCCATTCACAATATAAAAACATCATGTTCCGCAAGGGTAAGCAGGACAAGATGCGTTCTAAAATCTTCTCCAAACTGGCCCGCGAAATTACCGTGGCGGCCAAGGCGGGCGTGCCTGACCCCGATTCCAATGCGCGATTGCGATTGGCCATTCAAAACGCGCGGGCCGAAAACCTGCCGAAAGAAAACATTGAACGCGCCATCAAGAAAGCGTCCGGCAGTGACGCCGATAACTATGACAATGTTCGTTACGAAGGCTATGGCCCCGGTGGCACTGCTGTGATCGTTGAAGCTTTGACCGACAATCGCAATCGCACGGCCCCTGTGGTCCGCGCAGCATTTGCCAAGTACGGCGGCAACATGGGTGAATCCGGGCTCGGTGTCGTTCATGTTCGCGCGTGTGGGTGAAATTGTTTATCCGCTCGCCAAAATTTCCGCTGACGCGATGATGGAAGCGGCGATTGATGCAGGCGCTGATGATGCCACGAGTGACGACATTCATGTTGTGACCTGCGCCTTTGAAAGCATCGGTGAAGTGTCATCAGCACTGGCGGCCAAATTTGGTGAAGCTCAATCGGTCAAAATCGTGTGGAAACCGAACGTCATGTCGCCGCTGGATTTTGACAAGGCTGAAGGCTTGATGAAGCTTGTGGATGCGCTCGAAGAAGATGACGATGTGCAGAACGTCTTCACCAATGCTGATATTCCAGATGATGTGATGGAAAAGCTGAGCGGCTGATGGTCAGAATCATCGGCCTTGACCCCGGCCTTCGCAACACAGGCTGGGGCGTGATTGAGGCTGAGGGTTCGCGGTTGATTTATGTGGCTGATGGGGCTGTGCATTCCGATGCGGATGCACCTTTGGCGACGCGTCTTTTGCAAATTCACGAACAGGTTTTGGCGGTGTTGAAAGAGCACATGCCAGATGAAGCGGCGGTTGAAGAAACCTTCGTCAACACCGATGCGCGGGCAACTTTGAAATTGGGGCAGGCGCGGGGGGCGGTGATGCTGGCACCTGCAATTATGAAAATGCTGGTGGCGGAATACGCGCCGAACACGGTCAAAAAATCGGTCGTGGGGGCAGGCCATGCCGAAAAAGCGCAAGTCAAACATATGGTCAAATTGCTGCTGCCGCGCGCGGTTATGAAGACAGCGGATTCGACGGATGCCCTCGCCATTGCCATCTGCCATGCTCATCACCGGGGTTCGCAAAGGCTCAAGGATATTTTGGCGCGTTCTTGACTTGTTCTAACACTCTCTTTACCAGTGTTGGTTTAGGAATGGGCACATGATCGGAAAACTTAAAGGACGCATCGATTCCACCGGGCCTGATTGGGTGATGGTGGATGTGGGGGGCGTTTGTTATTTTGTCTCGTGTTCATCCAAAACGCTTGGCACACTGCCGGGCATTGGTGAAGCAGCGGAAGTTTATACCGACATGTTGGTGTCGCAAGATAATATTCGGCTTGTGGGCTTTGCCACTGTTTTGGAAAAGGAATGGTTCAAGCTTTTGCAATCGGTGCAAGGTGTGGGTGCGCGGGTGGCGCTGGCAATTTTTTCGGTGTTGTCGGCTAGTGAATTGGCATCAGCGATTGCCTTGCAAGACAAGGCCATGATTGGGCGTGCCAATGGCGTGGGCAAGAAATTGGCTGAACGCATTGTGTTGGAATTAAAAGACAAGGCTCCGGCTTATACGGCGGCAGATATTGGGTTGAGTACGATTGCGGCAGAGTTGGCGGCACCCAAGACGACCGCTGTGACGGATGCTGTATCAGCGCTGGTGAACTTGGGCTACGGCCAATCACAAGCGGCGCTGGCGGTTTCCGCAGCGATGCGGAAAGGCGGAGATGATCAGCCTACGGAGAAATTGATCCGCGCGGCGTTGAAAGAGTTGGCGCTGGGATGACGCGCACTATTCTTGACCAAGCTCCCAAACCTGAAGACGCGCTCGACACCCATTTGCGTCCGCAGCGACTTGATGAGTTTGTCGGGCAGACCAAGCAAAAGGCGAATTTGCGGGTTTTTATTGAGGCGGCAAAATCCCGCCAAGAGCCGCTTGACCACGTGCTGTTTGCAGGCCCACCTGGATTGGGCAAAACCACGCTGGCGCAAATCATGGCGCGGGAGATGGGCGTGAATTTTCGGTCCACCTCAGGGCCTGTCATTGCCAAGGCGGGCGATCTTGCGGCGTTGCTGACGAACCTTGAAGACCGCGATGTGTTGTTCATCGATGAAATTCATCGGTTGAACCCAGCGGTGGAAGAAGTGCTTTATCCGGCGATGGAAGATTTTCAGCTCGACCTTATCATTGGTGAAGGGCCAGCTGCACGCAGTGTGAAAATTGATTTGGCAAAGTTCACACTTGTTGGGGCCACCACGCGCACCGGACTATTGACTTCGCCTTTGCGTGACCGTTTTGGCATTCCCATCCGCCTTGATTTTTATAGCCATGACGAACTGCTCGACATCGTTCGACGCGGTGCGCGGATTTTGAATTTGGCGGTCACAGAAGATGGTGCCATGGAAATTGCCAAGCGCTCCCGTGGCACGCCCCGCATTGCCGGACGCTTGCTACGCCGCGTGCGGGACTTTGCATCGGTCGATGGACATTCCCATGTGGATGCAAAATCAGCCGACAAAGCGCTGCGCTTGTTAGATGTAGATGATGTGGGATTGGATGCGTTGGATCATCGTTATCTCAAATGCATCGCCATGAATTTTGGCGGCGGGCCTGTTGGAATTGATACAATCGCGGCGTCCTTGTCAGAAGGCCGCGACGCGCTTGAAGATGTGGTTGAGCCCTATTTGCTGCAACTCGGATTTCTTAATCGCACCCCGCGTGGGCGCTTGTTGACGCACCATGCGTTCAAGCATCTAGGACTAGCCGTGCCCAACCGCGCCGAAATTACGCAAGGCGTTTTGCCATTGGTGGAGGAGTGATAGTGACCTCCAGTGCCTCGCCCTTCGAGGCTCGCATCTGCCCGCACTCTCAGGGTGAGGGCTTCACATACATCCTCATCCCTGAGGTGCCGCGCGTTTGGCGGGCCTCGAAGGATGCGCTAGCATGCTAACGGGCACGATAATATCCGGCATTCACCACTTATCCGTTCGTGTCTATTACGAAGACACAGATTTTTCGGGTTATGTTTATCACGCCAACTATCTCAAATTCTGTGAGCGGGCGCGGTCCGATTTTTTGCGGGTTTTGGGTGTTGATCAGAACGCCATGTTCGGCGAGGGCGGGGCCTTTGTTGTGCGGCGGATGAATTGTGATTTTCTGCGGCCAGCAAGGTTTGATGACATTCTTACAATTGAAACTTCGCCCGGTGCTGCATCAGGTGCGCGTTTTGAACTGAAGCAGCGGGTTTTACGCGGTGACGAGGTGTTATTCACTGCGGATGTGACTGCGGTCCTCATCGACGGCAAAGGCCGCCCCAAGCGGCTCACCTCGGAATTGCTCACCGCCTTAATGAAGGCTTCGTCCTAACCACTTGTTAACCATAACCGATTCATCTGCGGATTGAAGGCTGACTGGTCCCCAATCGGCCCTGTGGCGATTCGTACTTGTAGTCCGATTTGCCGCAGAATCGGCACATTTTCAGTGTTTGAGGCCGTTATCTGATGGCGACACCTCAGACATAGCTGGCGGAACAGGGGGACAGTTTCACAGCACACGGGGACGATAGGGACTTTAATGGAACAGATTGCAGAAGCACCAGCCGCAGCAGCGCAAGCCGGTAGCATGTCACTTTGGCACTTGGTAATGCAGGCCTCTTGGCCTGTGTTTATTGTGATGATTGGTTTGGCTATCGCGTCAGTCTGGTGCTGGGCTATTATTTTTGAAAAGTGGTTTGCCTTCCGCAAAGAGAATGCCGCCAATGACCGCTTTGAAAGCATGTTCTGGTCGGGCCAGTCGCTTGATGATCTTTATCATGGCGCACGCCAGCGTGAACCCGTTGGCATGGCGTCGGTGTTCGTGTCGGCGATGGAAGAATGGAAGCGCAGCCAAGGGGCGGCCATGCGCGCTGGCTTCACGGGTGTGTTGAAGCGCATCGAAAAAGTGATGGATGTGCAAATTCAAAAAGAGATGGGCGATCTTGAGGCGCGGCTTTTGTTCCTCGCCACCATTGGTTCTGCGGCACCCTTCATCGGGTTGTTTGGAACAGTTTACGGTATCATGGTGTCGTTCCAAGGTATTGCGAGTTCCGGTAACACCAGCTTGGCTGTTGTCGCCCCTGGTATTGCGGAAGCTTTGTTCGCTACTGCCATTGGTTTGGTGGCGGCAATTCCGGCCACAATTTTCTACAACATCTATGCCAATGATGCATCAAAGGTGGCGATGCGCTTGGAGAATTTTGCCGATGAATTCTCGGCCATTATCTCGCGCCAGCTTGACGAAAGGGCCTGATCAATATGGGCGCTTCAATGGGTGCAGCAGGTGGTGGTGGCAGCAGGCGCGGGCGGCGCAGCAGCCGCAAAGGCCTGAATGCCGAAATCAACGTCACACCTCTTGTGGATGTGATGCTTGTGTTGCTTATTGTGTTCATGGTGGCGGCCCCATTGATGACAGTGTCTGTGCCGGTGGATTTGCCAAAAGCCAGCGCCACGCCAACGCCTTCACCGGTTGAACCAACCTATATCACCGTGCAGGCCGACAAGACGGTTTTTTTAGGTGAAGAGAAAATGCCGATTGACCAGTTGCTCATTCAGTTGGAAGCCAAGTCCAAAGAGGGCAAGGAAGAGCGCTTGATGGTGCGGGCAGATACAGCGCTAACTTATGGCAATGTGATGGAAGTGTTGGGCCTTCTCAATGGAGCCGGATACACCAAGGTTGGGCTTGCCACATTGCCGCTTGATAAGCCTGTTAATTAGGTCGCGATGAAAAAAAGCTTCCTCGGTTCGGTATCCTTTCACGCGGCCATCGTGTTGGCGGCGTTGCTTGGCATTCCCTCCACGAAGCCATTTGAAGTGCAGCCCGTTGAAGCCATTCAGGTTGATATTTCCAAAATTTCCGACGCCACAAAAGTAAAGGCGCAAACCAAGTCCGACGATAAGCCGGCCGAAAAGCCAAAGCCCAAAGCTGCGAAGGCCGTTGAAAAGACCAAGCCGCAAGAAAAAGTAGCTGAGGAAAAGAAGGTCGCGAATAAGGAACCTGCCAAAGCAGAACCGCCGCCACCTGAGCCTGAAAAAAAGAAAACGCCAGACAAGCCCAAAGAGCCTGAGAAGAAGGTTGAGGATACGCCCGTCAATCCAGATCCGCTGAAGCAAATGCTTGAAGCGGAAGAGGCTGAGTTGAAACTTGCTGAAGAGCAAAAGAAAAAAGACGAAGCCAAAAAGAAAAAAGAAGAAGCCAAGAAAAAGAAGGCCGAAGAAGAAAAGCTGAAGAAGGAAGAAGAGGCTGCTGCAAAGGCTGAGGCTGATGCCAAAGCGAAGGCTGATGCCAAGAAGAAGCTTGAAGCAGAGAAGAAGGCCAAAAAGCTTGACGTGGCGCAGTTGGAAGAACTCTTAAATAAAGAGAACACCGAAGCGGCTTCGACTTTAGAGAAAAAGGAAGAATCCGGTACGCCGGAAAAAGCTGAGCAAGATACGCAAGGTTCGGATGATGCCGTATCAGCCACGATCATTGATGGCCTTCGTCAGAAATTTGCAGAGAACTGGGATGTGCCGCCTTCGGTTCGTGAATCGAAAGAAACGGTCGATCTGTCTTGGCGCATGTCGAAGGATGGCCGCGTGATTGGTCAGCCTGTGGTGATTGGCGGCAATGGCGGTGCCACTGCGCAACAAGCTGCAATCGCGGCCGTTATGGCCAGCCAGCCCTATGATTGGTTGCCGCAGGAATCCTATCACCTGTGGAAGGAAATTGAGTGGACGTTTGCGCCACGCTAAGAAGAATTGGATTTAATGAATGAATTTTGCCGTGATTTCCTTTAAGCCGTCATTCCCGCGAAAGCGGGAATCCCGCTTCAATTCCGATTGCGGTCGAAAGCTGGATCCCCGCCTTTCGCCCTGGTTCGGCGACAGTCGCGGGGATGACGGAACTAGGGGAGTACGAATTGGGGAACGTATCAAAATGTTGAATGCAAAATTTGGAACCGCAATTCTCTTCGCGGCACTGCTTTTCCTCTTCCCCACGTTCGCCCAAGCGCAGTTAAAAGGCGTCAACCAAGACGGTCGTATTGATCCTATTCCCTTGGCCATTGCGCCATTCCTCTCCGGCGGTGCTGATGAAGCTGCGGCAACTGTGTCTGGCGTTATTGCCAATAATTTGGGGCGCACCGGATATTTTGAACCAATTTCGCCCGATACTTACCCCGAACAAATTTCAAGCCTTGAAGCTGAACCTGCATTTGATGCTTGGCGTGGTATTAAAGCGCGTGCTTTGGTCACGGGAGCAGTGGCCAATGAAGGCGGCAAAATCCGCGTGACGTTTAAGCTTTACGACATAAACTCCGGTCAACTTTTGGCCAGTCAAAGTTTGGCCGCTTCGCCCAAATTGGCGCGGCGCTTGGCGCATCGTGTGTCCGACCAAATCTATAAAGCGCTCACAGGCTTTGAAGGTTACTTTGATACCCGCGTGGTGTTTATTGATGAATCCGGCACCAAACAAAAGCGCGTGAAAAAATTGGCGATCATGGATCAGGACGGGTTTAACCCGCGCACCTTGCCCGTGAGTGGTGACCTGCTGTTGACGCCACGTTTTTCACCCACGTCAAATGAAGTGACATTCATGTCCTTCGGCACCGGCGTTCCGCGCGTTTTTGTTTACAACATCGACACCAACCAAAAAGAAATTGTCGGTGATTTTCCGACCATGAGTTTTGCCCCGCGCTATTCGCCTGATGGCAATCGCATCATCATGTCGCTGCAAAGTGATGATGGTGCAAACTCCAATATTTTTGAAATGAATTTGCAGTCGCGTAAATTGCGCCAAGTGACAGATGTGGCAGCGATCAACACCGCACCTTCCTATTCGCCCGACGGCGGGCAAATTGTGTTTGAGTCAGATCGTGGCGGCACCCAGCAGATCTATATGATGGACGCCAATGGCGGCGGGCAAAACCGCATCAGCTTTGGTAAGGGCCGCTACTCCACACCCGTCTGGTCGCCCGATGGCAAATGGATTGCCTTTACAAAATCAGCAGGCGGAAAATTCTCCATCGGCGTGATGAAGCCTGATGGTTCAGGCGAACGCATTCTCACGGAAGGCTTCCACAACGAAGGCCCAACCTGGGCGCCCAACAGCCGTGTCATCATGTTCTTCCGCGAAGGTGGGGGCGAAAATGGGGGTGCAGGTTTGTTCTCGGTTGACGTGACAGGCTACAACGAACAACCCGTGGCAACGCCGGGTTTTGCGAGTGACCCAGCTTGGTCTCCACGGTTGAATTGACAAACTGAGCAGTTCCGATAGTATGAAAGTCGTACTTTCACACTTTTGGAAATTGCCATGTCACTCGTCAAACTGAAAGAAAAAGGCCAAGTCACCATTCCGGCTTCCGTGCGCGAACAGATTTCCGCCCATAAGGGGGATGTGTTCGAAGTTGCGGTGGCCAATGGCAACATTGTTTTGAAGCCGTTGGATGTGGTGGCCCGCAAACAAAAGTCTCCCGCCAAACGGAAAAGCGGTGTTGATATTTGCAATTGGATTGGGGCGGGCAAAGGGCTGTTTCAATCTCCGGAAGAAGCCGCAGAATTCATCGCGCGGGAACGGGCCTCGTGGGACTGAGAGATCAGCTCAAAGGCAATCGTGTTTATTTTGATGCCAATATTTTTATCTATCTCATGGAAGGCTTTGCTTCGCTTGAGCGGGAATTGAGCGACATACGTGAAAGCATTCTGCACGGTGAAACGCATATCTTCACAAGCGAACTGACACTCTGCGAAGTGCTGGTGCCAGCTTTCCGCGCGAATAACACTGGGCTGCTTGCACTCTATCGCCAATTCATTGAAGAGAGTGGCGCCTTTGAATTAATCCCCACATCGCGCGACATTTATATTCACGCCAGTTTAATGCGGGCGCAGTTTGGACTGAAAACACCAGATGCAATTCACATGGCCAGCGCCGTTGCGAGCGGGTGCACGGCGTTTTTGACTAATGACAAACTGCTAAAGGCACCAAAGGAGATTAGGGTGCTGCGGTTTTGAAAGTGAAATTGAATTTGCCTTATGGTATCGTTTATGATACTATAGTAACGTGAAAATCCTAGAATACCTCGACGACACGCATGCCAGCCCGTTTCGGGAGTGGTTTGATGATCTTGACGTATTGCCCGCTGCGAAAGTTTCGACTGCCCTTGCTCGGTTGTCGCTTGGTAACACATCAAATGTGAAAGGCGTTGGCTCGGGCGTTCTGGAATTGAAGATCGATTTTGCCAAAGGCTATCGCATTTATTTTGGAAAAGATGGCGAGCAACTGGTGATCTTGCTGGCGGGCGGAACCAAGCAACGTCAACAACGGGATATCGTTGCGGCGCAAAGTCGTTGGCAAAACTACAAGGACCGGAAGAAGGGAAAAATCTAAATGCCTCTTACGCGTGAATTCAAATCAACCGTCCAAGACCGCGTCCAGCGCGACCCCGCATTTCGGGATGCATTACTCGCTGAAGGTATCGAAGCCATGTTGAGTGGAGATGTTGATACGGGCAAGGCAATCTTGCGCGACTACATCAACGCAACAGTTGGCTTTGGACCTTTGGCCGAAGCGACGGGATCGGAAACTAAAAACCTGATGCGCATGTTTGGTCCAAATGGAAATCCAACAGCTAAAAATCTAATGGCCGTGATTGGATATCTGCAACGCGCGTCCGGCATCAATTTGCAAGTGAAATCTGACAGTAGAAAAAAAGCCGTTCGATCAAGAGCGGCATGAGATGGAGCCACACTGAAATGAAATCAACGAAATAATATGAGCGGAAAGCAAATTAGACGCTCGCTCGATTTAGTTCTTAACCCTTTGGGATTCGAGAAAAAGAAGTCTGTTTGGCTCCGAGTAGTTGGCTCCTTTATTGACGTAATTTCTATTCAGTCTTCAAATCTAGATAGCAAGTGCACTTTGAATTGTGGGGTTTATTCAGATGAATTGCATGTTGAACTCTATGGCGAGAGTCCAATCAATAGACATCCAATTGATGATGCTGATTGTGTTGTTCGCGAGCGTGCTGGCTTTCTACTCTCTGGCGGCAAGACTGATCATTGGTGGCCAATACAGGATGAATCTTCACCGAGTCTAATGGCGACTATAGCCAATCAGTTTGTCTTACCATTTCTAAATTCCAACCATTCTTTTGAAGCAATGATAGCCACGTTAGAGAAACAACAAACGCACAAATACACTTGTTTCCCCAATTCTTATTATTTAGGGCTTTTATATACGCGCGTTGGCAATAGTCGCGACGCCTGTGCGCTATTCTATAAATTGAGAGAAAAGGCCATAAAACTCTCAGGCCAAAATGCACCATTAAAAGATATGTCCGATGAGCTAATAGAGAGGTATAAGTGTAATCTTAATTAGGTTAGCAGGATCATGGCTGGGGCAAACTTTAACCACCCCTTAACCACTTTCTCCAACCCGATCTTAATCTCATCACGGCAAAGAGATCGTCAATGACGAAGGTAAAATTCTTCGTAATCTTGTGTTGGCGGGGCCGGGGGGCTTGCGCTTTATGAAGGTGGATCTCACTATGTTGAATACTCAATCGTCTGGTTTCAAAATTGTATTGGCCTTGGGCCTCGCATTGTCGCTTGCGGCTTGCTCAAAGAAGAACACGGCTGCTGGCTTAGGCGCTGATGGCCTTGGTGGTGTTGATGGCAGTGGTTCGGGCCTAGCGGGCTCAGCTGCACAAGTTCCGGGTTCGGAAGAAGACTTTGCCGCCAATGTGGGCGACCGCGTGTTTTTCGCCGCTGACCAAACGGCCTTGAACGAGGAAGCCAAGGCCACTTTGGTGAAACAAGCGGCCTGGTTGCAGGAATATGCTGATGTTTCAATCCAAATTGAAGGCCATGCCGACGAACGGGGCACGCGCGAGTATAATATTTCGCTGTCGGCTCGCCGTGCCACAAATATCCGCAATTTCCTGATTTCGCAGGGTATTTCGGCCAAGCGCGTGGCTTCCATCGCCTATGGCAAGGAACGCCCTGCACAATTGTGTGATGCGGAGGAATGTTGGTCACAAAATCGCCGTGGTGTGACGGTTATCACCTCCGGCGCGCGCACGAGTTAAGCCTTGTTGGTTAGAGCAGCGTCGCACAATTGTGTGTGTTACCAGCCCCTGCGCTTGCGTGCGGGGGTAATTTGTGTAACGCGGAAATGAATGCAGCGCGAATCGTATTCGAGGCCTGAGTGGGGCAGGGTACAGGGCTGATTGAAGGAGTGGGATTGATGATGATGCGTTCAGCAGGTTTCAGGACGGCGGCCCTGATGAGCTGTTTTTTGGCCCTTGCGGCCTGTTCAAAGAAAAATACACCAGACCTTGATGCAGGTGCTGGCGGCGGCGCAGGCGGTGGACTTGGCGCAGGTGCGGGCAATGTGGCCCCCGGTAGCCAAGCCGATTTTGAAACCAATGTGGGCGACCGCATTTACTTCCTCGTTGACCAAACCAGCTTAACCCCTGAGGGCCGGGAAATTCTGACGCGCCAAGCCCAGTGGTTGGAGCAATACCCAGATGTGACGATTCAGGTTGAAGGCCATGCCGACGAGCGCGGCACACGCGAATATAATATTTCGCTGTCGGCACGTCGCGCCACCAACACCCGTAACTTCCTGATCAGCCAAGGTGTGAAGGGCAGCCGCGTGGCGTCCATTGCTTACGGCAAGGAACGCCCGGCCCAATTGTGCGATGCGGAAGAATGCTGGTCGCAAAATCGCCGCGCCGTAACTGTAATTACCGGTGGTGCGAACTAATTCCGTTTCGGGGCCTGTGGCGAAAACGCAACAGGCCCCGAAGCTTCTTTGTGGTGTCGCGTTTGGGCCGCAATTTCTCCGTCTTTGGCGGCCATAGTCACATTTAAGACGACTCCCTCGGGATTTTTATCATGTTCAAATCAAGTGTATTCGCAGCCATGCTGCTGAGTTTTGTTTCAATGCCTGTGGCAGCGCAGGACATTGCAACTCGTCTTCTCAATATGGAAAATCGCATTCGCGACCTCACGGGCCAAATGGAAGAACTGAATTATTCCATGCAGCAGCTGCAGAAGCAGTTGGCCGGTGGCCAGCAGCAGGGTGCGGTTGAACTTGCCCCACCAAAGTTGAAGAAGCTGGCCACGGCTGAGCCAGTGCAACAAGGTGTTGAGACCATTGAGGATGCGCCTGCCGTTGTGGCTGCTGCGCCAGTCAAAAAGCAAGCCATTATTCTTGGTGATGAGCCAATTGAAACGGAAGAATTGGCACCAGGTCCCACCAATTTAGGATCGGGCCAAGATAACAGTGCTGGCGGAACTACCCCAGATGTTGCAGTCGCTGCTGCACCTTCGCAAGGTGCCACTATTGAAGGTGGGCAAGACGGCATTGAAAATGTGTCGTTGACGCCAGCGGTTGATACGCCGGAAGCGCTTTATGAAAAGCATTATGAAACCCTGTTGCGCCGCCAGTTTGGCGAAGCTGAAGCGGGTTTTCTTGACTTCTTGCAAAAATATCCAGACCACAGCCTCGCTGGCAGTGCGCAATATCAATTGGGCGAAACGTTTTATGCCCAAGCCAAATATCAAGAAGCAGCGCGCAACTTTTTGCAAGGCTACAAGAACTACCCCAAGAGCCGCCGCGCACCTGACAGTTTGTTGAAGCTCGGTTTGTCCTTGCGCAAGTTGGATCAGCGTGACCAAGCCTGTGCGGCTTTGGCGTCAGTCTCAACTGAATTCCCACGAGCTGTTGAAGCCAAAAAGCGGGCGCAGGCTGAACTGAAGCGTGCTGGCTGCTGATACAACACACGCCTTAACTGGCATTTTTGACGGCCTCACGGGTTTTTCCCGTGTGGCCGTTGCCGTTTCTGGTGGCAGTGATTCAATGGCCCTGCTGCGGCTGGCGGCAGATTGGAAAAACAAGCCCTTCGGACCATCATATGTTGTGGCTTTGACCGTTGACCATGGCTTGCGCACGGAAAGTGCAGCTGAGGCCGCGCAAGTGAAGCAATGGTGTGCTGTGCTTGGCGTTGATCATTTTACGTTGCAGTGGGCGGGTGAAAAGCCAGCAACGGGCATTCAAGCCAAAGCCCGCAATGCCCGTTATGATGCCATGTGCCAATGGTGCCGCCAGAATAATGTGGCGGTGTTGATGACTGCTCATACGGCTGATGACCAAGCTGAAACAGTTTTGATGCGCCAACAACGCACATCAACGGATCGCAGCCTCGCCGCCATTTGGCCGGAGAATGAATGGCTGGGTGTTAAACTGTTTCGCCCTTTGCTCAATGAACGGCGGCAAGCCTTGCGGGATTATTTGAATGGGTTGGGGCAAACGTGGCTCGAAGATCCAAGCAACAGTAACGATGCTTTTGAACGCGTGCGCATTCGCAATGGCATGGATGCAGACAAAGTTGAAGGCTTGCATGCGCTTGCGGGTGAAGCCCAAGAACGCGTGCGGGCGGCAGATTTGGAAGTCAAATATTGGTTGCAGCATAATCTGAATATCGATGCTTATGCCGTGTTGCGGTTTCCGCGCGAAACGTTCCACAAGTTATCTACCGACTTGCAAGCAGACGTGTTGAGTTGGGTTGTGCGCGTGGCGGGCGATGGTCAATTGGCTGAACGGGCGACGCTCGACACCATTGCCCAATGGATTACGGCGGGTCGCGAAAGTCGGCGCAGCGCCAATGGTGCCATTGTCAGTGCAAGACGGCATGTCATTGAGGTGATGCGGGAGCCGGCGCGCATTCGCAGCCGATTCGTTGCTGTTGATGGCCAAGGAGTGGCGGAATTTGATGGGCGCTTCCTCATCACCGCCCCACAAGGTGCGTTTGTCGGGCCGATGGGGGTGCCGCCGCAGTTGAAACGCCCCAAAGATGTGCCTGCACTGGCGTTTTCAGCTCTTCCAGTGGTCAAAATGCCGGATGGCAGCCTGATTTCGGCAATAAAAAGTGAAGATCGAACGATTTCGGTGCAGCTTTGTGAACGATTCAGATTGTAGTTTCGTATTAAGGATCGGAAGTTTCTTGGAATTACACACTGTCATACTTATGTTATCGATGATCCGGGAATGGACGCCCACAGGCCTTGCAAAGGTCTGCAATTTAAGAGGTTTCAAGTGAATCAATTTCGTAGTTTTGCCGTTTGGATTGTTATTGGTCTGCTGTTGTTCGCATTGTTCAGTCTGTTCCAAGGCCAGAGCATGTTGAAAGCGGCCACCAACGAGATCAGCTATTCTGAGTTCCTGAACAAGGTCAATAATGGCGGCGTGAAGAGCCTCACTTATAACGCAGGTGCCATTGAAGCCAAAACCAGCGAAGGCAAAACGCTGTCTACTTTCGGTCCTTTGACCGACGAAGATTTGAAACTCATTCGTTCCAAGAATGTGGAAATGGTGTTCACGCCGCCACAGTCTGAATCATTGCTGTCTACTATTCTCGTTTATTCGCTCCCCATGCTGCTGCTCGTTGGCGTGTGGTTCTTCATGATGCGACAAATGCAGGGCGGGGCGGGCAAGGCCATGGGCTTTGGCAAGTCGAAAGCCAAGCTGCTGACTGAAAAGCAGGGCAAAGTCACATTTGCCGATGTTGCGGGCGTTGACGAAGCCAAGGACGACGTTGTTGAAATTGTGGACTTCCTGAAAGACCCCCATAAGTTCCAACGCCTTGGCGGTAAAATTCCGCGCGGCGCGTTGTTGGTTGGTCCTCCTGGTACGGGTAAAACGCTTTTGGCCCGCGCTATTGCTGGCGAAGCCAATGTGCCGTTCTTTACGATTTCAGGCTCCGACTTTGTTGAAATGTTCGTGGGTGTTGGTGCATCGCGTGTGCGCGACATGTTCGAACAGGCCAAGAAGAGTGCACCTTGCATCGTGTTCATCGACGAAATTGACGCTGTTGGTCGCCACCGTGGTGCGGGCCTTGGCGGCGGCAATGATGAACGCGAACAGACTCTCAACCAGTTGCTGGTGGAGATGGATGGTTTTGAAGCCAATGAGGGTGTGATCATCGTTGCGGCTACCAACCGTCCTGACGTGCTGGACCCTGCTTTGTTGCGCCCCGGTCGTTTTGATCGCCAAATTACGGTTGGCAATCCAGATGTGAAAGGCCGCGAGCAAATCTTGCGTGTTCACATGAAGGACAAGCCATTGGCGCCAGACATTGAGCCAAAAGTTTTGGCGCGCGGCACGCCCGGCTTCTCCGGCGCTGACCTTGCGAACTTGTGCAACGAAGCTGCTTTGCTTGCAGCGCGTCGCAACAAGCGCATCATTACGCAGGCCGAATTTGAAGATGCCAAAGACAAAGTCATGATGGGTGCTGAACGCCGCTCCATGGTCATGTCAGAAGAAGAGCGCCGCAATACAGCCTATCATGAAGCTGGGCATGCTGTTGTTGGTTTGAACGTGAAGTATGATCCCCTGCATAAAGTCACGATTATTCCGCGTGGCCGTGCATTGGGTGTCACAATGAACCTGCCTGATGGGGACCGTCATTCGCGCACACGTGAATGGTGTGAAGCGCGCATGGCCGTATTGTTTGGCGGTCGTGAAGCCGAACTCATATTGGGTGGCGAAAAGAACGTGACCAATGGTGCCATGGGAGACATTCAAATGGCCACATCATTGGGCCGCGCGATGGTGACGGAGTGGGGCATGTCGGACAAGTTGGGCCGCGTGCGTTATTCTGCCAATGAACAAGAAGTGTTCCTGGGCCACAGCGTGACGCAAAGCAAGAACGTGTCGGAAAGCACGGCGCAAATCATCGACGAAGAAGTGCGTCGCTTGGTTGCAACAGGTGAAGCCGCCGCCAAGTCGATTCTGAAAAAGAAACGCGAAGATTTGCACACAGTTGCCAAAGCGTTGCTGGAGTTTGAAACGCTGTCAGGTGAAGACGTTGCAAAATTGCTGCGTGGTGAAACATTGAACCGTGACGACAAGCCCGAACAGAAATCAGACAAAGGCACACCATCAGTGCCACGGGCAGGGGCCAAACGCGGCAAAGCCAGCGGTTTGGAACCACAGACGACTTAAACAAAAACTCTCCCCGCCCTTGAGGGCGGGGTAGGGGGCGGGTGTAAGCTGCGCACGAGATAGTTGTTATTTGCGGCTTCAGTTTTACATTAAAACCGTCTCTTTGGCTGACACCCACCCCAGCCCCTCCCTCGAGGGAGGGGAAAAAATAGAGATCGATTAGTCTGAGCCATGAAAACCTATTTCCGCCCACTTTCATTTGTCTTTGGCCGTGATGCGCTAGACATGATTGCGGCTGGCAAGGCTGGCGCTTTGGGGGGAATGCCCCATATCGGTTTTACCCATGTTGAAGTGATTGAACGGGGTGCTGCCCGTTTGATTGAAAGCTTTGGCGATCTTGTGGATTTGCCAGAGCTTCAAAACATCACATCCCCGCGCCCCAATTTTGGTGGCTTTGCCATGGATGCCGCGCGCGTCATGGGCATTGTGAATGTCACACCGGATTCATTTTCAGATGGCGGACGCCTCAGTGATGCGGACGCTGGCATTGCTCACGGCTTGCAATTGGCTGCTGAAGGCGCCGAGATTTTAGATGTGGGTGGTGAATCCACACGTCCCGGATCGGACACTGTTTCTGTTGAAGAAGAATTGCAACGGGTTGAAGCCGTCATCGCTGCACTTTCAAAACAGCATGTTGTGTCTGCCGATACGCGCAAAGCTGCGGTCATGCAGGCAGCACTGAATGCAGGTGCCAAGATCATCAATGATGTTTCAGCGTCTGGGCTATGAAGAGAAGAGTGCAGTGGTTGTTGCGAAAGCCAATGCGCCTGTCATTTTAATGCATGCGCAAGGCGAACCTAAAACCATGCAATTGAACCCACGCTACGACGATGTATTACTCGACGTTTATGATGGGTTGGCGGCCAGCGTGGCGAAAGCGGAAGCTGCTGGCATTCGTCGTGAAAATATCTGTGTTGACCCCGGCATTGGCTTTGGCAAATCTTTCAAACAGAATTTGGAATTGATGGCGGGCTTGTCGCTGTTTCATGGTTTGGGTGTGCCTGTCCTCGTCGGCTTGTCGCGCAAGGGCTTTGTGGGTGCGGTGACAGGTGAAAAGCTGGCGGCGGATAGGGTGCATGGTTCGGTTGGTGGTGCCTTGCAAGCGGCGGCCCAAGGGGCCCATATTTTGCGGGTGCATGATGTAAAGGCCACGGTGCAAGCGTTGGCGATGTTTACCGCGTCTAGCGATCCTGATTCAGTAGATTTTTAACTTGTGGTAGTAGCGTCGCGTGGGATTTTTGACGTTTGGGGAAAAACATGACTCGTAAGTATTTTGGCACCGATGGTGTGCGTGGACGCGCCAATGCAGGCAATATGACACCCGATGTGGTGATGCGTATTGGCATGGCCGCTGGACATTTGCACCGCCGTGGTGGCCATCGTCACCGGGTTGTGATCGGTAAAGATACCCGCCTTTCCGGTTATATGATTGAACAGGCGTTGACGGCGGGTTTGCTGGCTTCGGGAATGGATGTGTTTCTGTTGGGGCCTGTTCCCACGCCCGCTGTTGCGATGTTAACCCGTTCCATGCGTGCTGATTTGGGTGTGATGATTTCGGCTTCTCACAATCCATTCCACGACAATGGTATTAAAATTTTTGGCCCCGATGGTTACAAGCTATCGGACGAACAAGAACTTAAAATTGAAGCGCTCATCGACAAGCCTGCGAAAGATTCACTTGCAGGTTCAAACGACATTGGTCGCGCCAAACGCATTGAAGATGCGGGTGCGCGTTACATCGAATTTGCCAAGCGTACTTATCCGGGTGAAAGCAACCTTGACGGTTTGCGCATCGTTATTGATACGGCCCATGGCGCAGCTTACAAAACAGCCAATACAGCCCTTTGGGAATTGGGCGCTGATATTGTTGTGATTGGTGAAGAACCAAACGGCATCAATATCAATGACAAAGTGGGTTCAACCGCTCCACAAGCCATGTGCGACCGTGTACGTGAAGTGCGCGCCGACATTGGCATTGCGCTGGATGGTGATGCTGACCGTGTGATTATTTGTGATGAAAAAGGCAATGTCATCGACGGCGATCAAATCATGGCGCTCATTGCGACAAGCTGGGCGCAACGCGGACAGCTGAAGGGTGGCGGTTTGGTTTCAACCGTCATGTCGAACCTCGGGCTGGAACGCTACATGCAATCGCAGAACTTGACGCTGGCGCGCACAAAAGTGGGAGATCGTTATGTGGTTGAGCACATGCGCGCCCATGGCTTCAATGTGGGTGGTGAACAGTCAGGTCATATCGTCATGTCTGATTACGCCACCACGGGTGATGGTTTGCTTGCGGGTTTGCAAGTGTTGTCGGAAGTTGTACGGCAGGGAAAACCTGTCAGTGAAGTGTGCAACTTGTTTGAACCACTGCCACAGGTTTTAAAAAATGTGCGCTTCTCTGGCGGCAAACCTTTGGAAGACAACAAGGTGATTGCATCCATTGCTGAAGCTGAAAAACGTTTAGTCGGCAGAGGCCGTCTGGTTATTCGCCCATCGGGTACTGAACCTTTAATCCGCGTCATGGCGGAAGGTGATGACGCAAGCATGGTCAATCAGATTGTGGACGAACTCTGTGGCGTTATTGCCAAGTCGGCGGCCTAGTCACAGCAACACGGTTAACGCCAGCTAACACGTTGTATGCATTCCATGCAAAAAGGTGTTGCGCAAAAGACACTTCTTAAACCTGACACATTGCTGCCCTTTTCTGGCCTGCGCAGCGACAAATCTCACAAGCCATATTCGTCTCATCCCCGAGCGGGAATGAAATTTACAAAGTGAGGTTTGCGTCATGTCCTTTTTGAAAACTCTTTTGCTGGCTGGTGTGGTTGCTGTGCCAATGTCTGTTGCGTCTCAAGCCGCTGACATTGCGCCAGATGTGCCGTCAGATGTGGATACATCTTTGTCGGGCCTTTATGTGCGTGGTGATATTGGTTGGTCGTTCCTTGAATGGAGCGGTGGTGCTGATGACAACGCCTTTGTTGGCGGTGGTGGTATTGGCTATCAATACAACGATATGTTCCGCACCGACCTGACAGTTGATTGGGCTGGCGATTATGAAATCGCACCCGGTGCTGAAATTTCAACCACCACAATTCTTGGCAACGCCTATCTCGACTTTGCCAATGACACCATGTTCACACCCTATGTTGGTGCAGGTGTTGGTTATGGCTGGGTGAATGGCTCAGGTACTGCTGCTGATAAGGATGGCTTGGCCCTTGGCTTAACGGCTGGTGTTGCTGTTGATCTCACCAACAACCTTGCAGTTGATGTTGGATATCGCTTCCGCGATATTATGACGTCAGGTGCTGACACCATGGAACACCAAGCCACGGTTGGCTTGCGCGTTAAGTTCTAACTGAATTAAGCCCGCAATCGCGCGTGGCTTTCGTAAAACGCGCTCTTGGCGAAAGTTAAGGGCGCGTTTTGCATATCAAAATTTCTGTCTTGCTTTGCGACCGAGTTTGCGCCAATAGCGACCTCGGGCTAGCTCTCCCCACCGAGAGTCTACCCATCTGTAAGGATGGAGCAAAAAATGACAGATTCTAAACCGGCACTGCGCCCGGCAAACGCACAGTTTTCGTCTGGCCCATGTGCCAAGTTCCCCGGGTGGAACGCCTCACTTCTTCAAAATGCTTTGACTGGTCGTTCCCACCGTTCGGCTGAAGGCAAGGTGCGCTTGAAGCGCGCCATTGATTTGACCCGTGAGGTTTTGCAAGTTCCCGCAGACTACAAGATCGGCATTGTGCCAGCATCTGATACGGGTGCTGTTGAAATGGCTTTGTGGTCGCTGCTTGGGCCTAAGGGTGTTGATATTTTCGCATGGGAAAGCTTCGGTGAAGGCTGGGTTTCCGATGTGGTGAAGCAGTTGAAGCTTCCAGACATTCGCAAATTCACTGCGGCCTATGGCGAATTGCCGGATATGGCACAGGCTGATTTTTCGCGTGACGTGATCTTCACATGGAACGGCACCACGTCTGGCGTGCGGGTTGAAAACGCAAACTGGATTCCTGATGACCGCGAAGGTTTGACGATTTGCGATGCAACGTCCTCGGCCTTCGCGCAGGATATGGATTTTTCCAAGCTCGATGTTGTCACCTTTTCTTGGCAAAAGGTTTTGGGTGGGGAAGGGGCACATGGCGTTCTCATTCTTTCACCTCGCGCCGTAGCAAGGCTCGAAAGTTATGCACCCGCATGGCCGATGCCAAAGATTTTCCGTCTCACGTCAGGTGGCAAATTGATCAGCGGTATTTTTGAAGGCGAGACCATCAACACGCCATCGATGCTGTGTGTTGAAGATTATGTTTTGGCTTTGGAATGGGCACAAAAGGTGGGCGGCCTCAAAGGTTTGCGTGCGCGAGCTGATGCCAATGCAGCGGTGATTGACCGTTGGATTTCCAAAACATCCTTCGCGCATCATTTGGCCAAGGTGCCTTCAACGCGTTCCAATACATCCGTGTGTTTAACGCTGGATGGCGCTGCTGAAATTCCAAAGAAAATGACCAAGCTGCTCGAAAAAGAAGGTGTTGCTTTTGACATCGGCAGCTATCGCGATGCACCTCCCGGCCTTCGCATTTGGTGTGGCGCAACAGTTGAAACGGCAGACGTTGAAAAACTGATGCCATGGCTTGACTGGGCTTATGCCGAATCCAGCAAAACCTAACTCGCATTTTCCCTCCCCCTTGTGGGGAGGGCTAGGGTGGGGGTTGCACCGACGGCTGCCATCAAATTCTTTCCAATATCTCAAATATCAAGACCCCCACCCCGACCCTCCCCACAAGGGGGAGGGAGAAGATCAAGAGGATCCTTCACCATGACCGTTCGTGTTCTCGTTTCCGACAAGCTTTCTGAAACTGCTGTTCAAATTTTCCGCGACCGCGGTGTTGAAGTTGATTATTTGCCTGACCTTGGCAAAGACAAAGACGCGCTGCTGAAAGTCATCGACCAATATGATGGTCTGGCCATCCGCTCAAACACCAAGGTCACACCGAAGCTAATTGAAGCGGCTACCAAACTGAAGGTGATTGGCCGTGCCGGCATCGGCGTTGATAACGTTGATATTCCCGCCGCTTCATCGCGCGGTATCGTCGTCATGAATACGCCCTTCGGCAACGCCATCACGACAGCTGAGCATTCCATTTCGATGATGATGGCGCTGGCCCGCCAAATCCCCGAAGCCAACGCATCAACCCATGCCGGCAAGTGGGAGAAGAACCGCTTCATGGGTGTTGAACTTTACAACAAGACACTCGGCGTCATCGGCTGTGGTAACATTGGTGCCATTGTTGCGGATCGTGCATTGGGCTTGAAGATGAAAGTCATTGCCTACGACCCATTTCTTTCGCCGGATCGTGCATTGGAAATTGGCGTTGAGAAAGTTGAACTTCTTGATCTTGTTTCACGTGCTGACTTTATTACGTTGCACACGCCATTGACCGACAAGACCCGCAACATCATTGGTGCGGCCGCTATTTCAAAAATGAAAAAGGGTGTGCGCATTATCAATTGTGCACGCGGTGGTTTGGTGGATGAAGAGGCTTTGTATGAAGCCTTGAAGTCCAAGCACATCGCAGGTGCGGCACTTGACGTGTTCGAGGTAGAGCCTGCCGTCAATCACAAGCTGTTCAACATGGAAAATGTTGTGGCAACGCCGCATCTTGGTGCTTCGTCGTCTGAAGCACAGGAAAATGTGGCCCTGCAAGTGGCCGAGCAAATGTCAGATTTCTTGCTCACGGGTGCCGTGACGAATGCCTTGAACATGCCTTCAATTTCAGCCGATGAAGCGCCACGCTTGAAGCCATTTGTGGCATTGGCGGAAAAGCTGGGTTCGTTCGCAGGCCAATTAACCGATGCTGCCATTACGGGAATCGTAATTGAATATGCAGGTGATGTAGGTGAAATGAATACGCGTGCTTTGACGTCTGCTGCGCTTTCGGGCGTTTTGGCCGCACAAATGGGTGCCATTAACATGGTGTCGGCACCGATTGTTGCGAAGGAACGTGGCATTCAAGTGGATGAAGTCAAGCAGACGCGCCGTGGTGCCTATGGCACCTATATGCGCATCACCGTGAAGACAGCTGAATATGAGCGGTCAGTTGCGGGAACAGTCTTCACCGATGGCAAGCCACGCATCATCCAAGTCAAAGGCATTGAGCTTGAATCTGACTTTGGTAAGCACATGCTCTATATCACCAACAACGACCGCCCCGGTTTCATTGGCAACATTGGAACGTTGATGGGCAATGCGGGTATCAATATCGCGTGCTTCCATTTCGGTCGTGTTGAAGCAGGTGGCGACGCTATTGGCTTGGTTGAAGTAGATGCAGCCGTGCCGCAATCAGTTCTGGATGCGGTGGACAAGTTGCCAAACGTGAAGCAAGTGAAGGTTTTGGCGTTTTAAGTTTTGGTTTGAGTAATAAACCCCAACCCCGTCATTCCCGCGAAGGCGGGAACCCAGCTTTCTAAACCGAGCTTGTTGCAAAGCGGGATCCCCGCTTTCGCGAGGATGACGGAGCTTGGGTGGAGATGCAGCAAAGCTATTGTTGCAACGACTTTTCATACCAAGCCGAAATGAGCCTGCGTTCCGCAGGCTCAATCTCTGTCAAATTTGAAGGCGGCATGGCGTGGCTAATGCCGGCTTGCAAATAAATGTCGCGGGCGTGCTTGGCAATTTGTTCGGGCGTTTCAAACATGACGCCCTTGGGTGCTGCATGAATGCCGGGATAATTCGGTGCTGCTGCGTGGCACATGGCGCAGCGGCCTTGCACTGTTAGCGCCACATCTTCAAAGCCTTCGGTTTCCATCAACTGCCGGGTCGATTGCGGCGTGAAGGGTTGTTCGGCATTGGGGTCCAAGATTTTTGGATTGGTCGAAAGCCACATGATGGCTGCAAACAAAAGTGCAGTCACACCCCACGTCCAATAGGGTGAGCCTTTGCGGGCATGCTGCGTGTTGAAGAAATGGCGGATGGAAACACCCATCAAGAAAATTAGGGCGGCAATGGCCCAAGCGTGTTGGGTTCCGAAAGCCAGCGGATAGTGGTTCGACAGCATCAGCAAGACCACTGGCAGAGTCAGGTAGTTGTTGTGCAGTGAGCGCTGCTTGGCTTGCGCACCATACTTGGGGTCCGGAGTTTCACCCCGTTGCAGGGCCGCAACCACTTTTTTCTGGTTGGGAATGATCAGCAGAAATACGTTGGCTGACATGATGGTGGCGGTGAAAGCGCCCAAATGTAGAAATGCTGCGCGGCCTGAGAACACTTGGGTATAGCCCCATGCCATGGCCACCAAAACGGCGTAAAGAATGATCATCAGCAGGTTTTGGTTTTGCCCGATGGGTGATTTGCAGAGCAAATCATAAACCACCCAACCCACGGCAATGGAGCCCAATGATAGCAACACGGCTCCCGGCACCGAAATATCCAACACATGGGTGTCGATCAAATAGATATGGGCGCCGCCGTAATACATGACGCAGAGAAGAGCGAAGCCCGACAGCCAAGTGGCGTAGGATTCCCATTTGAACCAGGTCAAATGTTCGGGCAGGGCGGCAGGGGCCACAAGGTATTTTTGGATGTGATAAAAACCGCCGCCGTGAACTTGCCATTCCTCGCCATGGGCACCTGCGGGCAAGTTTGGCGTTTTGCGAAGGCCCAAATCGAGTGCCACAAAATAGAACGATGAACCGATCCAAGCGATGGCGGTGACCACGTGCAGCCAGCGCAGGGCCAACGAAAGCCAATCCCACAGGATAATCAATTCAGACATGAAGAGGCCTTTCGATAAACTTGGCAAAACTGCTTTGGCGGTTATGATAGACATAACTTCGAGGAAAATCATGCAGACACCGACACGTTATCAACGCGATTTACAGGGGGCAGGTGCGCAACCTGCAAAAGTGACTTGGCCAGGTGGGGCGCATGTGGCGGTGCAGTTTGTCATCAACTACGAGGAGGGGGGCGAGAACTGTTTGTTGCATGGTGACAAACAATCGGAAGCGTTTCTGTCTGAGATTGTCGGTGCACAAAATTGGCCGAACCAACGCCATTGGAATATGGAATCGATTTATGAATATGGTGCCCGCGCGGGCTTCTGGCGGCTGCACCGTATGTTCACGCAATCGCACATTCCAGCAACTGTTTATGGTGTGGCCACCGCCTTGGCGCGTTCGCCTGAGCAGGTGCAGGCGATGAAAGACGCCAACTGGGAAATTGCATCCCATGGATTAAAGTGGATTGAGTATAAGGATTATTCGGTAGCCGATGAACGCGCCCATATGTTGGAAGCCATACGCTTGCACACGGAAGTGGTGGGTGAACGGCCACGCGGGTTTTATTTGGGCCGCGCTTCTTTGAACACTGTTCCACTCGCTGCAAATGAAGGTGGATTTGATTATATTTCAGATAGTTATGCGGATGATTTACCCTATTGGATAAAGACGGAACAGTAAGCCGCAACTTGTCATTCCCTATACACTTGATACCAATGACATGCGCTTTGCGGCGGTGCAGGGGTTCAATTCGGGCGACCAGTTTTACACCTATCTTAAAGACGCGTTTGACGTACTTTATGCCGAGGGCAAAGCCGGTTCTCCCAAAATGTTGAACATTGGTTTGCATTGCAGGCTGGTGGGAAGGCCGGGGCGGGCGGCGTCGTTGCAACGTTTTATCGACTATGTGAAATCCCACGACAAGGTTTGGATTGCGCGCCGTATTGAGATTGCGGAGCATTGGACGAAATATCATCCGTATACTGATAAACGATCACCATCGATGATGGATAAAAACTCATTCGTTGAAAATTTTGGTGGGGTGTTTGAACATTCGCCATGGATTGCGGAGCGGGCATTTGAACTGGAACTTGGCCCCGCCCATGATACAGCCGTTGGTGTGCACAGCGCCCTCGCGCGGATGTTCCGTTCCGCGAGCGAGTCGGAGCGCTTGCAAGTTCTGAAGGCCCATCCGGACCTTGCGGGCAAACTTGCAGCGGCAAAAAGGCTGACAGCCGAATCAACCGCAGAGCAGGCCTCTGCTGGGTTGGATGCTTTGACTGATGCTGAGCGCACACGGTTCACGGAACTCAACGGCGCCTATGTGGCAAAGTTTGGCTTCCCTTTCATCATCGCCGTTAGGGGGCTTTCGAAGGCGGATATTCTGAATGCGTTTGAAAGCCGTATCAACAATGACAGGGCAGTTGAGTTTATTACGGCATGCAAGCAAGTGGAGCGGATTGCCCTACTGCGCTTGAAAGACAAGTTGCCAGATTAGATTCAAATTTGTGGCGCACCCTTCGAGGCCCGCCTTGCGGGCACCTCAGGGTGAGGTGGTTTTGTGTCCCTCATCCTGAGGTGCCGCGTTAGCGGCCTCGAAGGATGCGTTACAAATACTGACCTTACTGCTTCGTCTTCATCACGGTGAATTCACCCGAACGAATGCGCTCGGGCAGGCGTTCACACATCACGGCGACAGGTTCTTCGCCGTAGGTGGCGATCATGTCTGACAAGGCCGCGAAAATGGCTGCCGTTGCAATGCAATCCGGATCGAGGCCATCGTAGATGGCTTCTTCCCATGCTTCAAGAATGTAGCGGAGCGCCACTTGTTTTTCTTCCTGCGTCGGCAGGGGTGTGTGCGCTTTGAGATCTTGGTTGTACATGGTGTTCCGGTAGTTCGATTGGTGCTGCTGTAAGAGTTAACTTAGCAGACGGCACACGCCACGCGAGTCAGACCTTAAAGGAAGGTTAACGCAGATAAGTGGATTTTCATCAAAGGTTTATCAATTTGAATGCAAGTGCCATGGCCTCCAGCACCTGCGGCGTTAATCGATAGTGTGTGAGGTTATCGAGGTTCACCCAAGCCACGTCATCGGCGTCTGTGCCTGCAACGACATTTCCGCCTGCGTAGTTTCCCGTAAAACAGGAAATCAAATAGGTTGCTTCATTCGTATCAACTGCGAAGTCACCCACATGGGTATTCAGTTCTGCTTCCAACCCCGTCTCTTCGTGCAACTCTCGCATGGCAGCAGCATTGGCCGATTCACCGTTTTCGGTTTTTCCACCCGGCAAGCTCCAGAACCCCTTGCCTAATGCGTTGCCGCGCTTGATTAACAGCACTTCTTTACCTCGCCACACACAAGCCGAGGCGGCTTTGATGATTGGCTTTTGCTTGCTATGGTCCATGGTCATGTGTGGATTGTACAGCTTCAAAAGTGCGCGTGAAGAGGCGCGGTCATTTTTTAATTATATCGAAAACCCTGATTTTCCGCCGCGCCAATATGTAACGCCGGGAAGCCCCATGGCGATCATTCGCGAAGGTGGTGATGGTAAGCGGCACTTTGCCTTGGTGCGCTGGGGTTTCGTGCCGTCTTGGGCCAAGGAGGTGCTTCCCGGAAAGCCTTTGATCAATGCGCGTTCTGAAACGATTTTGGAAAAACCCAGCTTCCGCAATGCCATTCGGCGGCGGCGTTGCCTCATTCCGGCCAATGGTTTTTATGAATGGGAGGGTGACATTCCCGGCAAGAAAAAGCCCTATTACATCCATCGACCCGACCATGGCTTGATGGGCTTTGGCGGCATTTGGGAACATTGGATGGGGCCCGATGGATCGGAACTGGAAACCGCCGCGATCATCACCACGGCGGCGAATGAATTGGTCGAAACCATTCATCCGCGCAGCCCGCTCATCATTCACCCTCAGGACTTTGAAACCTGGTTGAGCACCAAGGACGATGATACGCGTGACATCGTACCGTTGATGCAGCGGCAGAAAGCCGATTTCTTTGAAATGGAACCAACCGTGATTGAACGCAACGCACCACCGCCAAAACCCAAAGAAAAACCCCCGGCCAAAAAGGACGGGGGTCAGATGGATTTGCTTTGAGCAAGAAGGCGAAGTTGTCAAACTGCTAAATACCACAATATTTCGTCATCCCCACGAAAGTGGGGATCCAGACTTTCAGCATGTGAGCCATTTGAAAGTCTGGTTTCCCGCGTTCGCGGGAATGACGATTTTCTGCATTTAGTTGACAAACCCAGGTGTTATGAATCGGTCCATTGCTCACTGCGCTGGCGGCGGGGCCATGCCCAGCATGGCGGATACGTCGGTGCCGTTGACCATCAACTTGCCATCAGCACCCATGGTCACATCCCACACCAGTGAATCGCCATCGGCCTTGCCCAAGCCCTTCACCGCGAAAAGTCCAGCCATGGCCTGTTGGGCGGTTGGGTCCGTTGCGGCCTGTTGCAATTGCGCAACGATAGCATCCATACCCTTCATGGTGAATTTAGCTGTCACTGCAGGAAGGCCTGCAAAACTGATGTTGGACACGGCTTCATATTTGAAGCTGTAAAGGTCAGCGGCAATTTCACCGGGCGGAATTGTCAGCTTCAAGCTGTTCTTTGGAGCCACAGCTGCGAGGTAAGCCATTTCGGAACCTGCTGGCACAGGCTCGTCCTTGCTGATGTCCATTTCCGTGATGAATTTGCGGGTGGGGGCTTCAAGGTCAAAATCGCTGAGATCAAAGCCAATGTTTACGCTGGTGGGGATCAGACCCTTGCTCCACGGCGGCAATGGCAAGCCTTCGGGCAACGTGAGGCCTGTTAGCGAAATACCTTCAGCAAAACGACCGTCTTTCACAGCGCCGTTCATGCCGATTGACGTGCCGAAACTTGACAGCGCAAATTTACCCACCGACGTTTCAACGGTCATGCCTTCAAAGTTGCTGTTGCCTTCAAGCGAGGCAAAGAAAGGCAAAGCTGCCAACAATTTCTCTTTGAGAATGGCTTGGTCTTTCACCAGCAATTCTTTGGACGGATGCGCCACAAAAAACGCCATTAAATCCAGAACAGGCTTGGCAGACAGGCCTTTTGCGTTGGAAGAATAGGTGCCCTTGGGCACGTTTGCGACGTAGTTCAAATCAGGCATGCCGCCTTGTGCCGCTTCAGCTGGCATATCAATGGTCGTTGAGGACACCACACCGCTGAATGAAATTGATGCGTCACTGTTTGCCAAACCATTTCCAGCATCAGTGGCGGTGCTGACGCCCGACATGGACTCAACGGCTGTGGCTGTATTGGAAATCATCTTGGTTGTCGGGTCGATGGTGCGCTGACTCATCGTGAAACCCGTCATGTCATATTTTGAGTCACTGAATGAATAGAGCGCTTCGCTATAGGTGCCGCTCCAGGTGAAGCTTTTGGCACCCATGCTGAAGTTAAACAAATCTGGTGCGTCTGCCGTGGCGGTCATGGGAGAGTTTGAAGTGACAGCCCAAGTACCATCGCCATTGGGCGTAGCTTGAATTTTAATGGCATCGACTTTGGAGGTGAAACCCGGCAGCGTGATTTTTTTGAGGTAGGGAGAAATGTCGATGATGATGTCATAGGCATCGCCTGCGGGGGCAACGGTTAATACGCCAGGCTCTGCGCCAATATAAGTTTGGAACACGCCCTGAATGCGTTGGGCTTCTTCTGCCGTAGCGGCAGCAAAGCTTGATGTGGAAGAAATCAGGACGAGAAAAAGTGCAGAACCGAGCTTTTGTGTTTTCATTTTTGACCTACCGTTTGTGTTCGCCCCGAAGGGTGATTTGGCCTTGTTTGCTTGTGCCGTCAATCCTCTAGATTTTATATGGTTTCACGTTCCTGACATTGCGCCACCACAGATTTGCCGTTGTTGCCGTCTTCAACCAGCACTTCGGGACTAGAGCAACGTGCGAGCAAATGGAAACATTTGCGAAGCGTAAGTTGCTCCAAATTCATAAGGTCAGAGCATCTTTTGGACGGTCAATTGACCGTCCGATGCTCTGCGAATGACAGGAGTATTTCAATGAACAAGTTTTATATTGCGATTTTGTTGGCAACGACGTGTTGCACGTCGGCTTATGCGGCCGAATTTTCGCCAGCGTCTCGCATTGATGCGGTCACGGTTTTCCCGCAGGGGCCGATGTGGTGCGTGAAGTGAACTACGATGTGCCAACGGGCAGTCACAGTCTCATCCTCACGGATTTACCACAAAACATCGACGCCCAATCCATCCGCGTTGAAGGTGCGGGCGATGGTGATTTGCTCGTCAGTTCTGTTGATACGCGCAATCGCTTTGTGG
The DNA here is from genome assembly GCA_963779145.1 of uncultured Alphaproteobacteria bacterium. Lineage (GTDB taxonomy): Bacteria > Pseudomonadota > Alphaproteobacteria > Rhizobiales > Aestuariivirgaceae > Aestuariivirga. The sequence continues at coordinate 101,015 of CAVZXJ010000011.1, forward strand.
GCGCTGACCCCGTTGATGAGCGACGCAGGGCTTTGGAAAAAGACATCATGATTTTGCAAGTCGAGCGGCAAGGCCTCGACCAAACTGTTTCAGATTTAAATCAACAGCGCGCCATTCTGTTGTCATTGGCCGACAAGCAGTTGGTGCCGCAATCAACCACTGAAACCGTGCGCGGCATTGATGCGACACAACTCACCGGACTTTTGGATGTTGTGGGAAATCGGCTGGCGGCACTTTCAAAAGATGTGATGACAGCACAAAGCCGCCAACGCGACATCGATGAGAAGATCAACGAACTTTCAAACAGGATGAATGAACTCGCACCAGTTGGGGAAAACCGTACGGAAGTTGTGGTGAATGTTGAAGCTACCAACGCCGCAAAGGGCGCTTTGCGCATTTCCTATCGCGTGCAAGAGGCGTCATGGGTGCCGTTTTACGATGCGCGATTGACCATTGGAAAAGGCAGCGACAAGCCGCTGGTGGATTTGGTGCAACGGGCCGATGTGTCGCAAGCCACAGGCGAACGTTGGGACAATGTCGCGCTCACACTTTCAACCGCGCGACCATCCGGAAGCACAGCAGCGCCTGAACTATCACCGTGGGAAATCAGCCGCCTTGAACAGGCAAGGGCGAATGCGGAGTATGATGCAGCCGCCGCGCCCGCACCCTTGGCAGAGGGCGAGATGAAACTGGATGACGGTGCCGTGGGCGGTGCTGCTAAGTCACGCAAATTGGAATTGGCAAAACCCAAAGCCATCATGCAAACTCAAGCTGTTGTCGAAGTTGCAGGCTTTCAAGCGACCTATGGCATTCAGGGTCGTGTGAGCGTTGACAATGCCGGGCAAAGCAAAAAAGTGCGGATAACGTCGGGCCAAATGCCAGCTGAACTTTCAGCCATCACCGTGCCGCGTGTTGATACAACGGCATTCCTGACAGCCACGTTCAAAGTTGCAGGCACCGGGCCGCAATTGCCGGGCCTCGTTAATCTGTTCCGCGATGGTGTTTATGTGGGGCAGGGGCACTTGCCGCTTTTGAATCCAACCGAAGAAGCCAAGCTTGGTTTTGGGGCGGATGATTTGATCAAGGTCACGCGCAATGAAGTAAAGCGTGTGACGGGTGAAGAAGGATTGCTCACCTCGTCCAACGTCGATGAACGGGCGTGGGATATTACAGTCAAGAATTTGCACGGATTCTCCATGCCCGTGCGCGTGGTTGATCGTGTGCCCTTCACCGCCTCGAAAGACATCGAGATTGACGAAATCGCAGGTATGACAGCGCCGACGGTGCGTGATCTTGAAAAGCAGCGCGGTGTTATGGCGTGGGATTTCTCACTCGAGTCTCAAGCCGAGAACAGCCTCAAAACGGGCTATAAGATTTCATGGCCCGAGGGCATGCAGGTGAGTGTCGTGGATTAGTTTTCGACCTCACATGAATCGTTTGAAGTTGAGAATGATGGCTGCAAGAATGTTGGAAAAGTCATCGGTCCATGCCGTGGCTTTTCCAGTATCCAACAAAACTTTGGCACTGGGCAATTGCTTTATTGTGCGAATAGAAGACTCGTTCATCGACATAAGAACCACTTCAGACGATTCCACAAAGTCTGTATTTTTAGGCACAAGATTAATGTAGTCCACGGCTTCCAAACTTGGATGCGCTTTGCGCAAAAGCGTCAGATTCGCTGCAAGGATCGGTGACAAATCCAAATGGCGGTTGCTGATATGGAATGCCAAGATTCCATCGGGCTTCAATAGCGACAAATATTCGCCAATGGCTTCGGTCGTGATGAGATGAACCGGAATTGAGTCAGACGAAAAGGCGTCGATGATCAATACGTCATAGCTTTCTTTGGCTTCTTGACGCAAGGTTATCCGAGCATCACCCAGAATGACCGGTGCTTTGTCGGCGCAACGTTGCATGAAGTTGAAGTATTTGGAATTCCGAGCAGCATCCACGACAGCTTGATCGATTTCAAAATATCGCCAAGTTTCTCCTGGCTGGCTATAGCAAGCCAATGAACCCGCACCCAAACCGACAATGCCAAAGGTGCCGACTTTACCTTGAGTTTGTAAATCCGCTTGGCGGGTCGTGATCGAAAGTGCCATGGCCCCTTCAGGAGCATAATAGGTCAAGGGTTTTGGTTTTTGACCTTCGACACTTGCAATGTCTTGTTTGGAAATTGCACCATGGGTTGTGGTGCCATGACGCATGAAAATGTGTTCACCACGGTCAAAAATACTCAGCACGCCGAAGAAATTCCGTTCGCGCTCCAACAAGGTTTGCCTCATGGCCAAAAGTTCAAACGACATTAAAATTACAACAAGTAATGTTGTGATCTTCTTATCGTATTTTGCGTTGTACCAAACGATTGCGCATAGACCTGCAAAAATAAAGCTGCTTTGCCAAACTGTGTAATTGTTGAAGAAAGCAAAGCCCACTATGCTGCGGAACAAATATCCAACGATTGCAACAAGCACCAGAGTTGGCAGCAAAGCCTTCAGTTTTACCAAATCATCGGTCGTATAGCGTCGACCAACAATTACGAGTGCCACGACGAGCAAGGTCGGATACTCCAACATGCTGTCAAACAAGTTTGGTGCAAGCAACGAAACAAAAGCCCCACCCAAAACGCCGCCTAGTGACATGATGAAATAGAACTCAGTCAAATTACTGCTGTCTGGGCGCAACTCATACATACGGCGGTGACAAAGGCAGGCTGCGAAGAAGAAACTAACAATGCCACCGATCGTTGAAACGCGAACAAACAACTGCCCTAGGTCTGTGCTTCCCGCATAGGCAAATACCAAAGAAAAGAGAAACGCGGCGACCATCCACTTTTCGGAGATTGGCATTTTTTGCCGAAAGGCGACGATGAATGACACCAGATATAAAATCAGCGGCGGCAACCACAGGAAGGGTGCAGCTGCGATGTCTGTGGTAATGTGATTGGTCCACGCCGAGAGCAGACCTGATGGCAGAAATGCAAAAATGAGCCATAGGAGTTTCGTTGATCGTGCTGTCGGCGCTTTGCTTAATGATGACGTCTGGGATTGGGCTTGCAAACCAAAGCGCGCCAATAACAAGCCGCAGAGCATAATTCCCACAGCCAACAACCCGTAACCCGCTGACCAACCCGCCGTTTGGCTTTTAATGCCGACGAGCGGTTCAACCACAGTGGGGTACAGCAGCAGTGACGTGATCGACCCAAAATTGCTGGCGGCGTAGAGGAAGTAGGGTTCGCTCGCGTCCTTATGGCCCGAGCGACTGAACCAGTTTTGCAGCATCGGCGCATTGGCGGACATGACGGCGAAGGGCAGGCCGATGGTGGTGGCGAGGATGAGCAACAATTTCAAATTCTCACCACCGAAAGTAGGAGCCGCAGCTGCCGCCGATTTCACATCAAAATTCAACAGCAAAAACACCAGCGCCAACAACCCGGCGTGGGTGATGATGCCCATTTTCGGGCTGAGCATTTTGTTGACGACGTGGGCATAGCCATAGCCCACCAGCAGAGCGATTTGGAAAAACGACATGGTCAAAGCCCAAACAGACGGTGAGCCCCCCAACAACGGCAGCGTCAATCGCGCCATGATGGGTTGGATGAGGAACAGTAAAAACGCACTCAACACCGTGGTCGCCACATAAACTCCCACCAAAACCTTGGCGTTGCTTGCGGACAAACCCTGCGCAGGGGCATTTAATGTGGTGCTGTGCATCGGGAATCCTCAAGCTGTCATCAGAAGTATCCACTTTGTTCCAGCGGGGGTTAAATTGGGCTTAAAACCCGTATGAACAGCCCTTCGATTTGCGCTATTGCCCCTTGCTGAAATTCCTGTAAGGACGGTCAACGGCCCTTCCGAGTCCCAAACTCGTCAGGGTCGTTTTTTCGTTTTGGAGAGCATGTCTGATGGCAAACGTAGCAGTGGTCGGCGCACAATGGGGCGACGAGGGCAAAGGCAAGATTGTGGACTGGCTGTCAGAACGCGCCGATGTGGTGGCGCGCTTTCAAGGCGGACATAATGCCGGCCACACACTGGTCATCAACGGCACAACTTACAAACTCTCGCTGCTGCCATCCGGAATTCTCCGCCCCGGCAAAATGTCAGTCATCGGCAATGGCGTGGTGGTGGACCCGTGGGCACTGGATTCCGAAATTGAAAAACTGCGCGCACAAGGCGTTTCCATTTCACGCGAAAATTTGCGCCTTGCTGGCAATGCCACTTTGATTTTGCCGCTGCACCGCGAGCTTGATCAATTGCGCGAAGCCGCTGCAGGGGCTGGCAAAATTGGCACCACGGGCCGTGGCATTGGCCCGGCTTACGAAGACAAGGTGGGCCGCCGCGCCATTCGTGTGAATGACTTGGTTGATCTTTCAACCATCGGGCCAAAAGTGGACCGCATGTTGACGCATCACAACGCGCTGCGTCGTGGCATGGGTGTGGCTGAAATCTCCGCCGCATCAGTGCTGAAAGACTTGGCCGAAGTTGCGCCAAAAATTCTGCCCTATGCCGATGCCGTTTGGGATTTGCTGGACGAGCACCGCAAGAAGGGCAACCGCATTTTGTTTGAAGGTGCCCAAGGCATTCTGCTGGACATTGACCACGGCACCTATCCTTACGTGACCTCATCCAACACCGTGGCCGGACAGGCCGCTGCGGGCACCGGCATGGGGCCATCGGCTGTGAGTTACGTGCTCGGCATTTGCAAAGCCTACACCACGCGCGTGGGCGAGGGGCCATTCCCCACCGAGCAAGCCAATGACGTGGGCGAATGGATCGGCCAACGCGGCCGCGAATTCGGCACCGTCACAGGGCGCAAGCGCCGCTGCGGCTGGTTCGACGCCATCCTCGTGCGCCAAGCGATTAAGACGAGCGGCATTCAAGGTATCGCGCTCACGAAGTTGGACGTGCTCGACGGCCTCGAAGAAATCAAGGTCGGCGTGGGCTATGAACTCGACGGCAAACGCATCGAACGCTACCCCGCCGCCGAAGACGCCCAACGCCGCGTTGTGCCGATCTACGAAAGTTTCGAGGGCTGGAAGGGCACAACAGCGGGCGCGCGGAGCTGGAATGATTTGCCGGGGCAGGCGGTGAAATATGTGCGGTTTTTGGAAGAGCTGATTGAATGCCCGGTGGCATTGCTGAGCACGTCACCTGAACGCGATGACACAATTCTGATGCGCGACCAGTGGCGCTGCTCAGCACATCACCAGAACGGGATGATACGATATTGATGCGGGACCCGTTTCAGGATTGAGGGGAATGGACCGCTAAAAGAGTTTCTCTTGCTTCTTAGCGCGGCGAGGACGTTTTTTTGGTCGTGGTTTTGGCTTGGCAGGTTCAGAACCGGAATTTTCTATAGTTTCGGCCATTGGTATTTCAGCAACTCGATTTAAAACTCCAAACGGGATGTGGACACAGGGAGTTTGTTCTGCAGCTGGATTCAAGTGGCCGATTTGATCATCGAAGAAGATGTGCGGTTTCAAAACATCAAGATAACGCTTTTTTTCCACGCCACCAGTAAGGAACAGATTGTCAGTTTCAATATCAAAGCTTTTCAGTGTGGTAATTAGCCTTTCGTGAGCAGGTGCATTTCTCGCGGTGATAATTGCAACTTTAATAGCACTTTCGCCACTATTTGACCCGGCGCGCTGTATTTTTTGAAGTTTGGATAGTCCTTGTAGTAGTGGCATTAATGGACCAGCATTTAATGGCCTATCTTTGTTGAGCTGCGCGTATTGATGGAAAAGCGGCAAGCCTCCAGCAGAATGAACGTTTTCAGACTCATCATCAGCTAAAATGCCGTCGAAGACGAAAGCAATTCGAAGTTGAGGGTCTTCATCGTTCATATTCGACTGACATGGCAAAACATATCCAGCCGGGTAACCATCTATTATCGCGTTTGCAACTTCTGACTTATCAGTACTTAAGAATAATACTGCTCCGAATGCTGCCATATAAGGGTACGGAGAACCACCTGCCATGAAGTTTGCCCGGCTAATATCTAAGCCATAAGCTTTAATGGCGTCCATAATTCTTAAGCCCGCGTCAGGATGATTGCGTGAAAGCAACACTACTTCGACAGGTTTTTGTTGCGGGTTCAATTTGTTGATATTCAGAAATCTTTTGATGAATGGAAAGGCTGATCCGGGTTTGGGCAATACATTCCGATTTTCTAATTGATAAGTACGGAAAGCATCAACTCCTTGATGATCAAAAATCTCTGATTCTTTTGCTAAGTCGAAAAGCGCAGTTGTTGACACTGCCACAACCAGCTTTTCTTCGATCGGGTAAGCCATGTTTCTAAAACCCAAAATCTATATTGTGTTGGTCCGGGACAGCTATATCGAAATCTCTTAGAGACTTAGTGATGTGCAAGCCAGAATATGTAAGCAGGTGATGTTGCATCATATTTGTAACTCAGACTGGAGATTTGTATCCAACCTGATCACACCCAACAACTGCCAAGTCTGTGGCCTTCTCGCCATGTTGCCAATCGGAAAGGCCATGCCGCGTTTTGGATAGTCCTCGTTGAAAACTGACTTCATCCATTCCAGTGCTTGTTTCTCACTGGTGCGATGGCGTTCACGGAAGAACATGGCGTGAGCTTCCCAATCGCCGTTTTGATAGTTGTGTTTGCCGCTGTCATCTTCAAACGAAAAGCGGAATTCGTAAGGCGAAGGTTCAAGGTCAGCAAGTTTCTGGTCGAAGAAATCCTCTTGGCTTGCAGCAATTCTATAGCTCTCACGCTCTTCGTCCAAGTCTGTTTTGCTTTTCTCTTTGATGATAAAGCGCGTGTTGCGCGGTCTAATCAATGCAAGTGATTGACCATCTGCGGTGGCTTGCTCTGCTGAGCCAACAATAATCCGATTGAGTAAGTTCGCGCGTTCTTTATCAGGCAGAGGTTTGCCAACTTTTATGGACTCCTCATGGACGTGGCAGCTTTCGTGGCGGGAATCGCGGGTTGGTTTGCGGTATTGAAAGTCTACCCAGTCCCAACGGGAGAAGCTCTGTTCACCTTGGAGGTGCCGAAACCGCACAGGGTAGAGGCGCTTCCAATCTCCACCGCTGTGATGCCAGCGCAGCAAACAGTTTCGCCATATTGCTTGCTAGGCTGCGCAGCGCCTTCACGAGAATGATAACGCGCGAGCTGAGCGGAGAAATTGACATAGCGTGCTGGACTATCGCCGTAGAGATCAAAAATTTCGTTGCCATTCGCCCGTAACGTTTGAGTCACAATCGAACGATGACACACGTTAGGGTCGCGTTCGAAACAAAGCAAGCAGGTGGCTTTGCTTTCCACTGCAATCTCTAATTCTTTCAGCGCGAGTTGAGCTTCAGCTGTCGCGAGGTGTTTGCCGTAGATTTTGCGGAACTCGTCATACTTTCCGGCGCGGGCCGCTTCGCGCCCTGGCTTTGGGTCTCCGAGAGCATTGTAATGAATATATTCAATTCCGGCTTCGGCCAGTTTGGTTCGGAGCGCCGTTTTTGAAAAGCCCTTTTTGCGGGACAAAGCCACTGCTCTCACATCGGCCAAAACCTCAACGCCCACAGCCACACAGCGTTTGAACAAAACGCTCAATGTCTGTGCCTTCGTAGCCAATGGTGTAGACGGTGTTCATGAAGTCGGTATCCTGCCGAACTGGTTAATGGAGTGCTAACGCTGGTGGCAATGTGGCAAAGTGGACGACGACAATGCCATTCAGAATTTATTTTCCATCAAGCAACGCATTAAGATGGTCGTGGCGGCTGTCCATTTTGCTGTTGGCAATGGCGTCAAGATATTCCTCACTGAGGTCTTGGGTTTGGCCTACGCGTCTGTCTCGCCGCTTTAGGCGTTCCACTCATCGGCTGACATGACAACGAGCGAGTCCCGCCCGTGCTTGGTGATGACAACAGGCTCAGAACGGGCCTTGTCGCTCAAGGCGCCAAAGGCTTGCTGAAATTCGCTTGCAGAGACGCGGGTGTTTTCCATTTCAAAACTCCATGAATTGGCAATAATGGATAAAATAGATAAAATATGCAAATGTTGCTTCCACCCGCCCCGTCTCGCTTCGCGATCCACCCCGCCCTGCTAGGGCTGGGAATGATATAAACTAAAAATAATTTCCTACCCCCCTTGACAACGTTCCTGATATGTTCCATCTGTGCTTGCGATGGTTTTGGAAGGAGGGATCGGAGTTGCTAACTTATCAAATCTGCCAGAACCATGTGCAGCGCCTGCGGATGTTCGTTGAAGTAGCGAGTGTTCCCGGGAGCCGAGGGCAAGACCCTGGAGCAATAACGACTCCAGCGCACTTGAGGCCGAGCAACCCGCGCTGCGAAAGCATGCGCCTCTGCAAGAGCGAACCCTGGGTGATTGCCGTATTGAAAAGATACGGAACTATGGATTTCCCACAAATTTCGGCACAAATCGCTGCGTTTCTGCATAGGGCTTTAGGCCAACGCGCAAACACAACCACACAACACAATCGTTCGAACGGGCTTGAAGCCGGAAGAGAAACATTCCCTCCGTTTTATCCTCATCCTAACATTTGAGGTGCCATCGCACTTGCGATGCCTCGAAGGACTGGGCCGCCTTGAACTCCCTCTCCGTCATCACTGACGTGATGCCACCTCTCCCGCAAGCGGGAGAGGAAAGCACAATCACATCTCCTCGCCCGCTTGCGGGAGAGGTGGATTGCGCGGAGCGTAAGACGGAGAGGGGGATTGCGTCCAGAATTCACTTTATCGTTCACCCAAACCCAACACCCAGTTTCATGCTGGGTGCTTGTGGGGCGGCTTGGGGTTGGATTCTTGCTTTAATTTCTTTGGCAAAGCGCGCCATGATGAAAGCCGCGAGGTCTTCTGCCGGCGCTGGTCGGCCCGTCAGATAGCCTTGGATATAATCGCATTGCATGTCTTGAATCATGTTGGCTTGAATGTCGGTTTCAATGCCTTCGGCGGTGACTTTGAGGCCGAGATTGCGGCTCAAACTCATGATGGCAGAGAGCACACCTTTCACGCGCGGCTTATGCTCAAGGGCTTGCACAAAACTGCGATCAATTTTCAATTTTGAGAATGGGAATTTCATCAAATAACTCAAGCTGGAATAGCCCGTGCCGAAATCATCCAGCACAATCGGGCAACCCATTTCGCGCAAGGCTTCCAATTGCGACAACACCACATCGGCATCGCCCATCATGGTGCTTTCGGTGATTTCAATTTCAAGGCGGTAGGCGGGGAAACTTGAAAGTTCGAGGGCGTTGTGAATGTCGGTCATCAAGGTGCCATCGAGAAATTGTTCGGGCGATACGTTCACTGCAACAGTCAAATGTTGCGGCCAATGCACGGCGGTGCGGCAGGCTTCGGCCAGACACCAGCCACCAATTTTGCTGATCAAGCCTGCTTCTTCCGCCACGGGAATAAACTCGCCGGGGGATATGAACCCGAACGTTGGATGCTTTAGGCGCACCAAAGCTTCAAAGCCCGAAAGCTCGCCGGTTAAGCTGTTGAAGAAGGGTTGATAGTTGAGGCTCAAATAATTGTGGGCCAGCGCGTCATGAATAGCCGTCAACACATCGGTTTTGCGCTTGGCGGCCTGCGACAAGGCTGGGTTGAAGAACGCATAGCCGGGGCCGCCACGATCGGTCGCGGATTTATAGGCAAGGCCCGCATTGTGCAGCAAAGCAGTCGCATCATTTTCGCCAGCGCTCGACAATGCGACGCCCGCACCAATTTCAACTGTCAGTTTTCGGTCAACCCAATCAACGGGTTCGCACAGTTTGTTGAGGAAGGCCTTGGCCTGCGTCATGGCCGCGAGTGGGTCTGCAATATTGGGTATGAAAATGGCAAAGCTGCGGTAATCGAGGCGGCAGCACAGGGTGCTGGAATCTGCGAAAGCGTGGAGGCGTGCAGAAAGTGCCGACACCAAATAATCACCGACGTGACGGCCCAAAGCACCGGTCAGTCGCGGCAGACCCGTCAGGCCGAATTCGATGATGGCAGCAAGTGGCGCATCAGTGCCAACCGCCTTAAAATGGGCATCAACCCGGCTCATAAAGGCGGCGCGATTGAGAAGGCCCGTCAATTGGTCGATCATGACCAAGCGCACCACGTCCTCCTCCAGCCGCGCCTTTTGGCGACGCAATTGGTCGAGTTCGGATTCTTGGATAGGGTGCATAAATGGGAAGCCTGAGTCTAAACAACAAATGACCTTAGCTTTGCGATCATGAAAACTTCTTAAATGTGGAAGGCACACGCGTGGAATTGAATGCAATACTTAAGTCCAGTCGCAGAAATAGCATTGGGTTGTGTTTGGCGCTGTTGCTGCTCGTCGGTGCGCCGAATGTCGAAGCTCGCGAAACGTATGTAGCCTACGCGACCCGCATTCTGGCCGAACCACCAGGAGGTGCTGAGATTCGGGAAGACTTGGAGGCCGCAGTGCTGCGGGCAACGAATAGTTATCGCGCATCGAAAAAATACAGCGCACTCCAACCAGCCGACAAGATTTTGCAAAAAGCCGCTCGGGCTCATGCCATGGATCTTTTGGCCCAAGCCGCCATGGGGCACACTTCCAGCACGGGGCACGGTTTTGAATCCCGCATCCGCGCCTTCCACGACGGGCAAATGATTTTGGCACCCATGGCTGAAAATGCGGCGCGGCTGCGCAATAGCAAATTGTCCGATGCCGAAAAAGCCCAAGCCTTGGTCCAGCAATGGATTAAATCATCCGGTCATCGAAAAAATATGATCAACCGCACCTACACAAGTGTGGCCATTGGCGTGGTTACGCGGGGCAACGATGTTTATGCCGTGCAAATCTTTTCTGGCCCAAAGGTGAAAACCAATTTGATGGGCGGGAATATCAATTAAAAAGCCCCGGCGGTTGGGCCGGGGCTGAATTATATTAGGCCATTGCGTTTGTGAGTGCTGGCCTTGCCGCTGGTAGAGCGCGTTGGGCCGCATTTTTAACGGCCTTTTGCAGCTTTTCAAAAGCCCGCACCTCAATTTGGCGAATGCGCTCACGCGATACGTCAAATTCCTTTGACAAGTCGTCAAGTGTTGCCGGGTCGTCTTGAAGTTTGCGGGCTTCAATCACGCGGCGTTCACGGTCCGTCAGTTTGGTCAGGGCTTCCTTGAGGAAACTGTTGCGCTGTTCTGTTTCTTCATTCTGCACCAATACCGTTTCTTGGCTGTCGGAATCATCGACCAACCAATCCTGCCATTCGCCGTCGCCATCACCATCGGCACGCAGGGTTGCATTCAGTGATGTGTCGCCGCCCAAGCGACGATTCATGGAGATCACTTCTTCTTCATGTACGCCCAATTTGGTGGCGATCATCTTCACATGTTCTGGCTTCAAGTCGCCTTCTTCTAACGCCTGAATTTGGCCCTTCACCTTGCGGAGGTTGAAGAACAGCTTCTTCTGATTCGCGGTCGTGCCCATTTTCACGAGCGACCATGAACGCAATACAAATTCTTGAATGGAGGCTTTGATCCACCACATGGCATAGGTGGCGAGTTTGAAGCCTTTGTCCGGTTCAAACTTCTTCACGGCCTGCATCAGGCCAATGTTGCCTTCGGAAATAACGTCGCCCACCGGCAAGCCATAGCCGCGGTAGCCCATGGAGATTTTGGCCACGAGGCGGAGGTGACTTGTAATCAACTTGTGAGCAGCAGCGGTATCGCCATGCTCTTTCCAACGTTTGCCGAGCATATATTCTTCTTCCGGTGCAAGCATTGGGAACTTGCGAATTTCTTGAAGGTAGCGGTTGAGGCTGCCTTCACCGGATGCGATTGCTGGTAACGAAACTGATCTAGCCATAATTTTCCTTTCCCGCCCTTTCCAGGGGGTTCCCTATCGGACTGATATAGGGTGCCGATCTGGAATTTAAAGATACAAATAAAGTAACAGATTAGTGTTTTTCTGCTACGCCTATTTGTGCAGTGCAGATTGCAGCTTTAATTCATGGTGAAGTTGTGACAACGCGGGCGGCAACGGCGCCTCGAAATGCAGGGGTTTGCCGGTTTTTGGGTGTTCAAAGCCCAGAATGGTGGCGTGAAGGGCTTGCCCTTTCAAGAACTTAACAGTTTCCCGTGCGGCTTCTGACAATTTGGCAGATGCTGACTTAAAGCCGCCGCCATAGACCAAATCCCCCAATAGTGGATGGCCGATATGCGCCATATGCACACGGATTTGGTGGGTGCGGCCCGTTTCAAGGTTGCAGCGCACCAAACTTGCTATTCCACCAAAGCTTTCAACTGTCACATAGTGGGTGATGGCTTCTTTTGCCATGGCACTTTGGCTGACTGCCATTTTCTGGCGGTTATGGGTGGAACGCGCAATACCCGTGGTTATCATCCCTGCTGGTCGTTGTGGCACGCCCCACACAAAAGCGAGATATTCCCGTTGTAGACGACCATCTCGACCGTGGGCTTGGAATTGTTCGGACAGGCTTTGGTGGGCAGCATCGTTTTTGGCAATGACCAACAAACCCGACGTATCTTTGTCGAGTCGATGGACAATACCAGGGCGCTTCACGCCGCCAATGCCGGAAAGACTATCGCCGCAATGGGCGAGGAGGGCATTTACGAGTGTGCCACTGTCATGGCCCGCAGCGGGGTGGACCACAAGGCCAACAGGCTTGTTGATGACAATCAAGTGCTTGTCCTCAAAAACCACATCCAATTCAATATTTTCGGCTTGTGGCTCGGCGGGCTTGGCTGGGGGCAGGGTGATTTCGACGGTTTGGTTGGGTTTAAGCTTGTGGCCGGAGTCATCCACCATTGCCCCCTCGACTTTCACTTGCCCCTCGGCAATAAGCCGCTGGAAACGGGCACGGCTGATTTCTGTGAAGCTGCGTGCGAGGAAACGGTCAAGGCGTTCAGACTGATCAGCCGTGGCTGACAATTGGGAAGGTTCATTCATATGGCGAGCGATAGCACAGGCGAGGCCCCAATCCACCCCGAAGCGCCAAAAGGTTTGCTGCGGCTAGTAAAAACCTTGGGTGTGGTCATGCTGTTGCTGTTTGTGGCTCTTATCGGCGGCATTATCTGGAAGGCCACACACAAAGCACCACCACCCCCCGTAGCCGATGTGGTAATGGATTTGGGTATTGATCCGGCCAGCATTCGCCATATGGCGTTGGAAGGCGGCAATCTGGCAATTGCGACGGATAAGGAATTGATGGTGATCGACGTTCGGCAGCGTAAAATTACGCTGCGCAGCTTCAAAACCAACTAAACTTTTTTCATACCCGATTGAAGGCTGCGGACACGTTCGGCAAGCGACAATACATTCGAAACGCTGCGATCAAGCGTTTCTACTTGTTCCAACTCTTCAAAGCTATTTGAAGTATTTTCAAATCGAAGCGTCTCACCGTTGGCCTGCATCAATTGTTCGACAGGCAACAATGGATTGCCGGAATTTGCGTTGGCCGGAAAAGACTCAAAAACTTGATTGCGGAGTGGAGCAGCGATGACAGGCGCTGCTTGAAAAGGAATTGGGCCTTTGCCTTTTGCGATTAATCCTGTTTCTGCTGTTGATGGGGAGACGTTCGTCGCCAAATCACGTAACGCCTTGGCTTCATCCATCAGGTTGCGAATTTTTTCATCGCGCATGAGCAGGGTGGATTGCGCTTCTTTCAGCACAACTTGCATTTTGCTGTGCTCTTCTTCGCGTTGTGCCATTTTAGCATAGGCGAGGTTGATGGCTTTTACGTTTTCCTCAATTTGCGTATTCAGTGACAACACAGAGGCTGATCTGTCATCGAGCTGCGAGGTGAGGTGAGAAATCGTTGCTTCGCGCTCTTTCAAGGTTTGACCGAGATCAAGCAAGCGATTGCGATTGCGGGACACCTCGGCCATTTGCTCGGCCATGCGCATTTTCATGTCGCTGATTGACGCTTCAAGTTTTTGCGCCATCATGGCTTTTTCAGCCTTGAGGCTATCGCGTTCCGCTTGCAGCTCAAGAATTGCAGCGGGTTCGCGACGGAGTTCACGCCAGCCGGACCATGAACCAAACAGGGCCCAAACGCCGCGACCAAACAACAGCACCACGAACAGGGCTGCACAAAAGCCCAAAACGAATAATAACAAAGTCTCAGTTTGAGACATCACACCACCTACTGCGCCCCTTCAAGCATTGTTCAAAATGACAACTGCAAGGGGCAGACCAGACAGGCTTAACGCAAAGTTAATGGGCCTGCCAGTGGGAGTTATAGTTAACGCGTAAAATTTTTAAAAGGGATTCCAAGTTGGCTTTTCGGAATACTTCAAGTAGCCCACATTGGCCCCTAGGCGTGCGCCAAGGCCTGTGCGGATGGGGGCAAGCGTGATGTTATCCTTGCGTTGGAAGTTTACGCCAACACCGCCGATGAGGTAGGCTGTACCTTCAACACCACCAAAGCGCTCATATAAATCTTCGGGCTGGTCGGAACCATACACCAAAACCATCGTGCGCGAACCGTTGCCACCAAAGTCCCAACCGACCGACGGGCCTTGCCAGTAGATTTTTTGTTCTGTCCCATTTTTGTAATAGATGGTGCCTTCACCATAGCGCAAACCGCCAACAAATGCGCCCGAACCTTCTTCGCCTACAATATATGCCGTTGGCTCGCCTTGTGACTGGAACACGTATTCTACGGCTTGGCCGAGCCCACGACTGGCTTTACCAAAGGCCTCATGACCTTTAGTCATAATTTCCTCGGTCGAATAGGTCTCAGCCTGCGTGCGCTGCTTTTTGGAAATGCTTCCCGTTTGCTGGGCGAAACTTGGCGCTGCAATAACTGAAATTGCGGTGAATATCGCAGTGGCGAAAAGAGCTTTGCGGAACATGTGGCAACCTCGTCGAAAATGAATGTCCCTGAAATTGCGCTAGACTTGCGGCAATCACGGGGCAGGAATCCGTCCTTTTCGGGTTTTATCCGGCACAGCTTTCTGCATGGTTAACAGAATGGAAATTGATCAAACGCTGGCAATAAACGCCGGATTGTCAAAACCGCGATTTGCCTTCCCATAAATCAACGGCGTGCCGTCAACATTGCAGACCTTGCCGCCTGCTGCTTCCAGCACCGCTTGGCCTGCTGCTGTGTCCCATTCCATGGTGCGGCCAAAGCGGGGGTAGAGGTCGGCTTCTGCTTTTGCGATGAGGCAGAACTTTAAGGACGAACCGGCTGAGGTCAGAGACTTCACATTTAATTTTGCTAGATAGGCTTTGGTCTCTTCATCCATATGGCTGCGGCTGGCGACGACGGTGAGACCATCTTCTGATGGTTTGCGCACCTTTATGGACTTCCATTTGATTGTTGAAAGATTGTCCGTCGCTCTCAATGTTGCAAATCCGGCACCTTTGCCACTTTCGCCCCAAAACATGTGTTCTGTCGCTGGTGCATAAACAACGCCCAAAATACTGCGTCCATTTTCGATGAGCGCGATGTTGACCGTGAATTCGCCATTGCGGGATAAAAACTCCTTGGTTCCATCAAGTGGGTCCACCAAAAAGAAGCGCGTTCCAATTTCGGGAACATGGCCTGCTGCAACCGCCTCTTCGGCAAGAACTGGAATGTCTGGCCAAAATTCTTTGAGGCCTTTCAGAATGACTTTTTCGGCTAGGGCATCAGCTTCGGTCACTGGCGAAAGGTCGGCTTTGGTCGCAACTGCAAAGTCAGAGGCATAAACAGCCATGATTTCACGGGCCGCCAATTGGGCAAGGCGCAACAGTTTGAAGAGTTCGGGTGAAGGGGTGATCATGGTGCAGTCTATGGCTGAGTGATACTTTATCCGTCAATGCGGAAATTATTGGCTAGATTTGATATAGCTCAATAACGAATCACTGTTTTGTCCTGCGCAGGGGGAATATTTCAATATGGAACACAAACTGTCTGATCTTGATCTTGCGGCATTGCTGTGTTCGCGCGTGTGCCATGACATTATTTCGCCAGTGGGCGCCATCGCCAATGGTCTGGAATTGATGGACGATCCGGATGTGGACGCGGATATGAAAGCAACGGCACTCGATATGGTGCGCAACTCTGCCAAAACGGCGACAGCGAAATTAAAATTCTGCCGCATAGCATTCGGTGCCTCGGGTTCAGCAGGTGCTCAAATTGATATGGGTGAAGCGGGCGAGATGGCCAAAGCTTTCGTTGGCGAAGAAAAGATTAAATTGGATTGGCAAGCGCCACGGGAAAACCGCCCGAAGGCCGAAGTGAAGTTGATCTTGAACATGATGATGTTAGCCATGGCTGGCATTCCACGCGGTGGTGTAGTCACGGTGACGGTTGATGGACGAAACTTTGCAGTGAAGGCCCAAGGTGAGCGCGCCAAAGTTCCGCAAGCGATGGCTGATGTGTTGACAGGTGCCGTTGCCGCTGAAACGCTGGATGCCCGTATGGTGCAGCCTTACTATGCAAAACTTCTGGCGGAATCTGCGAACCTGTCGATTGGCATTTCCCTGGAAGGTGAAGATGTTGTGGCCGTTCTCGCTGTGCCAAAAAGTGAATGAATTGTATTACTGGCTGTTAACCACGGTTGTGGGTGTACGACGGTGCCAAAAATTTTATCGAATTCACTAGGACTTTGTGAAAGCAAGGACAGCTAGGTTGACCTGAAATATTAACAGGGTTCAACATGGCAATTTTTACGGCACCTACAGCAGGCGGTTCAATTTTCGGGACAGGCTTTGCTGATACGATAATTGGTAGCGCAAATGCGGATACCCTAACGGGTTCGGGTGCGAACGATATTATTACTGGCAATGGTGGTGACGACATCATCTATGGCGATGGTTCGGTCAGTTATGCCCAAGCATTTGCAACACTTGGTTATGCACTCTCCTCATTCATGGGTACAACGGGCACATCCAACGGTCTGCAACTCACTGCCATGGGCACATACAGTGGCCAAAGCGTATGGCGTATTCGCAATGCTTCTGACACGGCTGAAGTTGTGTCTGTGTTGCAATCTACCTCGCAAGGCAGTGGCGGCGGTTTTACCCAACAACTCATACTTCCTCCAAATTCTGAAATCATTATTCTGAGCAGTTCGCTTGGAACGCATCGCCTTGTGGTGAATGGTCGCCAAATTGACGTAAAAGCTGCGAGTTCTTCGGTATTCAATGCGAATGCCCAAGTGACCGGTATTGTTGATGGCAATGACACCATTGATGGCGGCGAAGGCAATGACACCATTGATGGCGGTGGCGGCAATGACACCATTCGTGGTGGAAACGGCAACGACATTATCACAGGCGGTCGTGGCGACGATACCATGTATGGTGACGCTGGCGACGATATATTCCTCGCCGAATGGGCAACGACGCGTGATAGCTATCATGGCGGAGAAGGCATCGACACCTTCAAAATTATCGGCACAGAAGTGCAAGGCTATGCGCAAGAAATTGATCTGGTAACGGGCACCAACAATTGGGGCGACACATTCACCTCGATTGAAAATATCATCGGTGGCACGGGCAATGACAAGTTCTGGGGTACGGTTGGCGATAACAATCTCTCCGGTGAAACAGGCAATGATTTGCTCGATGGCCGTGATGGTAACGATATCTTATCAGGCGGCGACGGCGATGACACTTTGATTGGTGGCAACGGCCTCGACATTTTGGTGGGTGGCGCTGGCGTCGACAATTTGAGTGGCGGTGCAGGTGCTGATACGCTGCGTGGCGGCGATGGCGATGACGTGATCGATGGCGGCAACGACAAAGACACGATCTACGGCGATGCTGGAAATGACAACATCATTGCGGGCTCGGGTAACGATAGCATTACGGGTGGAGCAGGTGCTGACGTTTTGAACGGTGGCATAGGCGACGATACCGCTTATTATCGGAATTCCACAATTGGTGTTGATGTCAGCTTGTTGCGCGGAACAGGTCTTTTAGGTGACGCAGAAGGCGACACGTTGCAATTCATCGAAAACCTTTCTGGCTCAGCGTTGAATGACGTGTTGACTGGCGATAACGGAATAAATCGCATTGCGGGTCTCAGCGGTGCTGACCAAATTTTCGGTCTCGGTGGCGATGATTATATCCTCACAGGCGGCGGTTATGACTTCGTCGATGGTGGTGCCGGTTTGGATACTGTCACATACGAAGACTCCTGGGGCCGTGTCGTTGTCAACTTGACCACGGGCATCAACCAATATTCGGAAGCCGCGCGTGACGTGCTTGTGAATGTCGAACGTATCGTTGGATCTCGTTATGATGATCGATTGACCGGTGACGCGAACGACAACCGCCTCACAGGTGGTGAAGGCAATGACATTTTGAACGGTATGGCTGGCATTGACTACCTGTTCGGCAGCGCTGGCAATGACACCATGACAGGCGGCACAGGTGCTGACGTGTTTGTGTTCAACGCAGGTTTTGGCAATGACACAATTACTGACTTTGCTGCTGGTGTTGGCCGAACCGATCGTCTTTGGTTGCAAGCTGCTGGTGTGGCAGGTCAAACCGCGCCCGAATGGAGTGCTTTGGATACTGCCGCTGGTGCAGTCATCAGCATTGTTGGCCAAGGTTCAATTACACTTGCTGGTGTAAGCGTTGCTCAGCTGCATGCCGACGACTTCATCTTCTCATAAATTTTAATCCCTGCACTGGTGGGGCGTCACATGAAAGTGTGGCGCCTTATTGGTTTTGAAATACCATTGCAGCTGCGCCAATTAGCCCTGAATTGCCACCCAATCCGGCTTTGACGACAGGTACATCTCGGAAGGCTGGCATGGCATTTTTGCCGATGTAGTCAGCAATTCCGGGGTGAAGCTGATCAAACGCATTGGAAAGTCCGCCTCCCATAATGATGGCTTGGGGACTATAAAGATGCAGCAAACTGGTGATGCCAAGGCTGAGATAGCCAACTTCAACATCAACTTGTTTTTGCGCTTCAAGGTCACCAAGCTTCGCAGCGGCAAACACATCAGCGGCGGATTTGGCATTGGCGCGGGCCGTGAAAGCCGGACCTGCCGCATAGGCCTCCCAACAACCAAGACTTCCGCAGTTGCAGCGCAAGCCATTTGGCATAATGGCCATGTGGCCAATATGCCCGGCCATACCTTTGCGTCCACGCATCACATGGCCATCGATAATCACGCCGCCGCCAATGCCGGTTGAGACAGTAATATAAACCAATGACTTGAGGCCTTGACCTGCGCCGAATTTCCATTCGCCAATGGCCGCTGCAATGCCATCGTTTTCAAGGTGCACTTTGTGTGGCAATTGCGCCTGCAACATAGCCCTCAAGGGAACATTGTCGAAGTCCTTGATTGTGGGCAGGCCAATGGCAATGCCTTGCTCGGTGTCGAGCGGACCTGGCGAACTGACACCCACACCAACAATGGAAGTGGCATCAACGCCGTGGCTGATGTCGCGTGCGGCGTCGACCAATTGTTGAATCACAACTTTTGGGCCGGCTGTGGCTTGCGTTGCTGTGGCCGAGCGATTGACGATTGTTCCTGTCGAGTCCACCAGTGCCGCGCGGATTTGCGTTCCACCCATATCAAGCGCAATGGCGAGAACCATTCAGAGTGCCTTCAACCAAGCAATACGTTGACCAAGATCAGGCGCACCAAAAGCGAGGGAACCCAACACAACCGTTTCGGCGGTCGCTTTGCGCAATTCCGGTACCGTGTGTTCACGAATGCCGCCATCGGCAGCGAGAATAATGCGTTGTGGAAGTTTGGCTGCCGCGATCATGGCTTTGGCTTCGCGCAGTCGATCACACGCCGTAGCGTCCAAGCCTTGGCCTTTCACGCCGATTGCCGTGCCCAACAAGGTGAGGAAGCTCAAGTCTTTCAAAAATGGTTTGGCTTGCGCCACGGGTGTGGACACTTTCAACACCATGCCAGCCGCAATGCCATGGCTCTTGATGCGGTCGATGGCTTCGGCAGCATTGGCATTCTCGGCGTGTACACTGATAATGTCACAGCCTGCTTCGGCGAATTGGTCGATTTGTGAAAGTAGCACCGCGTCTGCGACCATGAGGTGGACATGAATGGGAATGTTTGATGCTTTGCGCATGGCGGCAACTTGGTCGGGGAAGAACAGGAGGGCAGGAGCAAAGTGCCCATCTGCCACATCGATGTGCAACACATCAGCATGGCCCTTAATGCGTTCAAGATCGTCGTAGAGGCGAATGAGGTTCGCCGACCACATGGAAAATTCTGCAATCAATTCGTTGCGGGGCAGGGCATCAACAACATTCGACATCAGGCGTGTTCCTCGAAAAAATTTAAGAGTGCGGTTTGAAATTCTTTGACATAGTGCGCCTTGTCAACGCCCTTGGGCGTGAGTTCAACAAGGCGCGAATGGGAAATCATTTTGTGCAAAGAGTCGGCGTGGGAAAGCGGATGGACATAATCTTGTGCCGTCGCAATGATGAGCGTTGGAATTTTTAGAGCGCGAACCTGTTGCTCGGTCACGCCCGGCCCATCATTTGCAATGCTGGTGAGAAGTGCTGCCGTGACATCAATTGGCTCGCGTGAAAAGAATGTTATGAGTGACGCGAGATTGTCAGGTGCCTCTTTTGCCAAGCGCTTTGCCATGTCGCTGGCCAGAAATTTTTCTTTTGCGATTTGCGGCGGAAGTTGTGCAAGCAATGTCCCAATGTCTTGGTTGGGTTGCATGTTAACGGGTGCATTTTGAATGACCCAAGCAGGGCGGGCCAGCACGAGCGCCTTCACCAGTTCAGGGCGATGCACAGCAAGATGCAATGAAATTGCAGCTCCCATTGAAATGCCGCCAACAATACAAGATGCGATATTTTCCGCTTCAACCATGTCTGCAACATCATCGGCGAAGGCCTTGATTGAAAAGGCGTTTAAGGAACCAGCTTCAGACGCACCGTGGCCGCGACACTCCAGTGTGTGCATCCGAAAGCGTGGATCAATTGGAAAAGCTTCACTCGTCTGTCCTGCATTGCCGCACAGGCCATGTTGAAAAACAACAGGCGTTCCACTCCCCAAACCTTTGACGAGATTGAGGTGCGGTTTCATGGACATCGACGTTCTTCTCCCCGCCCTTGAGGGCGGGGTCGGGGGCGGGTGTGGGCTTGATGAGAAGGAGTCATGTTTGGCTGACACCCACCCCTTGCCCCTCCCTCGAGGGAGGGGAAAGATTTTTTCTTAAAAAACGAGCAACCGCTGGCGCTTCTGTTGCGCTTAATCCATGGGTCACAAGCGGGCCGTTGTAGCCAACACTTTTCAATGCGCTTCAGAAAATGCGGATAGTCGAGCACGCCTTTTCCTGCGGCAACGAATGCACCGTCGGGTGCTCGATCCTTGGCATGGGCCATGGCAATGCGCGGTGCCAGCAATTCGATGGCTTCTGAAACTGTGTTGCGTTGCTCTGCAAGACTTGCCACTTCAAACAAGTTTGCCGCATCGAGAATAATTTTCAATCGCGGGCTTTTGCATTCGTCGATGAGGCGCTTGGCCAGCTTGGCGTTGGACACAACATTGGCCAATTCAGGTTCGATGCCAAGATCGACATTGAAGTGATCTGCGATTTCGATTGCGACTGCCATCGATTCCATCATGTCGCGCCAAGCATCTTTGCTGGCGTTGTCGGGGTGGTGACGCCATTGGTCTGCGGCATCGCGTGAGCCCGTGCACAGCGTGATGAGGGGAATGCCCAAGTCGCTTGCAGTTTTTGCAACGACAGCCAGTCGCTTGTGACCTTGTTCGCGAACCCACTTATCAGGATGCGCCATGTTGTAAGTGGCGGAAAGAGCGTTGAGCGTGACGCCCGACAATTGCAACGGCATCGCGAATTTCGGCAACGACGGCATCGGACACTTCATCCGGCATGGAAGCCAGACCTGAACATGCCAAATTATACTGCGCCACGCTAAAGCCCGCAGCCTTCACTTGTGGCAACACGACGCCAGCCGATTTACCGTCAAAGGTTTTGGCAAAAATGCCCAGCTGCATCAAAGTCCGCCTTCAACATCGGCGAGGGCCACTTCCTTACCGCTCTCAACGGAGCGCGCAATGGCCACCATGGCGCGAACGGAGGCAATGCCGTCTTCAATGTCGGCACCTGTCATTTTAGCGCCATGCAAGATCACGTCGGCGAAACCTTCCAGCTGGCGGCGATAGAAGTGGCCGTCAGCACCAATCACGCGGTGAGACGCGCCGTCGGCCTCGCGGAAAATATCGACCTCGCTGGATTTATAGTACCACGGGTTATAGGTCTTGCCGATAATTGAACCGTTCTGGCCGTAGATCTGAAAGCCTTCATGCCAGTCCATGCGCACAGCAATGGTCAAGTCCAAATGCCCAAGAGTGCCGTTGGCAAAATTCACATCAACAAACCAGCAATACATGCCTTTCGTTTCCGAAAGCCGCGCCCGCACTGAAACAATGTCGCCCGCAAAATAACGCGCAGTGTCAATCAAATGGCAACCGTGGGCCAGCATGAAATACTTGCGCAAATTGGCCTTAGGGTTTTCAGAGGGTTTGCGAGCGTTTTTGCTGGTCACCACAAGTGGCTGCACGGCGTCGGTCATGGGGTAGCGGTGGGTGCTGTCGCAATACCAAGCTTTCATCGCAATGATGTCGCCCATCTCAGTGTCGATGAATTTTTTCGCAGCTTGAAGGCCGGCATCAAACCGTTTCATGTGGCCGACTTGTAAAATCTTACCTGAGCGTTTTACGGCGCTGCGCAGGCTTTCCGTCTCTTCAACAGTCAATCCCAAAGGCTTTTCGCACAGCACATGCTTGCCCGCTTCAAGGGCGCGAATAGATGCAGGCACATGGAATGCATCCGACGTGGCGATGATGACGGCGTCCACATCCGGGTCGGCCAGCATCTTGTCGTAGTCGTTGAACGTCTTTTCCGCACCATGGGTAATGGCCATGCGTTCGCGCAAATCATCGGCCACATCACAGATGGCGTAGAGGTCCGCGTTGGCGGCCTTGGTGCAGCTTTCAAAATGCGCGGCTTGCGCAATTTGGCCAGCGCCCAAAACTCCAACACGCAGGCGTTTGTCTTGTTTGGCTGGCACAATTGGGCTCCCATCATCGTGTGATGGAAGCCCTGATAACAGGCGTAACCGACCTGTTACAACACTTTATGCCATGCGGATTTGCGGGTTAGCCTTGCTTGACGATGGTGGGCTGCAAAATATCGCCCCAGAAGCCGCCGTCGCGATGGTGGCGCGATAGGCGTTGCAGTTCAATCGACAAGCCTGCTTCAACGGCTTCGCGCATGGCGATGTTGAGGTTTTCGGCTTGTTGGGCCAAAGCTTGGAATGTTGAGGCCTGGTGTTGAGAAAGCGATGCGTTGGACATTTTTATGTCTCCTTATTCTGCGGCTTGGCGCGTGAATTGTGCGGTTTCAGTTGATTCATGCATAGCGGTGGTGGACGACTTGCCGGAACTAATGGTCATGGCCACTTGATCGAAGTAACCCGTTCCCACTTCGCGCTGGTGGCGGGTGGCGGTATAGCCACGGGCCTCGGCGGCAAATTCGCGCTGTTGCAGTTCCGAGTAGGCATCCATGCCGCGGTCACGATAGCCATCGGCCAAGTCGAACATCGACATGTTGAGGGAATGGAAGCCAGCCAATGTTACGAACTGGAATTTGTAGCCCATGGCTCCCAACTCGCGCTGGAATTTCTTGATCGTCGCATCGTCCAATTTCTGTTTCCAGTTGAACGATGGCGAGCAGTTATAGGCCAGCAATTTGCCGGGGTGCTTTTTGTGCACGGCTTCGGCGAATTTCTTCGCGTCATCCAAATCCGGATGAGACGTTTCCCACCACAGCAAGTCGGCAATGTCGGCATAGGCAAGCCCACGGGAAATGCAGTGGTCAAGACCAGAGCCAGGCTTCAAGCGGAAGAAGCCTTCCGGCGTGCGTTCACCGGTGATGAAGGGCACGTCGCGCTCATCCACGTCTGATGTCAGCAATTGTGCTGATTCAGCATCGGTGCGTGCCACGGTCAGGGTCGGAACCCCCATCACGTCAGCAGCTAAACGAGCCGCGACAAGATTGCGGATATGGGCTGCGGTTGGAATGAGAACCTTTCCGCCCAAATGGCCGCACTTCTTTTCTGACGCCAATTGGTCTTCAAAGTGAACGCCAGCAGCACCAGCTTCAATAAAGGCCTTCATGATTTCAAAGCTGTTCAAGGGGCCGCCGAAGCCTGCTTCAGCATCGGCTACAATCGGTGCATACCAATCACGCGATACTTCACCTTCTGCGGCTTCGATCTCGTCGGCGCGACGCAGTGTGCGGTTGATGCGGCGGCAGAGTTCAGGTGCGGCATTGGCAGGGTAGAGCGATTGGTCAGGATACATCGCACCCGCCGTGTTCGCGTCGGCGGCAACTTGCCAGCCTGAGAGGTAAATGGCTTTCAACCCAGCGCGAACCATTTGCATGGCTTGGTTGCCCGTGACAGCACCCAGCGCATTGATGAAGGGTTCGGTCTTCAGCGACTCCCACAGGCGGTTGGCGCCGCGTTCGGCGAGCGTGTGTTGAACTGTGAGGGTTCCCCGCAGCTTCTGGACGTCAGCGGGGGTGTAAGGTCGATTGATACCATCAAACCGACCTTGGGGTGCTGCGGGGATCAGGTCTTGGAATGTGAGAGCCTTGGACATTGTGGAAAGCCTTTGATGAAGCGTTGCGATGGGGTGAGACTGATCGGAATTTTGCAGCGCAACAAGACGGACAAACACAAGAAGAGGCGATTTTGTAAATAATTTACAATTGACAATAATTGAATTGAGTATTTTTGTAACATATGACAAGTTGAGCTATGGCACTGGATCGACACCGTAAAATTCTGGCAGGGGCCAGGCTTCGCAAGTTGCGCAATGAACTTGGCGTATCGCAGGTGGCGATGGCGCAAGACCTCGATATTTCCGCCAGCTATTTGAACCTCATCGAACGAAATCTACGCCCCATCACAGCCCAACTTTTGATCAAGTTGTCCGAAGCCTATGGTGCAGATCCCAAGACTTTTGCCGGCGACGATGAACTCCGCAACCTGCAGGAACTCGAAGAAGTCTTCGCCGACCCCATGTTCAAGCAAGACCAGATCGGGCGTAACGAGATCAAGGCACTGGCTGAATCCGCCCCCAGCATTGCTGATGCGGTGAAGCGCTTGTTCCGCGCCCATACGGACATGCGGGAATTGAATTCGGGCACGATCGTCAATCTGTCGGAAAGCGAACGCGGTGTTGAAAGCCGCAATCGCCACGACCCCTATGAGCGCATGCGCGAATTTCTGGAATCGTCATCGAATTATTTCGATGGCTTGGATCGCGCGGCTGAAAAACTCAGCGAAGACTTGAATGTGGGTGATGGCATGTTGTTTGCGGCCATCGTGACGCGCCTCAAGAAAACTCACGGCATAGCAACCGTCATCGTGCCCCATGCCGATATGCAATTCGTGCTGCGTCACCATGACAGGCATCGCCGCAAGTTGATGTTGTCGGAGACTTTAGATGGTCCGGGCCGCGTATTTCAGGCCGCTGTGCTATTGGCCAATCTGGAAGCGCGAGATGAAATTTCACTCGTATGCGAAAAATTCAATCCGGAAGATTCTAATCAAGAAAAACTAGCCCGCGTTACTTTCGCCAATTATTTCGCCGCCGCCATCGTCATGCCCTACACAGCGTTTGCGGAAGCAGCGGAAAGCTTGGGCTATGATATCGATCTGCTCTGTGGCCGCTTCTCCGCCAGCTTTGAACAAGTGGCGCACCGCCTCACCACATTGTCGCGGCCCGGCAAATCGTCTGTCCCCTTCTTCATGGTTCGGGTGGACGCGGCGGGGAATATCTCAAAACGCTTTTCCTCTGGCGCATTCCCATTTTCGCGTGTGGGCGGCACCTGCGCACGCTGGAACATCCACCACGCCTTCCAGCGCCCCGGCGTCATCGAACGGCAAAGCGTTGAAATGCCGGATGGCAGCAAATGGCTCACAATCTCCCGAACCGTTACGTCAACTCTACAAGCTTGGAACAGCAGTGGCGCGCAATTCGTGATTAGCCTGGGCTGCGCTTTGAAATATGCCCCGCGCCTTGTCTATGGCCGCGACATTGATGTGAAAGCCAGCGCCAGCACCC
The DNA here is from genome assembly GCA_963779145.1 of uncultured Alphaproteobacteria bacterium. Classification (GTDB taxonomy): domain Bacteria; phylum Pseudomonadota; class Alphaproteobacteria; order Rhizobiales; family Aestuariivirgaceae; genus Aestuariivirga. Next base: position 127,072 of record CAVZXJ010000011.1, read on the forward strand.
CCATCGGCATCAATTGCCGCCTGTGCGAACGCCCCAACTGCGCACAACGTTCAGCTGCACCACTGATGAACAAGTTGAGTTTCAGCGAGCATTCAAAGGGCGTGTCGGCGTTTCCAGTTTGAGTTGCATTTGCGTCGGACGGTGGTGAATTGAGTTTAGTAACTTGACATGTCACTGATGTGATCTAAATCCACACAAAGGAAGTCTTTCGAGGCAATTGAGATTTCTTAGGGGTTGGGCAACCTATGAACAAACTAGATATTTTTTCGCAAAATTTGCGACGTGAATGCGCACGCTTTGAATCGATAGCTGTGGTTTGTCGATTGGCAGATATCAACCGTCAGCAATTTAGCAAATATCTTGCAGGTAAATCATTGCCGAGCGCAGTGGTTTTGAGAAAGCTATGTGCGACATTGAAAGTGCAAGAAAGACATTGTTCGCCGAGCACTAGTCCAGCATGAGATGGTCAGAAGCAGTCAATGCCTCAATGTTAACATTGGAAAAGCTGTTGGCAAAGATTTTGGTGGAGCGTCATCGGACATTAGATTTGACTGCATGATAATATTCCATTGGGCAATTATCTATTGCTATTTTTTGCTGGCACAGTTCCCGGGAATGTTGTTCGTTCTTTTATTCAAGTCAAAAAAACGGATTGGCGGTTGCAATAGTTTTACGCGCATTACGATACTGCCATCTGGAAGAGACAATGCCCCACATATGGCTAAGGGGCGACACAAAGGGATTATTTTGAGTAATTCTTTTGAATACTATTTGATTGGTATCAATCGGTATTCTCCAAACCAAATGAGTTTCATGTCAGTTGAGCGAAATATGGGATCCAAAGACGGACATTTTACAGGGCTGGCTGTCACGCGTGTAGGAAATGCAACTTTAACCGCAAAGTTTTGCTTCATGCCAATTTCACATAGATTGAAAATGAAGTGACGTCCTTAAGTCACTTGGGCTTGTTCATCAAAAAGAATTGCTTACGGATGCTTATGTTATGGTCAATCTTTTACAATAGATTGTTCATCGGAATTTGGTATTTTTTTGAGAGCCGTCCATTGATTTTTTCAGAAGTTCAATATGCAATTGATAGAGCAATTGTGAAGTCATTTCACGATCAGACAACTGAAGCGACTTCTTGTAAAAAATTAAGCTCACGTGCCAGGTACAGCGTTGCTGCGTTTGAGTTTATTGTGCTGGTACGAAGTTTTTCACGTGCTTCATTTCCGTCGTGAATATCTTGCAGAAGTTTGAATGTATTGTCGTTGAGCGAGGTATCGAAATTCGACATTGTGACTTGTTTTTCTAATTGCATTTTATATCCCCTTTTTGTTTATACTCAGATCTAAAGAATGTTTGCTTCGCTGTAAATTGGTTACTTGGCGAAGGCCTTCGCGCTCGCGCAAAAGGTGCAGTCCAATTTTTTACAATCCGACTAAATCAAAAGTGTGTAGCGTCGCACGTATTGGCGATGCATACTAAGGTTGCTCAAATCATGAGCTGCAACTTTAAGAGGTGTCAAAATGAAAACTGAAACACAAGTAAAGTCTGCTCCACTGGCCACAATTCGCAAAATTGATGCGCGCATTGCAGGCATCATTAGCACAGGGAAAGCTACTCAATAAGATCTAATCACTTTCTGGGCCAGCGCTTGTCGCTGGCCCTTTTTAATGGTGGTGCCAATGGCCCGTGTAAAAACTGCCTCAACGATCGTTGCACTTCCTGGCGACAAAGAAGTCACTGTCTATAACTATCTAACGAAAGAAGCGGTCGCATGCGCACCGGATGATCTCTATTGGATTGCGATTGCTGCCAACTGGACTTCGGTTGACTATTTGGTGGAGACGCACTCCCATATTCCTCGCGAGCACATTTTAGATACTATCGAAGCCCTGGTTTCAACGGGTATGTTGGTTTCAGAAGGTTCGGATTCCGCAAATCGTGATGCGCAGTACAACGCCCATTGGGAACTTGGCCTCACGACGGCAGCTTTTCATTTCACAACACTGAATTACGACTTCATGTCTCTTGATGAGTCGACGGCTGCGCAGAAACAGAAGAATACGTCTAAGCCCAGCCCTCAACTGTTCAAGCAAAACGGTGAAAAATCAATTGATTTATGGCCCTATGTTTCTGGTGATGTGTCTGCACTTTCAGACATAATGCGTAAGCGTCGTTCACGGCGTGAAGTTGAAAAAGAGCCGATTTCTATGAGTGAGTTGGCTGGTGCACTTTATGCTGGCCTTGGCATTGTTGGATTTGTGAAAACGGAATCAGCGGTTTTGCCCCTCAAAATGACGCCCTCAGGCGGTGCACGGAACCCCTATGAAGCATTCGTATGGGTGCGCTCTGTCGAGGGATTGCAGCCGGGAATATACCACTATTCTGCGGTCGAAAATTCTCTGGAACAAATTAAAGAAGCACCAAATCTTCTTCCAAGTGAAGTTCACAAGGGGCAAGACTGGGCGGACAACATGTCTGCGATTGTGTTCCTTGTTGCATATTTGGAACGATCATCGTGGAAGTATAGCGATGATTACGCCTACAAAGCTGTACTGATTGAAGCAGGCCACATCGGCCAAAACATGATGCTACATTGCGCTGACAAAGGCCTAACGGCATGTCCAACAGCCGCACTCAATCACGATATTCTTGGCGAGATGTTGGGATTGGAAGGTATTACTCAGTTTGCTGCCTATTCTTTATTGATCGGGCGGCCAAAACCAAGTGAAGACATCATTTATCCGATCAGTGAGTATCGAACACTGCAGAACCAGCTTTCATTTCAGTAGGGTGCGGGTTCGCTTGAAATTGTAAAGGCGCCCACCCTTCGGTGCGCGCCTTCATAATTCCATCCGTGTACTGAACTTTACGCGCTTTCGCGAATGTCCAGGTCGAAGTCTTCGGCTCCACCCATTGGGGGTGCGCCGTCGCGGAGAACGTAGCCACGGCCCCAGACGGTTTCGATGAAGTTTTTGCCTTGGGCGGCTGCGGCCAGCTTTTTGCGCAGCTTACAAATAAACACGTCGATGATTTTGAGTTCGGGTTCGTCCATGCCGCCGTAGAGGTGGTTGAGGAACATTTCCTTGGTGAGCGTGGTGCCCTTGCGGAGCGACAGCAGCTCCAGCATTTGATATTCTTTGCCGGTCAAGTGTACGCGTTGGCCGCCCACTTCGACGGTTTTGGTATCAAGGTTCACCAGCAATTCGCCGGTGTGAATAACCGATTGGGCGTGGCCCTTGGAACGGCGCACCACAGCGTGGATGCGGGCGACCAATTCATCCTTGTGGAATGGCTTGGTCATATAGTCGTCGGCGCCGAAGCCGAGGCCACGTACCTTATCCTCAATCGCGGCAAGGCCGGAGAGGATCAAAATTGGCGTGCCGACTTTCGACACACGAAGCGCTTTCAGCACTTCATAGCCCGACATGTCTGGCAAATTGATATCGAGCAATATGATGTCGTAATCATAGAGCTTACCCAGATCCACACCTTCTTCACCCAGATCGGTGGTGTAGACGTTGAACCCTTCGGACTTCAACATCAGCTCGATTGATTGAGCTGTGGCTGTATCATCCTCGATCAGCAATACCCGCATGCGAATCCTGCTATAATGTTGTCCACAGACCTTCGCTTGACAACTGGGGAGGGGTAACAATCTAAGGTTTAACGCAGGAGAGTGATGTGAATCAGTTTTGGAAGAACAAGTGGGTGCGGCGATTGGTGTGGTGGATGGCTTTGCCTGTGGCGCTGATCTACGGCTTTATCCAATTTAACTATCCGACAGCCACCTTCCGCTACAAACTCACAGCCGAAGTGATGACGCCGGATGGGCTGAAGACGGGCTCGAGTATCATGCAAGTAAATTACTCACATAATGCTGATTGGGGTGGAGGCAAAAGCGCAAATCTTTCAATGGTAGGGGAGGCCGTCTACATAGATCTGGGCAATGGAAAAAATCTTTTCGTAACGCTTTCTGCAGATTCGTCGGGACGAGTTGGTTCCAACGATAGAAATTACTACCCTTATCGAGGAGCTTTAGATGTCTATGGTATTCCTTTGCGTGCATTTGATTTGAAATGGATTTTTGGGAACGAAAGAATACTTCAGGATCAGTTTGAAGCCGTTGAAGTAGGGCGAAAGTATGATCTGCCATTGGAAAACCTGCCTACAATCGTCTCGTTTCGAGATATCAACGTACCTGAATCATGGATCATTGTTCAGCCTGACGGGACAAGCCCAATTGATGTTGGTGAATTCAAATTCACCAAAGCCACGGTTGAAAAGACAACCGAACAAGCAAACGAAAAAATTCAGTCTTTAGTTCCACATTTCAACACGCAGGCCAAGCAGTGGCAACAGAGGTTTGTAAATTTCAATTGGTAGTTCGGGTGTCAGAATTTCAAGTTGCTTAGTTGAGTGGGGAACAGTTTAAGGGGGAATGTAATGTATTATGATCTGAAGATGGAAGTGTTGGCTTTGGCAGCTTACGACAATAACGCTGAAGGGTGGTCCATAGCCGACACTACAATCATAAAACGAGAATCTACAAGTAGCGGTTTTTCAGCCTATGCTTTTTCGACCACGCAAGGCGTGGTCATTTCCTACACCGGAACCGATAGTTTTGTCGACGTTTTATCAGGCTGGCCGGGAGGTGCTGGAGCACCTACTAGTCAGGCAGAGCAAGCTGTGTTGTTTGCTCAAGATGTTGCATCACTGCTTGGAGTAAATCCCAGCACTATTGTATACACGGGACATTCGTTAGGCGGTGGACTCGCAGGATTTGTTGCAGGCCTCTACGGTCGAGAAGCAGTAATATTTGATAATATGGCTTTTAGAAACGCGCTGGCAGACGTATACGACTACGCAACCGACCCACTGTCGCCGTATCATGAGTATGTTAAAGCTACCTTTTATTCTGGCCTTGATCTTTGGTCACCTAACACGGCGGGTATTTCCGGCTACCGCATGGATGGTCAGTTTTTGAACTTCCAAAGCGAAGCAACATTGTTGGCGACAACAGTCGATTGGGCTCTTGGCGCAGTTGAACTGCATTCGCAAGCACTGCTGGTCGTCAATATGTTTTCTGAATTCCATTATGGCATTAACCCGAGTTGGAACCCTGTCGCTGGCAGGATTGGTCGCGCGGTTCTTAGCGTTGGGTAGATGGCGCAGACGGCATTGCTTATTCAGTTGTTGACGAAGGCGAACGCCCGAAGGGCGATGCGGCTGTGTGGTCGATGTTTAATGATGCGGTTGATATTGCACAGTATGCTTCATGGCAAAATTCAATCTACTCTGCACTATGCAGAAATTTACGGTACTGTTCGCTATCTTGTTGATGCGAAATATTTTGTCACCCCTCGCTGGCATTGCCGTTGATTTTGCGGCTGCGCAAGCCGAGAGCAACGTCTTCTATTCATCGAGCGGTCATCAGCGCGAGGGCGCGTTTCACTTAGGCGATGCGGGATTGTTTCTGGCTTTGGGTACGGGTGCGGCTTCTGATAGTTGGTATTTAGTCAAAACCATTGTCACGATGAATCTGGAAAGTGAACTTAGCGAAGTGCTTTCTGATGCCGCCAAGGACGCGATGAATGGTGTGGACTTTGCTTTGTTTTCCGACGGCGGTTCGGTTGATCTTTCTGTTTCTGATAACAACCCATTGAATGAAGTCGGCCAAATGACGGGTGAAATCGCCTTCGTGTTTGGCACGACTGAAGTTGACAACATCATCGGTGGCGCAGGGAATGATTTTTTGCTGGGCGGTGATGGCGCTGATGTGCTCATTGGCGGTGATGGCAAGGATGCTTTGTTTGGTGGCCAGGGTGCAGATATCTTGGTGGCGGGGCGAATTGATGGGGATAACCCACAAGGAAGTGCCAAGTCACCGAAGAAGTAGTTGGTGGTGCAGGGAGTGACTACATCGTCGTGACGTCGGAGAAAGGTGCCAAGATCACCATTGAAGGCGGAGATAAAGATGATCGACTTTTGATCCACGCTAGTTTTTTGGATTCCAGTCTTGCATCTGATCAAGGCAAAGTTCCCTATTTTCACTTTTGGGCGGTGTTTTTTCTGTCATATTGGACACCTTTGCTTGGGAAACCGAACCGCTGGAATGTATCCTGATGTTAACCTCGATTTTGATGATTTATCGCAGGAGGAATTTCGGTTCTATTCCTACAGTCCAGTTGCAGGTAGTTGGATCAATTACAAACATTTTGAAGTATCTGGCAACTAGAAATTCTTCTCTATAGCGGCAACAATGAAGGGCCGCTGACGATATCAATCAGTGGGTTTAGGCTTGGTGACTATGTAATTCGGCTCGTCGGTCCCGTCGTGACTGACAGAATTTTGAATGACGACATAGGTCCATCTGAAGTTATTCCTGACCCGGCAGGCACGCCGATTGTTGATAGCGCTTATGAGGCGCTTTATGATCAATCTTGGCAATACAGTTTGACGTCAAATGCGGAATTAATACAGGGTCGTATGGCAATGTTTTCTCATTTCACAACAAATGTATGGGTCGGATTAACAGCTGAAAATTTGACCGTCGCAATTGATGGAACGACTTATTCAGACACCTTGTTCGGCAATGATATTGCAGAAATAATTCAAGGAGCCTCTGGTGATGATACGATTAGAGGTAATGGCGGAAACGACAGAATATTTGGGGGCGATGGAGCAGATCGCATTGTTGGCGGTAACGGTGCCGACATTGTTGACGGAGGGGTTGGGATTGATACCGCTGATTATCGCACCTCGTTAGTTGGTATAGCTGCCCACCTCGCAGACGGTTATGGTCAGGGAGGGGACGCGGAAGGTGATATATTTGTCTCTATCGAAAACTTGGCTGGGTCGTATCACAATGATGTATTGACGGGTGATGTGGGTGTTAATCGCTTGCAGGGCTTTGCTGGCGCTGATCATCTGTTGGGTGGTGATGGCAATGACCGTTTGTTGGGCGGGGCGGATGCTGATGTGTTGGATGGTGGCAATGGTGTTGATACCGCTGACTATTCAACTGCGGAGAGCGGTGTCGTCGTTAGTCTCAATGCAAATCTCGGAACAAGTGGAGACGCGGAGGGTGACAGCTTTATCAGCATCGAAAATCTATCGGGTAGCGACTTTGCAGATACTTTGATCGGCGACGGAAATGTCAATCGACTCACGGGCGGTTTAGGCAATGACCTCTTGAACGGCTTGGGCGGCAACGACTATCTGGTTGGAAATGAAGGCAGTGACACATTGACGGGTGGAGCGGGTGCCGATGTGTTTGTGTTCAATGCAGGCTTTGGTGTTGATACGATTGCCGACTTCTGGACGGGCGTAGGCCGCACAGATCGCGTTCAACTTATAGGTCTTGGTGTGTCGAGCTTTGCGGATGTGCAAAGTTCGATGTCGCAAACTGTTGATGGTGCAGTTCTCAGTTTGAATGGCGGAACGGATCAAATCCTGTTTGCAGGTCTTCAAAGCTCGGCGCTGTTGGCTGACGATTTCGTATTTGCTTAAACAAAAAAAGGCGCCCACCTTTCGGTGCGCGCCTTCTATAATTCCATCCGTGTACTGAACTTTACGCGCTTTCGCGAATGTCCAGGTCGAAGTCTTCGGCTCCACCCATTGGGGGTGCGCCGTCGCGGAGAACGTAGCCACGGCCCCAGACGGTTTCGATGAAGTTTTTGCCTTGGGCGGCTGCGGCCAGCTTTTTGCGCAGCTTACAAATAAACACGTCGATGATTTTGAGTTCGGGTTCGTCCATGCCGCCGTAGAGGTGGTTGAGGAACATTTCCTTGGTGAGCGTGGTGCCCTTGCGGAGCGACAAGAGCTCCAGCATTTGATATTCTTTGCCGGTCAAGTGAACGCGTTGGCCGCCCACTTCAACGGTTTTGGTATCGAGGTTCACCAGCAATTCGCCGGTGTGAATGACCGATTGGGCGTGGCCCTTGGAACGGCGCACCACAGCGTGGATGCGGGCGACCAATTCATCCTTGTGGAATGGCTTGGTCATATAGTCGTCGGCGCCGAAGCCGAGGCCACGTACCTTATCCTCAATCGCGGCAAGGCCGGAGAGGATCAAAATTGGCGTGCCGACTTTCGACACACGAAGCGCTTTCAGCACTTCATAGCCCGACATGTCTGGCAAATTGATATCGAGCAATATGATGTCGTAATCATAGAGCTTACCCAGATCCACACCTTCTTCACCCAGATCGGTGGTGTAGACGTTGAACCCTTCGGACTTCAACATCAGCTCGATTGATTGAGCTGTGGCTGTATCATCCTCGATCAGCAATACCCGCATGCGAATCCCCTTGTTGTCAGCTCCGGTGTCGCATCCGGCGCTCTGATTTTATCGCAACGCTTCGCCCACATGGCGCAACATCACGAAACATTAACTCTATTCCTTAAGATAGACTTAGAAAGGTTAACAAAACCTAAGTCATTTCCGGCAGTTCTTAACTTTCAACTCACTACATGCTGAGCCTGACGAGGCAAGACGCACTAAATCTAGACTGCATTGATGGCAAAAAACACAAACGCACCTAAATTCCTGCGCGTCGCCTCAAGTTTACCGCGTCTTAAATGAGTTCGTTCATCATTAACGCTGAGCGCCGCCCTTAGGTGCCTTGCTAGTTGATTCGCGGAATCGTGGATAGACTCATGTAAGGTTGTATTTTGAGGGCAGGCACGAGTGAGTTGAGTAAAGTGAGGTTAACATGCGTTCTAGGGACAGCCTTTTGAGGCTACACCGTTTCCGTACAGAAGATGTACGACGTCAAGCCGCCGACATTGACATGATGATTCAGGATTTGATGCGCAAGCATGATGACCTTGAGCAACACATCAAGTTTGAAGAACAGCGCACCGGCATTTCTGATCCGGCGCACGTCAATTATTCCATGGCGGCGAAATCATCTCGTGTGCGTTTGGAAAATCTTTTGAAGTCGGTTGGCGAATTGCGCGACCAACATGAAGATGTGATGGAACGCGTACGTGATGAAGAATCCGAACTGCGCAAAGTTGAAATGTTGGTGGAAAAAGAGGGCGGCTCGTTGAAGCCCGTGCCGCTTGCGCCGCCCCCGGGCGTCATGATTGGCCAAGCCATCGCACGATGAATTCAAAAGGCCGGAGCGATCCGGCCTTTTCTATTTTGCAATAATTCTCCGCGCGAGCACCTTATGCACCAAGCTGGTAAACAGCAGCAAAGGTGCGGCCATCAGAACCGTTGCGGCGGAAAGATGCGCCCATTCCTCGGCCTCGCTGCCGACTTGCGCTTCCTTGATCGACAATTGCCCCACCATCCAAGGTGTTAGCGTTGATGCATGATCGGTCGTCAAATAAGCCGCAAACAAATACTCATTCCAACACAACGTAAAGACAATCAAAGCAACGCTTGCGATATTTCCAACAACCATGGGCATCAAAATATGACGCAACACATAGGCATGGCTGCAACCTTCAAGCATTGCTGACTCTTCTTGTTCGGTTGCCCGATTTCCAAAAACAGGAAGCAATAACCAAATGGCAACTGGCAAATTGACTGCGCTGTAAACCAGAATGAGTATCAGTTGGGTGTCCAGTAGATGTGCCAGTTGAGCCATTTGATAAAGCGGTATCACAATCGTGACGGGTGCCAGCACGCGCGTTGCTTGCGTGGCCCACAACAGCCATAGGTTCTTTATTCTTGTGCGATTGGGAATACGCGTGGCGGCATAGATCATCATGCACGCCGTGATTATAACGATGCCACTGGCGATTGCTGATATAAAAAGTGAATTGAGCAGTGGTCGTCGAAGATTTTCGGCGCGATCAAACAGAATGAAACGCCAAGCATCTAAATTTGGCACAAAGTCGATGAACGGCAGGTATCTCGGTCCGTGGATAATTGCGTCTTCACTTTTCAGCGACGCCAACACGACCCAAAAGATCGGTAAAATGCAAATTGCACTCCACGTCAGCAAAACAGCATAGACAAACCATCGTCTGGCCGTGGCTTGCCGCACAGCGAATTCAGTTCAGCTTTTTCTGCTCAATGAGCAGCTTCATATTGTTGAGGCCGCGTTCAAATTCACCGCCCACCATCTTGTCCATGCTCATCACTGTTTGCATCAGTTTGTGCATGAATGAGTTCTGGCCTTCCATGTGCCATGTTACTTGCGTTTGACCTGCTGATGGCACGATGGAAAACGTGACCTTGTTGTCGGCCTTCATCGGTTTAATCATGGTGAGATCGGCCTTTATGGTTTTCAACGAGCTTTCGGTAATCTTAAAACGCCCTTCGCCCATTTTGCTGCCGGCCCAAGTGTAAACTGCACCTGGTCCTTCTTCAGGGCCTTCATAAGCAATCACTGTTTTTGGATTGTAGGTGGCCCACGGGTTCCACTGGTTCATGGCTTTCAGGTTATTGATATGCGGAAAAATAGCATCTGGAGTCGCTGCGATTTCGATGCTGCGCGACAGCTCGAAGTGGTTGGATTTGCGTGACACCCAAAACAGGAATGCAGCGATTGCGGCGAGGATGATGAGATAAAGCATGGCAGTTTCTCCGGAGGCTAAGCTTGGATGGAATGGGCTTTCAAGCGATCATAGTAAGGCTGGGCCTGTTCAGCAATGCGTTGCAATTCGGGCGGCAAATCAATCTGTTTTTTGGGTGGTGCCGAAAAACCCGTCGATTCCCAAGCGGCGTTGTACCAGTGCGGCGCCCACACGCCGTCACAGGATTTTGGGCCTTTAGGCCAGCGCAACATGGCTTCATCAAACGCAATGCCACAGGCGGCGCAAAGCTTTTCAAGAACGGCGTTGGGGTTCGCCAAAATATCATCCGAGTCCACCACGGGTGGGGCATGCCCCAACTTTTGCGCCACCATATCGAAGATTTCGGCTTGTTCAATAATTCCAATGGCGTGCAAATCCACATCGGCCCATTTTTGGGTGTAGCTGGCTAATACGCGGCTTGGATCACGAATGAGGAATGCATTCGTCAGTGTAAGGATGAATTTACGATCATAGCCTTCAAGCATGTGGTGGGTCATGTGCTTTTGATAGAGCAGGGGCCTTTGTGAAGGCGTGGTGCATTTCTTCACCAGTTTGTCCCAATCAGTTTCCATTGACGCAATAATCTCATCGCGCATGGGGTGGTCGTTACCTTTGTGTTGCAACGAGAACCCATAGAAAGGTTCATCCCACGCTTCGCAATCGGCGCGGTTGGCGAAGGAATACATCATGGCTGTGGAAATGTTGCGCGGTCCAGACCACATTGCAAGAATTGTCATTGCGTTACCTTTGTTGAATAGAAAAACCAGATTGCAGCAATCGCAATCAACACTGCCAAGACTTTGCGAATGGTGACGGCATGGGGTGATGACTTCAAGAATTCCGAAAGTGAGCCTGAAAGTGTGGCGATGATAGCGTGAATGATTGTCGCAACCGCAACATAAATCCCTGTCAACCAAGCGATTTCTGTAACAGTTGGTGTTGCACTCGACACAAATTGAGGAAGCACCGCTGCATAAAACAAATAGGCTTTAGGGTTGAGAATGTTGCTGATCAGGCCCTGCTGAAATGCGCGTGCGGCCCCACCTTCAAATGCATTTTCTAGACTGTCAGCATCACGCCACGCATCCCAAGCCAGATAGAAAAGATAGAGAGCGCCCAACCAACGCATGGCCTGAAACAGCGCTGGCCATTGCGTCAAAACGGCCGTCAGTCCGATGTCAGCCACAATCCCCGCTATTGCAAGCCCCAAACAAATTCCTGCGACTGCCGCCAAAGCAACAACCCGCCCGCGTGCCGCACCTAATACCGCAAGCCAGGTCATGTTGGGGCCAGGTGTGAGTTCAATCAAAATCGAAGCAACGACGAAGGACCATAGCATTAAAGTGCGCGGCTCGCGTTCTGCTTGGCCAACGCCTTATAGCCTTCCGACAATTGGCGTGAAACAGGGCCTGCACCAGACCATGCCTCAGATGACAAGGGATGGCGCACAGGCCTGCCATCAATCATCCGTACAGGGATTAATCCGGCGAATGTTCCGGTCACAAAGGCTTCGTCGGCCCCATAGACATCATAGAGCGAAAATTGCTTTTCAAATGTTGGCAATCCCAATGAATTCGCAACGCGCAAAATGGCTGAACGCGTAATGCCGGGAATGCAGTATTGACCCGACGACGTCCACACTTCGCCACGCCTGACAATAAAGAAATGCGTGGAGTTGCACGTGGCAACAAAGCCCAGCGGATCCAACATCAAAGCTTCATCTGCACCCGCATTGGCGGCTTGAATACAAGCTGTAATGCAATTGAGCTTGGAGTGTGAATTGAGTTTCTGGTCCTGCACATCCGGTGCACCACGGCGCACATTGACCGTGTGAAGAGTCAACCCTTCCGCAAATTTCTTTGGGTTCGGCTCTTTGAATTCAGGGATGATGACGATGGTGGGCTTTCCAATCGTCACCCGCGGGTCTTGATAGGGTGTTGCTTTCACGCCGCGTGTCACCATCAAACGAATATGCACGCCATCACTCATCTTGTTGGCGTCCACACAGTCAAACAAGCGCTGTCACCAATTCATCCGGTGTCAAGCCAATGTCCATGAAAATGGCTTTAGCGCCTTCATAGAGCCGTTCGATATGTTCACGCAGGAACGGCACACCACCATCCACCAACCGCAAACCCTCCCACACACCGTCACCCAAAATAAAGCCAGAGTCGAAGACTGACACCATGGCCTCAGCGCGGGGCACAAGCTTGCCGTTCACCGAGATCAGGATGTTGAGGTTGCGCGGATCAATTTGAATGTCGTGGAGATTGGATTGGGGTTGGGTCATGGGTGAGGGTTATAGCAAAAAGAAGTGTCGTGGCTAGTGCGAGACCGACTTGTCCGCTCATCATGTCAAATAGACACAAAGTGCCGCCAAAGATCGCAGCGTAATGCGCTTTGCACTACTGATGATCACCACAGTTTAGTCGCAATTGGGCTGCCCCAAACGGTGCATCAATGAAGGCACAATGGTGTGGATTGGCGGCATCACTTTGAACGTTGGTGAGAAAATATGTGCAAGTTACACACATGCGTTGTAGTGAAAAATCCCCGTTCTTGCCAGTCAATGAATCTGCGCATGCTCCTCTATTATGTGTCTCCATTGTTTTTTATATTGCCAGTGGTGATTTGAGCTTGCCCGGCACGCCTACCAAACCCTAATTCGAGCTCAACATGCAAAACGTAAATCGGCCAGCGCCTGAATGGAAAACGCAACAGTGGCTTAATTTGAAAGTCCATTGACGCTGGCCGCTTTGCGTGGACGCGTGGTTGTGGCGGGTGCGTTTCAAATGCTTTGCCCCGGTTGTGTGTCTGAACTCATTCCACAACTTCGAAAAGCCCACGCGTTATTCAACGGTTCTGACATATCGGTGTTAGGCCTGCACACGGTGTTTGAACATCATGACGCCATGGGCCCCATATCGCTCAAAGCTTTCCTACACGAAAACCGCATCACATTTCCTGTCGCAATCGACCAACCGCAAACACCAGACAAAGCAGTACCCGCGACCATGGAAAATTATGCCATGGAGGGAACTCCAACGATGTTGCTCATCGACCGGAAAGGCAACCTCCGTCGCCAAATATTTGGGCACATGCCCGATATGCAACTGGGTGCGGAAATTATGGCTTTGTTGGGTGAATAGGGGGATTCCCGTTAATCCAAACAAACTCCACGTCGTTTTCCTGATGGGCTCAAAACTATTGTGGGGGGATTGCTGGATTATGCCCTTTATAGGACTAAACACCGCGCGGTGTCAAGTATTATTTCCTAAGTTGGATAAAATAAAAGGCCGCAGCGGGTTACCCCGCGCGGCCTTTTGAAACTCTAATCGACTTAACTTACTGGCGATATTGCTGAATGCGCGTTGTGCGCAAACCAGCCAAACCATTCTTATCCAACGAACGCTGCCAAGACAGGTATTCTTCTGTCGTCAGCGTATAGCGTTCACAGGCTTCTTCGAGGCTCAAGAGGCCCCCGCGCACGGCTGCAACCACTTCTGCCTTGCGGCGGATGACCCAACGATGCGAGCCTGGCGGTGGCAGATCCGCAATTGTCAGCGGGCTCCCATCGGGGCCGATGACATAATTCACGCGGGGACGCAATTGACCGTTTCCGTTCATACGCTTGTACTCACTCACACACACACTCTGGGCGCACAACTGGTGCTTAACTGCCCAACTTCATGTACCCTACGCCACAGGCTTTAATTTTGACCTAAGCGTTTGTGAATGAATTGCAAATTCCGGCTCAAGGTTGCGCCAATTCGGAACAGAATTGCATTGAATTTGAATTTGGCCCATGGAGAGGCGATGAAATTAAGCGACCATATGCTGGAAACCGTTCACGCGGCCATGCAGCTTCCCGGCAATCCGGCTGATCACCGGGTTGTGGTTGCAATGTCCGGTGGAGTGGACTCGTCGGTTGCTGCTGCACTCATTAAACTGGCTGGTTATGAAACCGTTGGCATCACGCTTCAGCTTTATGATCATGGGGAAGCAATCCGCCGCAAAGGTGCGTGCTGTGCTGGCCAAGACATTCATGATGCCCGCCGCGTTTCGGCTGCTTTGGATATTCCTCATTATGTGTTGGATTTTGAATCGCGCTTCAAGGAAGCCGTGATCGATGATTTTGTGGACACCTATTTGCAAGGTGCCACGCCCATTCCCTGTGTGCGCTGCAATCAAACCGTGAAGTTTGCAGATTTGCTGTGGCGGTCGCGTGAACTTGGGGCATCGGCGCTGGTGACCGGACATTATGTGGATTCGGTTTTGACCGAACATGGTCGCGAATTGCGTACCCCCACTGACATGGCGCGGGACCAGAGCTATTTCCTGTTCGCGACAACGCAAGAGCAGGTGGACTATCTGCGCTTTCCCTTGGGCCGCTTGACCAAGCCTGAAACCCGAGCCTTGGCCACGGAACTTGGAATCATGGTGGCGGACAAACCTGACAGCCAAGACATTTGCTTTGTGCCCGATGGCAAATATGCGGATTTGATTTTGAAACTGCGCCCCGACGCGGCGGATGCAGGTGAGATTGTGCATCTCGATGGCCGCATTCTCGGAAGGCACGAAGGCATTGTGCATTACACCATCGGCCAGCGCCGGGGTTTGGGCATTGCCGATGCTGATCCGCTTTATGTCATTAAACTGGAAGCGGCGAACAAGCGCGTGATTGTTGGTCCGCGTGAGGCTTTGAAGCAGACTGACATTGCTGTGAAAGATTTGAACTGGTTAGGTGCCTTGCCATTGAGCGAGTTGCCACAAACAGTTTACGCCCGCATTCGTTCCACGCGCCCCCCTGTGTTGGCGAGTGTGCGGAAAGCTAACCACAACATCATCGTTTCCATTGCCGAAGGCGAATATGGTGTATCTCCGGGGCAGGCTTGTGTTTTATACGATGCGCCGGGTCCGGGGCAGAAGGTTTTGGGTGGTGGCTTTATTGCGCCGCCCGTCATGCTATAGTTTTGTCTCGAGAGGAAATTGAGTGGCCAAACTAAATTTGAAAATTGACCCCGCACTTGATCGTGACATCAAGAAGGGTATTGCGTGGTCGGTGCATGCATTCACAACATTCGGTATTGTTGCAGGGTTCTTGGCCCTCGTCGCCGTATTGAAGGGTGACGCGTTCACCGCGTTTGTGTGGTTGGGCGTTGCGTTGTTTGTCGATGGCGTTGATGGTTCTTTGGCCCGCAAGGCGCGCGTGACCGAATACACGCCGAATTTTGATGGTGCATCTTTAGACTTGGTGATCGACTATTTCACTTATGTCGCTGTGCCAGCACTGATGATTTATTGGTTCAACATGGTGCCGGTTGATTTCATCTTTTCCGGCAGCACATGGAGTTTGGTCTGCGCCGTCATCATTATGGCGGTGTCGTGCTACACTTTCGCCAATGTCGGCATGAAATCGTCGGACTATTATTTTGTGGGTTTTCCAGCCCTTTGGAATGTGGTGGTCTTGTATTTCTACCTGTTCGAGTCAGGTTCAATCGTCAACCTGGTTACGGTTCTCCTCTTGGCCGTGCTGACATTTGTTCCAATCAAGTTCGTTCATCCCTTGCGCGTCACCCATTGGCGCAACATCACGGTGCCTGTCACAATTTTATGGGCCGCCATGGCATTTAGCCTGATTTTGGCCAAACGCTTTCCCGACCAGTTTGGTTTTGTTGAAAAACTCGAATTGTGGATTTTTGCTGCAACCTCACTTTACTTTGCGTGGATTTCGCTTTGGCGCACCTTCATTTTGGGCGATGCGGGCGAAGATGATGAAGTGGATGTTTCCAGCGCTTGACGGAACGGTGTTTTTGTCACTATACGGCGCTCACCTGATTGGTATGGCGGGGTAGCTCAGTTGGTTAGAGCACGGGAATCATAATCCTGGGGTCGGGGGTTCAACTCCCTCTCCCGCTACCATCGGTTTCACACAATGCCGGATGAAGAACCTGCAACTGCGGGGCGTTCTTTGGTTTTTTCCGTGCGATAGCCTGAAGCGCGGTAACAACTCCAAGGGTGCAGTGCGCCGCCCTTGCGTTTGCGGGCTTCGCACATGATGGGCGTTAAATCCGCGTTGAATGCGGTTTTGAGCAGGCGGTGTGCTGCCATCACATCGCTGCCGGATTGCAGCTCTGCAAGCTTCTCACGGTCAACAATCAAGGCTTTGGCATAGGCGCGGGTAATTTCCATGGCCGAGCCCATGAGGCTTTCAATCGGGTCCGTCACATTATGGGATTGGTCGATCATGTAGGCGGGGTTGAAGCCGGGCGCTTTGCGATGTTCGGCATCCACCAATTCATTGAAAACGAGGAACAGGCGGAACGGATCCACCGAACCTGAGTCCAAATCATCGTCGCCATACTTCGAATCATTGAAATGGAAACCTGCCAATTTCTTGGCATGGACCAGTCGTGCTACAATTTGTTCAATGTTGGTGTTGGGCGCGTGGTGGCCCAAGTCCACAAGGCACTTGGCCTGATCGCCCAGTTCCATGGCCGCCATGAAGCTTGAACCCCAATCGGAGATCACTGTCGAATAAAAGGCAGGCTCGTACATTTTGTGTTCGAGGAACACCATCATGTTTTTGGGCAGCGCATTGTAGATGCTGCGCAAACTTTCCATGTAGTGGTCAAATACTTTCGAGAGATTGGATTGGCCGGGGAAGTTGGAACCATCGGCAATCCACACCGTCAAGGCGTTGGAACCTAATTGCTTGCCAATTTCGATGCACTCAATGTTGTGTTCAACGGCCTGTTCGCGTGTGGCTTTGTCGGAATGGGTGAGGGAGCCGAATTTATAGGACAGCTTCTGTTTGGCTTGATCTTGAAACGTATTAGAGTTGACGGCATCAAAACCCAATTCATATTGCGCGGCTTCTTGTTTGAGGGCGCGATAGTCCGAAACTTTGTCCCATGGAAAATGGGGGCTCACATTGGGCGTGTGGCGCGTCAATTGATTGATGACGCCGCAATCTTCCAACTTGTCATGAATGTTGCGTGGCTCGCCGGGGCCGGGAAAACGGGCAAAGCGCGTGCCACCGGTGCCAACACCCCAAGTTGGCACGGCAACAGCATAGTCCATCACCTTTGTTGTGATGGCCTCGATGTCGACGCCACTCCGCTCCAGCTTGCGGGCAAGGTGGGCATAGTCCTCGTCATGTTCAGCTTGGTGCTTGGCATTGTGATTGGCGATGAAGTCAGCGGAGATGGAAAAGGTCATGTTTGTTTACCGCGTGAATGAGGCCAAGTGGCCTGCATCGACGTTGATGATGTTGCCAGTTGATTTGTTTGAAGCATCAGAGGCGAACCAATAAACAGCTTCTGCAATGTCTTCAGGATAGACACTGCGCTGGAGCAATGACCGCTTGCGATAGTGATCTTCCAATTCATCGGGTTTGATACCCAAGCTGTTGGCACGGGATTGGCGGAAGCCTTCCGACATGATTTTGGATCCGCGCAACACGGCATCCGGGTTTACCGTGTTCACACGAATGCCAAAGGCTGCACCTTCAGCGGCAAGCACGCGAGCCAGATGGATTTCCATGGCCTTCATTGCGCCATAGGCGGAGGTTCCGGGTGAGGCGACCATGCCGTTCTTCGAAGCGATATAGATCATCGAACCTGAGCAGTTTTGCTGTTTCAAAATCTTGAAGCCTTCGCGGCCCACAAGGAAATAGCCAGTGCCGAGAATCGCCATTTGCTTGTTCCAGACGTCAAGCGACGTTGATTCAGCGGGGGCTGGAATTGCGATACCAGCATTGTTGACGACAATATCCAATCCCCCAAATCGGGCGACGACACTTGCGAAACCAGCAATGACGGCGGCTTCTGACGTCACATCCAAATTGACGGTGTGGACATTGTCTTTGCCGAAGCGCTTGCCAAAGTCAGCGGCAACCTCGGCCATGCCTGCTTCATTGATGTCTGCAATCGCAACGCATGCACCTTGGGCTGCGAGTTTTTCAGCGATGGCCAAACCAATGCCAGATGCCGCACCGGTGACCAATGCCACGCGACCTTGCAAGGGTTTGGGCTTTGGCATGCGGGCGAGTTTTGCTTCTTCGAGCAACCAGTATTCAATGTTGAAGGCTTCTTGTTCGTCGAGGCCTTTGTATTTTGAAACGCCAGCGGCACCACGCATGACGTTGATGGCGTTGATGTAGAATTCAGCAGCAATGCGGGCGGTGGCGCGGTCTTTTGCGAACGAGATCAGGCCCACTTGTGGCACCAGATAGATCACAGCATTTGAATCGCGCATAGCAGGGGAATTGGCGTGTTTGCAGCGTTCGTAGTAGGCGGCATAGCCATCGCGATAATCTTGCAGCAGTGCATCCAATTTCGCACCGTCAGCATCATGGGGCACAATCAAGGGCCTGATTTTGGTGCGCAGGAAGTGATCGGGGCAAGAGGTGCCGAGCGGGGCGAGAGCGTCCAATTGTTTGGAATTCACAAATTCCAGAACTTCTGGCGCATCGGTGAAGTGACCAACCTTGTATTCTTCCTTTGAAATGCGTCCGCGAATGTCGGGCATCAAGCGAAGTGCCACGGCGTTGCGCTCGGAATCGGAAAGCGATTTTACTTTTTCGCCACCAAATGCTGGCTTGGCGCGATTGTCATCCAACCAAGCTGCGGCCTTGTTGATGATGCGCAAGGTGGTGTCGTAGCACTCTTTCGCCGTGTTGCCCCAGGTGAATAACCCATGACTGCCCAACACGACGCCAACCAATTTTGGATTTGCTGCGGCCATGTTGCCGAGCTTGATGCCAAGGTCGATGCCTGGGCGCTGCCAAGGCAGGTAACCCATTTCATCGCCGAACACTTTTTTCGTAAGGGCTTCCGAATCTTCAGCAGCTGCAATTGCAATCACCGCGTCGGAATGCACATGGTCCACATGCGCATAGGGCACATAGCCGTGCAAGCAGGTGTCGATTGATGGTGCGCGAGGGTTGAGATTAAACGTGCAATGGTTGAGTGCGTGGACCATGGCGTCTTCCTGGTCGATGCTTTTGTAGAGGCCTTTTAGGCTTTCCAGCTTGTCCATGTAGAGCGTGGCAAAGCCATCGAGCTTCATCGAACCTATATCGCCGCCGGAGCCTTTGACCCAGAGCACCTTCGCGTCCGCGCCGGTGAGCGGATCCTTGTGCATGACTTTGGCCGATGTGTTGCCGCCGCCAAAATTGGTGATGCGCAAATCCGCGCCCAAGAGATTGGAGCGATAGAGCAAAAGGCCAGGTTCATCGAGGGTGTTTGCGTGGGAGGCGTCCCACAGTGATTTGAGCAATTGGTTTGTCATGGTGAGGGAGCATATGCTCACGTTCGCTCAGCAGTCAAATTGAAAACGAGCATTTTGCATTGCAATATCGTTTTGCGATGCACAATCGTGATTCTTTCTTGACCATTGTGAGCGAACGTGAGTAGTTTTGAGCAATGCACGAAAGAGAGCGCTGGCAAAAAATATTGACGATGGTGCGTGAGCGCCGGGTGGTGCGCGTTACAACACTGATGGACGAATTGAACGCGTCATCGGCCACTTTGCGGCGCGACTTGGTCAAACTTGAAGAGATGGGCCAACTAAAACGGGTGCATGGCGGAGCTGAGGCGATTGAAGCGGCGCAGCAGTCGCATCTGGCCACGCGATCTTTTGGTGTGAGTCAAACATTGAATGCCGAACGCAAGCGGGCGGTGGCGCGTATCGCGGCAGGCATGTGCAGTGATGGAGATTCCATCATCATCAATGCTGGTTCTACAACATCTTTCATGGCGGAGTTTTTGCGCGAAAGGCGCATGCAGATTCTGACCAACTCGGTTCCCATCTCGCTTGAGCTCATTTCGACGAGTGACAATCGTATCGTGTTGCCCGGTGGCGAAGTCTATCGTGAACAGGGAATCATACTCTCGCCGTTTGATGAAGACGCCATTCAACATTTCACGGCGTCAAAAATGTTCATGAGTTGTTACGCCATTACGCAAATGGGCATCATTGAGGGTGACCCGTTGATTGCACGGGCGGAAGCCAAACTTTTGACACGGGCTGAGCAGCTCGTGGTGATTGCCGACTCTTCGAAATTTGAACAACGGGGCAGCATGGCGGTTTGCCAATTGTCGCGCGTTCATACGCTTGTGACCGATGCAGATGCACCGGCCCACATGCTCGACCACATCAGGGCCCAAGGCGTTGATGTGATTATTGTAGAACGTGAAAGCTTCTTTTCGCGTTCTGCCGCTTAAATAGAACAGCACTCAGGGAGGAAACCATGCTGAAAAGAACTCGTCGTGATGCACTGAAATTATTTGCCGCAGGTGCAGCGGTAACGGCCAGTCCATTTGCATTGACTGCAACTGTTCATGCCGCAGATATTCGTGTGGCCATGGTCGTGAAGGCGCTTGGCATTGGCTTCTTCGATGCTTGCCGTGATGGCGGCTTGGAAGCTGCCAAGGAAGTGGGCGGCGTTGAACTGATCTACACCGGCCCAACAAAGACGACAGCTGAAGAACAAATCGCTGTTATCGATTCACTCATCGCCCAAAAGGTGGATGCCATTGTGATTTCAGCGAATGACCAAACAGCGCTTGTGCCTGTTTGCAAAAAAGCCATGGAACGCGGCATTAAAGTGATCTCGTTTGACTCAGGCGTTGCCGCTGAAGGCCGCATCATGCATTTGAACCCATCAAACAATGCGTTGATTGGATCGAAGTGCGTGCAGATGATGGCGAAGACTTTGAAGAACGAAGGCGAAGTTGCCATTCTTTCAGCCACAGCCCAAGCCACGAACCAGAACATCTGGATCGAAGAAATGAAGAAGGAATGGGCCAAGCCTGAATATGCCAAGATGACACTGGTCAGCACCGTTTATGGTGATGACGTGGCAGACAAGAGCTATCGTGAAATGCAAGGTCTTGATCAAAGCATTCCCGAACTTGAAGGGCGTGATTGCTCCAACATCGGTTGGCATTGTTGCTGCTGCAAAAGCTGTTGAAGATGCTGGTCTCGTGGGCAAGATTTTTGTGACGGGCCTTGGTTTGCCTTCAGAAATGAAGGGTGCAGTGTTGGCTGGTTCAGCTGATACTTTTGCCATCTGGAACCCGATTGACCTTGGTTATTCCGCCACGATGATTGCAATTGCACTCGTCAAGGGCGAAGCCACGGGTGCAGCCGGCACTTCTGTGAAAGCAGGACGTATGGGCGAAATCAAAATTGGTGATGGCGCAGATGCAGCCATGGCTGATCCATTCACCTTCGACAAATCGAATATCGAACAGTTCTCGAAGATATTCTAAGCAACACGCCTGTCTTGAGCAACGTCGAGACAGGCGCTCCCTCATCCGCCCTTCGGGCACCTTCTCCCGCACTAAATGCGGGAGAAGGCTGAACTCAATTTGCCTTCTCCCGTTACTCCCAACGGGAGAAGGTGCCCGAAGGGCGGATGAGGGAACTTAAATGCCCATGCTCAAACTTTCCAATCTCACAAAGTCTTTCCCCGGCGTTCGTGCCTTGCATGACGTTGGCTTTGCTTTGGCTGAAGGAGAAGTGACGGCCCTAATCGGTGAAAATGGTGCTGGCAAGTCCACCGTAGTGAAATTGCTCACAGGGATCTATCGCCCCGACGAAGGCACGATTGAGGTCAATGGTAAGGCGCAGAATTTTGTGAGCCCCGCCGATTCTTGGAAAGCTGGCATCACAGCCATCCATCAAGAAACGGCGATGTTCGATGAACTCACTGTGGCTGAAAATATTTTCATGGGCCACGCGCCGCGCAAAGGTCGGTTGATTGATTGGCAGGCCATGCAACAACGCGCCGACGATATTCTGAAATCGATTGAAGCTGATATTGATCCTGCAACGCCGCTCAAACAATTGGGTGTGGCGCAAAAACATTTGGTGTCGATTGCCCGCGCGCTCAGCCATGACTCGCGCATTGTGATCATGGATGAACCGACGGCTTCGCTTTCAGCGCGCGAGATTGATGAGTTGTTCCGCATTGTGGATCGCTTGAAAAAGGAAGGTCGCGCCATTCTTTTTATATCACACAAATTCGATGAAATTTTTCGTGTGGCTGATCGCTGGGTGTGTTTGCGCGATGGTGAAAAAGTGGGCGAAGGTAGCATTAAAGATGTGACGCAAAACGACCTCGTGAAGTTGATGGTGGGTCGCTCGATTGATCAGATTTTCCCCAAGCGTGAACCAACAATTGGTGAGACGGTTCTCGATGTTTCGAACCTCTCCAATTCCACCGAGTTTGCTGACATTGGGTTTACATTGCGCAAAGGTGAAATCCTTGGGTTCTACGGTTTAGTGGGTGCTGGACGTTCAGAAGCGATGCAAGCTTTGTTTGGCATTTCCAAAGCTTTAACTGGTGAAGTCAAAGTGAAAGGTGAAGTCGTCAGCATTTCTTCGCCAGCGGATGCGATTGCCAAGGGCATTTCCTATGTGCCGGAAGACCGACAAGTGCAGGGCGCTATTTTGCCCATGGGTGTACGGGAAAATACCACGCTTGCTTCACTCTCAAAACATGTGCGGGGCGGACTGCTTTCAGGTGACAGTGAAAGGAATGCGACGCGCGAATTGGGCCGCGCCTTGCAAGTGAAAGCGTCAAGCTGGGATCAGCGCATTGGTAATCTTTCAGGCGGCAATCAGCAGAAAGTTGTGATTGCAAAATGGCTGGCGGCGAACCCTTCCATTCTTATTCTCGATGAACCCACAAAAGGCATCGACATTGGTTCGAAAGCGGCTGTGCATGAACTGATTGCAGAGTTGGCGGGGCGAGGTCTCGCGATCATATTGGTTTCGTCAGAACTGCCTGAAGTGATGGGAATGTCGGATAATATTATTGTCATGCAGGAAGGGCGAATTGTTGCTCGTTTTAAAAAGGGCGAAGCGACGCGGGAACAGATTGTTTCTGCTGCCACGGGTGCTGCGACGGAGAAAGCCGCATGAGCTGGTTGAAAACGCGAGAGGCTGCATTGGCTGCCATCGTCATCGGACTTATTGTGCTCGTGGGATTGCGTGCTCCGGTCTTTCTAACAGGCAGCAGCCTTTATGGCGTGCTGGTTGATACGTCATTCTTATTCATGTTGGTGTTGGCGCAAATGGCCATTATCTTGACGCGCGGTATTGACCTGTCGGTGGCGTCGAACCTTGCCTTGTCCGGCATGGTATCGGCGCTTTTCGCTGCGGCTTTTCCGAGTGTGCCAATTTTGCTTGTTCTGGTATTGGCCATTTTCGTTGGTGCTGTGTTTGGCTTGATCAATGGGTTGTTGATTGCAAATTTGAACATTCCGCCGATTGTTGTGACGCTCGGAACTTTGGCGATCTATCGCGGATTGATTTTTGTAATCGCGGGCGGGGCGTGGTTGACGACGGATGATATGTCGCCCGCGTTCGTCGATTTCCCGAAGTTCAATCCACTTGGTATCAGTGTGTTGCTATGGTTTGCGGCATTGGTGTCAATCGGGTTTTACATCTTCCTGAATTACTCGGCTGCTGGACGTTCGCTTTATGCCATCGGCGGCAATCCGGTTGCGGCGCGGTTTTGTGGCATTAACATTCCCCGTCATTTGTTGATGGTTTATGCACTTGCGGGTGCTGTCTCGGGTCTTTGTGGGGCGTTATGGGTGTCGCGTTATGGCATCGCCTATGTTGATATTGCCAACGGCTTTGAACTTACCATTATTGCCGCTTGCGTCATTGGTGGTGTTTCGATTGCGGGTGGCATTGGCAGTGTGCCGGGCGCTTTGCTGGGTGCTTTGTTCTTAGGTGTCGTTGTGAATGCCCTTCCGGTCATCAATGTTTCGCCATTCTGGCAAATGGCCATTTCAGGTGCAGTTATTCTTGCGGCCGTAATTGTGAATGCGCGCAGTGAACGCAAAACGGGCAAACTTATTCTGCCTGAAGCACGCCGCGCTGCTGCGGGAGGAAAATCATGACAGTTGCAGCACCACGCTATGACGTTCTGGACAGAGGAACCATTCCGCTGGTCGGATTTCTTTTTGCGTTGGGAGTTTATCCTCGCGCTGTTGTTGATTGGTGTTTTGGTGATGGGTTCGGTGATCTCGCCCTATTTCCTCGATATTTGGACGCTGTCTGACGCGACGTTCAACTTTTCGGAAAAAGCTATCGTCGCATTGCCCATGGCGCTCTTGATTTTGACGCGTGAGATTGATTTGTCGGTTGCAGCTATCATTGCACTGGCCTCCCTTGCGATGGGGCTTTGCGCTGGATTTGGTTATGGGCCTTGGGCTTTGGCTGGCATTGGATTGATTGTTGGATTGCTGTGTGGGGTGTTTCAACGGCGTGTTGGTGACGACGATAGGTTTGCCATCGATTGTCGTGACCATTGGCACCATGTCGTTGTTCCGTGGACTGGCGCAAGTTGTGTTGGGCGACCAAGCGGTGACGACTTATCCGCCCGGCTTTTCAACGGTGGGGCAAGGCTATCTTATCAAGTGGCCTCCCGTTGCCTATTCGTTTGCGTTGTTCTTGGTCTTGGCTGCTGTCTTTGCTGTCGTGCTCCACCGCACTGCTACGGGGCGTAAATTATTTGCTATTGGTAACAACCCGATTGCTGCGCAATTTTCTGGCATTGCGGTTGATCGCATGAAGCTGGCGCTTTTCAGTTTGACCGGATTGATGGCTGGTCTTGCTGCTGTGTTGCTGACGTCCCGCATCGGCTCAACCCGTTCCAACATTGCGTTGGGCTGGGAACTCGACATCATCACCATGGTGATTTTGGGCGGAGTTTCAATTGCCGGAGGCGTAGGTTCAATTGGTGGCGTTGTGTTGGCCGTGTTCGTATTGGGTTTGGCTACG
Source organism: uncultured Alphaproteobacteria bacterium (assembly GCA_963779145.1). Classification (GTDB taxonomy): domain Bacteria; phylum Pseudomonadota; class Alphaproteobacteria; order Rhizobiales; family Aestuariivirgaceae; genus Aestuariivirga. The sequence goes on from CAVZXJ010000011.1 coordinate 152,422, forward strand.
CTTGCATTGTCGCTTGTTAATGTGCCGGGCATTGTGATCAGCGTGTTGATGGGACTGCTCTTGATTGTCTCCATTGCGGCCCCAATCATCATTCGTCGGGTCATGGGCTTTCGCGCTTAGCTGTTCGCTGGCGGCAGACGTGAAGCTGTCGATGATGCCGCATGGTTGATGCTGTTCTGATCGTGCGATATTACTTGCTTCAGAAAAGCGAAAGATAGATTCAGTGGCGCATCGGATCATTATCGTTGGAGGCGGAATTATTGGCGCGACATTTGCGTACCGCCTTGCTTTGTCTGGCGCTGATGTAACCTTGCTCGATGCGGAGCGGAAAGTTGGCGGTGTGGCCACTCCGAATTCTTGGGGCTGGATCAATGCAAGTTGGGGGAATGCCGAAAACTACTTTCGCTTACGCCTGCATTCGATGGGGCTCTGGCGCAAACTCGACAAAGATATTCCAGGACTCGCAGTGCAATGGACGGGTGGATTGTTGTGGGATTTGCCTGAAGCAGATTTGCGCGCCTATGTGCAGCAGCAATCTGGTTGGGGCTATGACGTGCGACTGGTTGATTCAATTGAAATTTCAAAACTTGAACCAAACATAGGCGTAGTGCCCCAAATTGCTGCACTTGCAGTCTGCGAAGGTTCTGTTGAACCCACTCATGCCGTTGAAAAAATTCTTCAAGCCGCACAGCTTTTGGGTGCTGATATATTGCAAGGTGTGCGGGTTAAGCGTTTGGTTGAAGGCGATGGCCGGATCATTGGCGTGATGACAGATGACGGTATTTTGGAGGCTGATGACGTTGTGTTGTGCGCGGGTGTTGCGACGACTGAATTGTTGCAGCCTCTTGGGCTCAAAATTGCGATTGATACACCTCCTGGACTGTTGGTTCATTCGGAACCCGTTGGCGAAACTCTGAATGGCTTGGTAATGGCGCCGGAACTGCATGTGCGGCAAACGCCTGATGGGCGATTGGTTGCAGGAAGTGATTTCGCCGGCATGGATCCAGGCGATGATGCTGAAGCCGCGGCCGAAAAACTATTCCACATGTTGCAAGGGTTTATTCGAGGCGGTGACGCATTGAAGCTCTCGCATCACACTGTCGGTTATCGTCCAACTCCACAGGATGGTGTGTCTGTGATTGGCCGTGTTGACAATTTGAACGGACTTTATGTGTGCTGCACGCATTCCGGCATTACACTGGCACCCGCTTTGGCTGAATTGGGGACGCGAGAGATTTTGACAGACGAGATCCAAGACATGCTGCAACCATTTCGGCCCGCGCGTTTGATGAGCAAGATTTAATGCAAGACCTTTCAAAAATATCGCATGAACAGTTGCTCCGCGTGCGTGCCGTGTTGACCGACATTGACGACACTTTAACGACCCATGGGCGGTTGCCTTCCGTAGCTTATGCAGCGCTTGAGCGGCTACAGGCGGCTGGTATTCGTGTTATTCCGATCACTGGGCGACCTGCGGGTTGGTGTGACCACATCGCGCGAATGTGGCCCGTGGATGGCGTGGTTGGCGAGAATGGTGCGTTCTATTTTCGCTATGATGAAAAAGCGAAACGCATGAACCGCGTTTATGCGCAAGACGACGCGACGCGACTTTCAAATGTAGCGCGGTTGCATGGCTTGGCTGGAGATGTACTCAAACAATTTCCGGGAACGGCTTTGGCATCTGACCAAGCTTATCGTGAAATTGATGTGGCGATTGATTTTTGTGAAGATGTGCCTGCGCTGCCTTTGTCCACGGCACAAGCTATTGCTGAAACATTTCATGCTGCAGGTGCTGAAGCCAAAGTTTCTTCAATCCATGTGAATGCTTGGTTTGGCAATCACAATAAGCTGTCGATGTCATTGCAGATGTTGAAAGAGGTTTTTGGTTGGGATGCAGCAACGGCGAAAACATCGGTGGCCTATTGTGGCGATTCACCCAATGATGCGCCGATGTATAGTTATTTTCCGCTAGGTATTGGTGTGGCTAATATTCGGCCCCTCGCGCATTTGATGTCGCATGTTCCAGCCTATGTCACACCATTGGAAGGTGGTGAAGGCTTTGCTGAATTTGCTGATATGTTGTTGGCAGCGCGAAAAGGTTGATGAACGTGTTGGATAACTTCCCCGCTGCACTATCGTCGAAGGCCGCAATTATTCCGCTCGTGTTTTTGACTTTGTTTGTATTGGAGCGGCTCTTTCCTGTGGCGCAATGGTTAGGTGGTGCAGCGCGGCTTCTGAAGAACTTGGCACTCGCAGGTTTTAATTTCTTAGCGTCACCTTTGATTGTTATTCCCATTACGGCATATGCGGCGTCGCACCAACTCGATTGGCGGCCTGAATTTTGGTCAGGATGGCTGGGATTGGGGCTTGATCTTTTATTGCTCGATCTGTGGATCTATTGGTGGCATCGCATCAATCATCTGGTGCCTTTTCTTTGGCGGTTTCATGAGGTGCATCACCTAGATGAGATGCTTGATACGACGTCGGCCTTGCGGTTTCATTTTGGGGAAGTCATTTTATCATCGCTTGTGCGAGCGACTGTGATTTTTGTTTTGGCTGTGCCGCTGTCTTCGGTTGTGGTGTTTGAGATTTTGGTTTTGGTGTCAGCTCTGTTTCACCATTCAAATTTGAAACTGCCGCATGGCTTTGAACAGGCTTTGAGTTTCATCATCGTCACGCCATCAATCCATTGGGTTCACCACCACGCCAAGCGTGTAGATACGGATTCAAACTATTCTACAGTGCTTTCCATTTGGGATAGGGTGTTTGTAAGTCGTAGCAAAACGGTACGCACGGTTGATATGCCCATGGGCGTTGAGCGTGTTAAAGAACGTGGCTTTTTTGGCCTTATTCTCAAACCATTCCGTCGTTAACATATTTGGCGTTGTTCATGCAGTGAGTTGCACGGGGCAATGGGCCTTGCAATGGGGTGTGCCTTAACGGCACATCTTCATGTGTGTTGTGTTGGAGTTGTATTTTGGGCGTTGATGAACGGATGAGTGTGGCGAGCTTGCGCGATGCGCGAGATGCATCCACGGCGCATCTTGAAGCCGTTCTGAAAGTGAACGGTGCCAGCTATTTGCGGCTTGCCCATTTGCGTGACCTGCTGCACTACTCGGATCAAATTGAGCTCAAGGCCGGTTCCGGCATTCAACCGCAACTCTGGCTTGATCTGGCACATCGGGTGACGATGGAGCCTGATGCAAAAACCTATCGATTGAGCTTTGTTGGGCCGGACAAAATTGAAGTTTTGCTCGAAACAGAAAACCTTGTTGAGGCGAAAGAAGCTGCCGAGAATGCCTTGGCGCTTAAAGTGGTAGCGCAGACGCGAAAAGCAGTCATAGATTCGCAAAAGGCAGAATGGCGTTGGATGACCCTGCTTTATGTTTGGATGACGGGTGTGGTCACCGGAATTGCGGCCTTGGCACTTTATGTTATCACCATGAAAGAGTTGCCTTTTTAGTCGTTTTTCCACTGTTACAATTGTTAACAGCATTTGATTTTCGTGTAGCGCCATCCCTTGGTAGCTGGTGTTTGGAATAATTTTATCAAACGGTCGGGAATGCCACTTTCAAACGCAACAGTTCAAGCCTTGGTGCCAACGCCGCGCAATGACGGCGTGTTGGCGCAACGCTTAGGTGGCTTTGCGACAATTGCTGAGGCGCTTGACTATGCAGCGCAGGGCAAGACTGGATTTAATTTTTATGGCGGCAAAGGGCAATTGGCCCATGTGTTGCCCTATAGCGACTTGCGCCACCGTGCGATTTCAACAGCGCGTAAATTATTGTCCTCAGGATTGAAGCGTGGTCAGCGGGTCGCCGTGGTGGCTGAAACAGGCCCCGATTTTATGACCGTGTTTTTTGGTTGCCAATATGCGGGCCTCATTCCAGCGCCAGTGCCTTACAGCATGTATATTGGTGGCAAGGATGCTTACATCACCAAGATCGCAGGCATGTTCCGCGCGGCGGACGTTGCTGCGGTTATCACGTCTGAAGATTTGCGCGAGCACATTACCGCGGGCGCTGCTGATGCGAAGGTGAAGCTGGTTTATACCCATGCTGAACTACAAGCTTTGCCCGAAGCCATGGTTAGGCTCGAGGGTTTTAGTAAAGATGAAGTTGCCTATGTGCAGTATTCCTCGGGCTCAACGTCAGCACCCAAGGGCGTGTTGATCAATCAGTCGGCCATCATGGCGAATACCAATGGCATGGTGCGCCATGGTTTGAAGGCGCGGCCTGATGATCGGGCTTTCTCATGGCTGCCGCTTTATCACGATATGGGATTGGTTGGTTTTTGCTTGGCCCCCATGGTGGCGCAGGTGACGGTTGATTATCTCGCCACAACTTCTTTCGCGCGTCGCCCCGCCATGTGGCTGCGTTTGATGAGTGAAAACAAGTGCACTATTTGCTCGTCTCCATCATTTGGATATGACTTGGCAGCAAAGCGTATTGCTGGTGATGCGATCACGCTAGATCTTTCCCATTGGCGTGCTGCTGGCATTGGCGGTGATATGGTGCGGGCTGATGTGTTGAAACGTTTTGCAGAGGCGCTTTCGGTTGCCGGGTTTAATGCCAAGGCGTTCCTTCCGAGCTATGGCATGGCCGAAGCAACACTTGCAGTTTCGATTAGCGATGTGGACGCGCCCATCAAGATTGATACTGTTGATTTATCAGCACTGAAGACCAAGCAACGCGCTATTCCGGCGAAGAAAGCCAGTGAAGGTTTAACACGCAGCTTTGTGGTGTGTGGGCCCGCTTTGCCTGACCATGAAATGGAAGTGCGTGCTGAAGATGGCAGCGTTCTAGACGAACGCATGGTGGGGCGGATATTTGTTCGTGGGCCAAGTTTGATGACCGGTTATTTCAATGCACCAGAAGCCACAGCGCAAACCATTGGCACAGATGGATTTTTAGACACAGGCGATATGGGCTATTTGCTCGGTGGTGAAATCGTTATTACGGGCCGTGTGAAAGACCTTATTTTACATAATGGTCGCAACATTTGGCCGCAAGATTTGGAATGGGCCGCAGAAAATAATCCACCGTTGAAAGATGGTGAAGCCGCCGCTTTTGCTGTTGAAGATGAAGACGGTGAAGATGCTGTTGTTGTATTGGTTGAATGTAAATTGGCTGATGCCGAACAACAGGAAGCCTTGCGCCGCGCTGTCTATGCTTCGGTTCATCAAGTGGCGGGAGTGGATTGCAAAATTGTTTTGGTGGCACCGCGCAGCTTACCTTTCACATCGTCTGGAAAGCTTTCCCGTGCAGGTGCGCGTGAACGTTATCTAACAGGTGAAATCGCCGAAGTTGGCAATCCAGCTGTAAAACACAAGCACTGATACGATGCCCAATGCGTATTGCACTAACAGGTGCCACAGGATTTCGTGGGCAGGGCGTTGATGCCGCTTTTGCTGGATGCGGGGCATGATGTGCGGGTGCTTGTGCGCAAACCTGAACAGGTTGATTTTGACAAGCGAATTTCAGTTGTTAAAGGCGGATTGTAAGATGCTTCGGCATTGAATACAACTAACGAAAATGCGGATGTGGTTTTGCATGTCGCAGGAGTCGTTGCTGGTGTTAGCGCGGCAAGATTTTTTTGATCCGAATGTGGACGGCACGATGGCTTTAGCTGAAGCAGCACAGTGCAATGGAGTGAAGCAATTTGTTTACGTGTCGTCGCTTGCTGCAAAGGTATCGTTGTTGAACAACTATGCTGCAAGCAAAGCGGCAGCTGAGGTCGCGTTGCAAAACTATACTGCAAAAATGTGCTTGACGATTTTGCGCCCAGCTGCGGTTTATGGACCAGGCGACACGGCAACGTTGCCATTGTTGAAAAGTTTGATGGCGCGAGTGGCAATTATTCCCGGCTCGGCAACGGCACAATTTTCCATGGTGCATGTGCAGGATGTGGCGCTTGGCGTTGGTGGATGCAGTCAGCAAGTCAGCGCCATGGCACCTTTGAAATTGATGATGGAAGTGGTGGCCACACGTGGCAGGAGATTTCCGACATTTCCCGCGCCGCATTTGGGTGCCGGAGACGGTAATCTACTTCCCGCAAAGCCTTAGCAATGGCGTTTAGGTTGGCGGGAGACGTTGTAGGCAAGTTTCGCGGAAAGCCTTCACTTTTCAATACGGTCAACTCAGCGCAAGTCTATCATTCGGATTGGCGCGTTAAAGGGCAAAGTTTGGCCACTTGAAAATCACAATTCCACTCGCAAAAGGTTTGCCCGAAACAATTCGTTGGTATCAAGCGAAGGGTCTGTTGCCCTTGCGTGACACTGCCGATAGAAGGCCCTCACAACAAGATACGACAGGTTGATTTATGATGACTGACGCCGACATTACTACGGAAATTTGCTGCGCTGCTTGGTGCCCACAACAAAGAGGGCATTGAACTGAAAGCCGAGACGGATATTCCCGCTGAGTTGAATATCGATTCTGTTGGCGTTTTGGATTTCATCATGGATGTGGAAGACAAGTTTGACGTTGAAATTCCGATGAACGTTGTGGCGGAAACCCGCACCATTGGCGACCTTGTGAAAGTTGTCGCCACACGCATCAAGAAGGATTGAGCCATGATTGATTTGTTGGACAAGCACAAAGGCATCATCGAGCGTTTTGACCGTATGTTACAACTTGGCGTCAATGCCATGGGGCCGACGAATGATAAAATTCTGTCGCCCACCCGTGCCATGATTCAAGGTCGCGAAACCATTTTGGCTGGCACCAATAACTATATGGGCATGACTTTTACCCAGTCCGCCATCGATGCGGGCAAACGCGCGCTTGATGAGTTTGGTACGGGCACCACGGGTTCACGTGTGGCCAACGGCAATTATGCCCTGCATGTTGAACTCGAGAAAGAACTGGCAAAGTTTCTGAACAAGCAACACTGCATCGTCTTCACCACGGGCTATCAAGCCAATCTCGGCATGATGTCAGGTCTCGCGGGGCCACGGGATACGATTTATCTCGACGCTGACTCACATTCTTCGATTTACGATGGCTGTACATTGTCGGGTGCTAAGCTCGTGCGATTCCGCCACAATGATGCTGCGGATTTGGACAAGCGCTTGTCGCGATCTGAAGGTGAAGAGGGCGGCAAGCTTGTGGTGCTTGAAGGCATCTATTCAATGCTGGGCGACCGCGCACCCCTCAAGGATTTTGTCGAAGTTAAAAAGAAGCACGGCTTTCAATTGTTGGTGGACGAAGCCCATTCATTTGGCGTGCTTGGGCCCAACGGCCGTGGCCTTGCGGATGAAGCGGGGCTAGAGCACGAAGCGGATTTCGTTGTCGGCACGTTCTCTAAAAGTGTGGGTTCCATTGGTGGTTTTGGTGCAGGTGATCATCCGCTGTTTGAAGTGTTGCGCTATGCCATGCGGCCTTATTTGTTCACGGCTTCTTCATCGCCTGCAACAATTGCAACGTCGCTCGAAGCCGTTCGCGTTTTGGCGCGAGAGCCGGAACGTCGGGACAGCATTCGCGCCAACTCGGATCGCTTGTTCAATGGCTTCAAGGCGCTCGGCTTTGAAATGGGTTGTGATGAAGTGAGCCCTGTTATTGCCGTCAAATGCAAAGACGAGATTTCGACCATTCAAATGTGGAATGCGATTTTGCAGGCAGGTGTTTATGTGAACATTGCTTTGCCACCCGGCACACCCAATCGCTTGTGTTTGTTGCGCTGCTCAGTTTCAGCCGCACATAGTTTTGATGACATAGACAAGATCATCGACGTGTTCGGTAAAATTGTAAAAGGCTGATTACTTCAGACCGCCTTTGCGCAGTAGTTTCGGCAACAGTACAATTGAGGCCAATACGGGATGGTTGCGATGCCACGCTTTCACTTCGATATTGACACCAGAATGGCGCTTAATTTTCCAAGCGGCATAGTCTGCTCCACCTTGAAACGTAAAAGCTGCTTTCAGCAATCGCAGCACGGAAAGTACTTTGCCCTGCCAGCGACGCAAGCTCCACGGCATCGCAGCTGGCGTTACAGTGTCGGCATGTTGTGAAATCATTTCAAAATGCGCGCGCTGCATATCCACAATCATCTCAGCACGTGATGCACCTTCGGGTCGTAGTTCGGTCTGATAGGTATTACGGAAAAGTTCAGCCCATTGTTCAGCTGGTTTGACGTGTGGTGCAAGTTCACGCGCGTGAGCTTTGGCCGTTTCCATGGCGTGTTGGATGATTTGCGCAATTCTTGTCTTTGCAATCTCATCTACCGACCATACCAATCGCATGGGCTGGGCAAATCGAACCCAAAAATATGGATTTGCCGTGGTTGCCTTCACGCGTTGAGCCAGTAGCTCCGTTGGCAAAACAGCGTATTTGCATCGGTAGTTCGTGCCGTCGATTTTAGTCTCGGCATAATAAACATTCGGCGGAACGAGGCCGCAGAGCTGGCGCGAAAGCGCGTTGCCTGAAACTCCATCAAGACTTTGCGTGAGAACATAGAAATCCATCAAGGTGTTCTCAGGGTTAGAATCGCGCAGTGCCGATCCATAGGCAAGAATGGTCTGCACATTTTTATGCTTCGCTAGAATATGTTGGGACATGGCGGAGATTGCCGGATGAACGGGCTGCGCAATATTGGTTTCAATGAAACTTTGAAGTGTGCCGTTCATGCGACAATATACTCGAATGTTGGTCCTGTTTCGAGGCGCAATGGTTCATCATCTGGCGCATCGTAGAATTCGCCGTCCATGATAAATTGTGTGGGGCATGTGACCTCACACGTGTGGCAAGCGTTACTTGTACTGCCTGATGGTCCCTTGCGCGCTTCTGCGCCGTACATGACAGGGAAAATCCAACGCGGAATATTGGGCACAGGGTAAGGCATAGTGGTTGTGCGCATTGGAGCGGTTGCGCCACCCCAAAAGGGCCTGGTGCTCAGAATAAGTTTTTCAAGTGTGGTTGCCAGCATGAACAATTGTGGACCAGCACATTGCAATTTTCCATTGGTGGTCAAGGTGATAGGGTAGGGCCTGTCGAAGCGTTTAGGATCGTTGGGGTTTGGTGAAAAAATCATGGTCTTTCCCAAGGCGCTTGCAAGCGTCGCAAAACCCGCCCAATTGCCGCCAATGCCATTATCATTGAATGCTGACTGGCAATAGCGAACGGCCTCCGAAATCGCACCTGTGCCAAAAAACATGCCGTGCAAGGCGGGGCGATTTTTCGGATTTGCGACACGAACCGTCTTGCGACTACGAATTGTTTTTGCGTCAATGTTCGCGATGAACTGCGCTTGAGATTCAATGTTTCGACGTTGAAAGCCCAAATCAGCGGCTGTCATGTTCGTTGTCCCATGGGGCAGCAGACACAATTTTGGAAATGTTTTGTAGCGACCAGTTTCCGCAATCCAAGTCTGAATCGCTTGAACAGTTCCATCGCCCGAACTGATGAAAAGAGTTTCGACTTTCTGTGCGGCAAAGCGTTCGAGTGCGGAATATAAATCTTCGAAAGATTGCATAACACAAACATCTACTCCGGTGTTTTCTTGCAATCTCAGAGCCTCTGCCAGCGCCACACCTTTGCCCCGGCCACGGCCGGATTTTGGGTTGATGATGACGCCCGTTTTGTTCACGGCTTGGTCATCCAGGACTGCAGCGGGCCTCCAGACTTCTTGGCTGCAAAAGCTTGCAACAATTGTACGCCGTGCAAGATCAAGCAAATCAACGTCCAGGCCGCAACCGCGAGCAGTCCGATGTCGGGTCGTCCAAACAGCGTTGTGATTGTGAGCAATATGAGATTGGGATTACGACGTGCTGTAATCTGTCGGAAGAACGTATCAATCTTACGCCAGATGTGAATTTCTAAACCGAGCCATTTAATCGCAACGCCTTCGATGAGGCGCTGCAAAATATAACCGCCGAGGATTACAACAATAGTCCACCAGAACAATTGATTGCTCCAATTGATGCCCCAAAAAATCAATCCCCAAGCCCAAGCCATATACCAGAATGGGGGATGAACAAGGTCAATGCCATGATCGAAAATATCACCCCATTTTGATGAGGTAAGTGTGGTGCGGGCCAACTTTCCATCAACCGTATCGAGGAATGTCATGGCCCAAGCAGCGAGAAGCCCCAGTGCGTAGTAACCGTAAAGAAACAGCACAAATGCAGCGACCGTCATCACGGCCCCCACCGTTGTCACCATATTGGGGGTGATGCCGCGCGGGGCCAACCAACGGGTGACGTGGAAGGCAGGGCGTGGCCACACATGCTTGGTCACAAGATCAGTGGCACCTTTATAAGTGCCCATGAACATGCGCCATTCCACTGTGGCTTGGTTGTCTGCTGTCAGTGGCAAGGCGTAGGGTGTTTCACGCTTGCGCAGCGCTTGCCAAAAATTTGCATCAATCTCAGAAGGCGCGCGGAGCAACACGCCAGCACGTTGAAAGCTGGTGTTGTTTTGCATTGCTTCAACAACGGCTTCAACATCAGACGCGCGCACATGGGCGGCGAGTACTTTGGAGCCCGTGTCTTTCTCAGAAACAATTGCAAGATTGGGGCGTTTGATCAGCGCTGCAATTAATGGCTGGTCGAGCACACCTTGTGCATTCACAAGAATTGTAGGTCCGTTGTGTTTGGCGCGTTCGTCAAATTGCACTTCAGTATTCAGACCCGCGCGGCGAAATTGCTCGCGAATGCGCTGGGTTGTTGTTAGTCCAAAAAGTTTGGTTTCGTGATTGCCAACGATGCAGAATGCAGGCGCAAAACTTTGAGGCGTTGCTGGTGTTGGTGTTGGCGTTGCGGCCACAACTGCAACATCTTTAACTGCCGCAGGTTTTTTAGAGACACTCTTTTTAACGAGCGACTTTGTTGCTTTCTTGATTGGTTTCTTGCGTTCAGCCACGTTGTTAAACCCGTTCCGATTTGCTCAGGAGATAGAGCGCTATAAAACTAAAGACCAGTACAGGCAGCCATGCGGCCAGCCATGGAAAGACGACGCCAAGTTCACCCACTGAAACGGCAATGCCGTCGAGTATGAAGAACGCAAAGCCTAACCCTACGCCCAATGCGAACAGCATACCAAGGCCACCACCACGCCGGAAGCGTGTTGATAGCGGTACAATCAGAGCCACCATCACGAGGCTGACGAAAATCAACGATATCCGCTTGTGCCACCAGGTTTGATAAACATAAGCCGGGCGAATGCCAAAGCCATCGTTGTCGATGAAATAGGAAAGATCGCTCAAATTCATTTCTTCTGGGTCACCGGAGCGAGAACCAGCTTGGGCTGCACGCATCGTACCCTTGTAGGCCAGTTGAGTTGAGCGTTTTGGTGGTTCAGTTCCACGGCCATAAACGACGGTGTTTTGCAACAACCAACCATCTGGACCTAGCGAAGCAGCTTCTGCAAATATCTGTTCAATGATAATGCCCGACGCATCACGACGAAAAATGACGACATCGGACAAGCGTGAGGCATCACGATTGGCAGTGGCGGCGCGCATGATGTCATTGCCGGAGCGCAACCAAATGGGATCGGACTCGCCGATTTTGAGTTTCTTCTCGCCATAGTCTGCAACGCCCCAAGCCCGCAAAATGGGGGCAGCGGCGGGTACTGCGCGATCAACAATCGCGAAGTGCACCAAACCGACCAGCAAGGCGAGTGGTGCTAACATAAATATCACCCGCAAAGGCGAAAGGCCAATGGCCCACAGGGCCGTGATTTCATTGCGATAGCTGAGTTCTGTTACGGACAAGAGAAGTGCCAGCAGCAAACTGATGGGCAAGAATGTGGCCAATGTTGCGGGTGCGCGAGCGAGCAGGTATTTTCCAATTGTCACTAAGCCGTTGTCACCAAGTGCCAATATTTCTTTGACATAGGCTACGATTTCCAACGTGAGAACAAAAAGTGTCAGGCCCAAAAGAATTGGAATAAAGCGCATAATCACCATGCGCATGAGCATGCGAGCGAGGCGGTTCATTTTACACCGCCAAAATTAAAGCGATTGCGCAAGCGGGTGGCGAAACGGGTGATTGCCTCACTGATTGGTACGAAGAATGTATCAAGACCATCACCTTCAATGCGATAGCTTGCATACCAAAAGCGCCAGATTGCAAATGTGCTAAGCAAGCCCATGGGCAGCCACATGGTTACCCACGGCGAAAATGTTCCGAGTTTTGCCGCGACGGCACCTTGTTCAATGACCTCGTGGAAAGCGACAAGCAACACCAAAGCAATGGCCATACGATAGGCGCGTGGGCTTCGCACGCGACCAATTGCAAATGGAATTGCAAGCACTGGCAAGATGAGCATGGCCACAACATTGATGATGCGTCGATGGAATTCAGCACGCATGGTGCTCACGGTGGCACCTGCAGGTGGCGTATCGAGGTTCGCGTATATTTCCGGCAAAGTCATTTCACGCTCGTCATCGCCGCGTGGACGAAAAAGGTCTTTTGATACTTTTCCAAGCGGCGTGTCGGTTTGATCAAATTGGGCAACACTTGCTGGTACTGCGGAGCCCTCTACTTTCAATGTGGGCCAGCGTTCCACGAGCAGTCGATGACCATTGTTCAAGCGCAACACCGGGCGAGTTTGGCCTTCCACAGTAATAAGTTTCCCGGATGATGCGGTGAGCGTTTCAGCTCCACCGGGTCCATTATAGTCGAACACAAAAATGCGCTCGAACGAGTTGTCGGAACGATTGAGCTTGTCCAAAATGAATGTACGGCTGCCAGATTGCATGAACACGCCTTGTTCAGCCAAATAGAATGCATCAACATTTTTGACATCAAACAATACCGAACGGTAGGCATAGCGGGTTTGAGGCTGCACCCAACCGAATATGACGAGTGATGCGAGACTGAAAATTCCGGCGAGGAAAAGTGCTGGCCGCAACAAGCGTTGCAAGCCAATCCCAGCTGCCATCATGCCGTCGATTTCGTGGTTCTTTGAAAGTGAATTGAAACCGAATAGCAGACCCAAAAACAATGCCGCAGGAACGGCCGTGCCAAGATAATGCGGCACCAGATAGGCGAGAAGTTCAAACACCACACCGAAAGAATTTTTCTTGCCCAGCGTCACGTCCAGCAACCGTACCAAGCGTTCAGACAACAGCAACAACAGGCCAATGGCGAGGCTGGCCAGAAGTGGCGTCGAAATTTGCCGCAGCACATACCTGTCAATTACCGTTAGCAATCTGATCCGTCCTTGAAGAGTGGCCCCAGCAGGGGATTATACAACAAAAGCAAGGGCGTCCAGCAGGCAAGCGTGGAGCTTGGTCTGCGTTGGCTCATCGAGCATCGGGAAAGATTTCAAATCCGGCACACCCGGCCAGCCCGGGTCTGGAAAACTTACCTTCTCGAAATTTTGCACTTGAGCATAGCGTGGTAGGACATGGAAATGAACATGGGGGTCCACCATCATCAGCGCCAGATAGTTGATTTTGTCAAAGGGGCGAAAACGATTGAGCGCAGTTTCAATTGCCGATGTGCATATTTGCATTTCAGTATAAGCCGCCTTGGGCAAAGCGCCGAGGGAGGTTGCATCGTGTTTACTGACCAACACCAATGCGCCCAAGGTGACTTGGGCAGGGCGGCGCAGAATGCACCAGTGTTCGAATTCGCGCAGGAGTGTTGCGGGATAACCAAATCTGAGAAGCGTTGCGTTCATGATGCTGTGACTTCATCAATCAAGGTGGCAAAAGCGTGGCTGTTGCTTTTGTTGCTATGGATTGTATTGCGCTGTTCCAGCGATGTTCAGTTATGTCTGTTATCCAACGACCTTGTTGGCGGCGGATGTGATAGAGGTTCCAGCCTGCGGGCTCGTGTTTTTCATCTCCGTTGATCGACGCTGAAGGCACACCGACAACTGGCGTTGGACCTGACTTGGTCTCAAACCAATTCAACATGCTTTTGTGATTATGGCCGTGCAAAACCAATTCGCAACCCTCAGCTTTCAGCACATCTTTCAACGCGCTCGCATCGGTCAATGCTTTTCGTGGTTTGCACAAGTTCGGCAATGGCGGATGATGGATCATAACGACACGGTAGAAGCCCTGACTGCCGAGCATGTTCAAAACATGTTGGAGGTCACGCAACTGTTGTTCACCAACAGTGCCTGACGCTTTCAGATAATTTTGTGGTTGCCCAGAGTTGATACCGATTAATGCAACGTTTCGGCGCATGCGCACATAGGGAAACAAAAGTGTGTCATCCTGTGGTTCATGTTTGTCGGGCTTCATCCATGGGGCAAGATGTTGCAATCCATTTGACCAAGGAACTGTCACATAGGCATCGTGGTTACCAGGAACAAAACTGAGATTTGATGGCGCACCAAAATCTTTAATCCAGTTGGCTGCTGCGGGGAACTCATCCCAAGCAGCTATATTTACCAAATCTCCCGTGAGTGCGACATGATCGACTTCAGCGGCAAGAATGCTGGCTTTTAACGCATTTGCAACGCTCAATAGATGGCGACGGCGCCTGTTCAAAAACCACGAAAAGCCACCAATGACGCGCTTACCTTTGAAATTGCGCAACACTTGGCCAGCGCCAAGAACGGGTAAATGCACGTCGGAAAGGTGGGCAAGCTTGAAAGACACGTTTCAGCTTTCGTTGACTTTGGGTGAATCGGGTGCGAATGAACGGCCAACTTAACTGGACTTATGACGGATTCAAGCATTGTGCGTGTGATCATTCTAGCAGCAGGCCAAGGCAAGCGGCTTTTGCCCTTGACGGCAGATGTGCCAAAAGCGCTCCTCGATATTGGTGGAAAAACCCTAATTGAACGGCAGGTCGAAGCTTTCGCCAGCAATGGCTTGAAGGACTTTGTCGTTATTACTGGCTATGCCGCTGACAAGATGGAAGCAGCACTTTTGTGATTGCCAAGAAACTCAATGTGCAAATTACCACGGTGTTCAATCCGTTTTATGCGGTGGCTGATAATCTTGCCAGTTGTTGGTTGGCGCGGTCCTATATGGACCGTGATTTCATTCAGGTGAATGGTGACAACGTGTTTCAGGGTGATCTTGGTGGCACGCTTGCTCGAGCCTTCCACAATGCCCATAGCCGTTGCTATTAACCGCAAAGCAGCTTTTGACGCCGATGATATGAAGGTTATGCTCGATGGTCCGCGCTTGACGGAAGTTGGAAAAACCCTGCCTGTTGATACGGTCGATGCGGAAGCTATTGGATTTTATATTTTCCGGGGCGAGGGTGCCAAGCATTACGTCAATGAATTGGAACTGGCATTGCGAGATCCGCAAGGCCTGAAACGCTGGTTCCCATCGGCTGTCGGCACGTTAGCTAAGAAAGTGCCAATTGGTGTCGTCGAAATTACCGGGTTGCGCTGGTCAGAAGTGGATTTTCCCGTCGATTTGCAACAAGCACGGCAATTGGTTTCAAGCTGGGCTTAGTCGCTTTTTCAAAATGCTTTCAGCCAGTTCATGGTCGGAAGGCTTATCGACATCTATTGCTGCTTCAGCAAATGGCAGAAAAACGGGCTGCACTTTAATACCCAATTTTTTCGAGATATGACCAAAGGCACGGGTTGGGGTTAATATGCCCAACGCAAACCACAGAATTGGCATGACGCCGAAAGCTGAGACAAGTTTCCACGGCTTTTTGCGGTTTTGTTCAAGGTTTTGCCAACGTTCCAAGAGTTTCAGTCCCGCCTCGGTTTTAACCGCAAAGAGATTGCAGCCCGAAACGCGCGTTCCGCCCAAGTTGAAATAAGTGCGCTTGGTTTCAGGATAGGCTGAATTGATGACTTCAGATGTTGCAAGGCCTACAAATATATCTGCTTCAGCGTCATCACTCGCGGTCAGCACGTGATTGATCATTGCGGGTGTCAGCAAGGGGTGGTCGCCCGTTGTGATGAGAACAGGGAAATGTTTGAGTTGGTTGATGGCCGCGATTGCTGATGCGGGCGCTGATGATTTTGCGGCGATAACATCAACATCAACCATTTGCGGAAGCACGCGATCATTGTCGATGACAACGATAAAAGGTTTTTTGACGTTAGAACTTCGCAGCGCATCCAGCACCCACTGCACCATTGGCTTTCCAGCAATCGGCAATGTGCACTTATGCGCAACACCGAATGCCTTCGCCATCGGGTCGTCAGGCCCCCGACCTGCTGCCAGTATTATGGCGCGCCAGTTGCTCACAGAGCCTTCTCGTAAATGCGATAGGTCTTGTAGGGAATGCCGCCAAAGGTTTCGATCAAGCGGCGCACGGGCAAATTGTCTTCCAGAATCCAAGACAGTTCAGCAGTCTTTCCACCGCGTGAAACATGATATTTGCGTGCCGCTTCTATCACGAGTGTTGAAAGGGCTGAGCCTGTCGGCGTGTTGTGAAATTTACGACGCACACCCATGAGCGGCATACGAAGCGAAGTTGGTTTTTTCTTGATAACTTGCCAGCCAAGTTTTGCCCAATTGAACGGCAGCAAGCGGCCATTCATTCCTTTGATCCAATCATTGAGATTAGGCAGTGTGACGACGAACGCAGCCGCTTCGCCCTTGTAGCTGGCGATGTAGCCATAGTTGCCGTTGACCAGCAGCTTCAAGTCTTTGCCCAACTTGTCGAGCTCGGCTTCTGTCCACGGTACAAAGCCCCAGTTGTTTGACCACGCATCGTTGAAGATATCCATGATCAAACGAATTTCGTTTTTCATGTCTGACATGTTCATTGGCCGCAAGCTTACATCACCTGAAGCCAAAGCGCGCTTTTGGACCCGCTCGAGAATGGGTAAGGAGTTGGGGTTTAGATCGTAGTGATAGGCAATGACGTCTTTGGCTTTTGTGAAGCCAAGTTTCTCCAAGCTCGAGGCATAATAATTTTTGCCATGGCCCATCATCATGTTGGGAGGTGTATCAAAGCCGTCAATCAACAATCCCATCTCATCGTTGATGGAAAAACTGAATGGGCCGATCATGCCAGTACGGCCACGGGCTTTGAGCCAATCTCCAGCGGCTTTTAGCAGTGCTGCGAAAACGTGGGGTTCATCTATCGCGTCAAGAAAACCAAACATCCCTTTGTTATCGTTTAGTGTTTTTAGGCGCAAATGGTCGTCTTGAGCGGAAATGCGACCAACGGGTTTTCCATTTTTGTAAGCCACAAACAATTGCACATCTGCGTGTTGGAAGAATGGATTTTTGCGTGGATCAAGATGTTCGTCGCGTTCAAGATAAAGCGGGGCCACCCAGTTTGGATCATTGGCGTGAACGGTGAAAGGTACATCGAGAAAATCACGTTTCGATTGTTTGTCGGTGACCTGTGCTACGAAAATCACGTCGTCCATTTTCTGACCTTTGCAGATTGTTTTTGCAACACGGCTTTGCCGTCCTTTAATGTATAGAGTTTGTCGGCGATGCGCGTCCAAGCTGGGCGATGGGTGATTGCAATAATGGTATAGCGGCCACGAAGTTCAGCAATATTTTTGACAATGGCAGCTTCCGTGTCAGGGTCGAGTGCGCTGGTGACTTCATCCAGGATGAGCAACTTTGGCATAGTCACCAAAGCGCGTGCCAATGAAATGCGTTGCCGTTGACCACCGGAAAGCTTGCCACCAAATTCACCCACATCGGTATCGAGCCCATTGGGTAACTTGTCGAGGAATGCCGCAACGCCGGACAAATGAATGGCTTCATCCACGGCCTCATTCGAAATGCTTTCATCATAAAGCGTAATGTTAGAAGTGACTGTGTCGTGAAATAACGACAGCTCCTGAGGCACATAACCAATTTGCGAACGCCAAGCTTGGAGATCGATTTCTGCCAGTTCAGTTGTGCCGAGTTTAATCGCGCCCGATTGGGGGCGATGAAAGCCGATCAGCAAATCCAATAACGTGGTCTTGCCTGCTCCCGAAGGACCCTGAATGACAGTAATCGCATTGGTTGGGATGTCGATGGACAAGCCGTTTAAGACTTTTGCGTCACCATGGCTAAAATGGACGTCGCGCATCGATATACCTTTGCCGAGGATAGGCAAAGTCGTTCCAGTAATGATTTCTTTTTCACTGCGCGATTGTTCAAGTACCTCTGACACGCGGATATAGGCGCCTTGATAGATTGCTGCCGATTGAATTTGCTTTTGCAGTTTGGAGGCGTAGGAAATTACTTGGAAAAACAAAATGCCAAACACCATCAGTTCTGGCAGCGCAACACCGCCATAAGTGAAGGCGAAATAGGCCCCAGTTCCGACAAGCAGTGTGACCAGGAAATCATTTCCGTAAACCAAACCGCTGCGTGAAAAAACTTGTGCGTAGAGGCTCTTTTTTAAACGTCTTAAAACATCATCGAGATGTTTTAGTAACGAGTCGTAGCGATGCATCGATTTGAGTGCCTTGATGTTGTGCAGCATATCAACCGTATCAGCTGTCATGAGGCCAATTCGGTCGGTCATCTTAAAGCCAGCACTTTTGGCGATGCTAACCAATCGCTTTGAAGTTAAGGTAATAAAAAGCCCACCAAATATTCCCGCTACAGCGACTTTCCAATTGATCGTAAGGGCGACGCTTGCATAAGCCAAAATTTGAATGATGCATGCTGCGGCCGTTGCGAATGTGATGTAGGCGTCTCCAGCACGCGTTGAAGTCATTGCCAAGTGTGGTAGCCAAACGACCGACACTTTGGTCCGCATAAAAACGCCATCTTGCGTCAAACACAGCTTTGATAATGTTGCGTCTAAAAAATATGGATACACGTGCAGCCGTAACGCCAGCATAGCTCATTGCAACAAACATCAGCGAAGACCGCACGAACATGATTGTTATGATCAGCAAAATGATATTTGCAAAGCTGGGGACTACGCCAAGCATTTCAAAGCCGCGTTGAATTCCGCTTTCAAAGATTGAAGGAGTGCCATTACTAGGCTGGAGTATGGCTGTCGCCAAAGGCAAAAGCGTCCCGATACCAAGAGCCTCGGCAAAGCCGCCTAGCAACAGGCAAAATAGCACGAGCCAAGGCCGGGTTTTTTCAGCCGTGAAAAATATCTTGAAGATTTGCCGCATGGGGCTAGGCAGGTCCAATCAAATTCAAATCAGGCGTTTCAATAGGACTGTTAGATGGTTGATACAAGACAGGCGTTGGGCATCAATGAGGACCATAAAGTTAGCCGCAGTTTGGTGACGAAATTGCGTATTTTGGTGACTCGCCCAATTTTGCGGTTGACCCGGGGTATGACCCTGGGTTCTCGCACCGCTGTGATTGATGGCGAGGGGCGCTTTATGCTGGTGAAACAAACCTATGCGCCGGGTTGGATATTTCCGGGTGGTGGGGTGGAGCGCGGCGAGACTTGCGAGGAAGCGGCACGGCGGGAAGTTGAGGAAGAAGCGGCCATTTTCGCCCGGGGACCGTTTGAATTCAAAGGCATGTTCAGCAATGAGAAAGAAATGCGCGGTGATCATTTAGCTTTTTATGTTTTGCGGAATTTTGAGCAACGCGAATTCAAATCCAATTTGGAAATTGCCGACGCACGATTCTTTCACCCCGCGGAACTACCCGAACGTTTGAATGGCGGTACGCGGCGGCGCATTGCAGAACTGGTTGAAGGCATGCCTGCCTCACTTCATTGGTAAAGGACGCTTGACGATTTCAAATTGTGCGGTTATGCGGCGATCAATGACACCGACCAACCATATGTTGCGACGAAAACACCTGCGATGGGGTTTTGCCCTGCCTTGTGTTGTTGCTGGTTGCCGCGCCTGACCTTGTTGATGGGGGAGTGGCAAAAGTCCATTTTCTCTCGTCGAATTTGAGGTTGTCATGACTTTCTCGCTTGAACTTTCGCCCTTGTTACCAACTGACCATGATGCCGTTGAGCATCTCCTAGACCTTTCGTTTGGCCCACAACGGCGGACCAAAACTTCGTATCGTTTGCGCGAAGGCAGCGAAGTGGCTGTTGGGCTTGTCACACGTCATCCGCGATGATGAGATTGGCGTGATCGGGGCCATTTCCTATTGGCCCTTGGCTGTGGGGGCGAAGGGCACAAAGGCGCTTTTGTTGGGGCCACTTGCCGTGCATCCGCTGCGGCAGAACAGGGGCATTGGCATGGCCTTGATGCGCCAAACCTTGGACATGGCGAAAGCGGCTGGGCACAGACTGGTTTTGTTGGTGGGAGATGCGCCTTATTATGCGCGCGTTGGTTTTGCTCAAGTGCCCGAAGGGCAACTACTTTTGCCGGGGCCGGTGGACCCCAAACGACTGTTGTTTTTGGAACTTGTCGATGGTGCTCTTGAAGATGCGCATGGGCTGGTTATGGCAGCGCACCGATATATGGGTTAGCGCCCTTCGCGATACCACATGCCAGCCATGGCGAGCAGCAATACGGCCAGACTTGCAAGCGTTGAGAACAATGAGGTTTCGCGCACGGCGGTGACTTTGAATTGCTTGTTATCTTTCAATGCGGCCCAACTGCTGCCGCCCATCAAAGCTCCGCTTTCCGCTTTTGACAGCCGAGGCAAGCCGTCTTCTATCCAATAGGTGCCAGCACGTGTGATTTCAGCTGGCTGTGCAAGAAGTGCTGTGGTTGCCAACACATTGCCGGCCTCTTTGTCGTCGCTATTGCCGATGGCGGCGATGGTGGTGAGTGTGCCGTCAGTGGCTTTATAAATGCCTTGGGCGGATGACAATTTACGTCCCGTGAAAATGCCGGGGGACACTTCGGCCATAGCAATGGTTTCGTCTTTGCCGTCTGGGCTTGTTAACGTGATGGGGGCAACGGTATCAGCCATGGTGCGGCGTTCAACCACGACGTTCTGACCTTCACCGCGCACCAGCAGGGCCTCTTCTTCCAAATCAGGCTCTTTCATCAGCCAATGGGCGAGGCGGCGGAGCAGTTCCATTTGCGGGCCGCCGCCGTCATAGCCACGCGCCCAAAGCCAACCATGGTCCGACAGGAATTGCGCCACGCGGCCCTGTTCTACGCGGCCAAGCACCAACAGGGGTTTGCCATCGGGACCATCGAGAACGGTATGGGTTTCGGGGGCGGGGGCTGCGTCGATGATGCGGAACCAGCGCCCCCACGTTTCTTCACCATCTGCGTTAGAGCCGGGCAAGGTTCTTACTGACGGGGTGGCGCAAACCCGAAGAGGTAACATTGGGGCGGAAGGCTTGCTCGGTCACCGCACCTGTCGGGCTGGCCGTCATGATTTCGGCAAGGGGGGAAGCATAGAGACCATCAACCGCCGTTAAATCCGGACCAGACGAAATCAGCACAGCGCCACCTTCACGCACATATTGCGCGACGTTGGCGAGATAGGCTTCCGGCAAAATAGACTGCATGCGGTAGCGATCGAAAATCACGAGATCGAAGCTTTTGATTTTGTCGATGAAGAGTTCCCGCGTTGGGAAAGCAATCAATGATAGTTCGCGCGTCAATGTTCCGTCCTGCTTTTCAGGCGGGCGCAGAATGGTGAAATGCACAAGGTCAACTGCGGCGTCGGACTTTAACAAATCGCGCCACGTGCGTTCACCAGGATGAGGTTGGCCGGAAACAAGCAGCACGCGCAAACGATCACGAATGCCTTTGATAACAGCCACAGCGCGATTATTTGAGAGCGACACTTCGTTCTCACGCGGGGCCGCTGCAATCTCGACAACGTTTTGGCCGGCGCGTTCAATTTTCAAATTGAAAGTGTGCGGCGTGTTGGGGGCCAGTGAGACGACTTCTTCGGTGCCATCGGGCAAGCGCACCGTCACTTCAACGTCTTCGCCTGTTGCAGGTGTGTCTTCAACGCGAAAGGTGATGGGTTGTTCTTGGCCCGCGATGACAAAACGCGGGGCTTGTTCAATGATCACACGACGATCTGTTTCGCGCTTTGAACCCGTGATGAATGCGTGCAGCGGCGCCTTGGCCATCTCAGCGGAGAGTTGCTTGGGCACGTCATGCACTTGCCCGTCGGTGATAATGATGGCCCCCGCATAACGCTCAGGCGGAATGCCTTCCATGACTTTTGACAAGTGCAGCAAATACGCGTGTGCCATCGGTATCCGGTGTTGTTCCCGTCAACGTACGGCCAATGCGCATTTCTGTATTGGCCATGGTGGAAATGCGGTTCTGCACTTCTTTTAACGCATCTTCGCTTTGCTGGCGGCGGTTGCCGATATTTTGGCTGGCGCTGTCGTCAACAATTACAGCGACAATGTCAGACAATTGTTGGCGCTCGTCAGTGTTGAGAATAGGATTAGCAAGTGCCGCAAGTACCAGCGCCAAACCAGCCACACGCAAGGGCCAGCCGCGGCGGTTCAGGTAAATCAGTGCCGCGCCCAGAATGATTGCAACAGCGCATGCTCCCCAGAATAAAGGCCACCCCACAAAAGGCAGGAATGTGACGTCCCAACCGCTCATTGGCCTAGCCTTTCAAGCAGTGCGGGAACATGCACTTGGTCAGCTTTATAATTTCCGGTGAGCGCGTACATGACAATGTTGATGCCAGTACGGAAGGCGAATTCACGTTGACGGTCGGCGTTGCCGACAAGCGCATTCAGCGGGTCGCCATTGTCGTTGATGGCCCAAGCTGCGGCGTAGTCGTTGGCACCAATGATAATCGAAGACACACCATCAGCAGCACCCGTTGCCGCCACTTCACCAGACGCTTGCGCCTCGACCCATGGGGCTGGACCATCATAGCGACCGGGGAAACGATCAAGCAGATAAAAGCTGCGCGTGAGCACATGCTTTTCAGGCACGGGTTCGAGTGGTGGCAGATCGAGTTTGGTGAGCAGTGTTTGCAACGAAGTATTTCCACCGCCATTCAGCGAGGCATCCAATCCACCGTCACGGGTATCAAAGAAAATGGTTCCGCCATTTTTCATATAGGCTTGAATTTTGGTGCGAACGGCGTCCGACAATGGTTCGGCATTTTCCGGCACAGGCCAATAGATGACGGGATAAAACACCAATTCGTCTTGCGCCAAATCGAGACCCACAGGTTCTGCCAGTGCGGTTGACGTACGATCAGAAAGGAGAAGTGTGAGGCCACGCAAACCCATCTTGCTGGTTTCGTCCAACTCCTCATCACCTGTGATGACATAAGCTAAACTGGTATCAAGTGCGGCCCGAATGTCCGCTTCTGCAACACCATTGAGTGTATCAGTGATTTTGCTTTGCGCATCGGCTGGCAGCGGTTGCCAAATGATCGTGGCAAGCAACACTGTTGCAACCGTAACAGCGCGTTTCATGCCGCCGCCCAACCAGATTGTTGCGAGTGTATCGAGTAGAAAGAATAGCGCAGCTGCGGCAAACATGAGGGGCGCTAAATCCTGCCGTGGGGCTTCGGTGTAGGGCTGCACAGCTGAGCCGCCCACGGTTGCGGGCATGGCGCTGAGTGATGTTGCATCAAGTGTGTGATTGATCGCGCGTTCGCGACCTTGGCGAATGTATAGTCCGGGTGGCGTTGCGAGGCTGGCTACTGCTTTGTCCATGGCGGCTTGGCTCAAGGGCTGAACTGTTTCGGCAGGGGCCACCAAAGCGCCGTCACCAGACAGCAAGAGCCTTGGCACATAATTGGCATCTGCGACTTGGTTTGAGGTTTGCGTTGCAGCCGCATCAAGGCCCGCCACGCGTTGGAGCATGTCAAGGAACAGGCCCGATAGGGGTAAACTTGACCAGTCAGCATTTGCGGTCACATGAACCAGCACAACCAAACCCTTGCCGCGCTTTTCAGCTGTCACCAATGGCGTGCCGTCCTCAAGACTGGCCCACGTGCGGTCTGGTAATTCGGGTGATGGCTCGGCCAGAACTTGTTTTTGCACTTTGATTTTAGGATCGACGACAAGTCCAGCGAAAGGGCTTGTTTCAGGGAAAGCGGCTAAACCCTGTGGCACTTCCCAACTCAACGAACTTCCCAATGAGCGATCACCTTGGCGCAACGTGACGGGCAATAACGTATCCGTGGCCGTGGCCAATCGTGGGCCAGCAAAGCGCAACAATACACCGCCGCGTTCAATCCATGGGTTCAGCTTTTGGGTTTGCTCTTCAGAAATTGCACCCACATCGGCCAGAACCAGCATCGACAACCCAGCATCCATCAAGGCTGAAAGCTCAGCATCGGATTGCGGTTCATAAAGCTCAGCGTAAGGTTCAAGGCCACGCTTTACATAGTGCAAAGGAGCCAACAACAATTGCCCCGCCACATTGCCTTGGCCACTTTGCAGGGCCACGGCGCGGCGACGCCAGCGGTCATCAAACAATTGCCGCGCACCGGCATGGTCTTGGCCTTCAATGGCGATGGCTGAAATTTCATTGCGCAATGCCGTGGGCAAGTTGAGGGTAATTTGCTTTTCCGTTGCCGCGCCAAAATCGACCTGCAATTCCGTCAAAGTGCGGCCATTGGTGGCGATGGCTTTGACGGTTGCGGTGTTGATGGCGGACGGATTTCGCAGGGCAGAAATTTTAATGTCGCTGCCTTCAAACACCAACGGCCCCAACGCCATGGGCAGGTCATTGGCAGATGGTGCATAAATGCGCAGTGGAGCAATGGCTTTCAATGCTGTGGCAAAAGCATCAGCCGATTTTGCGTCGCTCCCGTCCGACAGCCAAATGACCGATGCCGCGTCCTGCAAATTCGCAGCCTTCAACTTTTCAACGAGCGCCAAGCGATCAGTTCCCAAGGCCGAAGGCTTCATCAGTCGCGCGCGATCAAGCGCATCACGGGCAGGTTGATTAATGTTTGATAAGGCGCCTGCAACAGGTGCCGTGCCAGCGAGAGTAACAGCAACGCTTTCGCTGCGGGCTTGCTCCAGACACTTGCAACAAAAAGTCTCGTTTCTGGTTCCAAGTTTGCGCAGACACCCAACCGTCATCGACAATCACAAGCCGATGGCCTGCTGGTAAAACATCGGTGGCTTTTGGCTGCAAGAATGGATGCGAGACGGCGAAGATCAACAATGCAGCAAGGCCAAGTCGCAAGAGCAATAACCACCAGGGCGTTTTGTCCGGCGTTTCTTCTTGCGTCGGTAGCCCAAGCAAAATGCGGATGGGTGGAAATTTGATTTGCTTAGGCTTAGGCGGCGTAAAGCGCAGCAGCCACCAAATCACAGGCAAGCTCAACAGGCCGAGCAACGCCAGCGGTGTTCCAAATTGCAGGAGCGATAAAAACCCACTCATGCTGAGGCTGCCGCGTTAAAGCGGGCGGCACCGCTCACGTGAGTGTAAAGGGGCAGCAAGCAGCGCGTTGGTGCTTCATCGGTGCGATGCACGGTGAATGTCCAACCCAATGAACGGGCAAGATCACGCAGTTGCTGACGATGATCGGCATAGGCCTTTTCATAGGCGACGCGCAGGTTTTCAGTTTTGCGCGCGAGATAGGTTGACGATGTATCGAGACCTAAAAATTCATTGCGACCATCAAACGGCAAAGTTTCTTCCGCTGGGTCAGCGATTTGGACAATGTGACCTTTTAATCCAGCCTCCGCCAACATCGTCCAACTGCGGCGAATATCGGCGATTGGATCCAAAAAATCTGACACCAGCAACACCGCCGCACGCTTTTGCCGCGCTGACATGGCGGGCAATGGCGTGTCGCGTTTTTCAGCAATCCACTCGGCAGCGCGCAACAAGGCCATACGACCATTGGCGGCGGCGCGGGGTGAGCCTAACGCGCCCACACGTTCATGGCCACGCGTGGCGAGGGCGGCCATGGCCATGGCGATAATCTGGGCACGATCCAATTTGGTTACGGTTGAAAGATGAGATTTGTAGTCCATGCGCGGGCCTGTGTTGGCCCACACCCACAGCGTGTTGGCACTTTCCCACTCATTCTCGCGGATATAAACCGTGTCTGATCGGGCCGAGCGATGCCAGTCCACGCGTTGGGTTGAATCACCAAAACCGTAAACACGATATTGCCAAAAGCTTTCACCGGTTCCTGACGTCTTGCGGCCATGCACGCCCAAAATGACGGAGGCCGCCACTTTTTCCGCCCGCACCAAAAGTGGCGGAAACACTTGCGACAGCGCTTCGCCCCGTTGATTGAGGGTGTGAATTTGGGATTGTGAAACAGGCATTGTTTTAGCCAAGCATCGACTTCAAATGACTGACGATTTGCGCCATGGTTTTACCATCGGCGCGGGCTTGGAAATTCAAGGCCATGCGGTGCTTGAAAACGGGATCGAGCAATTCCGCCACGTCATCAATCGACGGCGTCAAGCGACCATCCAGCAAAGCTTTGGCGCGGGCACCCAACATGAAAGCTTGGCTGGCGCGGGGCGATGGGCCCCACGCAATCGACTCGTTGATCAACGCATCGGCATCAGGGCCGGGGCGGGCAGCGCGCACAACGCGCAAGATTGCTTCCACCACTTGCTCGCCTACGGGAATGGTGCGCACCAAGCGCTGTGCTGCGATCAAATCAGCAGTGTTCATGGCGACCTTGGCTTGGGCTTCGTCATTACCTGTTGTTGAAAACAACATGCGGCGTTCGGCTTCCAAAGATGGATAGGTAATATCGACCTGCACAAGGAAGCGGTCTAACTGGGCTTCCGGCAGGGGATAAGTGCCTTCCTGTTCAATCGGGTTTTGCGTTGCCAACACATGGAAAGGATGCGGCAGGTCATGGCGGTGGCCCGCGATTGTGACATGATGCTCCTGCATGGCTTGCAGCAGTGCGGATTGTGTGCGCGGTGAAGCACGATTGATTTCGTCTGCCATCAGCAATTGGCAAAATACGGGGCCCGGCACGAAGCGGAATGATTTGCGGCCCTTGTCATCCTCATCCAAAACTTCCGAACCCAAAATATCTGCTGGCATCAAGTCCGGCGTGAACTGCACGCGCTTTTCATTGAGACCCAGAACAGTGCCGAGTGCTGCGGCAAGACGGGTTTTGGCAAGGCCGGGGGCGCCCACAAGCAGGGCATGTCCGCCTGACAAGATTGCGACCATGCAGAGGTCGATGACCTGCTCTTGGCCATAGACAACGTTTTTCAAATTTTCCCGCGCCGTCACGAGTTTTGCTGAAATGTTTTCGAGTTCTTGCACGGATGTTGAGGCGACGTTGCTGCTGGCCATGGCTTCCACTATGTTTCCCAAATCAATTCTTCTTCGTAAGGATCGGATGTCTGGATGTTATTCTGATGACGCAGCATGGCGCAAAAGAGGCATACTCAACCGATTCTGACAGGTCAGGTGCATGATGGCGGAGGCCCGCGACGCAAGCAACCCTTTGGCTGGGTTAAAAGATGTACAGAAAGCGGGTGGATTACCGCCCGTGCATCTATGGAACCCACCCTTCTGTGGCGATATTGATATGCGTATCGCTGGAGATGGTACGTGGTTCTACATGAACTCGCCGATTGGTCGAAAGCCGTTGTATCAACTGTTTTCAAAGGTTATCCGCAGGGATGGCGATGATTATTTTTTGGTCACGCCGGTTGAGAAGTGCGGCATTCGCGTTGATGATGCGCCGTTCGTGGCGGTGCGCATGAGTGTATCCGGCAAGGGCCGCGACCAGATCATTGAATTTGAAACCAATTGCGATGATCACGTTGTGGTGAACAGAGAGCATCCCTTACGATTTGCTGATGAAGTCGGAACCGACGGGTTGAAGCCTTATGTCATCGTGCGGCGAAATCTTGAGGCTTTGGTGAACCGCGCATTGTTTTATGATCTGGTGGCACTTGGTACGGTGGAGGGGGAATGGTTTGGCGTGTGGTCAAGCGGCACATTTTTTCCGATGAAGCCTGCGGGTGAGATTGGTGTTGAGGCATGATGACTGTTGATGCCTTTTGTCGTCGCGCCTCCCTTGTCCTCCGGCAGGATGCGCCTGTGACTTGGGATCTCAGTGATGATGAGATGAACAGCAAGGCCAAGATGATTCCAGAAGGCATTGTGCCAAAGCCAGCTGCGGTTCTAGTTGGCGTGTTGGAAAACGCTGGGCCGTCGGTGTTGTTGACGCAACGACACAGTAATTTGTCGAAACACGCAGGACAGATTGCTTTTCCGGGTGGGCGCTTGGATGCGGGCGAAACACCGCTGCAAGCCGCTTTGCGGGAAGCAGAAGAAGAGACTGGGCTGAATCGCCGATTCGTTGAACCTTTGGGTTATCTTGATGGCTATTTGACTGTGACTGGATATTTCGTTGTTCCAGTCGTGGCGCGGATTTTATCTGGCTACACACTTCACGCCGCAAGTGGACGAGGTGGATGATATTTTTGATGTGCCTTTGCCGTATTCTGCTTGATCCGCAAAAATCGAGAAACCCAATCGCGGGAATGGAAGGGCATGACACGTCGCTATTATGTTTATCCCTATCAAGACCGTTACATCTGGGGGGCGACGGCGGGCATTTTGAAAAATCTATCTGATCGGTTTCAACATGCCGAAGCGTGAACGACCAAGCTTGAAAGATGCGGTGTGGCTAAATGAGCCACGCTTGCAAACAGTATTGCGCGTGTTGAATGCGAGTGGTGAGACGCGTGTTGCAGGTGGCGCTATTCGTAACGCATTGCTTGGCTTTGACGTGGCTGATGTTGACCTAGCGACCACGTTGTTACCCGATCAAGTGATGTCGATTTCAAAAGCGGCGGGCTTTGGTGTTCATCCCACAGGGATTGATCATGGCACTGTTACGGTGACCAACAAAGGCGCTGCATTTGAAGTCACCACGTTGCGGAAAGATGTGGAGACAAACGGCCGTCATGCTGTCGTATCTTTCACCACAGATTGGGCTGAAGATGCGGCGCGGCGGGACTTTACCATCAATGCAATGTACTGTGATACGCTCGGTAAAATATACGATTTTACAAATGGTTATGCAGACATCCGAAAGCGCAAGGTGAGGTTTGTTGGAACAGCGTCACTTCGCATTCGGGAGGATTATCTCCGCATACTCAGATTCTTTCGTTTCCATGCATGGTATGGAAAATCGACGCCCGATGAGCAGGGGCTTAATGCCTGTGTGCGGCTGAAATCTGGTTTGAAAAATTTGTCAGCGGAACGTGTTCGGCAAGAGACTTTGAAACTGTTAGCGGCACCTCAAGCCGTGAAAACATGCAAGGCGATGGCCATCGCCGGAATTCTCAAAATTATTCTTCCGCATACGGATGAATGGCGTGTTTTCGGTCGCTTGCCGGATGATGCAATTCTGCGTTTATTCGTACTCGCGAAAGACGTTACGGAATTGAAAGATCGGCTTCGACTTTCAAACGCGATAGCGGCACGGTTGGAAGCGATGCAAGTAGCGCCAGAGCTTTCACCTGCTTTGACAGATTTGGAGCGTCGCCGGATGATGTTTCAAATCGGTGCTGATAAATGGCGGGATGCGGCTTGGCTTTCGTTTGCCAGGTCGCGGGCAAATCGAAGTGATGCCGCATGGTTGGAGCTTATCGCTATGCCAGAGAAATGGACGCCGCCTCAGTTGCCCGTAAAGGGTTCTGACATCTTGGAACATGGCATTGCTGCTGGCCCACAGGTGGGGCAAACGCTTGCCGCACTTGAAGACTGGTGGGTGGCCAGTGATTTTAGGCCGACGCGGGCTGATCTTTTGGCGCGTATAAGTCGTTACAAGATTTGAGGGCAATATGATTCCAGACATTATTCATATGAAAACTGAAGGTCGTGGTGCGCCGAAAGTGGAAAAGGGCACGCCTGACCCATCGCGCCTCATTTCGGGAAAGCGACTGACACAGACTTGGAACCACTTTGAAGGGGAAGATGGTCGGCTCTACTCTGGCATATGGGAGTCAACGCCGGGCAAGGTGAAAGTGTCCTATGACGAATGGGAATTCTGCCATATCATTTCGGGCGAAGTGGAATTGAAAAAAGAGGGTTCACGCAAAGGCTGGCGGTTCAAAAAGGGCGATGCCTTCATCATTCCGGCAGGCTTCAAAGGCACATGGGAAACGGTGAAGAAGTTGAAAAAGCACTACGTTATTCTGATGCCGAAAGCTTGATATGGCGTTGAAAACTGCACTCATTACCGGATCCGCAAAACGCATCGGGCGGCAATTGGCGCTGGATTTGGCTGATGCTGGTTTTGATATTGCTGTTCATTGCAACGCATCTCGCAATGAAGCCGAAGAGGTTGTCAGCTTGGTACGCAGCAAGGGTCAACGGGCCGTTGTCGTACAAGGTGATCTTGCTCAACTTGAGACGCCTGATGCCATCACGAGTGCTGCCGTGGCAGGGTTAGGTCCGCTGGGCTTGCTGATCAACAATGCTTCAATTTTTGAACCCGACGAAGCGGCCAGTATAACGCCTCAAAGTTGGGCGCAACATCAGGATACGAATTTGCGTGCGCCGATTATGTTAGCGCAGGCTTTTGCCAAACAATTGCCGAGGGGTGAGCACGGCAACATCATCAACATCATTGACCAACGTGTTTGGAAGTTGAATCCGCGCTTCTTTTCATACACCATGTCGAAAACGGGGTTGTGGACGGCCACTCGTACTTTGGCGCAAGCGTTGGCTC
This sequence comes from uncultured Alphaproteobacteria bacterium, assembly GCA_963779145.1. GTDB lineage: Bacteria > Pseudomonadota > Alphaproteobacteria > Rhizobiales > Aestuariivirgaceae > Aestuariivirga. Next base: position 182,791 of record CAVZXJ010000011.1, read on the forward strand.
CCAATATTCGCGTCAATGCCATTGGTCCTGGCCCCGCACTTCCTTCTGCCCGCATGGACCAGGCTGAATTTGACAAGCAGGCGCGGTTGACATTGCTGGGTCGTGGCACGTCTCCTGAAGAAATTTCGGCTGTAACGAAGTTCATATTGTCGCAACCCGCCTTGACCGGGCAAATGATAGCACTAGACGGTGGCCAGCATTTGGTGTGGCAAACACCCGATATTGTTGAGGTAACAGAATGACCAAAAAACCCATGATTTCCCACCATGTGGCGTCAGCTAAGGCACGCGTGCGGCACGTGTTTGTGCGTGATTTGGAATGCTTGGCGCTGATCGGCATTTACGACCATGAAAAGATCAAACCACAGCGCATCATCGTCAATATTGATTTGTCGGTAAAAGAAACGGAAGGCACAATGGCCGATGAAATCAGCCATGTGGTGTCCTACGAAATTATTGCCCAAAAGGTTGAGGGCATTTTGGCGGAAGGTCATATCAATCTCGTTGAAACCCTGTGCGAGAAGATTGCGCAAGCGTGCTTGAAAGACAAACGCGTGCTGGCTGCGCGTGTGCGCGTGGAAAAGCCCGACATCATTCCCAATGCGCGAAGTGTTGGTGTGGAAATTGAGCGGGGGCGTTAACGGAACAAGGTTTGCACTTTGTCCGTGGCTAAATAGATAACGTTGCGACCGTTTTTGACTTTGCGGAGGAAGCCTTTTTCGACAAGAGTTCGTAGGTCTTTGATCGCAGTGAGATAGCTTAGTTCAGGGTTGTTAATCTGCTGTTGGGATATGCTGGTTTGACTTATTTCTCCTATGTTGAGTTGCTGTAATAGTCTGATTTGACGGTCGCTTAACCCGTGTCCACCCTGAGCTATTTTCATTCGTTCTTTGTTTTCGCGTATTTGTTCTTTCAAGAACTCTTGTAGTTTTTGCCGCGCGTATTGGAGTTTTTCGATATTGTATTGGACAAAATAGTTTAAATCGTAATCGTCCTGTTCAGAATTTATGTAAGCCAAACTATAAGGCTTTGGTGACTTTAAGATATATTCCGATAGCGATAGATATGAAAACGCCCAATACTCTCTGCGCAGCATGTACCAATAAAAAAGTATGCGGGCTAAGCGTCCGTTACCGTCTTCGAATGGGTGTAATAGCCCTATCCAAAAATGTAACATGATGGCTTTTATGAGGGGGTGAATGAATGCTGAGCCATCGTCGTCGTTTGCAAATGCGATGAATTTGGGAAGTTCGTTGTCTACAAACTCACGGTCTGGTGTGACGTAGCTGATTGTTTCGTCGTCCCAAGGTTTGATCACCAGTCTTTTGCCATTCTCGTTTAATGTGTTTCGGAATCTTCCTTCTAATTCTTCGTTCTTTAGCGTGCCATCAACAACCATCCGATGCAGGTCAAGTAACATCGCGATAGAGAGCTTTTGATTTCTGCCTTTTGTTTCTATCCAAGACATTGCAGCATGGTTGTTAACAATCATACGTTCGCTTTTGTCCCGAGGCTTTCTTCCTTCCCTGAGCATTTTGCGAGCTGCTTCGCGTGACGTATTGGCCCCCTCTAGTTTTGACGATGCAATTGATTCTTCGATTAAGTTGCGCCGGACAATCTGTACCCTTTCGCCTTCGCTGAAATCTCTGATACCCAGCAAATTTCCACCAAACTCTAAGTCTACTTCATGTAAGAATTGACTATGTCTCGCTGTGGAATAACCATATTGGCCGCCATCCTTATCAATAATAGGTACTTTTTTTAGGTTGGCCTGCCTAAAGAGCTTGATGAGAGTCCAGTATTCTTCGCTCTCGGAGGGTACCCAAGATTTTTTTCTGAACTCGTCCCATGAAATGTAGTCTGTGTTTGCTTTTTCTTGCAGTCTTTGAAACTCGGCGTTACCAAACTTCGCCATGGCTCGCTTGTATATCTCGGGTGAGTTTCCACCCGATGGCTTTTGGATTTTGTATATTTTTTCCATTTTATTTTGTCTTTTAAGTATATTTGTATAGTGAATAGATAGCTATTGTATAGCAATGTCAATAGGTATAGTTTTATACCTATCCGATACCTATTCTATACCTGTCGTTTTCCGCCTGCATCTTCAGCTAAACTTTTCACACCATGACCGATTCACCCACCCTCACTGGCGCCGATCTCATCCGCGATTTTGTGACACGGCTTCCTTTGAAGCCGGGGGTTTATCGTATGTTCGATGCCGATGGTGACGTGATCTATGTTGGCAAGGCGCGAAACCTCAAGAACCGCGTTTCAAATTATGCGCGCGGGCAGGGGCACAACAACCGCATTGCCTTGATGATTTCGCTCACCTGCAACATGGAATTTGTGGTGACATCAACGGAAGCGGAAGCGCTGCTGCTTGAATCCAATCTGATCAAAAAACTCAAACCCCGCTTCAACGTCATCTTGAGAGACGACAAAAGTTTTCCTTACATCTTGATCGCGAAGGAACATGCTTCACCGCAGCTCGCAAAACATCGCGGTGCGCGCAATCGCAAGGGAAGTTACTTCGGCCCCTTCGCATCGGCGAATGCTGTCAACCAAGCCATCAACACATTGCAAAAGGCATTTCTTTTGCGCACTTGCAATGACAGCGTGTTTTCAAACCGCACACGGCCTTGTCTTCTGCATCAAATCAAACGCTGTGCCGCACCTTGCGTGAATTATATTTCTGAAAGCGATTACAACGCTTTGGTGGGTGAAGCTGAAGCTTTTCTTGAAAAGGGTGGTGGCCCTGTCAAAGCCGAACTCGCCCGCAAGATGGAAGAGGCGGCTGAGGCGCTTGAATTTGAAACGGCGGCGCGGTTTCGTGACCGCATTCAAGCCATGAGTTTTGTCACCCAAACGCAAGGCATCAACCCGCAAGGTGTGGATGAGGCGGATGTATTTGCGTTGGCCCAAGAAGGCGGCATTACCTGCGTGCAAGTTTTCTTTTTCCGCTCCGGCCAAAACTGGGGCAACCATGCGTTTTTCCCCAAGGCCGACAAGAGCACTGAAACGGCTGAAATTCTGGCAAGCTTCATCGGGCAATTCTATGATGACAGGCCATTGCCTAAATTGATTTTGTTGTCGGAAGCAATCGAAGAGCAAGACCTTTATACGGAAGCTTTCACCGCCCATGCGGGCTACAAGGTTGATGTGCTCACGCCGCAACGAGGCGAGAAGAAGAGCTTGACCGACCATGCCCTCGTTAATGCGCGGGAAGCGGCGGGGCGCAAATTGGCGGAGACGGCTTCCCAGTCCAAATTGCTTGATGGTGTGGCCAAGGCCTTTAACCTCGCCGAGCCACCCCAGCGGATCGAGATTTATGACAACTCCCACATACAAGGTGCCCATGCCGTGGGGGCCATGGTGGTGGCGGGGGCTGAGGGCTTCATGAAGTCGCAATACAGGCGCTACAACATCAAAACCCCAGAGGTGGCGGGGGATGATTTTGGCATGATGCGGGAAGTTTTGACACGGCGCTTCACCAGGCTTTTGGCCGAAGACGAAATCACCAACGAGAACGCCCCTCCGCAGTGGCCGGATTTGCTGCTGATCGATGGTGGTCAAGGCCAGCTTTCTGCCGTGCAAGGCGTATTGGATGAATTGGGCGTGGAAGACGTAGCTTTGGTCGGTGTGGCCAAGGGGCCAGACCGGGATGCGGGCCGCGAGCATTTTTATGTCACGGGTAAACCCAGTTTCATGCTCGAAGCGCGTGACCCGGTTTTGTATTACGTGCAACGGTTGCGTGATGAAGCCCACCGCTTTGCCATTGGTGGGCACAGGGCCAAGCGCAGCCGTGCCATTGGCGTTAATCCGCTGGATGAAATCGCAGGGATTGGCCCCACACGCAAGAAGGCCTTGCTCCAAAGCTTCGGATCGGCCAAATCCATTTCACGCGCGGGTGTTAATGATTTGGCAGCAGTTGCAGGTGTCAGTGTTCAATTGGCGCAGGCAATTTATGATCACTTCCACCCCAGCGCCCAGTAGAATTGGACCATGACGGCTTTGAAACAACAGACCGGAACGACACCCGTTTCCAAAGTTTGGAACCTTCCGAACCTGTTGACCTATGGCCGGATCGCGGCCGTGCCTTTGGTGGCTGGCCTGTTGTTGTGGAACGACAAAGCAACGGCAATGACGGGCTTAAGCTTTGAAGCGGCACGCTGGGTGGCGCTTGGCATTTATATTCTGGCGGCGATCACAGATTTTTTTGATGGCTATTTGGCCCGCAAATGGCAGCAACAATCATCACTCGGCAAAATGCTGGACCCCATTGCCGATAAGGTTTTGGTGGCCGTGATTTTGCTGGTGCTGTGTGGCGATCAAATTTTGCGCGGTGGCCATGTGTGGGCGGCAATTATTATTTTGGCACGTGAAGTTTTGGTGTCGGGCTTGCGCGAATATTTGGGGCAGTTGCAGGTGTCGGTTCCGGTCACGCAAATTGCGAAGTGGAAAACCACTGTGCAATTGCTGGCGATTGGTTTTTTGATTGCGGGGCCTGCAGGTGATACACTGGTGCCGGGTGTCACGTGGATTGGCATTGTTGGCCTTTGGCTGGCGGCGGGCCTGACGCTTTATACGGGTTATGATTATTTCCGTGCCGGCCTTCGGCATGTTGTGGATGAAGAATGAAAGTTTTGTATTTTGCCCGTTTCCGCCAGCTTATTGGGCGCGCTTCGGAAGATGTTGTGTTGCCGACTGACGTTAAAACCGTGGGCGATTTGTTGAGCCATTTAAGCCGCACCGACAATGGCTGTGCTGCTGCTTTCTCGAATTTGAAAGTGGTGCGGGCGGCGGTCAATCAAAACCATGTGGGCTTTGACCATTCGCTTGATGGTGCAACCGAAGTGGCTTTTTTCCCTCCGGTCACGGGCGGCTGATATGCGCCTCAATGTGTTCTTGCAAAAAGCTGGTGTGGGTTCGCGCCGTGAAGCCGAACGCATGGTGGAGCAGGGCCGTGTGCGTGTGAATGGTGTTGTTGCGGCTGCAACAGTTCCGGTGAATACGGGTGACCTTGTGATGTTGGACAACAAGGTTGTGGCCCCTGATATTCGCGCCGTGCCGCGCTTGTTTTTATTGCACAAGCCCGTGGACGTGTTGGTGACCAATCGCGACCCGCAAGGGCGGCGCACGGTGTTTGAACTCGATGCATTGAACCCGCCGCAATGGGGCAGTGACAAACCACGGGTGATGAGCGTTGGCCGACTTGACGTGAACTCCGAAGGCTTGCTGGTGCTGTCATCCGATGGCCCATTGGCACAAACTATGATGAGCCCTGCAACCGCCTTGCCGCGTGTTTATCGCGTACGTGTGCGCGGGCGTTTGACGGAAAAGCAAGTGGCGGAATTGCAAACCGGCGTGACCATTGAAGGCATCAATTATCGCGGTGCTGAATTCATTGAAGAGCAAGATTTGGGCGGCCGCACCAATGCTTGGTATCGTGTCACACTGCGCGAAGGCAAGAACCGCGAAATCCGTAAATTGTTTGAACACTTCGGCTGCATGGTCAACCGCCTGATCCGCATTCAATATGGGCCGTTTGTATTGGGTGATTTAAAAACGGGCGAAGTGAAAGAAGTTTCAGCGCAAGTGGTGCAGCGGTTTATTGAGGAATTGAACCGCGAGCAGGTGAAGGTTTAACGGCCCCCTCAGTCCTTCGGACAGCTCCCCCAGCAAAGCTGAGGGAGCGTTCTTTACTTCCCTCCCTCAGCTTTGCTGGGGGAGGTCCCGAAGGGGGAGGGGGAATTTTTCGCAAGCTGCGACAACCCATAAACACCCCTCTCAACCTTCTCAAACCAACCATAGACATTGTCGCGGAAAATCGCCGCAGCACGGTCAACTGTGGTCGCTGCTTTGACATCGCGAATGCGGGTGGGGCCGTTGGTTTTCAAATAGCTGGCGCATTTCAACGCGTCCTGGCGATAGGCCGTCATCAAGGGCGTGCGGGTTGATCCCCCCACATTCGGGTCGCCAGTTGCGGGCGTTGAATTCTTTCAATAGCAGCCCACGCTTTTTGGTGTTGGCGCGCGGCGCGTAAGGCAACGGATCAGCCAGAACTTCCAAGCTGCCGGATGACGTTACCACGATCAAACCCAAGCCCAAGCGGCGACACAGCTTCAAAGCATCACCCGTCACCCCACGCTTCGGTCGGCCAATGGCCACATAAACATGCTCCGCAATCGTCAACCGATCCACAGCTTGATAGAGAAGCGCCAAGGTGAGCGACTGCTTCAATTCCACAATCACCGGAATTTCGTTGCCCCGCACAGCCACAACATCACAGCCTTTGATTTCAGCTTTGACGGTATAGCCCTGCGCTTCGAGATGGCGTTTGACGGGGAGGTAGAGATCGGTTTCTGGCATGGGAAAAGTTCGGTCAGATGCAGTGAACGGGGTAGCAATTATCTTGGCTAGCAACAATTTACTAAATTTTATCCAACCTGATTAAACTGGGATTGGGATAATTCAGATACAACTCCAGCGGTTATTTTGGAGTTCGCGATGACAAGTTTCAAACGCGTTTTGATTTTGGGGTGTACGCTCTGGACATCCAGTAGCGCATTGAATGGTGCGTTAGCGTCACCAGCCGATGATTGTTTGCGCCTGGACGCGTTCAGGCAGCAGAATGAAACTGCTGAAAAATGCACAAAGGCCATCGAAGAAGCAAAACCGCCATACAAAAATGTCGAGAAATACTCCATCCAGTTGGGAAAGGTGTTCAACTGGGTTGGGCGCCCTGAGCAAGCCTTGACGGCGTTGAACTCAGCTCTGGAACGCGTGCCCAACAATATGGAAGCACGCCTGGAACGTGCTCGCGCCTATCGCGGCCTCAACCAACTTGAAAAGGCATTTTCTGAAGTCTCGGAAGTGTTGGCCAATGAACCGAAGAACGTCGTGGCACTTGCTGAGATCGGACTCATTTATAACAATGCGGGTTTGACTGAAAACGCCATTGCAGCGTTCAAGCAGGCGCTTGAAATCCAGCCGAAATATCATTTTGCCCGATTGCGGCTTGGGCGTGTTTACCAAAGTCAACTGGGAGACACCAAACAAGCCCTTCAGCAATATGATACTATTCTGGCCGATCCAGAGGATATTTTAAATCAGTCAGAATCCCAAGAATGGCGAGACGAATTTGACGCTATTCCATTTGTAGCAGGTGTTCGGTTTCGCAGGGCTCAAGCTGCAGTTCAGGCTGGGCCAGCATGATAAGGCGCTCAAGGACATTAAATGGTTGACCAAGCGCTATCCAGATCAACCTGGCCCTTATGCAACACTTGCCAATAGTTTGAGCGAGCAAAAAAAATACAAAAACGCAATTGAAGTAGCTGAAAAAGTACTGAGTTATTGCGACAAGCACCCCTATTCTTTTATCGACAAATGCTACTTTGGAATGCGGATTAAAATCAAATCCCTTTTCGCCTTGGATCGCTTTTCTGAATTGATTGATGTTGGGCGAACATTGGCCAATACGGCGGGCCACAAAACCATAGACAATGCAGATTCTTTTTTCCACACGGGACTGGCGCTCAAACGCGTGGGTAAGCTTGATGAGGCCCGGGAGTTTTTTATAAGATCGATGGACGCTGATCCTTGGTTTGTTCGATTGGTGAATCAAAAGATCATCCAAGCTGGTTTTTACGAAGGACAAGAAACAGACGGTATCAGCGAAAAGACCTTCATCGGACTTGGAAGCGTGCATGATCGACGATGATTGCCTGAAGGTGTGATGATGAAATTTGCTACAAGCTTGATTGTTTTAATGTGCGTTAGGTCAATGCCCTGTGCTGCCAGCGAAAAGATCCGCCCTGGAACAATTGCCTGGGTGCCAAAGAAGTATTAACATCGAAGAAAAAAACATCGCCGCCTGTGAAGGCCTTGTTGAAAAAGGAAAAGCTGACAGCAAACCAGAAGTCCAACATTCTGATGCAGCTTGGGCATTGCGACGTTGCTTACAAATCCTTCAAAAAACCGGCTGAAATCGCGGCGAAAAACAAGGATGTGAAAGACTACTATCGACAAAGCCATCGCTGCAGATCCGGCCTATGCCGAACCCTATTTAATATCTAGCAAAGCAACATTTCGGCGAGTCACAGTATGTAGGATGCGCTTCAGGTTCTGGAGCAGGGTATAACAGGCTTTACCAATTGAGCCTCGCTTGCAAGCCGACAAGGCCGAAGTCATTGGCCAAATTGAATGAACCTGAAAAAGTTAAAGCCTCTCTGTATCGCTGCAATGGAATCCAAAAACTGCGGATAAAAGTGTTTATGACAGTTGCGCTTCTGGCTTTTTCCGAAACGGCGCAGATTGAACTGGCCGACGCTGCTTACCAAAAAGCCCTCGCGTTGGAAGATCGTTCGACCCGTTCTCGGTTTGGAATTTGGCAAGCTTCAGATACAAGTTACAGCTATGCCACATTCCTTGAGAAGCATAACTCACCAAAAGCGGCGGCAGACTTTCTGGAAGCCTATCTGAAGACGCGATCACCCAATGACATATCGCCATACCACAAAAAATTAATGGCAGAACTTTATCAAAAATCCGGTAATTTTGCCAAGGCAGCTGAACAGTTCGACAACCTGAAAGCGGGCTTTCCCCGTCGCAAAGCCTATGAAATGAAGTTGGCGGCGCTGATTAACTTAGCGAAGTCTGGTGACATGTCTGGCGCTCGGGCCATGTCTTTATTCATGTTCGAAAAGGCCACAAAAAATCAAATTCTGCAACTTCAAGTGAAACTAAAAAATGGCACACAGCGTCATCTCAAGATCACGGGAAAATATGACGCAGATACAAAATCAGCGTTGGACGCATGCTTAAATGACCGTAAGTGTTTTTCGGAAGATGCCACACCGAGGCTATAGTTGAAGAACTCGCACAATTCGCGCGGCAACTTGTTGCCCTGAAAGAATTGCGCCTTCCATCCATCCGGCCCATTGTGGGGCAATATCGCCGCCTGCGAAATGCAAGTTTCCAATTCGGGTTTTGGAATGCTGCGGTTTTCTCTGCCCAGCCCACGCGGCTGCTGTGCCAGCTGGCGCGGGCCAAGGGTTCATGGGGCCAATCGACGATGTCTGCGTTTATAATTTCAGCTTGCGGCCAATTGGCTTTTATCAAATTTGCCGCATCGGTGGAATTGAGTGCCGAAGGGTCATCTGACAAAATTTGCCCGCAGAGCAACCAGTGTTGGTCATCAATTTGGCGGGCATAGCCATAGCGTAATTGGCCATTCGCATTGAGCGTTTCTTGCGGTGCACTGGGTGATTTGCAAACGGCCCAAGCCTTGGCGACGCGACCTGCGTTGGAGTTGTTTGCAGTTTCTTGGAGCGCAACGGGCAAGGGTGGATCGAAGGCGATATTTTGCAATGTCATCAACGGCACAGCGCAAATGACGTGCCGCGCTTGAAACGTCTCATGTGCGCAAGCGACGTCACACAATTCTGTTCCAGTCGAAATGCGGGTCACATGTTTTTCAAATTGGATGCTGTCTCCCAATTTGTCTCGCAACACTTTTGCAAGGGCATCACAACCCTCAGCAATCCGGCAGGCCTTTGCATTCAATGTGTCGTGTATTGAAGAGTCATGGTAACCGATTTCATGCCAGAGCATGTGGTTCGACAGGGTCTTCGGGTGCGGCACCCGTGAGCGGAAAAATGGCGGCTTCCAGCAAAGCAATGGGTGCATCAGGCGTTACAACTTGCAAATACTCACGCAGTGAAAGTTCAGGGCCGCTCGGATGAGACAGGAAGTTTCGCGCGTCCCGTTCAATTTGCTGCAAGGCTCCTTCAAACGCGGGGTTAGAATGCCGCAAAGAATCGTAAGTCGCATCAATGGCACCTCGTTCCGTATTCCAGCGGGCTGGCAAATCGACAACATCCGTGTTCAAGCTCAACTTGCCTTGATCAACTAACATCATCACTTGCGGGTGCATTGAAGGGATGATCCATTCAGCGCCCCAATCCACAGTAGTGCCGTGATAGTCCTCACTCCACACCCGCCCGCCAACGCGTGTGGATGCTTCCAGCACCAGCACTTTCAACCCCTTTGCTTCACACTCCACCGCAGCAGCAAGACCTGCAAGCCCCGCACCGATGATGATGACGTCTACTTTAGAGTGGCCAATGGAATTTGTTTTTGGAGATGAGCTTTGCATTGGATTGGGTCTTTAATCTGGAATCAATGTCGCCGCTTTTTCTGCAACCATCATCACAGCGGCGTTGATGTTGACAGTGACCATTGTTGGGAACACGGATGCATCGACCACGTAGAGATTTTCAATGCCTTTGACTCGTAGTTGCGTGTCCACCACATCACCGATGCGGGCGGTGCCGCAGGGGTGATAGACTGTTTCACAAACGTCACGAATATAGGCCTCCCATTCGGCATCGGTGTTCACCTTTGGGCCGGGGTAGAGTTCGCTTTGCAAGAATTCTGAAAGAGGCTTTGTATCAATAAGTTGTCGCGTGAACTTCATGGCTTGAACGAGCTTTGGGAGGTCGTAGTTGTCGCTGAAATAGTTCAGCGAAATTTGAGGCTTGTCCTGCATCGTTGGGCCTGTGATCGACACACTCCCTTCACTGCGGGCACGGGTGACATTGGGTGAGGCTTTCACCGCATCACCTGTGTGGGGGAAGCGTTGGCCCACAACATATTTCTCCCGCACGCGCAGGCCGAAGTGAAACAGAATATCGGGTGCTGGTTCAGCGGCGTCCAGTTGCAGCATCATAGTCGCTTCGAATGGACAAATCTCCCAGTCACCGACGGGCTGCTTGGTGCTCCATACGACCGGTGCTGCCACATGGTCTTTCATGTGGGCACCGACGTGCGGGTTGTCGTGAACAACTGCAATGCCGTGCGCTTTAAGTTGGTCCGCAGGGCCGATGCCGGACACCATCAGTAACTGCGGTGTTTGAATTGTGCCGGCTGCAAGGATGATGTTGCGGGCATAAATATTTCCGCGTGACGTGCGAACGCCAATCGCTCGCTTGCCATCGCATAAGATCTGTTCTGCGATAGGTATTGGTCCACACTTCAAGATGTGGGGGAAGCTCTTTCAATGGATGCAGATAAGCGATGGACGACGACTGCCTCGTGCGCCCAACGGCATTGAGTGGAAAGGGCCCAACACCTGCTGCAACTGTTCTGGAGAAATCCAAACGTGGAAGTCCCAACTCTTCTCCGGCTTTGATGAAGGCGGTGCTCAACGGATTCAACGTGCATTGCGAAATTGAAACACGTTCCAATATGCGATGCCACATGGGGTCCATGTCGCGTGGCCCCCAACCTGCGGCACCCCGTGTTTCCCATTCTGCGAAGTCCGAATCCGGCGGGCGAATGAAGGCGCAATCATTGTGATTGGCGCAGCCCCCCAACAATTTGGCGCGGGCATATTTAAGTTCGGCATTCCCGCCTTCCAATGTTGTGGCGGTGAAGCCCCAATCATAGTCAGATGTTTGTTCGTCGAGGCGTTTCAAATCTGTTGCAGCAGGGTCACCCTCATCAGAGTTTCCAGCTTCAACAAGAATGATGCGCGCCGTGCCACGTTCGGCCAAGCGTTTGGCAACCACACAACCCGCCGAGCCGCCGCCAATGATAAGGTGATCGCAAAATTGATCCATTGGCTATGGTGGAAAAAACAAAAGGTCAGGTCAAGCCCGACCTTCGCAGATCAGGTGCGCATAGAGTAAGATCTAAGCACACCGCGTCGCCTTCCTGATGTGCTCAAGGCTATTGCGGTGCTGATTTCGAACCCAATTGTGGAGTATGCCTAAACATAGCCCATCAACCGCGCGGTGTCAAGCGTTATTTTCCTATGTGGAGAAAATTAAGCCCGCACCAGGTTTGAATAGCTGTCCATCATGGTGCGGCTCATGTTGCCGGGCTTGAAGGAATAGGGCCCAATTTCAGCAACAGGCGTTACTTCTGCGGCTGAGCCCACAACGAAGCATTCGTTAAAGCTGGGCAATTCGTCGGGCATGATGCGGCGTTCGATGACGTCCATGCCTTGCTCTTTGGCCAGGCGATCACCGTTTGGCGGGTGATGCCGTTCAAGAAGCAATCGGCAATCGGCGTATGGATTGCGCCATCACGCACGAAGAAGATATTCGCACCCGTGCATTCGGCAACGCGGCCTTGCCAATCCAACATCATGGCGTCGGCATAGCCTTTCTTTTCAGCTTTGTGCTTGGAGATGGTGCAAATCATATAAAGGCCAGCGGCCTTGGCATGGACGGGTGCACACATGGGGTCGGGGCGGCGATAGTCAGCGATGTCGAGCTTGATGCCCTTCATCTTGGTTTCAGGATCAAACATCGAAGGCCAAGCCCAAGCGGCAATCGCAACATGGATTTTGTTGTGTTGGGCGGCAACCGCCATCATTTCGGAACCGCGGAAGGCAACGGGGCGCACATATTGGTCGCCGCCGCCCATGGCCGCCACAACCTGGTCCTTGGCAGCGTTGATTTCGTCGTTGGTAAAGGGCAAGTCAAAATCCAATATATTGGCGGAATTGCGGAAACGCTCCGTGTGTTCTTTGGATTTGAAAATCTTGCCGCCATAGGCGCGTTCGCCCTCAAACACCGATGAGCCATAATGCAGGCCATGGGTGAGCACATGCACCTTCGCATCAGCCCACGGGATGATTTCGCCGTTGAACCAGATAACGCCTTCGCGCTTATCAAACGGAATTATGCTCATGATCTTCTCCCATTATTTGGCCTGTTCGCCCTTACGTGCGATACAAGGTCATAACTGACTCGACTCTTCGATAGGGACGCTAACACATGGGAATAATATGTCAACATGGCTGACATAAATTTACGAATGTCCTCAGCTGAGGCGGCCGAATTGGTGGAAATGCTGTTTTTCGCCTATCGGGACTTTGTTGAAGACGCCGATGTTTCGTTGGCGGAACTGGGGTTTGGACGGGCGCACCACCGGGTTTTGCATTTTGTGGGTCGCAGCCCCGGCATGACTGTGGCGCAATTGCTCGACATTTTGCGCATCACCAAACAATCCCTCAGTCGGGTTTTGAAGGATTTGTTGGAGCAGGGCTATGTGCTGCAAAAAGAGGGGCCTGAAGATCGGCGGCAGCGCTTGCTCTATTTGACGCCAGAGGGTTCTGAACTTTGGCGGAAATTGATCACCCCACAGATGCAGCGGTTTCGAGAAGCTGCGCGGCATTTGGGCGAAGGTGACGGCGGGCTTTACCGTGAATTGTTTTTGCAACTGGTCAATCCCGAAAACCGTGAAGCCGTTGAACAATGGGTTGCGCGGGCCACATCGCAACCGAGTGATGCTTGATGACTGACGCCCCCCATATCCTTCTGGTGGATGATGATCGTCGCATCCGTGAATTGTTGGCGACCTATTTGAAGTCGAATGGATTTATGGTGACGGCGGCCAGTAATGCGGCGGAGGCGCGGCGGGCATTGGATGGTCTGGCGTTCGACATCGTTGTTCTCGACATCATGATGCCGGGCGAAAATGGTTTGGCCTTGGCCTCGTCGTTGCGTGCAGATGGAAACAACGTGCCAATCCTTATGCTTTCAGCGCGGTCTGACTCATCTGATCGGATTTTGGGATTGGCCACGGGAAGCGATGATTATCTCGGCAAGCCCTTTGAGCCGGAAGAATTATTGCTGCGTTTGCGCAATTTGTTGCGGCGTAGTCAGTCTAAGCCACAGAAATTCAGTGCCGTAAAATTTGGCGAATTCACATTTGAAATGGAAAGCGGAAATTTGATGCGCGGCGATGAAGCCATGCGACTGACAGGTCGCGAAAAAGACATACTGCGCCTGCTCGCCTCGGCCATTGGTCAGCCTGTCGCGCGTTCGGTGCTACAGCCTGAAGGGGCTTCCGATGATGCGCGGGCCATCGATGTGCAAATGACGCGAGTTCGGCAGAAAATTGAAACAGACCCCACCAATCCGAAATACCTTCAAACCGTGCGCGGCCAAGGCTATTGTTTGTTTGCGGAGATTATTTGATGCCCAACACCTCAGACCACAGTTTGTATTTCCGCTTCAATCGTTGGCTGGAGCGCCATGCGCCCACCGGGCTCTATCGGCGCGCGATGTTGATTTTGATTGTGCCCGTGTTGTTGATGCAGGTGCTGGTGGCCGGATTTATTTTGGATCGGCACTGGGACAACGTGACCAAGGTTTTGGCGCGCGCGCTGGCACGTGAAGTGGGTGTGTTGGTCGATCTTTATAACAAGTCTGACAAATCCTCGGCAGCCGTCGCTGAAGTTGAAAGTTTGGCACGCAATCGATTGAAGCTGGACCTAACAGTGCTGCGCAATACTAAATTGCCAGTTATTCCGCCACCGCCGTTCTACAAATTGTTTGACGTCAAAATGCAGAAATATCTTGAACGGGAGACTGGTCGTCCGTTCACTGTTGTTGGTGCTGCTCCGGATGGAAAAGTTGAGATTCAAGTTGAAGTCGAGCCTAATCTAATTTTCAATATTCAAACCGAAGCTGATCGTGCGTGGGCCTCTAATACGCCTTTTTTGATGTTGTTGATGTTGGGTTCAACAGCATTGCTATTGTCTATTGCAGCGCTTTTCCTGCGCAATCAGATACGGCCAATTTTGGAACTGGCCAATGCCGCCCATGATTTTGGGTTGGGACGTGACAACAAGGAATTCAAACCGCGTGGTGCATCCGAAATTCGCGAGGCAGGGCAATCGTTCCTCGATATGCGGCGGCGCATTGGGCGGCATGTTGAGCAACGCACCGCCATGCTCGCTGGTGTGTCGCATGATCTGCGCACCATCTTAACGCGCTTCAAATTGGAACTGGCCGTCATCGGCGACAATCCAAAAGTTCATCCCCTGAAAGAAGACGTGGATGAAATGCAGCACATGCTGGAAGATTATATGGCCTTTGTAAAAGGTGATGGTGGCGAGTTGGCAGTGCCCGTGTCTTTGCCTGAAGCTTTGGAAGCGACGGTTGAATCGGTTGAGCGTGATCGGCCAGATTCAGAATCTTTGATTGATGTGGGCGTATTGCCAACGGAAAAAGTGATGCTGAAAGCCAATGCATTTCGGCGGCTGCTTTCCAATCTCATTGGCAATGCCGCGCGCTATGGCACGCGTGTGAGTGTGTCAGGCGAAATCAAGGATGATCGCCTGTGGCTCTATGTGGATGATAATGGTCCCGGCATTCCCGAATCCGAACGTGAACATGCCTTCCGCCCGTTTGTGCGCTTAGACAATGCACGGAATTTGGATGAGACTGGCACGGGGTTGGGCCTCGCCATCGCGCTGGATATCGCCCACGCCCATGGCGGGGATATTTTTCTGGACGACAGCCCGATGGGTGGTTTGCGCGCGGCGGTGAAATTGCCGATTTAATTTTTGTGCTTGTGGCGCATCCTTCGAGGCTCACGTTGTTCGCACCTCAGGATGAGGGTTGTTTGTAGTCCCTCACCCTGAGGTGCGAGTGAAACGAGCCTCGAAGGGCGCACTTCTCAATGCTAAAATAACTTCCCGCCATTCGGCACCGCGAGCGAAGGACCAATTAACACCACGCCGCCCTCTTCATCCGGAAAACCCAAAGTCAGCACTTCCGACATGAACGGCCCGATTTGCCGTGGTGGGAAATTGACGACGGCGGCGACTTGGCGGCCCATTAGCGTTTCTGGCGTGTAATGCTTGGTAATTTGGGCAGATGATTTTTTGACGCCAATCTTGTCGCCAAAATCGATCTTCAATTTGAATGCGGGTTTTCGCGCTTCGGGAAATGGCTCAACGCCAACGATTGTGCCAATGCGAATATCGACCTTTTCAAAATCGTCGAATGTAATCACTAGGCCAATTCCTTGGAGCGGCGGGCTGCGGCGGCCACTGCTTTTTCCATCAACGGTTTCAAACCGTCATCGGCCATCAACACTTGCAAGGCTTCGTAGGTGGTGCCTTTTGGCGAGGTTACATTTTGCCGAAGGGTTGCAGCATCGATGCCGCTTTGGCGCATGAGTTCGCCTGAACCTGAAACAGTTGCTCTTGCCAATTTCTCGGCAATAGCAGGTGATAGCCCCAAACTTTCGCCAGCGGCTGCCAAACATTCAGTCATAAAAAATATGTAGGCGGGCCCAGAGCCAGAAACACCTGTGACCCAATCAATTTGCTCTTCAGTATCAACGCGCACCACTTCACCGATGGTGGCCAACAACTGTTCAGCAAGCTTCATCTGCGCGGGCGAGACATGGGCGTTGCCGACCATTGCCGTGATACCGCGCCCGACAGCAGCGGGTGTATTCGGCATGGTGCGAATGATACTTGCATCGTCGCCAAAATGTGCCGCGAGCTTGGCAATGGTTTTGCCCGCCATGATGGAGAGAATGAGCGGTTTTGATTTTGCAAGACTGTGGAGCGGTGCCAGAACGTCGTCCATCACTTGTGGTTTGACGGCGGTGAGAACAACTTCAGCATCGGTGATGCTTTCAACGGGTGGGTTGTGGCGAATATTGTGCTGCTTCAACACCGCTAACACTTCCGGCGGTGGGCCGGGGTCGAGTGCGACGATCTTTTTTGGATCAGCGCCAGCTTTCAGCCAGCCTTCCAACATGGCACCGCCCATTTTGCCAGCGCCGACGAGAACCAGTGTTCCATTCAATGTAAGAGTCATAACTTAACCCTGTCACGCCTCGCCGTGGGTTTCAAGCAGGGCATTTTCCAAGGCGGCATCGGCGGATTGTCCGGCCCAGATGACAAATTGCATGGCTGGGAAATAACGCTGGCATGAGTCAACGCCAGAACGGATCAAAGCGTCACATTGCGCGTCATTGGCTTCAGCACCACCAGCTAAAATTAAGCTATGGCGGAAGTTGACTGTGCCCTCCGTTGCCCAAAAATCAAAATGGCCATGCAACAATTGTGAATTGATCAGACTGATCAAGCGGAGCACTTCAGTTTGGCGTAGCTCCGGCACTTTCAAATCATAAGTGCAAGCAAATTGCAGCGCTTCCAAATCATCGCGCCAATAGAGCGACAAATTCAAATTGCACCAGCCCCCTGAAATGGTCATCACCACTTCATCGTCACTGGTGCGGTCCATGGGCCAGCGACGGCTTTCAGCCAACTTCTCCACCCGATCAAGCGGGTTATGCTGGTCTTGGTAGCTGGCTGCGTGACTTGTCATTTCATTCCCTCGTCAACGGAAAGAATCATTTCCGCGACGGCTTAGGAATGACACGAGCTTGAATCGCACGGCAATGCCGCGACTGATTCCTCCACACCTATTTTATGTGAATGATTCTCAGCTTGAAGGATTGAGTTTGGCCTCAAGATCGCTGAGTCGTTTTTCCAAACGTTCATTTTCCTGGCGGGCTTTCTCAGCCATGTCGCGCACCACATCGAATTCTTCGCGCTTCACCACATTCAAATTGTTGAGCACGCGCTCGACTTGGCTCTGCACCAAACCATCCACTTCCTTGCGAACACCTTGGGCCGCACCCGTGGCATTGGTCATCAACTTGGCAAGTTCATCAAAGAAACGGGAAGAAGTGGCGGTCATGGTAAAACCCTTTCGAATGCTGCTTAGCTATGGATTAAACGTGTGCTTTTCAAGCCCCTCATTGTCACAGCGTTAAAGTTTGACGTTGTGAATTTGAAACGCCAAATAGGGGCATGTTTGCAGCGCTCAAATTCCCAGCACTTGATCCGGTGGCGTTCTATGTTTTTTCATGGCCCATCCATTGGTATGCCTTGGCTTATGTGGCGGGCTTGTTGTTCGCATTTTGGTATTTGAAGCGGCTTGTGACCTATCCAAAATTATGGGGGGCATTGCGGCCCACTTTGACGGAACAACAGGTTGATGACTTATTTGTATCAACTATCGCTGGTGTCATATTAGGTGGGCGCTTGGGTTATGTGCTGTTCTATAAGCCCGTATTCTATTTCTCCAACCCCATTGAAATCTTCAAAACACTTGATGGTGGCATGTCGTTTCATGGCGGTTTTTTGGGTGTCGTCGTTGCTTGTTGGTGGTTCGCGCGCAAACACAAAATTGAATTCATTCGTTTGCTGGATTTGGCGGCAGCGGTTTCGTCTGTTGGCTTAGGGCTGGGGCGCGTTGCCAATTTCATCAATGCTGAACTGTGGGGCAGGGCGAGTGATGCGCCTTGGGCCGTCGTGTTTCCGGGAGAAACAATCGCGCGACACCCTTCGCAACTCTATGAAGCCTTTCTTGAAGGTCTTTTATTGTTTGCTGTGGTGCGGCTCGCAACACATCACTTTGCGGTGTTGCAAAAGCCTGGGCTTGCCGCTGGGATATTTGGCATCGGATATGGATTGGCGCGCATCGTCTCTGAATATTTCCGCGAGCCTGATGCACACCTTGGTTACTTCGGCGGTTTCATGACCATGGGTATGTTGTTGTCTCTGCCGCTTGTCATTGTGGGGGCGTGGCTGGTCATGCGATCTCGTCCAACACCATCATGACTCCGCTTGCACATATCATCGCGCGAATGATTGCCGACGATGGGCCAATGCCGATTGATCGTTACATGACGCTGTGCCTGAGCCACCCGGAGCATGGCTACTACATGACGCGCGATCCCTTGGGTGCTGCGGGGGACTTCACAACGTCGCCTGAAATTTCGCAAGTGTTTGGAGAATTGATTGGCGTTTGGGTTGCGCAAGTATGGCAACAGTTAGGATCACCACGCCACTTTGCATTGGTCGAGCTAGGCCCGGGGCGCGGCACCTTGATGATGGACGTCTTGCGCGTGCTGAAAAAAGTGCCAGCTTGTGCCAAAGCTGCTGAAGTGCATTTGGTTGAAACATCACCTGTGCTGCGTTCGGCTCAGCTGGATCGTGTGCCCGAAGCCACTTGGCATTCGTCAACAGTTTCGCTGCCGGGGCTTCCAACTATTCTCTTGGCCAATGAGTTTTTTGATGCACTTCCCATTCGGCAATATGAGCGCAAAGACTCCCGCGTTTTTGAACGTGTCGTGAATGCCGATTTGTCGATTGGATTGGTGCCTTCACCCATGCGCTGGCCCTTTGCTGCCGATGGTGTGTTTGAAGATGCAAGTCTTCGTGATGCGATTGCCTTGCAATTGGGCGACCACCTTGTGAAGCAATCGGGTGCAGCGCTCATCATCGACTATGGCCATTTGCGCAGCGCATTGGGTGATACATTGCAAGCTATGAAGGCTCACAAGTTCTGTAAGATTACCGAAAACATCGGCACAGCCGACCTAACCTCACATGTGGATTTTGAATCGCTTGGTCGTGGCTTTCATAAAGGTGGTGCAAAAATTGCGGGCGCGATGACACAAGGACAATTCTTGACTGCCATGGGACTTGAAGCGCGAACGCAGGTTTTGGCGAACAACAGCGCAGGCGAAAAACGCCAGAATATCATCACTGCATCTGAAAGACTTGCAAACGTCACTCAAATGGGCGAACTTTTCAAAGTGATGGCGGTCACCGGCGGGCTTGATGCTGCGCCTTACCCATTTGGACAATCATGATTGAATCAGAACATTTGAAACTTGACGGTATTGCCCACGGCTTTTTTACGCGGGGTGGGGGGCATTCCACCGGCATATTTGCCTCACTTAATTGTGGGCTTGGTTCAGGCGATGATGCTGAGCTTGTCAAAATGAATCGTGATGTGGTGGCACGTGCGATTGGTGTTGGTGAAGGCAACGTTGTTACGGCCCATCAGGTTCACAGTGCTGATGTGGTTGAAGTGACTGAGGTGTGGCCGCTTGAAGGTCGTCCGAAGGTGGATGGCTTGGTGTGCCGCACCAAAGGCATTGGGCTTGGGGTGTTAACGGCTGATTGTGGTCCGGTGCTTTTTGCTGACGCGGACGCGGGCGTTATCGGGTGCTGCCATGCAGGTTGGAAAGGTGCGGTTGGTGGTGTTACCGATGCAACTGTTTCAGCTATGATAAATTTGGGTGCAAAGCGTGACAATATCGTAGCGGTACTGGGCCCTACAATTTCACAAGCGGCCTATGAAGTGGGGCCTGAATTTCCCAAGCCGTTTCTGGAACAATCATCAGCGAACGGAGCATTTTTCATTCCTTCAACCAAAGCAAATCATTTCATGTTCGATTTGCCAGCATACCTGCGGCAGCGCATGAAGGGGTTGGGGTTGAAAGCTGTGCATGATCTTGCACTTTGCACTTATTCCGACGAAGCGCGGTTCTACAGCTATCGCCGCGCCACCCATCGGGGCGAGAGTGATTATGGTCGTCTGATTTCGGCGATTGCGCTGGTGTGATGCTCAAGCGTTTCTGCTTTTTCGTGATGTTGTTCGTCTTGGCAGCCTGTTCAGGCCCGCGCTTGCCATTTGAAAAAGACTTGCCCGCCGAAAGCACAATTGTGAACCCACCTTGGGAGGCGTTTGTGAAAGCGGGGCCGGGCGCTGATAAAGAACTCGATCTAGAAACCCTAGACGGCCCGCAAAATGCTTCCCCACTGCCACCGCCTTTGATTGCCGAAGCGGAAGCGGCTGGACAGGACGAAACCGAAGTCGTTCCTGCTCCTGAACCCAAGAAACCCGTCAAGAAAGGTGCGGTCACGATCAAAGCAGTGGCTGTGCCCTTGGTGCAGGGTGCAAAAGGCAAAGGAAACTCAGAATTGACCGAGGCTATGCGTCAAGTCTTGCGCGAGTCTGGCTGGTCAGTCGTCAATGCACCAGCGCCAAACGCCCTCACGATTCGGGGCAAGGTTCAAACAGCACCGGCGACAGGTGGTGCTCAAAACGTAAAACTGAAATGGATCATCACCACGCCGGAGGGCAAGACGTTGGGCGATATTTCTCAGGCCAATGATGTTCCTGCCGGCTCACTCGATGGTGGTTGGGGCGAAAATGCCCGATTTGCCACAGAAGCCGCCGCTGAAGGCATTTTCAAGCTCATCCAGAAATATCGCTGAGATTTACGATACTTGTGCATTGCGACAGTCCACCCCTTCTCACGTTGCGTGCAGGGTGTTAGAGAGCGGCCAAATTCCACATTTGAACAAGGCCAGCGCCACCCATGATGAAAATCATCTCCGGCAACTCCAATCGCCCCCTGGCCGAGGCCATTTGCAATTATTTGCACATGCCGCTGACCAAGTCGGTTGTAAAACGCTTCAACGATATGGAAATTTTCGTTGAAATTCAGGAAAGCGTGCGCGGACAGGATATGTTCATTGTTCAGTCCACATCGTTTCCGGCCAACGATCATTTGATGGAACTTTTGATCATCACAGACGCACTGCGTCGTGCATCAGCCAAGCGCATCACTGCCGTAATCCCATATTTTGGCTATGCCCGCCAAGACCGTAAACCCGGACCCCGCACGCCTATTTCCGCGAAGCTCGTATCGAACCTCATCACCCATGCAGGTGCTGACCGCGTGTTGACGCTGGATTTGCATGCCAGCCAAATTCAAGGCTTCTTTGATATTCCGACTGACAATTTGTTTGCGGGCCCTGTATTCGAACGCGACATCAAACAACACAATGACGTTGCCAATACGGTTGTGGTGTCGCCAGACGTCGGCGGCGTGGTGCGTGCGCGTGCTTTGGCCAAACGGCTGGATTCGCCGCTTGCCATCGTTGACAAGCGCCGTGAACGCGCCGGCATGTCTGAAGTCATGAACATCATCGGTGAAGTTGAAGGCAAAAGTTGCATCCTCATCGACGACATCGTCGATTCAGGTGGCACGCTCGTCAATGCAGCCGAGGCGTTGTTGGCACAGGGTGCGAAAGATGTGACGGCTTATATCACACACGGTGTTTTGTCGGGCGGGGCAGTGGCTCGCATTACATCATCCAAGTTGAAGAACTTGGTCATCACCGACTCTATCCAACCGACCGAAGCTGTGAAGGTGGCTAAGAACATTCGCGTGATTTCCATAGCATCGTTGATTGGTGAAGCCATTGGCCGCACATCGCGTGAGGATAGCGTTTCCAGCCTGTTTGAATAGGACGTCACATGACCAATCGCCTTGCCGGAAAAATTGCACTCATTTCAGGTGGGGCCACGGGCATGGGTGGCGCGTCGTCCAAACTGTTTGCGGCTGAGGGTGCAAAGGTAGCGATTGTTGATCGCAATATCGAAGCAGCAAAGGCCACTGCCGATGACATCATCCGCGCTGGCGGTGTGGCCATTGCGCTGCAAGCCGACGTGTCGAAAGCCAATGAAGTGAATGCTGCCGTGGCCATTGCACAACGCACACTTGGCCCTATCAACGTGCTTTTCAATCATGCGGGCACAATCGTCATTAAGCCCTTCCTCGAAACGACCGAGGAAGAATGGGATTGGCTGCACGCTGTGAATGTGAAATCTATGTTCTTGATGACCAAGGCCGTGCTGCCGCAGATGATTGCGGCAGGTGGCGGTTCGATTGTTTGCACATCGTCTATCTCTGCTGTGTTGGCTACGGCAAATGAAGTCCTCTACGATACGACGAAAGGTGCCGTGCACATGTTTGCGCGGGCCATTGCGGTGGAATTCAGAGATCGCAACATTCGCTGCAACGCCGTGTGCCCCGGCTTCATTCAAACGCCTCATGGCAACAAGGAAGTCAAAGAACTGGCAGCCCTTGGTGTTGATGTTTCTGATGCTGCCATTGCCGCAGCACAGGGCCGCATGGGAATGCCTGAAGATGTAGCGCGCGCTGCACTCTATTTGGCCTCGGATGATTCTGCCTTCGTGACCGGCCAGCAGCTTTTCGTGGACAATGGCTTCTCAGCCATCTAGCTAGCGCCCACCATGGGTCGTTTGCTGCTTTCACTTAAAAATACATCTCTCACATTTGGCGGTCGGCCCTTGTTGGAAGGGGCTGAGCTTTCGCTGGCTGACGATGAACGCTTGTGCCTTGTCGGTCGCAACGGCTCTGGCAAATCGACGTTGCTCAAGATCGCTGCTGGCATTGTTGAAGCTGATGGGGGCGAGCGGTTTTTGCAGCCCGGCACCACGGTTCACTACTTGCCGCAGGAGCCTGATTTTGGTTCCCACGAAACTGTGCAGAGTTATGTTGATGCGGGTCTTGGCCCCATGGGCGAGATTTGGCGGGCACAACATTACTTGCGCGAATTGGGTTTAACGGGCGAAGAAGCGCCGTCGCGCCTATCGGGTGGTGAAGCGCGGCGCGCGGCTTTGGCGCGGGCGCTTGCATCAGATCCTGATATTTTACTGCTTGATGAGCCGACCAACCATCTGGATTTACCTGCCATTGAGTGGTTGGAAGGTGAACTCAAATCACTACGTGGCGCACTCATTCTCATCAGCCATGACCGTCGTTTTCTTGGAAGCGCTTGTCCAATCGCACCGTATGGATTGACCGTGGGCAAACGCGGCGGATGGAGCGTGGCTTTTTGCATTTTGAAGAATGGCGCGATCAGGTTCTGGAGGAAGAAGAGCGTGACCAAGCCTTGTTAGCGCAAAGCATCGCGCGCGAAGAGCATTGGATGCGTTATGGTGTTACGGCGCGGCGCAAGCGCAATATGCGGCGGGTTGAGTTGCTAGGCACACTTCGCAAGCAGCAGAAGGAACATGTTGGTTCGCAAGGCAATGTGAAGCTGGCGTTTTCCGATGGAAACTTATCTGGCAAGCTCGTGGCGGAAGTGACGAAGCTTTCAAAATCTTTCGGTGATCGAAAGATTGTGAGTTCACTGGATTTGCTGGTGCTGCGTGGCAATCGCTTGGCGCTTGTTGGCCCAAATGGTGCTGGCAAGACCACGTTAATTAAACTCGTCACCGGACAGCTTGAACCGGATTCCGGAAAAGTGAAACTGGGCACTAATCTTGAAATTGTGTCGCTCGATCAAAATCGAAACAGCTTGAATCCCGATGATATTGTGTCTGATGTCATCACGGGTGGGCGTGGAAATTCCGTCACCATCAATGGCGAAGTCAAACATGTGATGACCTACATGAAAGACTTTTTATTCCGGCCCGAGCAAGCGCGAACCCCGGTTTCGGTGTTGTCGGGCGGCGAGCGAGCCCGTTTGATTTTGGCGCGGGAATTGGCCCGGCCATCGAATGTATTGATCCTCGACGAGCCGACCAATGATCTCGATTTGGAAACCCTGGATTTGTTGCAAGAAATGTTGGGGGATTATCCGGGTACTGTGATCGTCGTTTCACATGACCGAGATTTTCTTGATCGGGTGGCAACCTCGGTCTTGATGCATGAGGGCGAGGGCACCTGGGTGGAATATGCGGGTGGCTATTCCGATATGATTTCCCAACGTGGCGAGGGTGTTACGTTACGCAAAGTCGAAAAAGCGGTTGCGAAAGCTGAAGCCGCGCCAGCGAAAGCAGTTGAACCACAAGCCAAGCGCAAATTATCCTTCAAAGAAAAACATGCGCTTGAAACCTTGCCTGTCAAAATGGAAGCCTTGCAGGTTGAACTGAAGAACTTGGAAAACACCTTGGCTGATGCGGGATTGTTTGCGCGCAATCCGAAAGCGTTTGAAAAAGCATCTGTGCGCCACGCCGCTGCCGCCCAAGAACTGTCAGCAGCGGAAGAGCAATGGCTGGAATTGGAAATATTGCGGGAAAGTTTCGCCTAACGCTCTTGTAATTGTGCCGATGAAGATTACATTGCCGTAATGTCGGCTATCATCTCCATTCAAAATCTTTCCAAAACCTATGCCTCCGGACTCGCTGCCCTTTCGAATGTGTCATTCGATATTCGGCGCGGTGAAATTCTGGCTTTGCTTGGCCCCAATGGGGCGGGCAAAACCACGCTGATTTCAATTGTGTGCGGCATCGTTAATAAGTCATCCGGCACCGTGTTGGTGGACGGGCATGACAATGTTGCGGATTTTCGTGCGGCGCGAAAACTGATTGGTCTTGTGCCGCAAGAATTGAGTCTGCCCATTTTCGAAACAGTATGGGACACGGTCAATTTCAGTCGTCATCTGTATGGCAAGGAAGCGAACCCCGCTTACATTGAATCCATCCTCAAAAAGGTGTCCTTGTGGGATAAGAAAGATTCCAAAATTGTCGCCCTTTCAGGCGGCATGAAGCGGCGCGTTTTGATTGCAAAGGCATTGGCGCATGAGCCGCGGATTTTGTTTCTGGATGAACCAACGGCTGGCGTGGATGTGGCGCTGCGCCAAGACCTTTGGAATGTGGTGCGCGGCCTTCGGGATGATGGTGTGACGGTGATATTGACGACGCATTATATTGAAGAAGCCGAAGACTTGGCCGACCGTGTTGGCGTGATCAACAAGGGTGGTTTAGTACTGATTGAAGATAAAGCCACGTTGATGCGCAAGATGGGCCAGAAGCGCTTGACGCTTGAACTTGATGCGCCGCTCAAGACAATCCCCAAAGCTCTCACCAAATATAATTTGGACATCAAGAACGAGGGCAGGGTGCTGCACTATGCTTTTGATTCAAAAAAGGGCACAGCGGCCATTGCCGGACTGTTGAATGATCTGGCCAAGGCCAAGATCAGTTATAATGATCTGCACACGGAACAATCGTCACTTGAAGACATATTTATGGGGCTGGTGACGCAATGAACTGGCGCGCTGTACAAACAATTTTCAATGCAGAAATGAAGCGGTTTTTCCGCACCATCGGGCAGAGTTTGATTTCACCCGTCATTTCCACTGTTCTCTATTTCGTGGTGTTTGGCGCGGCCATTGGCTCGCGCATTCAGCAGATTGACGGCGTTGAATATGGTGCATTCATTGTGCCTGGTTTGATTATGTTGTCAGTGCTCACCCAATCGGTCTCCAACGCCAGTTTCGGCATTTATTTCCCGCGCTTTTCCGGCACGATTTATGAATATCTCGCGGCCCCCATTTCCGCCATGGAAATGGTGTTTGGGTTTGTGGGTGCGGCGGCCGCAAAATCAATTTTGATTGCGCTGGTCATTCTCGTCACGTCGTGGTTTTTTGTGCCGATGGAAATCAAGCATCCGTTTTGGATGATTGCGTTTCTATTGCTCACAGCCTTCACATTCAGTCTTCTCGGCTTCATCATCGGGCTGTGGGCCGATGGATTTGAAAAACTGCAAATCATTCCGTTGTTGATCATCACGCCCCTTACGTTTCTGGGCGGCAGCTTCTATTCCATCAACGTGCTGCCACCCTTCTGGCAAGCGTTAAGCCACCTCAACCCCGTCATGTATCTGGTCTCCGGCTTCCGCTGGAGCTTCAACGAAGTGGCCGACGTGAACATTGGGATAAGCTTGGCGGCGACGATGGTGTTTTTGGGCCTATGCTTGGCCGCCGTGATGTGGATATTTAAGACGGGCTATCGGTTGAAGAGTTGAGGTTCAGGCCGCACTTCGTTCAACATAAGATTTGAACGTTTCGGGTGGGATCGTCCCAGCACGCGGGCTAAATCCATGATCGTTGCAGGTTCGTCCGATATTTGGCGTGGTGCCGAAGAATTTTGCGATGGCTGCATGGCTGATTGTCAGCGGTGAGGACGGTTTCGCCACGCACCAGCCGCATTCTTGCACTCGTGATGCATAACAACCCGAACAAACGCTTGGCCAATCGCAATCGCTGACTCAAATGACAAGCGGCAGCGATGAGTTCTTTTAGCAACTTGCCGGGATAGGGAAGGGTTTTGACGACAATAATGACATGACGCGTTCTCTCAATGATAATCTACAATTTCGACTTGGGTTGGTCCTTGGTCTGTCCACATAAGACCAATTCGCCATGGGCATTGATCCGAAATGAATGTTGGCCTGCCCGCGTGACCTTGCAATCTCCAGCCCGTTGCCGGGTGGAAGCGCAAATCTTCCAACACGACAGCGGCATCAAGTAGCTGAAAACATCGCTCGCGTTTGTTTCACCAAAGCAGCTGGAAACCCTTTGCCGAACCGTCAAGATGAGATTTGCAGCGAACTTTCCTTTGGTACTGATGATCATTACCATCTTACATTTTGCAACAAGTACATTCTACATCCCTCCAAACTTGCCATTCCCGCCCAATTCCCCTATAGCCCCGCCAATCTGGCGTCGTTCACCCCTGGAGGAAGGCCGGATTTATCAAATTATTGGAGAATACTATGTCTAAAATCGTGACGATTAAGGCTGCTGCGCGCAGTCAAGCAGGTAAGGGGGCCGCTCGTTCTATCCGCCGTGAGGGCAATGTGCCCGGCGTCGTGTATGGTGATGGCCAAGCCCCACAGATGATTACGTTGACCTACAAAAACGTGCTGCCGCATGTTGAAACAGGCCGTTTCCTGTCCACGCTGGTTGATCTTGACCTTGACGGCAAGATCATTCGCGCCATTCCACGTGATGTGCAATTTGAACCTGTTAAAGACCGTATTGAGCACATTGACTTTTTGCGCCTCGGCAAGGATTCACGCATCGCTGTTAACATTCCGGTTCACTTCAAGAATCAAGAAGCTGCACCTGGCCTTAAAGCCGGTGGTGTTCTCAACATCGTTTCGCACTCGGTGAACCTGTATTGCCCAGCTGACTTCATTCCAGATGATATTACGGTTGACCTCACCGGCATGAATATTGGCGACAATATTCACTTGTCGGAAGTGAAGTTGCCTGATCGCGTAACCTCGGTTTCGCGTGATGACATCACGTTGGTGACCTTGACATCGCAAGCCAAGGAAGAAGTTGCTGCTGAAGGTGCTGTGTCTGCTGAAGTTCCAGCAACCAACCAAAAAGCACCTGCCGCCGCCGCTGCTGCACCTGCCAAGGGTGCTGCCCCAGCCAAGGGTGCTGCTGCGCCAAAGGCTGCTGCTCCAGCTGCGAAGAAGAAGTAATCGCAACTTCGCACTGAGGACGTCCTATGTTGCTGTTTGCAGGACTTGGAAACCCCGGTGCGAAATATGCCAACAATCGGCATAACATTGGTTTTATGGCGGTGGACGAAATCGTTCGCCGCCATAACTTTTCATCATGGCGCAAGAAATTTAGTTCCGACATGTCGGAAGGAAATTTGGGCGGCGAAAAGGTTATGGTCCTAAAGCCGCAAACCTACATGAATGAGTCCGGTCGTGCTGTTGGTGAAGCCGTGCGCTTTCACAATATTCCGCTTGAGAACGTGTATGTGTTCTATGACGAGTTGGATTTGGAGCCCGGCAAAATGCGCGTGAAACTGGGTGGTGGTGCAGCGGGGCACAATGGTATTCGCTCCATCGCAGCCCACATCACGCCGGATTTCAAACGCGTGCGTTTAGGGATAGGGCACCCCGGTGATAAAGACATGGTCATGCCCCATGTATTAGGTGATTTTGCCAAGTCGGACCGCGATTGGTTGGCCAAGTTGCTGACGGGTGTGGCCGACGAAGTTGAATTATTGGCTGATGCCAAAGACGAAAAATTCCAGAGCAAAGTTGCGCTGGTGCTCAATCCGCCGCGGCCCAATGCGCCGCGCGAAATGAAAAAGGAATAGTCATGGGTTTCAAATGTGGCATCGTTGGTTTGCCGAATGTGGGTAAGTCCACGCTGTTTAATGCGCTCACGCAAACATCTGCGGCGCAGGCGGCGAATTATCCGTTCTGCACCATTGAACCCAACGTGGGCGACGTTGGTGTGCCTGATGAGCGCTTGGACAAGCTGGCGGCCATTGCTGGTTCGCAACAGATTATCCCCACGCGCCTGACCTTTGTTGACATTGCGGGCCTTGTGAAAGGTGCATCGAAAGGCGAAGGCTTGGGCAACCAGTTTCTTGCCAACATTCGCGAAACTGATGCCATTGCCCATGTGGTGCGTTGCTTTGAAGATGGCGACATCACCCACGTCTCGGGCAAGATCGACCCGGTATCAGATATCGAAGTCATCGAAACGGAATTGATGCTGGCGGATTTGGATGCGTTGGAAAAGCGCCAGCCTGCTGCCGAGAAAAAAGGCAAGCAGGGCGACAAGGACCAAAAAGAACTGGCTGACTTGATGATGCGTGCGCTTGTGTTGCTGCGTGAAGGCAAGCCTGCGCGCTTGGTTCAACGCACCGAAGACGAAGAAATGATTTTCCGTGGACTTGGGCTGTTGTCTTCAAAACCTGTGCTTTATGTTTGCAACGTCGAAGAAGCTGCGGCGGACAAGGGCAATGATTTTTCCGAACGCGTGAAAGCCTTTGCCGCGAAGGAAGGCAACAAGGCCGTTGTTGTTTCGGCCAAGATTGAATCTGAAATTGCCATTCTGCCCGTTGCTGATCAGAAAGATTATTTGGATGCGGTTGGCCTTGCAGAACCTGGCCTGAACCGCGTGATCCGTGAAGGTTACGCATTACTTGGTTTGCTCACCTATTTCACTGTTGGGCCAAAAGAGGCGCGCGCTTGGACCATTACTAAGGGCACAAAAGCACCTGCAGCAGCTGGCGTTATTCACACGGATTTTGAAAAGGGCTTCATTCGATCAGAAACCATTGCCTATGCCGATTACATTGCCAACAATGGTGAATCAGGCTGCAAAACCGCGGGCAAGTTCCGCCTTGAAGGCAAGGAATACGTTGTTGATGATGGCGACGTGATGCATTTCCGGTTTAATACTTAGGCGATGGCGGGACTAGCATTCAGCGACATTGATGTTGGGTGCGCGTTTCCTCTCGGCCCCTATGAACTAACGCGGGATGAGCTTATCGCCTTTGCCGAAGAGTTTGACCCACAACCCTTTCATCTGGATGAGGATGTAGCGAATTCGTCCGTACTCGGAGGATTGGCGGCGAGTGGATGGCATACATCGTCGATCTTAATGCGCATGATTTGCGATGCATTGTTTTTGAAGCTGGAAGCCATCGGCTCTTCCAGTATTGAAGAAATGAAATGGCTGAAGCCTGTTTATGCCGGTGAGGTGCTGTCCGGCACATTGACCATAACGGATAAGCGGCGTTCAAATAGCAAGCCCAATACGGGTATTATCAATTTCGACGCCACGCTCAACAATGCGGCGGGAGAGCAAAAAGCTTTCATGCGCAGCATGGTGTTTGTGAGGCTGCAACCATGATGGGTTTGTTCATGGAGGAGATTGAACTCCACCAACGCATTGCGTTAGGCACTTATACGTTTACCCGCGAAAACATGATCGCTTATAGCCGGCAAGTTCGATCCTGTTGGATTTCATGTCGATGAAGCCGCAGGAAAAGCCAGTCCCTATGGCGCGATGACAGCAGCGGGCTTGCACACGGCGTGTGGATGGATGGCGTGCTATGTTGCAAAGAATACGGCAGAACGTGCAGCACTTGAAAGGCAAGGGAAGACGCTGCCAGAAGTTGGGCCGTCACCAGGTTTTAAGAATATGTGTTGGCTAAAACCGGTTTTTGCGGGTGATGTGATTTCATATTTTACAACGGCAACAACACAAGCGTGCACTTCGGAGCCGTGCAGGTTGGGCCATGGTCAGCGGCTTCAACGAAGGTGTGAACCAAAACGGTGAAACCGTATTCACTTTTGAAAGTGCCGTGCTGAACGCGATGCGGGGCTAGTGCCCCTCAAAGCCCACAAGTGTGTGAACTTTGACACCTTTGGCTTTAAGTTTCGCAGCACCACCTAAATCAGGCAAGTCGATGACAAAGGCCGCAGCCACCACTTCACCGCCGGACTTGCGGATGAGATCAATGGCAGCACCCGCCGTGCCGCCTGTTGCAATTAAATCATCAATCAACAACACGCGGTCACCTTGCTTGATGGCATCGGCATGAATTTCAATTGTATCGACGCCATATTCAAGTGCGTATTCCTGACCAATCACGCGATGAGGTAACTTCCCCTTTTTGCGAATGGGAATGAAGCCGCGCCCCAAGGTATGCGCCACGGCACCACCCAGAATAAATCCGCGCGCTTCAATGCCCGCCACGTAATCAATTTTACCGCTCAGAAACGGCCACGCCAATTCGTCCACAGCTGCGCGAAAGCCGTGCAGGTCTGACAAAAGCGTTGTGATGTCGCGAAACAATATGCCGGGTTTAGGGTAGTCCGGAATAGTGCGGATATAACGTTTAATGTCGAAGCCGTTGCGCAAGTCCATGGTGTTTCCTCAAGGCCATTTCACTGATGGCGGCATGGACGACAAAATTGAATCCACATTGCCGCCCGTTTTTAATCCAAAGATTGTTCCACGGTCGTAGAGCAAATTAAATTCCACATAGCGGCCACGGCGCACAAGTTGTTCATCGCGGTCAGCTTCTGTGTATGTGAGCGGCAAATTGCGGCGCACGATCTTGGGGTAAATGCTGCGGAACGCTTCACCGACGGACTGAGTGAAAGCAAAGTCGGCTTCACGATCACCTGAATCCAGATTGTCGTAGAATATGCCGCCAATGCCGCGCGGTTCTTTGCGGTGGGGCAAATAGAAATAGTCATCACACCATTTTTTATAGCGTGGATAATCGGCTACCGCGTGGCCGTGGCAGCCCGCTTCCATGGCAGCATGGAACTCAACCGAGTCTTGGTCTTCTTGCGTGCGGCGGCGGTTGAGCACAGGCGTTAGATCAGCGCCACCGCCAAACCAGGCTTTCGTCGTTACAACCATGCGGGTGTTCATATGCACCGTTGGCACTTGCGGCGACCACGGGTGAACAATGAGGGAAATACCCGAAGCCCAGAAGCGCGGGTCTTCCTCGGCACCTGGAATTTGCTTGCGGAATTCGGGCGAAAACTCACCGTAAACAGTTGAGCAATGCACACCTGCTTTTTCAAAAACCTTGCCGTGAAGCAGGGCCATGGTGCCGCCGCCTTGGTTTTCGCCGCGCGCCCAAGGTGTTCGGGCAAAACGCGCCGAAGAAGCTTGTTCGGTTTCTATGGTTTCCAAATCATTGATAATACGACGCTGCAATTCTTGAAACCAAGTTTCTGCGCGCGATTTGAACGTTTCAAACATGTTGAGCAAATTTCGTGACAATTGAGGGTCTTACAGACTCTGATTGTATTTGGTTTTAGCACACACATGCAAATGCAGCAGCGTCGCAGCAAAATTTTAGTCATTCCAGAAAGGAATTTTTTACCCTGCGATCCAACGCTTTGTTTGGAAATTGAGAATAACCCAATTGTTCGGGGAATTTATCTGGGAGTACTCGCAATGAGTTTGTTTTCGCGCTTTAAGTCCAACTGCAAGGGCAATACCTCCATTCTGTTTGCGGCAGCTTTGCTTCCGCTTCTGCTTGGTGCAGGTGCTGCGGTGGATTTTGTTGAAACGAATAACACGCTCACTGTTTTGCAAGGTGCCACTGACGCTGCAGCTATTGCAGCAGGCAGTTCAGGTAAATCTGACAAAGATGAATTGCAAACCATTGTTGAGAAGTATTTGGAAGCCAACAATGCGACTCACATCTTAGATTCGATTGATAAAATTGAGTCCAAACTCGATAAAACAACTCGCACTTTCACGGTAACGATCACAGGAAAACGCAAGACTTCTTTGATGCATTTGGCAGGCATCAACACAATGGACCTTGGTGCTTTTTCGGAAGTTAAACTAGGCGGTGATGGATTGGAAGTCGCACTTGTGTTGGACAACACAGGATCAATGAGTGCGAGTGGGCGCATGGAAGCACTCAAAGTAGCGTCGCAAGATTTGGTGGATAAGCTCTTGGAAGCGCAAGACACTGGGGCCTACGTACGCGTGGGCATCGTGCCGTTTGCTGAATATGTGAATGTCGGTCTTGGTGTGCGCAGTGAACCTTGGATGAATGTTCCAAATGATACAAGTAAGACAGTCAATGTTTGTACTGATACTTATCCGAATGCCACGTCATCGAATTGCCGTGAAGAAACTTATTCCGGCATGACTGATGGTATTCCTTACACTGGCGTTCATACGGTTTGTGATTGGAACTATGGCAGTCCTGTCAGCGTTTGTAACGATCAAGTGCAAACTTCGACGTGGAATGGTTGTGTTGGTTCACGTACAGAACCACTGGACGAAAACATTGGTACACCGTCATCGCCCTATCCTGGACTGCCGAACGCGTGGTGCACCTCGGAACTCGTGCCTCTCACAAATGACAAGGCCAAACTTAAATCTAAAATTACTGATCTTGTGCCGGTTGGAAACACCTATATTCCCGCTGGTTTGTTGTGGGGTTGGAACTTGCTCGATAGCAACGCACCATATAGCCAAGGCAAAACGAAATCAGCCATTGAAGCCATGGGTGGCAAGAAGGCCATGGTATTGATGACGGACGGCGATAATACTTTGTCAGCTGACTATCCTTGGCATTGGGGCAATGACGGCAACAAGGCCGACGCCAAAACTAAAGAACTCTGCAAGAACATCAAAAACGATGACATTGTCGTTTACACCGTGTCGTTCATGGTGACCGATCCCGATTCAGTGAACATGTTGAAGCAGTGCGCTTCCGATCATTCGAAAGCCTTTACCGCCGACAGCACAGCCGAACTTGTGCAGGCGTTTAATGACATTGGTGCATCGATGGTGGCCATGCGTTTGAGCAAGTAACTTGCATCTAAAATTCGTAATTACCGAAATGGAATCTTAACTAAGTCCAGTATCGCACAACAGTTTCTTAGTGATTAGACACTAGTGTTTTTTTCAGACGCATATCATGAGAAAGACAAATCAATGGCATTCCTAAAGTCGTTTTGGGATCATCAATCAGGTAACATTGCCATTTCAGCGGCCATCGTTGCTTTGCCACTGCTGGTGGGGGCTGGTGCTGCTATTGATATGGCGCGTGCAAGTCACGTAAAGACTGTTTTGCAAAACGCTGCTGACACTGCGGCATTAGCAGGTGCAACAGCCAAGAATAAATCCGACACCGAGTTGAAAGAGATCGTTGAAGATTTTCTTGCTGCCAATGGCGTGCAAGATGTCTTGGGAGCAGTGACTGTCGTTAAGCAAGGTAGGAATATAGCAAAAGGCACATACTCGGTTTCAATTTCAGGCACGATGAAAGCCAGCTTGATGCAATTGGTTGGCTTCAAAGAATTGGATATCGGAGCTTATGCTGAGGTGAACATCCGCTCACAGGCGGTGGAACTTGCGTTGGTTCTCGACAACACAGGCTCCATGGCAGGGAGCAAGATTGCAAACTTGAAGACGGCCGCAACAAATTTGGTCAATATCATGCAGAGCGATTCCGCCAGTGATGTGCCAACCAAAATTGCAGTCGTCCCATTCGCTGAATATGTGAATGTTGGCATTTCGAGTCTTGGGCAAAGCTGGATTGATGCAAGCACTTTACGCGGGCAACCATTTATGGGTTGTGTAGGCTCGCGAAAGTCACCGCAAGACAAAAAAATTGAAGCATTCGGCATTGGTTATCCAGCCGTCGCCAATGAACCATGCAACATCGAACTGTTGCCATTGACAACCGATATGAATGCGGTTCGCACGCGCATTAATTCGATGGTGTCGCGCGGTGCAACCTATATTCCTACGGGCCTGCTTTGGGGATGGAATGTCCTCGACGCAAGTGCACCGTTTACGGAAGGCCGAACGAAAGCGGCGCTGAAAGAAATGAATGGCCGCAAAGTTTTGGTACTCATGACCGACGGCGAAAACACGATCTCGCCGAGCTATCCGACACATGATGGTCGCGATATTGCGACATCTAATTCAACTCTGACTGATATCTGTACGAATGTGAAAAAGGATGAGATTGAAGTTTACACGGTATCCTTCATGGTCCCTTCAGAGACTGTCAAAACTTTACTCGAGAAATGTGCGACGAGTAACGATCACTATTTTGACGCAGACAACTCCACGCAGTTGAATGCCGCCTTTGCTGAAATTGCAAAAGACTTGGCTTCGATCCGTTTGACCAACTAAACTTAAGCACCGCCGGTTTGCCGCATCGCCTCGCCCGTCACCATGGCGCAGGAGAGGGCGACATTGAGTGACCTTGCATTTGGCTGCATGGGAATAGTGAGCCTTGCATCCACACTGGCGTGCACGACTTCTGGAACGCCGGACGATTCTCGCCCCAGCAATAGAATGTCGCCAGCTTGAAACTGAAATGTAGAGTAGGGCACGGCTGACTTCGTGGTGAGCAACAATTTGCGGCGTCCCTTCGTGCTTTCAACAAAAGCCTCCCACGAAACCGCCCGCTGGATCGTGGCAATATCGAGATAGTCCATGCCAGCGCGGCGCAACTTGGAATCATCCCAAGCGAAGCCTGCGGGCTCTATGATTGTCAGTTTCAGGCCCAAGCACGCACAGAGCCGTGCAATGGTGCCGGTGTTGGCTGCGATGTCCGGTTGGTAGAGTGCAATTTCAATCATGGTTGCAATGGTTTAGCGGGTTGGTTGCGGGCGCGGCAAGAGCTGTTCAACTGCGACATCCTATGGCTGGACAAGTGCCAAGGCCAATGTCAAATACGGCGAGATTTTGACGCGGTAGGTGGACTCTGTTTGCTTGCGTGCGTTTGCTGCCAAGATGAGGGAACAAGACGTGTCCACAGCTGACCATGTTGACGCTTCAAAGCGTGACTTTTTATATATTGCCACAGGTGCCGTTGGTGCCGTTGGTGCTGCCTTGACGGTTTGGCCGTTGATCAACCAAATGAACCCTGATGCGTCTGTAAAAGCACTGGCAACCGTTGAAGTGGACTTGGCACCTGTTGCTGAAGGCCAAGCCATCACCATCAAATGGCGTGGCAATCCTGTCTTCATCCGCCATCGTACGAAAGCTGAAATCGAAGCGGCAAAGGCCGTGAAGATGGAAGACTTGATCGACACTGCTGCCCGCAGCGCCAACGTCAAAGATGGCGATTTGGCAACCGACGAAAATCGTGTTGTCGGCGGCAAGGAACAGTTCCTCGTGATGATGGGTGTGTGCACTCATTTGGGTTGCGTTCCTATCGGCAATGAAGGCGAATTTGCTGTTGTTGAAGGCAATGCCAAGACCGGTGGCTGGTATTGCCCCTGCCACGGTTCGCATTACGACACCGCGGGCCGTATTCGTAAAGGTCCAGCCCCTGAGAACCTCCCAGTTCCACAATATGCCTACATCACTGACACCAAAATTCGCATCGGCTAATCAGGAAACACAATTATGAGCGGCCCATCAACTTATAAGCCTACCAGCGCCTTCGGAAAATGGATGCATGAGCGTCTGCCGATTTATGCTCTCCTCAAAGAGACAGCTCTGGATTTTCCAACCCCGAAGAACCTGAACTATTGGTGGACTTTCGGTGGTATTCTCACTCTCATGTTAGTGGTGCAAATTCTCACCGGCATTATCTTGGTGATGCATTACACCCCGCACGTTGACATGGCTTTCGCTTCGAAAGAGCACATCATCCGTAACGTGAACTACGGCTGGATGATTCAGAAGTTCCACGAAGTGGGTGCGTCGATGTTCTTCATCGCGGTTTATATCCACATGTTCCGCGGTATGTATTTTGGATCTTACAAAGCGCCACGCGAAGTGTTGTGGATGATCGGCGTCATTATTTACCTGTTGATGATGGCAACTGCATTCATGGGCTACGTATTGCCATGGGGCCAAATGAGCTTCTGGGGTGCCAAAGTTATCACCAATCTATTCTCGGCCATTCCGTTCGTTGGTGAAAGTGTCACCACGTGGTTGTGGGGCGGATATTCGGTTGATAACCCAACGCTGAACCGCTTCTTCTCACTGCACTATCTTTTGCCATTCGTTTTGGCAGGCGTTGTTGGCTTGCACATTTGGGCGCTTCATGTGCCCGGCAACAACAACCCAACGGGCGTTTCGGTGAAGAGCGGACAAGACACCATTCCGTTCCATCCCTATTACACCGCCAAAGATGGCTTCGCGATTGTCGTATTCTTGCTGTTCTTCTGTTTCTGGGTGTTCTACCGCCCGGATTATTTGGGCCACGCCATCAATTATGAACCCGCCAACCCGTTGGTGACACCTGCGCACATCGTGCCAGAATGGTATTACCTGCCGTTCTACGCCATCCTGCGCGCGATCCCTGACAAGTTGGGTGGTGTTATCGCCATGTTCGGCTCGATCTTGATTTTGTTCGTGCTGCCTTGGCTTGATACCTCGCGCGTGCGTTCGGGTAACTATCGCCCAATCTTCAAAGGCTTCTTCATCGTGTTCGCAATTGTCTGCGTGGCGCTGGGCTATCTTGGTTCCAAGCCAGCTGAAGGTGCCTACGTGGTTTGGTCGCGTATTTTGACCGCCTATTACTTCATCCATTTCCTCGTCATCCTGCCGTTGTTGGGATTGCTGGAAAATCCAAAGCCTTTGCCTGCTTCCATTGCTGACGATGTGTTGGCCAAGAACAAGCATGCACTTCAGCCTGCCGAATGATTGCGGAGATAATTGAAATGAAAAAACTCAAAGCAATCGCGTTGGCTGGCTTGGCGCTGGCTCTGGTGCCTGCGGCGGCGCTTGCTGCTGGCGGTCAAAAAGATGCGAAGAACATTGCCTATTCGTTTGAAGGCCCATTCGGCACCTTTGATCGTGGGCAAATGCAGCGTGGCTTTAAGGTTTACAAGGAAGTCTGCGCCAATTGCCATTCCATGAAATTGATCTCGTTCCGCAATCTGTCGGAAGGGGGCATTTTCAATGAAGAGCAAGTCAAAGCCTTGGCTGCCACGTACACCGTAAAAGATGGCCCAAATGGTGAAGGCGAAATGTTTGAACGGCCCGGTCTGCCGTCTGATCGTATGCCCTCGCCCTTCGCCAATCCTGAAGCCGCTGCTGTGGCCAATGGTGGTGCAATTCCACCTGACCTTTCGCTGATTACGAAGTCGCGTCCAGGCTGGTATGGCACGTTCAACCAACTGTGGAACGGCATTGGCGGTCCACAATATGTCTATTCAGTTCTGACGGGTTACGAAACACCAGAAGGTGAATTGGCCAAGGAACAACCCGAAGGCAAACATTACAACCCTTACTTTGGCGCGGGCCACTGGATTGGTATGGCCGCTCCGTTGACCGATGGTCAGGTGACGTTTGATGACGGTGCACCGAACAAAGTTGATGACATGGCCCGTGATGTATCGGCGTTCCTCGCCTTTACAGCCGATCCAAATATGGAATCGCGCAAGAGCACAGGTTTCATGGTGCTGATCTATTTGGCCGTATTGTCCGTCTTGCTCTACTTCGTGAAGAAGAAGGTTTGGGCTGACCAACACTGATCCAAGTTAATGTGGCATCAGAATTTGCCGCACTTGATTGTCTAACTGAATTTGATCCTGCCCCGCCAATATTCCGATGCGGCGCAGGATCAACTCGTTTGGCAAAGTAAATGTTTTCCAGCGAATATAGCAATTTTTTACGAGCCCAGCAGCTTCGGGCGCTATTAAGTTATAGTCGCTGGACCAGGATGATGATCGCGCCGTCGTGACCATTGCAAAAATGCTGTGTTCATTTTCTCGGTTGAAGTCTTGTGTTGAAAGAACCAGAGCAGGTCTGCGTTTTGACGCTGGTATTTCCATAAATGGAAACGGTACAAGCACCACGTCCAAGCGGTTACAAATCATTGAACGCCTTTTCGTCGTCCTCTGATTCCCATTCAGTCAGAGTCTTTTGAATGTCAGAAAGATAGCTGTCACGAGGGTCAATGACCTTGAAGTTCAAATATTCTCCGCGCCGGGCTTTCATGGATTTCCAAAATGCCAGGGTCTCGCCAACGGGCTTCAACCCCAAAGTCGGACGACCATCTTTGCCATCCGCCATGCGCACCCAATTTCCGCTCACACCTTCAATTTCTAGGCGCAAGTGTGTTCCAGCAGGAACTTGTTTAAGCAACGCAAGGGCATTTGCATCAGCATTGACATTCTTCAACCAGATTGCATCATCGTTGTTTAGAAACGTAGCCATGAAAACAGCCTCCTTTGACCCAAATATGGTTTCGAGTACATCGGATGTCAACCCCACCCCCACCCCGCCCCTTGCTTTTGAATGAGTTGTACATATGACCAAATCCATCCTCGGCATTATCGGCGGTTCAGGTCTTTACGACTTGCCCATGGAGAATGCGCGTTGGGAAACAGTTGAGAGCAGTTTCGGTGCGCCCTCGGACCAGTTGCGCAAGGGCGAAATTGCTGGGTTGCCCGTGGTGTTTTTGCCACGACATGGGCGCGGCCATATATATTCGCCAAGCGATATCAATTACCGCGCCAACATTGATGCGCTGAAGCGGGTAGGGGTTACGGATGTGATTTCACTTTCCGCCGTCGGCTCGCTGCGGGAAGATTTGCCGCCCGGTACATTCGTGGTCGTCGATCAATTCATTGATCGCACACACAAGCGCGAGAGCAGCTTTTTTGGAACAGGACTTGTGGGACACGTGCCTTTCGCTCACCCCGTGTCGCCGACACTTGCAAAAGCCGCAGCCAAAGCGTTGGCAGATGAAAACATTCCCCACCATGTTGGCGGCACTTACGTGGTCATGGAAGGTCCGCAGTTCTCGACTTTGGCTGAGTCAGAATTGCATCGCTCCTGGGGCGCATCTGTCATCGGCATGACCAATATGCCGGAAGCAAAATTGGCGCGCGAGGCTGAGCTTTGTTACGCGACAGTGGCCATGGTTACGGATTTTGACGCGTGGCATCCCGAGCATGACGCCGTTGACGTGGCGCAGGTTGTTCAAACCATGAAAGGCAACTCCGCCCTCGCAAAAGCCTTTGTGATGCGCTTGGCGAAAGACTTCCCTCGTGAACATCCACCATGCCCCATTGGATCAGACAAGGCACTGCAACACGCCATCATGACAGCGACCGACAAACGCGATTTGGGTATGTTGAAAAAACTCAGCGCCGTGGCAGGGCGCGTGATTTAGGGCTGTTTGATCTTGAAGCCCTTGGTTGACGACAACCGCTTGTCCAGAACCAATTTCACAAAGGGGTGCTTCAAAAGCCGACGTTGTTCAGCGGCATCGAAAGCAGCATGCTGCTTGTCGCAAGAATTTCGCATCGACTTCCACAGTTTCGCGGCCTGCCTGTCAAAGGCTTTACAATCTGGCGCACGTAGCGACTTAACCTGTGATTCCAAACTGCGCGCGCAACCCAGCCAAATGCTGCGGTGCTGTTCCTCATGAGTTTTCAGGAAAGACTTGAATTGCCCCCATTTTGCTGCGGTCTGGCCTGTAAGTGCGCCTTCGTTTTTCAGCTTTGGCAAGTTGATGGTGAAATCAATACTGAAGTTGTAACCGTCTACGCGACATGACTTACCTTGCGCCACGAGCTTGCCATCTTGAGATGAATTTGCGGTTGTTGAAGCATAGGCGTTGACGCCATTCACGTCCGGACCTCGCTTAATCATTGCGGTATAAATCGCTGAGGCCGAATTACCTGAGATCGTGTAATATTTGTATTTGGTTTTTTCGATGGGTCGGGCTGTTGCGGGGGCGGCGATGAGCGTTAAAGTTGCGAAAACGGGAACCAACAGTTTGATCATGAACACCACCTGAAAAGTACGCTTGCGTCAAAGTAGCTGGAAACTTGATGGCCAAGCAAGAGATAGATTTAGAGAAGTTGAAATTGTGATCAAAAAGCCTCTGCTTGGCGGCGACGGTTTGAAATGGTATCGGCATTGGTTACGGGCAGAGAACAGATGCGACAACACGGGACAGTCAAATTTTTCAACAAAGACAGAGGCTTCGGCTTCATTGCGCCAGAAGATGGCAGCAAGGATGTGTTTGTTCATATTTCCTCGGTGCAACGCGGCGGCATTCCTTGGTTAGAGGAGGGCATGAAATTGTCTTTTGCCGTATTGGATGATTCGCGCGGGCGTGGCCCCCAAGCAACGGAATTGCAAATTGAGTAGAGTGATTCTGTTTCTCGTTGCACTACACATTTGGGCTGTCGGCGCTGCTGCCAAGCAACCACAAGCGGGCGCATTTGACTACTTCGTGTTGGCTCTCTCATGGTCACCAACCTATTGTGGCACCAACGCTGGTCAGAATGATAATTCGCAATGCGCACCCGGTCGGCGCTTTGCCTTTGTCGTGCATGGGCTTTGGCCGCAATATCAACAGGGTTGGCCACAAAACTGTGCGACTGACGAGACTTGGGTGTCGCAATATGAAATCGACGCCATGATGCCCATCATGCCATCGAAAAAATTGATCATCCATGAATGGAAAAAACACGGGTCTTGCTCAGGGGTTTCCCAATCAGACTATTTCCGCGCTACACGGGCATTGTTTGAGAAGATCAAAATACCAGCACGCTATCTGTCTCCGACCGCTGATGTGATCACGACACCAGAACAATTGGTCACTGACTTTGTGAAGACCAACAAGGGGCTTTCAGCTGAAATGCTATCTGTTCAATGTGGAAATTCAAAAGAGCGGGCGCGGCTTTCTGAGTTGCGCGTGTGCCTCGACAAGCGTGGAAATTTTGGGGCATGTGGCGGTAATGAAGCCCGCAGTTGTCGCGCTAAACAACTTATCATGCCGCAGGTGCGCTAGTGAAAACGGCCATCGTCATCCAGCATATGGACCACGATCATCTCGGACGCTTTGCAGAGTATTTTGCAGAAGACGGTATCATTCCAACAACGGTACGTCCGTTTAGAGGTGAAGCAATTCCATCTCTCGCCAAGTTTGACTTAATGTTCGTTTTGGGTGGTGCGCAGAATACATGGCAGGACGTTGAATTCAATTATTTGCAGGAAGAAAAACAAGCGATCCGCGAATGGGTGGGTGAACATGCCAAACCCTACTTCGGCATTTGTCTTGGGCATCAATTGTTGGCAGATGCAATGGGTGGTCGTGTTGGCTTGGCGGAAAAAGCTGAAGTCGGCGTGTTCGACATCGATGTGAAAGATGGAAAATCAATTCTCGCCGGTCTGCCCCTTAAAATGAAAGTCATGCAGTGGCACCACGCTGAAGTACAATCGCTTCCGTCGGGTTCAAAAGCCTTGGCGCAATCTCAATCAACTGGAATTCAAGCCATGCAGTTGGCAAAGCACGCATTTTCAACCCAGTTCCATTGCGAATTCACGCCACAAGCCGTTCTGGGTTGGGCCGCCGTTCCAAGTTACATTGCGGCCTTGGAAAAAGAATTGGGCGAAAACGCACATCGTGGTCTCATCGAAACCTGCTGGCCCCACATGCCTGCAATGGCACGCCAAACCCGCATGATGTGGGAGAATTTCAAGCGGATTGTGCGCTGATTGAGTACGCCGCGCTCGTGTGGTATCATTGAACAATGAAACCGTCTTTCGCCATACAAAGCAAACGCGCTGACATACTTGCCCTTGCACAGAAGTATCACGCCCAAAACTTGCGGGTTTTCGGTTCCGTCGTAAAGCATGAAGACAATGACGAAAGTGATTTGGACCTGTTAGTTGATACTTTACCTGGAACAAATCTATTTCATCTCGGTGGTCTGCAAGATGAGCTACAACAACTCCTTGGATTGAGAGTTGAAGTTTTAACATCTCAAGATTTGCCTTTGGCATTTAGGGATCGTGTATTGGCTGAGGCCCGCGCCATTTGAACTTGGATCATCTCATCAATTTGATCGACCAAATGTTAGCGGCAACTCATGATGCTGTCGCATTTGTCGATGGGATTTCCCGAGATGAATTTCTTGCTGACAAGAAAACGCAACAAGCGGTCGTCATGAGTTTTTTAATTATCGGAGAATGTGCAACTCGTATTTTGGACAAACACGCCCAAATTGCTGAACCTGCCGTCGAAATTCCGTGGCGAAATATGCGAGGTATGCGCAACAGAATTGCTCATGGCTATTCAGAGATAAATTTAGGATTGGTTTGGGATACGGTGGCAGATGAACTGCCAATTCTTGCTGTCAACCTTCAAAAGTTCCGCGCCGTTCGCCAACCCAGCTAAGTCGTTCCATCCAAAATTATTTCCGCACCTTTCCATCCCACCAGCATCGCAGGCGCATTGGTGTTTCCGGCGATAAGGTTGGGGAAAATTGATGCGTCACATACACGCAAACCAGTCACGCCGTGCACCCTCATTTTTCCGTCAACGACCGAAGTCTCTGCATCCCGTCCCATGCGTGCGGTGCAAGAGGGGTGATAGACGGTGCCGCTGCGCTGTTTGAAGTCGTGGATCAAGTCGGCATCCGAATGCACCTGTGGTCCGGGGCGCAATTCTTCTGCAACCAGCTCTTTGAACGGAGAGGCACTTGCAATGCGGCGGATAAATTTAACTGCTGCT
Organism: uncultured Alphaproteobacteria bacterium; assembly: GCA_963779145.1. Taxonomy (GTDB): domain Bacteria; phylum Pseudomonadota; class Alphaproteobacteria; order Rhizobiales; family Aestuariivirgaceae; genus Aestuariivirga. The sequence continues at coordinate 225,782 of CAVZXJ010000011.1, forward strand.
AGCATCTCTTGCACATCATGCTCTGTGCCATAGGCATTGGCCGTAATCTTGGGATGTGTAAGTGGATCGTTGGATTGCAATGAAATTTCTCCACGCGATGTTGGCCGGCAATTTGAAAGTCCAATTGAGAGGCCTGAAAATGGATCAGGTGACAAAATGGGCCGTTCACCCGCACGCGGCAGCAAGGTTGAAAACGCCTGCATATAAAGCTGCATATTGGGGCGCGGCAGATCAGGACTGGTTTTAAAAAAACCTCCGCCGTGATTGATGGACAAGCTCAATGGTCCAGTTCGGAACAGAAGATATTGTAATCCCGCTTTCAGCTTGCCATGCCAGGGGCGCAGCTCATCATTCAGCGTTGGCACCTTCATGCGGTAGGTATAGTTGAGGCCGACATGGTCTTCGAGATGTTGACCGACGTTGGCATTATGCTTCACAATATCAATGCCATGTGATTTCAATTGTGCTGCGGGGCCGATGCCTGACAACATTAACAGTTGCGGCGTATTGATAGCACCACCTGACACAATGATTTCACGCCCCGCGACAATGGTTTTTATGTCCCCATGTTGGGAAAAGGTCACCGATGTTGCGCGCGTGCCATCAAAATTGATGCGCGAAACAAACGCATTTTTCTCCACACGTAAATTCTTGCGTTTTGTTGCGGGCCATAAAAATGCACGGGCTGCACTGAGGCGTTGGCCGTTGCGGGTTGTCAGTTGATAGGTGCCTGATCCTTCTTGTGTTTCACCATTAAAATCCGGATTGAAAGGCAGCCCAACAGCCGAACAGGCTTCTATATATTTTTGCGTCAACGGATGCACACGCGATGAAGGGTCAGCAATATGGAGCGGCCCTCCTTTTCCGCGCCAAGCATTCCCGCCTGCCTCGTTGTCTTCGAGTTGCTTGTAACCAGCCAACACGTTTTCCCACGACCAGTCCCGCCCGGCGGCCTCGCCCCAACTGTCATAGTCAGCCTTGTGGCCGCGAATATAAACCATGGCATTGATCGAACTTGAACCTCCGATGATTTTGCCACGGGGCCAGTGGTCGCGCTGGCCATTAAGACCGGGGTCAGGCTCAGCCGCGTACATCCAATTCACGGCGGGATCGTAGAAGGTTTTGCCATAGCCCAATGGTAGTTGAACGTAGAAGCGCTTGTCGCTGCCGCCCGCTTCCAGTAGCAAAACCGTGTGCTTGCCGTTCTCACTCAAACGGTTGGCGAGGACGCAACCTGACGAGCCCGCACCGATAATAATGTAGTCGTAAATCATAGCGCTAGAGTGCGTCGGCTACAGTGTGATTATCAAGAGCCAAATGGGGTGAGAAATTTTCGCAGGGTGGCAAATGCTGTGGCATTTGCGTTTTTCGCAATTCTTGCCAAACTAGGGCCAGAGGATACTGAAATGAAAATCAAAGATCTCAAAGTCTTTATCGTTGGCAACCCGCCACCGGGTTGGGGCGGACGCTATTTCACCTTTGTGAAGTTGACCACTGACAACGGCATCGTCGGCTATGGTGAATGCTACTGCGCCACCTTCGGCCCGAAAGCCATGACGGCGATGATTGAGGATACTTTTGGGCGTTACGTCGAAGGCATGGACCCGTTCCACATCGAAAGCCTGTGGCGCAAGGTTTATGGTTCCGGCTTCACCCAACGCCCCGATGTGAGTTTAATGGGCGTGCTCTCCGGCATTGAAATCGCGCTTTGGGATATTATCGGAAAGTCGCTCAACAAGCCGATCTACGAACTCATCGGTGGGCGCGTGCATGAGAAGTTGCGCTCCTACACTTATATCTATCCGGATCTTGCCAAGGGCCAAGACGACTCGATCTATTGGAATGCCGAAGCCTCCGCCGAGCGTGCGGCCCATTACATGAAACTTGGGTTTACGGGCATCAAGTTTGATCCAGCCGCACCCTATTCGTCGTTTGATCCGCGCCAGCCTTCGCTTGAATCCATGGCGCTATGTTCAAAATTCTGCAAGCTCATCCGCGAGGCTGTGGGTGATAAGGCTGATTTATTGTTCGGCACGCATGGGCAGTTCACGGCATCGGGGGCTATTCGCTTTGCCAAGCAGATTGAGCAATATAACCCGCTGTGGTTTGAAGAGCCCACACCGCCAGACCGACCAGAAGAAATGGCGCTGGTGGCGCGGGGTACGTCCATTCCCATTGCAACGGGTGAACGCCTGACGACGAAGTATGAGTTTGGCCGCGTGTTGGAATTGCGTGCTGCGTCCATTTTGCAAATGGCACTGGGCCGCGTGGGCGGCATTTGGGAAGCCAAGAAAATTGCAGGCATGGCTGAGGTCAACTATGCGCAAATTGCGCCCCATCTTTATGCCGGCCCGATTGAGGCTGCCGCCAATATTCAATACGGCACGTCGCTGCCCAACTTCCTCATTCTCGAAAGCATCGAAACCTTTGGTGGCTTCTATTCCAAGTTGTTGAAAAAGCCGATCCGCTGGGAGCAGGGCTATGTCATTCCACCAACCGAGCCTGGCCTTGGCGTTGAATTGAATGAAGAGGTTGCACTGGCTCACCCTTACACAGGTGACAGACTGCATTTGGAAATGACAAATCATCCTATAATTTACACCCCCTCCCGGCTTCGCCGTACTCCCCCATGCTGCGCATGAGGGAGAAATGATTTTCTCCCTCAACGCAACGCGGTGGGGGAGTACCCCGAAGGGGGGAGGGGGTGCCAGAACACAAGTGAGAAACAACATGAAATACGGTTACATAGGTCTTGGGAATTTAGGCGGTCATATCGCTGCAAGCTTGCAGCGGGCAGGGCATTCAATTGTCGTGCATGACATCAACAAAGCGCTTGGCGAACGCCATGTTGCAGCAGGTGCTGTCTGGGCCGATAGCCCTGCGGATTTAGCAGCGCAAGTCGATCATGTGTTCACTTGCATGCCATCGCCAACGATTTCAGAAGCCGTACTCAGCCAAATTCTCACGACGCTCAAACCCGGTGGCACTTGGATTGAAAACTCCACCAATGGACGCGATGAGATGCAACGGCTTGCCGCCATGGCTGAAGCCAAAGGCATTCGCGTGTTGGAAGCGCCCGTCACAGGTGGCGTGCATCTTGCGGCGCGTGGCGAAATCACTGTGCTTGTGGGGGGCGACAAAGAACTGTTTGCACTGCATAAGCCAGCGCTTGAAGCCATCGGCAATAAGACTTTCCACATGGGCGATATTGGCTCGGCTGCAATCATCAAAGTCATTACCAACATGTTGGCCTTCATCCATTTGGTGGCAGATGCGGAAGCACTGATGTTGGCAAAACGAGGTGGTTTGGACTTGGGCCAAGCTTGGGCGGCCATCACAGCATCGAGCGGCACCAGCTTTGTGCATGAAACCGAAGGCCAGCTTATTCTCAATGGCAGCTATGATATTGCCTTCTCCATGGACCTCGCTTTGAAGGATTTGGGCTTTGCCATGAACTTCGGCAAGGAATTTGGCGTACCCTTGGATTTGGCGTCACTCACCAATCAAACTTTCATGAAAGGCAAGGCGGTTTATGGTGGGCAGGCGCAATCGACGCAAATCGCCAAACTGTTGGAAGACGCCTTGGGAACAGATTTACGCGCCGCTGGATTTCCGTCGCGTTTAGAGTAAGCATAAACTAAAACGTGTCTTGGTTTGGACATGATTTCGGGGGTAAAATGGCCATCACCTCAACAGGGAGTTTACCGATGAAGAAAATTATGTCTTTGATGCTCAGCGCAGCACTTGTCACATCAGCAATGGCCATTTCGGTGTCCGTACCTGCGGAAGCTGCGGGCAAAAGATATTGCCGCGACTATGCCAAATCAAAAGCAGATCGAAAAACCACGCGTAGGGTTGTGCGCGATGCTGTTATTGGTGGCGTCGTAGGTGGGGTTGTTGGTTCTATCGTTGGTGGTCGCAAAACCACAGCCTTTGGTGCCGTTGGTGGTGCTGCCGTTGGCGTTGCGAGCAATGATGGCCGTTGGCAGCGAACCTATAATAACGCCTATGCCTTCTGCCGTTCAGAACTTTAAGGAATAGGTTTACACATTCAAATGAAGCGGGTCCGTGTTGTTGGTTCCGGGCCTGCGGGTCTTATGGCGGCTGAGGTTTTGTCCTCAGCCGCTTTTTCTGTCGAGATTAGTTGATCATCACAAAAGCCCGGCGCGCAAATTTTTGCTGGCGGGGCGGGGTGGATTAAATCTCACACACAGTGAACCACTGGAATATTTTCTAAACCGCTATGGCTCTGATCGTGCATTTTTAGAGCCTGCCATTCGTGCCTTTCCCCCTGATGCAGTGAAAGACTGGTGCCACGGTCTTGGCATTGAAACCTTCGTGGGTTCGTCAGGCCGCGTGTTTCCAAAAGGTTTGCGTGCTTCACCAGTGTTGCGCGCATGGTTGCGGCGCTTGGGTGAAAAAGGCGTCACACTGAAATCCAACACAGCGTGGACAGGGTTTGATGATGTTCCAACCATCCTTGCACTTGGCGGTGCCAGTTGGCCAGAATTGGGTTCAGATGCAGCATGGGCTAAAGTATTTGAAAACGCAGGCATCAAAGTCAACCCATTGCAGCCGTCCAATGGTCGGCAGTTGGTCAATTGGAGCGAACATTTCGCAACACGTTTTGCAGGCACCCCTATTAAAAATGTAAGCGTCACAGCGGGCGACAAAACCGTGCGTGGTGAAATCATGATCACGCGCGACGGCATTGAAGGTGGAGCCATTTATGCGTTGTCGCGCACGATACGGGAGCAGGGCACGCAACAACTGCGATTGGATTTGAAGCCCGACATGACGCCCGAGATGGTGCAGCAACGCTTGGCTTGGCCGCAAGGCAAAGAAACCCGCACGAATTATTTGCGCAAGGCTTTGGGGTTAACACCCGTTGGCATTTCCTTGTTGCGTGAAGCCAATACGAATGATCCCAAGTCGGTTATCATTCCGCTGCAAGGCCCCGCTGAGATTCGTCGTGCCATTTCAACAGCGGGGGCGTTGCGCACGACGAAGTGGACGAAAATTTCTGTCTGAACAAATTTCCTAACACCTATGTGGTTGGCGAAATGCTGGATTGGGATGCACCCACGGGTGGCTATTTGCTGCAGGCCTGTTTATCGACAGCGCATAAAGCAGCCACTGCAATGGTCAGTCAGTTGAAATAGGAAACGGGCCACCATTTTCATGGCAGCCCGCTTTCAAATCCAAATTCAAAATCAATTAGTGCGTTGGCACTTCTGAGATTGTCTTCAACACTTGTGATGCGATTTGGTAGGGGCAGCCTTCCGAGTTTGGACGGCGGTCTTCCAAGTAACCCTTGTAGTCGTTGTTGACGAAAGAGTGTGGCACGCGGATTGATGCACCACGGTCAGCAACACCCCAGGAGAATTTGTTCCAAGGTGCGGTTTCGTGTTTGCCGGTCAAGCGTTTGTCATTGTCGGGGCCATACACATCGATATGCTCCATCAAGTTCTTTTCGAATTGAGCCATGAGCTTTTCGAAATAGGCCTTGCCGCCTTTCTCGCGCAGGTAGGCGGTTGAGAAGTTGCAATGCATGCCCGAGCCGTTCCAATCGGTGTCGCCCAGTGGTTTGCAATGCCATTCAATGTCGATGCCGTAGCGTTCGGTGATGCGGAGGAGCAGGTAACGTGCAATCCACATTTCGTCGGCAGCTTGGCGTGAGCCCTTGCCAAAAATCTGGAATTCCCATTGACCCTTGGCCACTTCGGCGTTGATGCCTTCATGGTTGATGCCTGCTGCGAGGCACTGGTCCAAATGTTCTTCAACGATGTCACGGGCAATGCTGCCCACGTTCTTGAAGCCCACGCCCGTGTAGTAAGGGCCTTGTGGAGCTGGGTAACCTTGCGCAGGGAAGCCCAATGGACGACCATTTTCATAAAGGAAATATTCCTGTTCAAAGCCGAACCAAGCGCTTTCGTCATCCAGAATTGTGGCACGGCTGTTGGATGGATGTGGTGTCTTGCCATCAGGCATCATGACTTCGCACAGCACGAGCACGCCGTTTTCGCGGTCTGGATCAGGGAAGTGGCGCACGGGCTTCAAAACGCAATCCGAGTTGCGGCCTTCGGCTTGTTGCGTTGATGAACCGTCAAAGCCCCACAGTGGCAATTGTTCCAGCTTTGGCATGTCAGCGAATTCGCGGATCATGGTTTTGCCGCGCAAATTTGGCACGGGCGTATAGCCATCGAGCCAGATGTATTCGAGTTTGAATTTTGTCATTTTAGACCGTCCGAAATGAGGTGGCACCCTTTGGGGAGGCGTGCAAATTCTTGATTTTTTTCGCTCGCGGAAGAGTCTCATACTCAAATTTTTTGGCCGGTAAAGCTAAAAAATGAGCGGAGAGATGCGGTGATTAAAAGTTGTGCAGAGTGGATAAATACTGTGCAGTTTCAAAAGCTACGCCGCGTATTTTGACACTTCAAATATGTTTCGGTTGGTAAAAAACAGAGAAGTGAAATTGTGGTGTCCTAATCTAGTCCTCAATTCCAATTATAAACATCACGGTATAGTCTTGTTTCTCGCAACCATTGACAGGAGGCATTGCAGCTCCCGGTGCCACTCGGAATTGATCTTTTGGCGCACTTGCAGGAGAGCAGGCGCTGCTGCCAGCTATTGGCTTGTATCGCGCTGACCTGCATCGCAAATGGGTGACATCATAAAGTGTGGCGTCATTTGCAAGCTCCCATCGCTGTGTGCTGTTTGCGTCTTTCGGATGGACAGTCAGAATTGTCGTGATTTCACGATCGCCCGTGACCATATAGCGGCCCGGTGGCATGCCATATTTGGGATGCTCCATGATTAAGCCGTTCTCGTCCAGCCACCAGTCTGAAGAGTCGAATTTCCAACCCGCTTTGGCAACCGAACCGTCTGCAAGCAATTCCGAATAGCGCGTCAAATGCACACCGCGCGGGCCGGGATCGACTGACCAAAGCCCCCAGTTTTCAGCGCCGGTTCCACTTTTCGCACGAGGTTCTCCGAGTGCTGCGATGAATTGCGTTGCAATGGGTTTAAAGGTGTTAGCTGCTCTTGCTTGTACGTTGCCCAACACTGCAATGGACCCCAAGGCAGTCAGGCGATTGAAGAGTTCCCGTCGTGTGAAATTCATTGCAGTGCTCCAAGTGAGATTCCTATAAACAGAAAGGAACTTTGGGTTCTATAATCAAAAAACCCCGGTGTCTCCACCGGGGTTTTGCGTTCGTCACAGGCCGCTGCTTAGCAGCTGTAATACATATCATACTCCACCGGATGTGGCGTCATGCGGTAGCGGTCTTGTTCTTCTTGTTTCAGTTCGAGGTATGACTTCGATCTGGTCAACGGAGAACACGTTGCCCTTGGTCAGGAACTCATGGTCAGCGCGCAGGCTGTCGATGGCTTCTTGCAAGCTGCCGCAGACGGTTGGAACCTTGGCGAGTTCTGCGGGTGGCAGGTCGTAGAGGTTCTTGTCCATGGCGGGGCCGGGGTGGATTTTGTTCACGATACCATCCAAGCCCGCCATGATGATGGACGAGAAGCACAGGTATGGGTTTGCCGTTGGATCGGGGAAGCGCACTTCAACACGTTTGGCCTTTGGATTGCTCGTGAACGGAATGCGGCATGAGGCTGAACGGTTGCGTGACGAATAGGCCAGCAACACAGGGGCTTCATAACCCGGAACCAAACGCTTGTAGGAGTTGGTTGATGGGTTGGTGAAGGCGTTCAACGCCTTGGCATGCTTGATGACGCCGCCGATGAAGTAGAGGCAGCTCTCCGAAAGATCAGCATACTGATTACCGGAGAATGTTGGCTTGCCGTCTTTCCAGATCGAGAAGTGCACATGCATGCCCGAACCGTTATCGCCGAACACGGGCTTTGGCATGAAGGTTGCGGTTTTGCCATAAGCGTGGGCCACGTTGTGGATCACATACTTATAAATCTGCATGTGGTCAGCGCCCATGGTCAGGGGCTGATAGCGCGTTCCCAATTCATGCTGGGCTGAGGCCACTTCATGGTGGTGCTTTTCAACAACCAGACCCATTTCCTGCATGACCGACAGCATTTCGCCGCGCATGTCTTGTGCGGAGTCCATCGGGTTCATGGGGAAGTAGCCACCCTTGGTGCGCATACGGTGGCCCATGTTGCCGTTTTCGTAATTGCGGTCGGAGTTGGTTGGCAATTCGATGCCGTCAACCTGGAAACCGGTTTTGTAGGGTGAGGTTGAGAACTTCACATCGTCGAACACGAAGAATTCAGCTTCTGGGCCAACGTTGACAGTGTCGCCGATTTTCAGTGACTTCAAATAGGTTTCGGTGCGCTTGGCAATTGAGCGCGGGTCGCGATTGTAGCCTTCGCCTGTGCCTGGATCATTGATGTCGCAGAACACGGCCATGGTGGTTTGGGCGTAGAAGGGGTCCATGTGGACGGAGGATGCATCAGGCATCAGCACCATGTCGGATTCGTTGATGGCCTTCCAACCGGCAATCGACGAGCCGTCGAACATCAAGCCTTCTTCCCATGCGTCAGCGCCCATTTGGCTGACGTCCATGGTGAGATGTTGCATTTTACCGCGTGGATCGGTGAAGCGCAGATCGACGAATTTTACGTCCTTGTCCTTGATCATTTTCAAGGCTGATTCAATTGCAGTGTTCTTGGCCATAACTACCTCTGTTTAGTTTGAACGAATTAAAGCGCGTCCGTGCCGGCTTCACCGGTGCGGATGCGGATGGCTTGCTCGATGGTGGAAATGAAGATCTTTCCGTCACCAATACGGCCCGTGCGCGCGGCGTTTTGAATTGCCTCAACCGCTTTGTCTACAAGCTCATCGGCGATGACAACTTCGATTTTTACTTTTGGCAAGAAGTCCACAACATATTCAGCGCCACGGTAAAGTTCCGTATGGCCTTTTTGGCGGCCAAAGCCCTTGGCTTCGGTCACGGTGATGCCTTGCAGCCCCACCTCTTGCAATGCTTCTTTCACTTCATCCAGCTTGAATGGCTTGATGATGGCTTCAATTTTTTTCATGGGGAGTTTGCACCTCGTTAGGAGTTATACGCGGACTTGCAGGGTCTATGCCAGTTTCAGAAGTGAATGATTTCAACGCATTAAATGGTGCTCTCGCTACAACTCCTGCTAATATGCACAAAAAATAGACGAAGTGTATAAAAACTATGCACAAGCGTTGCCTGCAAAATTTGCACTTCTGGATGCTTGAAAACTGACTAGTCTGCTGCCCAAACAGGTTTGGGAGACGGCGCATGTACCTCGAAAAATTCAGGCTGGATGGCAAGGTGGCGGTGGTCACGGGTGCTGCGCGGGGCATTGGTTTTGCCACGGCGGAAGCGCTGGCCGAGGCGGGTGCGCTGGTTGTCATCACTGATATGGACGAGGCGGGTGCGGCCAAGGCTGCCGAGGCACTGAAAGCTCAAGGTCGTAAAGCCGATTTCATTGCGCTGGATGTGACAGACCCACGCGCTGTTGAGCGGGCGCAGACTGAAATTGTCATTCGCCATGGCAAGGTTGATGTGTTGGTCAACAATGCCGGTATCGCGATTTCATTCAAGCCAGCGGAGACGATGGAAGACGATGTTTGGAACAAGGTCATTGATGTGAATTTGAACGGCGTATTCTGGTGCTGTCGCGCATTCGGCAAGCATATGCTCGAACGAGGCTCGGGCAATATCGTCAACATCGGTTCCATCTCGGCGCAGATCGTCAACTATCCGCAGGAGCAGGCCAACTACAATGCGTCGAAAGCAGGTGTGCATCATTTGACGCGCTCACTGGCAGCCGAATGGGCGGCGCGTGGTGTGCGCGTGAATTGCGTGGCACCAACATATATCGAAACAGATTTGACGCGCGATGTGGCGGCGAACACCGAGATCAGCAAGCATTGGATTGACGGCACACCGATGGGCCGCATGGGCCAGCCTTCAGAAATCGCAAGCGTGATCCTGTTCCTCGCCAGCGATGCTTCCAGCCTGATGACTGGAAGCATCGTGTTTGCGGATGGTGGTTATATTTGTTGGTGATTATGCTTGGGTGATGAGATAGGCAGCTAAGCGGTCGAGGTTTTGTTTGCCGCCTTCCACTGCATATTTCGCAATGTTATCTCGCGCCTCGATGCTCGGCTCATTGACGCGCAATTCAATGCGGGTTTTGTTGCCTTCTGCAAAGAGTTCAATCTCGCCCACAAATTTGTGGTCAATGTCACCTTCGCCGCCGTTGTCATGGTCCCAGCGGATGTAGCGCGGGAAATCAATTTCGCGATAGATAATGCGATTGGGCCAGTCGGTGCCATCAGGCCCGTGCATGGTGAAGCGTGACTCGCCATCAACACGGAAATCGAATGTCTTGAACGTGTTGGTGAAGCCATCCGGCCCCCAGAAATGTTTGAGGTGATCAGGGGACGACAGCATTTTCCAAACGAGTTCACGTGACGCGTTCAGCACGCGGGTGGTGATGATTTGGGGTTTGTCTTTCGGCAAAATGGTGGTGGCTTTTTCTGTCATGACTCTTTCTCCTTTACGGTTTCGATATAGGCTTCCAAGCGATCAAGGGTGTGTTCCCACATCTCGCGGTGATTGTTCATCCAAAGGGCAATTTCAGACAGGCCATCAGGGGCCAAGCGGCAGGGGCGCTTTTGCGCATCGCGGCCTCGCAGGATCAGGCCTGCTTCCTCGAGGGTTTTGAGATGCTTTGAAATGGCAGGCTGGCTCATGGCGAAGGGGGCCGCCAGTTCCGTGACCGATGCTTCACCCCGTTGCAGCCGCTTGATAATGGCGCGCCGTGTCGGGTCAGCGAGGGCCGCCATTTTGAGGTTCAAGCGATTGTCGTCAATGTTCATAACTGCAGAGTTACATAACTTATTAGTTATGTAAAGGAGTCTTGTTGTACTAGGTGTCGAAAATTCTTCTGATACTGAATCCGCCTACTTCACCGTCATCCCCGCGAAGGCGGGGATCCAGCTTTAACTCAATCTGCGTTTGGGGCTAAGCTGGATTCCCGCCTTCGCGGGAAAGACGAAAGTGAAGAAGCAAAAAAATATCCCCTGCCTTCAAGGCAAGGGATATTCGGCATAATGAAATGTGCCGGCGGTTTTACTCCGCCTTCGGCTCGGCACGCTCAGCCATAAACCGATCAAACTCTTCCTGGTCTTTCGCGCGGCGCAATTTACTCAAGTGATCGGCGAAGGCTTTTTGTTCTTCGTCGAGCTTGCGGCGTTCGGCTTCCAAGCGGTCAAGCTGTTCCTTCTTATAGGTGTCGAAAGCTGCGTTGCCGGTGGTGGCGTGGCTGCTCCAATTGGGTGCCGTAAATCCAAATGGCTTGTCGCCGCGTTCGCTGCGCCAGTTTGAATAGGCCGTCCATGGCATCACGTTATGCTTTGAACCCGCCCACATTTCGCCCTTCACCAGTTTCACACCGAGGGCCACAAAGCCAACAGGCCAAAACACAATGAAGCCGCCAATCATGGTGGCCAGTTCAAGCTTTGACCATTTGCCACGGTTTTTGCAGGCCCCATGCTTTTTGTGATGTTTGGTTTCGCTATAGTCTTCCTTGCCGAGGTCAATGGTGTCGGCAGTGGCAGAAGTGTTCATGTCTCGCCTCCGTTTGTTTGCATTGACAACGTGGGGATTGAATTGTGCCTTTCAAGTGTAAAACGAAAGCCAAGTGTTGATTGGCGCACCTCAAAACGCTAGCAATCGCCATCATCATTGGATTCTCAAGAGGAAACATCAACATGGCGAAACCAGCAATCAAGAAACAAAAAATCGCATTGCTCACCGCAGGTGGCTTGGCCCCGTGCCTGTCGGCATCGGTTGGTTTTCTCATTGATATGTATTCAAAGAAATTGCCGAAAGCTGAAATCATCGGCTATCGCAATGGCTATATGGGCTTGCTGAAAGGCTGGTCTATTCCCGTGACCAAGGAAGTGCGCAAGAACGCGCTTGTGCTGACCACGCACGGCGGCTCACCCATCGGCAACAGCCGCGTGAAGCTGACGAATGTGAAAGACTGCATCAAGCGCGGCCTGGTTCAAGAAGGCCAGAACCCTTTGCATGTGGCGGCGGAGCAATTGGTGAAAGATGGCATCACCATTCTCCACACCATCGGCGGTGATGATACGAATACAACGGCAGCGGACCTCGCCGCTTATCTCGCCTCCAACAATTACAATCTCACGGTCGTCGGCTTGCCCAAAACAATCGACAATGATGTGATCCCCATTGCGCAAACTTTGGGTGCTGCAACGGCGGCGGAGCAGGGTGCAATTTTCTGGGAAAATTCCGTCAACGAACAAAGCACAAATCCGCGCATGTTGTTGATCCATGAAGTGATGGGTCGCAATTGCGGTTGGCTTACCGCTGCAACGGCTGACGTTTATCGCAAGCGTTTGAAGAAGCAAAAATTCGTGCCGGGCTTTGGCTTGCCCATGGCTTACAAGGATATTGATGCGGTGTATTTGCCAGAGCTTTCGATTGATCTCGACGCCGAAGCCAAGCGTTTGAAAAAGGTGATGGACGAAGAAGATTGCGTGACGATTTTCTTGAGTGAAGGTGCAGGCGTTGATGACATCGTTGCGGAAATGCGCGCGCGCGGCGAAGAACCCGAACGCGACGCCTTCGGTCACGTGAAGATCGACAAGATCAACCCCGGCGCATGGTTCGCCAAACGCTTTGCTGACATGGTGGGTGCGGAGAAAACGCTGGTGCAGAAGAGCGGCTATTTCGCGCGCTCGGCCAAGGCCAACAAGGAAGATTTGGCGCTGATCAAGAAGATGTGCGTGGAAGCGGTGAAGAGCGGATTAAAGGGCGTAAGCGGTGTCATCGGCCACGACGAAGAAAAGAAGGGCAAACCCATGCGCGCAATCGAATTCCCCCGCATCAAAGGCGGCAAGAATTTCGATGTGAAGGCGAAGTGGTTTGATGCGGTGTTGAAGGAAGTTGGGCAGCCGAAGGGGAAGGTGCTGAGCGTTAAGCACTAGCTTAAACTTTCCCCTCCCTTGAGGGAGGGGCAGGGGCGGGTGCGGGCCACACACACTGCTGCTGACACCCGCCCCCGACCCCGCCCTCGAGGGCGGGGAGAGTGCAAAAACGCGGGACGATAAAGAGCGTTCCACCCTTGATCCACATCAAAGACAACACCACATCAAGAGTCATAATCTGCCCCCATCAAAGGAGGTCCACCATGACCCAATCGATGACGCTTCATGTTGAAAATTTGAAATGCGGTGGGTGTGCCACCACCATCAAGAAATCGCTCGCGGGCTTGTCCGGTGTGACTGCTGTGGATGTTGACCCTGAAAAGGGCGAGGTGGTTTTTCAGGCTGACCCGGGTTTGCGCCCCAAGGTGGCGGAAACATTGCGCGCTATTGGTTATCCTGAAACGGGAACCGTTGCGGGGCTTGCCGCCAGTGTGGCCAGTGCAAAATCCTATGTCAGCTGCGCCATCGGCAAGCTGGGTTAAAACACAAAATTCCAAATCATGGCGGGCGCAACCCTGATGCGCCGTAAATCGGGTGGCTTGATTGTGCAAAGCCCTGCATAAGCCCAAGCATGTCACCTCTCGAAAATCGCGATACCAAAGAAGGCTTCATTTATGCAGGGGCCGCTTATTTCATTTGGGGCTTTCTGCCGCTCTATATGAAAATGCTGTCTCACATTCCCGCATGGGAAATTGTGCCGCATCGCATTTTGTGGTCGCTGCCTATTGCAGGGGCTGTGGTGTGGTTCACGGGGCAGGGTGGTGCGTTAAGGGCCACGCTCAAAAACCCGCGCATGTTGGCCATGGCGTTGTTAACCGCCGCCATCATTTCGTTCAATTGGGGTGTTTATGTGTGGGCCATCAATGCGGGCCGCACCATTGAAACGGCCTTGGGTTATTATATCAATCCCTTATTCTCGGTGTTTCTGGCTGCCGTGGTGCTGGGTGAAAAACTCAACACCGTGCAGAAATTCGCCATCGCCTTGGCCACCGTTGCCGTTGGCGTTCTCACCTATGAAGCAGGCGGATTGCCATGGGTGTCATTGGCGCTCACGGTCAGCTGGGGCTTTTATGCCTATTTCAAAAAGACACTGCCCATCGGCCCGCGCGAAGGCTTCTTTCTTGAAGTTCTGATCTTGGCATTGCCGTCGCTTGCCATGTTGTTGTGGTTTGAACGAAACGGCAGTAGCCATTTTATTCACACGGGCTGGACCGACACGTTGCTGCTGGCCGCCACGGGGTTCTTCACCGCCATCCCGCTGATGCTCTACGCCATGGGGGCAAAAGGCTTGCGCCTCACCACCATCGCCATCATGCAATATTCAGCACCGACAGTCATTTTCCTGATCGCGGTCTTCGTGTTCAAAGAACCGTTCAGCGTTTATAAGATGATTGCCTTCGCGCTGATCTGGACAGCGCTGGCAATTTACACGT
>CAVZXJ010000012.1:0-244449 GCA_963779145.1 uncultured Alphaproteobacteria bacterium
CATTCATATACGGACTATTCCCCGCATAGGCATAGACGGCTGGGTCCGTCGATGAACCGGAGGGGATCGGGCTGGATGTATCTTCCGGTGACGGGGTCGTAGTTGCGGTGGTGGTTGTGGGCGAGGCCGGTTTCGATTTGATAGTATTGACCGGGGAAGCGGAGATTGTTGGTGACGGTGCCGGAGAGGGTTTGGACTTCACCCCAGGGCTTGTAAGCGGCGGACCAGACGGTGGCCTTCGCTGCACTGGTCATGCGGGTGGGGCGGCCCAGATGATCGGCATGAACGTGGGTGAGAGTGTGGGTGGTGCCCACGATGTCAACCACGGCCAAGTGGCAGATCGACAGGGCTGTTATCGTTACTGGGCAGCCAGATATAATCCCGGGTCTTTGCACCCGTTGCGGCATTGGCCTCGGTCAGGAGATGGTTGTCATTGTCGTAAGTATAGGCGATCTGGCCTAAGGGTGCGGCAGGGGCTGTGGAGACCCGCGTGGTCAATTGCTCGAGGGCGTTATAGCCGTAGGTGGCCCAAGCGGCAGAGTTCCGCGTCACGGCACTCAAGCGGTTTCGCTTGTTGTAGGTATAATCCAGCCATTCGCCTGTGCGAATGTCAGCAATGATGTTTCCGGCACCATCATAGTTGTAATAGCGGTCGAGTGCGCCATTGGTATAGACATTGTATTGCTGGTTGGAATTGGGCGCATAGTTCTGCAGGCGGGTTGAGGTGTTGCCGCCAAGTGTCGTATCGAGGTTGATGCGATTTCCACGCGCGCTTGGCCCTTGGGCCATTCGCGCCACTTTTAAAGACGCAAGCCCTTGTCGCAAAAGTCTGCAACTTTTGCGGGGCGTGCGTGCGTCATAGTCGATGCTGCTATTGCCCCACGGCCCGTTGGCCACGGACAATCTGTTGGCCGGAGAATAACCCAGCGTGTTGGAATTGGCCGCCGTCACCTGATCGGTGATGCCCGTCAGGTTGATGCCATCGGTATAGGCATAGGCCAAAGACGACACAGAGGTGGCTCCGTCCTTCAGTTGCAACGAGGACAGACGGTAGTCCAGATCATAGGCTGCCGTCGTCACCAGACCATTGCCGTGGTTAATGGACTTCACGAGGTTCGACATCGGCGCATAGGTGATGCCTGTCGCCACATTCACCACTGCTGTTATGAACTGCAGGCGTATTTGTGAAGTAGACCTAACGCAGGTTCATTCCATGGCGCTGGTGGCTTCATTGCAATTTCATGTAAGATTTTGCAACCTTTTTGCTTGTCCCCAAATTGAACATGCAAAAGCGCCAAATAAAACGATTTTGGAAACGTCAGTCGAATGTCGTGTTTTTCAGATTCTAGGGTTCGGATCATCTCGCTGGTATCATGAAATTTTTCAAAAAAAGTCGAGCTGTGCATTTGAAGTTTTTCAACTGCATCTTGCACTTCAAGAGGTTTGTCTTTGGACCACCAGTAGTCATGTCCATTAAATGCCAAGAATCCTAATCTGGTTTCAATCGTACCGCTTGCCGCACTACTTATTTTTACGCCCGTGTTAAACACTCTATCTCGGACGCTTGGCAGCGCTACGCCAAGATTAATAGTGAAAACTCTATCAAACTGGGAGGCCTGAATATCAACGAGATCAATGAATTTGCCAGAAGTCCTTTGCCACGCAAGACCGTGCTTCTTGAAGCCCAACGGTTTCAAGATAGCTCCAAACGTGCGTCCCGCATCTTTTCGAAACGTATCTATCATGGGTTATAATAAATCACTCTTCCGCGCTTACCGGTCAGTTTATAATGGGAAAAGGGGACGCTTCCCTTTATGAAAGCCATCGCGCCGTTTCTATTACTCTTACACTCCATTCTACTCACCCCCGCACCTTCATCCCCTGAAACCGCTTGTTCGTGTCCACCAATTCACTCAACAACCATTCGCGGAACGCCTTCACCACGGCACTTTCCTTTGAGCCTTTTTTCCGCACGATCCAATATCCGCCGTGGTCTTTCATATCCACCGTGAAGGGCCGCACCAGCCAGCCTTCAACCAACGCATCGGTACATAAAATCTGATCGCCCAAGGCAAAGCCCGCACCTGCTTCGGCGGCTTCGATGGCGAGGTGGTTTTGGAAGATGGTGCCGCGCCAATCCATTTCGGCTTTCACGCCGGCAGCAGCCAGCCAATCAATCCACCATTGCTTGCGGCTTTCGTGGAGCAGGGTGTATTCGCCCAAGCCTTCCGGTGTCAGTTTGGGGGCATCGGCAATCAATTGGGATGCGCACACGGGGAAGATGACGACGTCGGAGAGTTTGTTTGCTTCCGTGTCGTCCCAGCCGCCGTTGCCATAGCGAATGCCAATGTCCACATCATCGGCATAGAAATCCACCAGCCGATTGGTTGAATCGATGGTGAGTTCAATATCGGGGTGAAGGTCGTTGAATTTCGACAGCCGCCCCACCAGCCAGCGAGACGCAAAGGCGGGCTCGACAGATACCCGCAAGGTTCGCGCGGCGCCCACGGCTGCGGCTTCGCGGGCGGCGTCGGCCAATTGATCGAACAGGGGGGTGAGGCGTTGGCCAAATTGCTGGCCCGCATCGGTCAACTCAACGCCGCGTCCGGTGCGGGTGAAAAGCTCTGTGCCGAGCGCTTCCTCCAACTCGCGGATATGGCGCGAAATGGCGGCGTGGGTCACGAAAAGTTCCGTCGCAGCGTCGGTAAAGCTTTCATGACGGGCGGAAGCTTCAAAGGCTTTGAGGGCATTAAGGGAGGGGAGTCGGCGGGCCATGCCACAGTTTATATCACAACCCTGTAACATTTTCTAACGTGTCATGTGAGTTTTCAACGTTTGTTGCGAGTGCGAAGACGCGCTATCTATGGGTTACGAAATACAAACATAAGGAGTTCATCATGAACTGGGTTTTTGAAACATATTCAAACGTTTATTCGACTGCCATGATGCAGGATGTGAAGGTTGCTCACAAGGCAACAGTTGCGCGCAAGTCTGTTCTGGCCCGTCTTTTCGGCCGTGGCTAAGGCTTCGGGACTGCTCAAAGCGTTTCAACGTAAATAAGCAAGGCTCCTCGGTTTGGGGCCTTGTTTTTTGTTCTGAAATGGAACATATAAAGAACATCGAAGTTGTGGATGGTTTTCATTGGGCTGGTGCGGCGCAAAGCTGGGCAGCCTATGAGAACGTAACAGTGCAAAGGGAGACGAGTCATGGCTGGGTCAGTGAACAAGGTAATTTTGGTGGGCAATTTGGGCAAAGACCCGGAAGTGCGCCACACCCAGGACGGCAAGCCCATCGTCAACTTGTCCATCGCCACATCTGAAACCTGGCGCGACAAATCCTCGGGCGAGCGCAAAGAAAAGACCGAATGGCACCGCGTGGTCATTTTCAACGAAGGCATTGCCAAGGTGGCCGAGCAATATTTGAAGAAGGGCTCAACCGTTTACATTGAAGGCTCATTGCAAACCCGCAAATGGACCGACAAAGACGGCGCTGAAAAATATTCAACCGAAGTTGTGCTGCAAAACTACGGCGGCACCTTGACCATGCTGGGCGGCAAGCCCGGCGGTGGTGACAGTGCAGGGGGCGGTTATGACGGCGGCGACGGCTTCGGCGCGTCTTCGCCTATGGAACGTCCACGCGGCAGTGGCGCCAAGCAAACCTTCGCCCGCGACTTGGACGACGAAGTACCATTCTGAGTTGATTGCCTTATTCTGCTCATAGTGTTTTGCTTTCAGCTGCAAAATATTGGTGCGTCCAGCCCTTCGAGGCTCACTGCGTTCGCACCTCAGGGTGAGGTGGTTTGTTTTGATCCTCACCCTGAGGTGCCGCAAAGCGGCCTCGAAGGGCTGGATGACACCGCAACAATTTCGAAAAATGACGCAGAGTGCTTGACGTGAACATTAAAACAATTGTTGCTGCTACAGCAGTTATTGCAACATTGACGATGCCTGCTTCTGCGGGCCAGCTGAATGCGACCCAATTGAAGGGGTTGGCTCCGGGCAACTATGCCGTGAGCATCTACGGTCTTGTGAAAATGACCATTAACATGCAGCCGGGCGGCAATATTTCCGGTGTGACGTCGAAGAAAAAGCGCGACACGGGCTTCTGGTCCGTCAACGGCAACCAATTGTGCATTCGCTGGAACCGCTGGCTGAAAAAGAAAACCCGCTGCACGGCATTGTCAGGTGCCAATGGCACCTATTCCGGCGGCGGGCTTTATATTCGCAAAATATGAAGTGTGGCAGTTAAGCCGCCACCTTCTTTGGCACGAGACGTTCTGACTTCAAGGCTTCCTGTTCGCCCGAAGACCCAGCTTCGTGATACTCAGCATCTTCATTCACATTCCAAATGTCGTGAATGCGTTTGCCGGCTTCAATGTTCTTGGCTGTCAAAATAGCCGTCATCATCGCATGGTCTTGGTTGTTGTATTTGTGCATGCCATTGCGGCCAACCATGTGCAGCGTCGGGTAGTTCTGCTCAATGTCGCGGCGAATATCAGCGACGTGCGATTTATAGTCTTCATCATAAACAGGATAGGCCTTGTGTTGGCGCACAACGCAAGCATCAACCACATGCTCTGGCGAAATCAAACCGATCTGCGTGCATTCTTTCTTGGCAAGTTCAATCAAGTCCTTGTCAGCAGAATTCCACAACCCGTCACCTTCAAAACAGAAATATTCTAGGCCCAAGCAACTCATGCCGTCTTGCGGCACCAATTCAGGCGACCACGAACGGAAGTTTTGCACGCGGCCAACTTTCACCGATGGATCATGGATGTAAATCCAGTTGTCGGGGAACATGTCGGGCTTGTTACAAATCAATGCCACAACAAAGAAGTCACGATATTTGAGTTGATGCCCATGCAAGCGCGAAATCGGCGAGGGCTGCACTTTGTCCAAGAGCTCACGCACGGGCGCTGACGAAACCACATGATTTGCAGTGTAGGTGTGCGTTTGCTTGTTCTGGTCAAGGGTTTGAATGGTCCACAACTTTGTGTCCTTGTTCCACGCCAGTGACGTTGCATCTTCACCCATGCGCACTTCGCCACCACGGGCGCGAATGTGTTTGGCAGCAGCATCCCACATCATGCCCGGGCCTTTGCGCGGATATTGGAAGCTTTCGATCAGCGACTTGATTTGCTTGCCATTTTGCGGGCGAAGTCCACGCGTTACCGCGTTCCAAATTGCACTTCCAAGGCTCAAGCCCTTAATGCGTTGTGCCGCCCAGTCAGCCGAAATATCATCACAGCTCATGCCCCACACTTTTTCCGTATAGGTGCGGAAAAAGATGGAGAATAATTCTTCACCGAATTGATTGCGCACCCATTGATGAAAGGTCTTTGCATCTTTGATGGGGAAGGCACGCGCATACATGTAGGACAACACGCACTTCACACTTTTGAAAATGCCGAGATTTGACAGCGCTTCAAAGGCCTTCAACGGATAAGAGTAATATTTGCCATCGTAGAAAATGCGGGACAGGCGAGGGCGGGCAATAAAATCATCGGGCAAAATTTCTTGCCACAAATCAACGATTTCCTGCGACTTCGAAAAGAAGCGGTGACCACCAATGTCGAACAAATAATCTTTGTAATTTACCGTGCGGCTGATACCGCCAACATATTGCGGATCTTTCTCAATAATACGCACAGATGGGTTGTTTTTGGTCAGGCAATAACCAGCGGTTAAACCAGCAGGGCCGGCACCAATAATGAAAACGTCAGAATGTTGATTCAATTGTTTATTCCCCAACCAAGCTGCTCTTCACCGGAGCAAACGATATAATTCTATGACCATTGAAAGACAAAACAGCGCCAGCCAAGGCACCGATCACCAATGCGATTTGCGGTACAATATTCGGTATAAAGGTTACTAAACCTGCAAAGACTGAATAACTAAAGCCTTGGGCAAACAGCGTAACGGCAATGTAGCGCATGGCTTCTTGACGCAATTTTCGTTCTTGGATGTCAAACGTCAGGTGTCGGTTCAGCGTCCAGGTCACAACAGTTGCAACGGCCAAAGACAACAGGCGTGCAATAAAGGGATTGCCCAGCAGGTGGAAAAACACCGTGAAGGCAATCGTGTCCGTGACCAAACCCGTTCCGCCCACAATGCCAAAGCGCATGAAGGCAGGCATGGTCGTTCGTGTTTGCTTCACGTAATGATTGATCTGACCCTGCACGCCACTGACTTTCGCTGTGTTCTTTGGCGGCACTATGCCCGTGTTGTGTAAAGGATTGGTAAGTAACTAAGCTTTAATTGCTAGCGAACCGCGTGGGTAATTGTTGGGGAAATATTGATTCTATGAGCCGACCAACCGCAGCTTCAGGCTTTCCATGGGGCATTTGGGCTTTAAGTGCGTTGGCACTTTATGCGGGGACTATCATCCTCAAATACAAATATCTCGACCTTGCTTTGGGCGATACCGACGACGCGATGCGGCTCGTGCAACTTCGCACATTTCTGCAGCACGGAAACTGGTTTGATTTGCATCTGAGCCGAGTGGCCCCACCCGAAGGCTATGTGAGCCACTGGTCGCGCATTCCTGACGCATTGATGGCAATCATTTATTGGTTCACGTTGCCGTTCTCATCGATGGCCGTCGCAGAAAAAGCAGTGCGGATCGTTTATCCCGGACTGTGGATGATCCCGGCATTCACAGCGATTTCCTACTTTGCATTTCGATTGACGAGCAACCGATTGGTCGTCGTGGTGACACTCCTCATGTTGGTTCTCAACCCTGCAACTTTCACACAATTTGTTGCCGGCCGCATCGATCACCATAACGCACAAATTGCTTTGGCATTGGTGACCGTTATCGCGTCTGCGCTTCAACGATTAGATTGGCGATTTGCAATTATATCAGGATTGAGTGGGGGACTGTTGCTCACAATTGGCCTAGAAGCCATCCCGTTTGTCGTGATTGCCGCTGCAGCATGTGCTGTCAATTATGTCATCAACGAAGATGGAGAAAAGCCGACGCAATTTTTTGCATTGTCGTTGGCAGGCGCAACTTTAATCGGCCACTTGCTCAGCTACTCGCCTTCGAATGTGTTGGTGACAGCGTGTGATGCACTTGCCGCCAATATGACGCTTGGCGTCGTCACAGGGTGCGCCACGCTACTCATATGGACCAAACTCCAACGTTTGAATGCGACCTTGTTTCAAAGGATTTTTGGCGTTGCATGTGCGGGGGCTCTGGCCGCCGTCGTTTATGGTTTTATGGACAGTGCATGTTTGAAAGGCCCCTTTGGCCACATCAACCCAGCGGTCAAGCCCATATGGCTGGACCGAGTCATCGAAATGCAGCCTGTATTGAGTTGGAGTGACGCTGCTAAAAACCTCAAACAATTGCCTTTTGTTTATGTGTTATTGCCTGCAATTCTAACACTCGTTCTGCTTCTCAAAGACAGCGCCAATCGGAAAAACTTTGCCCTGTTGGTTTTGATCGGTGCATTCGCCATCAGCCTACCACTCGGTTTGTTGAACCTGCGTATGGCCACTTACATCAGTTGGTTTGCAACACCATTGATATGTGTTGCCCTATTTCAAATCGGCCGAACCCAAGGCACAAAAACAATGGCAACAATCGTCGCCTTGTCAGTTTTATTTAGCCCCTTGGCTATGTCTTTATGGGTTAAAAAAGTCGCCGAACCTTTCGTTACTGCAAATACTCAACAACAGTCCAAAGCTGGTTCCTGCACACAAACGGCTGATTATTCATTCCTTGCACAACAACCAAAAGGGCTCATTCTCTCTGAAATTGATCTTGGGCCGTTTGTATTGGCTTTAACGCCCCATGACATTGTCGTCGCACCTTATCACCGGATGAGTGATCGCATCATCGAGGTGATGGATTTTTTCGAACGTGACGACATTGAAAAGGCACATCAAAAAGCACTCACCATGGGTGCAAAATATGTCGTCATTTGCGACAAGCAATCAACCGCCTCGAAGAACGAAGATGCAGATAGCCTATTTGCACAAATACGCTCAAAACAGACGCCAACTTGGCTTTCGCCTTTGAAAAGTAGCGGCCAAGGCTCACTATTGATTTTCACCGTTTTGCCTGAGTGAAAACGCACGGATAGGGTCGTTGAAAACGGTTTGAAATCCCACGGTTTTCGTTGCTCTAACGTTGCGAAAACCCTATTATTTTGAAAGCTTTCAGCGAGTCGCGATGGTCGTGCGCTGAAGCATCAAAATAAAGGTTCCCGGTGAGCGACGAGACGAACAATACGGGTGGTTTGCCACCCGCCAACGCCCAAGGCATTGCCCCCATCTCCATCGAAGAGGAGATGAAGAAAAGCTACCTCGATTATGCCATGTCGGTCATCGTCAGCCGCGCTTTGCCAGACGTGCGCGACGGCTTGAAGCCGGTGCATCGCCGTATTCTCTACACCATGGATGAAAACGGCTTCACGACCGGATAAGCCCTATAAAAAGTCCGCCCGTATCGTGGGTGACGTGATGGGTAAATATCACCCCCACGGCAACCTTGCGATTTACGATGCACTTGTGCGTATGGCGCAGGACTTCTCGCTGCGATTGCCGCTGATCGACGGGCAGGGCAACTTCGGCTCGGTTGATGGCGACCCGCCAGCCGCTGACCGTTACACTGAGTCCCGCCTTGCCAAAACCGCCATGCCCTTGCTCGATGACCTCGACAAGGACACCGTTGAATTCGGCCTCAACTATTCCAACGAATTCCGCGAACCGAAAGTTCTGCCCGCCAAATATCCCAACCTGTTGGTCAATGGCGCAGGCGGCATTGCCGTTGGCATGGCCACCAACATGGCACCCCACAATTTGGGTGAAGTCATCGACGCCACCTTGGCGCTGATGGACAATCCCGATGCGACCTGGGAAGACTTGTTGCCGCTCATCCCCGGTCCGGATTTTCCGACAGGTGCAATCATTCTGGGCCGCACCGGAATTCGTTCTGCTTTTGCCACAGGTCGTGGCTCAATCGTTCTGCGTGCACGCGTCGAAACCGAAACCATCCGCAAAGACCGCAACGCCCTGATTGTCACCGAAATTCCCTATCAGGTGAACAAGTCCACCATGATCGAGAAAATCGCCGACATGGTGCGCGACAAGCGGCTGGAAGGCATTTCCGATATTCGCGACGAAAGCTCGCGTGAAGGCATGCGCGTCGTCATCGAACTGAAGCGCGATGCCGAGCCTGAAATCGTGTTGAACCAGTTGTGGAAATTCTCACAATTGCAAACATCCTTCAGCGTCAACAACATTGCCTTGGCCAATGGTCGGCCTGAACAATTGACGCTGGTGGACCTGCTCAAGCACTTCATCGCTTTCCGCGAAGAGGTGATTACGCGCCGCACCAAGTTCCTGCTGCGCAAAGCCCGCGACCGTGCCCACATCTTGGTCGGCCTCGCCATTGCTGTTGCCAACATCGATGAAGTCATCCGCCTCATTCGCGCATCCAAAGATGCAGCGGAAGCCCGCGAAGCCTTGATGGCGCGCGACTGGCCCGCCAAGCAGCTTGAACCTTTGATCGCGCTTATCGCTGATCCGCGCCATCGTTTGAACGACGATGGCACCTATCGTCTGTCAGACGAACAGGCCCGCGCCATTCTCGATTTGCGTCTGCAACGCCTCACGCAATTGGGCTTGGAAGAAATCACGGCCGAGTTGGAAAAACTGGCAGCCGAAATTAAAGACTATTTCGATATTCTGGGTTCGCGCTTGCGCATCCAAACCATCATCCGTGAAGAATTGGCCACCATCAAAGCCGACTTCGCCACACCGCGCCGGACGGAAATCACTGAGAACGACGGCGAAGTTGAAGACGAAGACCTGATCCAGAAAGAGGATATGGTCGTCACCGTGTCCCACTCGGGTTACGTCAAACGTGTACCGCTCTCCACCTATCGCGCCCAACGCCGTGGCGGCAAGGGCAGGGCGGGCGTACAAATGCGTGACGAAGATTTCGTCACCAAAATGTTCGTGGCCAACACCCACACGCCGATTTTGTTCTTCTCGTCCGAAGGCATGGTGTACCGCATGAAAGTGTGGCGCTTGCCCATTGGTACACCGCAGTCACGCGGCAAGGCGTTGATCAACATTCTGCCATTGGACCAAAAGGAACGCATCACCACCATTCTGCCCTTGCCGGATATGGAGGAGGGTGCAACGCGTCCCCATCTGATGTTCGCAACCCAGGCCGGCACTGTGCGCCGCAACGAGCTGGACGATTTTGAACAAATCAACCGCGCGGGCAAAATCGCCATGAAGTTGGACGAAGGCGATCACATCGTTTCGGTTGATCTGTGTACGGAGCAAGACAACGTGTTGCTGACAACGGCGCAGGGCCAATGCATCCGCTTTGAAGTGAATGACATCCGTGTGTTCCAAGGCCGCAATTCCGTTGGTGTGCGTGGCATTCGGTTGGATGATGAGGACAAAGTCATTTCCATGGCCATCTTGCGCCATGTGGATGCCACAGCCGAAGAACGTTCAGCCTTCATCAAAATGTCACGCGCAGTTGCGGGTGAAGACATTGAAAACGGCACCGACGATGAAACCGTTGCCGAAGCCTCACTCAGCCAAGAACGCTATGCCGAAATGGGTGCAGCCGAGCAGGTGATCTTGACGCTCTCAGCCAATGGTTACGGCAAGCGCACATCATCCTACGAATACCGCATCACCAATCGCGGCGGCAAAGGTATCACCGCCATGGTGGTGAATGATCGGAACGGCCCATTGGTCGCGTCCTTCCCCGTTGAACAGGGCGACGACATCATGCTGGTCACCGACGGCGGCCAATTGATCCGCTGCCCAATCCACGACATCCGCAAAGCCGGACGAAACACCCAAGGTGTGACAGTGCTCAATACGGCCGATGATGAACACGTGGTGAGCGTGGAACGGATTTCGGAAGAAGCGGGGGATGAAGGGGAAGGTTGAGATCATCCTCGTCATCCCCGCGCAGGCGGGGACCCCGCTAATTACCAGCGAGTGTGTTGCAAAGCGGGGTTCCCGCCTGCGCGGGAATGACGTGGGTTGGGTAGCTGGTCGGGATTTGTTGGAAAATACAACAATGACAAATCGGCTAATCATGGTGAATAGTGGGAAAATGGTACAGTTATTGGCGGATTTGCGCAGTCTTTTTAAGCAGTCCCCATTCCCTCGTCATCCCCGCGAAGGCGGGGACCCCGCTAGCTACCAGCGATATGTTGCAAAGCGGGGTTCCCGCCTTCGCGGGAATGACGGGAGGAAAAATGATGCGAGAAGAAAAGCACCCCGCAGTCTACATCATGGCCAGTCGTTATCGCGGTACGATCTATATTGGCGTGACAAGTGAATTGTACAACCGCGTTGCTAATCACAAGAACAAGCTCTTCAAAGGCTTTACCGCAGACTACGACATAAACCAATTGGTCTGGTATGAACATCACTACACTATGGAAGACGCAATTCGTCGCGAGAAACAACTCAAGAAGTGGAACCGTGATTGGAAGTTCAGGATCATCGAGGAGATGAACCCTGATTGGTTTGATCTCCACGATTCAATTGATGTAATTGCAACACTCGTCGAACCCAAAGTGGGGTCACCGCCTGCGCGGGAATGACGAGTACTTATAAGTTCACTTCCGCTTTTGTTTCTTCCACTCTGGGCGTTCGGCGCGTGGTGGTGGTTCGCCAGTCGCCATCATTTTTGCCAATGAAGCATCATAGTCAATTGTACCCGGTTTTGGGCGCGCTGCACCTTCGTAAGCGGGCTTCTTGAACTCGCCTTTGGCTTTGTAAGGTGGCTTGTCGCTCTTGGCCTTATAGGCAGGCTTGTCACCTTTTGCCTTGTAAGCTGAATCACGCTTTGGCTTGTCACCTTCAGCATAGGGTTTGCGTTCTTCGTAAGAACCGCCGCCCTCGCGCTTTTCAAACTTGGGTTTGCCAAACTTCGGTTTATCGAATTTCGGCTTATCGAACTTCGGCTTGAAGCTGCGCTTTTCTGTCGAAGGTTCTGGCGCACCCGCCATCATTTCAATTTTTACATCGTCGTCCGCTTCCACTTTGGCAGCAGCAACAAAGCGCGACACCACAGGATTGGCGATTTCAAAACGGGTTTCGTTTTCAGAAATTTTGATGGAGCCAATGTCGGGCTTTGTCACTTTGCCACGGCGGCAAATCATCGGAAGCAGCCACTTAGGATCAGCATTGTTCTTGCGGCCAATGTCCATGCGGAACCACGTAAACTCCTGCACGCCACCGAGACGTTCAAAACGCTTGGACGGCTTCTGCACATCACCTTCACGGCCAGGGCCTGGATCAAACACATCTTCAGCAGCAGGCAAACGCGAACGGTAAATGCGCACCAACGCCGCAGCAACTTCTTCGGCCGAACGCGACGCCAACACCAACTTTGCCATTTCCATATCTTCTTCCGAAGATGGAGCAGTCAAAATCGGATCTTGCATCATGCGTTGTTGGTCAAGTTTGCGAATATCATCCGCCTGCGGAACACCGCTCCAGCGTGGCTCAACACCTGCTTCATATAACAAACGCTCGGCCTTGCGGCGGCGAGACAATGGCACCAAAACAACACTGATGCCCTTTTTGCCAGCACGTCCCGTGCGGCCAGAACGGTGCTGCAAGGCTTCAGCGTCATTCGGCAAATCCGCGTGAATAACCAAACCGAGGTTGGGCAAGTCCAAACCACGTGCCGCAACGTCAGTTGCAACACATATGCGTGCACGCCCATCACGCAGTGCTTGCAGTGCATGGTTACGTTCACTCTGGCTCAATTCGCCCGATAAGTTTACAGCGGCAAACCCACGTTCCGACAAAGTGGCATGCAAATGCTTCACGTGTTCGCGGGTGTTGCAAAATACAATGGCACTTTTGGGCTCAACAAAGCGCAGCACGTTCACAACAGCATGCTCAATTTCATTGGGGGCCACGCGCATCGCTTGGTATTCAATATCGGCATGGGCCCGCGTTTCGCCCAAGGTTTCAATGCGCAGAGAATTCTTCTGATATTTCTTCGCCAAGTTCGCAATGGTCTTTGGCATGGTTGCTGAGAACAACAGCGTGCGGCGCGAAGCCGGTGTTGCTTCCAAGATGAATTCCAAATCTTCACGAAAGCCCAAGTCCAACATTTCGTCGGCTTCGTCGAGAACTACAGCTTTCAAGTTTGCAATATCAAGAACACCACGTTCCAAATGATCACGCAAACGACCAGGCGTACCGACGATGATGTGTGCACCATCGCCTAAACGGCGGCGTTCGCGCTTCGGGTCCATGCCGCCGACGCAGGAAAGAATACGCGCAGCCGTTTGGGCATAAAGCCATTCCAATTCGCGCTCAACCTGCATGGCCAATTCGCGTGTCGGGGCCACAATCAATGCAACTGGGCTGGCATTCATATCAAATCGTTCGGCGTCGCCTAACAAAGTCTTGGCAATGGCCAAGCCATAAGCCACCGTTTTGCCGGAACCTGTTTGCGCTGAAACCACAAGGTCGCGCCCCTCAGCTTTTTCTTCCAACACGGCAAGTTGCACAGGTGTTGGTTCGTCATATTTACGTTCGGTCAAGGCGCGGGAAAGGGCGATAGGCAATACTGGAAATGGCAAGAGCGTGGGTACTTTTCTATGAAATGATTGAAAACCGTTAATGGCAAGTCATGCGAAACGAACGCAACATCTGAAACCAACGGAACGAATGGGCGGGCCATAGCACCATTCCGAGCTATGCGCAAAGCACAAGCTTGCTGCCCAAAGCCGCAACGACCATTGACGGATAAGTTTTGAAAAGGAAGATTAACGCCATGAACAAACCTTCCATGACAACGTTAATATTGCTGGCCCCGGCAACGCTGGTGATGTTGGCAACGGGCGTGGTGCCGTTGCTGTTCGTGCTGTTCTATTCGGTGCATGATATTTTCGCCGGAAATGACTTTATTTTTGTAGGTTCTCAATGGTTTCAACAGGTTGTGACGTCACGGGAATTTCAATGGGCGTTATTGCGCAGTGTTAGCTTTTCCGTTCTGGCGCTGGCGTTCCAAATTCCATTAGGTCTTTGGATTGCCCTGCGTTTGCCGCGCGAAGGCCCGCTCGTGGCTGTTTTAGTGGTACTGATGGCCATTCCACTGCTCACGCCTTCGCTTGTCGTTGGCTACCTTTGGAAAGTATTGGCCCTGCCTGAAACGGGTTTGTTGACGAACATTCTTGCCGTAGTGGGCCTCGAACTGAACATGAACAGCAAAGTGTGGACGTGGATTGTGCTACTTCTGATGGACATGTGGCATTGGACAAGCTTGGTTGTTCTGCTGGCCTATGCCGGACTGAAAGCCATTCCCGACGACTACTATCGCGCCGCCCGTATTGATGGTGCAACGCCTTGGGCCATTTTCAAGTTCATACAACTGCCGAAATTGAAACTCGTTCTCAGCATCGCCGTGTTGTTACGGTTCATGGATAGTTTTGTGATCTATACGGAAGCCTACGTGGTCACCCGTGGCGGGCCCGGTGTTTCAACCACGTTCCTGTCTCACGAGTTGGTGCAAACCGCCACCATCCAATTTGATTTGGGTGAGGGCTCGGCCATGGCCGTTATCTATTTCTGTATTGTGTTGCTGGTGTCGCTTCTGTTCTTCCGCCGCATTACCGTGAAAGACGGACTATGAAACAGCGCGTTTTCATTTCACCCCTCGTCTATACTGCACTGATCATGC
Organism: uncultured Alphaproteobacteria bacterium; assembly: GCA_963779145.1. Taxonomy (GTDB): domain Bacteria; phylum Pseudomonadota; class Alphaproteobacteria; order Rhizobiales; family Aestuariivirgaceae; genus Aestuariivirga. The sequence continues at coordinate 14,695 of CAVZXJ010000012.1, forward strand.
TGCCCATTTATTGGCTCATCACCATGGCGTTCAAAACCAATGGGGAAATAGCAGGGCAATTGACACTATTTCCGACTGCACCAACGCTGAAACACTTCCAGCTCATTTTCTCCGATCCCGATTGGTGGATGGGTTATGTCAACGCCTTGCTATACGTTGTTATCAATGTTGTGATTTCAGTCAGTGTCGCAATTCCCGCCGCTTATGCGTTTTCACGTTATCAATTTGCTGGCAAACAAGCGCTTTTCTTCACGTTGCTGATGTTCCGCATGATGGCGCCTGTCATTTTGCTGGTGCCCTTCGTGCAGATATTCTCCGATCTGAATTTGTTTGATACCCACATCGCAGTGGCCTTGGCGCATTGCTTTTTCAATGTGCCGATTGCCGTTTGGATTCTTGAAGGTTTCATATCATCGGTGCCAAAGGAGATTGATGAAAGCGCCCGCATCGACGGCCACTCACAACTTTCTTTCTTCAGAAGAATTTTGATCCCGCAAATTGCTCCCGGCATTGCCGTCACGGCGTTCTTTTGCTTCATGTTTTCATGGGTTGAATTCTTGCTCGCCAACGCGCTCACGGCCGTTGAGGCAAAACCTATCAGCGGAATTATGACACGGGCAGGGGGCGTACTTTTCGGTGACTTTGGCATGCTCGCCGCTGCAAGTGTCGTCGGGTTTATCCCTGGTGTTATTTGTATTTTATTGGTGCGCCGCCATTTGGTTCGCGGCTTTTCAATGGGGCGCGTTGCTTAATTCAGCGCGCCACATAACGACCATAAACCCAGCCCTTGCCGCCACCATACTTGACGCGTAGCCATTTGCCTTGTTGGCCACAAATGTTCACACCATTGCCAGTATAAAGACGGTCCACTTCCGTAAAACCTGTGCCGGGCCCTGTGCGCACTGACAGGAAATTATCGCCATTCGGGTCAAGCCCGCGCACTTTTCCAAACTTGTTGCAGCCATCGGTAGATTTAGTGGGTGGGGGCACCTTTTTAACAGGTGGAATAACAGCAGCCTGTTGCTTTGGTTTAATAGCAACACCCACTAATTTTTCGCGGGCTGCCTTGGCGTAAGGTGCAAACGCACCATCAGGATATTGGCCTAGAAACACATTCCAACCATCAACTGTATTGATGCCTTCAGCCATCTTATAAGCTTGGTCTTCAGGAAGTGCGGATTTACCTGTTTCAGGAGCTGTGACGGCGGGTGGAACATAAATCGCTGGTTGTTGCTCAGCGACGGCATCACCCGCTTTCAAAGGTGCAAGCGCAAAGTCAGCTGGCAAATCGTCATAGTAAGCGGGGCGTTGTTCATGGCCCACTGTTTTGCCCATCTTCTCAACGTCGTCGCGCACCGAAGCCGCAAGGTCACGCAACTTGGTGGAAGGATTTGCAAGGCGAGACAGCAATACGCGCGTGTAAACCGAAGTCTTCTCCGTATCAGCATCACCCAAACGGTCTAACGCTGCTTGGCCCGCACCTGCCGAATACATTATGAAAGTACCCTTGGCCGTCGCCACATTGGCAAGACCGCGCGTGCCGCCAATCGAGCGCTTACCTCCCGTCGCAAACGGGTTATCGCGGCAGGCATCGATAATCAGAATACGCGCACCAGCACCTTTGTCACCCAGAGTATCAATCAACGTTAGCAGTCTGATGGATTCCGATTTTAGCAATTCCGCATTGCCATCATCGGGGGCAGGAACATCAATCGGCAGCAAATAATTGTCGTTCTCAATCTGCACGCCATGGCCTGAGTAATGCACCAAAACGGTGTCGCCCGGTTCGATGGACGAATAAAGTTTTGCCAACGCCAAATTCAGATTGCGTCGATCAAGATTAAGTGCAGTTGTCACTTGATAACCAAGTTTGGAAAGAGAAGTTGCAATGGCTTCAGCATCACCAACAGCTTTTTCGAGCTTCGGAATATCCTTGTAATCATTGTTGCCAATAACGAGCGCAACACGCTTTTCAGCCAATGTTGATGGCGATTGTAAAAGCAACATCAAAAAGCACAACAAGCTTGCCAGTACGTTTTGAACCATCACAGTGGCCTTCTCAAGTGCGCGAAATTATTTTCGTTCTGCCCCTCAATTAAGGGTCATCATATGAACCTAGCATGAACCAATTAAATTTAACATTTCTGTGGGTGGGTTTTAACCGTCTGAGCACGGCACCGGATATTCTGGACGATCGCAAAATGGTATCTGTCCCGGCAAAATGTCAAACCCACAATTGGGCAAGCATACATTTGGACAAGCTGAGTAGTAAACATCCTGCACAACTGGCGTGCACTGGCCAGCTTCAGCTGAAACGGGAGACTCACCGTGACCATTCATTATCAAATACCCAGGAATTCCGATGGCTGGAATAAGCGGCAGTGCCAATTGTGGTTGAATGCTGGGCGTCGAATTGTTGTTGCCGAATGAGATCAAACAATTTTGAATAGGCAGATGAAAAGCTGAATTCAACGATGATTGATCAACCACATAGGGCAGTTCATTCTGCAACGCATCGCTTTTAGGCGTACCTTTCAACTCTTTTGCTACAACTGAATTTGGGCCAGCTTCGGCCACGCCACAGCCCGACTTCGTATTAACAGCTTGGCCATTGCTACCCCGAAGTCGCACCGCCCCCTCAAGCACAGCTAACAAGGTGCGATTATCAACACGAATATCAAAACCCGTGCCGCGAATACCAATCGTGGCATTGTTGGTGCGAATATCATAGGCCGCCTTTGGGCTGTTTCCCGTAATGACGCGGAATGTGCCACGCAAAGCCTTCAAGCCAACCTTTTTGGCAGTGGTATTGTTGCGGCGCAAATAAGCTTGCAAAATCAAACGCGACGATGGACCGACAACAAGTTTTGTACCGTCATCCAGTTGCATTTGGGCATTCCCTTCACCAACGGTAATGGTGTCGCCCTCGAAAACGTCTGAACCTGCCGACAATGCGCGACTGCCGCTTGGACCCGCCGCAGTTGGGCGCCCTTCAACGGCAACAACTGACCCCATAGGATCAGCAGCATAGGTTGAAATCGAAAATGAAGTAACAAAAAGCGCAAGACTTGCCAGTGACGCAAAACGTGATTGCATAGACATAAACAGTTCCCCAAGCCCCGGAGCCGAAGGTTAACACATCGTTAACAAGTGGTCACCCCCCGAATGTACCTATGGTTGACGGACCCCTGTTGTAATTTGCTCGAGTGTGGCATTAATGCGACATGGCACGCATTGGCTTCTACCCCGGATCATTCGACCCCATCACTTTTGGGCACCTCGACATTATTGCAAGGGCAGGGCGCTTGGTTGATCGCCTCGTCATCGGCGTGGGTGCCCATGACAGCAAAAAAGCACTTCTATCGGCCAAGGAACGCGTCGCACTCGTAGAACAGGCAACGTTGCCAATTACCGAACATTCTGGCCTTAAAATTGATGTGGTCACATTTGACGGCCTCTCCGTCGATGCGGCCCACAAGGTAAAAGCGCAAGTGATTGTGCGAGGTTTACGCGACGCTTCAGATTTCGATTATGAAGTTCAAATGGCCCAAATGAACGGGGCATTGGCACCCGAACTCGAAACGGTATTCCTTGCGGCATCTCCCGCCACCCGCATGATTGCATCGTCGCTCGTCAAACAAATTGCCAAAATGGGCGGCGATATTTCACTGTTTTTGCCCAAAGAGGCTGAAATTGCTCTGCGCAAGGCTTTGGCTTAAATCGTCGAAGTTGCGCCATCTTTTGCACTAGGCTAGGTGCTTCCTCGCAAACTGGAGATTCCCATGAAAAAATTACTCATTGCCGGATTGTGCTTTGCAGCACTTTCGGCTCCGGCTGTTGCAGCCGAAAGCTTGAAGGTTGATACCAGCCTTGGCTGTTCCTTCACGATCAAACTTCGCGCTGACTTGGCCCCTAAGCACGTTGCCCAAATCACTAAACTGGCTGCCGCTGGTGCCTATGACAACGTGGCCTTCCACCGTGTCATCGACGGCTTCATGGCGCAAACGGGCGACGTTGTGAACGGTAAATCAGGCGGCAACTATGCACTTGCTGGAACCGGTGGCTCATCTGAGCCTGATATTCCTGCTGAATTCACGAAAGAAAACTTCGCCCGCGGCATCGTCGGCATGGCCCGCAGCCAGGATCCGAACTCGGCCAACAGCCAATTTTTCATTATGTTTGCTGATGGCCCGTTCCTCAACGAACAATATACCGTGTGGGGCAGTGTCGACGCTGAAGGCATGGCCTGCGTAGACAAAATCAAGCGCGGCGAACCTGTTGCTAACCCTGACTCAATGACGAAAGTGACTGTACAATAATGTCTGATCTCGAAAATACCCTGTTCCTTGATATTGCTGACAATGCTGGCAAAGCCAAAGGCCGTGTTACCATTTCATTGCGCCCAGACTTGGCACCGGGCCACGTGACCCGCATCAAGGAATTGGCCCGCGAAGGTTTTTATGACGGCGTAGTGTTTCACCGCGTCATTGAAGGTTTCATGGCCCAAGGCGGCGACCCAACCGGCACCGGCATGGGCGGCTCTAAAAAGCCTGACCTGAAAGCTGAATTTTCAGCTGAACCACACACCCGTGGTGCATGCTCAATGGCCCGCTCGTCCAATCCGAACTCAGCCAACAGCCAGTTCTTCATCGTGTTTGATGACGCAAGCTTTCTCAACAAGCAATACACTGTTTGGGGCCGCGTAACGGATGGTATGGACATCGTGGACACCATCAAACGCGGTGAACCCGTGAACAAACCAGACAAGATTGCCAAAGCTCAAGTTGCGGCAGACGCGAAATAACCAACGTTTTTCTATTGCAATTCCAAAACGCGCGTGGCTGAACCCCAGCCATGCGCGTTTCTGATTTTGATTTCCACTTACCCCCTGAAAACATCGCCCTTCGGCCTGCTGTTCCGCGCGAAAGTGCGAAACTTTTGCATGTGGCGGATAGTCTCGAAGACAAGATCGTAGCCGATCTTCCATCACTGTTGAAAGCTGGAGATGTTTTGGTCTTCAACGACACCAAAGTTATTCCCGCAGCTTTGACAGGTAATCGAATCGGCCGACTTGGCACAACGCCTAAAATTGAAGCGCTCCTGCACATGCGTTTGGATGGCGCGCGCTGGAAAGCTTTCGTCAAACCCGCCAAAAAACTGGAGCAAGGCGACACTGTTCAATTTGGCGAACTCAATGCAATTGTTGAACACAAGGGCGAGGCTGGCGAGGTGACTTTGCACTTTGCCGTCGCCAATGCGGAACTTGATGCAGCACTCATGCAATGGGGCAGGGTGCCATTGCCGCCTTACATTGAAGGCAAACGCCCACAAGACGCCCAAGACCGCAGCGACTATCAAACATCCTACGCAAATACGATGGTGCCGTAGCTGCACCAACAGCAGGACTACACTTCACACAAGACTTGATGATGAAGCTTCAAGCTGCTGGAATTCAACAGGAATATGTGACGCTCCATGTCGGAGCAGGCACATTTCTACCTGTGAAGGTTGATGATACAAACGACCACAAAATGCACCATGAATGGGGCAGCGTTTCCGTGGAAACATCAGCCCGATTAAAAGCGGCGAAAGCCGAAGGCCGTCGCATTATTCCCGTTGGCACCACCTCACTGCGTTTGCTTGAAGCATCAGCGCTGGAACCTTTCTCAGGCTCAACCGATATATTCATTACCCCCGGCTACACGTTCAAAGCCGCCGATGGATTAATCACCAACTTCCATTTGCCAAAATCCACTTTGTTCATGCTTGTCTCCGCCTTTGCTGGCACCGAGCGGATGAAGGCGGCCTATGCCCATGCCATCGATAATCACTATCGGTTCTATTCCTATGGTGATGCCAGCCTGCTATGGCCCGCAACATGACTCAGGAATTTGGATTCACTCTACACAAAACCGATGGTACCGCACGGCGCGGAACGGTTCACACCGGGCGCGGCGACATTCGCACACCTGCTTTCATGCCGGTGGGAACCGTAGGCACCGTCAAAGGCCTCTACCTCGATCAGGTGAAGGAAACCGGAGCCGACATCATTCTCGGCAACACCTATCATCTGATGCTGCGCCCCGGCGCTGAAGAAGTGGCGGCCCTTGGCGGCTTGCATGATCTCATCAAATGGAAGGGCCCAATCCTCACCGATAGTGGCGGCTTTCAAATTATGTCGCTTGTCGAAAATCCGCAAAATCACCGAACGCGGTGCCATGTTCCAATCCCACATCGACGGGCGAAAATATGAACTGACGCCAGAGCGTGCGATGGAAATTCAACGGCTCTTAGGTTCCGATATTCAAATGCAACTCGACCAATGCATTGAATTTCCACACACGGAAAAACAAGCCGTGAAAGCCATGGAATTGTCGCTGCGCTGGGCGGAGCGTTCACGCACTGCCTTCGGCACACAACCGGGCAAAGGCAATTTTGGCATCGTGCAAGGCGGCACCGATGAAGCCTTACGTCGCCGCAGCGCTGAAGGCCTTCAGCAAATTGGGTTTGAAGGTTACGCCATTGGCGGCCTTGCCGTGGGTGAGGGCCAAGACTTGATGTTGTCCACCATCGACTTCACAGCCCCCATGTTGCCAACCGACAAGCCGCGCTACCTCATGGGTGTTGGTACACCAGACGATATGTTGGAAGCCGTGGCGCGCGGCGTTGATATGTTTGATTGCGTCATGCCCACGCGTTCCGGCCGCCACGGCCAAGCTTTCACGCGCTTTGGCAAAATCAACATTCGCAATGCCAAGCACGCCACTGACAAGCGCCCGTTGGATGAAGCCCATCCATGTCCGGCACTTTCACACTATTCACGCGCCTATTTGCACCACCTCGTTCGGTCAGGTGAATTGCTGGGCATGATGCTTTTGTCCTGGGCGAACATTGCTTACTATCAATCACTCATGCAGGGTATGCGAGACGCCATCGAACAGGGGCGTTTCGAAGACTTTAGACTTGCGACCAAGGAACAGTGGAAGCGCGGCGACATCTGATCTAACCTGCAATCAACAGGAGATACACCACATGAAAATGAGCGGCGAAGAAATTATCCCAGCATCGATTGAAACAGTTTGGGCTGCGCTCAACGATGTGGATGTTTTGAAGCAGTGCATTCCCGGTTGCGAAAGCATTACCAAAAAATCAAACACAGAAATGTCAGCCCGCGTTGTCGTTAAAATGGGTCCGGTCAAAGCCGGCTTTAATGGTGCCGTGCAGTTGAAAGATCTGAAACCTCCGCACTCCTATCGAATCGAGGGCAAGGGTGAGGGCGGCTTGGCTGGCTTTGCCACAGGCGGCGCAACGGTAAATCTGGAAGCTGTGCCTGAAGGCACCAAGATGACCTACGATGTTGACGCCCAAGTGGGCGGCAAAATGGCCATGTTGGGTTCGCGCTTGATTGATTCAACAGCACGTTCATTGGCTGGCCAATTCTTTGACAAATTTGCCGAAGTCGCAGCCAGCATGAAAGCGCCGACCAGTGCGCCCAAAGCAGCTGCGAAAAAGGCAGCAAAGAAGAAAGCTGTCGTTAAAAAAGCTGTTACAAAGAAAGCCGCAGCAAAAAAGCCAGCAGCAAAAAAAGCCAAAAAGAAATAAGTTAGCCGCAAGCTTTCCGAAGCGCCTGCCATTGCGCTTCAGTCATTACGGGCAAAGCTTTCTGGCCCTGGGGCAGGGGTTGGATTTCCTTGATCCGATCTTCAGTGCCGGGGTGCGTGGAAAACACGTTACCAATACGATCAAGCGCCGACGGATTGTTGTCTTGTTCCTTGGGCTTTCCACCTTCCAGCTTCATGATCTTTTCAAAAAACCGTTTGAGTCCCAAGGTATCGACGGATGCTTTGGTCATGACACTGCGGGCGAATGCATCTGCTTCAACTTCAGCCGAACGCGTATACTGTAAAATCGCTGCAAGCCCTGCAGCGCTCGTGACAATATCTCCACTTGTGCCGCCAGAAATGGCACTCGCGATAATTTGCAAACCTGAAATGCGTACCAATTGAGCTTCGGGGTGCAGGTGATAAACATGACCCAACTCATGCGCCAGCACGCCCGCCACTTCGTCAGGGTCTGACGCTTCATTGATAAGACCACGTGTCAGAACAATCTTGCCGCCCGGTGCTGCAAACGCATTCACCAAAGCCATATCATAGACTTCAATTGATATTGCGGGCAGGTCACTACCACCTTCAGCCAAGGCGGCCACCATGCTTGAAATGGCTGCTTTGCTGCCATCTGTCTCGCAACGTTTGGCTGTGCCAGCCAATGATTTGACAACTTCATTGCCCATGTTGTCGCGCCAAGTTTGAGGCAAAAGACCTGCCAATTGTTGCGGCAAAATCGTCATGGCAACATAACCAAGAGCCGCAAAACCTGCCAAGCCAGCGGCTGTCCAGCCCAGCACTTGGCCAACATGCCGCCACGAATAACCACCTTTCAAATGGCTATTCTGCAACAGCAAATCATCGATAAACGCTTGGTCACGAATAATGAGCCGAGCGCCCGGCTTATTATCGTGGGTAATGCGAAAAGGCTGGTCAGAAACAGGCGCGTCGATAGGGTGAAGCCCGGCAATGGTCCACGTTGTCAGTGGAGTAGCATCACCGGAAAACTCCAAATTGGAGCCCACACGACGCAACACAACACGGTTGTCGCGCGCGATTTCACCATCGAAATAGATTGCGTCAATACTCATTACAAACCTCCAACGTCAAAAGCATCAGCAAGGCCTTCGCCACGTGAGTCCATTTTGACTTGTGACTGCCGGATCCGGTCAATATCAACCAAGCCCTCGAGTTTAAGACGATCAACTGCAAACTTCACCAAGCGCTGCTGCACAAAAGGCCAAGCAATGCCAAGCGTGAAGATAATCAGCAATAAGTTGACGATTGTAAGTCGGATCACACTTCCCGCCGTTGCATTCATGGTGAAAGGCACGCCGTCAAACCGCGTATAGGTCGCAAAAGTCCGTAATTCCTTTGCCGTGTAAACAGCCCACAGCATAGGAATGATAAGCATAAAAATGAGGAACAGAACGATTGCACCAAATGCAATATAACCTGCCATGGCCTCGGTATTTTCAGTCGATGAAAGCGGATCAAAGATTTGATCCATATAGCCGGAAAGCGTTGTTGAACTGACAAGCAAAACAATCACCAACACAATCGCCGCCAAAGTGAGCAACCAACACAAGGCATAAGTCGGATAAAGCGGGCCCGCACGACCTTTGAATTTGAAAGCAGCATCGCCAAAACGCATGTCATTGGTAATCTGCTCAGAAAGCACCGTATTCATGACCGGCGTTGCCCAGCCCATGCTCATGCTTTTTGCGATTAACGAACCAAAGTACAGCAAACTATAGGTCATAGCTGAGCCCACTAGAGTGCCACGAATGCCGCGCCAATTCGTGCGCGACAGTTGATATTTGCGCGCTTTGTAGACGGCAAAACCAAACAGCACATAGATTGCGAACACGAATACGATCTGCAGAATTGTGGCTATGATAGCTGCAGTGCCCGGCATCATGGCGGCTATTGTCACCACCACTGTGTAAGGCAACACCAGAACGAAGAAGACGACGAGGAAGCCTTTAAACAGCTCCATGCCGGTGCCCGTATATTCCAAAGGCTCACCGTTGATATGAACCGATGACCAAATATGTTTGCGCACGTTGGTTTTCGCCCAAAATCGATAAATGCCAAGCGTAATCAAACCCAACAAGAAATTGATAATCGTGAGTTTAAACAGGCCAGGCCGCTTAACATAAGAAAATTCCAGTTTCTCTGATTTGGATTCTGTTGCGGCAATTGAAACGTCAGTCATGTCGGCCCTCAAGATTCGATGTTGCACAGTGCCATGAATTTATCCTGAGTTGCATCGCCAATTTCACTTTGTTGCAAAACTGCAACAATGAATGATTTTGTCAATTTAAGGCAATCCGATCATTTTTGGTGCCACGATCCGCCGCAATCTTTGCGTACTCCATGCACAGCAAGCGCCGCTTGTTGCCGTTTTGGGTAGTCGAATCTTCAGATTTGTCGCAGTAGAACGGTCGTTGCGTGTTCAGAAGTAAATGTAATCGTGATATTTTCAACGCTTAACAAAAACCGATTGGCAATGAAGCTGCAAAATGTGGCTGCTATCGGATTCGTTATTGCAGCATTTTCTGTCACTCCCGTTCTGGCCGCCGAATCAATCCCTGAAGAGAGCGCTGGCTTTTTTGACTATTTGCCAGCGGCACCGGAACTTAAACTCCCGAAAATCGATATTCCTTTCTGGACAGACGACCTCAAAAAGGCCCGCCGCGCCTATAATCGTGGTGACTACAGCCGCGCCTTGAAGTTCTTCCGCCGTGAGTTTGAAGATGGCAACGTCGTTGCCGATTGGTATCTGGCCCACATGTATCGTTTAGGGCAGGGCGTGCAAAAAGACCCCGCAGTGGCCTATTCCTATTACAACCGGGTGGCCGATAGTTATGACGCCGACGAAGCCGACAAAAAGCGGTTGCGCATCGTCGTTGATAGCCAGGTGCATTTGGCCAACTACCGCCGCATTGGCATTTCTGGTTCAGGCATGAAACCTGACCCTGCAAGTGCCATGCGCATCTATTTGCGTATTGCCTCGACCTATGGCCACCCCGCCGCACAATTTGCGCTGGGTGAAATGAACCTGCAGGGCGAAGGTGTTAAGGCCAACCCACAGCAGGGCCTGAAATGGCTCACCGCCGCTGCCCGCAAGCGCCACCCTGATGCACAAGCCTATTTGGGTGATCTTTATTGGTCTGGCCGCAACGTCAAGAAAAGCGAAACCCGCGCCTTGATGTGGTACATTTTAGCCATGGAAACCGCCAAGCCAGAAGAAAGCCCGAACATCGTCAACCGCTACAACGAACTGCTTTCCATTGTTGACGAAGATACACGCTTAGAGGCCGAAGCCCGCGCCCGCGTTTGGTCGGAACAATTCCCAGTCGCGATGAATAACTAAATCGTTGGCGGCGCGCTGGGGCGCGAGAGAATGTAAACCCCAACCGCGACGAGCGTCGCGCACACCAGCAAGGCTGCCCAACCAGGCAATATGCTAAACCCGGCAAAATAGATCCCCATCACCGACATCATGGTAACGGCAAGCGCTTTTCCCATGGGGGGAATAACACCATGGTCCTGCCACGCGCGAATATAGGGGCCAGCTTTCGGATGATTTCGCAATTTTTCTGCAAGTTCCGGAGATGACTTGCTAAAAGCCCATACGGCCACCAATAAAAATGGTGTTGTCGGCAAAATTGGTAGAATAATGCCGACGACGCCAAGTGCAACCGACAGCCAACCTAAACCAAGATAGAAAAGTCTTACAGGATTCATTGAAGCTGCGTCTTGCACCAGAATGCAGGATATAGCAATCAAGGCACATGAGCAGCACACACACACCAGATATGCCGACCACTAACCCGTCCAAGAAGTCAGTTTTTGGCCGACTGCGGACCTATTTTTTCACGGGCCTCGTGATTTTGGCCCCCGTGGCAATCACAGTTTGGGCCACGGTTTGGTTCATTGGCGTGTTTGACTCGTGGGTGAAACCCATCCTGCCATTCAGTTATAACCCAGATAGCTATTTACCCTTCAAAGTGCCCGGCACAGGACTGGTATTTTCGTTACTCCTCATCACCCTCGTCGGCTTCTTAGGTGCAAATTTCGTTGGTCGCACCGTCATTGGTTGGTGGGATGGACTCGTCAACCGCACGCCCGTCGTCCGCTCAATCTACAAAGGCTCAAAGCAGATTTTCGAAACGATGTTTTCGGAAAAGGGTGCCAGCTTTCAAAAAGTTTGCCTTGTGGAATGGCCAAGACGCGATGCATGGTCGGTGGCCTTTATTTCCCGTGAAATTGAGAGCGGCCAAATCGGCTTAAAGCCCGGCAAGCTGATGTATGCCGTCTATGTATCCACAACGCCAAATCCCACATCAGGCTACGTGTTCTTCGTCGAAGAATCCGAAGTCAAAATCTTGGATATGTCGGTCGAAGATGGCTTGAAACTCGTGATCTCCATGGGCCTCGTATTCCCTGAATCACCGCTGCCTGTTGCTGAAGAGCTGGCAGCTGCCAAACGAAAACCTAGCCCGCGCCCAAAAGCCTAATCGCTTCGTCTCGTTCAAACAAATAAAGCAAATGCCGAAGGGCCTCGCCACGCGGTGTTTGCAAGCGTTCATCTTTGTTCAATATCAAAGCCGCATCATCCCGCGCCGCTGCCAACAAGTCAGCATGAACCGTCAAATCGGCAATCCTGAATTCCGGCAGCCCAGATTGTTGCGTGCCTAACACTTCGCCGGCACCGCGCAATCGCAAATCTTCTTCTGCAATTACAAAACCATCTTCGGTCGAGCGCATAATTTCCAAACGCGCCTTGGCCGTCTCACCCAGCGGTTCCTGATAGAGCAGAATACAATGGGACTTGGCGGAACCGCGCCCCACGCGACCCCGCAATTGGTGCAATTGAGCCAGCCCAAATCGCTCCGCATTTTCAATCACCATAATCGCGGCTTCCGGCACATCAACGCCAACTTCAATGACCGTTGTTGAAACTAAAATCGACAAAGCACCAGCCTTGAAATCCGCCATCACCTTGTCGCGTTCCGGTCCCTTCAAGCGACCATGAATGATGCCCACTTGCCCCGGAAATGCCGTTGAAAGGTGCGTGAAGCGCTCTTCAGCCGCCGCTAAATCCACAAGTTCACTTTCTTCGACCAGCGGGCAAACCCAATAGGCGCGAACACCTTGCCGCATGCTGCGCGCCAAGCCATCCACAATGTCGTCCATGCGCGAAAGCGGCATCACCCGTGTTTCAATCGGCAATCGCCCCGGAGGCTTTTCCATCAACCGTGACACATCCATGTCGCCATACGCTGTGAGTGCCAAAGTGCGCGGAATAGGCGTGGCCGTCATCACCAACACATCAGGGCTTTGCTGCGCTTTGCCCTGTAATGCCAAGCGCTGATGAACACCAAAGCGGTGTTGCTCATCAATCACAACAAGCCCTAAATCCTTGAAGTCCACGCCGTCTTGAAACAACGCGTGTGTGCCGATCAGAATATCAATTTCACCACTCGCTAATGCAGCTAAAACCTCTTCCCGCGCCGGCCTTTTTCGCGTCCCGTCAAAAGCCCTAAGCGCAATCCAACTTCTGCAGCAATTTTTCCAATCGAAGCCATGTGTTGCCGCGCCAAAATTTCCGTTGGCACCATGAGGGCACCTTGCGTTCCAGCCTCAACGGCAATGGCAAGTGCCATCACAGCCACAACAGTTTTTCCAGCCCCTACATCGCCCTGCAAAAGCCGGATCATGCGCTGGCCAGATGCCATATCCAGTTGCAATCTCTTTGACAGACATTTCCTGCGCACCCGTCATACGATAGGGCAACGCCGCCAAAATTTTGGCCCTTAATTCGCCATTGCCCTGCAACACACGGCCCGACGTGCGTTTCATGTGCCGCCGCACCATCGCCAACGCCAATTGATTGGCCAATAATTCATCATAGGCCAAGCGTTGCCGCAAAGGGTGCATCGCATCCACAACATCGGGTGCTGAGGGCACATGCGACGTGGAAAGACTTTCGTGGAAACTCTTCCAATTGTTTTTCAGCAACCAAGGCAAATCCTGCCATTCCGGCAAATGTGGCATTCGCGGTAGAGCTAAAGCCATCGCCTTTTGATAAGCCTTGCCTGAAAGGCCCGCAGTCAAAGGATACACTGGTTCAATCGCAGGCAAGGCCGCAAATCCATCCTCCGTCACAACATGATCAGGATGATTCATCTGTGCATCAGCGCGGAACCAGCTGATTTCCCCTGACACAAACCGCTTCTCGCCCTCAGGCAACAAGCGCTTCATGCTGTCGGCATAGGCTTTGAAATACACAAGCGTCATCTCGCCCGTGTCATCATGCACATCCACGCGGTAGGGCAGGTTGGCCTTGCCCTGTGGTGGCGGGTGATGAAGCCCCACGATGACCTCAACCGTTACAATACCTTGCTCCGGTAACTGATTGATTGTGCAGCGATAACGCCGATCAACGATTGCCACTGGTAAGCGCAACAGCAAATCGACAATACGAACAGGATTGGCCCCGCGCCCAAGAACCTTTTGAAACAACTTCGCAACCTTGTCCCCCACGCCCTTTAAGGCGGTGACATCAGCAAACAGACGGGTTGAGCAAATCGGGGCGCATAAGCTGATTTGAACTGAGAACAGGTTGCGGCGCAAGCGCTTCTAAAGCTAAGAGGCCCCGTATGCTGACCGACATAGAAAAACTCGATACCATCCGCAAGCGCATTGCCTGGCGGGCTTCGCGTCGCGGCATCAAGGAAATGGACATTTTAGTGGGCGGTTATGCAGATGAGAACTTGCCCAAAATGTCAGCGCAGGACTTGATCACGTTTGAAGCACTTCTTGAAATTCCAGACCAACAATTGCTGTCGTGGGTCACGAGGCAGGAGGACGTGCCAACAGAAATGCGCAATCCAATGCTGATGCAAATCCTTAACTTCCGGCCCAAGCAGGACCAAGCATGAGCGCTATTACAACGCTAAAAGCGCGGATCGAAACGCCGGGTCGCCACATCCTCGCGGGCTTGCCGCAAGGCATGGTCGCGCAAATCTTGCCAGAGATCGTCACGGCAGCCAAAACACGCGGTGTCATTCATGTGTGTGTTGACGACCAGCAATTGGCGCAAATTGAAGAGCAGGTTAAATTCCACGATCCCAAACTGACCATCATTCGTTTTCCCGCTTGGGATTGCTTGCCCTATGACCGGGTTTCGCCTTCGACCGTCATTGTTGCCCAACGCTTGTCCGCCTTGGCGCAATTCACCGCCCAACCCCAAGCCCAACGATTAGTGCTCACCACCGTCAATGCCATCACCCAACGCATTGTGCCAAAGTCGATGGTGCAGGGCAGTTCGTTCCGCGCAGCACCGGGCCAACGTGTGTCCGGTGATAACCTGCAAGCTTTCCTCGTGGACAATGGCTACAGCCGCACTGGAACCGTTGTGGACCCTGGCGACTTTGCCGTGCGTGGTGGCCTCATTGATATTTTTCCGCCGGGAGCCGAACAACCCGTGCGTCTCGATTTTTTCGGCGATACGCTGGAAAGCATCCGCTCCTTCGATCCGCATACACAGCGCACCACAGAACAACTCAAATCATTCCAACTCAATGCCGCCAATGAAGTGCTGTTGGCCAAAGATGCAATTGCCCACTTCCGCAAAAATTATGCCGAAGCCTTTAGCGGCATTGATACCAACGATCCACTCTATGAAAGCGTAACAGGTGGCCGCCGCTATCAAGGCATGGAACATTGGTTGCCTTTGTTCCACGGTCAACTTGAAACCTTGTTCGATTATCTGCCGGAAGCCATCGTCACACTGTCGCACATGGTGCATGAAAGTGCTGCTGCACGGCATGTGCAGATCGACGAATATTTCGACGCGCGCCGCGAAGCTT
Source organism: uncultured Alphaproteobacteria bacterium (assembly GCA_963779145.1). Taxonomy (GTDB): domain Bacteria; phylum Pseudomonadota; class Alphaproteobacteria; order Rhizobiales; family Aestuariivirgaceae; genus Aestuariivirga. The sequence continues at coordinate 30,185 of CAVZXJ010000012.1, forward strand.
TAAGCAAACAAAACTTTGGCGCAGCACCTTATAAACCACTGCCACCCCAACGCCTCTACATCATGCCGGACGCATGGAGGCATCTGTTGGCGGATCGCACCGTTGCCGAAACCACGCCATTTGAAAGGCCCGAAAGTACGGCCATTTCCTTTGGTGGTCGCCACGGCAAAACCTTTGCCGCCGAACGCGCCGAAACGGGTGGCAATGTTTACGATGCGGTCAAAGCCCACGTAGCAGCGCTGCAAGCGGCCAACAAACGCGTCATCATTTCAGCTTGGTCTGAAGGTTCTTCGGAACGCTTGGCCACCATATTGCGCGACCATGATGTGGGTGCGATTGCCGATGCTGCATGTTGGGACGATGTGCTCAAGCGCGATAAATCGCTGATCAACATCATCGTGCAGCCTTTGGAAGAAGGTTTCGAAACGCCCGACTACGCCGTGATCACCGAGCAAGACATTCTGGGTGACAGGTTGGTGCGCCGAGCCCGCAAGGCCCGCAAGGCCGCTGACGTTATTGCCGAACTCTCGTCCCTCATGCCCGGCGATTTTATGGTGCATGTGGACCACGGCATTGGGCGCTTTGAAGGCCTCAAAACCATTGACGTGCAAGGCGCACCCCACGATTGCTTGTTACTGATCTATGCCAATAACGACCGCCTGTTCATTCCCGTTGAAAACATCGACCTGTTGTCGCGCTATGGTTCTGAAACTGAAAATGTGCAGCTCGATAAATTGGGCGGCGGCGCATGGCAGGCCAAGAAGGCGAAACTCAAGCAACGCATTCTCGACATTGCCAATGACCTCATTAAAACTGCTGCGGCCCGCGAACTGAAAACCGGGGAAATCCTGTCGCCGCCCGAAGGCGCTTTCGACGAATTCTGCGCCCGCTTCCCCTACGAAGAAACCGAAGACCAACTGGGCGCCATCGAAGCCGTCATCGAAGACTTGCAAACCGGTCGCCCCATGGACCGCTTGGTTTGTGGCGACGTGGGCTTTGGCAAAACCGAAGTGGCTTTGCGCGCTGCATTCGTGGCGGCCTATGCAGGCAAGCAAGTGGCCGTCGTGGTGCCAACAACCTTGCTGGCCCGGCAGCACTTCAAGAATTTTACGGAACGCTTCAAAGGCCTGCCATTGCGCATCGCCCAAGCTTCCCGCCTTGTTGGTCGCAAAGAATTGGAGCAGGTCAAAAAAGAACTCAGCGAAGGCAGCATCGACATTGTGGTTGGCACCCATGCTTTGCTCACAGGCCTCGTCAAATTCCGCGACCTCGGCTTGCTGATTATCGACGAAGAACAACACTTCGGCGTAAAGCACAAGGAGCGCTTGAAAGAACTGCGCAACGATGTGCATGTGCTCACGCTCACGGCAACACCAATTCCCCGCACCTTGCAACTGGCACTTGTCAGGCGTGCGTGAAATGTCGATCATCGCCACCCCACCCATCGACCGATTGGCCGTGCGCACTTACATCACACCGTTTGACCCAGTCATCATCCGCGAGCATTTGTTGCGCGAGCATTTCCGTGGCGGCCAAAGTTTCTATGTTGTCCCGCGTATCACCGACCTCGATACAATTGCAGAATTCCTGCGTGAGAATGTTCCGGAAGTAAAATTCCGCGCCGCCCATGGCCGCATGTCGCCTACTGAACTTGAAGACATCATGACGGGTTTCTATGACCGCGCCTTCGATGTGTTGCTTTCCACCACAATCGTCGAGTCCGGCCTCGATGTGCCGACAGCAAACACATTGATCGTTCATCGCTCCGACATTTTCGGACTGTCACAACTCTACCAGTTGCGTGGACGTGTTGGTCGCTCCAAAACTCGCGCCTATGCGCTCCTCACCACACCACCCGGTAAGACCCTCAACGCTGTCGCTGAGCGCCGCCTGCAAGTGTTGCAATCGCTCGACTCCTTGGGCGCAGGTTTCACATTGGCCAGCCACGATCTCGACATTCGCGGTGGCGGCAATTTGTTGGGCGAAGAACAATCCGGCAATATTCGCGAAGTTGGCTTTGAGCTTTATCAAAACATGCTGGAAGAAGCCGTGGCCCAAATGCGGGCGGGTGATGCAGTGACTGAAGGTGACAGCCAATGGTCGCCACAGATCAACATTGGAACATCGGTATTAATCCCCGAAGACTATGTGTCCGATTTGCAAGTGCGGCTCGGTCTCTATCGCCGCCTGGCTGACTTTACATCACAAGAAGAAGTCGATGCGTTTGGTGCTGAATTGCATGATCGTTTCGGCAAGCCACCGGAAGAAGTGCAGCATCTCCTCCACATCGTTTCCATCAAAATGCTGTGTCGCATTGCCAATGTGCAAGCCGTGGATGCGGGCGCCAAAGGTGCGTCGATCGCCTTGCGCAACGGCATATTCCCCAATCCGGCGAAATTGGTGGAATGGATCAACGGGCAGGGCACCTTGGCCAAACTGCGCCCTGACATGAAACTTGTGATCATGCGTGATTGGTCAACGCCAGAGCAGCGCCTGAAAGGCACGCGTCAATTGATGCAGACTTTGGTGAAGCTCGCGGCCTAAGCCAACGTTGCCAATCGCGTCGTCAACAAGTCGAAGAACCCATCGGCATTGATATTTCTGCAAACTGTGGCGTTGGCTTTACGGTCGGTTACCCGCCACCAGTCAATCACGGTCATGCCCATGGTCAGCTCGGACTCGCATTCGATTGAGACATTCACATCGCGCGACGTAAACAACTCAGGCTGCAACAGCCACGCAATCACGCACGGGTCATGCAAGGGGCCGCCATCCGTTCCATATTTTTGCTCATCGAAACGCTCAAAAAAATCCAAGAGCTGCGCCGTCGCCGGGCCCGTCTTGTTTGGCATTACGCGGAATTTCTCGACCCGTGCTTTCGTGGTCAAGGCTTGGTGCGTACAATCCAGCGGAATGAGGGTGATGGGAATATCCAGCGTCAAACACCAAACGCGCCGCTTGTGGATCGACATAAATATTAAATTCGGCTGTCGGAGTTACATTTCCACCTTCAAAAAATCCACCGCCCATGGCCACGATACGCTTAATGCGTGACGCGATGCGTGGTTCTCGCACCAATGCTAATCCGATGTTTGTCATCGGTCCCAAAACGCAAAGCGTCACCGTGCCAGCAGGGCGCTCCATGAGGGTTTCAACAATGAAATCGACGGCGTGTTGCTTTTCCAATTTCATTTTGGGTTCCGGCAACACCGGACCATCCAACCCTGTACGGCCATGAACGTGCTCAGCAGTAACCAAAGGTCGCAACATTGGGCGAATGGCACCGGAATAGACCTTAACGTCATCTCGTCCGGCCAGCTCGCAAATTTTGCGGGCATTCACTTCCGTCAGCGCCAAAGGCACATTTCCAGCAACGGCAGTTATGCCAAGAATATCTAACTCAGGGGACGCAAGTGCCAAAAGAATAGCCACGGCGTCATCCTGGCCGGGGTCAGTGTCGATGATGATGGGGTGGGGCATTTGAGCAATCTCCGGAATTTGAATGGAGGATAGCCGCGCACTTCGACATTTGGAACCAAAAGTTCGCCGTTAATTTTGAAGAATTATCTCCATCTAGGAAAATAACGCTTGACACCGCGCGGTGAATGGGCTAGAAACCTGCATACTCCAGAAAAGTAAGAAAACTTTCGCCCACAAGTCTTGGGTTCTTGTCGGGCTGATCTATTCAGCCCCGCGCCCCACGAAGACAACGTGAGCTACTATTTGTACTTTTTCAAATCCATTTTCGCAGTTTTCTTGCGAAGATGGTATGTGAGAGCCAATGAAATACAATGTTTGAGTTCGGCAATCGGAAGGGGCTGATCGAGCGAAAACTCAATGCTTCTTTCATCAACAAATTTCATTTTTCCGGAATAGCGGTTGCGGAAGTCTGCAATGAGGCTCGATTGGCAATGGAAGAAGATGGCGTATTGTGTGGGAGCATTGCGCAAAGCATCTATGCGAATAGTGCTGCCGCTGCCTGATTCAGCTGTGATAAAACTCAACTGTCCCCAGCGCAGCGCTTCTTCAATTGGACCAACTCCTTCTGTTTCATGCGCCGTTTCCAATATCACGTTGCGCAATACAACCAAAGCGTCTCGCATGGGTTTGGGGTGAGGCTTTAATGCCTGGTCGGCAATCGTCATAGCGGGAAATCAGGGAAATACTCTTTCGCCAGCCGTCTGACATAGGCCAAAATTTTTGGACGGGAACGGATGTAGTCACCCAAGGGACTGTTGAAATAGTCAGAAGATGCACTCCATAACGCACCAAGGATTGTTGCATCGACGGCACTGAAACGATTGCCAAGGAAATATGGCCTGTCTCCCAACATGGCTTCGATGGCATCCACATCGCCTTTTGCGAGGGCCAGTATCTCTTCTTCGCTATGACGTCCAAGACCCTGGAGATGGGCTGTCTTCTTGACCTTTTTCCGGACTATCCGCGCAATGAGCGGCCTGATGAAGGCGGGCGCATCGGCAAAAAACTGGTAGGGGCCTTTCCAGAAGTTTTCATCGACTAGCCAACGATAGTGAATGGCGAGGAAATAGAAATGTTCTTCAAGCATGCGTGCAGTAGCCCAACCTTTCGCCAATTCTTCAACGGAATAACCACCTGAAAAATCCACGCCATGTACGTTTTCAAGATGTTGCAAGAGGAAATGTGAATCGGCAATAATTTTGCCATTGTCGTTTAAATAGGGTGCCTTTCCTTTGGGCGCTTTACGGAATGACATTTTCTGCACCTCGTACGTCAGACCGGAAGCTTTCATTAACGTCAGCCCTTTTGTGCAGAATGGGCTAGCGTCTGGAAGATTGAAGTAGGGGCCGAAAACATGAAGTGTGAGCATTCTATCTGTCCTTGTGATTTCCCCATCCTACTGCCATGCTGCTGACAACGCCTGTCAGCACTGTTAGTGTAACTTCACACCATGAGACGCGCTGAAAGACTACTTCGCATTATCCAAATCCTCCGTCGGCACCGTCGTCCGGTGCGGGGGCAAACCATGGCTGAGGAAGTGGAGGTGTCGTTGCGTACACTCTATCGCGATATAGCTGACTTGATCACAGATGGTGTGCCAATCCGCGGTGAGGCTGGCATTGGATATGTATTGGGTGAGGGCTACGACGTGCCACCCCTGATGTTCAATGCCGATGAACTTGAGGCCATTATGCTGGGCCTGCGTTGGGTGGAACGGCGGGGGGACGCCGACCTATCACGCGCAGCGCAAGACACGATTGCGAAAATTGGTGCAGTTTTGCCCCAGCAACTGAAACCGCTGTTGTTTGACTCAGGACTGCTGGCGCCACCTGTGTTTTTCAAAACGGTTGATAGCGTTGATGTGTCCGCTTTGCGGCAAGCCGTTCGTGAGCAGCGTAAAGTGGATCTCATCTATCGCGATGAATCGGGGGCCGACACTGAGCGCAGAATTTGGCCCATCGGAATTGCCTATTTCGATGCTCAAAGACTTGTAATTGCCTGGTGTGAAATGCGGCAAGATTTCCGTTCGTTTCGAACCGACCGGATGATTTCAGCAAAGGTCAGCAAAGACAAATACACCGAACGACGAAAAGCATTGTTGAAACGCTGGCATGAAGTACGGGCCAAGGCCGGGGCCACCATGCCTTACGACGCCTTGGCCTGAACCTGTCTTGAGGCCACGAGCGCGAGCGCCTTCACATAAAGCCCGTGTTCAATGCCTAACACGCGCGCCGACAAGGTATCAGCAGTATCGTCGGGCAACACCGGAACTTCGGTCTGCGCAATCACCTCGCCACCATCCAACTCTTCACTGACAAAATGCACGGAAGCACCATGAACTTTCGCACCGTCTGCAAGCGCACGTTCATGCGTGTGCAAGCCCTTGTAAAGCGGGAGCAGGGAGGGATGAATGTTCAACATGCGCCCCTGCCAAGGCTGAATCAGCACGGATGTCATAATGCGCATGAAGCCTGCGCAACATATCAAATCCAAGTCATGCTTTTGCAATTCTACATTCAAAGCCGCGTCAAAAGCTTCACGCGTTGAATAGTCCTTGTGGCTCACAACCGTTGTCGCAATGCCGCACTGCCTGGCAAAGTCGAGTCCTACAGCATCAGATTTGTTTGAGGCTACAAAAACAATTTCGGCGGGGTATGAGGGATCGCGCGATGCTTCAACAAGAGCGCGCATATTTGAGCCGCGCCCAGAAATCAAAACGCCAACGCGCTTTTTCTGCATCAACCCAGTGTACCGGAATAAGCCACTTGCGGCTCTTTGCCCTTGCGCTTGCGGATGGTGCCAAGTGTCACAACAGTTTCACCGCCACGTTTGAGTGCAGCAGTGGTTGCTTTCACATCTTTGGCGGCAACAACAACAATCATGCCAACACCACAGTTAAAGGTGCGCAGCATTTCAGCTTCAGCAACGCCACCTTGGTTTTGCAACCATTGGAACACAGGCGTAAATGGCACTGCATCCAAATCAATCTCAGCCACCGTGCCTTTGGGCAACACGCGGGGAATATTCTCGGTAAAGCCACCGCCTGTAATATGGGCAAGTGCTTTAATGCTGTTGCCCTTTTTAATGACCTTCAAAAGCGACTTTACATAAATCCGCGTCGGCGTGAGCAGGGCTTGTGCAAGCGACTTGCCTTTCGCAAATGGTGCAGCATCATCAAGCTTGTGGCCCCAAGTGTCTAAAATGCGGCGAATAAGCGAATAGCCGTTGGAATGCGGGCCAGACGATGCCAAACCCAAAATCACATCACCCGCTTTCACATCAGCGCGGGGTAACACTTTCTTGCGCTCAACCGCACCTACCGCAAATCCAGCAAGATCATAGTCTCCACCATGGTACATGCCCGGCATTTCAGCGGTTTCACCACCAATCAAGGCACATCCCGCTTGCTTGCAACCATCGGCAATACCGGCAATGACTTCACGTGCATCTTTAACCTCGAGTTTTCCCGTGGCGTAATAATCGAGGAAGAATAAAGGCTCAGCCCCTTGCACCACAAGGTCGTTTACCGACATGGCGACAAGATCAATGCCAACACCCCGGTGAATGCCGGAATCTATGGCCAGTTTCAGCTTGGTGCCAACGCCGTCATTTGCTGCAACCAGCACCGGGTCTTTGTAGCCGCAGGCCTTCAAATCAAACAAACCGCCAAAGCCACCCAAGTTTGGCGTAGAACCCTTGCGCTTGGTGGATTTTGCCAATGGCTTGATCAAATCAACAAGATCATTCCCAGCGGTGATATCCACACCCGCATCGGCATAAGTTAAACCATTTTGTTGTGCTTGTTTGCTGCTCGTCATGCCGCTAGTTTGCCCGAAACTTGGAGTGGAGTGATTTGGGGCGTGTTAGCCCAGATTGCCGGGGCAAAGAAAGCCCGAATGGAAGATATGGGGATAACGCTGAAATCTTTTTTGACTGGCCTATGGTTCATCATGCTCATCAGCATGGCAATGGCGGCTGGCCCCGTGGAAACCAGCATTTTCGCCGTGCAGGGCGTTGAAGTTGACGTCACTGACACGGACGCTGACACGGCTAAAAACAAAGCCTTGGTTCAGGCTCAAATCAAGGCCTTCACAACGCTTGCCGAGCGATTGGGCAACCAATCCATCGTGGATAGCGTTGCAAAATATGAAGAAAAACGAGTCCTGCCCTATTTGAAGTCGCTTTCAATTGAAGAAGAAAGCATTAGTCCCGGGCGCTACAAAGGCAAGCTGACAATTCGATTTTTACCGAACAAAATCAGAGCACTATACGCTGAGTTTGGTGTAAAGGTTGGAGGCGAGCAGGGGCCTTCATTCCTTGTGTTGGCAATTTGGAAAGGCCCCGGTGGAGAAGTCTTGTGGGAAGACAACCCGTGGCGGCAAGCTTGGGTCAACCTCCGCGCCGAACAATCCCTCGTGCCCATCATCGTGCCCATTGGCGATTTGGATGATACGGAAATGATTTCCGTTACCGATGTGAAAAGCGAAGACGCAGTGAAGCTGGAAGCAATCCGCAAGCGCTACGACGTCAAAAAAGTCATTATCGCCTATGCTGAACCTGCTGAAAACGGCACCATCCACGCCCGCATGAACGGTGACTCGCCCCTGGGTAAACTGAGTTTCGACAAAATATATGATGGCGAAACCGGTCGTGTCGAAGAATCAGCCACATTGGCGGCAACACGATTCCATGCCGTCATGCTGGAAAAATATAAATCTGGCGCTGCAAAAGTAGCTGCACAAGCGTCTGAACAGAAAAAGCAAGCCACTGCCAATGCCAGAAAGTCCATCACTGTCCGCGTGCCATTTGCCGGACCTTCAGAATGGAATGGATTGCGTTCGCGCATTCTCGCAACACCCGGCGTTACGGGCCTTGATGTCTCTTCGCTGGGGGCTGATGGAGCGGTTGTGGCTCTTACCTTCGTCGGCGAACCGGAAGATATGCAATCCTCCATGCAAGCCAGCGGCCTCAATCTCTCACAGGACGGCGGCGGCTGGTTAATCGCCCCCTTGTAAAACCATGTGGGCCAACCTTCCAAACCTGCTCACCATCGGACGCATCCTTCTTGTGCCCGTCACTGTGTGGTCGTTAATCCATGGTGACTACGTGGTTGCATTTCTTTCGTTTGCGATTGCAGGCATCACCGATGGCTTAGATGGATTTCTGGCGCGGCGTTATAACTTGCACACCGAGCTTGGTGCCTATCTTGATCCGCTGGCCGATAAATCTTTAATGGTTGCTGTTTACGTCACGCTCGCAATTCTACAACTTATTCCTGGTTGGCTGGCCATCGTCGTCGTAACGCGGGATATATTGATCGTAAGTGCCGTGTTGCTGTCACGCTACCTCGATCAACCCGTGACGATCCGACCTCTATTCGTGTCCAAAGCGAATACGCTTGCGCAAATCGCACTCGCAGCCACAGTTCTGTTTAGTCTCGCTATTGGCGTGCAACACGACGGTCTATTGTTGTTCGCTAGTGCATGCGTGGCCATTTTGACATTCTGGTCCTTCACCGTCTACATGCAAGTGTGGCTAACCCACATGACCTCTGGAACCAAAAAATGACGATCCAAAAACAAGCAGGTGTTTGGCTTCTGGCCTTAGCCGTTTTCATCGCCATTGTTTGGGTGCTGCAAGACATTCTGCTGCCCTTCATCGCTGGATTTGTATTGGCCTATTTTCTTGATCCTGTTGCAGATCGTTTGGAAAAAATAGGTTTGCCCCGCCTTGTGGCCACGTCCTTAATTCTGGTTGTTGCGGTTTCAGCCGTCGTCATCGGCGTCCTCATCGTTGTCCCGGTGTTGGCCGATCAAGCCATCAAACTTGCACAAGATTTGCCCGACTTGGTCAAAGCCCTTGTGGCGCGTGTAGATGAAGTCACACCTCAAAGTATCAAAGACATGCTCGCTCGCGCAGGCGGCACCAGCTCTGGTTCACTGGGCGATATGATGGGAAAAGCCACAGGCTGGATGGCAACATTTATTCAATCGCTCTGGTCCGGTGGCATGGCCTTGGTCAACGTGTTCTCATTGCTGATCATTACACCCATCGTCGCGTTTTATCTTCTTGCCGACTGGGATCGATTGGTCGCGAAAGTTGATAGCTGGCTGCCACGCGATCACCTTGAAGACGTGCGCAGCATTGCCCGAGATATAGACAGTGCAATGGCAGGCTTTATTCGTGGGCAGGGCACGGTGTGCCTGTTGCTCGGAATATTCTACGCCATCGGTCTTTCGCTTGCGGGTTTGAAATTTGGCTTGGCGATTGGCCTTGGGGCAGGGCTGTTGAGTTTCATTCCCTATGTCGGTGCGTTGATCGGCGGCATCATGGCCATCGGCGTGGGCCTTGTTCAATTCTGGCCCGACTATTCCGCAATTTTGCTCATCATCGGCATATTCGCGGCAGGCCAATTTTTGGAAGGTAACTTCCTCTCGCCCAAACTCGTCGGCGGCTCCATTGGGTTGCACCCCGTCTGGATGATGTTTGCGTTGTTGGCCTTCAGCTATTTGTTTGGCTTTGTTGGCCTGCTTTTGGCTGTGCCCTTGGCAGCAGCAGTGGGGGTATTGGTGCGCTTTGGCCTGTCGCGTTATCTCAAATCCCGGCTCTACACCGGCGCACCGCCCCCCGTGATCACTCCAACACGCAAGAAATAATCTGTGAGCCAGCAACTCACATTTGACTTGAGTTTGCGTCCCGCCTTGGGCCGAGATGATTTTCTTGTGACTCCTTCGAACGCTGAAGCGGTCGCATTGATTGACCAATGGCCCGACTGGCCAACCTACGCCACCGTTCTCGTGGGGCCTCCAGGTTCTGGTAAAAGCCATTTAGCGGAAGTATGGCGCCAAAAATCAAATGCACAACTCATCACCGTGACAGACTTGCATGTGGAACAGGTGCCAGAGCTGTTTTCAACAAAAGCTTTGGCAATCGAAATTCCGCCGACCTTGCAATTACCAGAAGCAGCACTGTTTCACGCATTAAACTTCGCAATGCAAAATGGATGCTCAATTCTTTTCACAACACACGTTTGGCCGATTGCAACCGTGGAACTCCCCGATTTGAAATCACGGTTTCAGGCCTTGCCTTACGCAACCATTCTTCCACCCGACGACACGCTATTGCGCGGTGTATTGGTCAAGCTCTTCAATGATCGCCAGATTGCCGTTGATGAAGCGCTGATCAGTTACTTGTTAACCCGTATGCCGCGCTCGCTTGATATGGCGCGGCTCCTCGTAGACCGCATTGACCGAGCAGCGCTGGAACAGCAAGTTGAGGTGACTCGCGTGTTTGCTGGTAAAATTTTGGCTGAACTTGAAAGCCCTGAATTCCTTTAACCCCATCTTACGAGCTGCATTCACAAATCTGTCATGAAAGCGTAGTCTTACTAGGAACGATGAACGACCTTTCAGAAACGCCCGTTACCCTGCAATCGCCTTCCCGGTTTTTTAACCGCGAATTGAGCTGGCTCGACTTCAACATGCGGGTGTTGGAGGAAGCCAAAAACCCCCATCATCCACTGTTAGAACGATTGCGTTTTCTTTCCATTTCCGGCTCAAATCTCGACGAGTTCTTCATGGTGCGCGTCGCGGGCCTTGCGGGGCAGTTGCGCGAACAGGTTCAGGAAATCAGCCAAGACGGTTTGAACCCGGCTGAACAATTGACCCTGATCCAAGCGCAAGCCCGCATTCTGTTGACCGAGCAAGATACCCGCTGGCTGCAATTGCGCGATGAATTGGGCGAGAACGGAATTGACCTCATTGAAGCCTATGAACTGATTGCAGACGACCAAAAATTTCTCGACCAGTTGTTTCTCGAGCAAATCTTGCCCGTCGTAACGCCAATCGCCATTGACCCCGCGCACCCATTTCCGTTCATTTTGAATCGTGGATTTGTATTGGCAGCCGAACTGCGCAATCGGGTTGATGGCAATATCATGCGCGCCTTGCTGCCCATTCCCCATCAGCTCGAAAGATTCGTGCGGCTGCCCGGCACTGCAACGCGCTTCATGACCTTAGAAAACATTTTGGCGCTTTTTCTGCCAAGACTTTTCCCGGGTTACGATGTGGTGGGCGATGGTCTGTTCCGCATCATCCGCGACAGCGATCTTGAAGTGGAAGAAGAAGCCGAAGACCTTGTTCGCGTGTTTGAAAGTGCATTGAAGCGTCGTCGTCGCGGTTCAGTTATCCGCATGGAAGTGGATGCCGCAAGCCCGCGCAGTTTGATCGAATTTATTGCCGATGAACTGGACGTGTCTCCTGACATCGTTGTGGAAGTGAAAGGCCTCGTTGGCATTGCTGATACATCTCGCCTTATCTTGGATGAACGGCCTGATCTAAAGTTCAAACCCTTCGTAGCGCGTTTCCCTGAGCGTGTGCGCGACCATGGTGGCGACATTTTCGCGGCTATTCGCCAGAAAGATTTCATCGTCCACCACCCCTATGAATCCTTCGACGTTGTGGTGCAGTTTGTGAAGCAGGCAGCACTTGACCCTGACGTCATCTCAATTAAACAAACGCTCTATCGCACATCTCGGAATTCTCCCATCGTTGCCGCCCTCGCAAAAGCAGCGGAAGCAGGCAAGTCGGTTATGGCCTTGGTTGAATTGAAAGCCCGTTTTGACGAAGAGGCCAACATCCAATGGGCCCGTGACTTGGAACGGGCAGGGGTGCAGGTTGTATTTGGCTTCCGCGAGTTAAAAACCCACGCCAAAGTATCCATGGTGGCGCGACGTGAAGGCACGGCCGTGCGTACCTACGTGCACTTTGGCACGGGCAACTATCACCCCGTCACAGCAAAAATCTATACAGACCTTTCATTCTTCACCTGCGACCCTGCACTCGTGCGTGATGCAGCACGCTTGTTCAATTACATTTCAAGCTATGCGCAGCCACAAGAACTTGAGCGAATTTCACTTTCACCCATTAATCTAAAGACACGGTTGCTCGAAAACATCGAAGCTGAAATCGAACATGTGAAAGCAGGGCGCATTGGTCAAATCTGGGCCAAGATGAATTCCTTGGTGGATCCTGATGTAATAGATGCGCTTTATCGTGCGTCAATCGCCGGTGTAAAAATTGATCTCGTAGTACGTGGAATTTCCTGCCTTCGCCCTGGCATACCAGGCCTTTCCGAAAACATCCGTGTAAGGAGCATTATTGGTCGCTTCCTCGAACACTCCCGTATTGTGTGTTTCGGCAACGGCCACGCACTGCCGCACCACGCGGCAAAAGTTTACATTGGCTCAGCCGATTGGATGCCACGCAACTTGCAACGACGTGTTGAAACCTTAATCCCCATCGAAAACCCGACGGTGCATGACCAAGTCATCGATCAAATCATGGTCGCCAACCTACGCGACAACCAACAAAGCTGGCTGCTGCAAGCTGACGGCACGTCGCGTCGTGTTGTCACAGCAGAAGGCGAAGAGCCGTTCAATGCACACGAATATTTCATGAATAATCCATCGCTGTCTGGACGTGGCCGCTCCCTCGAGAGTAGTGTGCCACCGAAAGTTCCCCATGGGCGCAAAAAGGCAGCAAAGAACAAGTGAGTTGGCACACCGGGTTCCGCATGGAACCACCCAAATACCGTCCCGTCGCCGTTGTTGACATCGGTTCGAACTCCGTTCGTCTGGTCGTCTATGACGGCCTGCGCCGTTCACCCACGCCAATTTTCAATGAAAAAATCCTCTGCGGCCTCGGCAAGGGCATTGCCATAACAGGCAGGCTAGACGCGTCAGCCGTCGTCCGCGCTATTGCTGCCCTTAAACGCTTTCGGGCACTAACACGCCAAATCGGTTGCCATGAAGTTTTTGCCGTCGCCACAGCCGCATCACGCGAAGCAGAAAATGGCCCTGAGTTTATCGAAGCCGCTGAAAAAGCGTTGGGCGCCGGCATCGACATTCTCACAGGCAAAGAAGAAGCACGTTACGCCGCGCTCGGCGTGATCGCTGGCATTCCCGATGCAGATGGCGTCGTCGGAGATTTAGGCGGCGGCTCACTTGAACTCATCGACGTGCGCGAAGGCAAATTGTTTGATGGAGTTACGCTCCCATTGGGGCCATTACGCCTTATCGATATGTCCGGCGACAACATGAACCGCGCCCGCAAATTGGTCGATGAATACCTGGCCGACGCCAAAGTGCTCGAAGCCCTCAAAGGTCGTAGTTTCTACGCTGTTGGCGGCACTTGGCGCAACTTAGCCCGCGTGCAACTGTCCCATGCAGGGTACCCTTTGCACGTGCTCCACCAATACACCATGTCGCGTCAACAGGCGAAATCCATAGCTGAGTTTGTGGCGGGCATGTCGGGTTCTGCCTTGAAAGACGTCAAAGACGTTTCCAAATCACGTTCCAACACCATGCCCTATGGCTCCATGGTGCTTGAACGTCTCATCGATTCTGGAAAGCCCAAAGACGTTGTGTGCTCGGTTTATGGGGTGCGCGAAGGCTATCTCTACGCCAAGTTACCACGCAAGAAAGCCAAGCTCGATGCGTTGTTGTCGTCGTGTTGGGACTTTGCCCGCCGCTATGCGCGTTCCCCCGAACATGAACTCGAACTTTGCGACTGGACTGATCAACTCTTTGGCACCGGTGCCTTGGCCGAAACCGAAGCAGAAAAACGCCTGCGCTATGCGGCTTGTTTGCTCGCTGACATAGGCTGGCGTGCCCATCCCGATTATCGCGCCGATCGCTCCATGAGCATGATCTCGCAAGCTGCCTTCGTCGGCGTTGACCATCCAGGCCGCGTGTTTTTAGCTCTCACCATTTTCTACCGTTATGAAGGCGAAGTGATGAAGGACGATCTCACCCGCTTACTCAGCGAGCAAGAAATGGAACGCGCCCACTTGCTCAGCTCAATATTCCGACTGGCCTATATTCTGTCAGCAGCAATGCCCGGCATGTTGCCGCGTATTGGGTTGAAGCTCGAGGGCAACAAAACACTTACATTGTCTTTGCCCTCTAAACTCAAAGACCTGATGGGCGAACGCGTCGAAAAGCGCTTGGCCAGCCTAGCCTTCGAAATGGGCCGCAGCCCCCGCGTCGTCATCGGCGGTAAAGAATAGACTTTCCCAAGGAACCGTCATTCCAAACACGAGTGAAGCGAAGCGGAACGAGTGATTTGGAATCCCGCTTTCTTTCAACGAATTAATCAGGTTGCCACCAAAGCTGGATTCCAAATCGCTTACTTCGCTACGCTCCGTTTCGCGTTTGGAATGACGTTTATCCTGGACTCAATTTACAGCCCAATGATCTAACCTAGAAAGATTTTGGCGCGGCCATTTTCAAGCCCAATCGTGGCTTTGCCATTTTTCAACGCCAATGCAACATCCCCAAACACGGTCCGCCGCCAGCCTTGCATCGCTTGAACATCAGCTGTGTCAGAAACCGCAATGGCATCAATATCTGCGCTTGAAGCCAGTAGCTTTGGTGCAATGCCCTCGCGTTCGCTGACAATTTTGAGCGCCAACTTTAAAACTTCAGCCGCCGCTTCCTGGGCAGACGTCATCTCATCACCGCGACCCTTAGGGCCAGGAATAGTATTCGGGTCACGCGCCAAGCCCTGAGCAACCGCCGCCAGAATACCTTTGCCAATGCTAGAGTCCGCTGAACCCCGAGGCAGCAAACGCAATTGCTGCATAGCTTCAACCGTTTGCGGAACTTGGATGGCAATTTCAGCTACCGCATCATCCTTCAAAATGCGCCCGCGTGGCACATTCTTGTTTTGCGCCTCGCGTTCACGCCAAGCAGCAACGGCCATCAAAGCTGCTTGCTGCTTTTTCGATTGAATGCGCGCTTTAATGCGGCGCCAGCTTTGCTCAGGGTCAACGCGATAATTGCTGGCATCGGCCAGTTCGGCCAATTCACCTTCAAGCCAAGGCCCACGGTTTTCTTTGTCGATCTGTGCTTTCAGCTTTTCATAAACCACCCGCAAATGCGTGACGTCTGAAAGCGCATAAACCATTTGCTTATTGGTCAGTGGCCGGCGCGACCAGTCGGTGAACTGCGAAGATTTATCAATCTGCGCGCCCACCAATTTGCGCACAATCGCTTCATAACCAACCTGATCGCCAAAGCCACACACCATGGCTGCAATCTGCGTATCAAACACAGGCGTCGGCACCAAGTTGGCCATGTTGACAAGAATTTCGATGTCCTGCGAAGCGGCGTGGAAATACTTTCAAAACCGAAGGGTTCGCCATCAGGGCAAAGAAAGGTGCGAGATCGATATGTGGCAGCCAGAGGATCAATCAACGCCGATACTTTTTCACCGGCAATCTGAATGAGACACAGCTTTGGATAATACGTCGTCTCACGTAAAAACTCTGTATCAACAGTGATAAAGCTGTCACCAGCAACACTCTCGCAAAATGCTGCAAGATCATTTGTCGTGGTGATCATATCCAATTCAGCGGCGTTGAGCTTGTCCATCATGCCCTGCCAAATACGCGGTGGAAAATCGTATCCACATGTTTCGTATGATAGCCCAAATCAAACAATGCTTCGAGTTCAGCATCTCGTCATCAACGCGGACACATCCTTGTCAGCTTTTAACAACGGCAGAAACTGTCCTTCACCACGCCACACCGGCATGGCATTGCGCTGCACAGCGGCATATGAATCTTCACGCGACATGCC
This sequence comes from uncultured Alphaproteobacteria bacterium, assembly GCA_963779145.1. GTDB lineage: Bacteria > Pseudomonadota > Alphaproteobacteria > Rhizobiales > Aestuariivirgaceae > Aestuariivirga. Next base: position 46,305 of record CAVZXJ010000012.1, read on the forward strand.
TTTTTGCGTGAGCGCCAAGAGAACGCGCTGCGAATGCACAAGCCCACCCAAACGGTCCAAATTGCGCTGCATGTTTTCTGGATAGACAAGCAACTTGTCGATAACCCCGGTCAAGCGACGCAAGGCAAAATCCAAATGCACCGTCGCATCAGGCCCAATGCCGCGCTCGACAGACGAATGCGAAATATCGCGTTCATGCCACAGCGCCACATTTTCCATGGCGGGAATTGCTGCCGAACGCACAAGGCGGGCAAGCCCCGTCAGGTTTTCTGTCAGCACCGGATTGCGCTTGTGCGGCATGGCGGACGAACCCTTTTGGCCCGGCGAGAAAAACTCTTCCGCTTCCAAAACTTCCGTGCGTTGCAAATGCCGAATTTCCGTGGCCAATCGTTCAACCGAAGAGGCAATCACACCCAGCACCGAAAAGAACATGGCATGACGATCACGCGGGATGACCTGTGTCGAAACAGGCTCGATGGCCAGCCCCAACTTTTCCGCCACATGCGCCTCAACCGACGGGTCAATATTGGCGAAGGTTCCAACAGCACCCGAAATTGCACAGGTCGCAACATCCTTGCGGGCAAAGATCAAACGTTCTTTAGCGCGCTGGAATTCAGCGTGGGCATAGGCCAGTTTCAAACCAAAGGTGATGGGTTCTGCATGAATGCCATGGCTGCGACCAATACAGGCCGTCATTTTGTGTTCAAAAGCCCGGCGCTCCAAAGCTGCCAAAAGCCCGTCCAAATCCTTCAACAACAAGTCAGCAGCACGTGTCAGCTGAATATTGAACGTCGTGTCCAACACGTCCGAGGATGTCATGCCTTGATGCACAAAACGCGCTTCCGGCCCAACAATTTCAGAAAGATGAGTCAAGAACGCAATCACGTCATGCTTCGTGACGGATTCGATTTCATCAATCCGCGCCACATCAAACTCTGCGTCACGGCCTTTTTCCCAAATAACGCGTGCCGCTTCCTTCGGTACAATGCCCAATTCTGCCATTTTATCAGCAGCATGGGCTTCAATCTCAAACCAAATCTTGAAGCGTGTTTCAGGCGCCCAAATCTGGGCCATGTCTTTGTGGGAATAACGGGGTATCATTGGCAAACCTTTGTTTGGGCTGGCCTTAGCAAATGTGACGAAGCGTTGCGAGTCGCAATCTTGCCGTCAGTTGAACTTGAAAGGCACGGCAATAAACCGCCGATCAGCGCCTTCAAAGCCGCGACGGTAAACGCCAATGATTGCCACCAACTGACCAGACTCTGATCCGCCCGCAGGCTGCACAACCGCTTCAATGTCATAACCAACCGCACAAGAGCGCGATTTTGGCAGCGCCTTGTCTTCATGCAAAACCTGCAATGCGCCCGTCTTACCATTTTTGAGTTCGAGTTTGAAACCAACGACGCCAATATCATCTTCACAGCCCTCGGGCAGAGGAACAGTCGTTTTACTGGTCGTTAAATCCCAACTCCCCTGATTGTCTGCAGTGCCATACATTCCCATGGCATTGTTATAGTGGTCATGAAATGTCAGCTTTGAACGGTCTGCAATCACTTCTGTAAATGGATTGGCAGCAAGAAATTCTGCATCCGTATCGATTGTAAAAAAATTCAATATCTCAGCAGAATCTTTTTTAGCTTTCGCTCGAACAGCGACGACTGACATCGTTTCATCTTCCAGCAAAACTTTGAGGGGCGTGCCCTTCACCCATTCGTCCTTTTGAATATCGAGAACAAAAACGTCCGTATAGGCAAAGCCCGAACCATCCTGCACGCCATACTGCTCAAACGCGAAATAGCGCGCGTCACTCGAAAACCCGATAGGGCGAAACTTTGCACCGTCAGCTGCGTGAGCAGACGAGAGTGAAAACAAGCAGAGCAGGGCGCTCAAGACTCTATTCATCAGCATTGGCCTTTCTCATTTAAGGTGTTTCGGGAACCAATGTTCCGTCTTTCCATTGATACCACGCATAGGGCTGTTTTTGCAGGTCTCCGGATGCATTGAAGCGCAACGAACCAATAATGCGTTGGCACTTCATTTCCGCCACTTAACCACGCCGCCATAGCTCGACCATCATTCACGCTCCGTGCCTTGGCCGCAGCAACAAATGTTTCAACAGCGGCATACGCCCCGAGTGTTGCTCCGTCAGTCGTAGAAAGTTTTGCTGCGTCATTGGCACGCGCCACGGACAACTGATCCTGTAAAAACGAAACCAACGTACCTTCTGCATCAACACCCGCCTTGCTGCCAAAACTTTCCGACTGCAATAAATCCGAACCATAAACATGCGCCGATGCATTTAATTTTCGCAGGTCTTTGACAACTGTTGCAGCATCTGCAGGCTGAAGCGCCAGATAGTAGGCCGAAGCGACGATCAAGCCAGCTTCTTCTGGCAACGTTGCATTTCCAGCTTTGACTTTGGCCACTTTCGCATTCGGCAAATTGCTCAAAAACCGTTTCACCAGAGGTGCCGTTTCCGCCAAATCATCGGTCACCACATAGACATCAGCATCCTTGCCCTCAGACTTAATGCGCATAGCCGCCACGTCAGCCTGCGCATCGTCCCGCCCCGTAGTGCGAAACACATTCCACAAATTCTTGGACGTCAGTTCGGGCGAAGTTACACTGGGGTTCAACATCAAAATTCCTGCGTTCATATATGTTGGAGCTGCTGCCAAACTGGCGCTCGAACAGAAGTGCCCCACCACAAGCCGCACATCTTTGCTCACAAAACTCTTGGCCACCTCAACAGCGCGTTTAGCATCACACCCATCATCGCCTTCAACCAATGACAATGTCTCGCCGTTGATGCCGCCACTTGCATTCACCGCAGCGATGGCCGCCGCCGCCCCAACGCGCAATTCATTGCCATAGGCAGCATTCTGCCCACTCAATGGCCCGGCAATGCCAACAAAAATTTCAGCATGAACAGGCGCAGCCAAACAGGCACAAAAGAGCAGGGCAATGAAATGGCGCAATTCAGACTCCAAACCTAAGACACGCTAACTATGGCGAAGCCGCTGCGAACCGCAAGACACAAAAAAACCGCCCGGATTTCTCCGGGCGGCAATTTCAGCCGAAGCTGAAGAACCGATTATGGGTTCTGGATGTAGGTGAAGCTGCCATCGGCTTGCTTCTGCCAGGTGTAAAGCACGTAGTCTGGACGGGTGATGTCGCCCTTGGCATCATAGCCAATGTCGCCAATCACGGTTGTCCATGGTCCGCTTGCCTTGATGGCAGCAGCAACGGCTTGTGCATCGTCAGACTTGCCAACCTTGGTCGCAGCAGCAGCAACGATTTGCAGAGCAGCGTAGCTGTAAAGCGTGTAGGCTTCTGGTTCGAAACCAGCAGCACGGAACTTTTCAACTGTTGCTTTTGCAGCTGGGTTGTTGCGTGGGTCTGGAGCGAATGTCATCAAGGTGCCTTCAACAGCTGGACCAGCAATCGAAGCCAATTCGTTCGACACAATGCCGTCGCCAGACATGAATGTGGCACGTCAAGCCAGCATCAGCAGCTTGGCGCTTGAGCAAACCGAATTCGGTGTGCAAACCACCCCAATACACGAATGATACGCCAGCTTCCTTCATCTTGGTGATGAGGGCTGCAAAGTCCTTGTCGCCAATGTTGACGCCTTCATACATAGCTTCGGTCAAGCCGCCATCATTCATGGCCTTCTTGGTGAAGTCAGCAAGGCCTTGGCCATATGGTGTCTTGTCATGGAGAACAGCAACCTTGGCATCCTTGAAGTTTGCAACAATGTGGCCGCCAGCAACTGTACCTTGTTGGTCATCACGACCGCAGGTGCGGAAGGTGTTCCACAGGCCGCGTTCGGTCAAGGTTGGGTTTGTGGCTGATGGGGTAATAACCAAAACACCATTTTCTGCATAAACGTCAGAAGCTGGAATGGTTACGCCAGAGTTGAAGTGACCAACAACGTATTTCACGCCATCAGCAACGAACTTCTGGGCAACGGACACACCTTGCTTTGGATCCGAAACGTCATCACCGAATACAAGCTTGATTTGTTCGCCATTGATGCCGCCAGCAGCATTGATTTCAGCAGCAGCAGCTTCAGCGCCTTTTTGCAGCTGAGCACCGAATGCAGCGTTAGGACCGGTCAAAGGACCAGCAACGCCAACCATAATGTCAGCCCAAGCAACAGTGTTGACAGCCATAAGCGCCGAAAGGGCGAGGCCCGTCATAAGGATTTTCTTCATTTCACAACTCCCTGTGTGTGTGATTTAGGGTCTTTAGATTTATCCCTTCGCGATGTTTCAAGAACATCACTTAGGAATAAGATTTGCCGAATTTTCGGCAAATGTCACGCTGAATTCCACAGAAACGCATAGGTTTTCTGTTGTATCAGACTAATTGGTAAATCATGCTTTGGCACGCCAGCTAAAGGGTGAAGCCTTCTCATAAAGCCAGTGATATTGGCGCGTCATTTGGTTGGTGCGGGTGAAGCGGTAGCCGAGATAAGCCACAATCGCCAAGATCAACGTATCGACAAAGTAGCGGCTAAAACTCACAAATTGCGCTTCATAAAGTGCAAAGTGCAAGAACCGCGCACCCAACCCAAGACCCAAAACCGCGAGCACCAAATTCCAGATCGGCTTCCAGTCCGAAGCGATCGAACGTCCCGTCATCCAAGCCGCCCCCATGCACAACAGCATAAAAACATATTCTCCGGGAAAGGCGTGGCCAGCAACAATGTCTTCTAACATATCGTTTCCCCTCAGTGTCCGCCGCCTTCGAGATACGCAGCACGTACCTCAGGATTGGCCAACAAATCTTTGCCCGTGCCGCTCAATGTAATCTGGCCATTGACCATAACATATCCGCGCGTTGCCAACTTCAGTGCCGCAAACGCATTTTGCTCCACCAGGAACACGGTGAGTCCCTTGGTCTGATTCAACACGCGAATTGCGTCAAAAATCTGCTTCACAATGATGGGTGCCAAGCCCAACGATGGTTCGTCCAACAACAACAATTTCGGTCGCGCCATCAAAGCACGGCTGATGGAAAGCATTTGCTGCTCACCACCTGAAAGCGTGCCACCGCGTTGGTTGATGCGTTCTTTCAAGCGTGGGAACAGTTTGAAAATATCTTCAACGTCTTCATCGAAGTGCTTCAAATTGTCGAGGCTCGCACCCATCTGCAAGTTTTCGCGCACAGTCATGCGGCCGAAAATGCGACGTCCTTCGGGTGATTGGGCAATGCGCAAACGGGCAATTTCATGCGTCGGCATTTTAGTGATGTCTTGCCCTTCAAACGTCACCGTGCCGTGGCGCGCTTGTGGGCTGCCACAAATTGTCATCATCAAGGTGGACTTGCCAGCACCGTTGGCACCAATCATCGCGACAATTTCGCCTTTGTGAACATCAATATCGATGCCCTTCAAAGCTTGAATATTGCCGTAAAACGTTTGGACGCCACGCGTCATCAACAGGGGTTCTGTGTTTGCCATTATTTACGACCCTTGGACGATGTGGCTTTTGCAGCATTACGCGCCAATGACTTGGCTTGCGACACCCAGCCTTCGCGGGCAATGCGACCATCAAATTCGAGATAGACTTCAGCTTCTACAATATCGGCTTTTTTCCACGCGGCAATTTGCGCAAAAGTGTGAACGCCATTGCGGTTCAATTTGCCCTCATTCACAGGGCCAATGCCTTTGATGAGTTTAAGATCATCTTTTGTTTTTGCCGCCACTTTAGCTTTGACTGGGGCAGGTGACTTCGCCCGCGAAACGACCTTTTTCACAACGGGCTTTGCAACCTTTGGCACCAGTGTCGCAGCTGCAAGCACTGGGGCGGCTACCGCAACAGGAGCTGCCTTTTTAGCAGCAGGCAATGTCACAATCTTTTCAGCTTCGTCTTCATCCACGCCCAAATAGGCCGCAATAACTTTGGGGTCATTCTTCACGTGGTGCGGGTTGCCATCAGAAATCTTAGTGCCATATTCCAACACAACAACGTGGTCTGAAATGCCCATCACCACTGACATGTCATGTTCAATCAGAAGAATTGATGTGCCCGTGTCTTTACGAATGTCTTTCAGCAGCGTGTTGAGCTCGAGCGACTCCCGCGGGTTCAAACCAGCAGCGGGCTCGTCAAGACACAGCAATTCAGGGTCCGTGCACATGGCCCGCGCAATTTCCAAGCGGCGTTGCGCGCCATAGGGAAGATCACCCGCCGGCTGGTCCGCACGGTCATAAAGCCCAATACGCTTCAACCAATCGCCAGCCTTTTTCATCGAGGCATCAGATTTCGTCTGATAGCTCGAAAGTCCAAACAATCCGCCAATGGTATAGCCCGAAGCCTTCATCAACGGCGTGTGTTGCGCCACCAACAAATTTTCAAGCAATGTGAGGCCCGAAAACAAACGGATGTTTTGGAACGTGCGCGCCACCTTGGCATCGCGGTTCACTTCAAAGTCCGGCATCCGTTCCAGCATAAAGCTTTCGCCATTGCTGCGGTTCATTTTCATCATGCCGGATGTTGGTTTATAAAATCCGGTAATGCAGTTGAACACTGTCGTTTTGCCAGCACCATTGGGGCCAATAAGAGCGGTGATTTCACCGCGCTTGGCTTCAAAGCTCAAATCATTCACGGCAACAAGTCCGCCGAAAATCATAGAGACGTGCTCAACTTCCAAAATTGCGTCAGATACTTTGGTCATCTTAGCCGTGACCTTCCTTCGAGAATTCACCAGAAATCGACTTATGGTCAGCATGTAAGAAAGCTGTTGGCTCTCGCGTGCCCACAAAGCCGCGCGGCTTGTAAAGCATCACCACAACCATCGCTATTCCGAAGATCAACATGCGATAAAGTTCAGGCGTAAAGTCACTGCCAAACACTTCCTTGAGGAAGTCGAGTTGGCGCAACAATTCAGTACCACCCACCATCACGATGGCAGCAATCGCAATGCCACCAAGCGAACCCATGCCGCCCAAAACCACAATGGCAAGAATGACGGCGGACTCCAGGAACACAAAACTTTCAGGCGATACGAAGCCTTGGCGCACAGCAAAGAAGGCACCAGCAAAACCACCAAACATGGCCCCAATGGCAAACGCCGTCAGCTTCGTTGTCGTTGTATTGATGCCCAATGAACGGCACGCAATTTCATCTTCACGCAAGGCTTCCCACGCCCGACCAATCGGCAAGCGACGCAACTTCAATGTCACGTAACCTGTCAAAAGTACCAATGCCAGAATGAGATAGTAGAGGAAGATTTTGTAATAGGCTGAAGATGGCGGCAAACCGAAAACCGCAGCAAAACCATCCTTGCTGGCATTGAATTCATAGACGCCAAAAAGTGTGGCTTTCGCAATGCCGGAAACACCAAAGGTGCCCTTGGTCACCGCCGTCCAATTGATCAACACAAGCCGGATAATTTCACCGAACGCCAGTGTCACAATGGCCAAATAGTCGCCTCGCAATCGAAGCACGGGGAAACCTAAAATCACGCCCCAGAAGGCTGCTAAAATACCAGCCAGCGGCAGCAAGACCCAGAATGACAATCCGAAGTGGGATGACAGCAGAGCATAGGAATAAGCGCCAACGGCATAGAACGCCACATAGCCCAAATCCAACAATCCGGCGAGGCCCACAACAATGTTCAAGCCCCAAGCCAACATTACATAAATCAGAATCTGAATGCCGAAGTTATCAACCCACTTGAGTGAGCCTTGGAACCCCACAAGCATCACCACGAGCGGCGGATAAATCAGCAAGAACGCGAGAGCGAGTTTCGAAAAATTGGCCTTGAACCAACTTTCAGGCTCATCCGTGGCTTTCCGCATTGCCGCTTTCACCGCTTTGCGCTCTGCAAGGGCAGGGGCAACAAATGCCGTCATCACAAACCGGAACGCAGCAGCTGCCCCAACCACGAGCGCCAAAAGGCCCCAGCGTTGAATCAGGATCAGTTCATTGCGAATGTTCTGATCGGTCTTGAAACCAATCAACAGTATAAACAAACCAAACGCAATCAGGCCTGCATAAAAAGCATCTTTTAATGCTTTTTGAATGGGCGTTTGTTCAAGTTCAGGAGACGTGGACATGGTCAAACTTTTTCCACTTCTGGGCGTCCGAGAATACCAGACGGCATGAAAATCAACACAATGGCGAGAATGCAGAACGCGGCCACATCTTTATAGTCGATAGAAAAATAGGCCGACCACATGGCTTCAATCAAACCAATCAAAAGCCCACCCAAAACCGCACCCGGCAGCGAACCAATGCCACCCAAAACAGCCGCCGTAAACGCCTTTACACCCGGCACAAAGCCGTCGGTGAATACGATCACACCATAATATGTGAGGTAAAGTGTGCCCGCCACAGCAGCCAAGGCTGCACCCATGATGAAGGTAATCGAAATCGTCTTATCAACGTCAACACCCAGCAAAGCCGCCATCTTGCGATCTTGCTCACAAGCCCGTTGTGCACGGCCCAATGGGGTTTTGTGAACAATGTACCAAAATGCCGCGAGCAACACAGTCGTCACCAAAACGATCAAAAGTTGCTTCCACGAAATTTGGACGTTTTCAGACAACGTTATATTGCCCGAAATCAAAGCGGGAATAGGTTTGTTGCGCGGGCCTTGTGCCACTTGCAGGAAGTTTGAGAGCGCGATGGACATGCCAATCGCTGTAATCAAAGGCGCTAAGCGGAACGAGCCGCGCAATGGTTTATAAGCCACACGCTCAATCGTCCAATTCCACAAACTCGTCAGAACGACAGCCACCGCCATCATAACAATGAGCGCGACCGCCACCGGTACGCCTGACATGTAAGATGTGAGAATGAGAAACACAATCAAGGCCATGAATGCCCCAACGGTGAAAATATCACCGTGGGCAAAGTTGATCATGCCGATAATGCCGTAAACCATCGTATAACCGATGGCGATGAGACCGTAGATGGACCCTAATGTGAGTCCGTTAATGAGCTGCTGGAGAAAATACTCCATTCCGCCCCCCTTATGTTGCCGACGCGGATGCGCCCTGTGTGTAGCTCATAGCGGCCACTTGATTGCAGTATTAGTGAAAGCAAATGACGAATACAAGCGATACAAATACACTTCTTCTCTGAAAACCGACCCGTTTTCGGTTGAATCCGCTATAGATTTGCTCTTCCATGCGCTTTTCCACAGCCAACAAAACATTTCTAAGCTCTATTTTGCCGTCAAACTAATTTGACCGAGCGTTAAAATCGCTCTAAACCGATATATATCGAACATGAATATATTGGGATGAGCAGGTCTTGAACGTACGCACGCTTTGCTTGGGCTACCTTTCTTTGCGGGAGGCCACAGGTTACGAAATCAAGAAAGACTTTGAAGAGGGCATGTTCTGCCACTTCATGGAAGCCAGCTATGGCTCTATCTATCCAGCTCTCAACCAACTGGCCATCGAAGGCCAAGTGACTGTTCGTGAAGAAGAGCAGTCTGGAAAACCTGATAAAAAGGTCTACGCCATAACCCCAACGGGTCTTGCGGCTCTGACCAAGGCCTTGGGCGTTTTGCCTGCACAAGACAAATACAAGTCAGAATTCCTTTTTATCATGCTGCTGCAAAACCATATCTCGGTCGAGCATCGTATTGCTGCCATCGAGAAGCAATTGTCTGACCTGAAATCAGACTTGCGAAACATCGATGAATGCAAGGCGGAATGCCAAGCTGACCCAGCCGGAAACTTTGTCATGGGTTATGGCGAAGCAGTGCTGACAGCAGGTGTCACATACTTGGAAGAAAAACTCGCTCAGCTCTTGGACGAGACTGGGCGCAAAGCAGCAGAATAAGCAAACGGAATCAGAGGAAATGAAAATGCGGAAATTCGTCGTTACGTCGCTGTTTGCAACACTCCTGTTGTCAGGAACAACACTTGCGCAGGAAGCAACACCCGCTGCTCCAGCCACATCTGCACCGGCCATTTCCGTGATGGTTGCTGAGAAAAAGAAGATCGCCGAAGATTTGGTCGTCACGGGCAGTTTCGCAGCCGGGGCCAATGTTTTGGTGGCGCCGTTGGTAAGCGGTTACGCCGTTGTTGAAATTTTGGCGGAAGAGGGCGACACCGTGGCCCAAGGCCAAATACTGGCCCGACTTGATGCAAACGATGTTGAAATCCAACTCGCTCAAAATGCCGCCAGCCTCGCCAGCAATGACGCCGCCGTGGCCCAAGCGAAAAACCAAATCGAACAAGCAAAAATCGGCAAAGACCGCGCCCAGTCTGACTTGAACCGCACCAAAAAGCTGCGTTCCACAGGCGTCAGCACCGTTGAACAATTCGATCAGCGCCAAGCCGCCTACGACCTTGCCGCATCACAATTTGAATCAGCCAAGCTCGCACTCGTTTCAGCCGAAGCCGGGCGTCAAGTCATCGAAGCGCAACGCAAGGAAATGGAACTGCGCAAAAGCCGCACCGAAATCAAAGCGCCAATCGATGGCTTTATCAGTGCGCGATTGGTAGAATACGGAACCATTTCCAACCCGGGCGGTGGTGCGATGTTTAACCTCGTCGCCAAGGGCCAAGTTAAACTTGTGGCGGAAGTGCCAGAGTCAGATCTGCCAAAAGTCAAAGCCGGCCAAAAAGCATCAATAGCAGTCAATGGCTACGACAAAGCCTTGATTGGCGATGTGTCGCTCATTTCACCAGAAGTCGATCAAACCACGCGTATGGGCAAAGCCCACATTAAATTGGCAGCAGGCGTACGCGTGCCACTCGGTGCCTTTGGTCGGGCCACAATTTCTTTGGCAGCAGGTGAGGGCGTCGCTTTGCCACTCACCGCCGTAACCTTCGGCGAAGATGGCCCCACCGTTCAAATTGTGAAAGACGGAAAAGTGGAAGTGCGCAAGGTCATCACAGGCCTTGTCAGCACCACCGAAATTGAAATTACAGATGGCGTAGCCCCGGGTGAAACATTCGTGGCGCGCGCAGGCAGCTTTGTGCGCCAAGGCGACGTGGTCAATCCCGTTGTCGTCACGCAAGCAGACTAAGGAACGAACATGAACTGGAACTTCTCGGCGTGGTCTATTCGAAACCCAGTGCCGCCAATTTTGCTATTTGCTGTTTTGCTGCTTATGGGGCTGCAATCCTTTTCACGCCTGCCAGTCACGCAATTCCCGAACATTGACGTTCCCATTATTGCTGTCTCGGTTGGGCAGTCAGGTGCAGCCCCGGCTGAACTGGAATCTCAAATAACAAAACGCGTGGAAGATGCGGTTTCTGGTTTAGCTGGTGTCAAGAACGTCACGTCAACCATGTCGGATGGTAATTCGACAACCGCAATCGAATTCCGCCTCGAAGTGCCGACCGACCAAGCGCTGGACGACGTTAAAGATGCTGTTGCAAAAATTCGCGGCAACTTGCCCGGCGGCATTGACGAACCCATCGTTCAAAAAATCGATGTCGAAGGCCAAGCCATTCAAACCTACGCCGTCAAGGCCCCCGGAATGACGCTGGAAGAATTGTCGTGGTACGTCGATGATATCGTCAAGCGCCAAGTCCAAGGCTTGCCCGGTGTAGGTCGTGTAGATCGTTATGGTGGTGCCGACCGCGAAATTCGCGTTGATCTTGATCCCGGCAAAATGCAAGCGCTCGGCGTAACCGCCAGCTACATCAACCAACAACTCAGTGCCATTAACGCAGACTCCGGTGCAGGTAAGAGCGAAGTGGGCGGCACCGAACAGGCTATCCGGACCTTGGGCGGTGCCCGCGATCTTGAAAGCTTGAAAGACACAACAATTCCATTGCCCGGTGGCAACCAAATCAAATTACGTGACTTGGCGACCGTGACAGACACGACAGAGGAACCACGTTCTTTTGCGCGCTACAACGGCGACCCAGTCGTCACCTTTGCAATCTTCCGTGCCAAAGGTTCAAGTTCCGTTGATGTGGGCAATCGGGTTGCTGCAAAAGTTGCTGAACTCGACGGCCCGAATGAAGCCGTCACCTTCGCCCTCGTTGATGACACCGTATTCTCAATTCATGGCAATTACGTTGCGGCTATGGAAGGCCTGATTGAAGGCGCAATCCTCGCCGTCATTGTGGTGCTCATCTTCCTGCGAGACTGGCGCGCGACGCTGATTTCAGCCCTGTCACTTCCTTTGTCAGCCATTCCCACATTCTGGGCCATGGAAATGCTAGGCTTTTCACTCAACCTCGTATCATTCCTCGGCATTACTTTGGCCACAGGTATTCTGGTCGATGACGCGATTGTGGAGATTGAAAACATCGCCCGGCACATGCGCATGGGCAAATCCGCCTATCGCGCATCCATGGATGCTGCCGACGAAATCGGCCTCGCGGTGATTGCGATCACCTTCACCATTGTCGCTGTCTTCGTACCAGTGTCCTTTATGGGCGGCATCGTTGGTCAATACTTCAAGCAGTTCGGTATGACAGTTGCCGTCGCCGTATTGTTCTCGCTCCTCGTGGCTCGATTGATTACGCCGATGATGTCGGCCTATCTCATGCGGTCCCATGGCCATGAAGACGAGAAGGCAGGCTTTATTTTGCGTGGTTACATCAAACTTCTCCGCTTCTTGAATTGGGCACCAAAGCTCACCCGTGAACGCTTGAAGTTCATCCCTGAAGGCAGCACGTGGCAACCCCGCGTGATGAGCTATGTCACGATTGTCCTCGCGTTCTTTGTGTTGATGGCATCTACGGCACTCATTCCATTATTGCCAACGGGCTTCATCCCACGTGGTGATGAATCGCGCTTTGTTTTGGGCGTCGAATTGCCTCCAGGTTCACGCCTCGAAGAAACCCTCAAAGTCACTGAAGGCATGGCCACAACGATCCGCAAGAACAGCGACGTTAGCCACGTCTTTGTCCTCGGCGGCTCATCCCCGACAGGCAGTCTCGAGTCGCGTTATGCCTCAATATTTGTAAACTTGAACAAGCGTGACCATGCCCTGTTCTCAAGCATCGTGAACAAATTTGTGAACGGCGCAAATGGTTTGCTCGGCACATCAATTCCCAAGATGAAAACCAACGGCCGTGAAACGCCCCAGTGGGAAGTCGAAAACGCAGTGCTGCCAATGTTGGCCGATTTGCCGGATTTACGCTGGTACAAAGTGACCGAGCGCGGCACCCGCGAAATTGAATTCAACATGCTGTCGAATGATCCGGTGCAACTCTCGGCAGCCGTTGGCAAATTGGAAGCTGCGTTGCGCAAAGAACCCATTCTGCGTTCCGTCATGGGCATTGGTGCGTTGGAACGTCCGGAAGTCAAAATTGTTCCACGCACGGAAGAAGCTGCCAAACTTGGTATTACCGCCGCTCAAATATCACAGGCGGTGCGCGTTGCCATGATTGGCGATTTTGATCCGCTCCTCGCCAAATTTAATGCCGGAGACAGGTTATTGCCAATCCGCGTGCAAGTGCCCGAAACAGCACGTACACAATTTAGCGATCTCACCAATTTGCGCATCACCGCGAGCAATGGCCAAACTGTGCCACTGTCGTCCGTCGCTGATGTTTCATTTAGCCAAGGTCCAAGCTCGATCAAGCGCTTGAACCGCCAACGCCAAGCAGCCTTGGGTGCTGATATTATGCCCGGCACCGAATTGGGCACGGCGTCTGCGCGTATTCTCGAAGTTGCAAAAAGTCTCAATTTCCCTGCCGCCGTCAAAATTCAAGAAGGAGGCGACGCGGAAATTCAAGGCGACATCAATCGTGAGTTTGTGAAGGCCGCGAGCCTTGGCATCGTCTTGATGTTGGGTGTGTTGATCTTGCTCCTCGGCAACATCTTCCAACCCTTTGCTATTCTATTGTCATTGCCGCTCTCAATTGGTGGCGTTGTCATTGCATTGCTGTTGACGGACCGTGCATTCTCCATGCCCGTTATCATCGGCATGTTGATGCTCATCGGTATCGTCGCCAAAAACGGCATCATGCTCGTGGATTTTGCAGTCGAACGGGTGAAGCACGGTATGGGCCGCTTGGATGCCATTGTGGACGCAGGTCGCAAACGCGCCCGCCCAATCGTTATGACCACATTAGCTATGGGTGCCGGCATGTTGCCATCTGCCATGGGCATTGGTGAAGGTGGCGAATTCCGTTCACCTATGGCCATTGCCGTAATCGGCGGTTTGATTGCCGCAACCTTCCTCAGCCTTGTGTTCGTTCCATCCTTCTATATCGTGATGGATGATCTGGCCCACTTGTTCCGTTGGCTCTTCGGCCGCTTCATCGGTGCTTCCGATGAACCCAAACTGGCGGAAAGTGTCGAAGAACTTGCAATGCAACAAAGCAAGACCGAAACCGCACTCGAACAACTGGCAGACAAGATTGAAGAAGTCGAAGATCGCATGGCGAATGCCCTGCAGAGCAAAGTCAGGCCAATGAAAGCTGCGGAGTAACGCGATGAAAGAGATTCCGGTGCAAGCCGGAATCTCAACTCAAGCAAACGCCCGATAGATCCCAATCGCGATTGCGAGCAAACCGACAGCTACCGTTAGAGCACGGCTCGGTGCAATACGGGCTAACCAACCGCCAGCCATTGCAGCAGGCAAACCGCCAAGCATCAAACCAGCCACTGGATAAGCCACCGACTGCCAATCCGTGCCGCCTTCCCAATGTCCAACGTAGAAAGCCACGAGATAGGCACTAAAAACTGTCACACTCACGGCAAATTCTGCAAAGTTACTGGAGCCAATGGCATAACGCGATTGAACTCCAGAGCCCAACAAACTGGTGGTCACAACTGGCCCCCAGCTGCCGCCAATGCCTTCAATCAAGCCACCCATAAAACCAATCATGCGCTTCCACGCGGCGGGCAAAATACGCGGTGACGCCCCTTTGATGCCGCGCCAAATAATCAATCCGCCAATCAAGAAAAGATAGCCAGTCACCAACGTTGTCAGCGCCTTGCCCTTTAAACTGGTCAGCAACAACATGCCCATGGTGCCGCCCAAGGTGCCAAACACCGCAAGTGCAACAACGATGCTCCAATCAATATTTTTGTTCTTGTAGTGCGAGAAAGCAGCTGTCGCCGTTGTCGGTATTTTCGCGGCATTCACACTCGCCGAAACAAGGGCAGGGGCAATACCTTGCCCCAGTAGAACTGAAGCCGAGATAATGCCAAAGCCCAGCCCCAAAGTGCCGTCGATCAATTGCGCGATAAACCCCACCAACG
Organism: uncultured Alphaproteobacteria bacterium; assembly: GCA_963779145.1. Classification (GTDB taxonomy): domain Bacteria; phylum Pseudomonadota; class Alphaproteobacteria; order Rhizobiales; family Aestuariivirgaceae; genus Aestuariivirga. The sequence continues at coordinate 61,451 of CAVZXJ010000012.1, forward strand.
CAAAGGTCCAAAATTCAGTCATGTGTTTGCCTTTGTTACAATACGTTCAAAGTCAAACGCCTGCCGCCTGGCGCGTTTCTGTTCTCACAACTTCACCATTTACGGAGAAGTGTATTCCACATTCGGTCTTGTCCGAACCTGCCCAACGGCCAGCTCGAGGGTCATCATCCGTCCCACCCTGCGTTGTGCAAGGCACACACCCGATAGAGCGATAACCTTGCAGCTTTAAGGGGTGCGATGGCAAGTGATGGCTGATCATGTAATTGCTCAAATCCAAAGCCGTGAAACTGGCCAAGGGTTCCAGTTTCACTTTGCCGTCCTGCACACTCACATATTGCAAATCACTGCGCGAGGCACCGTGGAAACGCTTGCGGCCCGAAATGATGATGTCATAATTCGCAAAGGCCTTCTGCATCGGCACGGTCTTGCGGAAATGGCAGCATAGATCTTTGTCAAACGTATTGAGAATGCCGTCCGGGTCCACCCGCGCAATGTCTTCCGCGTCCGGGTGAATATTGATCAGATTGCTGAGGCCCAACTCGCGCACCAAATTATCACGATATTGCAAATGTCTCCGGAAACAGCTTTTCCGTATCCAAAAACAACACCGGCAAATCCGGCGAAATTTCCGAAACCATGTGCAACAACACCGATGACTCAGCACCAAAGGACGACAGCAAAGCCACACGTCCGGGATGGTTTTTTACAGCCGCACTAATCAGTTGCCGACCTTCAAGACCTGCATAACTTTCAACAATGTCGTTTAATCGTTTATCATCCGGCATGGGGTTGTTCTTCCCATGCTGCAAAACCTTGGTGGCGCTGCGCCCAAACTTCACGCTCAGCACCCGCACGATTATAACCCAATTGATAGGTCAGCTGCATGTGCTGCGCTGCCTTTTGCCAATCTTCCAAAGAGAAGCGATCAGACACGTCAAAACTATCAACACCCACTTGCAGCATGAACTGTAATTGGTCCGGCAGAATATTGCCCGTAGCCCGCACTTCGCCGCGATAGCCATCAAGCCGCAACTGCCGCGCTTGACTGTAGGACCGACCATCAGTGAAGGCTGGGAAATTCACAACCACCAAAGCCAATTGCGAGAAATAAGGGTGCAATGCTTTTTCATCGGCATTGTTCGGAACCATCACACCAAGCAAGCCCGTATGCCGCGCCAAAACATCCCATTCTTTTTGCAAACGGTCGAGCGAAACAACAACGCGCGCACCATCAGCAATGACGTCATCATCCGCCACATTCACCCACGCATCATTGATGAAGCTGTTATTTTTAAGCAGCGGCATAGAGAGCATCCTTAAATGGTTGTGGGCCAACACGGCGATAGGCGGCGAGGAATTCCTCACCCGGCTGCCGCAGCTTCACATAGGTATTGAGAATTTTTTCGATGGCATCCGGCACTTCCTCAGCCGCAAAGCCCGGGCCTAAGATGCTGCCAATCGAAGCCTTGTCACCAGAAGACCCACCAAGCGTAATCTGGAAATATTCTTCACCTTTTTTGTCCAAGCCCAAAATGCCAATGTGGCCAACATGGTGATGGCCGCAAGCATTGATGCAGCCCGAAATGTTAATCTTCAACGGACCATATTTTTCCTGCGTATCCATATCGGCAAATTTACGTGAAATGGCTTGCGACACGGGGATGGCGCGGGCCGTGGCAAGCGCGCAATAGTCTAACCCGGGGCAGGCGATAATATCACCCAACAATCCATAATTCGCAGCCGCCAAACCAGCCTTTTGCAACTCTTCCCAAATCGCAAACACATCTTCCAGCTTCACATGCGGCAACACAATGTTCTGCGCGTGTGATACCCGCAATTCATCATGGGAATAACGCTCAGACAAATCCGCCATAACGCGCATTTGCTCGCCCGTCGCATCCCCGGGAATACCACCCTCAGGCTTCAACGAAATATTGACGATAGCGTAACCATCAACCGCATGGGCCGCGAGATTGTTCTTCGCCCAACGTGCAAAGTCTTTGTTCTTGAATTTCGCATCTTCAAAATGCGGGGCAAAGCGAGACTGCTTTTCCAAATTTGGCTTGGCGAAATATTTTGAAATCCGCGCCAGTTCCCGTGCATCAACTTCCGTGGTTTGTGCGGGGTGGCGGGCATATTCTGCTTCCACTTCCGAACGGAATTTTTCAGCACCCAGCTCATGCACCAAAATCTTGATACGCGCCTTGTACTTGTTATCGCGGCGACCATAAAGGTTATAAACCCGCATGATGGCTTCGATGTAGGGAATGAGTTCAATCTCCGGCAGGAAATCACGAACCGTCACGGCAATCATCGGCGTGCGGCCTTGGCCACCACCAACCATCACTTCCCAACCATTTTCACCCTTGTCATTCTTGTGTAAGCGCAGGCCAATATCATGCACGCGCACAGCCGCACGGTCATGGGGCGCACCCGTCACGGCAATCTTGAACTTGCGCGGCAAGAACGAAAACTCAGGGTGCAGCGAAGACCACTGCCGCAACAATTCACCAATCGGGCGAGGATCAGCAATTTCATCAGCCGCCGCACCAGCCCAATGGTCCGTCGTCACATTGCGAATGCAATTGCCCGAAGTCTGAATGCCATGCATTTCAACTTCAGCCAAAGCTTCCAAAATGTCAGCCGTATCCTCAAGCTTGATCCAATTATATTGAATGTTCTGGCGCGTGGTGAAATGGCCATATCCACGGTCCCACTTGTCAGCGATATAGGCAAGGCGACGCATTTGCTTTGACGACAATGTGCCATAAGGAATAGCCACGCGCAGCATGTAGGCATGAAATTGCAAATACAAACCGTTCATCAAACGAAGCGGGCGGAATTCTTCTTCCGTTAGTTCACCTGAAAGGCGACGGTTGGCCTGGTCGCGGAATTGCGCCGTGCGTTGCTGCACAAAACTCAAATCAAATTCGTCATAGCGATACATGTTTATGCCTCCACAGGGGCAAACTTGCCCGCCGTGCCTTCTGCCTGTTTGCCTAAATCCGTGCGCACACTTGGGCCAAGCGTGCGAATGCGTTCGCGAATATGCGACGCTCTGATTTTTCCATCGACACGCTCCGCATCGAACAAATAAGCGCCCGTCACCAAAGTGGATTTTTCATCAGCCTTGGCGCGCGCTTCCAAAGCCGCAGCGGCCTGTGGTTCCACAGCCAACACAGCATTGTCGATGGCCAAAGCCCATTCGCCAGACCGCGTCAGGAACACAACATCCCCATCGCGCAGGCGGTTTGCGGTCATTACTTGACCCTTCTCAGTCGTCGTCATGATACAGCTCTCAAAGCAGCAAGTTGAATATCTTCGCGGATGGGAAAGGGCACAACCTCAGCCGAAGCTTTGGCCTCGCTCAATCCCACATAAATCAGGGCAGGGCCATTAATGCCGGCCCGCTGAACCGTGTCCCACAAATTCCCGACAGTCGTGTGAAGCACACGCTCATCAGCACGGGTGCCATTTTCAACCAGCGTCACAGGCGTTGATGGCTTCATGCCGGCTTCCAATAATTGTGCCGAAATTGTATCCCGCCGCATGCACGCCCATATAAATGGCGAGAACTTGGCCGGGCTTGGCAAGGGCTTGCCAATCCTGTTCGGCAATGCCCGTTTCAGATGACGCCGTAAGCAGGGTGATCGAACGGTTGTGGCCACGCTGCGTCAACGGCGTTTTCAAAGAAGCCGCACAACCCAAAGCCGCCGTAATGCCCGGCACCACATCAACCGCAATGCCCTTGGCTTCCAATGCAACTTGCTCTTCACCACCGCGACCAAACACATAAGGGTCACCGCCTTTAAGCCGCACAACGCGCAAACCTTTTTGCGCTTCGGCTATCAAAATAGCGTTGATCTCGGACTGCTTCGGCGAGGGCGCAAATGGCGTTTTGCCCACGGGAATGCGCACAGCATCACGCCGCGCCATTTCCAACACGCCAGCTGAAACCAAGCGATCATAAACAATCACGTCAGCTTCTTGCAGCTTGCGTTGCGCTTTGAGCGTCAACAATTCCGGATCACCCGGTCCAGCACCAACAAGCGATACACGACCCGTCTTGGCAATGGCAGCGTTGTAAACCGCATCATCAAAAGACAATCCAAAAGCCACATCATCACCTTCAACAAAAGCATCCCGTGTGCTGCCGAAGAAAAAATCTGCCCAGAACGCGCGACGACGATTGCCCGGTGGCAACAATTTGGCCACACGATCCCGCAACGTTTGTGCCTTGGTCGCAAGTGAACCAATATTGACGGGCAACATTGCATCAATTTTCGCGCGAATGCCTTGGCCCAAAACCGGAGCCGTGCCTTCCGTTCCAATGGCAATCACCACCGGGTCACGGTCCACAATCGAAGGCACAATGAATGTTGAAATATGGGCTTCATCAACAGCATTGATGTGAATGCCACGCGCCATCGCATCGGCACTCACTTGGGCATTCAATTCAGCCTCAGCCGAATAAACCAACGCCGCACCATCAAGCAGGGCAGCATCATAAATTTTGGACAACCAGTTGACGCGCGAATTGGCTTTGAGCTCATCATGCAGCGCAGGCGCAATCACGTCGATTTTGGCTTCAGTCTTCAACAACAATCGGATTTTGCGCAATGCTTCTTCGCCGCCGCCAACCACAACCACACGGGCGTTTTGCAGGTCTACAAATATCGGAAAATAGCGCATCGCAGTGTTCTCCATTCCAAACGGGCCCAATCTTCGTTGATTAAGAGACCCGCGTTCGTTAATGCGTCCAGTATGGGCCTTAAAACCTCACTCTCGCATTGACCATTTCTGTGATTTTGATTGATTTTGCGGCGAAAACAGCCGAAAAATCAGGCAAACAGAGTGAAGTCAATGCACTGTTCGTAATAACGAACACTAGTACTACATAAGGAATACCGAGATGTCAACGCGCCGCGCAAAAAACAAGCCTTCACCTGCAAGTGAAGAAGAAGGCCAAGCCCTCGGCGCCACTATCATGCGTTTGCGCAAGGCCTATAATATGTCGCTGGGCGAATTGTCTGAACAGTCCGGCGTGGCCAAATCCATCATCTCGCAAATTGAACGCAACGAAACCAACCCCACAATTTCCACTGTCTCCCGCCTGTCCAAAGCCTTGGACACGACAATTGACGAAGTGTTGCGCGGCGAAGCCAAATCCTTGTTCGTGGAGCATCAAAGCAAATCCGGCGTGCCCATCCTCGAAAGCCAAGACGGCTTATGCCGCCTCGCCATCGCGGGGCCATTGAACTTGGTCGATGTCTTCCAATGGTATGACTTTCACGCCCAAAAGAGCGGCATTCTGGAATCAAACCCACACCCACCCGGCACCATTGAACACCTCTACCTCGTCACAGGCGAACTCGAAGTCACCACCGGCGGCGAAACCAAAACGGTCAAGCAAGGCGAAACCCTAAGATTCCGCGCCGACCTCCCCCACAAAATCGTAAACATCGGCGCAGGCGAAGCCCACGCCATCATGATGCTGGCGCTCAGGCAATTCGGGGTTAACATTCTCCCCGCCCTCGAGGGCGGGGTGGACCGCTCAAGCGCGCAGCGCAGCGGGACGGGGCGGGTGTGGCTCAGGTGACGATCGGAATTTGCAGCTGACACCCACCCCTTGCCCTCCTCGAGGGAGGGGAGAGACATAATTTATTTTCCTAACCCCCTTGACAACGTTCCTGATATGTTCCATCTGTGCTTCGATGGTTTTGGAAGGAGGGATCAGAGTTGCTAACTTATCAAATCTGCCAGAACCATGTGCAGCGCCTGCGGATGTTCGTTGAAGTAGCGAGTGTTCCCGGGAGCCGAGGGCAAGACCCTGGAGCAATAACGACTCCAGCGCACTTGAGGCCGAGCAACCCGCGCCATGTAAACGTGCGCCTCTGCAAGAGCGAACCCTGGGTGATTGCCGTATTGAAAAGATACGGAACTATGGATTTCCCACAAATTTCGGCACAAATCGCTGCGTTTCAAAGTTGGGCTTTAAGCCGAACAAAAACCAATGAAGACACCACCGCATGCTGGCTTAAAGCAAGGACAGGAACATTCCCTCCGCTTTCATCCTCAAGACCGCCGTGAACCCCCTCTCCGTCATCACTGACGTGATGCCACCTCTCCCGCAAGCGGGAGAGGAAGGCATAATCACATCTCCTCGCCCGCTTGCGGGAGAGGTGGATTGCGCGTCAGCGCAAGACGGAGAGGGGAATGCAGTCGCATTTCTCGCCCATCTCTCTTTTGACGTACGCACCTCAAATTTCTTGCAATCGTCATCTTTCCCCGACATAAGCGCGGTCCAAATCGAATATTCGCTTTTGAAGGAGCCCCCACATGACCGCCATTCTCGACATTACCGCCCGCGAAATTCTTGACTCTCGTGGCAACCCCACGGTGGAAGTTGACGTAACGCTGGAAGACGGGTCTTTTGGTCGCGCGGCTGTTCCATCGGGCGCTTCCACAGGTGCCCATGAAGCCATGGAACTGCGTGATGGTGATAAGTCACGCTACCTCGGCAAGGGCGTAACCAAAGCCGTTGCTGCAGTAAACGGCGAAATCTATGAAGCCTTGGCTGACATGGATGCCGAAAGCCAGGTTGACATCGACCGTGTCATGATCGCACTCGACGGCACACCCAACAAAGCCCGCCTCGGTGCAAACGCTATTCTCGGCGTATCACTTGCCGTCGCCAAAGCAGCTGCTGACTCCTGCGGTATGCCACTTTACCGTTACGTCGGCGGCACCTCGGCCCGCACCCTTCCAGTGCCAATGATGAACATCATCAACGGCGGTGCCCACGCCGACAACCCCATCGACTTCCAAGAATTCATGATCATGCCGGTTGGCGCATCCTCATTCCGTGAAGCCCTGCGCATGGGTGCCGAAACCTTCCACGCTTTGAAGAGCGCACTGAAAAAAGCTGGCCACAACACAAACGTGGGTGATGAAGGGGGCTTCGCGCCAAACCTGCCATCAGCAGAAGCGGCCCTCGACTTCGTGATGGAATCGGTTACGAAGGCCGGTTTCAAACCCGGTAAGGACATGTTCCTTGCCCTCGATTGCGCTGCTACTGAATTCTTCAAAGACGGCAAGTACGTTTACGAAGGCGAAGGCAAAACATTGTCGATCACCCAGCAAGCTGAATTCCTTGCCAAGCTGTCACGCGACTATCCAATCATTTCGATTGAAGATGGCCTGTCAGAAGATGATTGGGATGGCTGGAAGCAGATCACCGATTTGATCGGCTCGAAAACCCAGCTCGTCGGCGACGATCTATTCGTGACCAACACCACCCGCTTGAAGCGTGGCATCGACGAAAAAATCGCCAACTCGATCCTCGTCAAGGTCAACCAAATTGGTTCATTGACCGAGACTTTGGCCGCAGTCGAAATGGCGCACAAGGCTGGCTACTCGGCCGTCATGTCACATCGTTCCGGCGAAACCGAAGATTCGACGATTGCTGATCTCGCAGTGGCTACAAACTGCGGTCAAATCAAAACCGGTTCGCTGTCCCGTTCAGACCGTTTGGCAAAATACAACCAACTGCTGCGCATCGAAGAAGAACTGGGCGCAGCTGCTGTGTATCAGGGCAGGGCGATGTTGCGCGCTTAAACTGTAGAAATTATATTGGCGTCAGAAAATTTTTTCTGACGCCAATGCATCAATCGTCGCCTCTATCACCGCCGCCACGGCTTCCTCGTCCAGAGTTATTTGAACGACCGCTACTTTCGTGATCATCACTGCGTTCAGTACGCCCGCCGCCAAGAAGCGTTCGTTGGTGATTACGAATATCCTTATTTCTTAAACGCCAAACACGTTGCGCCTTGCGCTTCTTCTTTTGCTTTAGTTTAATTTTTTCAACAAGTTTTCGGACCGACTTCTTTTTAGCAACCAAATTATTGGTACGGGCACCGGGTGCAGTGGCCACAGTACTCCCAGTCGATATACTTCTTTTCGCTATAGCCAGATTTTGCTTTTTTTGAGTTTGTCGCGTTGTAACGATTGATTCAGTTTTACGATCAAATACGCTAAGTAGCGGAGGAAGAGTTGGCGTTGGCCAAGGAATTATTGCGCTCGCAAAAGTGCCATCAGCATCAGAATTTTTTGGTTGCGAGATTGGCATTGCCTGCAATGCCCGTAGGGCGAATTGGGTTGCGGTCTTTTGTTTGAAGTCCAACGCAATTTGCTCACAAGCCTCAATAATTTCGGGGAAATTTGATTTTGACTTTTTTTGGAGAACAGTGAGTCCGTCCAAATTTACGACAATATTTTTTAACAGAGCACGATTTTCAATCTGATATTGAACAAGAATTCGCGGATAGATAATGATAGTCGGCGAACCAACCGAACTGGAATTACAACCAGCATCCTTCGCGGCAGCCAAGAATATTTTTTCCATTCGCCAAAAACTTGCATTTAGAACAATCGTACTTAGTTGCCAAATTCCCAAGGCTACCGTTACAATAACCGCGCTTGCAAAAAGCCTTTTCAAACTCCACTTCATGCCTCCCAAGTAAGGCAGCGTATCGACAGGGACTTGTTTCCAGCCTGACACCATACTGAATATCAAATTTTCCCGGTGCTGGAGACTTGCAACAATAACTCCTAGCAAATGCGCGACAATCAATACCAACATAAGATTTGCGGATTGGCCGTGCACAAATTCAACGGTACCGTTTCCCCAAAGTTTGGTCGTAGTCATCAAAATGCCGCTTGCCGTCGTAACGACAAGCGTCACCAACATCAAAGCAATCATAGCTGCACCTGCAGGATTATGACCTTGGAAGTGTGCTGGCCGACCTCGCAAGATATCATATACGTATGTGAGTGTCGCGTGTGGACCTCTAATGAATGTCTCAAATCGCGCCGCACCAGTTCCAATGATGCCCCAAACAACTCGAATGAGAATGAGGACAAGAACAAATTTCCCCGCGCCTTCGTGCAGCCACGCTTCACCACGACCAAACCAAGCAGTAATAAAGGCAGCAACCAACGACCAGTGAAACAATCTTACGAGCGGGTCCCAGACCCGCTCGATCTTTGTTGTCTGTGACTGACCTTTCACATCAGTCTTCTTTTTTTACCTTGACGATTTCTAGCGTTGTCGGGTGGATATAGACTTCGAATTTTGAACCATCAGCATTTAAACCTTTGGCTTCATAACAACCATCTTCTTCATCCATCTTCGTGATGTCGATGTATCCTGCCGCAACGGCCACAGCGCGTGCTTCTTCCACAGTCTTGCGTTCTTTGACGTCAAGGCAAAGCTCGGCGGCAAACGATGTTTGCATCGTAGCAATCAACGCAACGCAACTTGCAAAAAAGAAATGACTTAGTTTCATTGTAAACTCCCATGGATTTTTTGGTTGAGAATTCAACCACCACTGGGTGTTTCCAACATCTCGACTGATATCTTCGTTATTTTATTTGTCAGTCGTCTGTCAGTCTGAGACTTGCGACCAATTCAGGGAATTCAAACAATCCGTGCCATCGAAACTTCGACAGCCAAACCACCAAGGTCTGACCTTCGCACGTCGAGGGTCAGACCATAGACTTCCGCCAAGTCTGAAACGATAGCCAAGCCAATGCCACTTCCGGGAAGCTTTTCGTCAAGTCGCACACCGCGCTTTAAAATCTGCGGCAACATTTCATCCGAAACACCAGCCCCATCATCTTCAACCACCAACGTTTTTCCATCGTGTGAAATGCGCACCATGCCAATGGCATGCTTGCGCGCATTATCGAGCAAATTGCCGAGGAGTTCAGTGAGATCGACACGATCAATTGCGACGACGAGTTGATCGGAAATGTTGGCGCTCCAAACAATGAGATCACCACGTGGTGCTTTTTTCATGGTGGCAAGGACTTTGCTCAACACATCCTCAAATGCAACACGATGCGAATTATTTCCTTCGGCCATGCGGCTTCGTGTCAGTTCACGGTCAATGAGATCCCGCATTTGACTCGCATTTAAAACAATCGTGTCAGCCGACGAGACATGTGCATTCCCACGTAACTCATTGGCTGTTGCAAACATCACCGCAAGAGGTGTCTTCAAACCATGTGCCAAATTGGATGCCCGCTTGCGCGCATTTTCAAGTTGAACTTCTCGGGCGGCAACCAAGGCATTCACTTCGTCGGCCAAGGGTTTCACCTCGTTCGGCAAACGGGAGCTATCAAAATTTGAAGCACCCGAACGCAACGCAGCCACACCACGTTTGACCTCCTGCAACGGACGTAACCCTAAAGTGATAATCGCAAAGGTGGCCGCAAGAAGTGTGAAATAGGTCAGTGCAAGACCTACCAATAATATGCGGAGAAATTCACTAATGGGGTTTGTGACACGTTCCCGATCGATGCCAAGCGTCACAACAAGATTCTTTTCAATGCCCGTTTCACTGCTGGCGACGATAAGTTTCTCCAGAGCAAACATTTCACCGCCCGAAGGAAGTTTCATAATGTGTGCATGATCCTCAACGGTATTGGCGGGAGGGGTAGGGACCACAAGGGCTTCATCCCAAAGTGAACGCGAACGCAGCGACGCTTGCCCCGTCACATCAATTTGCCAATACATGCCGCCACCCGGTTGCTCAAAGCGCGGGTCACTGAGTTTTGAGATTACTGACACAGTGCCATCAGGTGCAACGGCTACGTCAGCCAAAAGCTGTTCCATATGCATCGTGAGTTCGGTGAGGACGAATTTTTCTACGTTCTTCTGATAAAGCCAACCAAAACCTAAACCTGTGAGAACAAGCACGATGCTAATGCCAAGTGCCGCCCAAGACAAAAGCCTTAATTTGAGCGACCACGCCTTCAACCCTTGGCCTCACTAAAGCGGTATCCGAACCCACGTTTGCTTTCGATGGTTTCGCCACCAAGCTTGCGTCGCACGCGGCTTACAATTGCTTCAATGGCATTGACTTCGCGCTCGTGGTTCATGGCATACAGCTGCTCGGCCAATTCTTCTTTCGAAATGTGACGTTCGCGGTTTGCCACAAGATGATGCAACAGTCGAAACTCTAAAGGCGTGAGACTGATTTGCATTCCATTTTTAAATGTGCTGCCAGTTCTCAAATCGAGGCGTAAGTCACCATGTTCAATAACAGCTTGCGAAATGCCATGCGTGCGCCTTGTAATAGCGCGCAACCGTGCCAACAGTTCTTCCATTGCAAAAGGTTTTGGCAAATAATCATCTGCACCAGCGTCAATACCTTCGACGCGTTCAGCCCAAGTTCCACGCGCTGACAAAACGATGACAGGTGTCGTCACACCTTCACTGCGCCATCTTCTTAAAACACTCAGTCCATCCAACTTTGGTAAGCCGAGGTCCAAAACGATTGCGGAAAAATTCTCTGTTGATCCGAGGAACCACGCATCTTCACCATCATGACTGAGCGTCGGCACCAAACCCTGTGGGGTAACGGCGCGCGCAACATCACGTGCAAGAGACAATTCATCTTCCGCAACAAGAACACGCATCAGGGTTGGTCCTGTTTCAAAGATAAAGCATTGAGCGATACGGACCTAATGCGATTTCCAGCGGTCAGCAGACGAATCTGATAATAATAAACACCAGATTTTCTCCTCATATCTACGCTCAGAATTTTTCCGGGATAGTTTGTTAAGAGATGGGATTTCAATGTTACCAAAGAAACGGCTTTGCCTTTTCTGACGGCTTTGAACGCGCGCTCTTGGTCGCGCAAACCTAAATTGACAGAACTTCCGCCACTATTGCTGTTCTGGGTCTCACTACCACCATTGTCGTCATCATCGCGATCATCATCGTCTCTGTCGCCATCATCTCTATCGCCACCGCCCGAACCGCTATTTTCTGAGTCTCCTCCAGAACCAGAATTACCACCGTCTGAATCGTCATCGCTTGCAAAAACAGGAGACGACACTAAACATGCCGCAAGTAGCAGCACACCAAGTAGACCTCGTCTTTTTATTTCAAACATTCCAATACCCTATTGCATCACATGAAATGAGCCGGACTCAAACTACGGCACCTGGCAGACGGCAGTTTGGGCAGAGTGCGGTAGTTAAGTCCGGCTCATCTTCACAACGATTACCCCCAGTAACAAATACTGAATGTTGTGAATGACTGTGACATCACAAACAACAATTTATAAAACTGATACTGACAATTCTTAGTGAAATTTTGTCAGCATTTTGTCAGGTTCACGCAAAGGCGCGAACCACATCGTCCAGTGACGTTTTTCCAAGCGCAAGCGTCATAGCATCTTCGGCGGCGCGCAGGGGTTTTGACAAAACATTCTTCAACTGCGCTGCAACAGGGCACTCAGCGTTTGGATCCATCTTGTGCATCCGAAAAACAGTCTCGTCTTCAACGGCACTATAAACATCTGCCAAAGAAATATTAAGAGCAGGACGACCGAGTTCAAACCCACCGGTACGACCAGCCGTCGATTTTACAATAGCTGATTTTTCCAATTCAGACATAAGGCGGCGAATGACGACTGGGTTCGTGTGCACGCTGGAGGCAATAGCATTCGAGCACACAGGCCCTTTGCCTGCGCTTCTAGCCAAAACGCTCAGGGCGTGAATGGCAACAATAAAGCGGCTGCTTGATAACATGACACCTAAATCGTCATTTCTGCAGTAAATTGCAAGTGCCGAAGTGACGAATTGCTAACCAAACATTAAGACTGGTCGGCGCAAAAGCACAAGTATGAACCTGATGCGATTCCGGCGCTTTGATTTATTGGTGAGTTTGGCCTGTTTAGGACTACTCGTATCTTTCGCATGGTATGCCCTCAAAGGCCCGCGCGGCTTTGCCTATCAAGAAAGCTTGCAAGAACAAATCGCGGAATTGTCGAACGAAAATATGAAGCTGGCTGAGGAAAAGGCCACACTTGAGAAGCGTGTGAAATTGGTTCGACCAGAAAGTATTGACCGCGACATGCTCGAACAACTTGCACGTACCGAGCTGCAAATGGCATATCCAAACTCACTTATTGTGCTGCAAAATAACTGATTTTCTTGCGCGAATAACACGATAAACCAAAATCCGGTTAATTGCGTTATTTTGCAGTGCACACAAGACTTTACGTGCTATCAAACTCTCAAAATCAGGGAGAATATGGCATGGCGGTCAAGTCGGCCTATCTGGCACGTAAGGAAGCAAAGGCGGCAAAAGCAGCCAAATCTTCAAATCTCAAGAACAGCGGCTTTACGGCGGACGAGGAGTTGCAAGCCTACCGCGACATGCTGCTAATCCGTCGTTTCGAGGAAAAAGCGGGCCAGCTTTACGGCATGGGCTTGATCGGCGGTTTCTGCCATCTCTATATCGGTCAAGAGGCTGTTGTTGTCGGCATGGAAATGTCCACCATCGACGGCGACCAAACGATTACGTCCTACCGCGATCACGGCCACATGCTGGCCTGCGGCATGGACGCAAAAGGCGTTATGGCCGAACTCACAGGCCGTGCCGGGGGCATTTCGCGCGGCAAAGGCGGCTCCATGCACATGTTCTCGAAAGAGAAACAATTCTATGGCGGCCACGGTATTGTTGGCGCTCAGGTGCCACTGGGGGCAGGGCTTGCCTTTGCCAATCGCTATCGCGGCAACAAAAACGTCTCCATGGCCTACTATGGCGACGGTGCTGCCAACCAGGGCCAAGTCTATGAAACCTTCAATATGGCCGCCCTTTGGAAGCTTCCGGTGATCTTCGTAATCGAGAACAACCGCTACGCTATGGGAACTTCTGCGGCGCGTTCAACTGCTGAATCCGAAAGCCTCGGCGCCCGCGGCGACGCTTATGGCATTGTGAATGAGCAAGTTGACGGAATGGACGTGCGCGCCGTCAAAGACGCCGCCGACCGCGCTATGGAACACTGCCGCTCAGGCAAGGGCCCATACATTCTCGAAATGATGACATACCGGTATCGCGGCCACTCCATGTCCGACCCTGCAAAATATCGCAGCAAGGAAGAAGTGCAGAAAATGCGTGAAGAACACGACCCGATTGAACAAGTGAAAGGCCGCCTGCTGCGCGCCAATCAAGCGACAGAAGATGACTTAAAACAAATCGACGCCGAAATTCGTGACATCGTTACGGCTGCGGCAGACTTCGCCACCAATGATCCACTGCCAGAAGCTTCTGAGCTGTGGACAGATATTTACGTTGAAGTGTGAGGAAACAAGCAAATGCCAACCATCCTCATGCCCGCCCTGTCGCCCACCATGGAAGAGGGCAAGCTCTCGAAATGGCTTAAGAACGTTGGCGACAACGTCAAGTCTGGCGATGTTATTGCCGAAATTGAAACTGATAAGGCTACGATGGAAATCGAAGCTGTCGATGATGGTCCGTTGACGGAGATTTTGATCGCTGCTGGCACTGAAGGTGTCAAAGTGAATACGCCGATTGCGGTGATTGGCGAGGCCTCGACACATCCCTCTCCCGTCGCTGCCGCGACACCCTCTCCCGTGAAGGGCGAGGGGAGTGCCGCACAAACCCAACCCTCGCCCCTTGCGGGAGAGGGTGCTGCACGAAGTGCAGCGGGAGAGGGAAGTGTACTGCAAGACCCCGAAATCCCCGAAGGCACAGAAATGGTGCCGATGACAGTGCGCGAAGCTCTCCGTGCTGCCATGTCCGAAGAAATGCGGGCTGACCCTGATGTGTTCTTGATGGGCGAAGAGGTGGGCCAATACCAAGGGGCCTACAAAATCTCCCAAGGCATGCTGGAAGAATTCGGCGAAAAGCGCGTCATCGATACGCCGATCACCGAACACGGCTTTACAGGCATTGCCGTCGGTGCTGGCTTTGCGGGTCTCAAACCCATCGTTGAATTCATGACCTTCAACTTCTCCATGCAGGCCATTGACCAGATCATCAACTCCGCCGCCAAAACACTCTATATGTCCGGCGGGCAAATGGGCTGCCAGATCGTGTTCCGTGGCCCCAACGGTGCTGCGGCCCGCGTTGGTGCACAGCACAGCCAAGACTACACCGCTTGGTATGCACAAATCCCCGGCCTCAAAGTCATCGCACCTTATTCAGCGTCAGACGCCAAAGGCCTGATGAAGGCCGCCATCCGCGATCCGAACCCCATCATCTTCCTCGAAAACGAAATTCTCTACGGCAAGACTTTCGATGTGCCGAAGCTTGATGATTGGGTGGTTCCGATTGGCAAGGCCCGCGTGGCCCGCGTTGGTCATCACGTTACGATCGTGTCGTTCAGCATCGGCATGACCTATGCCCATGCGGCAGCCGACAAGTTGGCGGCGGAAGGCATTGAGTGCGAAATCATCGATCTGCGCACCATTCGCCCGTTGGATTTGGAAACCGTGTTGACGTCAGTGCGCAAAACCAATCGCTGTGTGTGCGTGGAGGAGGGCTATCCACGCTTCTCCGTCACTTCAGAACTCGCTGCCGAAATCATGACGCACGCATTTGATTATTTGGATGCACCCGTGGCGCGCGTGGCCGGCAAAGATGTGCCCATGCCCTATGCTGCCAATCTCGAAAAACTCGCACTGCCAAACGTCGATGATGTTGTGGCGGCGGTAAAATCAGTTCTCTACGTTTAAACTAAAGGAATACGACCATGGCAAAAGGCCACGACCATCACCACCACGACCACTCGAAGGAAATTCACCCGCATCAACTGCAACCGCCCCATGAAGTGTTTCATGATGCAGGTGCAGGCGAAATTGCCCGGGCTTGGATTTCAAATGGTCATTTGAGCCTGTCGCTCCATTCAATGGCTTTTGGAAAGCCCGACGTGTGGGGACATGTGCTGTCTGGCATGGCGCAACAGGTTGCGTCCTCGATGGAAGAAATGGGCCACGGCACCACGGCTGAAAACCTGGCCACCATTCGCAAAATTCTGACGGAAGACCTGAACAAGGCCGCCGCTGCATCTTCAGTATTGTCCAACAAGTAATCCGGGAACACCACCATGGCCGCCACCGTTCTGATGCCAGCCCTTTCACCCACCATGGAAAAGGGCAAGCTTGCCAAATGGCTGAAGAAGGAAGGCGACAAGGTCAAGTCCGGCGATGTGCTGGCCGAAATCGAAACCGACAAGGCCACGATGGAAATCGAAGCCATTGACGAAGGCACGCTTGGCAAGATTTTGATTGCTGAGGGAACTGACGATGTGTTGGTGAACACGCTGTTGGCTACGATTTTGGCGGATGGTGAAAAACAAAGCGACGTAAAACCCTCGCCCCTTGCGGGAGAGGGTCCGAAGGTTGCGAAGCAAGCTGAGGGGGAGAGGGGAGTTGCGGCTCCGTCACTTCCCTCTCCCGCCGCTACCGCGGCACCCTCTCCCGTAAAGGGCGAGGGGAGGGTATTCGCATCCCCTCTCGCCAAACGCCTCGCCAAAGAAAAAGGCATCAACCTCGCCACCGTCAAAGGCTCCGGCCCCCACGGTCGTATTGTGTCCAAGGACGTTGAAAATTTCAAAGCTTCACCTCTCCCGCAAGCGGGAGGGGCGATGCGCAGCATCGGGGAGGGGCCAAGCGATGCGTCTGTCCTCAAAAACTTCGCCGAAGGTTCCTACGAACTCGTGCCACATGACGGCATGCGCAAGGTCATCGCCCGCCGCTTGACCGAGTCAAAACAAACCATTCCGCATTTCTATGTGTCGGTGGATGTGTCGCTCGATAACCTTGCTCGACATGCGCGAGCGCCTGAACGGCACGGCACCCAAAAACAAGGAAGGCCTGCCGACCTGGAAAATCTCGGTCAATGATTTCATCATCAAGGCCATGGCCATGGCGATGATCAAAGTGCCGGACGCCAATGTGTCGTGGACGGAATCCGCCATGGTGAAACACAAGCACGCCGACATCGGCATCGCCGTCACCATCCCCGGCGGCTTGATCACGCCGATTGTGCGCAAAGCCGAAACCAAGGGCCTCGCGCAAATTTCGTCGGAGATGAAAGATTACGCCAAACGCGCGAGAGACCGCAAACTGAAGCCCGAGGAATACAACGGCGGCAGTGCAGCGATTTCCAACATGGGCATGATGAACGTCAAAAACTTCGCCGCCATCGTCAACCCGCCACACGCGTCAATCCTCGCCATCGGCTCAGGCGAACGCCGCCCTGTGGTGCGCGGCAATGAGATCAAAATTGAGCAGCAGATGACAATTACGCTGTCCACAGATCATCGCTGCATTGATGGTGCGTTGGGGGCGGAGTTCATCAACGCGATCAAGCAGTATCTGGAAGAACCAGGATTGATGTTGGTGTGATGGAAACCAAAGTCGCATCCTTACGGAACCTGCTTGTTGAGACAGAATCTCAATAGCATCTTTTGCGGTCATTACGTTGATTGTCACTTCTGATGGGGTTCTGCGGCTTCTCAAATGGATTGACATTGCTGATCATAGAGAAGATTTTTTTGTACTAACTCGGGTCATGTATTTCAGTCTTGGGGCGTTTACGGTGTTTGCTTTGATTCAGTGGCTGAGAGAAAGGCCTCTAAGTGGAACAACAACTCTCGCAGCAATGGCACTGGCGCAACCGCTTTCTGCAGTATTCGCTATATCGTCGCTTCCACTAGGTACATATCCACCTCCGAGTTTCGGTGTGAGTTTGCTGTCCTTGCCATACACTTTACTTCAGGAGGTGGCTCAGTTGGATAAAGGGTTTGTTGCTCACTTTCTTTTTTCGGGACTTGGCTTCAGATACGTCATTCCAAATTTGATCTGTCCAGTGTTGGCAGTGCCTATAAGTCTTTTCTTGGCCAAACAGGTAAAGTATTTCCTAATGGCAAGAAGTAGTGTTTCAAAATTGCGAGTTGAAAAATGATAAAGTCCATCCTCGCATTCGGTGACTCGCTCACTTGGGGTTTTGAGGCTGGTGCTTTCAAACGCCACGCCTTTGAAAACCGTTGGCCCAACGCATTGGCTGCGGGTCTCAAAAACACTCGCGTTATCGAAGAGGGCATGAATGGGCGCACCACCGTGTTCCCTGATCCCACTTGCGAAGCTGAGCGCAATGGTTCGATCGCTCTGCCCATGTTGTTGACCACGCACCAGCCGCTTGATCTTGTCATCATCATGCTGGGCACCAACGACATTAAATATGCCAACCGCTGCACCGCCTTTGATGCGTCGATGGGCATGGAGCGCCTGATCAAACAGGTGAAGCATTTTGATTTTCTACCGGAATATAAAGTGCCAGAAATCCTCATCATGTCGCCGCCCGCCTTGTGCAAAACCGCTGACCCGTGGTTCAATGAATTGTGGGGCCATGCGATTGAAGAATCGAAACTCTTCGCCAAGCATTACAAACGCGTGGCGGAAGAGCAGGGCGCGCATTTCTTCGATGCGGGAAGCGTGGCAAAGACTGACCCAACCGATGGCGGGCATATGTCGGCTGCTGAAACGCGGAAGCTGGGGGAAGCTTTGGTGCCTGTCGTGAAGGGGATATTGGATATTTAAAAGCCTACCCTCGCCCCTTGCGGGAGAGGGTGGCGAACAACGTGAGCCGGGAGAGGGAAGTGTTCGACAGCGTGACTTCCCTCTCCCGCTTCGCAAAGGCTCAGCACCCTCTCCCGTAAAGGGCGAGGGATAAGGAAAGTAGATATTATGGCCGACAACAAACTTCGACGTTCTCATCATTGGCGCTGGCCCCGGGGGCTACGTCACCGCCATTCGCGCCGCGCAACTCGGCTTCAAAGTCGCGATTATTGAGCGCGAACATTTGGGCGGCATTTGCTTGAACTGGGGCTGCATCCCGACGAAGGCGCTTCTGCGCTCGGCTGAGATTTATCACTACATGAAGCACGCCGAAAACTATGGCTTGTCCGCCAAGGACATTTCCTTCGACGCATCAAAAGTTGTTGCGCGTTCGCGTGGTGTGTCGGGTCGCTTGAACATGGGCGTCAACGGCCTGCTCAAGAAAAACAAAGTGCAGATCATCTGGGGTGAAGCCAGGGTCACCAAGCCCGGCGAAGTGGTGGTGGCAGATACCAAAAAGGCCATCGTGCAGCCGCAGAACCCGATCCCCAAGGGCGTCATCGGGGCAGGGACTTACACCGCCAAACACATCATCATCGCCACGGGTGCGCGGCCCCGCGTGCTGCCGGGTCTGGAGCATGACGGCAAATTGGTGTGGAGCTATTTTGAGGCCATGGTGCCCGCAGAAATGCCGAAGTCTCTGCTGGTTGTCGGCTCCGGTGCCATCGGCATTGAGTTCGCTTCGTTCTACAATGCCATGGGCGTTGATGTGACGGTCGTGGAAATCATGGACCAGATCATGCCGGTGGAAGACACCGAGATTTCCAAGATCGCCCAGAAGCAATTGGAAAAGCAGGGCATCAAGTTCCGCCTCTCTGCCAAGGTCGCGAAGCTCGACAAAAAAGCCAACAGTGTTACGGCAACCATTGAAGCAGGCGGCAAATCCGAAACGATCACCGTTGATCGCGTCATCGCCGCTACTGGCGTTGTCGGCAACATCGAGAACCTCGGCCTCGAAGCTCTCGGCGTGAAAACGGACAAAGGCTGCGTCGTCATCGACGGCTATGGCAACACCAACGTCAAGGGCATCTATGCCATTGGCGACGTGGCAGGCCCACCGATGCTGGCCCACAAGGCCGAGCATGAAGGCGTCATCTGCATCGAAAAGATCAAGGGCCTTGATGCACACCCCATGAAGAAAGAACAAATCCCCGGCTGCACCTATTGCCATCCGCAAGTGGCTTCAGTCGGCCTGACCGAAGCCAAGGCCAAGGCCGCAGGCTACGAACTCAAGATCGGCAAGTTCCCCTTCCTCGCCAATGGCAAGGCCATTGCGCTGGGGGAAGATCAAGGTTTGATCAAAACCATCTTCGACGCCAAGACGGGCCGATTGATTGGTGCCCACATGGTAGGCGCAGAAGTGACGGAATTGATCCAAGGCTTTGTCGTGGCCATGGGCCTTGAAACCACTGAAGAAGAATTGATGCACACCGTATTCCCGCATCCAACGCTTTCTGAAATGATGCACGAAAGCGTCCTTGATGCTTACGGTCGCGTTATCCATATGTAACAACGAACATTCCCCTCCCTCACAGGGAGGGGCGGGGGTGGGTGGAGGCCGCGCTTGCAGGATTGAAAATGTGGCCTCCACCCACCCCTAACCCCGCCCTGCTATGGCGGGGAATGATGAGGAAGAATTATGGACCAACTTATGCAACTCGGTGGCGTCGGTATTGGCGGCACTATTTTGATCGGTATTCTCGCTGGCTGGCTCGCCGAAAAACTCACAGGCTCAGACCACGGCCTGATCATGAATTTGATTTTCGGTATTGCTGGCTCTTGGTTAGGCTTTTTCGCGGCCAATGCAGCAGGCATTCAATTGGGTGAACTCTTCTCAGGCTGGTTCTGGGGTAATTTGCTTGTTTCAGCCGCTGGTGCCGTTATTCTGCTGACAGTGCTGAAACTGCTTCGCGGCAAAAAGCGCTAAAACAACTTATTTGAGGGGTAACACCATGGAAGGTTTTGGTTGGATTATGACAATCGTTCTCGGCGCTGTGGCCGGGTGGATTGCTGAAAAAGTGATGAAGTTCGATACGGGCCTCATCATGAATATTATTCTCGGCATCGTCGGTGCCGTTGTTGGCAACTTCTTGCTGGGTCTCGCTGGTATCGGCTTGGGCGGCATGTTGGGTCAACTCGTTGTCGCCGTAGCGGGTGCTTGTGTGCTCATTCTGGTGTACCGCGCTGTTAAGGGCCGCGGCTAAAACTTGGCCAACTTAATCGACACGATCGGCGAGGCCCGGAAACCGCGTCACCCTGAAAAAGCCCACAGGGCTGATACTCCAATTTTGCGCAAGCCAGATTGGATCAGGGTGAAGGCTCCGGGCTCCGCCATTTATACGGAAACGCAAAAACTGGTGCGCGAGAAAAATCTCGTCACCGTTTGCGAAGAAGCAGGTTGCCCCAACATCGGCGAGTGCTGGTCGAAAAAGCATGCCACCTTCATGATTATGGGCGACACCTGCACGCGGGCCTGCGCCTTCTGCAATGTCAAAACCGGAAAGCCCGAAGCCCTCGATAAAGGTGAACCTTTGCGCGTGGCAGAAGCCATAGCAGCGATGGGACTGAACCATGCTGTCATTACTTCTGTTGACCGAGATGATTTGGACGATGGCGGGGCACAGCATTTTGTTGAGATGTTGCAACACTCCCGCCGCCTTGCACCCAACACGACCTTGGAAATTCTGACCCCCGATTTCCTAAAGAAAGACGGGGCTTTAGAGCGTGTTGTTGAAGCAAAGCCTGATGTTTTCAATCACAATTTGGAAACTGTTCCCGCGCTCTATTTAAAAATTCGGCCGGGTGCCCGCTACTTCCATTCTCTACGCTTGCTACAACGTGTGAAAGAACTCGATCCCGGCATGTTTACGAAATCCGGCATTATGGTTGGCTTGGGCGAAACGCGAGACCAAGTGATGCAGGTCATGGATGACATGCGTTCGGCAAATATCGATTTCATCACCATCGGCCAATATCTGCAGCCCACGCGCAAGCATGCTGCGATTGATCGCTTCGTCACGCCAGAAGAATTCAAAAATTATGAAACCATCGCCTATGCCAAGGGCTTCTTGATGGTGTCGTCGTCGCCGCTCACGCGTTCATCTCACCATGCAGGCGAAGATTTTGCGCGTTTGAAAGCCGCCCGAAGTGCCGCACTTTAAAACGTCGCGCCGCGTTGCGGTGCCACCAGATGTTGCATTTGCTGTTGCTGCCGATGTTGCAAGTTACAAGGAATTTCTACCCTTGTTGGAGCGCTCCGTCATTCGCGGCGCAATTGCTGAACAAGATGGCATAACGTCATTCAGCGCCGAACTGGCCGTTGGATATGCAAAACTCAATATGCGTGAAGCCTTCATCAGCCGAGTTGCCTGCGATTCAGTGGCAAAAACCGTTACCGCCACATCACAAGACGCACCATTCAAAGACATGAAAACAGTCTGGACGATCCGCCCTAATAATGGTCAATCAGATGTGGAAATTTCAATTGAATATGCGATGCGTTCCATGCTGCTGCAATTTGCTGTTATTGGAGCGATGGATATGGCCGTGAACAAAGTGTTGGCTGCTTTTGAAGCTCGCGCGCTGGCGCTTCACAAGGCTTCCATGACCAGCTGAAGCGCTTGCCGCACAGCAATTTGTCGCACAACGGCACGTCCCAAATCGCCGAATTGCATTTCCAAGTGTGTCGTCTTTTCTTGCGTTGCACACGCGAAATGCACCAAGCCGATTGGCTTCAATTCACTGCCACCACCTGGCCCGGCAATGCCCGTAACGGCCACGGCAACGTTAGCCTGTGAGTGCTGCAAAGCCCCCTCAGCCATAGCCCGTGCGACGGCTTCGCTTACGGCACCATGTTGCGCAATCAATTCAGTAGGAACACCCAGCATTCCTGTCTTCGCGTCATTCGAATAAGTTACAAAACCACGATCAAACACATCGGATGAACCCGCCACATCCGTCACAGCGCCCGCAACCAAGCCACCCGTGCAGCTTTCAGCCGTCACCAACTTCCAACCTTTTTCGCGCAATGCCCGAACCAACAAACCTACAGTCACAGCGGCAACCTCACAGTTGCAATGGCCGATGCCGACATGCCTTCTTTACGACCAATAGCCCCCATTTTTTCTGTCGTCGTTGCTTTCAAACCAATGCGATCAACTGCAATCCCCAACATCGAACTCAATGAGTCCTTCATCGCAACGAGATGCGGCCCGATGCGCGGGGCTTCCGCCAGAATTGTAATATCAATATGTGCCAGCATTCCGCCGCGTGCTTTCAATAAATCCATAGCTTTAGCCACGAATATGGAAGACGCAGCACCCTTCCATTGTTTGTCCGTGGGCGGAAAATGTTGTCCGATATCCGCTTCTCCAATCGCACCTAGAATGGCATCGGTCACCGCATGCAAAGCCACATCAGCGTCAGAATGGCCTTTCAACTTGTGGCTATGCGGAATCTCAACACCGCAGAGTGTGACAAAAGTACCTTTTTCAAACACATGAAAATCAATGCCTTGACCCGTGCGGACATCTTGCAAACTTTCAAATCGGTGCAACGAATGTTCCCGATCCGCTTCAAGAATATCATGAGAGGTTGTGAGCTTGCGGTTCTTCTGCTCGCCCGCAACAATTTGAACTTTCATACCCGCATATTCAGCGACCGCTGCGTCATCGGTAAAACTCACTTTACCGTCAGCTAACGCTTGGCGGTGCGCCGATAATATTTGATCGTAGCGAAAGCCTTGCGGAGTCTGCACAAACCACAATGAAGCACGATCAACCGTTTTCTCAATCATGCCACTGGGCGCATATTTCATCGTGTCTGCAACAGGCAACCCTGGAATCACGGCTGGCGCATGATCGAGTTCATTGATGACGTTGCTAATCAAATCAGGCGACAGGAAAGGCCGCGCCGCATCATGAATTAAAACTTTGGAGGGGCTAAATTCAGCGCAAGCCTCAATTCCCGCCCGACACGAATCTTGCCGAGACCCGCCGCCAGCAACAGGGACCAGAAGACCGCTGAGGCCCTTTGTTGCTTCAGCAAACAATGCTTCATGACCAATTCCAATGACGGTCTGAACCTTTGAAATGAGGGGATGAGCCAAAAAAGCTTCCAAGGTCCAGCGGATCACGGGTTTGCCGCCCACCAGCTGGTACTGTTTGGGCAAGCCTCCGCCTGCGCGCAAACCGCTTCCACCTGCAACAATGACTGCAACAACCGCCATAATTACCGCATAGACCAAGCCATGTGGATTGAGAATGCCGCAGTTGCACAAAATCGGTTGACGACTCCCGTTAATCCGCTAGTTTGCACAAATATTAACCGACACGGAACGCTGCCTAATTAATGAGCATTCAAATTGGCAAAATCAAATTGAAAAACAATGTTCTCCTGGCGCCCATGTCAGGCGTGACGGACGCTGCTTTTCGAAAAGTCGCCCATGCCCATGGGGCAGGGCTTGTCGTGTCTGAAATGGTGGCCAGCGAAGAGCTGGCCCGTGAGCGCCCAGACATGGTTCGTCGTACTTTTGGCGGTGAGGGCTTGTCGCCGTTCGTCATACAGCTGGCAGGTCGCGAAACCCATTGGATGTCGGAGGGCGCGAAGTTGGCGCAGGACTTAGGCGCTGACATCATCGACATCAACATGGGGTGCCCTGCACGGCAGGTCACAGGTGGCCTCTCAGGCTCAGCCTTGATGCGCAACCCTGATCATGCCCTTTCGCTGATAGAAGCCACTGTAGAGGCCTCTAGGGTGCCTGTGACAGTCAAAATGCGGCTGGGCTGGGACGACAACATGCTGAACGCCCCAGACATCGCTAAGCGGGCTGAGTCTGCTGGTGCGCAAATGATAACGGTTCATGGTCGCACCCGTTGTCAGTTCTACACTGGCAAAGCCGACTGGGCTGCCATCCGCGCTGTGCGCGACGCAATCTCAATTCCACTCGTCGCCAATGGAGACGGCCAATCGGCAGAAGATGCCAAAGCCATGATGAAAGCTTCAGGTGCTGATGCCGTGATGTTTGGTCGCTCTGCCTATGGCAGACCCTGGTGGACTGGGGCCGTTGCCGAACAACTTGAACCCGGAACGGGCAAAACCGCACCAACAGTAAATGAAGAGCGTGACCTCGCACTCTGGCACCAACAGGAAACACTTTCGCTATACGGTGCATCATTGGGCAACAAAACTTTCCGCAAACATTTAGGTTGGTTGCTCGGCCGCTTGCACGAGCGGTTGATGATTTCGGCTGAAGTCTTGCAAACGGCACGTGCCACACTGTTGTCACAGCGCGACAATGCAATTGTCACACAAGGAATGAAAAACATCTTTTCAAGCATTGAGGTATCGGCATGACGGAATCACCACAATCTCCGCCAGCCGCGCAAACAGTTTTGGATGCGATGCCAAATCCGTTGATTGTGCTTGATCACGCTGATCATATTTGCATGGTCAATTCTGCTGCCGAGGACTTCTTCCAAGCCGGTGCCAGTGTTTTAAAGCGATATGCCTTGAAGGATCTTGTGCCGTTTTCCAGTCCTGCGATCAATTCAGTCCATCAGGTGCGAGAAGCCGGCAGCGTAGTCAATGAATATGGCGTTGGCGTAGGCACGCCACGTCTGGGCGGTGAACGCATTGTCGATTTGCAAACTGCACCATTGGGCGATGACGGACAACACGTTATGCTTTTGCTGCTGCGCCGATCCATGGCACATAAATTAGGTCACCAATTGACACACCAAGGGGCCGCTCGATCTGTCTCTGGCATGGCCTCCATGATGGCCCATGAAATTAAAAACCCACTGGCTGGCATTCGCGGCGCAGCACAGTTGCTAGAACCCACATTACCTGATGCAGATCGCGCTTTGGCGCGCTTGATATGCGACGAAACCGAACGCATTCGCAAACTTGTGGACCAAATGGAAGTGTTCTCGGATGAACGCCCCCTCGAAAGAAAGCCAGTCAACATTCACGTTGTTTTAGATCGCGTGAAGAAACTGGTGCTTGCTGAATCGGGTGATCACCTTTCGATTAGAGAAGAATACGATCCATCCTTGCCCCCCGTTTATGGCAACTCTGATCAATTGGTGCAGGTCTATTTGAACCTTGCGAAGAACGCTGCAGAAATTTTGCGCGAAACGGGCGAGGGCGGTGAAATCCTGCTTACCACAGCATTCAGGCCCGGCATGAAACTACAAGTCGCTGGCTCGCCGGAACGTGTATCGCTGCCTTTGGAAATTTGCGTACATGACAATGGCAAGGGCGTGCCAGAAGATTTGGCACCTCATATTTTTGAACCGTTCGTAACCTCTAAACCACAAGGGCGGGGCCTCGGCTTGGCACTCGTTGCCAAAGTGGTACGAGACCACGGCGGCACAGTTGAATGCCAGCCCCGCAAGCGCGGCACAACGTTCCGCACTTTGTTACCTATGATTGATTTAGCAACGACCGATGAAAGAGAGTTGACACCATGAACGCGCGCACCGTTTTGATTGCCGATGATGACAGCACCATTCGCACTGTCTTGTCGCAAGCCCTGAACCGCGCAGGCTTCAATGTCCGCTCAACGGGCACGGCTGGCGCCTTGTGGCGCTGGGTGAGTGACGGAGAGGGCGATGTTGTTGTGACCGATGTCGTTCTGCCGGATGAAAATGCCTTCGACGTATTACCTCGCATCCGTAAATTGCGACCGATGTTGCCAGTCATCGTCATGAGTGCCCAGAACACCATTATGACGGCCATTCGCGCCACCGAGCTTGGGGCTTATGATTACTTACCAAAGCCGTTTGATCTCAATGCTTTAGTTCAAACTGTTACACGGGCACTTGAAAAGGCAAGCAAGCCTTCTCGACCAAAGTCAGAAGAGCAGGGCGAAGTCTTACCGATCATTGGCCGCTCGCCTGCGATGCAGGATATTTATCGCCTCATTGCTCGTTTAACCCAAACCGATTTGACGGTCACGATTGTGGGCGAAAGCGGCACCGGTAAAGAACTTGTCGCCCGGGCTTTGCATGATTTCAGCAAGCGGAAGAAAGGTCCATTTGTTGCCATCAACATGGCTGCAATTCCCCGCGATTTGATTGAGTCGGAACTGTTTGGACATGAAAAGGGATCCTTTACAGGTGCCGCAGGCCGCATGGCAGGCCGCTTTGAGCAGGCAGAAGGTGGAACACTATTCCTTGACGAAATTGGCGACATGCCTTTGGAAGCGCAAACTCGGCTTCTTCGTGTGTTGCAACAAGGCGAATACACGACGGTGGGTGGCACGACGCCGATAAAAACCAATGTGCGCATCATTTGCGCCACGCACCGTGATTTGCGACAACTCATCACCCAGGGCTTGTTCCGCGAAGACTTGTTCTTCCGTTTGAATGTTGTCCCGTTGCGCTTGCCGCCACTGCGTGAACGGGCAGAAGACGTGCCGGATTTGGCCCGTCATTTCCTTGATAGCGCAATTAAAGATGGTTTGCCACGCAAGGATCTATCGTCCGACGCAATCCGGGTGCTGCAGGGCTATCGCTGGCCCGGTAACGTGCGTGAACTCGAGAACCTTATAAAGCGCTTGCTAGCCATGGAGGTTGAAGACGTCATTCCAGCTGCAGCCGTTCAACGCGAACTGGCTGAAATGCCATCAGCGGTGAGCCCACAAACGAATAGCAATTCCTCATTCGATCTCGCAGAAGCCGTTGAGAACAATATGCTCAATTACTTCGCGAGTTTCGGAAACCAACTTCCACCTCCAGGCCTTTATGAGCGCGTGCTGGCTGAAATTGAGCCGCCATTGTTGCGGGCGGCATTAACAGCCACCCATGGCAACCAATTGAAAGCAGCTGATTTACTGGGCATCAACCGCAATACTTTACGCAGTAAACTGCGTGAGCGAAAGATTGTTGCGATGCGTGGTTTAATCTAACCTTAAAGCACCACTGTCGCAGATCAGCCACATTTACTGTTGTATAAAGGCAACAGATAGTGTGAACTTCGGAGCACACCAACCGGGGTAAAAATGCTCAAACCGCGTGACTTGCATATGCCAGAATTTTTCAAGGGCAGCTCAGCCTGGGCAGCCTTGGCATTGGTCGTATTGGGTACGCTGACGGGGATTACAACCTTCTTGGTCCTGACTGGCTTAACGCCTGTAAATCCATCTGAAGAAGTTGTGACAGGACTCCTATTTGCAAACGCCGTCTTGGTTTTGCTCATGGCAATCCTTGTCATTGTGCAATTCATGAAATTGTTTTGGGCACGCCGTCAAGGCATGCCAGGGGCTGGGCTTCATATCCGCCTCATCTCTCTCTTCAGCTTGGTGGCTGTTATTCCGGCATTGCTCGTAGCAGCATTTGCCGCCGTAACCTTGAACCGCGGTCTCGATGCTTGGTTTTCAGATCGCACGCGGAACATCGTTGATACCGCCTCAACAGTAGCTGAGGCTTATCTCCAGAACGCTTCAGAGGCAACGCGCAACGACCTTGCGTCGATATCAACGGACCTCAACCAGCAATTCAAACTTTATACCGATGATCGCAAAGCCTTCGTTGGTCGCGTAGCGCGCCATGCGCTATTGCGCAATCTCGCAGCTGCCTTTGTATTTGATTCAACAAACAAACGTATCGAAGCAAATATCACTGCAAATGAGCGACTTAAATTTGTGGCCCCGCTCGATGCTCAAATGGAGCAAGCAGACAAAGGTGAGTTAGTCCTCATCGCACCGTCCCCCGGAGGGAATGTTGTTCGTGCACTGATTAAATTGCAAGGTTACCCTTCGCATTACTTGTATGTTTACCGCGTGCTATCGCCTGTGGTGCAGGAGCAACTCGTCAAAACCCGTGAAGCCAAAGCTGAGTATGACAAACTTATGCAGCAACGGCTGGGCGTTCAACTCACGTTCGCATTGACATACGCCTTCCTTGCCCTTGTGTTTCTGCTTGCAGCAATCTGGCTCGGCATGCGCTTTTCTGAACGGTTGGTAGAACCTTTGGTGCGCCTTTTGAGTGCCGCAAGACGCGTAGCTCAAGGCGATTTCAATGCCAAGGTTGTGGCAGTCGAAGGGCCGGGCGATTTGGTCAATCTATCGCAGACCTTCAACATGATGACCGACCAGGTACGGTTACACCAAAACCAACTTGTTAAAACCAACCAGCAGTTGGACGAACGCCGACGGTTTACCGAGGCCATGCTGGCAGGCGTGAGCGCTGGGGTCATCGGTCTTGAACCCGACCATACGATCTCGTTGTTGAACCGTTCAGCACTTCAACTTGATGGGCTTGCGCGAGAAGCAGGTGATGGGACGCAACTTGCTAGAGGTTATTCCTGAATTTGCGCCGTTGTTGGAACAGGCCATGTCACGCCCTTCACGACAGGCAGAAGGCCAAGTTGAAATGCGCGTGGCGGGCAGGGAACTGAACTTATTTTTGCGCATTACAACCGAGGCATCAGACGATGCATCCCATGGCCACGTGCTGACGTTCGATGACATCACAAGTTTGGTGAGCGCACAGCGAAATTCAGCTTGGGCCGATATTGCTCAACGCATTGCCCACGAAATTAAAAATCCACTTACTCCCATTCAACTTTCAGCAGAACGCTTGAAACGCAAATACTTAAAAGAAATTACGACCGACAAGCATGTGTTTGAACAATGTACCGACACTATCATTCGGCAGGTTGGTGATCTTGGGCGCATTGTTGATGAATTCTCATCCTTCGCGCGCATGCCGAAAGCTGTGCCTGAACCCAACGATTTGAACGAAGTGGTCAGGGACGCCACAGTGCTGCAGCGAGTTTCCTCAGCTGACTTGGAAATACTTATCCAACTCGATGCAAGCCTAGAGCGCTTCGCTTTTGATCGCCGATTGGTCACGCAAGCAATTACAAATCTTGTAAAAAATGCACGTGAATCCATTGAGACCCGTCTTGCGGATAACCCAGTGCCGCCCGGTCAAATTATTGTGGAATCCGGTATCGCCGACGGCGCACCATTTGTCAGCGTATCTGACAATGGCATCGGTCTTCCGCAAGAAAACCGTCATCGCCTGGCCGAGCCCTATATGACCACGCGCGAAAAAGGCACTGGCCTTGGTCTTGCCATTGTGAAGCGCATTATGGAAGAACATGGCGGTCGTTTGGACTTGCGCGACGCGCAAGATTTTAGCGGGGCTGTTGTCACGCTTTTCTTCGCACCTGTTTCAAATTCAGAATTAAAGGAAGCCTAATTCCATGGCCGCAGATATTCTTGTTGTTGATGATGAAGCTGACATCCGTGAATTGATTTCCGGAATTCTGCAAGATGAAGGTTTTGAAACACGCCTCGCACACAATTCCGATGCGGCATTGTCTGAACTCAGCCAGCGGCGGCCGTCCTTGGTGGTGCTTGATATTTGGCTGCAGGGTTCACGCATGGACGGCCTCGATCTTCTGTTGGAAATCAAGAACCGTATTCCTGAATTGCCAGTCGTCATCATTTCCGGTCACGGCAACATAGAAACTGCAGTGTCGGCCATTCGGCGCGGCGCTTATGACTACATCGAAAAACCATTCAATGCCGATCGGCTATTGCTCGTTGTGGGCAGGGCGCTCGAAAACTCCCGCCTCAAACGTGAAAATGATGAACTCAAAGGTCGCTCCGGCCTCGCACCCGAACTTGTAGGTAATTCACTGCCAGTTCGAAACCTGCGTCAGCTCCTCAAAAAAATAGCACCGTCGAACAGTCGCGTTTTGGTCACTGGTCCTATGGGGGCAGGCAAGGAACTGGTGGCACGCACCATTCACGCCATGTCATCCCGCGCTGATGGCCCTTTTGTAACATTGGCAGCAGCCACGATGGACGCCGACCATTTGGAAGAAGGTTTGTTCGGTGTTGACAATGGGCCAGACTTGCCACCCCGCGTTGGCGCTTTGGAAGAAGCCCATGGCGGAACACTTTATTTGGATGAAGTGGCCGACATGCCGCTTGAAACGCAGGGCAAAGTGTTGCGCGTATTGCTTGAGCAAACATTCCAACGTGTAGGCGCCAGCAAAAAAACCAAAGTCGATGTGCGCATCGTGTCTTCAACTGCACGAGATCTTCAAGGCATGATTGCTGATCAAGCATTCCGAGAAGACCTCTATCATCGCCTCAGTGTGGTGCCCGTTCATGTTCCTGGCCTCGCAGAACGCCGCGAAGATATTCCAGAGCTCATCGAACACTTCGCGAAAACCTATTCTTCGTCGTCGGGGCAGGCGCTGCGCCGCTTTGCTGGTGATGCACTCGCTGTTTTGCAAACCCGAAATTGGACTGGCAACGTACGCGAACTTCGCAACATGATCGAACGCATAATGATTCTCGCCGCCGGTGAATCGGGCGAGGAAATCACCGCAGCATTGCTACCTTCAGAACCCACAACAGCCAATACAGCCAACGGATTTGGTGGTGAACATTTGCTGGCGCTGCCTTTGCGGGAAGCGCGAGAGGCCTTTGAACGCGACTATATTGCCGCCCAGCTTTCAAGATTTGGTGGAAATATTTCGCGGGCATCCCAATTTATCGGTATGGAACGCTCAGCGCTACACCGAAAAATCAAATCAATCGGAATGCATGCAAAAGACGAAGAGTGAAATCTCTGCGAGTAGGGCTTGCGCTATGCTTCAAGCTGAACGATTATAGGCCCACGGGGCAAAAACAATAAGGACCAGGTGAACACCATGGCACAAGAAAAACCACAAAACCTGCAAGACACATTCCTCAATCATGTTCGGAAAACCAAATTACCTGTTACAGTGTTTCTGGTGAATGGCGTGAAACTACAGGGCATAATCACGTGGTTTGATAATTTCTGTTTGCTGTTACGCCGTGATGGCGTATCGCAACTGGTCTATAAACATGCCATTTCAACCATCATGCCAGGTGGGCCTATCAGCCTTTTCGATGATGAGGGTACGACCTCTTGAGTGATTCAGAACGTGAGCGGCTTCCCTCACAAATAAAACGGCGCAAGAAAGCCGCATCGACGTTCCAAGGTCAAGTTGATGACAATGCCACAGTGGATGAAACACGTGCGCTGGTCATTCATGTTGAACCCAAGGGGCGGAGCACAACCAACATCGCAGATCGCTTGCCCGAAAGCCGTTTGGCAGAAGCCATCGGCTTGACCGAGGCCATTGGTCTGAAAATTCAGCACAGCATGATTGTGCCCTTGGCAGCACCCCGTCCCGCTACACTGATCGGTTCAGGCAAAGTCGCTGAAATAGCGAAATTGGCCGAGGATCATGAGACCGGACTGGTCATCGTCAACGCCCAGCTGTCACCTATCCAACAGCGCAACTTAGAAAAGGAATGGGGGGCCAAGGTTCTCGACCGTACAGGCCTCATTCTGGAAATCTTTGGTGAACGAGCTTCGACCAAAGAAGGCACGTTGCAAGTCGAACTCGCCCATCTGCAATATCAAAAAAGCCGTCTTGTCCGCTCATGGACCCACTTGGAGCGCCAGCGCGGTGGCTTCGGCTTCTTGGGCGGTCCCGGTGAAAGCCAAATCGAGGCTGACCGTCGACTCATCCAAGAGCGTATTTCGAAGATCGAACGGCAATTGGCTGACGTGGTTAAAACGCGTTCGCTGCATCGCAAGGGCAGGGCGCGTGTGCCCTATCCGGTCATCGCACTGGTGGGTTACACCAACGCCGGAAAATCAACACTGTTCAATAAGCTGACATCCGCGAATGTGCTGGCGAAGGACATGCTGTTTGCAACTCTTGACCCAACCATGCGCACCATATCCTTGCCCCATGGTCGTAAAATTATTCTGTCTGACACCGTAGGCTTCATCTCAGATTTGCCCACATCACTCATCGCAGCGTTTCGCGCGACATTGGAAGAAGTGCTTGAAGCTGATGTTGTTCTGCATGTGCGTGATATGAGCCATGAGGAGAGCGAAGCCCAGGCTAAAGACGTAATGCATGTGCTTGAGCAACTTGGTTTAGGCGAAGGCAAGCGCAACCACATGATTGAAGTGTGGAACAAAGCAGACCTGCTTGAACCATTGGAATTCACATCGATGGAAGCAGCTGCCAGTCGCAGGGAAGATTGCGTGTTGGTGTCAGCCATCAAAGGCACGGGTATTAACGCACTCATGGCGCTCGTAGAGACCCGTTTGGGCGGCACGGCGGACCAATATGAAGTGACGTTAAAGCCCGAAGACGGAAAAGGCCTCGCTTGGTTTTATGACCGGGCAGAAGTGCTGGCGCGTCGAGATATGAAAAGTGGAAATATTAAACTACGCCTGCGCATGAGCCTTGAGCGCGCAGGGCAAGCAGAGACCACCTATGGCAAAGCGCTCAAAAAATTGAAAAGTTAAAAGACTAAAGGCCCTGTGCTTTAGACTCGTCCCATAAATTGTCCATTTCAGCTAGATCAGATTGAGCAGGGGCTTTGCCACGCTTTTCCAATTCGTCCTCGATGAACTTGAAGCGCCGCTCAAACTTTGTATTGGCACCACGCAAGGCCGCTTCCGGATCAATGCCGTAGTGCCGAGCTAAGTTTGCCATTACAAAAAGCAAATCACCGAGTTCTTCTGCGCGTTTATCTTCCGGAGCTTCTTTCAACTCTATAATTTCTTCAGAAAGCTTATCATAGACATGGTCAACATGGGGCCAATCAAAGCCCACCTTGGCGGCTTTGGCTTGAAGCTTTAAAGCACGCGTTAACCCGGGCAGGGCCAAGGGTACACCATCCAATACGCGTGTGGCGGGCTCGCCTTTGGCAGAACGCTCTTTGGCCTTGTTGGCTTCCCAAAAGCCCTTGGCAACCCCAGCCGATCGCGCCTTATCATCACCAAATACATGAGGGTGGCGACGGATCATTTTATTGACAACGCCTTCAATTACATCGTCAAGTGTGAACGAACCTTCCTCAGCGGCCATCTGTGAATGATAGATCGGCTGCAACAACAAGTCGCCGAGTTCTTCGCACAAGTGTTTGCGGTCGCCGCTTTGAATGGCGTCAGCAACCTCATAGGCTTCTTCAATCGTGTAAGGTGCGATGGACGCGAAGTTTTGTTCTAGATCCCACGGGCAACCGGACACAGGTGTACGCAACGCCGCCATGATTGCGCGGAGGGTATCCAGTGAACGGGGATTCATTTTTGTAGGGTCCTGCATAATCAATCCGTCGTTCGCATAATATATATTATGGAATATAAACGTGCGGACAAAAGCCGATGGTGAGCAACGAAATTTCTCCCCCCATCAATGCTTTGCCAGCCCAATCGCATCCATTATCTCACTTCAGTGGCGCTTGCTTTGGCCACGCCCTCGGCTTGCAATTCGCCACCTTGTTGAACTGAGCGTCATATTGCAAGTCCGTGCAATCAAACCAGTATGGCGTTTGTGCCGCCCATGTGGTCGTGGCAAATTTGGCCTTGAGTAATTCCTGCGCTGGCTTTGAATAAGCTTTCACCGAACCATGCCAACGGCAGCCATAACGCGTGGCACGCACAGCAAGCGCCAAAGCCTCAGGCGCACCATCATCGCCTTTAGAGGCTTTGCCCCACCGCAAGGCAGCCTCAGCCAGCTTCTTGGGCGCTGACGGAGCTCTGGCGAGGTTTTGAACTTCCTTCCAATTCACAGCCTTGGTGACGGGATTCTGCTTGATGGCTGCATCGCGCGCTAAATCATACTTGGCAACCGCATCCGCTTCTAGAAGCCCACTCAGGGCCTTTGCATAGTAATCACGCACACCCGACATCGAAGCTGCATCGTCATATTCTGCGCGCACAGCACCGAGTTGGCGATCAACTTCCAGCGGACACCACCAATTCTTGTCATTAGCGTCGTAATTGTCCAATGCGCTGAAATTCTCGCGCTTGGCTTCAATTGCCTCATAACCATCTGGTGAGTTCACGAGAATGCCAAAACGCGGGTTACGCAATATGGTTAACAGTAACGCGCGGTCGGCTTTCAGTTTTGGGAATTCCTGTTTTACCGCATCGAGTGCCTTAGCAAGTTCTGGGTTAGCAGCCAACATATCGGCCGTCGTCTTGTCGCTATTGGCCATGCCACGGGCATAATTGCGGGTCCAAGCAGCGCGCTTCAGCAATGCGCGTTGTTCTGCACTGAACTGCAAGTCATCTCCCAAAGCACGAAGTTTCGCAGCCGGCAGCAAATTGAGAAGGCTTGGCGAAAGTTTTTCCTGCATCAAGCCTACGGCTTTAAGGAATTTGGCCTCGTCCTCTGCTACCCAAGCCATAAACTGGGCATATGGTTCGCGTTGCCAACTCATTTCTTTGGACGCAAAACTGCCGAGAATACCATCGCTAATAAGAGCATCGCGCAAACGACGCCCCTCCTCCACGTTGCCTGTCGCCAACACGTGCTGCATCAATTTGGGGATGATGACCTGCGATAAGCTTCCGCCATTCGCGAGTTTCAGCTTTGGTAAGTTTGCATAGATCTCATCATAGCGATTGGCTTGTGCTGACAAACGTGAAGCATGCAAAGCCAGCGTCACAACAGCAGCCGTTTCTGGCGCTTCACCACAGCTTGTTGCGGCTTTTGCTGAAGCGTCCAGCGCTTGCGCCCACAAAGCGCCTCGGCTGGCATCATCAGGTTTGGCCTTGAGGCTTTCCAGAAGTGACTTTGGCAAATTTGGCAAAGCTGCCGACTGCAACGCTTGAGCCCGATCAATGTAGGATGCCGACCAAGCTTGCCATTTGTCGCCAACCAAAGCCCAAGGCGCCAAACCATAGGGCTTGTTCACGCTCTGGCCAGCCATCATCCACAACGCCATGGGGTGCTTGCGTGCTGCGTCGGCAACGGCCTTCGAAATCGTCGCGTCAGCCGGAAGTGTGTTGGTCACCCACCAGTCATCTTGCTTGGCGGTGATACCAGAAAATTCGATGTCATAGGCAGCGCGGTCAAATTCACGCAGCGCCTTTGGATTATTTAAGGCAGAGATCGGCTGGTTCAGTGTTGCAACTGTTTGATCAACAAGCTCCGTCCAACCCTGCGGCGGTGTCTTCGATATTCGAAATATAGCCTTGCAATTCGCGCGTAATATCATGAACCGACGACAACGAAGCGTCTGCAAGAATAGCTTTGGTTTCGGACCGAGCCTCAACCACATTCTTGGCATTCGCCAATAAATTGGCAATGTTGTAGCGCGCAGCAGCTTTGTGTGGAGATGCGGAGGCTGCAATCGCCTTAAATGCAGGAATTGCCACGGCAGGCGCGGCATAAAATTGTATCGACGCCGCTTGATAAGCGCGGTCTTGCTTCAATAATTCCAGTTCAGCAGGTTTTAAATTTGCAGGCGGAGCGACATCGACCAACTGGGCAGATTTGTCACCCCCGCAAGCTTTCAAAACAGCCTCTTGGCCCAAAAGCCATTGCTTCACATAGTCACTGGTTTTGCCAAATGTCGAAATGCGCGACAGCAAAACCTCATGCGGATATCCAATGCGACAATCATACCCCGGATTGCTCAAAGCTTCATTTCCTGATGCAACTTCAGAAATCGTTTTGCCCCAGGACTGTTCATTTTCATAGCGATTGGCCGCTTCGGCGCTTGCGCCGTCGGGAACACCAAGTCCGTTCAATTTGCGCCATGCTAAAGCCCCGAAAGGCGAACTTGCAAAACTGTCAATTGCTGCATTCAAGGTTTCTGGCGAACACGAAGTCTGCGCCAACACGGGCGTCACCAGCATTGACGATGCAACAAGCGAAAGACAAAGTTTGCGTTTGAACAAAATGGAATTCTCCAAAATTAAATAGAAAGGGACATGCCATCAAATGCGGGTTCCACATGGTGTGGAAGCTGCGCTTTGAGTGTGGCGTAATCGAGATCGATATGCATGTTGGTAAGGATAGCACGCTTCGGTTTAAGCCGCTCAATCCAATTCAGTGTTTCGGGCAAGCTGAAATGGCTGGAATGCGGCTTAGGGCGAAGGGCGTCAACAATCCACACATCAAGCCCTGATAAAAATTCGATGCTGTTCTCCGGAATATCATTTACATCCGGCGTATAAGCCAAGCCGCCAATACGAAAACCCAAAGCCGTTATGTTGCCGTGTTGCACTTGGAACGGCATAGCAGTGATCATTCCACCTGCCCCGTCAGCTTTCACCGCGTGTTGCGGCGTGATGGGATGCAAGTCTAGAATTGGCGGGTAATCACTGCCCGGTGCTTTCACCACGCAGTAAGCAAATCGCGTCATCAACATGCCAGCTGTGGTCACGTCCGCCCACACTGGAATGCGCTTGCGTTGCGTCAGATAATAGCCGCGCAATTCGTCAATGCCATGGGTATGGTCAGCATGTTCGTGGGTGTACCAAACTGCATCCAGGTGCTTCACGTCAGTTGAAAGCATTTGCTCGCGCATGTCAGGAGACGTGTCGATCACCACATTGGTGAGAGCGTCACCCTGCCCCTGTTGCAGCAAAAGCGAACAACGGCGGCGGCGGTTCTTCGGATTGGTTGGGTCGCAATCACCCCAGTCTCCACCAACCCGAGGCACACCGCCGGACGACCCGCACCCCAAAATGGTGGCACGCAAACTCATGCAGCGACCTTGTAGGCCGCTGGCATTGGCACCTTGTTGAACAAGTGGAAAAAATTAGCCGACGTCGCACGAGCCATATGGTCACGCGAAACACCCCGTGTTTCCGCCAACACACTCAAAGTATGGGCCACAAACGCAGGTTCGTTGCTCTTTCCCCGAAACGGCACAGGAGCCAAATAGGGTGCATCCGTTTCCACCAGAATACGATCTTCTGGCAACACCTTGGCAGTGTCGCGCAAATTCTGCGCTGTCTTGTAGGTTAGAATTCCAGAAAACGAAACATAAAGCCCAAGCTCGACCGCGCGCTCGGCAAGCCATTGCTGACTGGTGAAACAATGCAGCAAAGCCTTGAATGGACCTCGTGCCATTTCAGCTTCCAAAAGCCTTGCCGTGTCTTCCTCGGCATCACGAGTGTGAATGACGAGAGGCAATCCTGTTTCACGAGCGGCCGCGATATGGTTCTTGAAGCCCTGCATTTGAGCCTCGCGTGGGGCCTTGTCGTAGAAATAATCAAGCCCCGCTTCACCAATTCCAACAACACGCGGATGCTGCGCCAGACGAACGATTTCAGCAACGGGAATGTCCAATTCTTCGTGGGCATTGTGCGGGTGTGTACCGACGGTGCAGAACACTTTGTCATGAGCCTCAGCAATTCCGAGTATTTTTGGGAAGTTCCGAATGCGAGATGAAATCGAAAGAACCAGTCCGACGCCCGCCGTTTCGGCCCGTGCTAAAACATCGGGCATGTTCTCGTACAAGCCGTCATAGTCCAAATGGCAATGGCTATCGACAATTAGGCTCATACGGGTTTGGCTTCTTCTTCAACAAAACGCGGGAACACGGGCGTTGGTGCAGGCAAAGCGGTGCCGGACACCAGACGATCACCGAAACTCTCAAAGCTGCGTTTGTCGTTTGCAACAGCCAACAGATCAAGCAATTTTTCAGCCGATTGTGGCACATAAGGTTGAATAAGGATGCCCACCATCCGCAGCACTTCTGCCGTCGTCCACAAAACAGTTTCCATGCGAGCAGGATCAGTCTTCTTCAAACCCCAAGGGGCCTGACCTGCAAAATAACGGTTGGCATCTGCCACCACGCGCCAGATAGCGTCCATGGCTTTGCTGATTGCATAGTCTGCGTGTTGCTTCCGGCACTCGTCCATCAACGCATCAGCCGCCGCCAGCATTTCAGCATCCTCTGCATTCAGAGTTCCCTTAGCGGGCACTTGGGCATTGCAGTTTTTATTGACCATCGACAGCGAACGTTGCGCCAGATTGCCAAGGTCATTGGCAAGTTCCGCATTCATGCGGGCAATAATCGCCTCATGGCTATAACTACCGTCTTGGCCATATGGCACTTCGCGCATGAAGTAATAGCGCACAGGGTCCACACCATAGCGCTCGACCAAATCATTCGGCGATACGATGTTACCAACGGACTTCGACATTTTCTCGCCCCTGTTGAACAGGAAGCCGTGCACGACAATTTGCTTTGGGATTGGCAAATTGGCGGACATTAAAAAGGCCGGCCAATAAATCGCATGAAAACGCGTAATGTCTTTGCCAATGACATGCGCGGCTGCGGGCCAGAACTTTGCCAAAGCGCCATCACGATCTGGAAAGCCCGTCGCGGTAATGTAATTCGTCAACGCGTCCACCCACACGTACATCACATGCTTTGGCGCTCCGGGTACGGGAATACCCCAGTCGAATGTTGTGCGACTAACCGATAGGTCGAGCAATCCGCGCTCAACGAAGGAAATGATCTCATTGCGATATTGTTCCGGCACAATGAAATCTGGGTTTTGCTTGTAGTAATCTAAGAGCGGCTGCGCGTAGGCTGAAAGCTTAAAGAAATAACTTTCTTCTTCAACCCACTCCACAAGCGTGCTGGTCTTGATCGAAAAGCGGCGCCCTTCCCGCTCCTCGGTTTCATCTTCGTTATAGTAGGCTTCGTCACGTACAGAATACCAACCGGCATACTTCGAGAGATAAATATCCCCCTTCTCTTCCATACGTTTCCAGATTGCAGTCACAGATGCTTTGTGCCGCTCAGAAGTGGTGCGTACAATATCATCCGCACGCGCATTCAAAAGCTCACCCATGGCTTCAAATTGTGCTGCCGTACGGTCGGCCAATCCTTGCGGGGTCAACTTCTCGCGTGCAGCGGTTTGTTGCATTTTCTGGCCATGTTCGTCCATGCCGGTTACGAACAAAACCTCATGACCATCAAGCCGTTTGAAACGCGCCATCACATCAGTCGCAATACGTTCGTAGGCGTGTCCGATGTGCGGGGCACCATTGGCATAGGGAATTGCAGTGGTAATCAAATAAGGTGCTTTTGTCATGGGGGCGTAATGCCCCGAAATCACGCCGCCTTCAAGGCTTGATCGACTTGCATCAGCATATCCATGACTGCCGTGCGCCGATCCAGATTATAGCCGCCAACGATGTTCTGTTGTTTGCCGAGGTCACTGTAAAGCGCGGCCAATGATGGATTGGCGGAGGAATGCGCCCGCTCTGCAAGCCACTCCAGAAAAAGCCCCATAAACACGTCAAAATCCTGCTGCGCCAATGCTCGCGTGGCAAAGTGTTGGCCAATCGTATTGCGCGTTGCAGCGTCAAGGCGTTTGGCAGATACAAATGCTTGAAATGCTTTTGCGCCCTCGCTGCCCATCAGTTGCAAGGCAAATCCGGGGCGACCGCCGCAAATGCTGATAGCAGTTTGAAGAGCCGCTGCATCAGGCAAAGGGTTTAACGGCAATTGGCGCAAAACGTCGGATGCCTGTTGTTCCGAAAGTGCCTCCAAAGGCATTTTTCGGCAACGAGAACGCAACGTCCGCAAAAGCTTCCCCGGTGCATGGCACACAAGTAATATCAATGTCTTAGATGGCGGTT
The DNA here is from genome assembly GCA_963779145.1 of uncultured Alphaproteobacteria bacterium. Classification (GTDB taxonomy): domain Bacteria; phylum Pseudomonadota; class Alphaproteobacteria; order Rhizobiales; family Aestuariivirgaceae; genus Aestuariivirga. The sequence goes on from CAVZXJ010000012.1 coordinate 101,375, forward strand.
CCTCAACCAATTTGAGAAGTGCGTTAGCAGATTCTGTGTTCAGATCGTCTGCTGCATCGACAATCCCGACGCGCCAACCACCATTCCCTGAAGTTCGCGCAAAAAAATCAATGAATTTTCGACTATCATCAACCGATATTTCGGCCTTCAATTTTCGTGGTTTGGCATCATTGAGCGACCGCTCCAACACCGTTAAATCAGGATGTGCCCGTGCGTGAACCCAACGTAGCACTTGGTCTTCGTTCTGGTTTTGCGACAGAACAAACCGCGCAAGATCATAAGCAAAACTCGCTTTACCAATCCCCGATGGTCCGGCAATCAACCACGCATGGTGCGGACGACCAGAATTAAATGAAGTTATGAAATCCAATGCCGCAGCGTCATGGCCAACGATTGCTGGAGCAAATCGAGGATGCCAGGGAACTTCGCGGGGGTCTTCTTGTTCTTCATCCTTAGCCATGGCCGCGCTCTTTCAAGGCCTTCAACAAATCCGCCCAAACTTGTTCAACTGGATTCGAAGCGTCTAAAACAACACAACGTTGTGGTTCTTGATTGGCAATCTCTAAAAAGCCGCCTCGCAAAGCGGCATGGAAAGCCAAGCCTTTACGTTCATATCGATCTTCCACTCCAGCACCACGCTTTTGCGCGCGCGCCAAACCCAGCATCGGATCAAGATCAAAAATAAACGTTAAATTGGGCATCGTCTCGCCAACAACTTCGCGCTCCAACGCTTCAATCAGCGCCAACGGACAATCGCCAGCAACCGACTGATAGGCCCGCGTTGAATCAATGAAGCGATCACACAAGTACTGTCTTTCCCGCTGATAATGCGGGGCGAATGACGCCACGCAAATGATCGTCCCTCGCTGCATAGTTCAATAGTGCTTCAGCGGTTGATGAATAGCGACCAGGTTCTCCGTTGACCAAAAGTCCGCGCACATCTTCCGCAGCAGGCGTTCCACCCGGTTCGCGCGTCAATATAACGTCACGGCCTTGCGCCTTGAAATATTCAGCCAGCCGCTTAATTTGCGTGGACTTGCCGGCACCTTCCCCGCCTTCAAAGGTGATAAATGGGCCGCTCATTCAACCGCCAAAAACCATAATTGAAAGACTATCCAAGGCCTTCTCAAACATGGAATCGACGGCAGCAACATCTCCAGCCGTGACTACTGGAATCTCGGCCACCGTGCGCCCACGCACAATCACTCGCGCTGAGCCCACCTCAGTACCAGCCTTCACAGGCGCCAACAGCGGCCCGTTATAACTCAACTTCATTTCCACCGTTTTTTGTTCTTGCGGCGTCAGCGCAACTTGAAAGGCTTGCGCGGTGCGCAGTTCCACCCAATTTTCAACACCACCCCACACGCGGGCCTCGGCGACGACTTCATCTTTTTCAAATACGTCAGCTGTTTTGAACTGTCGAAAGCCCCAGTCCAGCAGCTTTTGCGCTTCTAACTTTCGCTCATTGGCTGATTTTAATCCAGCAACAACCATAATCAATTTGCGGCCATCGCGCTGAACCGTACCAACGAGGCCATATCCCGCTTCCTTGGTAAAACCTGTTTTCATTCCCTCAGCACCCGCATAATCTTTCAACAACGGATTGCGGTTGGCTTGCTCAATCTTGTTCCAAGTGAATTTGCCTTCGGCATAGAGTTTATAGCGTTCAGGATGCTCGTAAACGATATGCCGCGCCAATAGGGAAAGATCACGCACACTCATAAAATGCCCAGCATCAGGCAGGCCGGTGGCATTTTTAAATGCGCTGTTTTTCAATCCCAAGGCTTCAGCTTTTTTGCGCATCATTTCTGTAAAAGCCAATTCAGACCCTGCTACACCTTCAGCCAATGCGATGCAGGCGTCATTCGCGGATTGAATAATTGCCCCTCGCAAAAGATCAATCACAGGTATCTTCGAATTCAACTCCGCATACATCGTCGAACTGCCGGAAGGTGATCCACCCCGCCGCCAAGCATCTTCGCTGATGGTGATTTCTTGAGCGTCAGTCAAAGTTCCGGCTTTCAACAAATCAAACACCACGGCTTGCGTCATGAGCTTACTCATGCTGGCCGGAGGCACGGGAACATCGGCTGCTTTTTCGTAAAATACTTCACCCGTCTTGCCGTCCACAAGAATGGCATTGGGCGCAAGAGATTCAAAAGCAGGTGGCTGGTTCTCAGCCTCCTGCGCGAATGTCAAAGGAGTAATTAAGAAAAATAGGGTGAAAAGCCAAACTCGGAAAACCATGCTCAAGAGAATAGAGGGGCACGGCGTCGAATGCAAACCTACAGATCAATAGTTGTGCGCAACCTGTTCGATACGAGTACTTTCAAGCAATGCCTTATGATAGCCTTCGGCCTGAACCGCTGACAAAGCTTCTTCCGCCCCCACTGAACTTGAAAACGGTCCCATCTGCACTTTGTAAAGCGGACCATTGGCACTTTCCCATTCGAAGACCTGCACAGGCCCAATTGCAGAGAGTGCAGCTCTTGCCTGTTCTGCGCTGTCCAAATTCCGAAAGGCACCTACTTGGATGATTTGTGCAGTGCCACGTTCTGTTTTCATGCGCTTTGGAGGTTCAAAAGTCGCTTCCTGATAACTGGCATCAACTTCAGCCGAAGCAACTTGAACTTTATCATTTCCACCACGTGCAGGCCCATCAGCCGCAGCAATCAAAGTGCCCATTGAAGCACCTGATTGCACTTTGCGGTTCATCATCGCCAAGTGCGAACCTTGATCATTCAAAGGTGCATTGCCAATCCATTGAACGCGCACATTGGCTTTGCCTTTGTGTTTAAAATCCAAAACTTCAGCCGAGCGCTTCGACAAATCGATAATTCGCGTTCCTACAAAAGGACCGCGATCGTTGATGCGCACAACAATGGTTTTACCATTTGCCAGATTTGTCACCTTGGCATAGCTCGGCAGTGGCAAAGTCGGGTGGGCTGCCGTGAGCATGTTCATGTCGAAATATTCACCGTTCGACGTTTTGCGGCGGTGGAACGCTTCGCCATACCAAGACGACGCACCCTTACGATCGTATCCGGGCTGCGCTTTCGGCGTAAACCACATGCCAGCAACTTGATAAGGCTTACCGACGTGGAATTTTCCACCACCACGCGGCACTGCACCTTTCCCTTTGAAATAGGCACTGCCCTTGCCTTCAAATCCTGCAAGGCTTTCGCCAAAGCGATTTTTAGAAGCTTGTGATTTTGTCACTGATGGCTTGGAGGAACAGCCTGCCAATGCGACTGCAACAGTCAAAAAAGCAATCGAAGATAATTTACGCAACATCACAATAACCCCATTTGGTAGGAGTCTTTATCGCGCGTTGCAGTAAATCTTCAGTTGGAAAACGTGGTTAATAAGAACTAAAGTCCACCCAGTCTGCTCAAATTTAGGGGTGCCATTGCGTTACCCTTTTCAGCCGCTTGCCCATAATATTGTTTGGCCTTTTCGATGTCTTTTGAAACACCCCAACCCATTTCATACATGCTGCCAAGATTGTTAAGACCCCAGCCATCGCCAGACTCTGCGGCTTTTTCAAAAAGTTTCAGTGCGCGAGGAAAGTCTTGAGCAATGCCTTCGCCCTTCACGAGCAAAAGACCTAAATTGACATGGGCCGGAACATGATTGAGATCAGAGGCCTTCTGATACCATTTCGCGGCTTCAGTAGCACTCGCAGTTAAACCCATTCCCTTTTGATAGCGCAAACCCAGTTCATTTTGCGCCGGTGCAAAATTTTTGTCTGCAGCGGATTGAAGCAGTTTAATTCCGTCAGCGGCATCAATTTTTAAACCAGGAGCACCTTTGGCAATTAATTTAGCCAGCAAATATTGCGCTTCCATATTTCCAGCTAATGCCGATTGGCGATACCATTTAGCGGCCTCGATTGGGTCATTCCGAGCGTCATTCGAACCATTTTCATAGTCAACGGCAACAGAAAGCGCGGCCACATCATCACCAGCTCTAGCCAATTTTAAGCGTTTGATGAATGACAAACCTGCCAACTCAGAAGTTTGCGCAAAAGCAAAAGCACTCCATAAGCCCAGCATTGCCAAAACCAGCAAATGACGCAACATATTCAGAAACATTTCACTACCCCACGTTGCCGTTATATGCAGTCATAATTGCAATGAAGCAAGTCACTGTTTTAGGCCCTTATTGCAAGGCGGTTTGGTTCGATCTAGCCTTTAAAGGCATTGGAGAAATTATCATGTCAAACGTTGAAACCTTTACCCCGCGCCAGAATGATTCAGCTGAATGGCAATTGCGTGTCGATCTTGCGGCGGCATTTCGGTTGTCCGCAAAGTTCAATTGGAACGAGGCGGTCGCAAATCATTTCAGTTTGGCAACGTCGTCTGATGGAAAAAATTTCTTGATGAATCCGCGTTGGAAACATTTTTCGCGCATTAAGGCCTCAGACTTGTTGCACCTGAATGTTGACGATAAAGAAGCCATGAAAAAGCCAGATGCACCAGATCTTACAGCTTGGTCGTTGCACGGAAGGCTCCATGCGGCACTGCCCCACGCTCGATGCATCATCCATCTGCACCCGAAATACGCCACTGTGCTGGCTTCTTTGGCCGATCCCGAAATTAAGCCGATTGATCAAAATACAGCGCGTTTTTACAATCGTGTCGCCTTGGATATGAATTACGGCGGCATGGCAAATTCCGATGAAGAAGGCGACCGTTTGGCGCGATTGCTCGGCAACAAATCCATTATGATGATGGGCAACCACGGCATTCTGGTTTGTGCCGCAACTGTTGCCGAGGCCTTTGACCTCACTTATTACCTAGAGAAGGCTTGCTGCAATATGGTTTTGGCTTACCAAACCGGGCAACCCCTTCATGTCATGTCCCACGCAGTCGCTGAAAAAACCGCGCAGGAATGGGAAGCGGATCGCGATCAGTTCCATGCCCATTTTTCCGAAATGAAAGCTATTTTAAAGAGCGAAAACCCAACCTATGCCGACTGACAAATGCTTGACCAAATCATTGCGCTGGTGCATAGCGCCGCTTCGACGCTTGTATTACCGGAGGGGTGGCAGAGTGGTCGATTGCGACGGTCTTGAAAACCGTTGTGCGTGAAAGCGTACCGTGGGTTCGAATCCCACCCCCTCCGCCATAATTGAAAACTAAGATACTGATGTAAAACGATTTGTCAATTGCATAATAATACGCGCCCTATCACCTGCCCTACTGACTAGACTTATGTTATGCGTTAAAATGTTGTGCGTGTAAGTCTTACGGTCGCAGCTCACTCATTGATACTTAACGCCTTTGCAATTGCGTGGGTAAGGTTGACTTACAAGAAAGCTCGCCTTTAACGTGCGTCGGAGAAGCTTCCAAAAAGGCGCGCACAAAGCATGCAAACAAAAACGCTCTGGGTCGCAACATCACTCGCGGCGCTTGTTCAGTTGGCTTCGACAATAGCGCTAGCACATGGCGGCGGCTTGGATTCAAGCGGATGCCATAATGATAGGAAGCGCGGCGGTTCCCATTGTCACCGCGCTGGGTATGTACCGCGTCTAGTTCCCTCGGTTCCTCTTCCTCCACGGCAGCCTCAGCCATCATTTGAAGGCAACACGCTGCTTGAAGGCCAGACTATCGCTCCAGTAAGACCGCCGCGCGAACTACGGTTTAAGCGCGTCATAACGGAAGTGCAGCAGTCTCTGAGTGCATTCGGCTATTTTGACGGGCCTATCAACGGCAATTTGGGGCCGAAAACACGCGAAGCAATAAGTCATTTTCAGCAGGAGTTTCAGCTCAAGGTGACAGGTACGGTCACTCCTGAAGTGTTGCGGTTAATGCAAATTGAACTCTAATTCCACATGCAACTAAACAATAAAATGCAGCCCGATAACGACAACCAATCCCACGGCTTCAAGTCCTTGCCACAAACGTTTCGTGGCAAGGTGTTTACAGCGCTGGCACTGGTGGTGAGTTTGTTATTATGGTTGATGCCCATTGCCGGAATCTTACGCAGTATGGGCCTGTGGTTTTGGTAACGTATTGCCCTACTCATTGGCCGTTGTTTTCCATGCAGCAGATTATTTCTGCCTAGCTGTATTGACTCATTTTAGATATAGGAACAAATAACGAACATCACAAGGCCGCTTTGCCCGGTGTCGCAATCATGAATCATCCATCATCACCTACATTTTGAAGGTCGCGTTCGTGCGCCTATCGTCCACTATAGAGCGCTTGTATCTCGACTTCAACCGCATCATCTCAAGCGGAAGAAGACCGCCATAATTGGCCTTCCACTTTCAAATGCCGGAATCGCTGACACCGCGCTTGTGGCGAGGCTCTGAATACGCAACCCCGGCCTCAGTTGATCCAGCGTTTAGGCGCGGAGCAGTTAAGGCCAGAGCTAATTTCAATATGAATTAAGTTGCTGGGTCTAGGTCAACAGGTCATTTCCAACGCTACTTGAAATAGTTGGGACAAGATAATTGTCTTTTTCAGTCTAATACGTGCAGATATATTTGTTACTGCGATAATCAATCCGCTCAAGACGAGAGCCCGGATATGCTTTCATGCACGCAAGATTATATTTTTTTCTTAGCGCAGCTCTCTGCTCAGCGGTGTAGTTATCTTTGCTGTCAGGCTTGTTTTTCCGAGCAGACGGACATTTTCCATTCGGCTTGCTTGGGCAATATCCCGATGCATCTGTAGTCAATGTCATTGAAAAAAGCAGGCCGGTTGCAGCAACGACAGCAATAAAAATCCTTTGCATTAAATAATCCCCTTTTGGATATTGAACGCCCCGGGATAGCCGGAGGCTTGTTGGTTAAAGTTATGCGGCCATGAAAAGAGTGTCCATGGCAGCGGTTGCTGTTTAATAACTTGCTTCGGGTTGGGCAGGCGGGATGATGCCTATGGTTTAGAGAAAACGTATGCGATTGCAACTGCATCTAAGGCCTTCATGGAATTCTTGAAATCTATTCTAGATTTTTGCAAGTCATATCTTGCATCCAAATAACTTGAACTTCCAAAAGCATTAATGGCATCGTCGTCTCCCAACTGCTTACTCACAATCAAGGTGTCAGCAATAGAAACATTTCCTATATGTTGTGACCAATCTGCGTCGTCGTACCGCAAGTCAATTCGAATGGCCTTTTTTGTTACTTAAACTCCAGAGAGGGTTCGAAACTGCTACCGCACACCCCAGATCGTAATCGGGTCTCAGGTCAGTGCGTTTGATGGCGTTGGCAGCAGATGACGGCCAGGACTGGTTGCTTCCTGTTATTCAGATGGTTGCCTTTACGTTGAACGGCCTATTTTGCGCGATCTATTACGAATTGGGTTGGCGTCATTGAGACTTCAAAACGGGCGAGAAAGCTCATTCCGAGAAGCCCATCGATATCTCCGGGCAAGCCGTCATCTGGCGAAATGCTGATTGAAACGTTGTTAGCTTCCGCCGAGCCAAGCACAACCTGCCTTGCGCTCGAGAGAACGTTCTTGGCTCTTCCATTTGCAGTTAGCACCTCAATAATGTTCTTGGGGTCCCAGTCAACGTTGGCCTTTCGGGCAAACTGTTCCTTCATGACAACAAGACTTGCACCTGTATCAATGATAAATCGACCCGGAATGCTGTTGATTTCAACGTCGCAATAATCACGTCGCCTGTTACTGCAAGAGTGAAACGCTTCTTGGCAATGGCGTAACTTGACCCACATTTTCCCTTCTCCGCAAACTCCCTAATGATCGTGTTAGTCTGGGAAGTGTCTCGAGCCAAATCATAACTTACCCACTGCTGCATCGGTGTAATCGCTTCGCAATATTGCCCCATACGTGCGTGCGCTCTTGCGACTTCGTAGAAAACACTCCCAGCAACTTGGCGTGGGTCTCCTAGAAGATTTAGTGCCGCAATATGATCTAAGAGGCTTTCGTCTAATCGACCAAGCTTTTCTGCGGCCCATCCTCTCAAATAACGGTATCTAGCGTAGGCTGGATCATCCCTGACCAAGGTGCCCGTTAGCTCATGTGCTTTTTGGAAGTCGCTCAATGTCATCAGAAGCTCTACGGCATTGTCAAGTAGTTCAGCAGAACCCTTACACCTTACGTAAAAGCTTTCGAGGGCCTCTGCAGCCTGACGGGCTCGTCCTTGATTTTTCAGAAGATCAGCCAATGGAAATATGGCTCCCTGATCGCAATTTTCTTCACGGAGTTGGTCAAGCAGGATTTTTATCTTGGGCGAACTTTGGATGCTGACAGGAAGTTCGGAAATTCGAAGTTCTGGTATAGCACTTTTGTCACTAGAACTGAATCCACCAATTCTAACAAAAAAATCATCAATGTTTCTAATAGAACTCTCTGGGGACAGCGGCAAAAATACAGCCGAGGCTGTCGCAATCGCCACCAAAACTAGGAAAAGAAAACCGTATGGTGCCCTGCGTTTGGCGGGCCGCCTACTGCCAGTACCATCGTTGGGCTTTAGACCGCCGAGCTTGTCTTCCACCGCGAAATTCGCTCCTGTCAAATTCCTGAACTTCCATAGGAACTGCAACAAAATTTGCACAAATAGAAATGGGTTTCAATACTTCTGTGAGAACAACAAACCTACATGTAAGCTAGCTTCACAATATAGAAACTTTCCGACATATTGTGCTCAGATAACCATGATTGTTGAAATTTGATGACTGATCATCTCCAGCCAGAATTGCGCATCGTCCGAATGTCCCGTGTTTTGGGTATACTAGTGGCCATGACGATGGCCTTGCTGGTCTCTTTCGGACTTCGGGATACTGCCGAAGCAAAGAATCCAAAAAGCATCGCAGGAGGTTGCAACAAAGATTATCAGAAATGGAGGAGATTAGGCGGCTATGGAGTCTTTGTTGTTGGCAACAGTTGGTGCTCATGGAACTATGAGCAAAGTTCCTTGGAAGTTGGATGTTCGGGCGCATTGTCTTCCTGTAGGAAAAAATCGAAAAGCTGCAAAATTGTTGCCGAGAATAATATAATTTCAGACAAAGCTGTGAACTGGAAGCAGTGTAGCAAAGAAGGCAAAGGCGATTACAAGATTCGCGCATGCGAAGCACTTTTGGCCTCCGCTGATTTGAGCAAGGCTGACCGTGCATATGCTCACAATACAATTGGGATCGAGCGGGACAGTCGCTTACAGTATGATCTTGCAACCGTCGCGTATACCAAAGCAATCGCTGCAGAAAGGAATCATGCTTGGGCCTATAGCAACAGAGCTTATAGCTACGAGCGTGAAGGACGTTTGAGGCAAGCCCTGGAGGATGCTGAAACCGCGCTCAAACTGTTCAAGCCAGCAAAGGACTGCGAAGATGGCTGCGACTTTAGAGCGGGAACAACTTCTCAAGTAGCGGGGCTCAAAGCGCGAATCAAAGGCATCGAAGAATCCACGGATCGTACATTGTGCCAGACAGCGTTGGGCAGCTCAAAAAGCCGGTGGGATGACGGAGTTCGCTACCAAATCTACATAGAGGCCGCGAGGCGCAGGAACTTGTCGGTAGGTGATTGCAGAGTCGCAATGGGATACGAAAGGGAGCCTAATCCTTTTGAATCAAAAAGCGATCATTACGTTTGCGATGCGGCGCTGAATAGTGCACGCGTATCGTGGGCAAGCTCTTCAGGTGATGCGTTAAGGGAAATCAAGCGAAGAAGCAAAATTGAAATTGGCGACGCAGGGTGTTGCTAAGTCTGCCACGCGATCCAGTTGAACTATCTTTGGTTACAGCGGCAAATGACCTGCTGCAAACAGTTGCAGAGTTTGTAAGAGATTTAAAAAGCGTCAAAGACCCCCTCAAGGCATCAGAGCTTGCTAGGAATCTGAAGGAAACGCTCGCAAAGCAAGACTCGCCGAGGGTCAAACAAAGTATGGAGCGGCTTCAGTCGTATGTGGAGGCAGATCCAAACTATTTGGACTTTCTCTCCAGTCGGGCTGAAAGAACTGCTGCAAAGGCACGAGAACGGCTTGCGAAAAATAGAACCGACCTTAAAAGACTGGCGGCCATCACGCTTGAAATAATTCAAGAAGATATTACGTCAGATAATTCTGCAAAACTCTCAAAAATCTATCAGTCCATTAACAGCGTAACAGAAACGGCAGGACAGGATGTTGTCGATTCGATTCTGCAATACGCCTTGGCCGAACTCAGAAATCTTGGTCTGGAAAAAAAGATTCGAGAGATGGGACTTGTATTGAATGAGACCGCAGCAGCGAACAAAGTGGCGGCTTTGACCACTAACCAGCGCCGGGTTGCACTTGTCATTGGTAACTCAAACTACCGTCGCGGTGGGGCCCTTCTCAATCCGGTGAATGATGCTCGAGCGATAGCAAACACTCTACGTCAATTTGGATTCGAAGTTTGGAAGGATTTGATGCCGATAAGAAAACTCTAAAAGGGTTTGCTTCGAACTTCGCTGACAAAGCTAAAACTGCGGACGTAGCTTTGTTTTTCTTTGCGGGCCATGCCGTGCAAGTGAGAGGTTAGAACTTTCTTTTGCCGGTTGACGCTGAAGTGCGTAGTGCTGATGACCTCAGAACTGAGTCACTAACTCTGGATAGTATCGCAAGTGAAATGTCTAGGGATGGCAAGCTTGGTGTTGTCTTAATTGACGCGTGTCGAGACAACCCATTTAAAGGAAGCCTTGTCGGAGGTAACGACGGGCTAACGGTTCAATCAGTGACTGAAGGTCTCGCAGAGCCAACGATTACCTCATCGAGCCTTCTCTATGGGTTCGCAACATCGTTTGGCCAAACTGCTTCCGATGGCACAGATGAGCATAGTCTCTTTAGCAAGGCCCTTCTCAAGTATCTTCCTGAAAAGGGTCGATTGATTGAAGACATAATGGCTGAAGTCCGCTACGAGGTCATTGAGACAACTAGAAAACAACAAAACCCTTGGATTACAACAGGCCTACTTACGAAGTTTTATCTAAACCCATAGTCGGCGTTTATTCGGCGCAGTGAAGTTACTGTCACCGTAGTTACTGATCAGGGATCGAAACATTCGTGATTTGAACGCGTCTGTTGATTCCATCCAGAGGAGAGTTTGGTTCAAGCGGGCGGCTCTCGCCAAAACCCGTCACGATCAACCGATTTGAATAGATTGTATTTCGCGTGCGAAGAAATTCCAACACGGCCTTGGCACGCCTTTCGGATAAGTCCTGATTGTATGCTTCACTTCCTGCTGCATCGGTGTGACCGCCGATGAGGAACTCAAACCGAGTAAGTCGGTCATCACCAAGTGCGGTCGCTAGTTCATCAAGGACAATAATTCCATCTTGTTTCAAGTCTGCCGAGTCATAGTCGAAATTCACATACAAGTTTACAGTCGGCCGTTCATCTTGTTGTTGTTCTCCTTCAACCTTGATGCCTCGCTTGGGGTCGTAACTGCGAGTAAGTGGTTTTGGTAGTAACTGTTGTATCATGTCTTCGGCGCTGGTGTTCTGTGACTGTACACCAACGGCTTCAAGACCCAAGAGCATTAAAGCAACTGCAGAGACGCAAATCTGTTTTCTCATTTCAATAACTCCTGTGTTTCGATGCCATAGAAATAGGCGGCCACCAACCGATCCGGAAGACTTGGGTCAGACTTGAAAATCAAAGCCTTGCGCAAGACCGAAAGATATTCACGTTCAGTTTGCCGATGTGGCAATGGCTCGTCAAAAAGTGGGCTTGCAGAAGAGATAGCAACAATCATCTAGCGACAGAACGATTTTGAAACTACAAAGCGTGGCTGACCTTACATTTAGTATACAAATTTAATAAATGTCCGTGACAAAATTGGCGCGAATTTTTGATTGTGAGGTTGTTGCATATGCACCACCGATACATAGAACTGAATATAACTTATATATAAATAAGACGACCATTTTAGTATTGCAATTTCCACAAAGATAACCTCACTTTCCTGAAATTCATACTTCCCTCCAGCAATCGATATCACTGGCTTATCATCCACTTTTAAAGCTCTCTCCAAGGTCGTTAGAACCTCACACTGAGGCCAAGGTCGCAAATAAACTTGAATATCGTATTGCTGCCCTTGGTATGACTGCCTCACTTTTTCCATTGCTTCGCTAGTGCCGACAAAACCTATAATATGTGTAACATTGGACTTTTGGTGAGTCGCAATCTTGGAACAGCTGGCAGCCGAAATTGGGTTAACCTCAGGGACATTCGTTGGAAAGGCTAGATCTTGACATTTGGCATCTAGGGTTTCAGCTTTGGTTTGGGAGGAACTTCAGTGAACTTTGGCTCACTCGTCGTAGGAACAAAGTCATCTTCCGGTTCGTCGTGATCATAGAGTTCAGAAAGAGATATATCGATATTGGGGGTGACCTGTGGTAGTTTGCTCAGCACTAACATAACATAGGCTTAGTTTGTGCTGCGAATAAACGCTTCATAAGAGAGACAGCGGTAACCGACGTTGCTCATGCTTTACTACAAGAATTATGACAAGAAGAGCTTGTTTACCGTCATCATAACAGATTGCAGTCATGGCGTGACCACCTTCACGCTTCTTTTCGCCTCCATATACCCTTGCACCACGGAGATTTTAGAACTGCTTGCCTACCACATACCAAAAATCACTGGGTTGCCGCGAGACAATTGTCTCTTCACATCATCGATTACTTAGTAATTGATGCTCTGCCAGTAATCAATTTTGAATGCTGACGCCTTCGAGAATTGTTCTTGTTTCAGAGACTTGCAAGATGTCGAGTAGGGTAGCGCAGCCAGCGAAAGACTTCCCTTTTCCTAGAGAAGTCTTAACCGATCCACGATCTTGGAGCCAACTTCACACGCTTTGCTGTCTCTGATTGCGTGATAAATATACGCGGGGCTAGGAATATTTGTCTTCTTACTGATATTCTCCTGTTCAACTTTACCGACATAATAGGCTCTGGCAGCATATCCTACTGCCCAACCTACACATGAGTTGAGGTTTTTTTGATCTCTCGGAGCAGGTAAATGCCTTCGGAGATCCATGGCGGCAGGGAGAAATGCACGATAGCGGGTTGTAATGGGAAAAGCTGCCTGCTCTTCAGTGGTCGTAGGAATATAGCCCGAGAAAAACTGTTCGTCTGCCGCCAAAAGTGTCCGCCCAAAACTTAATTGAGCAAGAAAAGTCAACAGAACCAGATTTCCAGAGAGATTGGAACGTGCCATCATGAACATACTTCAACGCGTTGACTAAAGTTTCGACAACGTATCATATTATTTTATGTTTATTATATAGATATATTACAATTTAGGTTTTGAGCTGTATATGGGTTTGTAGGTATAGCTGTTTATTGAGATAAATATGAGATGATTGATTACAAAGATTATTACTTTGTTAGGGATATTTATGGACGTAACGGTGAAGTTTATAAAGATTGTTTATTGTTGATTGGTTAAGAGCTATCATATAGATGTGATAGTAGTATAGATGGAAAAATAATAGAGTTTCTTAGAAGTAGGAGAGGTATATGAGAAATTATATGATAGGGGAAGTTGATTTGATTAAGATTATCACTTCTTGGTTTAGATTGGTAGATTGGAAAATGATGTTATTACAGGTAATACTGTCTACGAGTATGACTTTATGATTGACATTGAAGAGTGATGAACGCTAGTGGCTCTAAATATTCTAGTTGATCAAGTTAACAAACAGTTGTATAAGCTGTTTAACAAATTGTCTAAGATATTTAGGGATGTATGTGTTCTACTGTGATAGAGTTTGATCTTCTTGTTTCTGTTGCTACTTTAGAAACGTGATTCTTGTAAGTTATTTTAGTAGCAATTTAGATGTTCAAAGATTGTGTAAGTCTCTCCTCCTAGAGGGAGAGCTGGAAGAGGCATGTGCGTTCAATGCCGCTATTCGCAATGGGGTTAACTTGGAAATCTTGGTAAGTTGCTACTAGCTAAAAGAGATAATAGAAAGCTAAAGAGATATCTTCGCAGATGTTTTCTATCAAGAAAAAGAGTATCTATAGCTCTAGAAATTGGGTTGGTTTAGAGATTATTATTCTGATAGTGTTGATGAGTTTGAGTTATGTTTTAGGAATGAATGCTTAGAGATAAAAGGATATATTAATTTAAGTTGAGATTGTTGTTGTTGTTGTGTAAGAGGTTAAGAAGTTTAATGTTAATAGTAAGTATATTAGTGATAGTATTGTAGGTGAAAATGAAGTATTATTTTCTGAGAAAAAAATAGTTTAAGATCAAATTGAAGATGACAATGAATTTATCTATAGTGAATTTGATCAGGTGTCTTCTTTAAACAGAGAGGTAAGATTTACTACTCTAGTGTGTAGGTTTCTGATCAAAAGAATGTACTGTTAGAGCGCTCAATAGCTGGTAATAGAGTTTATACTGAAATCACTGAAAATGAATTGCTTTATAGCGATTTTTTGATACCGCTGTACTTGATATTGAAATTGAAGCTGTCTAATCTGAGAGAGAAAATATCACCGTATTTTAAAGACGGTTTAGACTGAACCGCTCGATGAATATTGCAAGATGGCCGAGGACTCAACCACAACCGAGAGTTGATTGAACGAGGCGTTTCAAAAGCTGCTGCTGAAGAAATGGTGAAAGCTATTGAATCTGTGTTGTTAACAAACATGATAGGTTGGCACTTAGTTTCAGGTAACTTTTGATAGTTAATAAGACTTTTACGGGTAGGAAGTTGTTTTTTTTGTGAGATTATCTTTAGAGTATGGAACTGAGGAAAAGATTGTTGTTTAGTTAGATGAGAGTGTTCTCTTTTCAGTAGAAATCAACAATAAAACTGATGGATCAGAGTTGTAAAATATCGAAGATGTATAGACGTATTATAAAATAGATAAAAGTGAGATAGTGATAAGGAGGTGTGTGAACTAAGCAGAGATAACTGTTTCGCTAGAGCTATCTATTTTCAAATGTAGACAAGCTAGAAAGAATACAGTCAGAGTTTGCGTTGTTTATTCTTGCAAGTGTAAAAAGATAAGATTATCTTAATAGTATTTGTGTTGTTGTTTACTAAGGTACTGAAGTTTGAGATGAGTGTTAATTCTGTTTTGTATGTGATGTTGAGATAGATGACGTCACAAATTAAAATGAGTGAGATGTATATAAGGAAGTTGTAAATATGGCTCTCAGGGGTGAATTATAACTTTACAAAGGTGATTTGTAAGAATTCTCTTCAGTTGAAGTAGATGTGTCTGACTTTGAAATTTTTCTTTCTGACTCTATAAGCAAGAAGCAATCTGATCACTTTAGGGCGATAAATCATAAGGAATTATGCCACTAAGCTCTGGATGTCTACAGAGCTGATTGGGATAGGAGGTTTAGGTATTTGGAATTTGTGACTGAGGTTTAACGGCGCAACTATATAATAGAGGACTGTAGAAACAGCTTCAAACTGACTTAGACTGAAGTTGAAAAAAAGAAGATTGAACTGGATTTGCTGCTTTTGCTGTCTCATTTATAAACGAATTCGTTGAAGCTCTCTCAATCTCTAAAATACTAACTGATGAATTTGTGTGTATATTTGCTCTGGACTTGAAATATGTTAATTGGGAGAAGGCGTGCACAGTTGCTTCCGATTTGTAGAAGAAGATATCTGACGTCAACTTAGAGAGAGTGATTGTAGCGATTTTATTACTCACAAACAAAAGTAGATCGTAGCTTCTTTACTGTTTATTGGTGAAAGCATACAAAATATTGAGGGTGTTGCTAGTGAATATGTGTGCAGAGCTGCTCTCGCCACAGACAAGTTGAACTGGGAATATAATGATGTATTCACTACAATGGTAAAAGAAGCAAAACGTAGCAATATGACTGTAAACTCCTGTCGCCAATTACTTGGCTTTTCTCCACTCCGCTCGGAGGGCGAAGCGACGGCGGAAATGCTACTTTTGATAACCGCATCATTTGTGTGATGTCGTTTGAGCAGGCAATCGGGGGAAAGAATGGCTATCGCCTGAAGACTGATAGCGACGTTTATGTCACTCACATGAAACGACGCAGTTTGACAGAGGATAGTTGTAGAGAATTGCTGGGCATCTGAAGTCGGGTACTAACCTAGTCGTCCGCAAGAACCGAAACGCTTTTGCAAGTGACCTTCTTCCCTGAACTGACCTCGTTCGATAGCTCTGCAAATTTGCGGATCAGCTTTCCGAACACCGAACCCATTTGCTCATAGGTCACCACATCAGGGGCAAGGTCATCATGCTTGAGAGCGGCCTGTCTGATCTTGCCAAAGGACTGAGTACATGCAGTGGCAGAAATAGGCAATGAAGGCGGTGAGATCGGCTTCGGCGCTTACTCAGCAGTTGAGTGAGATGAACTTACAACAGACAAATTACTAGGGTATTTTAACTCAAGCAAAACAGGTTCACATTCCGTAATGGTAGTTTGCGCGGATAGTAACTACGGCACTGAGGACAATACCCTACGACCAATGGGGCCAAGATAACGAAGGTCACCAAAGTCACCAGAGACCGCGGTATCCCCGCCAAAAATGCATGCTAAGTCTTTGAAATTCGCAATCCAGCTGTTTCGGTTGGCCACCATTTAATCTGGCGTCTTTCGGAGATCGGTGTCTCTGGTGTCTCTCGTGTCTCTGGTGTCTTTGGTAAAGATGTTACCACTACTAACTACCACTACTACACACACCACACCCCTTAACTGACATATCGTTGGCGAGATTTATTCCAACATAGTTTGCTAGCTGTGCTTGGTGCAGCAAAAGCCACCCAGAGATGATCTGGATAACTAGGTGAAATACACCCGCTGCTGTAGTGGTGCGGCTATGCTGCCGCTCGCTCGTTTGTTTCCGAAGTTAGGTGTAAAACCGCAGCCTCAGTCAGAGTGACGTAACGCACATTGTGCCTGTGTTCCCGACGAGTTTCCTCGACGACCCAGCCGTGAGCGGCGAGGTGCCGGAGAACCCTTTCGCGTCCTTGTTTCTCTCGTGTCCAGCGCCCGGGTCCGTGATCATGTAACGCCTTCATAGACACAAAACCATTGCCGCAGAGCCACGCCGCAAGTGCTGCAGCCTTTTTGTCTATCTCGGAGTTCACGGCATTCGCCACTATGCGGATAAACTCTTCGATGTAATATTTTGCCAGCTCGATAGCTCGCCGTGTGACCTCCTCAGAAATGGTAAATGGTGCGAGTTCGTTTGGTTGCGATGGCAAAGCTTGCACCTCAAATGCAGCAAGGACGCCAGCAATCCGCAAGGCTTGCTCTGGAAGGCGTGTGGCGTACCCTCCCCATTCCTCCCACTCCGCACCGGGGGCCAGCTTGCCCTCGCATTCCTGAGCGAATTGCTTGACGAGCAGTTTTGCCTCCTCGCTGAGTGACAAGGTTGAAGGATTTCTAAATCCCCTGCCACCGTCCGAATTTGGCTTCATCGGAATAGGTATAAGCAGCAGCTCTTTCATTCGCAGTTGGAAAGGGTCTGCGCCATCGGCCAACGAGCGATCAACCTCCTCGGACAGCAAGATTGTGCGGCTTCCAGCCCTAGGCTTGGGGCTGACAATAAGCATGCGGTTCAGGAGGCCGTTACTCCGCATCAGCGGATCATCCAACCAGCTTCTCGCCAACAAAGGCTGAATGCCAATGTCCAAGGTCAGCAGTTGATCCTCGATTATGTGAAGGCCATTCGTGCGCGTATTGTCCTCGACTGTGCTTCCGTCCCAAAGGTCGATCAGAAACCCTGATGACCGAGCCTTGTCAGCATCTTTGAAAGAGTGACCGCCAAGAATGTTGCCGCCCTCCGCATTCAAAAAGCCGAGAACAGCTTCTGATTTTTGCATCATCCCAAACATCGCCTGACTAGTTCCGCTGGTAATTATGAGTTTGGGGCGCTCGGCTCTGGGTACGGGCATGAAGCCACCTGCGTGAGCAGGTCTCAACACCCCCCTGCCGTAGTCGTGAATACTTTCGTAAACTATGTTTTGAACCGTCGATTTTCGCTCACCGGACGAGGCGACCGACATCATAAACAATGCCAGTGGCACCGACTTCTGGCCCCCACCACGAATTGCGACGAGCGGGTGGGCCACAGAGTAGTGTCGCGCTGTCACCAGAGACGCCGCACCCAATACCGACTGCGCTGCAAGTTCCGGGGCGCACTGGGTAGTTGCTACGATGCTGCGAACTGCGCTCCCCAATATTTCTCCTAGCGCCTCAACTGGATAGGCAGCTGCATCGGTCTCAGCAAAGCCAAATTCACGGAACGGTGTTGCAGATACCACTGGTGTGGCGCTAGGCGTAGGCGACGCCTCTGGCGGCACGTATGGCGGCTGCTGGGGGTTGTAGTGAAGAATGGTAACGGATGCGCCATTGGCGCTGCTGGGACCGTCCGCGTAAGCTCTGGGACGATCTGGGGTGGTGCCTGTCGCGGGCCGAATATGCCTCTGTCTTTGTAGGCTTCAATCAACGGCAAGAGATGCGCCTTGCTTGGGTAGACGTGTTCGCCAGTCCAGCCGTTTGCCTTGGCTTCGGCGTAGATACCTGCCGCACCTGAGATGCTTGTTGGTGGCGAGCGATGCAGCGTCTCCCAACGCTCTCGTGTTGTGCGATATTCGTACTTCGCGGAAGTGCGCGACCAACTGTCAAACAGTTCAAAGCCCTCCTCCGAGCCGCCTGTTGCCGCTCAGATCATCATACCCCAGCGGTTGAACTGATCCCAGTGCAAGTTGATATTTGGAATGTACTGCATCGCTGCAGTGAGAGCTTCAATGTCACCGCGCACACGGTCGCCGTCGAGAAGATCGTATTGAGATTTAAAATCGGTGACGGCGGCATTTGGAAACTTAGCCGGGAGTTCCTTGCGCACAAGATCAAGAAATTCAATCACCTGCTCCCGCGTAACCGTGATAAGCTCTTTCGTGCTTTCGTTCTCAGGTGAGAACCCTCCCAACGCCCACTCATACGGCGGCTTGCCTTCACCCCTTGAGTTAAATGCTACGAGCTGTTGACCATCTCCCAAAATTTCGACAGCACAGTCGCCACTACCAATTTTCATTTTGGTGAACGGCTCATTTGTCCGATACAAAATCATGGCCTTTGGCTTTTGGCCGTACCTTAAAAACTCAGAACGACCCAGCACATGGTTGGCAATACCAAGAACCGTGGACGCCGTCTTGGCGTCAAGAATGTCGATGTCGATACCCACAACCTCGCCGCAGATGATGCCAATACCGGACGGCCCAGCATGCTCGTAGATGTGTGGCAAGTGATTTGAATTTTGCCAGTCAAACAGCGGCCTCCACATAACCTCGTCTTTTCGCTTCTCGAACTTTGCGGGGTACTTTTCGTCAGGCGCTATCGGCACGATGCGCCATCCGCCTTCGATGAGTTTCTGACCGATGTCGTGATACCAATTTTTGCCTATTAAGTGATTTTTATCTTGACTTTTCGACGGAGAAGTGCTAGGTTTATTCATGGTTGGATTTTACCTTTGGTGGGTTGCCCAACTTGCTTTCTTTCGAAATTGTTGAACAAAATGGTTACTGGCCGGGGTTTCGTACTCCGGCCTTTTTTATTATTTGCTCGTGGCTGCTTGGCCCTGCTTCGCTAAATCGCGAGCCAACTTCTTCTTGGTTGCTGCACCAACATTTGCCGCAATCTTCACCTGCGGGGTGGCCGCAGCACGCGGGGATGTCATCGCCTCCAGCGCCGCGATGGGAAACAGCAGCCTGCCACCGATGCGGATCACGGGGAGCCTGCCCCCAGCTACCAGAGCGTGGATGGTGGCTTTGCCCACCCCCAGCGCTGCTGCGGCCTGAGCCACGTTATAATTGAGGAGTTTAACTCCCGGCAGGTTCTGAACCTGTAATGATCTACCCATAGTAATTCTCTACTCTGCAGCCATGCTGCGTTTGATTGTGATGGTGATGAAATGTGTTGAGGTCCCAGCACGCATTCGCCTTGCGCAAACGCTACCCACTGGCCGAGTGGGTGCTGAATAATCTCAACTTCTGCGACGCGAGCTGGCTGCTGGGTGCGGTACTAAAGTGACCTTGATGCCAGCGCTGGTGCCCACCGAAACGATCAAAAACACGCCATACTGCAGTGGTGTGAAATGAAAGTTCGCAGAACGTAATCCTAATATAGATGCAATGCTCGTAAATTTAAAGATTTCGGCAGTGCGTTGTGGAAGGAGCTCACCAATTGTATTTCGGAGCGGTTTAGACCACTGCATCTTGCGATTTGCTACGAGAGTTATGAGGCCTCAACCCCCGATACTGTCGCCGCTGCCGGGTGGGTGTGTGGACCACACAAACAAATGCTTCATACCCCCACAAGCGAGAGGACGTGGTCAACGCGGATAAGCGTGCGGCGACCAACCTTGAAGGCTGGCAATTTGCCGCCGTTGATCAAGCCATAGATTGCCACCCGACACATGCCGAGTATTCCTGCAGTCTCGTCGATTGAAAGTGCGATGCGGCCTGAGAATTGGGATGGGAGCGAAATAGATGTCATTGGACTTTACCTCTGCATGTTGACGTGCGCAGAAATATGACAGGATTCATGACTGCTGTGACGGGGTGAGAGTTCAACTATTTTTGAGCAGCACTCACCCGAGTTTTGGCTGCGCTTTTCTTTTTGCGTCTTTGTGCGACTTTATTGTCTCTGGTGAGACCTCAACCAGACCCATCGCCCGCAGGCAGAGGTTCACAAAGGCAAAACCTGTGGCGTTCTGCGCTTGGTCCCCCAGCTTTGAGCCGCCGAGCTTCTTGCCAGTGACCTCCGCGTACAGTGCGGGCAATCGAAAACCGATTAAATCTGAACGATAAGTGGTCCACGGTGTGTGGTCTTGTGGCAAATCGGCGGCCTGCAGAGCGAAGTAACCCTTGGTTCGCATTTCTGCGGCGTCGCTCTGCAGCTGCTTGAACATCTCGGTGACCTTGCCGCCTGCTTCTGGTGCGTGGTTGTCGCCAAAGACCGCCCGTGACGCAGAATAAATGGCGCTGGTGTGTTCCTTGGCTTCTAGTAGGATGTTCAGCTTCTTCAACAACACATCCAATTTCTGCATGTGCTTAACCGAGCTGGAAGCAGCATCCTTTGGCAGCTTAGATCTGTCCCCGCGATGCATACCATTCAGTAGCACCAACTCATTTTTGACGCGTTGCCTGAATTCGGCGGACAATTTGTATTTGTCAGAAATTTCAGTCAATGCGGCTTCGTCAATGTGACCGTTCGGCAGTTTCTCGAACAGCCCCGCTAATAGACCCATGCTCGTCTTCCAATCGAGATAACGTTACCAGCTGCAGCAGGCTCGCAGTATGCAGCCCACGCTTCCATCAGTGCCCGGCGCTTCTCGAATTGATCACCGCGACGGTAGGCAGCTTCGGCCTTGTCGCTGATGCGGTGAGCCAGCGCATGTTCGCATGTTTCGTGGGAGAACGACGTTTGTTCACTCGCCCAGTCGCGGAAGGTCGAACGAAACCCATGAACCGTAATGTCTGTACGTTGCATGCGCCGCAACACTGCCGTCATCGCCATGTTCGACAATGACTTGCCACGACCGTTGCCGAAGAAGACATGCTCGTTATGCGTTGGTCGTGCCCCGTGCAGCTCACTCAAGATTGCCAGCGCCCCAGCTGACAAGGGAACGCGGTGTTCGTGCCCGGCCTTCATGCGGCTTGCTGGGATAGACCACACACCTTTCACCAGATCAAACTCACTCCACGTTGCACCTAGCGTTTCGCCGGAACGGGTTGCACACAGTACGGTCACTTCCAGCGCCAATGCAGCCAGCGATTGCTTGGTTCGAAGCTCAGCCATAAACGCAGGCAGGTCATCATACGGCAATGCTGCGTGATGCCCACGGGTGAGCTTCTGTCGCGCTGGCAGAATGGATTTGAGATGCCCCTTCCACCGAGCTGGATTGTCGCCCTGAAACAAGCCCCGCGCCTTGGCAGCGTCTAAGACATTCTCCAGCCGCCCTCTGATGCGGGCTGCAGTCTCTGGCACCGTCTGCCAAATTGGTTGCAACACCTTGAGAACGGCTTCAGTGTCGATGGTGTTGATCGGCCTGCCTCGCAGAGATTTGCAGTAGGCGTCGCCCATGGTCATTTCCCATTGAGCAATATGCTTGGCGTTTCGGAACTTCGATTTGTGGTCGGCTACATACTCATCAACGAATTGACCAAATGATGGAATGACCACTGCAGCTCTGGCCTTGGCTTCACGGTCTGCAAGCGGGTCTAGGCCGTCGCTCAACAACGACCGTGCTGCCTGAGCTTTGTCGCGAGCAACCTTCAGGCTGACTTGTCCCGGCGTAGCACTGCCCAGCCCCATCTCGCGCTTCTTGCCTTGCCAAGTAAATAGGAACGTCCAGCGCTTCCCGCCGCTCTCATTAATAGATAGGTACAGATTTCCACCGTCAGAGTGCCGTCCCGACTGTGTCAAGGTCTCAACCTTCCTCGCATTTAGCTTCCCGGCCATCCTGTCCTGCTCCTGACAATCTAAATTCTCTGCCCTACTGCGTGCCCTATCAGAATTCGTGAATTGCAGCAACTCCCAGCTTACGTCGGCGGACGACCGAATAACAAAAAAGCCCGTATTACGGGGCTTATTTTAATCATAAACGGATTTTTGCGAACATTAAAAAACCAAAGGTGAGCGGACACCCCCTCCGCCATTTGCCACTATGCCTCAAGCGACCTTGTGAATTTTCTCAATATCTTCGCGCAGGCTCTGCAACAAAGGCAACAATTCGCGTGACGTTCCGGGCATAGACAACGCTTGTTGTTCTGCTGCGAAAATTTCAGCCGCAGTTAATTTACGCAGCAATTCCAAATAGGTTTTGGCAACAAACTCTTGTTCGTCCGCCTTCTCAACAACTTCAGCATCTTGGGTTTCAATTTCAACAAAGCTGACATCTGGTTGATTCGACGAACTTGGAGGGCCATCGGATTTTTGAAAATTCATTTCAATAACACTGTCATTTTCACTGGACATATCAAGCAGTGTCAAATCACAGCTATAGTGCAGATCTTCCAATGCAATGCGAGCATCAGCGATAAGTGTCGAAGCTGTGATCATCGCATGAGCAATAAACGCATTTCCACCTGAAAAAGTGTCCGTAGTTGGGTCGAACAGCTGTCCAAGCGTGCCCAACAAACCATTTGCACGATCGAGCGCGTTCGCCAGTGTATCAGCTGGATGTGCTTGATTATGTTCTTCCACTTTTCCACCTAACGGGTATTCGGTTCAAAACAAGTCCACTTGAAACAAGCACGCGATAGTTGAATCAGATCACTCTGCCGCATTTTGCATCATGTAGTCGTTTGCTTTGCCGTTTGCACCCTGCCCTTGATTCCCCACCCCAAGGAATAGCACAAACAGAAAAAACTCCGAATTCATTTTCAAGTTATTGATTTAAAAGGATTTTAACTCTGGACAAAGCACAAGAAGTGACCGGATTTTTAATTCACTGATTCTTGCCGAATTAAATCTATGTGAGATTCAACCAATTAAACTATGCGTCTCGTGAGGAGCTGTAAGCGCTAGAAGCGGTCTTGGTCGACTTCTCAATCGCATGTAGGTTGATCAAATTCGATGGAGTTGTTTGATGAAAGTTCTCGTTATTGGTGCTGCTGGAATGTTGGGGCGTAAGCTCATTGAAGCGTTAGCGAAAAACAGCAAAAAGTTGAAAATTGAACACCTAATTCGACATGATATTGTACTCAGCCCACCCCCGCCATTCAATGCACCATTCCAAGTGGAAACTTTTCTAGGCGATCTATCCGTAACTGGAGAAGCAGAAAAATTGATTTCCACTCGCCCTGATCTAATTTTTCATCTAGCAGCAGTCGTTTCCGGTGAAGCTGAGGCAAATTTCGAAAAAGGTTATGCCATCAATCTTGACGGCACGCGCAATCTGCTTGAGGCTATTCGGAAGCAAAGTGGTGGATATTGCCCCCGCGTAATTTTCACATCTTCAATTGCAGTATTCGGCTCTCCATTCCCAGAAGCAATTGGCGATGAGTTCTTGACAGCCCCTCTCACCAGCTATGGAACGCAAAAAGCTATTTGCGAATTGCTGTTAAGCGATTACTCGCGCAGAGGTTTCTTGGACGGAATTGCGTTGAGAATGCCAACTGTCTGCGTCCGACCCGGCGCACCGAATAAAGCAGCATCCGGTTTTTTTTCTAATATTATTAGAGAACCCCTTGTCGGCAAAGAAGCTATTCTTCCTGTCCCAACTAACGTGCGCCACTGGCACGCATCGCCGCGCGCAGCAATCGGCTTTCTTATTCAGGCCGCAGAAATGGGTGGCTCAAAACTTGAGCAACGTCGCAGTCTCACCCTGCCCGGCCTTTCTTGCACAGTTGCAGAACAACTTGAAGCGCTCGAACGTGTAGCGGGCGCTAGGGCAGTGGCGCTAGTCAAGCATGTTCCAGACGATACAATCATGGGCATTGTAGCAGGTTGGCCCCAAAACTTCGATGCGGCGCGTGCACGCTCACTCGGATTCAAAGCTGAAAATAACTTTGAGGAAATCATTCGTGTTCATATTGACGATGAACTTGGCGGACAAGTTGAGACATCCCAATAGCAATGCTCATCGAAAATAGAACACGCGGCATCTTTTGGATGCTCGCAACAATGATATGTTTCATCACACTTGATGCATTGATGAAACTTGGACTCGAGCGCTACTCACTTGTTCAAGTGACTTGGGGGCGTTTTTTCTTTGCAACTGTTTTTGCTGCATTTTGGTGTGGCCAGAACCTGACCCAATTGGTGAAAAGTAACGCACCCACTCAACAATTGTTCAGATCCATTCTGCTGATGCTGACGACAGGCTTGTTTAACGCAGGCATTATGTTTGTGCCCTTGGTAACAGCTACGACGATCATGTTTCTGACGCCTATTGTCACCACGGTCCTTTCAGTATTCGTACTGGGTGAACATGTCGGTTTACGCCGCTCGACAAGTGTGGCTCTTGGCTTTGCCGGGGCCGTTATAGTCGTACAGCCGTGGACGGCTCTATCTGATGGCATTAATCCCGGAGCGTTGTTTCTGCTGGTTGCTGCAATTACAAATGCCAGCTACCAAATAGTGACCAGAAAAGTTCGGGGCGACGATCCCCGTACGTCACTTTTGTTCACTGCCGCCTTCGGCGCGCTTGCGACCTCTTTGATCTTACCTTGGCATTGGCAAATGCCCGACTTCTATGGCTGGATGTTGCTCTCTTCGAGTGGACTGGCCGGAATGCTCGGTCATTTTTGTATCATTCAGGCTTTTCGCAATGCTCCTGCATCGGTCGTAGCGCCGTTTTCTTATAGCTCTCTGATCTGGGCTACGCTTTTCGGCTACTTTATTTGGGGAGATTTTCCGGGCTTGAACGTCTGGCTGGGCGCGGCACTCATTGTTGCTTCAGGGCTTTATATTTTCTGGCGGGAATCCTATTTGCAAAAGGCACAAACAACAGACACCGCTATAAATTAAGCTGCATTATAGCGGCGCGCGTCAGTTCCAATTTCTTGCAATCGTTCCAATTCATTATCAGGAACTTCAACGCGATTTGCGACGCCATAAGCTTCGTAATAACTAATTTCTAAAAGGCCCTGCAGAGTTGTCATCTGCGCGCCTTTTGCCAAATTACGGAGTTCAAGTATCATATCTGCTATATATAGCGCCGTTTGCCGTTCCATTTCTGCCTCGATTTACTTATGATTGCGATTTTAAACTAAACTATCGCTACAGTTGCATTATTTGACGCGATCCCCCAGACTCAACAAACAGTAATAACTCAATGCACGATAAACGAGCTTTATAATTGGTACACCATCTTATAGTTGTATTGCGTGGTATTTGATTTCCGACGGCTATTTTATACAAACTTGCCATCCCCCAAGGTTACGCCTATGAGCGGGCGCCTTTGCTGGTGCCGTTTGGCAGAATTTCGCAGCAGGCACTTTGCAGATAGGATTGTGTAAATGACTGTCGTTGTGGTTGAATTGCCCGGTAAGGCCAAAACCATCAATAAGTATTTGGGCAAAGACTTTACGGTTCTTGCGTCCTACGGCCACATCCGTGACTTGCCCGCGAAAGATGGATCGGTTCGCCCAGATGACGATTTTGCGATGGATTGGGAAATTGACCCAAAATCCGCAAAGCGCGTGGCTGACATTGTTAGTGCCCTCAAAACAACTGATCGTCTCGTTCTCGCAACCGACCCTGATCGCGAAGGCGAAGCCATTTCTTGGCACCTCATGGATGTGCTGGGCAAAAAAGGAGCGCTGAAAGGTAAAACCATTCAGCGCGTTGCCTTCAATGCGATTACCAAACAATCCATTCTTGAAGCGATGCAGCATCCACGCGACGTCGATGCAGCCTTGGTTGATGCCTACATGGCCCGTCGCGCCCTCGATTATCTTGTGGGCTTTACCATTTCTCCCGTGCTGTGGCGCAAATTGCCAGGTGCGCGTTCAGCAGGCCGCGTACAATCTGTAGCGCTGCGCTTAGTGTGCGATCGTGAACTCGAAATTGAAGCCTTCCGAAACCAGGAATACTGGTCGATTGATGGCAAGTTTACCACGCCTATGGGGGCCGCATTTGAAGCCAATCTCGCCAGCATCGATGGAAAGCGCTTAGAAAAACTGGCTATTGGCAATGCCGATCAAGCCAACGCCATTCATGCCGCAATAAAAGGTCAACCTTTCAAAGTTGGCAGTGTTGAAAGCAAACCCGCCAAACGCCACCCCTTCCCACCATTCCGCACATCAACGCTGCAACAGGAAGCATCACGCAAACTTGGGTTCTCATCCTCGCGCACCATGCAGATTGCGCAGAAGCTTTATGAGGGTGTGGATATTGACGGCGAAACCGTTGGTCTCATCACATACATGCGAACTGACGGTGCCGACATGGCACCGGAAGCCATTGCCGCTGCCCGCACATCTATTCTGAAAATCTATGGCGAGCCCTATGTGCCGTCGGTACCACGCAAATACACAACCAAGGCCAAAAACGCCCAAGAAGCTCACGAAGCCATTCGCCCAACCGAAATTTCGCGTCAACCTGAAAAGATTAAAAAGTTCCTCGATGCAGATCAGCAGGCGCTTTACGAACTGATCTGGAAGCGCACCATCGCTAGCCAAATGGAAAGTGCGGAACTAGAGCGCACATCAGCAGACATTGATGCCCAAGGCAGCGACGGCAAGAGCTATAGTTTCCGTGCCAACGGCTCTGTGGTCAAATTCGATGGCTTCCTCAAAGTCTATAATGAAGACCTCGACGATGGTGAAGATGAAGACTCACGTCGCCTGCCGGCGATGGCGCGTGGTGACTCAATTGGCGTCACCGAAATCAAGCCAGTTCAGCATTTCACCGAACCGCCACCACGTTATTCTGAATCTTCGCTGACAAAGAAACTTGAAGAACTCGGCATCGGCCGTCCTTCAACTTACGCCAGCATTCTCACAACGTTAAAAGATCGAGGCTACGTCCGCATCGACAAGAAGCGCCTGATCCCTGAAGACAAGGGCCGCGTTGTCACCGTGTTCATGGAAAACTTTTTCAAGCGCTATGTGGAATATGATTTCACAGCCGATCTTGAAGAACAGCTCGATCTCATTTCAAATGGCGACATCGCGTGGAAAGACGTACTTCGCAAATTCTGGCAAGACTTCAGCACCGCTATTGGTGATGTAAAAGACCTACGGATTACGGAAGTCATCGACGCGCTCAACGACGTATTAGGCGTCCACATTTTCCCACCGCGTGCCGATGGAAAAGAAGCCCGTCTGTGCCCTTCATGCAATGAGGGTCAACTGTCCTTGAAGCTCGGAAAATTCGGCTCTTTTGTTGGCTGTTCAAACTATCCAACTTGCAAATTTACGCGCCCCATGAGCCCGCCCGCTGAAGGTGCCGCAGAAGCAGTTCCGGCGGAAGGCATTGTATTGGGAACGGATCCTGAAACAGGAGCCAACGTCACCCGCCGCATTGGCCGCTTTGGACCATATCTGCAATTGGGAGAACCACTGGAAGGTGAAAAGCCAAAGCGTGCTTCAATTCCCCGCGGAACTGATCCTACAAACATCGATTTTGAACATGCCATGCGCTTGCTTTCATTGCCGCGCGAAGTAGGTATTCATCCCGAAACACAAACACCAATCGTTGCAAACTTTGGTCGCTTTGGACCGTACATTCTGCATGACGGAACTTATGTGAATGTTGAATCAGCAGACGAAGTATTCACAATCGGTATTAACCGCGCTGTTGATTTGTTGGCAGAAAAACGTGCAAAGGGTCCATCAAATCGCCGCACTCCCGGTGCTTTGCGCGAATTGGGTGAACATCCTGAAGGCGGCAAAGTGCAAGTTTTTGGCGGCAAATACGGTGCCTATGTAAAACATGACAAGATCAACGCCACGATCCCAAAAGATAAGACACCAGAAACTATAACGCTCGAAGAAGCTTTGGTTTTGATTGCCGAACGCGCTGCTGCTGGCGGTGGAAAAAAGCCAAAAGCCAAAAAAGCACCTGCTAAGAAGGCAGCCAAAAAAGCCGTTAAAAAAGCGCCCGCCAAGAAAGCTCCAGCCAAAAAAGCAACAAAGGCCAAGAGTGCCAAAAAAACCGTCAAAGCCGCCTAGAGCCAAGCGCAAACTCAAAGCTGCCTCGCTGACTTTGCCCAGCGAAGCAGATGTGCGGGCGTTTATCGCAAACTCACCTGGTCATGTCGGCAAGCGTGATATTGGTCGCGCCTTCGGCGTGAAAGGTGCAAGCAAGCTGGCACTTAAAGCGATGCTCAAAACCTTAGGGCCAGAGCGCAAACATAAGTCGACATCAAACGGCCTGCCGCCGATCCTTGAAATTGAAGTCACAGAAATTGACGCTGACGGCGATGTAATCGCCCAACCATTGATATGGAATGAAGGCCGCTCAGGCCCGCCGCCAAAACTGCCTGTCCTTGCTGAGGGTAAAACCGCTCCGGGTATGGGCGAACGGCTGCTTGCTAAACTTGAAGCCTACACCGGCTCAGGCCCCTTCACCTATCAAGCGCGCGTACTTCGTAGCCTATCCAAAGATGCTACCCGTGTCGTCGGCATATTCCGCAATACGACAGGCGGTGCCGGCCGAATTATCCCATCGGGCAAAAAAGACCGTGATGATTTTGTGGTGCAAAAAGGTGACGAGGGCAGTGCGAAAGACGGCGAATTGGTTCTCGCTGAAATCACCCGCCAAAAAGGTCGTGGCCTTCCGCAAGCCCGTGTGCGTGAACGCTTGGGCTCAGCCGATGACCCGCGCAATACTTCACTGATTGCCATTCATACCTATGGCATACCGGACCAGTTTCCGCAGTCCGTTTTAGACGACGTCAAACACCTGCAAAACTTCAAGCTCGAAGGCCGCGAAGACCTGCGCCACATCCCATTGATCACCATCGACCCTGCTGATGCCCGCGACCATGATGATGCGATCTGGGCAACACCCGACGATGATGTAAGTAATCCCGGCGGGTTCAAAATCATCGTCGCCATCGCCGATGTGGCAGCCTATGTGCGCCCCGATTCAGCACTCGACCGCGAAGCAAAAAAGCGTGGTAATTCAACATACTTCCCAGACCGCGTCGTGCCCATGTTGCCCGAACGCATATCAAATGATCTATGCTCGTTAAAAGAGGGCGAAGACCGCCCTGCTCTCGCATGCTTCATCACCATTGATGCCGACGGACATAAAAAGTCTCACCATTTCTCTCGCGTAGTCATGCGCGTAATCGCAGGGCTTGCTTATGAGCAGGCCCAAGCCGCCATCGATGGTCGTTTGCCACATGAGCTGCTGACGACTGTCCTACGCCCGCTCTGGGCCGCCTATGCGGCACTGTCGAAGGCACGCGACAAACGTGGTCCCTTGGACTTGGACCTGCCGGAACGTAAAATCGTATTGGATGCACAAGGCCATGTGTCCAAAGTCGTTTCTCCTGAGCGGCTGGATGCCCATCGTTTGGTCGAAGAATTCATGATCCAGGCCAATGTGGCCGCCGCAGAACAACTCAACAAGAAACGTACCCCGCTTCTCTTCCGCGTGCATGAAGAACCATCGACTGAAAAGCTTCGCGCTTTGCAGGAATTCTTGCGCACAACCAACATCCCCTTTTCTTTGGGCCAAGTCGTGCGGTCGCAGCACTTCAACCAAATCCTGCGCGCCGCCAAAGACACGCCCCAACACCGCGTGGTGCATGAAGTCGTGCTACGCTCACAAGCTCAAGCCAATTATCGCCCCACCAATGAAGGCCACTTTGGACTGTCGTTGGCCAATTACGCTCATTTCACATCACCCATTCGCCGCTATGCCGATTTGATTGTGCATCGCGCCTTGATTACAGCTCTCAAACTTGGCGACGATGGATTATCATCGCAAGACATTAGCCAATTGGAAGATACGGCCGAAAAAATTTCTGCCGCAGAGCGCCGCTCAATGTTGGCCGAACGCGAAACCATTGACCGCATGATCGCATCACACCTGGCCGATCATTTGGGTGCCCGCTTCAAAGGTCGCATCAGTGGTGTTGTATCCGCTGGGCTATTCGTCGTGCTGCACGATACGGGTGCCGATGGCTTCGTGCCCGCATCGTCACTTGGCAAAGACTACTACGCCTTCGATCCGTCCCGCCATGCGCTCATCGGCAGCGCCACTGGCGAGACTTTTCAGTTGGGTGATGAAGTTGAGGTGCGATTGATGGAAGTAACGCCTGTACGTGGCGGCATGCGGTTTGAAATCATGTCTGATGGCAAACCCGGCGAAAAACCCAAACGCATGGCCAAGCCTGCGTTTCGCAAATTCAAAAGCCGGAAAAAATAATTGCGGCAGGTTGCCGCTGCGGCTCCGCACCATATCGTCTTTGCGTCCACGAGTGGCGCAAATCACGGTATGATAAATCGAAGTTGGACATCGGCTCTTCTCCGCGGCCTCGCCAAACATTGCCCAGCTTGTGGCAAAGGGAAACTATTTTCCTCCTATTTGGGAATCACGCCCACTTGCCCGCATTGCAAAGAAGACCTGCACCACCAACGGGCTGATGATGCACCGCCCTATTTTACCATCTTCGCAGTTGGCCACATCGTGGTGCCGCTCATGTTGGTCGTCGAAAAACTCTGGCGTCCAGACCTCTGGATACACTTCGCAACTTGGGTTCCCCTCACCCTCATTCTTACACTCTGGCTTCTGCCACGGGCAAAGGGCGCAACCGTGGGAATTCAATGGGCTTTGCGCATGCACGGCTTTGCCGCCGAAAGCGAAAAGACCGAGGCCCTTGGTCCTTGACTTTCGCGCCGCCATAGGCTCTATCGCGTTCAAATTCGAGTTCGGAGACTATTATGGCCAAAGGCAACGTTATCAAGATTAAGCTGCAATCAACGGCAGACACTGGTTTCTTTTATGTGACCAAAAAGAACTCCCGCACCAAGACGGAAAAGTTCTCGATGAAGAAGTATGATCCCGTTGTGCGTAAGCACGTGGAATTCAAGGAAACCAAGATTAAGTAATTGGTTCCAACTTCTGTTGGTAAGTTCAAGCGCCGCTTTGTCGGCGCTTTTCTTTTGTGGTGTGCGGCTTAATAAAGTGCCGGCCCGGACATAATTGCTAACGAGGAGGCCACTCGATTCGCGTCCGGACCGGCGAGACCCATGGATCAGGTGATGCGGCGGGCCTGAAACCTTGGGCCATTTCAATGGGCAAGCTGCCCTGAAAGGTGCCAGAGCAACGTGCAAGCAAATGGAAACATTTGCGAAGCGTAAGTTGCTCCGGATTTAAAGTGCTAGAGCATCTTTTGGACGGTCAATTGACCATCCGATGCTCTAGGAGGGGACGGCGAATATTCTGGAGAAAAGCCGCCCCTCCGTTGGAGTTGGGATCTCGGTTTTTTATCGGTGCTGCCGAGTGCCCTTGAATATGAATAAAGTTATAACTATTCGGGCGCGAAAAGGCCAGCGTAACCTATGGTAAACGCTCGGTATTCATCTGTTAAGCTGAACAGGTAAGGTAAACAGATCAGTCTTCAGTTGGCGTTTCAACAGGTAATTCACCCTGCTCCAAGCTCGCAACCACTTCTTCTTCCGGTAAATGCATGTCCAATGGCTGCACCACTTCTGTACCATCCAGCGGGTCTTCGTCATCGGTCAGATCATCCGACATTTTGGGCAGCGGCATATCAAAGCCGGGCGGCAAATTGCCTTCCAATAATCCGGCGGCTTTCAATTCATGCAAGCCCGGCAAATCCGTAATTTCGTTGAGGCCGAAATGGCGCAGGAACCCATCTGTCGTTCCATAAGTCACGGGGCGGCCCGGCGTCTTGCGGCGGCCACGCATGCGCACCCAACCAATATCCAATAGCGTATCCAAGGTACCTTTTGAAATTGCTACACCACGAATGTCTTCAATCTCAGCTCGCGTGACGGGTTGATGATATGCAACAATCGATAGCGTTTCGAGGCCTGCCTTGGTCAACTTCTTTTGTTGCACTGTTTCGCGCTTCAGAACGAAAGCGACATCAGCTGAGGTGCGCAACATATAGTCACCTGCCACCTGCACAAGGTTTACACCCCGGTTTGCATAGTTGGCCTGCAGGTCTTCAATAATTGAAAGTGCATCAACGCCCGACGGTAGGAATTCAGATAGCTTCGCCAAGCTCACAGGCTCAGTGGCAGCAAACAACATGGCTTCTACAATGCGTAAATGCTGGTCACGGTCCATCTGCGGATGCATGGTCACAACGGCAGCTTCACCGCCTTCTTGCAAAACAACGTCGTCGTTCAAGTCAGTCGTTTCATCCATCATGGTATCCAGTTTGGCCTGGGATTGCATAGGTTTTGGTCCTTAACGTGTCATGCAGCCGAGTTGCGTCGGCGTAAAAATATCGGTTGGAATGCCTGGTCTTGACGAATTTCAATCACGCCCTCACGAGCAAGCTCAAGACTGGCAGTAAAACTCGAAGCGCGTACGGAGCGTCGCGTTTCCGGTGTTGAAAAATACTTTTCAAGCCACCGATCAAATGTGCCCCACTCATCCATGGCACCCAGCAACCGCTCCAAAGTTTCGCGGGCTTCCTTAATCGACCAAACTTGCTGTTTCTTCACCGTATAAATCTGATGCACCATTTTGCGCTGGCGGCGCGAAGCATAGGCCTTCAACAAATCCAGCAATGTATCGCCATATTCTTTTTGCGTTTCGATGACCAAAGGCTCAGGTGCGCCGCGCTCAAACACATCACGCCCCAACTGCGGACCGTTCATAAGCTTTTCAGCGGCATCCCGCATGGCTTGCAAACGTTGCAAACGAAACGCCAAGCGAGCTGCCATGTCGAGCGGTTCAACTTCGCCTTCTTTTGGCGCTTGCGGTATAATCAAGCGCGACTTCAAATAGGTCAGCCACGCCGCCATCACCAAATAATCAGCCGCCAACTCCAACCGCATCGAACGCGCACGTTCAACATAGGCGATATATTGATCAGCGAGCGCAAGGATTGAAATGCGCGATAGATCAATTTTATGAGTCCGCGCCAAGTCGAGAAGCAAATCAAGTGGGCCTTCAAAGCCCTCCACGTCGATAATGAGCGCCTCATCGTCAACTTCAACCGCATCAATACGGCGCGGGTCGGACTCTCCATCCGGCCACGAATTATTTGAATCTGGTACATTGTCAGACATGGTCGGAAGTTAGCCGTTTCCAACGCCCAATGCACAACCTTTTGTCAGAAAATGCGGGTTTTCCCCAAGCCTGTTAAGGCTTCAGGCAAAGGCCGCTTCCATTACAGTTTCCCAGTCTTTCAACGCAACCTTGGTATCAAAGCGCTGGGGCTTGCGACGATGTTTCAAAGCCGCTTTTGCCCGTACCATTGCTTTTCCAGCGAGTGGAATTGCCGCTTCAGCAACTTGTTCCATTTCTTCAATGACGCCATTGCAATGCAGAACCACATCGCAACCAGCATTAAGAGCAGCCGCCGTCTTTTCTGCAAAACTTCCGCTCAGCGCTTTCATTGATAGATCATCCGTCATCAACAAGCCGTTGTAGCCAAGCTGTTTACGTATGACATCACGAATAACGATTTTAGAAAGTGTGGCCGGATTGTTTTTATCAATTGCTTCGAAAACAACATGGGCGCTCATGGCCATTGGGCAATCGGCAAAGGCAGCAAATGTGCGGAAGTCCAGCGCTTCAAGTTCAGCACGATTGGCAGACACCCTTGGCAATTCCTTATGGCTGTCCACCGTTGCACGGCCATGGCCTGGAATATGCTTCATGACGGGTAAAACCCCACCATCCAGAAAGCCTGCAACATGTGCCCGCGCCAAGGTGAGAATAATTTCGGGTGACGAATCATAGGCACGATCACTGATAACGGCGTGCGCCCTAGGTTGAGGTACATCTAAAACAGGCAGACAATTCACAGTTATCCCTGCTGCTTCCAAGTCAGCAGCCATCAGGCGGCCAACATTACGGGCAACGCGCAAAGCATGTAACGGACATTTGGCATACATTTCACCAAAACGTGCGGCCGGTGGGTATTTACGCCATTCAGTGTTCGCTTCAGGCTTCATGCGCTGAACGCGACCACCCTCTTGGTCAATCATCACTGGCGCATCTTTGCGGCCAACGGTATCACGAAAATCGGCTGTTAAAGCCGCCAATTGCGCAGTCGAAGCGCAATTACGCTGGAACAAGATCAAGCCCCAAGGCTGCTGTTTTCGAAACAATTCTTTTTCGCTAGCCGTGAGTTCGGTCCCTGCGCAGCCACTGATGTATGCTTTGATTTGCCGTTGCATATTATAAAATCCTCAATCTCTGATTTCATCCCATAGCAGAAACGGGAATCAAAGTTGCAATCCTATTCATCACAAAGTTATTTTTTGTTAAATTGGATGCTTAACGTCTTTTTACAAGGCAATCACGTTCGCCACCGGCAAAAAGTGAAGAGCAGACTGCATTAGCCTGTGCTTGGCTTTCCATGCTTCCCACGCTCAAACGATAGCGCGTTGCACCGCCAACTGTAGCTTCAGATATAATCGGAGAAAAACGGCCCAAAGTACCGCTGTGCTTGGCCTTGAGGCGAGAAAATTCGGTTGTCGCTTCCGCTTTGGACCGGAACGAGGCGAGTTGCACAACAAAGCCACCTGCCCCACTCGCAACTTGGGCCGGTGCTTCAACAACTTTCGGCTTTGCCGCAACAATGGGCTTAGCAGCAACAGGTGGTGCGACGTCTGCGATCTGCTGTTCAGCTGGTCCAGCGTCTTCGCCCTTAAACAAGTCAGCGAGTGTTTTCTTCTTTTTTGGCTGGGAAGCAGTGACGACCGGCACATTTTGTTCCGGTGTCGCAATTCCTTCACCACTATAAATGCCACCATCATTTGCAGCCACTTCAGAGCCAATCGCGTCACTATCAGCGATTGGTTTTGAAGTGGCAACTTTCACCTTTTTAGACGGCGCAACCAACACGACAGGCTTGGAACCGAGTGATTTTTCAGCCACTTGTTTCGGCTTGGCAGCTTCAATTTTCTTTTTCACTGCAACAACGGGCTTTTTCTTTTCAACGACAACAGGTGCCGCATCTACAATTTCTTCTGCAGCAGTAGATGAAGCAGGTGGCGTAATTTCCCCTGGAGCTGGCGGCGCAGCAGCGGAAGCCGTTGCAACCGGATCACCTTCAACATCACCCGGAGCGGCAACTGCCGCCAAGCTTTCGCCGGCGGCAGGAGTTATGTTTTCAACTGATTGCTTTTCAGAATTTGGCTCAAGTGACCCTTGCTGGTCCCCCGCCCCACCGGGCGGCGGCGGAATTGGCAACGGCGCTGCATCTTCGCCCGCACCTCCTGATGGCTGCGGCGGAGCAGCCTCATTTGTTGTAGGTTCTGGAATTGCAGCAGGCACTTCAGCAGGCGGCGCAACATCTCCACCCAGAATTTCTTGATCACCGACAATGCGATCGTAGATTTGCTTTTTTGTTGGGGTTGCAACGGCGGGCTGCTGTTGAGCAGCATCAGGTTGCTCAGCCTGCACTTTCGCTGGATTTTCTGGGGCCGCCACAGCTGGTACTTCTTGCGTACTACCTTGTCCCGTCATCAACGGCTTGATCGAGCTTTGGTAAAGCCAAACACCAAGCCCGGCCATCAGCATGGTCGCCAAAACAATACCAGCTAAAATCCAAGGAGCTTTCGAACGAGGTGCTTCGTCTTCATAGCCATATTCTGCTTCACGATAGGCTTGCTGATAATCATTGCTGGTTGGGCGCGCACCGCGTGGTGCGGGCGGCTCATCGTAATACTCGTCTTCGTATTCATTTTCTTGTCCAACAGGTGGCAACGGTGCCCGTTGAGGCGTGAGGGCTCAAACGAGGCCCAGCGTTAAAGCCCGCTGGTGGAGGCGCAAAGTTCGGATTTAAGCCGGTGCTTGTGCGTTGCGGCACATTGAGGCGCGGACCTCCCGTTGGCGGCGTAAAGCCACTTTGTTGTGGAGGGACACCAAATCCACGTTGCTGTGGCGGCGGCGCATAACCAGGTTGCGGCGCATAACCCGTGTTCGGGTCAATGGGTCGATAGGGCGGCACTGGCTGTTGCGAATAGTTTGGCTGGAAAGGCTGGTTGCCAAATCCTGATGGTTGATAATTAGGCGCAGGCGGAGGTTGATAAGCAGGAGGAGCTGGACGCTGCGTAAAGCCATTCGGAGCCTGCTGCGCACCCAATGGTGGGCGCGGTGGGGCAAGTTGCGGTGCTACAGGTGGCGGAACTGGCACTGTAGGACGAGCCTGCACTGGGGCTGCTGGTTTTGCCGCTGGTGCCTCTTCTGCAAAAGTAAACTTCGGCTTGGCGCCCGAAACTGGCGGGGCCGCTTGTGGCACTGGAGCGAAAGCCGCAGGCGCTTGTTGCGCCTCCGCCCTTTGCTTTGCCACTTGCACGCGTTGCTCAGCAAGCTTCGTCGAAGCTTCGCGCTGCGAACGCAAACGTTCAGCCAGCTTTTCGGGTGAGACTGGTGCGGCAGGTGAAATAACTTTAGGGTTCGCGCGAGACACCATAGGTGTTGGCGCACGCGGTGCCATTGGCGCAGGTTTAACACCTGCAACAGCAGGCCTTGGTGCAGGGCGCGCGGCAGATGCCACAGGTCGCGCTGCAACCGGCGGCGCTTCCTTGCGGAAATCGTCGGAGATCTTTGGCAGTTCTTTTCCACCCTGTGCGCCAATGCCGAGACGTTCACGCCAGTTGCGTTTGTCCTGACCCTTGGAGTTGTCTTGGTCCATTTATCCCTTGTGCCCCATCACATATCCTCGACAGGCTTCAAGCCGAGAATCCCTAACCCGTTGGCAATACAATACCGGATTGTGCTCAAGAAAGCGAGACGGGTCTTTGTCAGCCTTGCATCGCCTTCAACAATGAAGCGCAATTGCGGCGCTTCTTTGCCTTTGTTCCACAAGGCGTGAAATTCAGACGCTAACTCATGGATATAAAACGATATTCTGTGCGGCTCATGGGCTGCAGCAGCGGCTTCAAGAAGGCGTGGGAAAGCTGCAATTTTACGTATTAACCCTATTTCCGATTCATCCGTTAGCTGATGAAAATCAGCCAAGTCAACATTATCACCAGTGATTCCCTGCTCTTCAGCCTTCCGCAACACCGAACAAATCCGGGCATGGGCGTATTGAACATAGAACACAGGATTGTCTTTTGACTGTTCCGTGACCTTGGCAAAATCAAATTCCAGCGGCGCTTCGTTCTTCCGCATCAACATCATGAAGCGCACCACGTCTGCGCCAACTTCATCGACGACATCCCGCAAGGTTACAAACTCACCTGCCCGCTTCGACATGCGCACAGGTTCGCCATTGCGGAACAGCTTCACAAGCTGACACAGCCGCACGATGACATCGACCTTTTGATTTCCGGCCAGTGACGCAGCAACAGCTTCAAGCCGTTTCACATAACCGCCATGGTCAGCGCCCAACACATAAACCAATTCGCCAAAACCGCGATCAATCTTGTTCTTTGAATAGGCAACGTCTGAGGCAAAGTAAGTGTACGAGCCATCGGATTTTTTCAGAGGTCGATCCACATCATCGCCATAAGCGGTTGAGCGGAACAAGGTCTGTTCACGATCTTCCCAGTCTTCCGGCACTTCACCTTTTGGCTTTTCAAGGCGGCCTTTGAAAATACTGCCCTTCTCTTCAAGGTAAGACACGACACTAGAAACAGCACCTGACGTGTGCAAAGATTTTTCAGAAAAGAAAACATCCTGACGAATGTTGAGTGCGGCTAAATCTTCGCGGATCAAATCCATCATCATGGCAATGGCACGTGCACGAACAAGGTCAAGCCATTCGGCCTCGGGCTTGTCTTTCAGCGACGCGCCAAATTCTTTGACCAGCGCTTGGCCAACCGGAACCAGATAATCGCCAGGATATAACCCGGCTGGAATTTCACCAATGTTCTCGCCCAAAGCTTCAAGATAACGTAAGTGCGCTGAGCGCGCCAAAGTATCAACCTGCGAACCAAAATCATTGATGTAATATTCCTTGGTCACATCAAATCCGGTGGTTTGTAGAAGAGAGGCGAGCGCGTCGCCAAACACAGCACCACGGCAATGCCCCACATGCAAAGGCCCCGTAGGGTTGGCTGACACATATTCAACATTCACTTTCAGTCCTTTGCCAAAAGTTGAACGTCCAAAATCCTGTTTCTGTTCAAGCACCGCACCCAACACACGCGGCCACACTTCAGCATTCAGCGTCGCATTGATAAAACCCGGACCCGCAATTGAGAGCGACTTCACATCGGCAGCCTTGCTCAATTTGACGACAATCGCTTCAGCCAATGTTCGGGGATTTAGTCCCGCTGGTTTCGCCAAGACCATCGCCACATTTGTCGCAATGTCACCGTGGGAAATATCGCGCGGCGGCTCAGCCGCAATTTTGGACGTGTCAATGCCTTGCGGCAACACGCCTTCATTTTGCAAAGCTGCAACAGCACTCAGCACATGGGTTTGAAAATCTGCAAAAATATTCATTGATAACTACCGATTGTCGAAAGCCCGCCCCTATCGGAAAAGCGGGTCAAGGTCAAACAAACGCTTATGTTGGTCGAGCGCGTAACGATCTGTCATGCCAGCGATAAAGTCACACACTTGTCTGGCCGTGTGGCGCTTCTCGCCAGCTCCTGCGAGGTCGCGCCAATCCTTCGGTAATAGTTTTTCATCGTTCATATAAGCTGCGAACAGATCATCAATCACGCGCTGCGCCCGACCCATAATGTCCATCACGCGCGGATGTCGATACATTTGATGAGATAAAAACTGCTGCAACACACGGTTATATTCCGCCATCTGCGCTGAGAACCGCGCCAATGGCTCTTTTGCATTGTGCACGTCTTCAACTGATTTCGGATGAACGCGCGCAAAGTTTTTCTTCGCTTCCGCCAACACATCTTGCACCATAGCGGAAATTACCCGCCGCACCGTTTCATGCACCAAACGATTATGTTCAAGATCAGGATAACGCTTCAACACATCTGCCAAAGCCGTTCCAACAAGCGGAATATCGCCAAGGTCGATCACCTTGAACAGCCCTGCCCGCAAGCCATCATCAATGTCGTGCGCGTTGTAGGCTATGTCATCGGAAATGGCCGCAATCTGCGCTTCAACAGATGCAAAACGTGACAACTCTAAATTATGGGCATCAGAATATTCAATGATGGCAGCCGGCAATCCCTCGTCGCGATACTTGCCGATTGCATTGCCATGATCATCCGTAAGCGGACCATTGTGCTTGACCAGTCCTTCAAGTGTCTCCCAAGTGAGGTTCAAACCATCAAATTGAGCATAACGCCGCTCCAATCGCGTCACGATTCGGAGTGACTGAGCATTGTGATCAAACCCGCCGTGAGGTTTCATCAACGCATCCAAGGCCCGCTCACCTGCATGACCAAATGGCGTGTGGCCAAGGTCATGGGCCAGCGCCAACGCTTCAGTCAGGTCTTCATCCACATGTAACGCACGCGCAATGGCACGCGCAATTTGCGCCACTTCGATGGTGTGTGTCAGCCGCGTCCGATAATGGTCGCCTTCGTGATAAACAAACACCTGTGTCTTATGCTTCAAACGCCGGAATGCAGACGAATGCACAATCCGGTCACGGTCACGCGCAAAGCAGCTGCGCGGTGGCATTTCAGGTTCACTGACCAACCTGCCCCGGCTTTTGCTGGCATGGCATGCAAAGGCTGCAAGGCCGCTCACCATGTGAAAGAAGCTTTACTTGACATTTGCCCGCCCAATACTGAGATTCCCTCTTATGACGACTCCCATGCTCACACTAACATCTGCCGCCGCCCAGCGCATCCTCAAGATCACTGCGGGCGATGAATCAGCCGCACTGCGCCTCGCCGTCAATGGCGGGGGCTGCTCTGGTTTTCAATATGAATTCAAAGTGGCCACGGGCCGTGAGACCGAGGATCTGGTATTCGAAAAAGACGGTGCCAAGGTTTTGGTCGATAATGTGTCGATGCTTTATGTTGATGGCTCAGAACTCGATTTCGAAGACAATTTGATGGGCCAAGCCTTCAAGGTCAATAATCCGCAAGCCAAGTCGTCCTGCGGCTGTGGCACAAGTTTTTCGTTCTAACCATGCGCATCGCCACATGGAACGTGAACTCGGTCAAAGCCCATCTTGATCAGGTGACGGAATGGCTGAAAGCCGAAAAGCCCGACGTTG
Source organism: uncultured Alphaproteobacteria bacterium (assembly GCA_963779145.1). Classification (GTDB taxonomy): domain Bacteria; phylum Pseudomonadota; class Alphaproteobacteria; order Rhizobiales; family Aestuariivirgaceae; genus Aestuariivirga. The sequence goes on from CAVZXJ010000012.1 coordinate 142,038, forward strand.
TGTGCCTGCAAGAAATCAAATGCGAAGATCACGCCTTCCCAACCCAGCATTTTGAAGAGCTGGGCTACAATTGCGCCGTCCACGGCCAAAAAACTTACAACGGCGTGGCCCTGCTCTCGCGTTTTCCACTTGAAGATATTCAACGCGGCCTCCCCGGCGATGATGCCGATGAACAAGCCCGCTTTATCATGGCGACAGTGACGAACGATGGTTTGACCGTCCGTGTTGGTGGACTCTATTTGCCCAATGGCAACCCCACACCTGGCCCGAAATATGATTACAAACTCGGCTGGATGCAGCGCCTGCAAGCGCTGGCCGAACGCGAATTGGTAAAGCAAGAAGCATTCGTTTTAGCGGGTGATTACAATATCATACCAGCTTCTGTTGACGCAAAACATCCGCAGAATTGGACGCAAGATGCCCTTTATTTGCCCACCTCTCGTGCCGCATTCGAAGGATTGAAACATTTAGGGTTGACTGAAAGTTTCCGCGCGCTCAACCCCTTGGGCCAAGGCGAATATTCATTCTGGGATTACCAAGCCGGCGCTTGGCCCAAGAACAATGGAATCCGCATCGATCACCTGTTGCTTTCACCGCAAGCCGCTGACCGCCTCAGCGCCAGCCGCATTCACAAATCAGCGCGTGGTCACGAAAAACCGTCTGATCATGTGCCGGTTGAAATCACCCTCCAATAACAAAAATGCCCGCTGGACGAACCAGCGGGCACAAAGTTTGGGAGGAAACTTAAAATTACTTGGCAGGAGCTTTCACGCCAAAAGCGGCGAATGAAGCTTCATATGGCTTGTAAGCATCGGTTGCAGCAGTCTTGTACATTTCGCCAAGCTTCGTGGATTCAGCAACGAAAGCATCGTAGGCTTCCTTGGCATAACCCTGTTGCACTTCAGCAATGCGTTCAAACGAGCGGGCCGTTGTAGCTTTTTCAAAAGTTGCTTTGTTGTGCTCAACGGTCTTGGTGGCGAAATCAGCCATTTCTTGAGCAATTGCTTGATAACCCTTGGTCATTGCAGTTGCCGAAGCGATAAAAGCTTCAAAACCTTGTTTGCCGAACTTTTGTGCATCTTCGAAATTGTTCATGGGGGCCACTCCTGTTGGGTTGATGAACCTCATATGTGCGCTGCACCATAAAATGTCAAGAACATTTTGCATTGCAACATAAGTCGCATTCCCTTAAAGAAAGCCCATCTCGGAATCACATAATTTACGAGATAGTAACGGCGTTTCCATTAAGTCTGAAAATAAGTCCCGCGTGACCAAATTGTGCCAAATGGGGGGTGCATGGTGTTGGCGTTACGGTGTGGGCAAGTTTGGGAAAGTAATTTGATGATTTCGTTTGTATCGCGGGCAGCAAAGCTCGTCACTGTGGCTGCAACAGCACTCACCCTCGCATTGACAAGTGCTAGCGCCGCATATGCTGCGAAATTTTCAACTGTTGTCGTTGATGCGCGTACGGGTGCAATTATTTCTGCCGATGATGCAGACGGCAAGCGTTACCCCGCCTCCCTCACAAAGATGATGACGCTTTATATCGTCTTCCAAGATTTGAAGGCTGGACGCATTAAGCTTTCAACTCCACTCAAAGTGTCCCGCCGTGCAGCGGGTATGTCGCCCTCAAAATTAGGTTTGAAGCCCGGCTCAACAATCACTGTTGAACAAGCCATCAAAGCCCTCGTCATTAAGTCAGCAAACGACGCGGCTGCAACAGTGGGTGAAAACCTGGGCCGTGGCAGTGAAGCCGCATTTGCCCAGCGCATGACCCGCGTTGCCCATTCCATTGGCATGAGCCGCACCACATTTAAGAATGCATCTGGCCTTCCAAACCCCGGCCAAGTAACAACCGCCCGCGACATGGCCACCTTGGGCCTTCGCTTGATGCGCGATTATCCACAATACTACCCTTATTTCCGCAGCACCTCATTTGTGTTCAAGGGCCGCATGATCCGTGGCCACAATCGTTTGGTGGGCCGTTTCTCAGGCACCGACGGAATTAAAACCGGATACATCAATGCATCGGGCTTTAACCTCGTCACCTCAACAAAGCGTGACGGCAAACGCGTTGTTGGCGTTGTGATGGGCGCGCGCTCGTCTGGCAGCCGCAATGCGCACATGATGACAATTATTTCCCGTGCTTTGCCAAAGGCAAAATCAGGCAATACTGTTGCTGCTGTTGCCGGATCGTCCAAAGGCATTATCAACCCGATTGTAAACACCAAGCAAGTTGCAGTTGCTCAGCAGCCTGAAGTAGCGCCTGAGCAAGACAAAGAATTACTCGCCGCCGTTGCTGCCGAAGCCGCCATTGAAGACAAAGAAGATGGTGAGGCCGAAGGCCCACAAGTGCTCGAAGCAAAGTTGGAAGAGCCTGTTGACGACAATCAAGCAGAAGCTAAAAAACTTCCCTTCGCTGTCAAGCCTGCCGCAAACAAAACCGATGACGTAACCGTTGCATCTTTGCCTGATAAGTTCTCAGTTCAAATTGGCGCTTTCAAAAACAAGAAAGATGCGCAAACCACTTTGGGCAACATGCGTGCCGCCGTTGGCAAAGACATGAAGGGCACAGATGCCCGCACCATTGCAGTCAAGAAAAGCGGTAAGATGACCTACCGCGTTTTGATCTCTGGCTTTTCTGAAGAAAAACTGGCCAAGAAATCTTGCGCCAAAGCTTCCAAGATGGGCAAAGCCTGTACGGTGCTGAACCCGCAAGGGTAAGCTACCCCAGCAAAACATCCTTCGCCGCATTGATCTTCGCGGCGAGATAATCTGATCCACCTTTGTCGGGGTGGAAAGTCTTTCATCAGGCGTTTGTGGGCGGCTTTTATGTCGGCAGCACTTGCTCCAACTTTCAATCCTAATACCGCAGCAGCTTCTTCGCGGCTCATGGCACCGCCTGCTGATGGTGTGCCGCCGCCTCCACCGCCCCAAGCCGCACGCCATTCCGGCTGTGCACGATCAAGCCACGCTTCGTAGAGCGGCAGACTTTGGTCACCAGCTGATTTGCAAACACCATGAAAGCCAATCATTTCTTCCTGAGTAAATGACGACAACATTCGTCCCTTGAATTTGCCAGTAAGCACTTCACCTTCCATGCCGCCGGAGTCATGGTCGAGTTCCATCGAAAGCAATGAGGTTGCAACTTTACTCTTCTGCCCGGGGCTTTTGTTTTTTCCCCAATTAAAACCATTGGGGAAAGCTGAGCCCTTACCCGCGAGGCCAAGCCCAAACAAAAACACTGGCACAGCAATTTGCATGGCACCGCGCAACGCTAGTAAACCTGCAAACCCCATAATGCCGACGCCCGCCGCTTTTTGTATAAAACCGGGCATAGCAGCTTGGGAGGTTCGGGCCATTTTGCGAATGAACCACAAACCGCCAATGACGATTGCAAGAGCAATGAAAAACTGTGGCATGAAAAACTTCTACTTCAACTGCGACAGCAATGCACGGGCTGCTTGCCCACTTTTGGCTTCCAGCGCCTGCTTGCCGCCCGTCGCATAAGCCGCAACTGCACCCAGTAACTCCGCCAACACTCTAGGAGATGCGCTATCAAGTCGGAAGTAAGCGCCACGCGTGAGTTTTGAGATTTCACGAAATGCCTTTTCGGCAGTGCCATCCGTTCCTTCCTGGAACATAAACAGTGGAACGCCCAGCAATCCAATTTCACCCGCCGATTGGCAAAGCCCGTCGATGTTTTCCTCGCACGCATCGCCTACAAAAATCACAGCGTTGATTTTACCCTTCGCCGCTGCATTTTTAACGTGGGTGAGAACGCGGCCAATTTGCGTATTGCCACCACGGCAATCCACTTTGGTCATCATGTTGGCCAAGGATTCAGGGTCATCCACCCAGCGCGAAGCCTTGCACTCATTGAAGCCACGGAAATAAACCAGTTGAACCGATAGGCCCCCCGCTTTCTTGGCCTCCATAAACATCTGGCCTTGAATGGAAAGTGCACTGTCCCAAGTGGGTTGGCGGCTCATGGTGGCGTCCATTGCAAATACCAGTCGGCCTTCGCCTGAGGTCGCTGGCATCTTCTTCACGCTAGCCAAAAACGCTTCAACGTCGGCAGATGAAGATTTGGGTGCATTCGCGACGTCAGACTTGCGGATTGTATTCATGTCTCTGCCGCTCCCCCGGCGCGCAGGTGAGTAAAACACCTGCGGGCGCATACATGGGAAGTCCCAGCGAAATGTAAAGGCCTCACTGGCAGGTTTCAGCCTTCAGCATCTCAATTCTTTCGAGTTTCCCTTTCAGCGAATAGGTGCCGTAGTCCAACACCAAATCCGTTGAAACCCCATTTTCAAGCATGTTGAAGCTGGCGGAGTATGTGGGTTGTTCATCACCTTTGGCATCAAGGCTATAGTAACTCACGGTAACGGGCCAAACTGGAAGCTTGTTCAACCCTTCAAGCGTTGGCGCATCCGCACCGTTTGCAATCGTCGCCGAAGGCTTCTTAGACCCGATAAAGCTAATCGCCCGCGTTGATTTCTGATCCTCAGAACCTTCAAACACAACCGCAGAAGAGCGTGTCTGACCCTTTTCAGCATCAACAATCAGTTGCTTTTGGAACGCCGTCGGGAAAATGGCGTTCTGATCAATTTCGAAAGTCTTGCTCTCTTTGGCTTCAAGTTCGCCCGTAATTGCGCCACCGTCTTTTGGCTTTTTGGCTTTCACACGTGTTTCAGTTTCCAAACTGCCATTGACGTAATTCTTCTGCTTCATGTCCAATTCCAAGCCATCGCCGGATTCATATGACGTCAGTTGGATGTCCATCGTTTGTGGTGAACCTTCCCCTTGAATATAGCGGTTGGCAATGCGGTAGCTGACGGCATAACCATCACAATCATTGCCCGTAATTTCATAGGCCAATTTCCCCGCAATCGACGTAATTCCACCCTTGTCGTCCAGTCGTCCTGCTTCCAGTACGTAAAAGGCGCGGTGGGGGGCAAGGCTTGCGGCGTTGGCCAATCCCGGTGCCGCAATCGCGAATAGTGCCGTCGCACAAATGCATCTGGTCAAGAACATACGATTCATGGTCAAAAGGCCTTTCTTATCAATTGGACAATCCTAACATGAACAATGGCGAAACAACGGCTAAAATTCTCGTAACGCGGAAATTACCCCCAAAAGCCGAGGCCGCAATGGCCAAAGCCTTCACCTGCCAGTTCAATGAAGAAGACAAAGCCAAAACAGCTGACCAGATTGTAGCCGAATCGGAAGGGATGGATGGCCTTGCCATTACTTCAATGGACAAGTTCCCTGCGGCACTGATTAACCGCCTGCCCGCGTCCGTCAAAATTCTCTCCACCGTTTCCGTTGGTCATGAGCATATCGATATTCCGGCGGCCAAGGCGCGCGGCATTACCGTGACCAACACACCTGATGTTCTGACTGATGCGACTGCTGATATTGCGCTGTTGCTCATGCTCGGTGCGGCCCGTGGTGCCTATTGGGGTGAACGCATGGTGCGCGAAAACCGCTGGGCAGGATTCTCAATCGTTTATCCGCTCGGCCATGATTTCTCGGATATGAAATTGGGCATATTGGGCATGGGCCGTATCGGCGTGGCTGTGGCCAAGCGGGCCAAGGCCTTTGGGATGGAGTTGCATTACCACAATCGCCGCCCCTCGCCCGAGGCTGACGCTTTGGGCGCAACCTATCATGCGACATTTGATGATCTGCTGCCCCATTGTGATTTCCTCTCCATCAATTGCCCGATGACGGCGGAAACCAAAGGTATCATCAATGCTAAAACCTTGGCGAGGATGCCGGAGGGATCGATTGTCGTGAATACGGCGCGCGGCGGCATTGTTGTTGATGAGGATTTGATTGCGTCCCTCAATTCTGGCCATACGGCAGCTGCAGGGCTTGACGTTTACAACAATGAACCAAATTTAGACCCGCGATACCGTGATCTCGAAAATGTGTTCCTGCTTCCACATCTGGGAAGCGCCACCATCCGTACCCGTACCAACATGGGTTTGCGTGCTCTTGCCAACATGCAGGCTTTCTTTGCGGGGGCCACGCCTAAGGATTTGCTGTGAATGACAACGCCTGAACAACGCATTGCAAATCTCGGTATTGTTTTGCCGACACCCGCAAAGCCCGTGGCCAATTATGTGGGGTATGTGCAATCGGGAAATTTAGTTTTCACGGCCGGGCAATTGCCATTCGACAATGGCAAGCTTTCGCAAACTGGACTTCTTGGCAAAGAGGTTGAAAAAGAAGCGGGCAAAGTTGCGGCGCGCCAAGCGGCCATCAACCTTCTCGCTCAATTGCGCGATGCGTGTGGTGGTGATCTTTCAAAAATCAAACGCATCGTGAAACTGACGGCCTATGTCGCATGTTCGCCGGAATTCACTGAGCATCCCTTTGTGGTCAATGGCGCATCGGATTTGATGGTCGAAGTCTTTGGAGACGCTGGCCGCCATGCCCGCACTTCCGTTGGTGTTCCATCACTGCCTATGAATGCGAGTGTTGAAATCGAAGCGGTAGCCGAACTGGTATGAGCCGCTTCACGCCACAAATGCGAGCCCTCGATTGGCTGACAGCGCGACCGATTGCGCATCGTGGCTTGCACAACAAGGCAGAAGGCATCGTAGAAAATACACAGTCAGCGTTTGCGGCCGCCTTGGCAGGGAATTACGCGATTGAATGCGATTTGCAAATTTCGAGCGATGGCGAAGCCGTTGTTTTTCACGATGAAGATTTGGAACGACTGAGTGAAGGCATTGGTCTCGTCAAATCGCTTACTGCGAACCAATTGAAAAAAATTCCGCTCAAGAATTCAAATGACCGAATGCAAACCTTGAGCGAACTACTGGATCAGGTCGGTGGTAAAGTTCCGCTCGTCATTGAATTGAAATCCCATTGGGATGGCAATACCGCATTGGCGCAGCGGGCTTTACGCGTTCTCGAAAAATATCAAGGCCCCTATGCCCTGATGTCGTTTGATCCCGACTTGGTCGAAGCCGTAGCTGAACTTTCGCCCTCAACAATTCGCGGCATTACGGCAGATCGCACAACGCACAGTGAGTATAAAATTCTGCCTGTGCAACGCCGATTGGAGATGCAACAGTTTCAACATCTACATCGCACCTGCCCCCATTTTGTGTCGTTCTATTATGCCGACCTGCCCTATGCGCCAGTGCAAGCCATTCGCGCTGCCGGCCACCCCATCATCACTTGGACCATTCGCAGCAAAGAACAAGAGGCTTTGGCGCGGCGATATTCTGACCAAGTGACCTTCGAGGGCTATTTGGCCTGATGGCAGAGCACATTCGCAGTCTGTCGTCATTGAAGCACATTGATGCAAGTCAATGGGACGCACTGGCCAATCCGGTGGGGCAGCCGTTCAATCCATTTGTGTCCCACGCGTTTTTATCCAGCCTTGAAGATTCAGGTTCCGCAACAGCGCGGGCTGGCTGGGCGGCCTCGCATTTGGTTTTGGAGGATGATGACAAAATCTTAGGCTTAGTGCCCTGCTATCTCAAATCCAATTCCATGGGTGAATATGTTTTTGACCACGGCTGGGCCGATGCGTTTACGCGGGCGGGTGGAAATTATTACCCCAAGCTGCAAGTCTCAGCGCCCTTCACACCCGCAACGGGCCCTCGGCTTTTGGCCGATGCAATTCACAAACCAAAATTATTGAAGGCACTGGAAGCAGCAACGCAGCAACTCGGTGCATCGTCGGCGCATATTACATTTTTGCCGGAAAGCGATTGGGCTTCTGCGCCATCAAATTGGTTGAAGCGGCAAGATATTCAATTTCATTGGCACAATCAGGATTTCAAAACTTTTGCCGAATTTCTAAGTTCGCTTTCATCTTCCAAACGTAAAAACATTCGCAAAGAGCGAGAAGCTGTTGCGGCCCGTGGAATTACCTTTGATGCGTTGACGGGCAAAGATTTGAAGGAGGAACATTGGGACCATTTCTTCGCCTTCTATATGGATACGGGTGCCAGAAAATGGGGACGGCCCTATTTAACCCGTGAGTTTTTCTCGCTGATCAATGAACGCATGGCCGAACATACGTTGCTGATTTTGGCCAAGCGCGATGGCAAGACCATTGCGGGCGCGCTGAATTTCATTGGCGGGGATACGTTGTTTGGCCGCAACTGGGGTGCGGTTGAAGACCACCCCTTCCTGCATTTTGAAACCTGTTATTATCAGGCCATTGATTTTGCGATTTCGCGCGGGCTCAAAGTGGTTGAGGCCGGTGCGCAGGGTGAACATAAACTGGCGCGGGGCTATTTGCCCGTCAAAACCCACAGCCTGCACCACTTCGCCCACAAAGGCTTGGCCCGCGCCGTTGCGGACTATTTGGACCATGAACGCGCCAGCATTGACCAAGACCAACAATTGCTGCGTGAGCATTCTCCATTCAAAAACGTTGAAAGCGAATAAATCTCCACATAGGAAAATAACGCTTGACACCGCGCGGTCGTTAGGCTAGGAACTGGTATATTCCCGAAATCCCCCAAACAACAGTTTTGAGCCCATCATGAAAACGACGTTGGGGGATAAGTAACACAAACCCAACATATTCGTCATTCCAGACGCGCACGTAACGCAGTGGAGTAAGCGATCTGGAATCCAGCTTGCTGTTTGTCGCAAAAAGCGGGATTCCAAATCACTCGCTCCGCTTCACTACACTCGCGTTTGGAATGACGGAATTTGAATGTTTTAAGCTGGTCAGACAAATAAACTGGAGATAGATTTACCCTCATGACCTACGACTCCAACAACATCTTCGCCAAAATCCTACGCGGTGAAATTCCGTGTCACAAAATCTACGAAGACGAACACACCCTCGCCTTCATGGATGTGATGCCGCAAGTCGAAGGCCACTGCTTGGTGGTGCCAAAAGCGCCGTCTCGTGGATTGTTGGATGCGGAGCCACAGCGTGCTGGCCCATGTGATGGAGACAGTGCAGAAAGTTGCGGCGGCGGCGGTGAAAGTAACGGGCGCTGATGGTTTTCAAATCAGGCAGTACAATGAAGGTGCGGGCGGGCAGACGGTGTTTCACTTGCATGTCCACATTCTGCCGATGAAGGAAGGTGTGGGTTTAAAACCGCATACGGGCAAGATGGCGGATCACGTAGAATTGGCGGCTATAGCGTCAATAATTTCCGGTGAAATGACAAGATGAAATATGAGAAAGCTGGAGCTGGAATAGCCACTTTCTCTCGAATCGGAGGCGACTTCATCATAACCGTTCCGCCCGCCAGAACCTTAGGGGTTCTATTATTCCTCCCAGTTTGGTTAGTAGGGTGGGCATTCGGCGAAATCATGGTTTGTGGGCAATTGTTAGGTTACGGAACTGTGACTCCAAATGCAGCAGCATATGTATTTTTAGTGATTTGGCTCGTAGGTTGGACGATAGGCGGTGCTTGGGCAATCTATAGTTTCGTTTGGAATTTATTTGGCCAAGAAATAGTTCGGCTCAATTTAATCGACTTGCTGCACTATAAGCAAATTGCGGGCATTCGCTTTGCTTCAAAAAAGTATCGCATGAACGATGCAATTGCGTTCAAACCAGCCGCAGCAGCAGCAAATAAAGTGCGAGGAAATGGACAAGCAATAACATACGACAAAAGCTCCGTTTCGTTCGACTACGGACGCAAAACTATCGCAATTTTCCCAGGCATCGATGAAGCTGAAGCCAAACATATAATCAGTCAAATGAAGGCGAGTTGTGCTGCAGTTCGATTGGGATGAAGCTAATCCCCGCCGGGGCCAATTGTTATCAAACTAATGCACTTAAATTCGTCACTTCACCCGCGCCTTGCGCACTTTCTTCACTGCGGCTTTCTTCGGTTCTTCTGCCTTTGCCTTCGCATTCCTTGGCAATGACTTCCGCTCTGGTGGCTTTGGCAAACTGCTGCGTTCTTCTTCGCGGCCGAGATATTTCAGGTCCAGTTTGTCGTCCTTCATCAGAATGCGAACCGTGCCGCCCTTGGTGAGTTTGCCGAACAGCACTTCTTCAGCCAGTGGCTTTTTGACGTGTTCTTGAATGACACGCGCCAATGGTCTTGCACCCATTTGCTGGTCGTAGCCTGTTTTGGCTAACCAGTCGGCGGCTTCGGATGAGATTTCGATGTTGATTTGGCGTTCGGCCAATTGGGCTTCCAGTTGCAGGATGAACTTTTCGACCACTTTGCGCACTACTTCTGGTGGCAAATGTCCAAAGTTTACAGTGGCATCCAAGCGATTGCGGAACTCAGGTGTGAACATGCGGGTGATGGCTTCATTGTCTTCAGCGATCCGCACGTTAGAGCCAAAGCCGATGGCGGGTTTCGACATTTCAGCCGCACCAGCATTGGTGGTCATGATCAAAACCACATTGCGGAAATCCACTGACTTGCCGTTGTGATCGGTCAACTTGCCGTGGTCCATCACCTGCAAGAGAATGTTGAACAGGTCCGGATGGGCCTTTTCAATTTCGTCGAGCAGCAACACGCAGTATGGATTCTGGTCAATACCATCGGTCAACAAACCGCCTTGGTCAAAACCAACATAGCCGGGAGGGGCACCAATGAGGCGCGATACGGAATGGCGTTCCATATATTCCGACATGTCAAAGCGCAGGAATTTGACGCCCAACACTTCCGACAGGCGCTTGGCCACTTCGGTTTTGCCAACACCCGTGGGGCCTGCAAAAAGATAGCTGCCAATGGGCTTTTCAGGCTCACGAAGCCCTGCCCGCGCCAGTTTAATGGCGGAAGCCACTTGCTCAATGGCTTTGTCTTGGCCGAACACCAAGCGCTTCAATTCGGATTCAAGGTTTTTCAAAACAGTGGCGTCATCACGGGTCACGGTCTTGGCTGGAATGCGGGCCATGGTGGCGATGGTGGCTTCAATTTCTTCAACGCCGATGATTTTCTTGCGCTTGTTCTCAGGCAGCAACATCAAGGCCGCACCAAACTCATCAATCACGTCGATGGCCTTGTCCGGCAGTTTGCGGTCGCTCATGTAGCGGGCCGACAGTTGAACCGCGGTTTCAATGGCTTCGTCCGTGTACTGAACTTTATGGTATTCTTCGTAATAGGGCTTGAGGCCTTTGAGAATGGCAATCGCATCCGGCAATGACGGTTCGTTCACGTCAATTTTCTGGAAGCGGCGCACCAAGCGCGCGGTCCTTCTCAAAATGCTGGCGATACTCCTTGTAAGTCGTTGATCCGATACAACGAAGTGTTCCGGAAGCAAGTGCCGGTTTCAACAAATTTGAAGCATCCATCGCCCCACCGGACGTGGCACCCGCACCAATGATGGTGTGAATTTCGTCGATGAACATGATGGCGCCGGGCTTGGCCTCGATTTCCTTCATCACGGCTTTCAGGCGTTCTTCAAAATCACCACGATAACGCGTGCCGGCCAGCAACACGCCCATATCAAGCTGGTAAACCGTGCAGCCTTTCAACACATCAGGCACTTCGTCCTTGATGATTTTGCGGGCCAAGCCTTCAGCAATGGCGGTTTTGCCCACACCAGGGTCGCCCACGAACAGCGGATTGTTTTTCTGACGACGGCAGAGAATTTGGATGGTGCGGTTGACCTCAGCTTCACGACCGATCAGAGGATCAATCTTGCCGCTTTCGGCTTTCTTATTGAGATCGACACAATAGGCTTCAAGGGCGGTTTGTTCCTTCTTGGCTTTGCCACCAGAACCACCGCCTTGTGAGGGTTGCTCATCGCTTGAATGGTCTTCTTCCTCAGCACCGCGCACAGCGCGGGACTCGCTCAAGCCCGGACGCTTGGCAATGCCATGGGACATGTAATTGACAGCGTCATAGCGTGTCATATCCTGTTCTTGCAGGAAGAAGGCGGCATGGCTTTCGCGTTCAGCAAAAATGGCCACAAGCACATTGGCACCTGTAACCTCTTCACGGCCTGACGATTGCACATGAATAACGGCACGTTGAATGACGCGTTGAAAGCCCGCCGTTGGTTTGGCTTCTTGGCCTGCATCTGAAACCAAATTCGACAATTCATTGTCGAGATAGTCTTTGAGATCATCACGCAGCTCTTCAAGATCAACACCGCAGGCACGCAATACGGCAATGGCGTCTTTGTCTTCCGTCAGCGACAGCAACAAATGTTCAAGCGTGGCGTACTCTTGCTTGCGCTCGGCAGCAAAAGACAATGCACGATGAAGGGCCTTTTCAAGACTGCGTGAAAATGTTGGCAAGGCAAACTCCTGACGACGACGACTGACCGAGCCCCTGCCCGACAATGTTCTTTGTGTTGATACAATATAGGATGGATTTTGGATTTGACGAGGGGCGAAAAGAAAAAGCCCGCTATTCCTTTTCAAGTGTGCATTGCAGTGGGTGCCCAGCTTGGCGAGCAGCTTCCATGACCTGCGTCACCTTGGTTTCCGCCACTTCAAACGTATAAACACCGCAAACACCCACACCTTTTTGGTGCACGTGAAGCATGATGGTGTAGGCATCTTCGCGGTTTTTGCCAAAGAATTGCTCCAGCACATAAACGACGAACTCCATCGGCGTATAATCGTCGTTCAGCAGCAGCACTTTGTAAAGCGAAGGCTTTTTGGTTTTGGGGCGCGTGCGTGTGAGAACACCCGTATCGGTGTCATTGCCAGTTTTATCGGGAGTCTTAGCCATACAGACCATATAGCAATCACATCGCCTGATGTGGAGGGGCAATTACCGGAATTCGGGGTGTTTCAAATTGTCAGAATCCATGCTTTTTATGTGTAATTTTTATTGTAACTGATTAAATCTGTTGCTAGACAGCACCGCCACCATTGGTGGCACTCGTTTTCACAGCAATGGAACTTTATAACATGCTCAATGGCATTCTTCCCGCATCTTGGCAGGGTTACACCCACGCCGCACTTCGTATCATGACCGGTCTGCTTTTCCTGCAACACGGTACAACAAAGCTTTTCAAATTTCCCCTCACTGAATATTTCAAAGACGGCGTGCAACTCGCATCAATGATGGGCGTTGCAGGCGTTCTTGAACTTGTTGGTGGCATTTTGATCATCATCGGCCTGTTTACACGCACAACTGCATTTGTACTCGCAGGCATGATGGCTGTTGCCTATTTCATGGCCCACGCCGGACAATCCTTCTACCCCATCTTGAATGGTGGCGAATTGGCAATCATGTTCACATTCGTGTTCCTGTGGCTGGCAACTGCCGGTGCAGGCCCATACAGCTTGGATGCAAACCGCAAATAATCTTCAAGGGGCTGGGAAACTGGCCCCTTAATTCTTTCGCTCTTTGCGAAGCCGATCCCAATAATCAAGGCGCTTGGCAATATCGCGCTCAAACCCGCGTTCGACGGGATGATAAAATTTCTGCCGCACCATGGCGTCGGGGAAATAATTCTGGCCTGAGAATGCATCAGGTTCATCATGGTCATAGCGATAGCCTGAACCATACTCCTGTTGCTTCATCAGCGTTGTGGGCGCGTTTAATATCGCTTTTGGCGGCATCAACGATCCTGTCTCACCAGCCTTTTTCATGGCCGCTTTGAAGGCATTATAAATGGCGTTCGATTTCGGTGCCGTGGCAATATAAACCGTGGCTTGGGCCAGTGCGAGTTCACCTTCCGGCGAACCTAAAAAATCAAATGTATCTTTGGCGGCAAGGGCTTGCTTCAAAGCTTCAGGGTCCGCCATGCCAATGTCTTCAACCGCCATGCGCACCAATCGTCGCGCCAGAAATAAACGGTCTTCACCCGCCGTGAGCATGCGCGCCAAATAATAGAGTGCTGCGTCCGGGTCAGATCCGCGCACGGATTTATGCAATGCTGAAATGAGGTTGTAGTGACCATCATTGGCCTTGTCATACAGCGGCAAGCGCTTGGCCACGATTTTGCTGAGCGCCTCAACGCCAATAGGTTCAGCCTCTTCCGGCACGCTGGCGAACACTTCCTCAACGAGATTGAGGAAATAGCGCCCGTCACCATCGGCCATGCCAAGCAGTGTATGTCGGGCATCGTCATTCAAAGGCAAGGGGCGGCGCTCAAACATTTCAGCACGGCCAATCAATGCCGCGAGTGCGGTTTCATCCAAACGGTTCAGCACCAACACTTGGCAGCGCGACAGCAATGCACCGTTCAATTCAAACGACGGGTTTTCGGTTGTTGCCCCAACAAGCGTGATGGTGCCGTTTTCAACAAATGGCAGAAACGAATCCTGCTGCGATTTGTTGAAGCGATGAATCTCATCCACGAACAAAAGCGTCGCCCGCCCCTGCTCGCGCCGCATGCGGGCTTGTTCGAAGGCCTTCTTGAGGTCAGCCACGCCTGAGAAAATGGCAGACATCTGTTCAAACACAAGGCCTGTTGCCCCCGCCAACAGCCGCGCCATCGTCGTCTTGCCAGTGCCCGGCGGTCCCCAAAAAATCAGTGAAGGTATGCGGCCTGAGGCCAACATGCGTGACAGCGTACCTTCCGGCCCAACCAAATGGTCTTGCCCCACCACTTCCTCAAGTTTCTGCGGGCGCAAACGATCAGCGAGCGGGCGTGGCCCCTCAGCCGTCACACCGCCTGCATCAAACAATGATGTCATTGGCGGAATTGCAATCGCATTTTGCGGCCTGCACGCAACACCCCAATTTGCCAGCGGCGCTGTGGTGTCTTTGTTGTGGCCAAAACGTCAGCGACTGTTTCAATGACTTCGCCATTGATTTCGAAAACCACATCACCTTTCAAAAACAAACGCGCTGCGGAGTCATCTTTCACATCGAGAATAACAACCCCCGTCGCTTCGGACGACATGCCCACATCTTCTGCAACTGCTGGCGAAAGATTGGCGATTTGAACGCCGAGCAATGGCGAACGTGTTTCGACCAAGGTTTCCTGCCGTGGAATTGTTTCAGGTGCCGCAATCAACTTTACACGGCTTTCGAACGTGCGATCTCCACGCCGATATTCAACCATACGCGTTTCGCCAATTTGCGCCGTGCCAACACGGAAGCCAAATTCTTGCGCGCTTTCAATGGCGCGATCATCAATGCCAACAATCACGTCACCGCGCTTCAAACCTGCTGCTAACAAGGGGCTTTCAGGATGCAGCTTGACGATCAGCGTGCCTTCCGGACGGGCAAAGCCCAGGCTGTCGGCTACATCGGGTGTTACGTCCTGCAATTCAACGCCAAGCCAAGGCCGCTTGATTTTATTTGAACCGCCCTTGGCCGACGCCACAACGGTGTTGACCATGTTCGAGGGAATAGAAAAGCCGATGCCAATCGAGCCGCCAGAGCGCGAGAAGATGGCCGTATTAATGCCAACCAATTCACCGTTCATATCAACAAGGGCACCGCCGGAATTGCCGGGATTAATGGCTGCGTCAGTTTGAATGAAGAATTGATAATCAGTGATGCCAACTTGAGTGCGGGCAAGTGCTGACACGATACCGCTGGTCACAGTTTGACCCACACCGAATGGGTTGCCAATGGCCAAAACCAAATCACCCACTTCAAGATTGTCAGAGTCCGACAATTGCAGTGTGGGTAAATCCTCGTCCTTTACATCGATCTTCAGAACTGCGAGGTCCGTGCGTTCATCGGCCAAAAGTAATTTCGCTTCAAATTCGCGGCGGTCAGACAGCACAACGCGAATATCCGATCCATTGGCGATGACGTGGTTGTTGGTGACGATATAGCCACTGGCGTCAACAATCACGCCAGATCCCAAAGAATTCGCGACGCGTTCACGCGGGCGGCCGAAATTACCATCCTCACCGAAGAAGCGGCGAAAGAATGGATCAGCAAGCAACCCCGTTTCCTGCTGCTTCTCAATACGCTTGGCGTAAACGTTGACCACGGCTGGCGCTGTACGTTTGACAATCGGCGCAAAGCTGAGTTGCACCTCAGCACGCGATTGCGGCACCGCCGTTTCGGCGTGAAGCCCCATAGGCACCAAACAAAGCGCAACCACCGTCAATAGAATTCGAAACATGCAAATCACTCCCAATGCAGTGGTCTTACCTGCGATCCAATTTGGTTGACAAGATGACGGCAGTCTCAATGTCATTAACACCTTTCAGCATGCCAATCTTGTCGATCAACCGGTCCATATCTTCTGATGTGGGGGTTTTGACCACGGCCACAAGGTCAAACTTTCCACTCACAGTATGGAGCGTTTCAACTTGCGGATAGGTGCTGATGGTTTTGGCCACATCGATTTGTTGGCGCGGTTCAATGCCAAGTGTAACCAGCGCAGAAATGCCGGGCAATTTCGCCGCCTTGCCCAGTTTGACCGAATAGCCCGATATAACGCCAGACTCTTCCAACCGTTTCAGGCGGTCTTGCACTGTGGTGCGCGAAACGCCGAGCTTGCGGGCAAGAGCCGCCACGGGTTCCCTTGCGTTGATTTTCAACAGCCCAAGTAATTCTTCATCTTTGTCAGTCATATTCACTCCGACGGAATATTCGTCAATATGACGGAATATCCGACTCGTGGCAACACTTCGCAGTCTATCAATCGTCATGTGTTGAGAGCAACTTATGCACCGACTCAATGGAGCACGCCATGACCGCTAAAATCATTCCGCACCCATCCAAAAACGCGCACTTTGCCGATGCAGCTGCGGTCGCTCTCGCTTTGGCACCTGAGGAAGGTGTGTTCCTGTTTTCAGCTGATGAGCTGACGTCGCGCGCCAAGCAATTCATTGATCACTTTCCGGGTACAGTATCCTATGCCGTGAAATGCAACCCTTCGGCGGAAGTTATCTCAACACTTGCAAAAGCAGGTATTGAACATTGGGATGTCGCTTCGGTGCATGAAATGGCGGCGGTGCATGCCGTGAGCAAGTCAGCACACTTTCATTACCATAACCCGGTCAAATCACGCCGCGAGATTAGTGACGCCTACAAAACGTATCGCTGTCGCCGCTTTGTGGTGGACTGCCGTGAAGAATTGCAAAAAATTATCGATGTAATCGGCAAAGACGACACTGTTGAGATTGCTGTGCGCTTGGTGTTGCCCCGCGACCGTGGTTCATCGGCCCATGATTTTTCCAGCAAGTTTGGTGCACCCGAACACATTTGCGTTGAATTGTTGCAGCAGGCCGTGGCGGCTGGGTTTGTGCCCGTCCTCACGTTTCACCCTGGTTCACAAAGCACTGAACCCCAAGTCTATGTTCGCCACATTGAAGCAGCAGCCCGCATTGCTAAGAATGCTGACATTACCGTCCGTACACTGAATGTCGGCGGTGGATTTCCGGCGAACTATGAGCTATCGACAGCACCCGAACCGGAAATCTTTTTCCGTGCGATTGACCAAGCTGTGACGAAGGCTTTTGGCCCTGACCACCCTGTTCTTGAGTGTGAACCCGGTCGCGGCATTGTTGCCACCTGCATGTCGCTACTGACGCAAGTAAAACTGGTCTGCACGGATGGCGATGACATTTTCATCAATGACGGCGTTTACGGCGGCTTGATGGAATATATGCAAGTGCCGGATTTGAAGCCGCCCTATCGTTTGATCCGTGATGGCAAAGAACTTGAAGGCGTCGCCAAGTCCTACAAGGTTTTCGGCCCAACCTGCGACCCGCTGGACGTTCTGCCCCACCGTCTTGATCTCTACAAAGGCATTCAGGAAGGTGACTTCATCGAGTTCGGCACACTTGGTGCCTATGGCTTGGCAACGGCCACACGCTTCAATGGTTATGGCAAACACGACATCATCACCGTTGATCGGGTGTTGGAGATGTAAGCCTGAACATCGTCATTCCGGCGGACGTCGGAATCTGATATGTAATGGAGATGCTTCCCATCTCCATGCAAAATATCATTTCCAGCGTCAGCCGAGCTCTGCCGCAATATCCGCAATTGCCGAAAATGTTTGCGGATACGTTCAGCAACACATACTCGACGACTTTAAAACAGCAGCCAGATGGCAGCGTGTTTGTGATTACAGGCGATATTCCCGCCATGTGGTTGCGGGACTCTGCTGCACAGGTCCGCCCTTATGTGAGACTGGCCAAGCATGATCCGCATTTTGCAAACTTGATTGCCGGCGTTGTCAAACAACAGGCCAAGTATGTTTTGATCGATCCCTATGCCAACGCGTTCAACGAAAGTGCCAATGGCCATTGCCACAACAAAGACAAGACCGACATGGGTGATTGGATTTGGGAGCGGAAATACGAACTTGATTCACTTTGCGCACCATTGGTTCTCGCTCACGACCTTTGGAAAACAACGGGGCTGACCTCGCATGTCGATGAGAACTTTGAACGTGCAGCGCAGCTTATTGTGCAAACAATTACACAAGAACAAAACCATGAAACCTCGCCCTATCGCTTTGAACGACTTGAAGGCCCGCCAAGCGACACGTTATCAAACGCAGGCCGCGGCAACCCCGTCGCAGTGACCGGCATGAGCTGGTCTGGCTTTCGTCCCAGTGATGACGCCTGCACCTATAACTATCTGGTACCGTCCAACATGCTTGCTGTTGTAGCTTTGGCGAAGCTTGCTGAAATGCCTTTGGGCGAAGGCTTGCAAGAAAAAGCCTTGGCGCTCTCAAACGCGATGAAAACGGGCATCGAGACTCACGCCATCGTTGAGCACCCGACACACGGTAAGATTTACGCTTATGAGGTCGATGGATTGGGCCATCACAATCTGATGGACGATGCGAATGTGCCAAGCCTCTTGGCCATGCCTTACATGGGATATTGCATGCCCGACGACCCGCTCTATCGCGCCACGCGCAGGTTTGTATTGAGCAAAGACAATCCCTATTTCTACGACGGCAAGGCCGCCAAAGGCATTGGCAGCCCCCACACACCGAAGGATTACATCTGGCCGATTTCGCTGTGCATGCAGGGTCTAACATCGAATGATCGACAAGAGCAGATTTGCGTTGTTGGAAACTCTATTGCGCACGGACGCGGGCACAGGCTTGATGCACGAAGGCTTCCACAAGGACGACGCAAACCAGTTTACACGACCATGGTTCGCGTGGGCGAATTCACTGTTTGCGGAATTTGTGATGGGGATCGCAAATCCTCAATAAAAAAAGCGGGCCATCTCTGACCCGCTTTCAAAACTTAATTCGTCGAAACTTACGCCGCTACGGCTTCTGCTTCTTTGCCTTGGACTGGACCTGAGTCCTTGCCCTTGGCAGTGACGTCACGATCAACAAACTCGATTACAGCGACAGGTGCGTTGTCGCCGTGGCGGAAGCCTGCCTTCATAATGCGGATGTAGCCGCCGTTACGATCTTTGTAGCGAGCAGCAAGCACGTCAAACAGCTTGCGAACTTGATCAAGATCTTTGATTTCCGAAATGGCTTGGCGACGGGCATGAAGATCGCCCTTCTTTGCAAGCGTAATCAGCTTTTCAACGATGGGGCGCAAATCCTTGGCTTTCGGCAAGGTTGTAACGATTTGCTCATGCTTGATGAGCGAAGCGGACATGTTTGCGAACATCGACTTGCGATGGGCTGACGAACGGTTTAACCGGCGACCGCGAAATCCATGATGCATAATTTATCTCCTAACGCAGTAATTCTTAGTAATGTGACTCGAGCTTTTTTGCGAGCTCGTCGATGTTTTCTGGTGGCCAGTTCGGCACTTCCATGCCCAAGTGCAAGCCCATTTGTGCGAGCACTTCCTTGATTTCATTCAAGGACTTACGGCCAAAGTTTGGCGTGCGCAGCATTTCGGCTTCGGTCTTCTGGATGAGGTCACCAATGTAAACGATATTGTCGTTCTTCAAGCAATTTGCGGAACGCACTGAAAGTTCGAGTTCATCGACCTTCTTGAGCAACGCTGCATTGAACGGCAATTCCGAACGGGCTTCTTCAACAACGTGAAGAACAGGTTCAGAGAAGTTGATGAACACCGAGATTTGATCCTGCAGAATGCGGGCTGCATAGGCAACTGCATCATCAGGGGTTACGGCGCCGTTGGTTTCAACGGTCATGATCAACTTGTCATAATCAAGCACTTGGCCTTCACGTGTGGCTTCCACACGGTAGGACACTTTGCGCACTGGCGAATAGATTGAGTCAACTGGGATCAAACCAATTGGCGCATCTTCCGGACGGTTCTTTTCAGCAGGCACATAGCCCTTGCCGTTGTTCACGGTGAATTCCATGCGGATTTCAGCGCCGTGATCCAAGGTGCAGATCACGTGCTCAGGGTTCAACACCTGAACATCAGCGACTTGTTGAATGTCACCGGCACGAACGATGCCAGGGCCTTCCTTGCGCAGTGAAAGGCGCTTTGGGCCTTCCGAATGCATAGCGAAAGCAATTTCTTTAATGTTCAGAATGATGTCCGTCACGTCTTCACGCACACCGGCGATGGACGAGAACTCATGCAACACGCCGTCAATATGGACGGAGGTTACAGCTGCACCCTGCAGCGAAGACAGCAAAATGCGGCGCAATGCGTTGCCGAGTGTGGTGCCAAAGCCGCGTTCCAGCGGTTCAGCCACAACCGTAGCAACACGACGTTTGTCTTTGCCAGGTTGAATATCGATCTTGTTTGGACGGATCAGTTCCTGCCAGTTCTTTTGGTTGACCTGCATGTTCATGTTCCCGTGTGCCTCTCGGCAGGAGTTGCCCTGCCTTCTTCTAATTTCAAACAGTGCCAGCGCAACAACCCATGCTGCCGCGCCAGCGAAACGAAAGCGTTAGACGCGGCGGCGCTTTGGTGGGCGGCAACCGTTATGGGCAATCGGGGTTACGTCGCGAATAGACGTGACCTGAAGACCCGCAGCTTGCAATGCACGCAGCGCAGACTCACGACCCGAACCCGGGCCACACACTTCAACTTCAACCGTACGCATGCCATGTTCCATGGCAGCCTTGGCAACTTGTTCACCAGCAACCTGAGCGGCGTATGGTGTTGACTTACGCGAACCCTTGAAGCCCAACTTACCAGCCGATGCCCAAGCAATGGTGTTGCCTTGCACGTCGGTGATTGTGATCATGGTGTTGTTGAATGAGGAATTCACATGCACAACGCCGGATGAGACGTTCTTGCGTTCTTTCCGCTTACCGCGGCCAGCAGCTTCTTTAGCCATTCTCTGAATTCCTTATTTCTTCTTGCCAGCGATTGGCTTGGCAGGGCCCTTGCGGGTACGAGCGTTGGTGTGCGTACGCTGACCACGGACCGGAAGGCCCTTACGGTGACGCATACCACGGTAGCAACCCAAGTCTTGCAAGCGCTTAATGTTGATGGACACTTCGCGGCGAAGATCGCCTTCCACAACGTAGTCGCGATCGATGATTTCACGGATCGCCAAAACTTCAGCGTCGGAAAGCTCGTTCACGCGCTTGGCGTCTGGAATTTTCACTTCGTTGCAGATGATTTTTGCATTCACTGGGCCAATGCCATGAATGTAACGCAGCGCGATTTCAACGCGCTTGTTTGTCGGAATATTGACGCCAGCAATACGGGCCACGGTTATCTCCAATTCGTTCAAGGGCGGATGCCCAAGGTCTTAAGTCTCAAGGAACGAGGCAAGTGCCCTTTTCCCAAACGATCAAGGCCACGCTTGGAGAGGCTTTCCCTCTAAGCTGGCCTTCGTGAGACTGAGAATGCGCCGTCCTTAGAGGTGAATCGCAACCGCGTCAACCCAAGGAAACACAAAATCAGTGCGGTGCTATAAGCACCTCCCGATGTGTTGGAAGCTTACCTGTTTCACAAGACGTCTTTCGACGGGTTGCGGGTAAACTTATGCCAACTTATCCAGCACAGCCCCGATTGCCGCTGTTACAGCAGAAATCTCGGCCATGCCGTCCACCACATGCAAAGTCCCCGTTTCCCGATAGTAATCCACCAGGGGGGCGGTTTGCGTGTTGTAAACGGTCAGACGGTCACGAACCGTCTTAGCGTTGTCATCCGGACGGCGAACGAAGTCATGTCCACCGCAAGAATCACAGGTTCCTTCAATCTTTGTGGGCGCAAAGCTATCATGATAGCCCTTGCCACAGGTCTTGCAGGTAAAACGTCCAGAAATGCGGGCCACGAGTTCATCGTCATCCGCTTTCATCTCAATGACCGCATGCAGCTTTTGGCCTGATGATGCAAGCATTTTATCAAGCGCCTCGGCTTGGGCCGGTGTGCGCGGGAAACCGTCGAACACGACGCCCTTTGAAACATCAGGCTTGGCCATGCGTTCAGCAACAATTCCCAAGATCACATCATCGGAAACCAAGTCGCCCCGGTCCATGATGGCTTTGGCTTTCATGCCAATGTCAGTTCCGGCAGCAATAGCGGCACGCAACATATCGCCTGTCGAAAGTTGCTTCAGACCACGCTTTTCTTCCAAAATCTTAGCTTGAGTGCCTTTGCCGGCACCCGGTGGTCCGAGTAGAATCAAATTCATTTCTTGCCGCTCCGCAACGACGCTTTCTGTAACATCTTTCCATATTGCTGGGCCAGCATGTGGCCTTGCAATTGGGCTACAGTATCAAGTGTTACGGAAACCACGATCAACATTGAAGTGCCACCAAAGTAGAACGGAATGCCGGAGTAACCGACTAACAATTCAGGCAGCAAACAAATCACGACGAGATAAGCGGCACCCAGCACTGTGATGCGAGTCAGAATCCAATCGATATATTCGGCGGTTTTTTCACCTGGACGAATGCCCAAAATAAAGCCGCCCGACTTTTTCAAGTTGTCGGCTGTCTCTTTCGGGTTGAATTGAATCGACGTGTAGAAGAAGCAGAAGAACACAATCAAAGCGGCGTAGAGCGCCAAGAACAACGGCTGACCGTGCCCCAACAAAGCGGTGAGCTGGTTCAACCAATCTGGTCCCTGCCCTGCACTGAAGTTTGCAACTGTGATTGGCAGCAGCAACAAAGACGAAGCAAAGATTGGTGGAATAACACCAGCGGTGTTCAGCTTCAGCGGCATATGGCTGCTTTCAGCTTGCGACATGCGCATGCCGACTTGGCGTTTTGGATATTGAATGAGCAAGCGGCGTTGTGCACGTTCAAAGAATACAATGAACGCGATCACTGCAAGCGCCATGACGAGAATACCAAGGATCACAAAGATGCTCATTTGGCCCGTGCGGCCAAGTTCAAGCAAAGCCGCAACGCCTGAAGGCAAGCCAGCCACAATGCCTGCAAAAATGATCAATGAAATGCCGTTGCCAATGCCGCGCGACGTGATTTGTTCACCCAACCACATCAAGAACAATGTGCCGCCCGTCAAGGTGATGACAGTTGAAGCCAAGAAGAATGGCCCGGGATTCGTAACGATTCCCCCCTGCCCTTGCAAACCAATGGCAATACCATAGGCCTGTACAGCCGCCAGAATAACGGTGCCGTAACGCGTGTATTGATTGATTTTCTTGCGACCTGACTCACCCTCTTTCTTGAGGGCTTCGAGCGTCGGTGAAACTGTTGTCATCAACTGCATAATAATCGATGCAGAAATGTACGGCATGATGTTCAAGGCAAAAATTGCCATGCGGCCTAAAGCGCCACCGGCCAAGCCGTTGACCCAGCCTAAAATGCCTGAAGAATTCTGTGTGGCAAAAGATTCCAATGCAACCGAGTCAATGCCCGGGATTGGAATGTACGTGCCGAGACGATAAACAATAAGCGCACCCAGCGTGAACCAGATGCGCTTTTTGAGTTCTTCTGAATTGGCGAGCGCACTGAAGCTTAAATTCGCGGCGAGTTGTTCAGCTGCTGATGCCATTTCTAAACCTTGTCTGGAAAACCTGGCCCCCACATGTGGGGATCAGGCTTTGAGTGGTCAATACTGCTTCGCAGGTTCTTCAACAGGCTTTGTCATTTTAACGCTTCCGCCTGCCTTCTCAATGGCGGCAACAGCACCCTTGGAGGCATGAAAAACTTCAAACGACAGCTTAGCCGTGAACTTTTCAGTTCCGATGAGACGAACGCCGCCCTTGGCCAACTTGGTGATGACACCAGCAGCGTGGAGTGCAGCAGCCGTTACAGTTGCCTTTGCATCCAATTGCTTGGAGTCAATTGCGACCTGTACGCGGGCCAAGTTCACCTCGTTGTAAGCAACAGGGTTGTGCTTCTTGAAACCGCGCTTTGGCAAGCGGCGATAAATCGGCATCTGACCGCCTTCGAAGCCAGCCTTAGCACCACCCTTACGAGCGGTTTGACCTTTACCACCACGACCGGCGGTTTTGCCGAGGCCAGAGCCGATACCACGACCTACGCGGGTGCGAAGTTTACGGGCGCCTTCATTATCGGTGATTTGATTGAGTTTCATAACTGCGGATCCTTATTCAACCACCTGAATGAGGTGGGCCACCTTGGCAATCATGCCGCGCACTGCGGGCGAGTCAGCCAAAGTAGAGGTACGATGCATTTTGTTGAGGCCGAGACCAATCAACGTTTGGCGTTGGTCAGCTGGACGGCGTTGCGGGCTTGCGACCTGCTTCACGGTTACTGTCTTGGCGGCGGTTTTAGCCATGATCAATCCAATCCTGTCTTATTCTGCAATGGCAGCTGCATCGCCAGGGCGGCGCAGTACATCGCTGACCTTCTTACCACGACGGTTTGCAACCGAGCGTGGGGAAGTTTGATGCTTTAAGGCGTCGAATGTGGCGCGCACCATGTTGTAAGGGTTCGATGAGCCCTTTGACTTGGCAACAACGTCAGCCATGCCGACAAATTCAAATACGGCGCGCATTGGGCCACCGGCGATGATGCCAGTGCCTGGAGGTGCTGCACGCAATGTGACTTTACCTGCACCCCAACGACCGTCGATGTCGTGGTGGAGTGTACGGCCTTCACGCAATGGTACGCGGATCAGCGTACGCTTTGCAGCTTCCGTTGCCTTGCGCACAGCTTCAGGCACTTCACGTGCTTTGCCGTGGCCAAAACCAACGCGGCCCTTTTGGTCGCCAACAACAACAAGTGCTGCGAAACCGAAGCGCTTACCGCCCTTCACAACCTTGGCGACGCGGTTAATGTGAACCAGCTTGTCGATGAATTCAGAATCCGCCTTTTCAGCTTCTCTGTTACCACCACGGTCTTTACGTTCACCGCGTTCTGCACGTTCTTTTGCCATGTGCTTTTCTGCCTTAGAAGTTCAAGCCGCCCGCACGGGCAGCATCGGCGAGCGCTTTAACACGCCCATGATAAATGTAGCTACCGCGATCAAAGACAACGTCCTTGACACCGGCCTTAACGGCGCGTTCTGCAACCAACGTTCCAACAGCTGTTGCTGCGGCTTTGTCTGCACCCGTCTTGAGCGAGCCCTTGAGGCCTTTTTCAAGCGTAGATGCTGAAGCCACCGTAACACCCTTGGTGTCGTCGATCACTTGGGCGTAGATATTTTCGCCCGAACGGAAAACTGAAAGACGTGGACGACCATTGAGACGCTTTGAAAGCGTCTTGCGTACACGAACTTTGCGCAGGCTGATTGCCGTGCCTTTGGTCATGATCTGGTCCCTTACTTCTTCTTCCCTTCCTTGCGGAAGATTGTTTCACCAGCGTACTTGATACCTTTGCCCTTGTAAGGCTCAGGTCCGCGCCAATCGCGGATTTCAGCGGCCACCTGGCCGACACGCTGCTTGTTGATACCAGAGATCACGATTTCCGTGGGCTTTGGTGTTTTAATATCGATGCCGTCTGGCACGGGATAGTTCACATCGTGGCTGTAGCCAAGGTTCAATTTCAGAACCTTGCCTTCAAGTGCGGCACGATAACCAACACCGTTGATTTCGAGCGACTTGGAATAGCCATCCGTAACACCCTTCACCATGTTGGCAACGAGTGTGCGAGACATGCCCCAGGACGAACGGGCCAATTTTGACTGGTTGATCGGATCAACCTTGACGCCATCTTCCTGCATCTTCACGAGCACTTGCTCGTTCAGAACTTCCTTGAGTTCACCCTTCGGGCCTTTTACGGCCACGGTCTGACCATTGACGGAAACCGTCACACCGGCCGGAACTGGAACTGCTTTCTTACCAATACGAGACATGGTTCGTTCCTCAGAATACCGTGCAGAGCACTTCGCCACCGACGTTTGCAGCGCGGGCATCAGCATCCGTCATTACGCCCTTCGGCGTGGACATGATGGCAATGCCAAGGCCGTTATACACGGATGGCAGGGTTTCAACCGACGCGTAAACACGGCGGCCAGGCTTCGACACGCGGTGAACTTCCTTGATCACCGGAGCGCCGTCAAAATACTTCAATTCAACTTCGAGTTCAGACTTGCCGTCTTTCTCGATGGTGGTGAAACCACGGATGTAGCCTTCCTTGTGAAGCACTTCCAACACACGTTCACGCAGGCGAGAAGGAGGTACTGCGACCTTGTTCTTGCCACGCTCCTGAGCATTACGAATGCGGGTCAGCATGTCACCGACGGGATCGTTGATATTCATGATCCTTCAATCCTTCCTTACCAGCTTGACTTAACCATACCTGGGACGAGGCCCAGGTTGGAAAATTCACGCAGCGCGATACGCGACATCTTGAGTTTGCGATAGTATGAGCGCGGACGCCCGGTCACTTCGCAGCGATTGCGCACCCGCACTTTTGCGGAATTGCGCGGCATTTCGGCCAGCTTCAGAACAGCGTTGAAGCGCTCTTCCATTGGCGTTGCCTTGTTGGCGATAATTGCCTTCAAACGGTTCCGCTTAGGCTCAGCAGACTTTGACAGCTTGCGGCGCTTATTGTTGCGGTTGATGGAGCTTGTTTTTGCCATGTGAAATCGCTCTCCTTATGCCGCTTGGCGGTGGCTTTTGCGGAATGGGAAGTTTAAGGCGGTGAGAAGCGCACGTGCTTCATCATCGGTCTTTGCAGATGTACAAACGATCACATCCATACCCCAAACGCGGTCAATCTTGTCGTAGTCGATTTCCGGGAAAATGATGTGTTCTTTGATGCCCATGGCGAAGTTGCCTTGGCCGTCAAACGAACGATCCGTCAAGCCGCGGAAGTCGCGTACGCGTGGCAGAGCAATCGTAATAAAACGATCCAGGAATTCGTACATGCGAACCTTGCGCAACGTCACCTTGGTGCCGATGGCGAGATTTTCACGAACCTTGAACTGTGCAATAGCCTTGCGGGACTTGGTGATCACTGGCTTTTGACCCGCAATCTTTTCAAGTTCCGAAGCGGCAACATTCACCAGCTTCGAGTCTTGCGTTGCTTCACCCACGCCCATGTTGAGGACGATTTTGGTGATGCGAGGCACTTGCATGACGTTGGTGTAACCGAACTGCTTAATCAGTTCTGGCTTTACAACATCTTCATAGTACTGACGCAGACGCGGTACATAGTTTTCTGGCAGACCAGCATTGGCGTTTTCAACGCCAGTCTTTTCAGCCGATTTCTTAGGGGCCTTTTCAGCCTTGGCAGCGGCGGGCTTTGCAGCTGCCGGCTTTGCCTTCTTGTCCTCAGCCATCGATCGTCTCTCCTGAGCGCTTGGCGAAGCGCACCTTCTTTTCGCCGACCATCTTATAGCCAACGCGTGTTGCTTTGCCGTCCTTTGGATCCTTCAGTGCCAAGTTCGACACGTGAATGGAAAGGCTCTTGGTGATAATACCACCCTCTTGGGCGCCTTGGGCTTTGGTGTGACGCTTCACAAGGTTTATACCCGAAACGACAGCACGGTTTTCAGTTGGGCTGGTGCTGAGCACTTCACCTGACTTACCCTTGTCGCGACCAGCGATGACAAGAACCTTGTCACCCTTCTTGATCTTCAACTTAATTTTTTCTGCAGCAGCCATCACAGCACCTCCGGTGCCAATGAAATAATTTTCATTTGGTTCTTACCGCGAAGTTCACGGGGAACCGGTCCAAAGATACGCGTGCCAACGGGCTCGCCCTGTGCGTTAATCAACACAGCAGCGTTGCGGTCGAAGCGAATGGCAGAACCATCAGCGCGACGAATGTCTTTTGCTGTGCGAACAACGATGGCCTTCATAACGGCACCCTTCTTCACACGGCCACGGGGAATTGCTTCCTTGACGGATACGACGATAACATCGCCGACCGACGCGTAACGACGCTTAGAGCCGCCGAGCACCTTGATGCACTGAACGCGCTTGGCACCGGAATTATCGGCAACGTCGAGATTTGTCTCTTGTTGGATCATGGTTTCACCTGTTCAATTCTCAAGCCTTGGACGGATCGACTTTGGCAACCAAAGTCCAACGCTTCTGCTTCGACAGCGGGCGCGTCTCTTCGATACGGACGATTTCGCCAGTCTTGGCTTCATTCTTTTCATCATGGGCGTGATACTTCTTCGACACACGCACGGTCTTCTTGAATACAGGGTGGCGCAGGCGGCGTTCCACCTTCACCACGATGGTCTTGTCATTCTTGTCGCTGACGACCTCACCCTGCAGGATGCGCTTTGGCATGTTCTCAGTCTCTCTTACTTCGCTGCAGCCGATGCGGACTGCGCGGTTTTAAGGCGCGCAATGTCACGACGGATTTGGCGGATGCGGTTCGTCTTTTCAAGTTGGCCCGACGCACGTTGGAAACGCAGGTTCAGCTGTTCCTTGCGCAGCTTCAGGATTTCATCCTTCAGCTGATCTTTTGTCAGTGCGCGCACATCACTCATCTTTGTCATAACACGCTCCCTTATGCTTCACCGAGACGAGCAACAAAGCGCGTCTTGATGGGCAACTTGGCGGCAGCAAGGCTGAGCGAAAGTTCAGCAACATTGCGTGGCACACCATCGATTTCGAACAATACGCGGCCTGGCTTTACGCGGGCTGCCCAGTATTCAGTTGAACCTTTACCGGAACCCATGCGCACTTCGGCAGGCTTCTTTGATACAGGTACGTCTGGGAACACACGGATCCAGATGCGGCCGGCACGCTTCATGCCACGGGCAAGAGCACGACGAGCAGCTTCAATTTGGCGTGCTGTCAAACGATCTGGTTCAATGGCTTTCAAGCCAAAGTTACCAAAATCGAGCGTGTTGCAGCTCGTGGACTTACCGTGAATGCGGCCCTTGTGGGCTTTGCGGTATTTTGTTTTTTTAGGTTGTAACATGATTCAAATCCCTTGCGCTCAGCGTTATGCGTCGCGACGTGGACGATGGCCTTGGCCACCACCACCTTCTTGGGCTTCGCTGAAGCGGCGATCCTGTGCCATCGGATCGTGCTCCATGATTTCACCCTTGAAAATCCAAACTTTAACACCGTTGGTGCCGTAAGCCGTGTGGGCTGTTGCAACACCGTAGTCAATGTCAGCGCGGAGTGTGTGCAATGGAACGCGACCTTCACGATACCATTCAACACGCGCAATTTCTGCACCGCCAAGACGGCCCGAGCAGGTGATCTTGATGCCCAATGCACCCATGCGCTGTGCGGATTGAACAGCACGCTTCATGGCACGGCGGAAAGCCACGCGGCGTTCCAACTGTTGGGCAATGTTGTCAGCCACAAGGTAAGAGTCGATTTCAGGCTTGCGCACTTCAACAATGTTGAGGTGAACTTCCGAACCCGTCATCGAAGCTACGGTCTTACGCAGCTTTTCAATGTCAGCGCCCTTCTTGCCGATCACAACGCCTGGACGAGCCGAGTAAATCGTAACGCGGCACTTCTTGTGCGGACGTTCGATGATAACCTTGGCAACGCCAGCTTGCTTGAGTTCCTTCTTCAGGTACTCACGGATCTTGATATCTTCGTGCAGCAAATTGCCAAAATCACGGCTGTTTGCATACCAACGCGAATCCGCAGTGCGGTTAATGCCGAGGCGAAAACCGATTGGGTTGATCTTCTGACCCATTATGCAGACTCCTTGTTTTCGGTCGCAGCGTTTTCGCGCACAATGATCGTCAATTCGCTGAAGAACTTGTGGATGTGGCCAACACGACCACGAGCGTCAGGGAACCAACGCTTCATCACCAAATTCTTGCCGGTCCATGCTTCCGAAACAATCAACTTGTTGATGTCGAGATCATGGTTGTTTTCGGCGTTCGCAATCGCGGACTCGAGTGTCTTCTTCACGTCCTTGGCAATACGGCGGCGTGAGAACGTCAGGTGAGCCAAAGCTTTGGCAACCTTCATGCCGCGAATTTCCGTGGCAACTTCGTTCAGCTTGCGCGGATTGATGCGAATGCTGCGTGTCACAGCCTTTGCTTCATTCGCCGGCAAGGCGCGTTTTGTTTTTGGCTTGCTCATAATTACTTACCAGCCTTCTTATCACCGGCACTGTGGCCCTTGAATGTACGCGTTGGCGCAAATTCACCGAGCTTGTGACCGACCATTTCCTCGCTCACATGAACGGGGATGAACTTGTTGCCGTTGTGAACCTGAAAGGTCAGGCCAACAAAGGTTGGCAAAATCGTGGAGCGACGGCTCCATGTCTTGATTGCCATGTTGCGTTGGCCGCGAGCGGCTTCGGCTTTTTTCAGAATATACCCGTCTACAAACGGGCCTTTCCATACGGAGCGTGTCATGTGTCGCTACCCTTACGATTTCTTGGCTTTGTGGCGCGAGCGCACAATAAGCTTGGTTGTACGCTTGTTGGTACGTGTCTTGTAACCCTTTGTCGGCTTGCCCCAAGGCGTCGCCCAGTGCTTACCACCGTTGGTACGACCACCGTTTGGATGGTCAACCGGGTTACGTGCAATACCGCGAGACACAGGGCGCTTACCGCTCCAACGTGTACGACCGGCCTTGCCAACAACTTCGTTCAAGTGGTCAGGGTTCGAAACTGCACCGATCGAAGCCATCGCTGTGGCTGGAACCATGCGGGTTTCACCCGACTTCAACTTGATGATCACATAGCCACCATCACGACCAGCAACCATAACGTAGGTGCCTGCCGAGCGGGCAAGTGAACCACCTGCACCTGGCTTGGTTTCAACGTTGTGTACGATCGTGCCCACTGGAACGCTGCCGATTGGCATGGCGTTACCGGGCTTCACGTCAACGCTTTGACCAGAAATAACGCTGTCACCAACGGCCAAACGCTGTGGCGCCAAGATATAAGCAAGCGTACCATCGGCATACTTGATCAAAGCGATGAACGCGGTGCGGTTTGGATCATATTCCAAACGCTCAACAACAGCGGCCATGTCATGCTTCGTGCGCTTGAAATCAATCAGGCGATACGATGTCTTATGACCACCACCGATGCGGCGTGAAGTGATACGGCCCGTGTTGCCACGACCACCGGACTTCGACAGTCCTTCGGTCAATGCCTTAATCGGCTTGCCCTTGAACAGGCCCGAACGATCCACCTGAATGAGGTGGCGGCGGCCCGCGCTGGTTGGATTGAATGTCTTGAGTGCCATATTCCTACCCTACCCTCACAGACCCGTTGTTACGTCAAGGCGTTCGCCTTCAGCGAGCGTGACGTAAGCTTTTTTCTTATCGCTCAACAAAACTGTGCGGCCTTTGAAGCTGCGCTTTTTGCCTTTGCGAACGAGCGTGTTGACTGCTGCAACCTTCACATTGAACAGACCTTCAACCGCAGCCTTGATTTCAGGCTTGGTTGCATTTGGCGCTACGTTGAACACGATTGTGTTGTTCGCAGACGCCATGGTTGCCTTTTCGGTGATGGCTGGCGAAATGATGGTGTTATAGAATTTTTCTTTGCTCATTTGAAACGCGCCTCCAGCGCTTCCAAAGCGGCCTTCGTCAACACCAGGTTCTTGCGACGCAAGATGTCGTAAACGTTGATGCCTTGGATTGGCAGCACGTCAATGTTTGGAACATTGCGAGCAGCATTGGCAAAACCTTCATTCAGCGTTGCGCCGTCGATGATGAGCGCGTTAACGAGGCCCATCTTTTCAAACGCTGCTTTAATGTTCTTCGTCTTTTCAAAGCCATCAGCCTTGTCAACGATGATCAATTCAGAAGCCTTAAGCTTTGTCGAAAGGGCGTGACGCAAACCGAGGGCACGAACCTTCTTGTTCAAAGACGTTTCATGGCTGCGGAAACGAGGACCAAAAGCTTTACCACCACCCACGAAAATACCGGCCTTGCGCGAACCGTGACGGGCACCGCCGCCACCTTTTTGCTTGCCGAACTTCGCTGTCGTGCGGTTGATTTCGCCGCGCGACTTGGCTTGGTGTGTACCTTGTTGGCGCTTGTTGAGCTGCCACTGCACCACACGGTGGATAATGTCCACCCGTGGATCGAGACCGAAAATGGCTTCGTTCAGATCAACTGAACCGGCCGTTCCGGCATCGAAAGTTGTTACATCATGTTTCATCTCTGACGCCTCACTTATGCTTGCGCTGCAGCCGGAGCCTTGAAGGCACCTGGCTTTGGAGCGCCGTCTGGAAGCTTACGCTTCACAGCATCACGCACAGATACCCAACCGCCCGGAGCACCTGGCACCGAACCCTTGAGCAGGATCAAACCACGTTCAACGTCCGTCTTAACAACAACAACGTTTTGGGTGGTCACTGTTTCAACACCGAGGTGACCCGGCATCTTCTTGTTCTTGAACACCTTGCCAGGATCCTGACGGTTACCCGTCGAACCGATGGAACGGTGGCTTACCGACACACCGTGTGTGGCGCGCAAACCGGAGAAGTTCCAACGCTTGATACCGCCTTGGAAACCCTTACCCTTTGATGTGCCCGTGACGTCAACGAATTGACCGGCAACAAAGTGATCAGCAGTCACTTCCGAACCTACTGGCATAGTCATGTCAGCAGAAACGCGGAACTCTTGCAGCTTGCGCTTTGGTTCCACGCCGTTCTTGGCGAAGTGTCCACGATCAGCCTTTGTAAGGCGCTTGATCTTGGGTGTGGCTGAGCCGAGCTGAACGGCAAGATAGCCATCCTTCTCAACCGTTTTATGTGAAACAACATGAACATTGTCCACTTTCAACACAGTCACAGGAACTTGCGCTCCTTCGGCTGTGTAGATCCGGGTCATGCCCAGCTTTCTGGCGATAAGGCCTGAACGCATTTTCTTCTCCAGAGGCTCTGTTAAATTAGAGCTTGATTTCAACGTCTACACCGGCAGCGAGGTCGAGCTTCATCAGCGCGTCAACGGTCTGCGGTGTGGGATCCACGATATCAAGCAAACGACGATGCGTACGCATTTCGAATTGCTCGCGGCTTTTCTTATCCACGTGGGGCGAACGGTTCACAGTGAACTTCTCAATGCGCGTTGGCAGTGGCACAGGTCCGCGGATCTGTGCGCCAGTGCGCTTTGCGGTGTTCACGATCTCTTTTGTCGAATTATCAAGAATGCGATAATCAAACGCTTTGAGACGGATCCGGATATTTTGGCTTTTCATTTTCAGTAAGCCTTAATCAGAAATCTTGGCAACAACGCCGGAACCAACGGTACGGCCACCTTCGCGGATGGCGAAGCGCAGCTTTTCTTCCATGGCGATCGGGCTGATCAGCTCAACATCAATCGAGATGTTGTCGCCAGGCATCACCATTTCGGTACCTTCAGGAAGCGTTACAACGCCGGTTACGTCCGTCGTGCGGAAGTAGAACTGTGGACGATAGTTGGCAAAGAACGGCGTATGACGGCCACCCTCTTCCTTCGTCAGAATGTAAACCTCAGCCTTGAACTTCTTGTGTGGCTTGACAGAACCTGGCTTGCAGAGAATTTGGCCACGTTCAACGCCTTCACGATCAACACCGCGCAGAAGTGCGCCAACGTTGTCGCCAGCTTGACCGGAGTCCAAGAGCTTGCGGAACATTTCAACGCCCGTGCAGGTGGTCTTAACCGTGTCACGAATGCCGACGATTTCGATTTCTTCGCCAACCTTCACAACGCCACGCTCAATACGACCCGTCACAACCGTGCCACGGCCCGAGATCGAGAACACGTCTTCGATTGGCATCAGGAATGGCAAATCAACCGGACGATCAGGTTGTGGAATGTATTCATCAACCGTCTTCATGAGCGCCAGAATGGCATCACGGCCAATTTCCGGGGTCACGTTGTTGAGTGCAGCAACAGCCGAACCCTTGGTGATTGGAATGGTATCGCCTGGGAACTGGTAGCTTGAAAGAAGCTCACGGATTTCCATTTCAACGAGTTCGATCAATTCAGCGTCGTCAACCAAGGTCAACCTTGTTCATGAATACAACAAGTGCAGGAACACCAACCTGACGGGCCAGCAGAATGTGCTCGCGCGTTTGTGGCATTGGGCCGTCAGCAGCCGACACAACCAGAATGGCACCGTCCATTTGGGCAGCACCGGTGATCATGTTCTTCACATAGTCAGCGTGGCCTGGGCAATCAACGTGGGCATAGTGGCGCGCCGTTGTTTGATATTCAACGTGGGCCGTGTTGATCGTGATACCACGGGCACGCTCTTCAGGTGCCTTATCGATCTGATCATAGGCGGTATAGGTCGCACCACCGGTTTCAGCCAAAATCTTCGTAATCGCTGCTGTCAGCGACGTCTTACCATGGTCAACGTGACCAATCGTGCCAATGTTGCAATGTGGCTTGTCGCGGTTGAATTTTTCTTTGGCCATGACGGTTCTCCGATCTCAAAAACGAATTAAGCGTATTTCTTTTTAACTTCTTCGGCCACTGCACCAGGTACCTGGCTATAGTGATCGAATTGCATCGTGTATGATGCGCGTCCCTGGCTCATTGAGCGCAAGGTATTGATGTAACCAAACATGTTGGCAAGTGGCACCAACGCGTTGATGATGTTGGCGTTACCGCGCATCGACGTACCAGAAATCTGGCCACGACGAGAGTTCAAGTCACCGATGACCGAACCCACAAATTCTTCTGGTGACGTCACTTCAACCTTCATTGTCGGTTCAAGTAAAACTGCACCTGCTTGTTCGAAAGCTTCGCGCATTGCTGCACGTGTTGCGATTTCGAATGCGATGGCTGAGGAGTCCACGTCGTGGTAAGCGCCGTCAACCAAAGCAACCTTCATATCAACAACTGGGAAGCCAATCAGCGGACCATTGGTCAGTACTGAGTTCAAACCCTTTTCAACGCCTGGGATATATTCCTTCGGAACAGAACCACCAACGATGCGGGCTTCAAACGAGTTGCCAGCACCAGCTTCTGCGGGTTCGATTTCCAGAATAACGCGGGCGAATTGACCCGTACCACCGGTTTGCTTCTTATGTGTGTAGTCCTTCGTCACCTTGCGGGTGATGGCTTCACGATAAGCAACCTGTGGAGCGCCAACTTGCACTTCAACTTTGTGGGTGCGCTTGAGAATGTCCACCTTAATATCGAGGTGAAGTTCGCCCATGCCCTTAATGATGGTTTCGCCCGACTCAGAGTCAGTCGAAACGCGGAAGGATGGATCTTCAGAAGCCAGCTTGTACAAAGCAACGGCCATCTTTTCTTGGTCGGCCTTCGTCTTCGGCTCAACCTTCATTTCGATAACCGGCTCAGGGAATTCCATCTTTTCCAAGATGACGGCCTTGGCAGGATCACACAGCGTATCACCCGTGCGTGTTTCCTTGAGACCCACGAGAGCAACAATGTCACCCGCATGCGCTTCAGCAATTTCTTCACGGTTATTAGCGTGCATGAGAACCATGCGGCCAACACGTTCCGTCTTGTCACGTGTCGAATTGAGCAATGATGTGCCCTTCGACAAGGTGCCGGAATAAATGCGGCAGAACGTCAACACGCCATATTGGTCGTCCATCAATTTGAAGGCCAACAAAGCAAGTGGCTCAGAGTCCGACGATGGGCGTGTGGTTTCACCACCGGTCTTCACATCGATGCCCTTAATGGCAGGACGATCCAGTGGTGAAGGAAGATAGTCAACAACTGCGTCAAGCAACGTTTGAACGCCCTTGTTCTTGAAGGCGGAGCCACACAGAACTGGGAAGAATGAAGCGTTCAGTACGGCTTTGCGGAGAAGCTTCTTGATCGTTTCATTGGTCATCTCAACACCGTTGAGATAATCATCCATAGCCGCATCATCGAGCTCAGCGCAGGCTTCAATCATATCAGCGCGCGCTTGCTTGGCAGCATCCAACATGTCTGCTGGAATTTCTTCGTCGTGGAAGTTAGCACCCAGCTCTTCGTTTTCCCAAACGACAGCCTTCATACGAACCAGATCAACGATGCCTTTGAATGTAGCTTCAGCGCCAATTGGCAGCTGAATTGGAACTGGACGTGCGCCCAAACGTTCCTTGATGTCCTTGATGCACTGGTCAAACGATGCACCGGTCTTGTCCATCTTGTTGCAGAACACAATACGTGGAACAGCATATTTGTCGCCTTGACGCCAAACTGTTTCAGTCTGTGGTTCTACACCTTGGTTGGAGTCGAGAACGCAAACAGCGCCATCGAGTACGCGGAGCGAACGTTCAACTTCAATCGTGAAGTCCACGTGGCCTGGGGTGTCGATGATGTTGCAACGCTTGCCGTTCCAAACTGTTGTGGTGGCAGCTGAGGTAATCGTAATGCCGCGCTCTTGCTCTTGTTCCATAAAATCCATGGTGGCAGCGCCATCATGCACTTCACCGATTTTGTGGCTCTTGCCTGAGTAGAACAAAATACGTTCTGTAACTGTCGTTTTGCCAGCATCAATGTGGGCCATGATGCCGAAGTTACGATAGTCTGCAAGTTCATGAGTACGGGCCATAACGATCTATCTCTCTTACCAGCGGTAGTGGCTGAATGCGCGGTTCGCTTCGGCCATCTTGTGGGTGTCTTCGCGCTTCTTCACGGCTGTGCCACGGTTGTTGGCAGCATCGAGAAGTTCGCCGGACAGACGTTCCACCATTGTTTTTTCGTTGCGGTTACGGGCAGCAGTGATGATCCAACGGATCGCCAAGGCTTGACGGCGCTCCATGCGCACTTCAACCGGAACCTGATAGGTTGCACCACCAACGCGGCGCGAACGCACTTCGATCGCTGGAGCAACATTGTCCAAAGCCTGATGGAACATCTGAACTGGATCAGACTTCGCCTTGGCTTGAACGGTTTCGAGCGCGCCGTACACGATGCCTTCAGCAACGGACTTCTTGCCTTCAACCATGAGGTTGTTCATGAATTTAGATACGATCAAATCACCGAACTTAGGATCGGGATTGATAACGCGCTTTTCTGCTTTATGACGACGTGACATCTGCCAAATTCCTCTTACTTCGGACGCTTCGCGCCGTATTTTGAACGACGTTGGCGACGCTTGACGATGCCTTGTGTATCAAGAACACCGCGAATGATGTGGTAACGCACACCTGGCAAATCCTTCACGCGGCCGCCACGGATCATGACAACAGAGTGTTCTTGCAGGTTGTGACCTTCACCTGGAATGTAGCTCACCACTTCGAAGCCGTTGGTCAAACGAACCTTGGCAACCTTACGAAGCGCCGAGTTTGGCTTCTTTGGTGTCGTTGTATAAACGCGCGTGCAAACGCCGCGCTTTTGCGGGCAAGCTTGCATTGCCGGAACCTTGTTCCGGTACGTTGGCTTTGTGCGGGCTGTCCGCAGCAGTTGGTTGATTGTCGGCATCCGACTGATCTTCCTTCGAAATTTCGTTGGACTGGGTTTCAAACACAACAAAAACGCTTGGAAAGTCCAGTCCGGACCCTTCCAGCGCTCAAAACCAGAGGCACAAAGAACCGGCCCGGTTCAGTGTGCGTGACCTCGAATGTCTTTTCTTTCCTTCCGTGACAGCGTTTCGTGGGCGCGAAGCCCCGACGGCCTGCAGTGCCGGAAGTTGGACGGCTTCTAGTCACAGAAAGTCCGCACGTCAACCCCCTTGATACGATTCAATTTCGTCACGTTTTAGGGCTTATTTCAGGGGTTAAAACAAATTGCACGTCCATAAACATATTGCAATGCACAAATTATGTGGGGGTTTGGGTGTTTTGATTCCGAATCCAACGACGTGGGGATTCGCCACAATTGATCGCATTCCCGCCCCACCCCCGCCCGATTAGCAGCCGAGTCTCAGATTCGACGGCGACATGTGAAATCGGGCTCACCCCCTTAAAAGGAGAAACCAACGATGACCATGCCGCAAAGACAGTGGTGGCACGAACTGAACACTTGGGAGCCGGAGGCTGCTCTGGCCTTCTATGGCCGCACCTTGGGTTGGGTTTTTGAACCAACAACCCTGCCTGATGGTGCCGGCTACTGGATTGCCCGCAAAGACGGAAAGCCCGTAGGCGGTGTATTTGAACTGACCGCACCGGACTACGATGGCATTCCCTCCCACTGGATGACCTATCTTTCCGTTGAGGATATTGGTGAGGCCGAAACCGAAACCTCTAAATCCGGTGGTGAAATCATGCGCCCGCAAGTGCGCGTGCCTGGAGTCGGAAAATTAGCGGTCGTTTCGGACGCCACGGGAGCTATGATTGGCTTAATTGAGCCAGATGGTGGCCATGCCTTGGCAGCTGTTCATTGAAGAACGTCCAGAATTAAGTTTGCCCCGTTAGTCAGTGAGTTGTTAGTCGCGTTTGAATTCGAGGCCACAGCACCGGGAGCTTTTCCAGCGTAACAGGGAAAGCTCCCTTTTTCATGGGCACTTCATTCCTGCAAGATGGCACTATGATAGCGCGTTCAATGCTGTCTAGACTTAATTTATGGATTTCCTTCCTCTCGCCTTTGCTTGCGCTTGCATTTTTGTGGCGGCAATCGTGCGTGGCTTTTCAGGATTCGGCTTCTCGTTGCTATCAATCACAGCGCTGTCTTTGGTCTATTCGCCGGTTGAAATCATTCCCTCGATCTTCCTACTCGAAGTCGCCGCCAGCATTCATCTTTTGCCGTCAATCTGGAAAGATATTCACTGGCGATCATTGATGCCACTCACCCTCGGCTGCCTTATCGCCACCCCAATCGGCGTCTGGATGTTGGCCAACGTCCCTGCCCGCCCCATGCAAATTGCACTGTCTATATTTGTATTAGCCGCCACCGCCCTGCTCTGGCGCGGCTTCGCACTCAAATCGATGCCGGGTACATTTGCTTCAACTATGGCCGGAGCTGCCTCTGGCCTTGCGAATGGAGCCTTCGGCATGGGCGGCCCGCCAGTCGTGTTGTTCTACTTTTCCTCGCCCGCTGGGAACATCGCAGGACGCGCATCGTTGATTGCGTTCTTCTTGATGACAGACGTCATCGGGCTTGCCAATCAATCAGTACACGGATTGGTCACAATGGACTCAATCTACCAAGCGGTGGCATTTCTACCGCCGCTGATTGCGGGCGTGTGGTTGGGTGCGCACGGCTTCAAGAACGCGGAGCCGCAGCGATTCCGAAATTGGGTTTTGGTAATATCTGGCACTGCTCGCTTTAGTCACAGGAGCAAAGGCAATTCTGTAAACGCTACTTCAACTCACGTAAAACACTAAGTCCAAGTTCCTTTTCCATCACGTCAAAATCACGATCATTATGCAATAGTGGGACACTATTTTCGATGCACCACGTGCCAATGAGAAGATCAACCGAACTACGAATTGTTTTGCCGGCTGATCGCAGCTTTCTGTAATTTGCAGCCGCTGCGATATGAATTTGCCGCCCAACAATATCGAAGCACTCGAAGGCTGCAAAATCACGCTCAATTGCCCGAGCCACTTTTTCCGAAGGAACACCACGCAAGACTTCCAGCAAAACTAAATTTGGCACGACGATCAAACGGGCATCAAATGCAGTTTCAAGTAAATGCTCATGTGATTGCCCAGCGCCACGGTAGTAGTCAATCCAAACACTTAAATCGACGGCAAGTCTCAATCTCGCCTCCAACTATCCAAGTCACCTTGCCAATCGATTTTCCCGCGCCATTTTTTCATAACAGATTGACCTTCGATCTGAAGCCTCTCGCGCATCAATCGGTCAACGGTTTCTCGTTTCGTGGAAGTGCCAAGAAGCTTCATGACTTTCGCCATCGTTTGTTCATCGATTTCAATATTAGTTCTCATCGAAACCTCGCGTGTGTATGAAAGCAATAATCATACACATTGGTCGGTGTTCTGTCAAAACCAACAAAAAAAGCCCGACATTGCTGCCGGGCCTTTTGCATTTCATATTGAGCAGTTCTTACTCCGCAGCAGCCTGAGGCAGCTGGGTCTTGCTTTGCTCTTCGATGATCAGCTTGTCGCGCTTTACAGCAATCTGGCGCAGACGGCTCAACATGCCGCCTGTACCTGCAGGAATGAGACGACCAACGATCACGTTTTCTTTCAGACCATCGAGTGTATCGATCTTGCCGGCAGTTGCCGCATCGGTGAGCACACGTGTGGTTTCTTGGAACGACGCTGCCGAGATGAACGAGCGTGTTTGCAATGAAGCCTTGGTGATACCAAGCAAAACAGGTTGCCCTGTGGCTGGCCGCAAACCTTCGGCTTCAAGCTTGGCGTTTTCACGGTCAAACTCTTCACGGTCGATTTGTTCACCAATCAACATTGTGGATTCACCCACATCGGTGACTTCCATCTTCTGCAACATCTGACGCACAATCACTTCAATGTGCTTGTCGTTGATGCTCACACCCTGCAAGCGGTAAACTTCCTGGATTTCATTGACGAGGTAAGAGGCCAGCTCTTCCACGCCCTTAATTGCCAAGATGTCATGCGGCGCTGGGTTGCCGTCCATGATGTATTCGCCCTTTTCAATGAGGTCACCCTCTTGAACTGGCAAATGCTTACCCTTTGGAATCAGGTATTCAACGGCTTCGGAATCGCCCTCTTGTGGCACAATGCGAATGCGGCGCTTGTTCTTATAGTCACGGCCAAATTCGATCCGACCTGAGATTTCCGCGATGATAGCGGCATCCTTCGGACGACGGGCTTCAAACAATTCGGCAACACGTGGCAGACCGCCCGTGATGTCGCGTGTTTTCGCACTTTCGAGAGGGTTACGTGCAAGCACGTCACCAGCACCAATTTTGCCGCCTGGATCAACTGAAAGAACAGCGTCAACCGACAGCAAGTAGCGTGCTTCGCCGCCGCGTGGCAGTTTCAACACTTCGCCATTTTTGTCTTTGATGACAATGGCTGGTTTCAGTGTTGTACCGCGTTGGTTGGTGCGCCAATCGATAATGACACGGTTGGTGATGCCTGTTGCTTCGTCGATGATTTCGTTCACGGAAATACCGTCAACAACGTCTTCGAACGCGACAATGCCTTCAACTTCAGCAAGAACAGGACGTGTGTATGGATCCCATTCAGCGATACGCATGCCGCGCTTCACCTTGTCGCCCTCATCAACCAACAGCTTGGAGCCGTAGCCAATTTTGTGGGTTGCGCGTTCGTTGCCCTTGGCATCTTTGATGACCATGGTAATAGCGCGGCCCATGACGACCAGCTTGCCGCTGGTATCTTTGGCGAGGTTGCGGTTCTTGATTTCGATAGTGCCTTCCATGTTGGCTTCAACATAGGAGTCATCCATAACCTGAGCCGCACCACCAATGTGGAACGTACGCATGGTAAGCTGCGTGCCTGGTTCACCGATGGACTGCGCGGCAATAACGCCGACAGCTTCACCCATGTTCACAGGCGTACCGCGTGCAAGGTCGCGGCCATAGCAAGTTGCGCAAACACCGAACTTGGTTTCGCACGTCAGCACAGAGCGGATCTTGATTTCGGTGATACCGGCTTTTTCAATCTGCTCGACATGATGTTCGAGGATTTCATTGCCAGCAGCCAAAATTAATTCGCCCGAACCGAGGTCCGTGATGTCCTGTGCTGTTGTACGACCCAAAACACGCGTTCCAAGTGATACGATGACTTCACCGGCGTCGATAATCGGACGCGTTGTGATGAAGTGTTGCGAACCGCAATCTTCTTCCGAAATAATCGCGTCTTGCGCCACGTCAACCAAACGACGCGTCAAGTAACCAGAGTTAGCGGTCTTGAGAGCGGTATCGGCCAGACCCTTACGGGCACCGTGGGTGGAGTTGAAGTATTCGAGAACCGACAAACCTTCTTTGAAGTTGGAAATGATCGGCGTTTCGATGATTTCACCCGATGGCTTGGCCATAAGACCACGCATACCGGCAAGCTGCTTCATCTGCGCTGGCGAACCACGCGCACCGGAGTGGCTCATCATGTAAATCGAGTTGATAGGCAATTGACGCTTGGTTTCCGGATGGAACTTGACGGAGGAAATTTCCTTCATCATTTCTTCGGCAACCTTGTCTGAACACTTAGCCCAAGCATCAACGACCTTGTTGTACTTTTCGCCCTGTGTAATCAAACCGTCGATATATTGCTGCTCATATTCCTTGGCAGCTTCGCGGGTTTGCGCAACAAGCTTCACCTTGGTTGGCGGAATGACCATGTCATCCTTACCGAACGAGATACCCGCACGGAACGCGTTCAAGAAGCCGAGCGCCATGATGCGATCAGCGAAAATTACCGCTTCCTTCTGACCACAATGACGATAGACGGCGTCAATCATCTTAGAGATGTCGCGCTTGGTCATCAGCTTGTTGCAGAGGTCATAGGTGATGTTCATGGCAAGCGGCAAAAGCTCACCAATGCGCATACGGCCCGGTGTGGTTTCAATGATGCGGTTACGCACCATGCCATCTGCAGCCGTATCTTTAATGCGGCACTTGATTTTGGCATGCAGCGTAACAACGCCAGCCGCCAAAGCATGTTCGATTTCTTGCAAGTTTCCGAACACCTTGCCTTGGCCAGGTTCGTTTTCA
This sequence comes from uncultured Alphaproteobacteria bacterium, assembly GCA_963779145.1. Lineage (GTDB taxonomy): Bacteria > Pseudomonadota > Alphaproteobacteria > Rhizobiales > Aestuariivirgaceae > Aestuariivirga. The sequence goes on from CAVZXJ010000012.1 coordinate 184,539, forward strand.
GCAATGATCGACAAGTAATAAAGACCCAGCACGATATCCTGTGACGGAACGATAATCGGGTGACCGTTGGCTGGATGCAACACGTTATTCGTGGACATCATCAACACGCGGGCTTCCAACTGCGCTTCCAGCGACAGTGGAACGTGAACGGCCATTTGGTCACCGTCGAAGTCGGCATTGAAAGCCGTACAAACGAGCGGATGCAGCTGGATGGCCTTACCTTCGATCAGAATTGGCTCGAACGCTTGAATGCCAAGACGATGCAACGTCGGCGCACGGTTCAACATGATCGGGTGTTCGCGGATCACCTCATCGAGGATATCCCAAACTTCCGGCTTTTCTTTTTCAACCAGCTTCTTGGCTTGCTTCACAGTGGTCGAAAGACCCTTGGCTTCAAGCCGCGAGTAGATGAATGGCTTGAACAGTTCGAGTGCCATCTTCTTTGGCAGACCGCACTGATGCAACTTCATTTCCGGACCCACAACGATAACCGAGCGGCCTGAATAGTCCACGCGCTTACCGAGCAAGTTTTGACGGAAGCGACCTTGCTTGCCCTTGAGCATGTCAGACAGCGACTTCAACGGACGCTTGTTGGCACCGGTGATCACGCGGCCACGACGGCCGTTGTCGAACAAGGCGTCAACCGACTCTTGCAACATGCGCTTTTCGTTGCGCACGATGATGTCTGGAGCCTTCAATTCAATGAGGCGCTTCAAACGATTGTTGCGGTTGATGACGCGGCGATAGAGATCGTTGAGATCCGACGTCGCAAAGCGTCCACCATCCAATGGCACCAAGGGGCGCAATTCAGGTGGAATGACAGGAACAACGTTGAGGATCATCCATTCCGGACGGTTGCCGGATTCCATGAAGTTCTCAACCAGCTTCAAACGCTTGGCCAACTTCTTTGGCTTCAAGTCACCCGTCGCGACTTTCAATTCTTCGCGCAGTGTTTCCTTCATTTGCTCAAGGTTGAGCGCCATCAACATATCGCGAATGGCTTCTGCGCCAATAGCAGCCGTGAAGCTGTCATCGCCATAGTCTTCCTGCGCCTTCAGGTAATCACCTTCACCCATAAGCTGATATTGCTTCAGTGGCGTCAGGCCTGGTTCAATCACGATGTAGTTTTCGAAATACAGAACGCGTTCGATATCCTTCAGCGTCATGTCCAACAAAGTGGCGATGCGTGATGGAACCGACTTCAAGAACCAGATGTGAGCAACAGGTGCTGCAAGCTCAATGTGGCCCATGCGTTCACGCCGCACCTTTGAAAGTGTGACTTCAACGCCGCACTTTTCGCAGATGATGCCCTTGTACTTCATGCGCTTGTACTTGCCGCACAGGCATTCGTAATCCTTCACAGGTCCGAAAATGCGGGCGCAGAACAAGCCGTCACGTTCTGGCTTGAACGTACGATAGTTGATGGTTTCCGGCTTTTTGATTTCGCCGAATGACCATGACAAGATCTTCTCCGGACTCGCAATCGAAATGCGGATCTGGTCGAAAACCTGGGCCGGCACTGCCGGATTGAAGACGTTCATGACCTCTTGGTTCATGGGTGTCATTCTCCTGATGTGCGGAGGAAAAACTCCGCGGAATTAAAAACGAACGGGCTACAGCGTTTTGACTTTTCTTAGAAAAGTCAAAATCGCCTTCGACTTCTACTTTCGATCAACTTTTCCGACTTTTGACGTCTCCGTCAAAAGTCAGGTTGATCTAAACAAAAACTTATTCAGCAGCTTGGGCAGGTGCTTCCGGTGCTACGATGGCAGCCCCGTTTTGCAACTCCACATTCAAGCCGAGCGAACGCATTTCCTTGACAAGCACGTTGAAGCTTTCTGGAATACCAGTCTCGAAGGCGTCGTCGCCGCGCACGATGGCTTCATAAACCTTCGTACGACCTGCAACGTCGTCTGACTTGACGGTGAGCATTTCCTGCAACGTGTAAGCAGCGCCATAAGCTTCAAGCGCCCAGACTTCCATTTCGCCGAAGCGCTGACCACCGAACTGCGCCTTACCACCCAGCGGCTGCTGCGTGACAAGCGAGTAAGGACCGATGGAACGGGCGTGAATCTTGTCGTCCACCAAGTGGTGCAGCTTCAACATATAGATGTAGCCCACAGTCACCTGACGATCGAACTTGTCACCCGTCTTGCCGTCGTAGAGATCAATCTGACCAGACGTGGCAAGACCAGCATCCGTCAACATCTTGGCAATGTCAGCTTCATTGGCACCGTCGAACACTGGCGTTGCGATTGGAACGCCCTTGCGCAAACCTTCAGCGTACTCAACGATTTGATTGTCGTCGAGTGCATCAAGTTCAGCATTGTTGCCATAGATCGCATGTAAGCCATCACGAACTGGCTTAGACTTCTGGGTGTCTTTGTAGACTTCCAGCATCTGGCCAATTTTCTTGCCCATGCCAGCACAGGCCCAACCTAAATGGGTTTCCAAAATCTGACCGACGTTCATGCGCGAAGGCACGCCCAATGGGTTCAGAACGATGTCAACAGGCTGACCGTCTGCCAAGTATGGCATGTCTTCCTGCGGCACGATGCGAGACACCACACCCTTGTTACCGTGACGTCCGGCCATCTTGTCGCCGGGCTGAATCTTGCGCTTCACCGCAACGAAGACTTTAACCATCTTCATCACGCCGGGTGGCAATTCATCACCACGTTGCAGCTTTTCAACCTTATCCATGAAGCGGTTTTCGAGGCCCTTCTTGGACTCGTCATACTGCACCTTCATGGCTTCAAGTTCGGCCATAGATTTTTCGTTGCCAATGGTAATATTCCACCATTGCGAACGTGGCACTTCATCAAGTTGGGCAGCTGAAATCTTGCCGTCCATCTTATGACCACGTGGGCCAGCCGTTGCCACCTTGCCGTTGAGGAAGTCCTTCAAGCGGCCATAGGAGTTACGGTCGAGGATCGCGAGTTCGTCGTCACGGTCCTTGGCGAGGCGTTCGATTTCTTCACGTTCAATCGAAACCGCACGTTCATCCTTGTCCACACCGTGGCGGTTGAACACGCGCACTTCAACAACTGTGCCCGATACACCGGGAGGCAGCTTCAGTGAGGTATCACGAACATCAGAGGCTTTTTCACCGAAGATGGCGCGCAGAAGTTTTTCTTCCGGCGTCATGGGGACTTTCGCCCTTTGGCGTAATCTTGCCAACGAGAATGTCACCAGGCTTCACTTCAGCACCGATGTAAACAATACCGGCTTCGTCCAAGTTACGGAGAGATTCTTCACCAACGTTTGGAATATCACGGGTGATTTCTTCAGGTCCAAGCTTGGTGTCACGCGCCATCACGTCGAATTCTTCAATGTGGATGGACGTGAACACGTCGTCTTTCACAATGCGTTCTGACAACAGAATGGAATCTTCGAAGTTGTAACCATTCCAAGGCATAAACGCGACGAGCACGTTTTGACCAAGGGCCAAGTCACCCAATTCCGTTGATGGACCGTCAGCGATAATTTCGCCAGCTTGAACGACGTCGCCGACACGCACCAGCGGACGCTGATTGATGCAGGTTGATTGGTTCGAGCGTTGGAATTTCGACAGTGTGAAAATGTCTACGCCGGGTTTGGTTGGGTCAGTTTCTTCCGTCGCGCGAATAACGATGCGCTTGGCGTCCACTTGGTCGATAATGCCTGTGCGGCGCGCCGTGATAGCTGCACCTGAGTCACGCGCCACAACACTTTCCATGCCCGTGCCCACCAATGGGGCAGATGAACGCACCAAAGGAACGGCCTGACGTTGCATGTTCGAACCCATCAAGGCGCGGTTGGCGTCGTCGTTTTCAAGGAATGGAATGAGAGCGGCAGCCACCGAAACAATTTGCTTCGGCGATACGTCAGCATAATCAACCTTGTCGGCCGGAACAGGCAACACGTCACCGGACTTACGCACCAGAACCAATTCATCAGCAAACTTGCCGTCCTTGGTCAAAGCCACATTCGCCTGGGCGATATAGTATTTGCCTTCTTCAATGGCGGAAAGATACTTCACGTCATTCGTAACTTGGCCGTTCACCACCTTGCGATAAGGCGTTTCGATAAAGCCATATTTGTTCACGCGGGCATAAGTGGCCAACGAGTTGATCAGACCAATGTTCGGGCCTTCCGGCGTTTCAATTGGGCAGATACGACCATAATGCGTGGTGTGAACGTCGCGAACTTCGAAGCCTGCGCGTTCGCGTGTCAAACCACCAGGTCCAAGTGCCGAGAGGCGGCGCTTATGGGTGATTTCAGACAATGGATTGGTTTGATCCATGAACTGCGACAGCTGCGACGAACCAAAGAATTCACGCACCGCAGCAGCAGCTGGCTTAGCGTTGATCAGGTCGTGTGGCATCACCGTATCGATGTCAACCGACGACAAGCGTTCCTTGATGGCGCGTTCCATGCGCACGAGGCCTAAGCGATATTGATTTTCCATCAATTCGCCAACCGAGCGCACACGACGATTGCCCAAGTGGTCGATGTCGTCCACTTCGCCCTTCGAGTCGCGCAGGTTATGCAGAACCTTGATGACTTCCAGAATGTCTTCCTTGCGCAAAACGCGCTCGGTATCAGGCACGTCTTGCTCAAGGCGCATGTTCATTTTCACGCGGCCAACAGCCGACAAGTCATAGCGCTCTTGGTCGAAGAACAGACCATTGAACAAGGCTTCAGCACCTTCACGTGTTGGTGGTTCACCTGGGCGCATAACGCGATAGATTTCAACCAGCGACTGCTCGTAGGATTCAACCTTGTCGGCCTTCAACGTGTTGCGGATATAGCCGCCCGTGTTGATGTGGTCGATGTCGAGAATGTTGAGTTCCTTGTAGCCCTGCTCTTTCAGAGCCAACAACAATTTGTCAGTGATTTCTTCGCCAGCTTCGGCATAGATTTCACCCGTTTCCATGTTGACCAATTCATCGGCCAGATATTGACCGTAGAGGTCTTCATCCTTGGCCAACAATTCCTTGGTGCCGTCTTCAGCAATCTTACGGGCCAAACGTGGGGTGATCTTTTTACCAGCTTCAACAACAACCTGTCCGGTCTTGGCATCAACCAAGTCGGTCGCTGGCTTAATGCCCTTGAAGCGATCAGCGCTATAAGGCGTCGTCCAACCGTCTTTTACCTGCTTGTGCGGGATTGAGTTGTAGAACGAATTCAAAACTTCATCGCCCTGCATGCCCAAAGCATACAACAGCGTGGTCACAGGCAACTTACGACGACGGTCGATACGCGCGAAAATCATATCCTTGTGGTCGAACTCGAAATCGAGCCATGAACCACGATAGGGAATTACGCGGGCTGCAAACAGGATCTTGCCTGAGGAATGGCTTTTGCCTTTGTCGTGATCGAAGAACACGCCAGGCGAACGATGCATTTGCGAAACGATAACGCGTTCCGTGCCGTTGACAACGAAGGTGCCGTTCTTGGTCATGAGCGGAATATCGCCCATGTAAACGTCTTGTTCCTTGATGTCCTTCACCGACTTGGCTTGTGTGTCTGGATCGATTTCAAACACGATCAGGCGCAGTGTCACCTTCAAAGGTGCTGCAAAGGTCATGCCGCGTTGCTGGCATTCATCAACGTCAAACTTTGGCGCTTCAAATTCATAGCGAACGAATTCAAGCACAGCTTGACCTGCAAAATCCGAAATCGGGAATACCGATTTAAAAACGGCTTGCAGACCATCGTTCAAGCGGCCACCAGCAGGTTCCTTCATTTGAAGGAACTGCTCATAGCTTTCGCGCTGCACCTCAATGAGGTTTGGCATTTCGGCAACTTCAATGCCTTTGCCAAACACTTTGCGGATGCGCTTGCGGCTTGCAATGGTACGGGTATCGGCCATGTGTTTTTCCCTGTCCTTCGTCACTTCAATCAAACCCGTTTAAACGGGCCAAAACGGTTTGCTGGAACGCCACTCTGAAAAACGCTTAAATGCATTTTTCTCCCAAGTACCCCAATTATCCGTCATCCCCGCGAAGGCGGGGATCCAGCTAGCAACCAGCGAAACTGTGGCGAAGCTGGATTCCCGCCTTCGCGGGAATGACGAGTTGTTGGAGAAATTACTTGATCAATGGCACTCTAACAAACCGTCAAAAACTTAGATGACGAGGTGGAGAAATCCCCACCTCGTCAAAACCAATTACTTCAGCTCAACCTTGGCACCAGCCGCTTCGAGCTTCTTCTTCATGTCTTCAGCGTCTTTCTTGTTAACGCCTTCCTTCACAGCCTTTGGAGCGCCTTCAACGAGGTCCTTGGCTTCCTTCAGGCCGAGACCTGTGATTGCGCGAACTTCCTTGATCACTTCAATTTTCTTATCGCCAGCGGCGGTAAGCATCACTGTGAATTCAGTCTTTTCTTCAGCAGCAGCGGCAGCTGGACCGGCAGCAGCGGCGGCAGCCACTGGAGCAGCGGCAGAAACGCCCCACTTTTCTTCCAACATCTTGGAAAGTTCAGCAGCTTCAAGAACTGTCAATGCGGACAGGTCGTCTACGATTTTGGCGAGATCAGCCATGTGAGTTACTCTCTTTTTTAAAGTCGGTTGTTAGATATTCAACAAATACAAAAATTACTTTGTGGCATAGGCATTGAAGACACGCGCCAATTGGCCAGCCGGAGCTGCCAAAACGCCAGCGATTTTCGTCGCAGGAGCTTGGATAAGACCAATAAGCTTGCCCCGGAGCTGATCCAGCGAGGGCAGTTCTGCAAGTGCTTTGACGCCATTGGCATCCAATGTGGTTTTTCCGAGTGAACCGCCCAGAACCACGAGCTTTTCGTGGGCCTTTGCGAAATCAGAAACAACCTTTGGTGCCGCTACAGGGTCTGTTCCATAAGCCACCATGGTGGGGCCTTCGAACAGGTTAGAAATCCCGTTGGCGTCAGTACCTTCAAGAGCAATCTTTGCAAGACGGTTCTTCACAACCTTAATGGTTGCGCCCGCCTTGGCCATCTTGTTACGCAGGTCGAGGACCTGGTTCGCAGTCAAGCCTTTGTTGTGGGCCACAACGATAACGCCAGCGGTTTTAGCCACTTCGTTGAACGTCGCGACGAGCTCTTTTTTCTCAGCTCTTTCCACGTGCTCTTCTCCATATTGGTGATCAGGGTTACCCCGTCACACCGGTTTGACCAGATAAAGGCTTATGCCCTTATCGTTCTTAGCCTGTCCCCTGCTCACTCAAGTGAGAGCGCGAGGTTTGTCTGAGGTCTCAACCGACTCTTTGCCTTAGCTAAAAGGCTCGAAACGTTTTGACCCATCTCATGCTGGCTGGCGTTTTAAGTGGACTTGAGGTCCACGCCCGCAATCTCGGACAGGTTGGCCTCAGGTTTCCCCTCGGCCACTGACCCGATGTTTTGCACCGGAGCAGTATCTCTTTTTTATTCCGTCATCCCCGCGAAGGCGGGGATCCAGCTAGCGACCAGCATCGAACTCGCGGTTCAGCTGGATTCCCGCCTTCGCGGGAATGACGGTTTGAGGGAGCGTTTGCCCCCTAAAACTTAGGCAACACCCAGTGTCGATTGGTCCAGCTTTACGCCGGGGCCCATCGACGACGACAGCGATACCTTCTTAACGTAGGTACCCTTGGCGCCAGCTGGCTTTGCTTTGTTAACAGCATCAACAAATGCCTTCACGTTTTGAGCAATCTGCTCAGCCGTGAACGAAGCTTTGCCAACACCAGCCTGCACAATGCCGGCTTTTTCAACACGGAATTCAACAGCGCCACCCTTGGCTGCTTTCACAGCTGCGGTCACGTCCATGGTTACGGTGCCAACCTTTGGGTTTGGCATCATGTTACGTGGACCAAGCACCTTACCAAGACGACCAACGAGGCCCATCATGTCTGGTGTGGCAATGCAACGATCAAAGTCGATCGTGCCCTTGTTGACGATTTCGAACAGGTCTTCAGCACCAACAACGTCCGCGCCAGCTTTACGAGCTTCATCAGCCTTTGGGCCTTTTGCGAACACGCCAACGCGAACCTTGCGGCCCGAACCGTTTGGCAATGTGCACACACCACGAACCATTTGGTCAGCATGACGTGGGTCAACGCCGAGGTTCATCGCCACTTCGATGGTTTCATCGAACTTGGCAATGGCGCGGTCCTTGATCAACTTGACGGCTTCATCAATGCCATAGGACTTGGCGCGATCAACGCCTTCGCGGGTCTTTTGAATACGCTTTGCAAGCTTTGCCATGGTCTTAGGCTCCCGTTACTTCGAGGCCCATGGAACGGGCAGAACCTGCGATTTCTTTCGCAGCAGCTTCAATATCACGGGCGTTCATGCCCTGAATCTTCTGGCCAGCAATTTCACGGCACTGGTCCATGGTTACTTTGCCAGCAACAGCTTTGCCTGGCTCTTTCGAACCAGCGGTAATCTTTGCAGCCTTCTTCAAGAAGAACGAAGCTGGCGGGGCCTTCATTTCAAACGTGAAGGACTTGTCTTGGAATGCAGTGATCACGACTGGAACAGGTGAACCTGGTTCCATCTTCTGCGAGGCAGCGTTAAACGCTTTGCAGAATTCCATGATGTTCAAACCGCGTTGACCCAACGCTGGGCCGATTGGAGGCGAAGGATTCGCCTGTCCAGCCGGAACTTGCAGCTTAATGTAGCCGACAACTTTCTTGGCCATTTTATCCCTCTTTCAAGGTTAGTGGTTCGGTTTCCGCGACGCTAATCGCTTGGCCTCCCACGGGTTACAACATCCCTCCTCCACCATGGAGAAGAGCCGGGCAATTATCTCATCTTCTCGACTTGCCCATACTCGAGCTCAACCGGCGTTGGCCGACCGAAAATAGAAACAGCCACTTTGAGGCGTGAACGTTCTTCGTCCACTTCTTCAACTTGGCCTGTAAACGATGCAAATGGCCCATCGGCCACTTTAACTTGCTCACCAATTTCAAAGTGAATGGTGGTCTTCGGCTTTTCAACGCCTTCAGCAACTTGGTTGAGAATGCGATTGGCTTCAACATCCGAAATCGGAACTGGCTTTAAGCCCGAACCCAAGAAACCCGTAACCTTCGGTGTGTTCTTGATCAAATGGAACGCTTCGTCGGTCAAATCGACCTTCACCAGCACATAGCCCGGGAAGAAACGGCGTTCACTTTTAATGCGACGACCACGGCGGATTTCAACCACCTCTTCGGTGGGCACAATAATCTGCTCAAACAACTCATCCAAATGTTTTTGGATCACTTGCTTCTTGATGTCTTCCATCACCTTTTTCTCGAAGTTCGAGTAGGTGTGAACGATGTACCACCGCTTAGCCATTTGGAATTGGTCTTCCTTGCCTCAGAATCCGAACAAAACGCCGTCAACAACAAACTTCAGGATGGCGTCCACCCCGAGGAAAAACAGGCTGGCGACAACAACCATGATCAAAACCATGATTGTCGATACCACCAACTCGCGGCGCGATGGCCACGATACCTTGCGGGACTCGTCGCGGACTTCTTGAAGAAATTCGACGGGGTTGGTCTTGGCCATTGTAGTCCTTTAACGCGTTTTCAGTGCAAGTCCGTCAAATATAGGGTGCCGCCACCCGCATTCACAGACCAGTAGAATCAATATAAACCAAATGGCAGGGGCAGTAGGATTTGAACCCACGACCTATGGTTTTGGAGACCATCGCTCTACCAACTGAGCTATACCCCTATCTCAAACGCCTTAAACGCATGAAATCATTTGATTAGTTTAGAACACGCAACATGGCGGCCAAAGCTTGGAAGCCTTGCCGCCATCTTGACGTATGTGGAATGAGCGCTGTTTAGACAGATGAGTCTGTTTCGTCAACCGCACTTATTACAGTTTGGCGAATACAACATTTGCAGCATTTACAGCAATGCTGTATGTTCAGGAGATGCGCTACTCAACCTCAGACCTTTCCCGCAAATCCGGCGATATTATTGCCCATGCGATGCAAGCCCCTGTAACAATAACACAACGCGGCAAACCCCGTCTCGTTTTGCTGAGTGTCGATGAATATAATCGATTGCGAAAACGAACGAGTGAGCAAACTTCTGCAATCGATAGTGAGAAAAACTTAGAATAAATTCCACAATAGGAAAATACCACTTGACACCGCGCGGTCGACCCGCTATATCTGGCTACACTCCAGAATTGGGTCCGCCCTTCTGAACCTTACCAACAACAGTTTTGAGCCCATCATGAAAACGACGTTGGCGGTCCGATGGCGGCAAGACGATTAGTCACTGCTCTTCAACGGCAAAGCGATAAAGCTCACGGTTTCAAACGATGTGGACTGAGTTGCCATAGTTGGCGAGCGCACGATCAGCGGTCAATAGTATCATCCCCTCCGCCATTGCCTGCGCGACAAACAATCTGTCAAACGGATCTGAATGAAATCGCGGCAGATCTTGGACAATCACGATGTGCCGTGCTTCAATTGCGAGTTCTTCATAACCATTTGCGAACAGCCCTGCCCTAAGCGGCCCGACTTCAACTGGAAATGCTGAACGCAATTTTGACCGCTTAATTGCGATCTCCCAGAAACTTGCAACACTGACCCAAAGTGAGTTTTGGTGATCGGAAATAATATCAGAAGCAGCTTTTGACAGCTTGTCGCTTCCTGAAGCCGCCCAAATCAACAGATGAGTATCGAGGAGGTAGTTCATTTTTTTGTTTTGGCAACGTCATCTGGAAATAGCGGTCCATCTTCAAACATTGACCGAATTTCCTCGGCAAACATCGTATTGAAATCATCCGGCACTTCAAATTGCCCTTCCATGAACCCAATCCGCCGCGGTGACTTTTCAAATATTGGTGTCACATGCGCAATCGGCTTGCCAGATTTGGCGATAACAAAAGACTCACCGTTAGCCACGCCTTCAAGCAAGCGCGACAAATGGGTTTTGGCTTCATGGATGTTGACGGTTTTCATTGCGGCTTCTTAGTCAACTAAGTTAGTTTAGTCAATTGAATAGATCAATTCTGGTTCGGAAGGGTATAAATGATTGAGGGGAAAGGTAATGCTTAACTATTTTGAACCCGACAACCTCTCTGGTTGCACCAAGCATGACGGGTTTTTACCTGAGATTTTATCTCAAATAGGCTGAATTGTGCGGTGAATTGATAATAATTCCAATTCTTTGCAATCAAGTTTTCAGTTTTAAATGATATTCGAAAGCCATGAGAATCTATAGCGCCGATACTAAATCAAACCATATTGACTTGTTATGGCTTCACTTGGTTGAATGTACTCTAGGATGCCTATTAGCAGCGTTGCTGTATCTGTATGTGTGCGTTGGCCCAGGCATAATTCCATGGCAAGTAGCCAATTATTTTGTATATCTCGGAGCAATTGGGGTCTGCATGTCCGCAACCTCGCATGCCAAAGATCAACATTGGACCTGGAGGTCATTGATCTCACCTGCGATTTTAGCACCATTCTATCTCTTGTTCTTCTTGGGTTTTGGCTTCCTTGCTGGTCTACCGGGAACAGAATGGACAACAAGACAAGCGGTACAAGGATTTTTTCTGTTTCCCTTAATTGCAATTACAATCCAAATTGCGCGAAGGCCTCAGTCAATTGCAATTATTTCATTAGCATCCCTTATCGCGCTTTTAGTCGGCGGGATTGGAATTCACTTACTGTCAGCAAACGCAATTCAAAAAGAAATTGCTTCCACATTGGCCAACGGAGGGTGCGTTTTTTCAACAGGAGAATATGACTTTAAACAACCCGAGGCAATCAGCTCCATAGATGATGTGAAAATCGGCATTATCAGCACGGAGTCAGATCGCATATATTTCATCAACGGACCTACCGTAAAGTCGTGGTCCTACAGCAGGATTGAACCAGTAAGCCGGGATTATTTCGATAAGGTAATGGTTTCTGATTGCGACAATAGAAAGGGCGGCATTTCTGCCACCCCTTAAATTTCGCAACTGACCAGCCTTAATCAGAAATCTTGGCAACAACGCCCGAACCCACGGTACGGCCACTTTCGCGAAGAGCTAAGATTTTAAACTTTTCTGATTTGCCAGTCCCTTAATCACACCAGCTTGATCTGCTTCACTACGATTTTGGCTCAGCTTTAATTTACCTGAAAGATTGCTGACCTCAATCTTCAAGCCAACAATGCCTTTGATTTGAGATGCAATATACTCTGACGGCGCATCACTCACTTGCCAAGCATTGCCATCTTTGACCGTAGCTTCGTGCCGATCGGTCAGCCGCTCGACCTGCCCACGCAGCCAATCATGATCGTTGATAATGTGAGCCGTACCCCGAACCTGCACCATGGCATAATTCCAAGTTGGCACAACGCGACCATGTTCTTTTTTACTGGCATACCATTGCGGTGATACATAGGCATTGGTCCCTTGAAATACGACCAACACGTTTTGTCCATCAAGGTCATGCCACTGTTGGTTTGCTTTCGCCAAGTGCGCGAGAAGGACAACAGAATCACTATTTTGTTGCACCTCAAATGGAAGTGCATTGGCGATGATATTTCCTTCGCTTTGCGAAATCAAAAGCCCGAGGTTCAAACTTTGTACGATTGGCCAAAGCACATTCGGATCGTTTTCTTGAAATGCGGGAGGAACATACAATAGCAATCATCCTTGCTCTAACAAGCGCGTTTGCACAGTTACTGCCCCAAACATATGCAGCAAGCCAGAGGTCAGTGCATCACCTGCAACATGCAATTCTTCAATTGGCATTTGCGGCAAGCTTTCCAATATGAACCACATATCGTTCGTTCGTGAATCTATGCGTGTTCGCAATCCTTGTCGCCAATTCCATTTCCGACAGGTGACCCCAACATTATCACGCCAAACCACTTCTCCGTGCTCTGGGTATTCGGTGAACTTTTCACCATTTTTCATTGTGTCGAAGGTTTCATCGCCAGTTGCAATAACTAGACGAGGGTTGCCCACATAGGCTGCCAAGTTTTCACCACCCACAGGCACAGCAAACTTCAAACTCACGGCGTTATATAGATCAACAATTGGATCACCCGTCCCCACCGTTCCTGTTTTCAAAACCCGATCACGCAAACTTTGCGCTGAACACGGTGTTCGTTGCGGCTTCGCCCCAAACCGTCGAAACACGTCAGACCAAGCAGCTAGGTGTGCATCAGCCCAAACTGGAAAATTTGCTTTCACGTCGGCCACTGCATTCTCCAAGGCCAACGACGCGACTGTCGCATCCGCGAGCTCAGCTTGGCGTTGCACAACAATCGACAAAGCTCGAAACCCCGGCGCAATGGCCCAAATGCTAGGATCAAGTGATGGATCAAAAGTCATGGTTTCCCCACTAAACAAAAAACGGCGTGTAGTCAGCTACACGCCGTTTTATATTTATCTCTAGTCCAGTTCTGTCTTCGACAAACAGACCAACGAGACTGCTAAAACCAAATTAATCAGAAATCTTGGCAACAACGCCGGAACCAACGGTACGGCCACCTTCGCGGATGGCGAAGCGCAGCTTTTCTTCCATGGCGATGGGGCTGATCAACTCAACATCAATCGAGATGTTGTCGCCAGGCATCACCATTTCGGTACCTTCAGGAAGCGTTACAACGCCGGTTACGTCCGTCGTGCGGAAGTAGAACTGTGGACGATAGTTGGCGAAGAACGGCGTATGACGGCCACCCTCTTCCTTCGTCAGAATGTAAACCTCAGCCTTGAACTTCTTGTGTGGCTTGACAGAACCTGGCTTGCAGAGAATTTGGCCACGTTCAACGCCTTCACGATCAACACCGCGCAGAAGTGCGCCAACGTTGTCGCCAGCTTGACCGGAGTCCAAGAGCTTGCGGAACATTTCAACGCCCGTGCAGGTGGTCTTCACCGTGTCACGAATGCCGACGATTTCGATTTCTTCGCCAACCTTCACAACGCCACGCTCAATACGACCCGTCACAACCGTGCCACGGCCCGAGATCGAGAACACGTCTTCGATTGGCATCAGGAATGGCAAATCAACCGGACGATCAGGTTGTGGAATGTATTCATCAACCGTCTTCATGAGCGCCAGAATGGCATCACGGCCAATTTCCGGGGTCACGTTGTTGAGTGCAGCAACAGCCGAACCCTTGGTGATTGGAATGGTATCGCCTGGGAACTGGTAGCTTGAAAGAAGCTCACGGATTTCCATTTCAACGAGTTCGATGAGTTCAGCGTCGTCAACCAAGTCAACCTTGTTCATGAATACAACAAGTGCTGGAACACCAACCTGACGGGCAAGCAGAATGTGCTCGCGCGTTTGTGGCATTGGGCCGTCAGCAGCCGACACAACCAGAATGGCACCGTCCATTTGGGCCGCACCGGTGATCATGTTCTTCACATAGTCAGCGTGGCCTGGGCAATCAACGTGGGCATAGTGGCGCGCCGTTGTTTGATATTCAACGTGGGCCGTGTTGATCGTAATACCACGGGCACGCTCTTCAGGTGCCTTATCGATCTGATCATAGGCGGTATAGGTCGCACCACCGGTTTCAGCCAAAATCTTCGTAATCGCTGCTGTCAGCGACGTCTTACCATGGTCAACGTGACCAATCGTGCCAATGTTGCAATGTGGCTTGTCGCGGTTGAATTTTTCTTTGGCCATTTTGAAACTCCGAGTGTTCTAAAGTGGCGGCTGAATAGAAAAATTTTGCGGTCACTGCAAGAGAATATGAAGGAGTTCAAAAATGCTTCTTGGCAAAGGCGCGACCGGATGCTGTTTTGAGATAGCGTTCAAATGCAATTGCTTTGGGCTCTTCTGAAAAGGCGACATATGTGACAAGCGTCCAAGGTTTGAATTTATTAGTGTGAATGGACTCGCCCCGATTATGGGCAGCAAAGCGCGTTTTCAAATCAGTTGTAAGACCGACATAGAAATGTTCCGGTAAGTCTATGCTCTGGATCATGTAAACATAAAACATCTGACAGCCCGCCTTCGCTAAAGCTACGGCGTGGCATCCGCCTACGCAATGCTACCGCTTAGATTTGGCCTTCGGCCAATCACGCCGTAGCAAAATTTTGGCTTTGCCAAAATTTGCGAAGGCGGATGGAGCGGGTGAAGGGGATCGAACCCTCGTCTTGAGTTTGGAAAACTCTTGCTCTACCATTGAGCTACACCCGCAACAGAGCTACGTGAGAGCAAATGTTACCATTTGCGAAGCGTAAGTAGCTCCAAAAAGTACCAAGCACACTGACATTCGATCCGTACCGCCTCCGAAAAAGCGATGGTGGGAGAGGTAGGACTCGAACCTACGAAGCCGTAAAGCAGGGGATTTACAGTCCCCCCCCTTTGCCACTCGGGACACTCTCCCGAATCGCGTCAGTTATTTACGCATGTTTGCTGGGGAGCAATCAAGCGCGGGCGGTGTATGCCGCCCTGCCCCGAAGCTGTCAAGCGTCCACGTTCTTCTATTTACCGCCTTGGTCAATGGTGAACCATTTGTTGTAGAGCGCGTCATAAGTGCCGTCTTCCCGCATGGTCAGCAAAGCTTCGTTTATCCGTTTGCGCAGATCCGAGCCACGGGGAAAAAGAATCCCGTAATTTTCGCGCTTAAACACGCCACCGACAATACGAACCTTTTCACGGCCAGCATTGGCTGCGTAGTAAAGCAAAACAGGAGCGTCATAGACGATTGCATCAAGCTTCCCCGCTTCCAGAGCCAAAAATGCTTCGTCGATTGAATCAAACTCAACAATTTTGGATCGTTTGCCGGACAAATAAACGACCGACGTCGACTTTTTGAGTGTTCCAACGGTTTTGCCCGGCAAATCATCCGGCCCGGAAATATCGCCCTGTAATTGCTGGACGGTGAAACTCGAAGTCAATTCAGCCTGCCAATAGGTCAAAAACAGCAAGCTGATAAAGATGGCCGCCACTGACATGAAGCGGCCGAGACGCGATTGTGGGTCGCCGTTTTGCTGGCCCGCAGCAGCGCTTAGTGCCCATGCCATAGCTTGAAAAATGCCAGGAAAATAATGTGTCGAAAAAGCAGGTTCCTTATGGCGGCGTTCGGCCCACCACACCACATGACCTGGTATCAAAATGAGCAGAGCCAAAATGCCAAGCAAATAGGGCATCGCCCCTTGCGTGAAATAACCTAACAACTGGCGGAATGAAAACCCGCTGTCACCTGACGTGGGCACCATGATCTGCAAGCCGCTTTCAAACATGGGTTGCGAGAAGTCGAACTTCTGTTCGCGAGCTGACGTTACCGAAATGGCTGCAATTGCCACTTGCGCTTGATTGGTTTCAACAGCACCAAGAATTTCACCAATGTTTTTCGTAATTTTCCATTCAAATGTGACGGCTGTGCGCTTCGCAAGTTCAGTCCAAAGCTCTGCTGAAAAGCCCGTGAGTTGATCGTCAGCCTGCACAACAAACGGCGGCAGCACACGTGTCGCCACCGTCACCTTAGTCGGAGCCGATGCGTCCTGTGAAAAGCTTGGATTTGGAAGTGCGAGGCACAACAACAAACCAAGAATAAATTTGAATAAACCGAATTTCATGCGCGTCCTCTTTAGGGCTGTTTAACGCATGCGCCACTTAAAAGGAAAGCGCTCAAAATGCGGCGTGGACAACCTTAGCCGCAGCGCGCAGCCATTTTCCAACTGCCGCCGACATAAGCGGGAGAATTGATAAGTTTTCCAGTTTTTCCATCGGGACAAGCAAAATAGCGCAGTGATGAGGTCGCAACGGCAACAGCATCTTTCTGTTGTGCATCACTCATACCATTCACGGTCAAATCGAACTGACCATTTCCTTGTGGAGCCAGATTGAATTGATAAGTTTTGCCATTGTAAAAAATCGGTTCAGATCGCGCCACAGGTTTTGGTGCAGCCGCTTTAGCAACCGGCTTTTGCGATGATACTTTTACGCCATTGTCTTTCTGGGTGCAGGCAGCCAAAAAGACAATTGCGGCAAGCAATACAAAATTGAACTTTATCATAGTTGCCGCATAGCCGCCCCTACTCGACGCCGCAAGGGCGAACTGGCATAGGAACGTCATGTCAAAGTCATTCGATTCAAACTCAGCCTTGTCTGCTCGCGCATCGTCAGCGGACGAAGGTGCCATCATTCGCATGTCACAACGCACCCGCGAACTGCGTGCGAAAGGCCACGACATCGTGGCGCTGACTTTAGGTGAGCCCGACTTTGACACACCGAAAAATATTCGCGATGCAGCCGTTGCAGCAATGGAAAGCGGGCGAACCCACTATGCGCCCGTCGCAGGTGTGGCCGAACTGAAGGAAGCGATTTCACAGAAGCTCAAGAACGAAAATGGTTTGAACTATCCAGCGTCCAACATTGTCGTTGCAAACGGCGTGAAGCAAGCCATGAACAACGCTATTCTTTCAATCGTTGAACAGGGTGATGAAGTCATCATCCTCGCACCCTATTGGGTGTCTTACGAGGGTAGCGTGAAGTTTGCAGGCGGCACTTCGGTCGTTTTGCAATCGTCAGTGGCCGAAAACTATAAGGTGCCCGCCTCACGCATTGCCGCCGCAATAACGCCAGCAACAAAGCTTTTGATTTTGAATTCACCGTGCAACCCGACGGGTGCCGTTTGGAGCAAAGATGAACTTGTTGCAATTGCTGACATCGTTCGCGCTCACCCCAAAATGATGGTGTTGGCTGATGAAATTTATGAATACATTTTATTTGATGGCAGCCTTACTTCATTCGGCACTTTGCCCGATATGCTGGAACGTACGATTACTCTAAATGGCTTCTCCAAGGGGTTTGCGATGACGGGGTGGCGATTGGGTTATGCAGCAGCACCTGAACCTGTCGCAAAATCCATGGCACGCATGCAGAGCATCATTTCAGCTGGTGCAAACATGTTCGTGCAATATGCGGCAGTCGAAGCCCTCAACGGTCCACGCGACGATGTCGTGGCCATGCGCGAGGCTTACCGCCGTAGACGCGATCTTGTGATTTCGAAACTGCGCGCAATTCCGGGAGTTAAGATTGCTGATATTCCCGCTACGTTTTATGCCTTCCCTGATGTTTCAGCTTTCCTCGGCAAAAAGTCAGGCAATCACACCATCAACACTGTCGATGAATTGTGTGATTGGTTGATGGAAAGCCATGGCGTCACAACCGTGCCTGGCACGGCCTTTGGCGCGCCGCAGTCCATTCGATTGTCTTTTGCAACAAGTGAAGCCGAATTGGAAAAGGCCCTCGCACGTATTGCCAAGGGCCTTTTGGAATTGGCGTGACTAGCCTTGGATAGACGATTTCACGTCGTCCAAAATATCCTTCACATCTTCCAAGCCAACCGACAAGCGCAACATGCCATCGGTAATGCCCATCATGGCGCGGCCTTCCGGGCCAATGTTGCGATGTGTGGTTGATGCCGGGTGAGTCATCAGTGATTTTGCGTCACCGAGATTATTTGAAATATCGACAAGCCTGAGGTTGCGCAAAACATCGAAGGCCCTTTTCTTGCCGCCCTCAACTTCAAACGTCACCATGGTACCGCCGCTCTTCATCTGCCGTTTGGCAATGTCGGAACCGGGATGCTTATCCAACGTCGGGTAAAGCACGCGCGACACGCCCTTCATAGCCGAGAGATGTTCGAGCCACTGATTCAGCTGATTGGCTTTGCGCTTCGACGCGCAATTTCAAAGTTTCCAAGTCCTTTCAGCAGATACCCAGGCATTGAATGGCGAGAGCGAAGGGCCCGTGTGTCGCAAAAACGGCTTCAACAATTCTTCTTTGAACTGCTCGTGTCGAAACGATTGCACCACCCAACACCCGGCCCTGCCCGTCCATATGCTTGGTACCGGAGTAAACAATAACATCCGCACCAAATTCTAATGGTCGCTGCAGAATTGGCGTGGCAAAAATGTTGTCAACGATAAAACAAGCGCCATGCTTTTTTGCCAATTCGCCAACGGCAGCCATATCGACAATTTGCAAAGTAGGATTAGACGGGGTTTCTAAAAACACAGCTTTCGTGTTCGGCGTGAAAGCCTCTTTCCAAGCTTGCAAATCATTGCCATCAACCAGTGTGTATGTAATGCCAAAGCGCGGCAATATCGCGGTGATGATCTGATAGCACGACCCAAACAAGGCTTTAGAAGCGACGACATGGTCACCTGTTTTTAACTGGCACGCCAATGCACCGTAAACAGCGGCCATGCCGGATGCTACGCCATAACAAGCCTCAGCACCTTCAAGGAGAGCCAAGCGTTGCTCCAACATGGTAACTGTGGGGTTGCCGTAACGACCATAAACATAAACGTCTGGATCGTTGTTGGTGCCGTCAAAACGTGCTTCTGCTGTTTCGGGCGCATCATAAACAAAGCCTGAGTTGAGATAAAGCGCTTCAGACGTTTCGCCATAGGGTGAACGTTCCAAGCCACCACGGACAAGTTTGGTCGCATCACCCCAAGACTTGGAGTTTTTTGTTCTCGTCTTTTTTGTCATTAACTTTGCGCCCAAGGAAGAAGGTTGGCTTTCCAACCATTGGTTTGCCCGCGACGGCCTTGTGCATTTTTGTCGCCCTCAAAACCTTCGGCCACGTTCCAGCAATTTGTAAAACCAGCAGCTGTTAAAGCAGTCGCTGCCGATGCCGAACGGGCGCCCGAGCGGCAGATGCAGAGAATTTCAGTGTCCTCAGCCAAGCCCATGGCTTTCACTTCATTGGCGAAATTGGCGTTCACTTCCATTTGTGGATAAACCTGCCACGACACGCGCATTAAGCGGTCAACCTGCGGCACGCCAACAAATGTCCATTCAGGTTGGGTGCGCACATCAATGAGAACAGCCGAAGCGTTTTTCTGAAGCCGTTCAAGAGCATCTTTTGGTGCAAGATCGCCACGATACATAGGGTAAGTCCTTAAATTGAATGGGCGTGTCATAGCGTAACATGATATGCCCCGCAAAGCCTTTTGCCGCGCGTGGGGAATGTGGTGCCTGCAAGGGTGAAAATCTGGATGACATGTTGAAAGTTGCTGGCCCTTCAATTGGCCTAAGTCTTTGCTAACCTCCGAAAACAGAGGAGTCGCCCCCATGAGCCAAAGCCGAGGAAACCTGCCAAAACAAGCCGATGTTGTCATCATCGGTGGTGGCATTGTGGGGTGTTCGATTGCCTACCACCTCACCAAAATTGGCGTGACCAATGTTGTGGTTCTGGAACGCAAGCAACTCACTTCCGGCACAACATGGCACGCCGCCGGATTGGTTGGGCAATTGCGGGCCACGCGCAATTTGACGGAGATGGCAAAATATACGGCTGGCTTGTTTGAAGGTTTGGAAAAAGAAACGGGACAAGCCACAGGCTTTAAGCAGAATGGTTCCATTTCATTGGCGCTTAACGATGGTCGTTATGAAGAATTACTACGTGGCGCTTCAATGGCCAAAAACTTTGGTCTCGAAGTTGATGTGATTTCACTTGAAGAGATCAAGCGCCGCATTCCCCACTATAACTTGGATGGCGTGAAGGGCGGCGTGTTTTTGCCCAAAGACGGGCAAGTTAACCCCATCGACGTAACCCAAGCCTTGGCAACGGGTGCGCGCCAACGTGGCGGCAAAGTGTTTGAGAATGTGAAGGTCACGCGCATTCTTACCGAAAAAGGAAAAACCACTGGCGTTGAAACGACGGACGGAACAATTCAGGCTGACAAGGTGGTGATCGCATCCGGCATGTGGTCGCGGCATTTGGGGAAGTCCGTTGGCGTCAATATTCCGCTGCACGCCTGTGAACATTTTTACATCGTCTCAGAACCCATCGACGCTCTGCCCCGCAACATGCCCGTGGTGCGCGTGCCTGATGAATGTACATACTACAAGGAAGACGCTGGAAAATTGATGGTTGGGGCATTTGAACCAAAAGCCAAGCCCTGGGGCGGAGGCGGCATTGATGATGAACATGCGTTCGTAACTCTGCCCGAAGATATGGACCACTTCGAACCCATCCTGAACAACGCCATCAACCGCGTGCCATTGCTCGAAACCGCAGGCATTCAATTGTTCTTCAACGGCCCTGAAAGTTTCACCCCTGATGTGCGCTATTATTTAGGCGAAGCGCCAGAAGTCAAAAATCTTTTCATGGCGACAGGCTTTAACTCGATCGGAATACAATCATCCGGTGGCGCAGGTTTGGTGTTGTCACAATGGATTAAAAATGGCCATCCGCCGATGGATGTGAACGGCATTGATATTCGTCGCATTCACCCATTCCAATCCAACAGCAACTACATCCGCGAACGCGTATCGGAATCGCTAGGGC
This sequence comes from uncultured Alphaproteobacteria bacterium, assembly GCA_963779145.1. Lineage (GTDB taxonomy): Bacteria > Pseudomonadota > Alphaproteobacteria > Rhizobiales > Aestuariivirgaceae > Aestuariivirga. Next base: position 205,754 of record CAVZXJ010000012.1, read on the forward strand.
TTCTTTACGCCATGCACTGGCCCTACCGCCAAGCCGAAACAGCCCGCGGCGTGCGGCGCTCTGCTATTCATCAGTACACAGATAAACTTGGCGCAGTATATGGCGAAGTGAATGGTTGGGAGCGGCCAAACTGGTATGTGCGCCCGGGAGTGAAACGCGAGTATGAATACTCATACGGTCGCCAGAACTGGTTTCCATGCGCCCAATATGAAGCTGACAAATTGAAGAACGATGTCGTGTTCTTTGATCAACACTCCTTCGCCAAATATCGGGTTGAAGGCGCAGATGCGCTCAAACTCTTGAACCGCATTTCCGCCAACAACATTGACGTTGAATTGGGGCGCATTGTTTACACCCAATGGCTAAATGAACGCGGCGGCATTGAAGCTGACCTGACAATCACAAGGCTGGGTGAACAGTCATTCCTTGTGGTTACGGGAGCAGTTCCGCAAACGCGCGATATGGCGTGGATCAAAAGGCATTCTGAAGGGCTGAATGTTGTGGCCATCGATGTTACGTCAGGCTTGCCCATGGTCGCGGTAATGGGGCCGAAGTCTCGCGCCTTGCTGGAGAAATTGTCGGGTGAAGATTTGTCGAACGCTGGCTTTCCATTTGCCACCTCGCGCGAAATTGAAATCGGATATGCCCGAGTCCGCGCTTCACGCATCACCTATGTGGGTGAACTCGGTTGGGAGCTTTATGTTCCAGCAGAATTCGCTGGCCATGTGATGGAAACGCTACTTACCGCTGGTGAAGAATTCGGGCTTGCTCCCGCAGGTATGCATTCCATGAACAACGCCCGCATGGAAAAAGGCTACCGCCACTGGGGCCATGACATTGCCGATGAGGACAACCCGATTGAATCCGGTCTTGGATTTGCCGTGGCCTGGGAAAAGCCGGGCGGCTTTATTGGGCGAGATGCGTTGCTGCCTTTGAGGGGCAAAAAAGACTTGGCCAAGCGGCTTGTGTGTCTTGCACTCAATGACAACAGCGAAACAGCCCCGATGATGTACCATGAGGAACCGGTTTATCGTGACGGCGTTTTGGTTGGTTCGACCACTTCAGGCGCATGGGGCCACCGCGTTGGGAAATCGTTAGCAATTGCACTCGTGAAAAACACCAACGGCGTAACCCCGGAATGGCTTTCCAACGGCAAATGGGAAGTTGAAATTGCATGGAAGCGCTATACTGCAACAGTGCAATTGCAACCGTTCTACGATCCAAAAGGCGAGAAAATTAAATCATAAAAAGCATACCGTTCGTCAAAAATTAAAATTGTTCTTTATTCCGAACGATAACGTGCCTATATTCATGTGATCAATCATTTGAGGAGGCAGATTATGGCATTGCAACTTGGCGATATCGCACCGGATTTTGAAGCCGACACCACCGAAGGCCGCATTAAATTCCATGACTTCATCGAAGGTAGCTGGGTGGTTATGGTGTCTCACCCGAAAGACTTCACCCCTGTATGCACCACGGAATTGGGTGCCATGGCGCTCAAATCAGGAGAATTCGAAAAGCGCGGCGTAAAGCTGATCGGCATTTCCGTTGACAGTGTCGACGATCATTTGCGCTGGAAGAACGACATCAAAGACGTAACGGGCGCTGACGTGCAATACCCGATGATTGGCGACAATGAAATGTCAGTGGCCAAGCTCTATGGCATGATCCACCCCAATGCATCAGGCGACGCCAAAGGCCGCACAGCTGCCGATAACGCCACGGTGCGCAACGTGTTCGTGATTGGACCAGACAAGCGCATTAAATTGATTTTGACCTATCCCATGACCACGGGCCGCAATTTCGATGAGATCTTGCGTGTAGTGGACTCGTTGCAACTGACGGCCACCAAGTCAGTGGCAACACCTGCTGGATGGGTTCCTGGTGACAAGGCAATTATTCTCGGATCAATTTCCGACGAAGCTGCGAAAGAAAAATTCCCGCAGGGTTGGAAAACACTGAAGCCCTATTTGCGTTTAGTGGACGTAAACTAAATCGATCTCAAAGGCCCTTGGCGATTGCGTCGAGGGCTTTTAGTTTTTTGAGTAGTTCTTCCAACTGACTAAGCGGAACCATATTGGGGCCGTCCGAAGGCGCATTGTCTGGGTCTTCGTGGGTTTCAATGAACACACCCGCTACACCAACTGCAATCGCTGCTCTTGATAACACCGGAACCATGCGGCGGTCGCCACCTGATGACGTGCCCTGCCCGCCTGGTTGTTGAACAGAATGGGTTGCATCAAAAATCACGGGGTAACCCGTTTCTGCCATGATGGGCAGCGAACGCATGTCCGACACGAGTGTGTTGTAGCCAAAGCTGGCCCCACGTTCGGTCAACATGACATTGATGTTGCCACTGTCCGCAACTTTGGCAGCGACGTTTTTCATATCCCAAGGTGCCAAAAACTGCCCCTTCTTGATATTCACAACGCGGCCTGTTTGCGCTGCAGCCACCAGCAAGTCTGTTTGGCGACATAGGAAGGCTGGAATTTGCAGCACATCAATCACCGGAGCCAAAACAGCGCATTGCTGCACTTCATGAACATCTGTCAGGACTGGCAAACCCAAGTGTTGATTTGATCTCGCTAAACACCGCGAGTGACTTTTCCAACCCAAGCCCGCGCGTGCCATTCAAACTTGTGCGATTGGCTTTATCGAATGACGACTTGTAGATGAGGCCAATGTTGAGGCGCGTGCAAATGTCTTTGAGGGCCGTTGCCATCATCAAAGCATGCTCGCGCGATTCCATTTGGCAGGGCCCCGCAATGAGGCTGAATGGCAAATGATTGCCAAACTTCACTGGGCCAACTTGAACTGTTTTTTGCGTTGTCATTGTTTCGGATAAACCAAAAAGCTGCCGGAACCATGGGCATAGAGCTTGCCAGATTGGTCTGCAACCCTGGCTTCTACCGTCAGCATGGTGCGACCAGCATGAACCACATTTGCTGTTGCAATCAACAATCCGGTTTCCACGTCAATTTTACGAACAAACTTCACGTTCAAATCAATCGTACCAAAACCCGTTCCATCCGGAACTTTAGTGTGAACGGCACAGCCCATCGCCGTGTCAATCAACGTGGCAACAAACCCGCCGTGCATGCGCCCCATTGAATTTTCAAACTTAGCGTCAGGCAGGCACTCCACTCGCGCGGTACCATCGCCTAAAGAAACGATACGTTGATTCATGAGTGCGACCATCGGCGCATCAATCTCTGCGGCGCCGCGCTTCATGATTTCGCTTTCCTAACTTTAGTCGATGCAGCTTCAGTTTTTGCTGAGGGGGGCAAAGTTGACGACAGTGTATCCGCGCTAAATTCTTTGGCGATTTCCATCCGAATATCACTCGTCACTTGCGCCCCATCAAACACGTCACGCAAATGCCCACGAATATCAAACTCAAAGCCTTGTGTTGAGATTTTGGCCAGCTGTACCTGCGGCGGCGGGTGACGCATGACTTTGGGGTGGTTTTGTGTGATCGCCAATAGCTTTTCAGTCGCTTCACTTGCATTGACTTTGTGGTTAAAAGTGATGCTAACAAAGAAGCGTCCAACGCTGTCTCGATGTGTCCAGTTACTCACCGCATTGTTGATGAGATTGGAATTGGGAACAATGATTGAGCAATTGTCAAACGTTTCAATCTCAGTCGATCGCACATTGATTTTTTTAACGATGCCCTCGCCGGCATTCGTCACAACCCAATCGCCCACGCGAATAGGGCGTTCGGCTAAAAGAATGAGACCGGACACAAAATTATTTGTGACTGATTGCAGGCCAAGACCAATACCAACGCCGAGCGCACCAAACACAAGTGCAAGGCTTGAAAAATCCAGTCCTGCAGCTGTTAGTGCAAATGCCGCAGCAAGACTGTATCCCGTGTATCCTGTAACCGCGCGCAGTGAGTTTTGTACGCCTTTATCAAGATGCGTTTCCGAGAGAACACGGCGCTCTAACCAGCGTGTAAAATATTTTGTGGCGGTGATGCCGACAAACAATACACCAACGGCGATTGCAATGGCCTTTGGCGACAGTGTGATATTCCCGATTTTTATGCCTTGCCCCAGTGAGCTTGCAAACCCAGCAACATCAAATAAAACAACTGTCCACAGCGCTATCAGCGCAAACAGCCCAACAATAATGAGAACAGCATCCGCAATCGTCCGCAGGACTAATACGATGCGCTGAATACCTTGATCCGACCAATGCGTTAAACGGCGAAGTGAATGGCCTGTGCGCGAATTCGGATCAATTGCAGCTGCCGCCAGCGCGTCGATAAAGGCATGAATAACGCCCATCGTAACGGCAAGCATGGCTGTATCGAGCAAGTTGCCAGAAATGAAATACGATAGTGCGATGAACCCAAACAAAAGAGCAACTGCGGCAACGCCCAGCAACACCCACCACAAGGGCATGAAATTCATGAACCAAACAAGAAAGTAGGTTGAACCCTCAGTGGCTAAGCCTTTCGCAGCTTGCTGCCGCACGATCACTAAACCAACAGCAATCAATGCAATCAAAATAATTGCTGAAAGTGCGGATTGTCCAACCGCAAAGCTGACCGGCAAATTGATCGACGTTGCAAAAGTCGAAATCTGCTCACCAAAACCGTAAAACAAGTATGCTGCAACCACGACGAAAACGAGATTTCGGGCAGCGGCGCTATCGGTGGCAACCAATCGCAGAGCCGAATTACGCGGTGAAGCGACGAAGTAGATAAGTCCGCCATAGAACAATGCTGGCTTTATTCCATCAATGACTTTCTGAAGCAGGTTTTCGATTGGAAGGGTGAGATAACCTGAAACTTCAAGCGTCAAAAACACGAGCATAATGATGGTGGTTACAGCCGCAAAATACTTCGCGTAGCTCCAAATGACGTTCCAAAGTTTGTAAAGTCCGGAATAGACAGGTTCGACCTCATCGCTAGAGGCAAACCCAAGTCGTCCAACAAGGCCTGGTAAGAAGTCTGAAGAACAGAAATCCAAGAACGACAAGGCCCAATGGCAAAAGCAAAAAACCAGCCAAACTCGTGCGGCCTTCGGCATCACTGAGCCCTCGCGAAATCATATTACCGACGCGCGCCTGCAGAATTTTAGCACCATCCAAGGTGCCAACCCATAGTGCAGGATTTAGAGATTGAACGGTCAGCTTTGAAAATACGTTGCAAAAATTGGCTGCGTTGTTGGTTGGTCAACCGCGCTTGCGCTTGTTCAGCTTCAAGCCCAATCAAGACATATTGCTTTTGCGCAGCAGTCGCACGCGCGAGTTGAGCATTCAGCTCCTTGCGTTGTGCTGCGATCGCTTCTGTTTCCTGTTGTCCGTCAACGGGTGGCGGTCCCAATCCTGTCACTTGTGATGCAATTTCACTGAGTGGACCTGCCGCCTTTTCAGCACCAACAGTTGCCGCAGCACGCAGTTTTTCGAGCGTAACGCGTTGCGCCGCTAAAGCTTCATCTTGCAAAGTGCCACCATCAACGCGGCTTGCAACACTCTTCAACTGCGCCTGCAACAACGTTGCCATGCGTTCAGCTTCTTTAAGTTTCACTTCGTCGTAGGCTTGAGCGCAGACCTGAATTGACAGCAAAAAAAATGCTGCCCAAATGATGCGGATAAGCAGCCGCGCCGTCACACCAAACGACTCTGCACCACAGCTGCTTCAATGAACGAAGCAAACAACGGATGCGGTTCAAATGGTTTGGACTTCAGTTCAGGATGGTACTGCACGCCAATGAACCAAGGATGATCGGCGTATTCTACCGTTTCAGGCAGCAATCCATCAGGAGACATTCCGGCAAACTTGAGGCCGGCTTTTTCGAGACGCGCACGATAAGCTGTGTTGACCTCATAACGATGACGATGGCGTTCGGAAATGCGAGTGTCACCATAGATATTTGCGATGTGGCTACCTTTTTCGAGTGCTGCATCAAACGCACCAAGCCGCATCGTGCCGCCTAAGTCTCCACCTGATTTGCGGATTTCAAGCTCGTTGCCTTTCATCCATTCTTTCATGGTGCCAACAACGGGTTGGTCCGTTTCGCCAAACTCAGTTGAACTTGCGTCAGCGATGCCACACAAGTTTCGCGCTGCTTCAATGCATGCCATTTGCATGCCAAAACAAATGCCAAAGTATGGCACATTGCGTGTGCGGGCGAATGTCGCTGCACGGATTTTGCCTTCCGCACCACGTTCACCAAAACCACCGGGAACCATGATGCCGTGAACACCTTCCAGAAACGGTGCAGGATCTTCGTTCTCAAAAACCTCGGACTCAATCCATTCCAGATTGACTTTGACATTGTTGGCAATGCCACCATGGATCAATGCTTCCTTGAGCGACTTATAGGCATCCAAAAGCCCTGTATATTTGCCAACGACAGCAATCGTCACTTCGCCTTCCGGCTGGGTGATACGCTGCATAATGTTGTTCCAAACCGAAAGATCAGGTTTTTTGGCATCAACAATACCGAAAGCATCTAAAACCTCTTGGTCCAAACCTTCTGCGTGATAAGCGCGAGGAACATCATAAATCGAAGCCACATCCAAAGCTTGGATAACTGCTGATGGGCGGACATTGCAGAACAACGCAATCTTCTTACGCTCGTTCAACGGAATTTCACGGTCAGCACGGCATAATAAAATATCGGGCTGAATGCCGATCGAACGTAGCTCTTTGACGGAATGCTGAGTTGGCTTTGTCTTCAACTCACCGGCAGTTGGAATCCATGGCAGCAGCGTGAGGTGGATAAAAATACACGAACCGCGCGGCGCTTCTTGACCAAATTGGCGGATGGCTTCCATGAATGGCAAACCTTCAATGTCACCCACCGTGCCGCCAATTTCCACGAGAACGAAGTCAACTCCACCATCATCAGACTTGATGAAGTCTTTGATTGCATCAGTCACATGGGGAATGACTTGAACTGTTCCGCCGAGATAGTCTCCGCGCCGCTCTTTGGCGATAATGTCTTGGTAAATGCGCCCCGTCGTAATGTTGTCGGCTTTACTGGCGTGACGCCCAGTGAAGCGTTCATAGTGGCCCAAATCCAGATCGGTTTCCGCACCATCGTCGGTCACGAACACTTCGCCGTGTTGATACGGGCTCATCGTTCCCGGATCGACATTGAGATAGGGGTCAAGTTTGCGAATGCGGACTTTATATCCGCGTGCTTGCAACAATGCACCCAGTGCAGCCGCAGCGAGGCCTTTTCCAAGGGAAGACACCACGCCGCCAGTAATGAAAATATATCGCGCCATGGGAGTTCCTCTTAGCCATGTGCGCCCACGATTCGAAGCGCCGAATTCGAGAATTAATTATTGCCTGTGGAAACACCCTCGTGAAACAATCAAATGTTTCACGAGGGCTATTTTAATTCAGCAATTAGTTCACAGGTGCAGCAGGTGCCGCTGGCTGTGCTGGGGCTTGCTGGCCAAGATTTGGCAAAACAGCTTCACCCGAAGTGCCACCTTGCGCTGGTGCAGCCTCACCAGAAGCGGCTGGTGCGTTGCCGATAATCGAAGCATCAGGGCCTTTACGTGTGGCCAAAATGGTCAAAGTAATCGAGGTTGCAAAGAATGCGACTGCCAAAATAGCCGTCGCACGGGTCAATCCATTGCCAACGCCACGGGCCGAAAACAGGTTGCCACCGCCACCACCTGAACCACCAATGCCCAATGCGCCGCCTTCTGAACGTTGCAGCAGAATTGCCCCAATAAGCACGAGGGCAATGATCAAGTGAATGACGAGAATGATGTTTTCCATGTGAATTCCAATATGTTCGCGCGGGCTTTAGCCTCTAAATGGGGAGGACGCAACCCGCAGACAAGATCACATATAAGCCTTGATAATGCCGATGAAATCAGCTGCTTTGAGGCTCGCCCCGCCCACAAGTGCGCCATTCACGTTAGCAGCACCCATCAATTCAACGGCATTTGAAGGCTTTACGGAACCGCCATAGAGAATGCGGGTCTTCGGGCCTTCTTCGCCCATGATTTTGGAAATGTCATTGCGAACGTGGGTATGAGCTTCAGCAACTTCAGCCGTTGACGCTGTCAAACCAGTGCCAATGGCCCAAACCGGCTCATAAGCAATCACAGTATTCGCCGCAGTTGAGCCCTCAGGAATAGAGCCTTTCAACTGCTCCGAGAGAACAGCAAGAGTTTGGCCACCCTTGCGTTGCTCCAACGTTTCGCCAATGCAAATAATCGCAATTAAGCCTGCACGGTGGGCAGCTTTTGCCTTCGCTGCAACAGTCGCATCACTTTCCTTGTGATTGGTGCGGCGTTCTGAGTGACCGACGATAACGTAGGTTGCACCCGCATCTTGCAGCATTTCGGCTGAAATATCGCCCGTGTGGGCACCTGATGCAGCAGCGTGGCAGTCTTGGCCGCCAACCTTGATTTTAGAGCCTTTCACTACACCTTTAATACGGCGCGTGAGAATTGCTGGCGGGCAAACCAGAATATCGCACTTGGTTTTCACATCCCGCATCATGGCAGCCAACAAACGTGGCTCTTTCAACATGGCAGTCGAGCCATTCATTTTCCAGTTTCCGGCAACAAGTGGCTTAATGGTCTGCGGCATAATGATCCTCAATTTTGTTTCGGCGCTTGCTTAGCCTTGTTGAGTAGCGCACCTCAAGCGGAAAATTGCCATAAATCCTTGGCTTGCAGCATTGCGCGCGCATACCTATTATGGGGAAAATCAATTCCGCGCCGATGACTCGAACCCTCGGCGCACTTTTTTGGATCGGAACCTGAACTATGATGGAAGCTATGCGAAATGGCGCAAAGGGCTGGGTCGCGAAGGTGCTGCTCGGCTTGCTGGTCGCGAGCTTTGCTGTGTGGGGCATCACTGACGTGTTCAGGGGTTTTCAATCGGCAGACTTGGTTGAAGTTGGCGGCAAAAGCATTTCCAGCGAAACCTACCGCCAAGACCTGAACCGCACGGTCCAACAATTCGGTCAGCAAACAGGCCAAAATCTGTCGCTCGAAGACGCACGCAAACTGGGTATGGACAAACAAGTGCTAGACCGTTTGATTGCGCAAGCTGCGCTTGATGCGCAAGCAGATCGCTTGGGAATTGCAATGGGCGATCAAGCTGTTGCAACAGTTGTTCAAAAAGAACCCGTATTCCAAAATACTGAAGGTAAATTTGACGTCAATCGCTTCCGCAGTCTTCTGCAGCAAAATGGCATGACTGAACAAGGTTACATCGCCACGACCAAGGCCGAAATGCAGCGCCGTGCTATGACTGACCTTGCAGGCGGTAATATTGCCCTGCCCCGCACAATGCTTGATGCATTGTCGCGTTACCGTGATGAAACACGCGATGCCCGGTATGTGTCATTCACAGTGACCGAGGCTGACGTGCCCACGCCAACAGAAGACGAATTGAAGAAGCAATATGACGCGACGCCAGCAGCATATACCGCACCTGAATACCGCTCAGTTGTTTTGTTAAAAATTGACCCCACAGATTTGGCATCCAAAATCCAAGTTTCCGACCAAGAAGTTTCCGACCTCTACAACACGGCAAAGGAAGAATATTTCGAACCTGAAAAACGAGATATCTTGCAATTGTCATTTCCTGATGTTGCGGCGGCCGAAAAAGCCAAAGCCCGCATTGATGCAGGTGAGGATATCATCAAGCTAGCCACTGAACTGGGCCAAAAACAAACCGACATTACATTCAACGGAAAACTGCGTGGAGACTTCCTCGATGAAAAAATTGCTGAGGCTGCCTTTGCCTTAGCTGAAGGAAGCGTAAGTGCGCCTGTTGCAGGATCGTTGAATACGGCGATTTTGAAGGTCGTAAAAATCAATGCCGCACGCCAGCCAACGCTGGAAGATACAAAATCAAAACTGACCCAGCGTTTGCAGCTGCAAAAAGCCCAAGAGGAGATTCAGTCGGTTTACGATGCAGTGGAAGATGCACGCGCTCAACAGACCAAATTTGAAGACATTGGGGCAAAGCTTGGAGTTCCAGTTCTGGTAATTCCGGCACTCAGCGTTTCAGGTAACGACAAAGCTGGCCAAGCAGTTTCTCTACCCGCAAAGGACGAAGTATTAAAAGCGATCTACGCCAGCGATGTTGGCGTTGAAACCGATGCGCTGCAAGCCAATGATGGCTATGTGTGGTTTGAAGTGCGCGAAGTCATCCCTGCTGCCGTCCGTCCAATCGCCGAAGTTAAAGAACAAGTGAAAGCTGATTGGGTTGCCATGAAGCTGCGCACACTTGCGTCAGACAAAGCTAAGGCTATTGTCGAGAAATCATCAGGTTTGGCAAAACTTGAAACCGTCGCAACGGAGCTTGGCGGGACAATCAAAACCGCGAGCGGTATCAAACGCAACTCTGTTTCCGAAGAGTTTGACGGCGTAGCAGCAATCGCTTTGTTCAGCGTGCCTGAAAAAGCAATGACATGGTCACTTGAAGGTGATGGCAAAACGGCGCGTATTATTGAAGTCGCGAAAGTCACACTACCAGCGGCAGGCGCCACAGCATCTACAAAAGAAGTTGCTGATTTGGCGAAACAAGGTCTGAGCAGCGACTTGCTCGACGGTTATATGAAGTCCGCCCGTTCGGGCACAACTGTAACCCTGAATGAGGAGCTCTGGCGACAGATCGGTGGCAATACCCCAACCCAGTGATCTCCAGTTTTCTCATGCAGGACTTAAATTATGAACTTCACCCCCGATTATGATGCGTTCACCGCCGCCTATCAGCGCGGCGAAGCGCAAATCGTATTGCACCGTTTGGTCGCCGATCTTGAAACACCCGTTTCGGCAATGCTTAAACTGTCGCGCAATGCGCGTTATTCGTTCCTCCTCGAATCTGTTGAAGGCGGTGCTGTGCGAGGCCGCTATTCCATCATCGGGATGCACCCCGATTTAATTTGGAAAGTAGAAGGCAATACGGCTTCTATTAACCGAAAATCCCTCGCAAATCCTGATGGTCCGTATGAAACTTTGCCGCATGAGCCTTTAACCGCACTGCGAAGTTTGCTGGCAGAAAGTAAAATCAAGCTACCCGAAGATGCGCCACCTATGGCGGCGGGCGTATTTGGCTATTTGGGTTACGATGCTGTGCGATGGATGGAACATCTGCCCGATCAAAACCCTGACATGCTGGGATTGCCCGATGGCATCATGATACGCCCCACAGTAATGGCAATTTTTGACAGCGTGAGAGATGAAGTAACGATCACAGCACCCGTTTACGCCGATAAGGCCGTAACAGCAAAAGCAGCCTATACACGGGCGACCGAACGCATTTCGGAAGTGGTCGATGCACTAGATCGCCCTCTCGATATGTCGCTGCGAGAAGAGCAAACACCACCCATTAAACCGCAAACCTCTAACACTTCACCTGACGAATATAAGGCCATGGTGTTAAAGGCAAAAGACTATATTGCAGCTGGCGATATATTCCAGGTGGTGTTGTCGCAACGGTTTGAAACAGAATTCACGCTTCCTCCTTTTTCGCTTTATCGCTCACTGCGGCGTGTGAACCCGTCACCGTTCTTGTATTTCCTAAACTTCGACAAATTTGCAGTCGTCGGTTCAAGTCCAGAAATTTTGGTTCGCGTGCGCGATGGTAAAGTTTCAATACGCCCCATCGCAGGCACACGCCCGCGCGGTGCAACACCAACCAAGGACAAAGAACTGGCCGATGAACTACTGGCTGACCCAAAGGAGCTGGCCGAGCACCTTATGCTGCTTGACCTTGGCCGCAATGATGTTGGACGCGTTGCAGAAATCGGCTCTATCAAAGTTACCGACAAATTCATTCTCGAATACTACAGTCAAGTCATGCACATTGTTTCGAACGTTGAAGGACGATTGGACAAGAAATATGATGTAATTGATGCGCTCGTAGCGGGCTTCCCTGCAGGTACTGTTTCTGGCGCACCAAAAGTACGCGCCATGCAAATCATCGACGAGTTGGAAAAACACAAGCGCGGCGTTTATGCAGGTTGCGTCGGATACTTCTCTGCTGATGGTGAGATGGATACCTGCATCGTATCTGCGCACCGCAATCGTCAAAGACGGTAAAATGTATGTGCAGGCAGGTGCTGGCGTGGTTGCGGATTCAATTCCCGAAAATGAACACGTCGAATGCATCAATAAAGCCAAGGCATTGTTCCGCGCCGCTGAAGAGGCCGTACGCTTTGCAGGCCGCGCCGGGAGGGGACAATGATTATCCTCATCGACAATTACGACAGCTTCACTTGGAACCTCTATCACTTCCTTGGCGATCTCGGCGCTGAAACAATCGTTCACCGCAATGACAAAATAAGTGTTGGGCAGGTTATGTCGGCGCGCCCAGAAGCCATTGTCATTTCTCCGGGGCCTGGCACCCCTTCCCAAGCAGGCATCATTATTGATCTTGTCAAAGAGGCCGCAGGAAAGATTCCAATTTTTGGCGTTTGCTTAGGTCTACAAGCAATTGGTGAAGCCTTTGGTGGAGAGGTGGTGCGAGCCCCCACTCAGATGCATGGTAAAATATCGCCGGTAAAACATACCGACGCTGGCGTATTCAAAGACTTGCCGCAAAACTTTTCTGCAACACGCTATCATTCACTCGTTGTTGACAGGGCCACACTTCCGGCAGAACTTGAAGTGACCGCTGAAACAGATGGCTTGATCATGGGCTTGCAACATAAAACCAAAAATGTGCACGGCGTGCAATTCCACCCAGAAAGCATCGCATCAGAGGGCGGCCATGCAATCTTGAAAAACTTCCTCGATATTGCTGGTGTAAAAAGATGATTGAATTAAAACCATTGCTGGCCAAAGTGGCTGACGGAAAATCGCTATCTCGCGAAGAATCCATCGCCGCTTTCAACGTCCTCATGTCGGGCGAGGCAACGCCATCCCAAATTGGCGCATTCTTGATGGCGCTACGCGTACGCGGTGAAACCGTGGATGAAATCACAGGTGCCGTTACAGTTATGCGCGAAAAAATGCTTCGTGTTGCCGCTCCTGCTGATGCGATTGATATTGTTGGCACTGGAGGAGATGCATCAGGTTCATACAACATTTCAACCTGTGCAGCCTTTGTAGCAGCGGGCGCAGGTTTGAAGGTTGCGAAGCACGGTAACCGCGCCTTGTCGTCAAAGTCGGGCTCTGCCGACGTGTTGATGGCATTGGGTGTAAAACTGGATACGCCACCAGAAAAGATTTCTGAATGTATTTCAGAAGCAGGCGTTGGGTTCATGTTTGCTCCACAACACCATTCCTCAATGAAGCACGTTGGCCCCACGCGGGTTGAGTTAGGCACACGTACAATTTTCAATTTACTCGGCCCTTTGTCGAATCCAGCTGGTGTAAAAAGACAAGTTACTGGCGTATATTCAAAGGCTTGGCTTGAACCTTTAGCTCAAGTTCTTAAGTCTATGGGCAGTGAGGCTGCTTGGATTTGTCACGGCAAAGGTGGCATTGACGAAATTGTGCCGACGGGAACGACCTGGATTGCTGAACTCAAAAATGGCGAGGTAACAACTTCCAATTTCACACCAGAGAGTGTTGGCGTTGTGCGCTCTAATTTTGAGGATTTGAAAGGCGGCGACGCTGCAGAAAACGCTATCGCGCTCAAAGCCGTACTCGACGGAAGCTCTTCAGCATTCGCCGACGCAGCTGCAATGACGGCTGGAGCTGCGTTGCTGGTTGCGGGCAAAGTACCGACTCTCAAATTTGGAGTTGCTATGGCGCGTGATGCAATTGGTTCAGGTGCAGCTGCAAAGTCGCTGTCGCGTTTGGTTGAGGTTTCAAATAGCTGATGGCAACAATCCTCGACAAAATAGCGACCTACAAACGCGAGGAAGTAGCAGCTGCCAAACAGACGATGCCTTTGTCCTCGCTGGATCTACACGCCCGTGCTCAACCCAAACCGCGCGGATTCAAGAGCGCCTTGCAAGCCAAGCATGCTGCCGGACAATGGGCCCTCATTGCGGAAATCAAAAAGGCGTCACCTTCTAAAGGATTGATTCGCGCTGACTTTGATCCCCCTGCCCTTGCCCAAGCTTATGAAGCGGGTGGTGCGGCATGTCTTTCTGTTTTGACCGACACCCCAAGTTTTCAAGGCGCGCCTCAATTCTTGACGGAAGCCCGCAAGGCATGCGCCCTACCCGCTCTGCGCAAAGACTTTATGCTCGACACTTACCAGGTGGCCGAGGCCCGTGCTTGGGGTGGCGACTGCATCCTCATCATCATGGCGATGGTTGATGATGTTTGCGCCGCTGAATTGGAAGCCGCATCATTTGACTATGGCATGGATGTTTTAATTGAAGTGCATGACGCCAGCGAATTGGAACGTGCACTCAAACTCAAATCACCGCTCATCGGCATCAACAACCGCAATCTCCACACTTTTGATGTGACGTTAGCAACAACTGAAGAGCTAGCACCGCGCATTCCAGATGATCGCATTATTGTTGCTGAAAGCGGTATGTTCACAGCAGGCGATCTTGCACGATTAGAAAAAGTGCGTGCAAAGACGTTCCTCATTGGTGAGAGTTTGATGCGACAGACGGACGTGACAGCGGCAACCAAGGCAATATTGACCAAGCCATGAGCACACTCAATCACCTCAACGACAAAGGTGAGGCACACATGGTGGATGTGTCCGAAAAGGATATCACCACGCGTTCCGCCACAGCGAGGGCACGCGTGGTGGCAGCACCCGAAACCATTTCAATCATCACTTCTGGCACCGCCAAAAAAGGTGATGTGATTGCGACAGCCCGCATTGCTGGCATCATGGCGGCGAAAAAGACGTCTGACCTTATCCCGCTTTGCCATCCACTCTTAATTTCGAAAGTCACAGTCGATTTCCGAATAGAAGCAGATCACATTGACGTCGAAGCGACAGTCAAAGTTGAAGGCAAAACCGGAGTTGAAATGGAAGCACTGACAGCTTGTTCCGTTGCCTGCCTCACGATCTATGACATGTTGAAAGCTGTTGATCGCGGGATGACGATTACAAATCTTCGCCTTGTCGAAAAATCGGGCGGAAAATCCGGCACTTTTGTAGCGGAGTAATCCATGGCCTTAATGCCTGTTGAAACAGCGCGCGAGATTATCCTTAAAAGCGTTGGTCCACTTACAATCGAAACAATCCCCCTCAGCAATGCATTAGGTCGAGTGTTGGCAAAACCTATTTATGCCAAACGTGATCAACCACCCTTCGCCGCATCAGCGATGGACGGCTACGCGATAAAGCACGCCGACACCTCATTACTTCCTGCAACATTCAATATCATCGGCACAAGTGCAGCCGGAAATGGTTTCAAGGGCACACTTCGCCATGGCACTGCGGTTCGAATTTTAACGGGGGCGCCTTTGCCTAAAGGCGCAGATACTGTGGTTATTCAAGAAAACACAAAGCGTGATGGGGACATTCTTCAAATCTTTGAAGACACGCCTAAGGGTAAAAACATCCGCCGCCCAGGGTTAGACTTTGCAAAGGGTGATCTGCTCGTCCCAGCAAATACAATCTTGTCCCCTCGTGACATAGGCTTGCTGGCCGCTAGCAACGCAGCAAACATCAAAGTCTATCGCCGCCCAAAAATCGTGCTTTTCACAACAGGCGACGAGTTGGTGCTACCGGGCGAACGTCCGCGTGCAGATCAAATCGTATCGTCAAACAGTCACGCCCTAGCTGCAATGTTGCAATCCTTTGGCGTCGAAGTTGTCAACCTTGGCATCGTAAAAGATGATCTCAAAGCCACAATCGCAGCCGTAAAAAAAGGCTTGGGTTCCGACGTGTTGCTCACGACAGGCGGGGCGTCCGTTGGCGACCATGACTATGTGCAAGAAGCCTTCAAGTCATGCGGCGTAAAAATTGGGTTCTGGAAAATCGCACTGCGCCCCGGCAAACCTTTCATGTATGGCCGCAAAGGAAAAACCCATGTCATGGGCTTACCTGGCAATCCCGTATCTGCCCTCGTTACGGCACGAATCTTCTTAAAGCCTTTGCTCAACGCCTTTGCAAATTTGCCCACTGTAGAACCCGTAACTACTGCTTCTTTGCAGGGTTCGCTGCCCGCAAATGATGTGCGCCAAGACTACCTGCGCGCTCACATGACCATTGCAGCAGACGGAAAACGTACTGTTTCACCTGTTGCAACACAAGATTCGTCTATGCAGCGAACCATGCAGTCTTCCCAAGCTCTCATTATTCGTCCACCAAATGCTGCCGAGGCACAGAATGGCGAAAATGTGCCGGTGCTTTTGCTCGATTTCTAGCGAGGCGCGCAAAAACACTTGCGGAACATTATCGGAACATGTTAATTATGTTGCGCATACGTTCTGATTCCGTTTCAAAATGAGGTGAAGCCAAATGCTCACACGTAAACAACTCGAATTGCTCTTGTTCATCAATGAACGCATGAAAGAGGAAGGCGTTCCCCCCTCATTTGAGGAAATGAAAGAGGCTTTGAACTTGCAATCAAAGTCGGGCGTTCACCGTTTGATTGTGGCGCTGGAAGAGCGTGGCTTTATCAAGCGCATGGCCAATCGTGCTCGCGCTTTGGAAGTTTTGAAATTACCTGATGCTCATAACCCAAGCCTGTCCAGCAAGAAGGGTGGTTTTAAGCCAAGTGTAATTGAAGGTAACTTGGGCCGCGCAAAGGTTCAACCTTCAGCTTCCGCTGCAAACGATGGTGGACCACGCAGCACGTTCGTGCCGTTGATGGGTCGCATCGCCGCAGGTGTTCCTATCTCTGCCATTCAGGATCACACCGCCAATATCAACGTTCCTCCGGAAATGTTGGGCGGCGGTGAACACTTCGCGCTTGAAGTCAAAGGCGACTCGATGATTGAGGCTGGCATCTTCGAAGGTGACACCGTCATCATTCGCAAGGGTGAGACGGCCATCAATGGCGATATTGTCGTTGCTTTGGTGGACGATGAAGAAGCAACCTTGAAGCGTTTGCGCAAGAAGGGCGAATCCATTGCCCTCGAAGCTGCCAACCCAATCTATGAAACTCGCATTTTCGGGCCTGATCGTGTGCGCGTCCAAGGCAAACTGGTTGGCTTGTTGCGCAAATATTGAATAGTGGGGCCGCTTTGAAAAGAGCGGCCTTATTGTCTTGCGGCGGTCTTAACTGTTGTGTGCTGCGTATCGGTCAGTGCCACCCAAGCTTTCGGATCTTGCTGTGACTGACGTTTTAAGAATGTGTAACCCGTGTCACTCCACAACAGAATGTCGTTGCGGCGGTTGTCGAGTACATAGTCACCACTCTTCGTGGCCACCATCAAAACGGCGTGGCCTTCATTCTTTTCGTCCAGAACAACGGTGATCAACAACGAACCAGAATCGAAGCCCAGCTTTTCCAACTCACGCTTTTTCAGCAGCAAATAGTCTTCGCAATCGCCTGCTGAAGTTGGATATGTCCAAAATTCTGGAACACCATAAAGTTCATCATCGCTAATCGGCGCAATGGCGGTGTTGATTTGCGTGTTCAACTTAAACAAAGTTTTCCAAATTTGTGGCGATGCATCAACGCGTTTGACGCGGCGGCCGACGTTTTTGCATTCGGTTGGGTTTAAAACACAAAACTTTACAAAACCAACGGGTGGCAACGACTTGCCAAATTCCGGCGCGAAGGCCGGATTTGCGGCTGAACCACTGGTGTTGGATAAAATCGACGCCACAACAAACGCCGCTGCCCCCATCCAATGCTTCATCACAAACTCCTCAACTTACAAACTCACTGCACTTGGAGCCGCCAGCTTTTCGCCGTGTCGTCGCCGCAAGTGTTAATGAAAGGTAAATCAGAAGTTCGAAGTCGTAAAGAGTCCCCCTGTGCCGGAATGAGTCAAATTAAGTAAAACTTTACCATTACGGTTAATGCGCTGGTCAGCTCCTTACCACCATTTCGGCGCCACATATTTGCCCGCCGCCTGCTCAATCGCAAATGCGGTTTGGAACAGTGTTTCCTCATCAAATGGCTTGCCAATCAACTGCAAACCCAGCGGCAAACCATCCGCAGACAAGCCCGCCGGAACCGCAATGCCAGGAAGCCCCGCCATATTCACGGTCACCGTAAACACGTCGTTCAAATACATCTGCAGCGGATCGGTGATTTCGCCCGGCGCAAAGGCGGGTGATGGCGTGGCAGGAGTTAACACCACATCACACTTGGCCCAAGCGTCGTCAAAATCCTTCTTGATCAATGTGCGCACCTTTTGCGCCCGCACATAATAAGCATCGTAATAGCCAGCCGACAGCACATAGGTGCCGATCAAAATCCGGCGCTGCACTTCGCGGCCAAAGCCAGCGGCGCGGGTGTTTTCATAGGTCTCGGTCAAATCGCCACCGGGCACACGCAAGCCATAGCGCACACCATCATAACGCGCCAAATTGGACGACGCTTCAGCAGGCGCCACGATGTAATAGGCGGGCAACGCATATTTGGTGTGCGGCAACGAAATCTCGACAATCTCAGCGCCCTGCTCTTTCAACCATTGGGCACCCTTGTCCCACAAGCGCGTTGATTTCGGCTGACAAGCCATCGGGCCGATACTCGCGCGGGAATTCCCACACGCAGACCTTTGATCGACTTGCCCAACACCTTTTCATAATCCGGCACCGGCAGATCAACCGACGTCGTATCTTTTTCATCCACCGAAGCCATGACTTTCATCATGATGGCCGCGTCGCGCACATCCCGCGCGATTGGCCCAGCTTGATCCAAGCGACGACGCGAAGGCCACAATGCCCCAGCGCGAACAACGTCCATAGGTTGGCTTGATGCCGACAGTGCCTGTGAAGGCCGCAGGCTGGCGAATGGAGCCGCCCGTGTCCGTCGCCGTTGCTGCAGCACAAATATGCGCGGCCACTGCCGAGGCCGAACCGCCCGACGAACCGCCCGGCACCAGCGAGGCGTTGGAGCCGTTGCGCCGCCACGGATTGGTGACAGGGCCGTAATAACTCGTCTCGTTCGAAGAGCCCATGGCGAATTCGTCCATGTTGAGCTTGCCCAACATGACGGCACCTTCACGGAACAGATTGCTGGTCACGGTCGATTCATAAACAGGCTTGAAGCCATCGAGAATGTGGCTGGCGGCTTGCGTGTGCACGCCCTTGGTGGCGAACAAGTCCTTGATGCCCAGCGGAATGCCTTCCAGCACGCCCGCTTCGCCCTTGGCGATGCGCGCGTCAGAGGCTTTCGCCATGGCGCGGGCCTGGTCCGGCGTTTCCACGATATAGGCGTTAAGGGTCTTTGCCCCTTCAACGGCGGCGATATAGGCGTCGGTCAATTCGACGGCTGAAATGTCTTTGGCGCGCAACTTGGCGGAGGCTTCAGCGATGGTGAGAGAGGTCAAGTTTGTCATAATCGTTACTCCACCACCTTCGGCACCATGAAGAATTCATCTTCCGAGGCCGGCGCGTTCTTGGTCACATCCTTGGCATAGCCACCGTCCGTCACCACGTCGTCGCGCATCCGCATGTCGAAGGCAACCACGCTGGTCATCGGCTCCACGCCCTCCACATTCACCTCGTTCAATTGCTCAACGAAGGCGAGAATGGCGTTCAATTCGCCAGCGAGACGCGGCACGTCATTTTCATCAACTTTAAGGCGCGCAAGCCGCGCCACGCGGCGCACGGTGGCAGAATCGACAGACATCTAGGGTTATCCTGTTTTGAATTTGAGGCCTGTTACCGCATATCCCACGAAAGTTGAAGACTTTCGTGATCAGGATTTGCGTCTAAAAAATGCATTGGGGTGGCCCTTCCGCAATCGCAAGCGATTGCTAGGGGCCTTGTTCCGCAATCGCTGTGCGATTGCTAGGGAAGATCAAACGACAGGATACATGTTCGGCTTTGTGGGGCCGGATCGTCGGCCTTTGTCTCTCACACCCTGGGAAACTAGGGTTGGCCCTTCCGCAATCGTGAACGATTGCTAGGGGCCTTTCCCACAATCGCAACGCGATTGATGGGGGCGTGAGCGCTGCTCGACGCAAAATGCGACGGGCTTTACGTCGCGGGTTGTGCGCCTTGCAGCGCTCACAACGACAGGATTTTTAATATCCTGTGGGCTCACGTTTGGCTTATCCCACGGGGCTTCCCCCGCGTTGTCTGCCGCCCTGCCCTGATCACGGCTTCCTCGTCTTCGGCCAAGCCATCAGGCCAAGCCGGAGCAAAACCGTGGGGCGTCCTTCCCGTAGTGAAAGGAGGTTCCCACTGGACACTCCCGGAAGCAGAGAAACGTCATCCCCCACCCGCAGGCCTGCCACACACCCCATCCAGGCTCACCGTCATGAGCAGGACCCCAAGTGGGGAATGCGGAGACAAAAGAACATAACAGGAACGAATTGTCAAGGATTATTTTCAGCGCCGATGCATTTTGCCCCTCATCCGCCCTGTCGGGCACCTTCTCCCGTAAAAAGAACGGGAGAAGGCAATTCCAATTAGCCTTCTCCCGCCATTTTTGGTGGGAGAAGGTGCCCGAAGGCTGCCGACATCGCAAGCGATGTCTAGAGGATGAGGGAATTCCGAGCAATCACGCCGCCTGCAAGCGCTTCACTTTAATCTTGTCGGCTTTCACTTGCGAAAGATCATAGTGCGTTTGTTGCGTCAACCAACTTTCAGGACTGCCACCAAAAGCCTTTGACAGGCGCACCGCCATCTCAGGCGAAATGCCACGCCGTGCATTCACCAATTCCGAAAGCGAATTGCGCGACACTCCAAGCGCCACCGCCGCGTCAGTGATGCTGAGGCCCAAAGGCGTGATGCAATCATGCAAAACAATCGAGCCAGGGTGCGGTGGGTTTTTCATCGTCATTTTGTTCAACCTCAATGATAGTCCAAATAATCAACATCAACGCATGTCCATCAACCATGCGGAAGATGACACGCCAATTGCCATTGACCACAACGGCATGAAAGCCAACTAGTTTGCCGCGAAGTGCATGCAGTCGATAACCGGGCAAGTCCATATCCGAAGCCGCTGAGGATGCGTCAAGCCGCGCAAGAATACGGCGCAACTTGTCCGCATGATCAGCCCGCACACCACGATGATCGTCCGTCGCGTGCAAACGGTTCAATCCCTTGTGTGCGAAGGATTTGATCATACGCAAGATGTAACCTGTCGCGTGTCAGGTGTCAACACAGGAGCATTATTGGGAAAATTTGTCGGCTGGATCTTTCAAATTACGACCCATCTGTCTTCGCCGAAACTGCGGCGCACGTCGAAGAAACTTGACAACACGTGTCATTTTTGACACGTTTCAAGTCTGTTGGTAAAATTGAAAGCGATTTCATAATGGCAAAAGTTGCAAAAGGCCGCATCAGCAAGGAAAACTTCGACGATATTTTGGACGAACAAAACTGCTGGCCGAAGCCGAAGACGTGGCCATCAAGCGCGTGCTGGCATGGCAAATTGCAGAGGGCATGAAGGCCGAAGGCATCACAAAAACCGTCATGGCCTCACGCATGAAAACCGACCGTCGGCAATTGGACCGCTTGCTTGATCCGGAGAATAAGTCGGTGACGTTGAGCACCTTGAGGCGAGCAGCGACGGCGCTGGGGCGGAAATTGTATGTGGAGATTGGGTGACTGACTACCTCGCGTATCGATTGCCGCCAAATTTAATACTAAGCTCGGCCAAATTCCATCGAGTTATTTGAAATACTTGAATACTCAGCCCAGTAAATGACAATGAGTCAAATACCTTGTCTCAAATTTGATCGTGGACTACTCTCAAATCGACTGACAAGGTAAGAGTTAATGATGGAATTGCCGACGGAACTTGGGCGCGAGCCTTTGGTGGATGCTGTTTTTGAAGTGCGCATGGGGGGCGACCCACATCTGGCGGACTTGCTTCCAGGTATTTTGTTTGGTCAGCTGGATCCAAAACCGACAATTCAACGATTGCCTGCAGCGGAAATTCCTCAGCCAATTAGGGCCGGTGATCCTAATATGGCATTTGCGCCTGTTATTCGTTTAGATTGGCGCGAATTCACAATATCTTTTGGGGATCGGAATCTAGTAGTTGGTTGCAAACTACCATATCCAAAATGGCCGCGCTTCAAAGAAGTAATTCTCGATATTATGAGCAAGATCGCAGCTGTAGGCATCACTGGGCCTGTCGACAGATATTCGATTAAGTATGTAAATCTGATTCAAGCACCAACTATCGTAGAACAAATTGCCAAAATAAATTTGGACCTAAGAGTAGGAGAAGTTGTCGCGAAAACAGATCATTTGTCTGTTCAAGTTCACTCTCAAGAAAATGAAACATTGCACATCCTGTCCGTAGTAACCGGCGCACAAGTAGTTATGGCAAATGGCCAAATAATTATTGGTGCTATCGTAGATGTTGACTTTATTCGCACCGTAAACTTTGCCACACTCAATGTGTTTTCGGAAAGTCTCAAGTCAACTGTTGAGTTACTTCGTATTGCAAATAAAATCAAATTCTTTAGCTGTTTGACCAACGAGACATTGGAAGAAATGGAACCGAAGTATGATACGACACACAGCAACTAGGCCCACATCGACTTCTTTTGCATTTGTTGTTGGAGCAGCAGTACTTGCTAGCCCATTCCCATATCCAACAAAAGTGGAGTCATACCAAGTGCAGCAAATAAGTGGCACATACAGCGACATCACAGAAAACTTGTCGCGGCAATTTGGACAAGGGGACTACAAACGACAATTAGATTCTATCTTTAGTTCGTTTGCAAAGCGTCAAGTACGACTTGGAACGGAGTTTGAAGCTGCAATATTTAGCGACCTCGATAGTCTGTATGAGGCATAAATTTTAGTATGACCTTTGATTTAGATTCTTTTCAGAAGCAAATTCCGCATTACCTTACTGCCGACCCAAAGCAGAAAATCCTGCTCTCGGAATTAAACGCATTAAATGAAGGGGCGAATAAGGGTTACATCACTCCGCGAAATGCAGACGCAAATTTTGATTCCATGCTCCAAGGTGATGCTTGGCGCGCATTCCAGTTATTTTCCTTTAAGACTGGAAAATTAAACTCCATCCGCGGCATTGTATTGTCAAACTCTTGTGATGTTGCTGCTGAAAATGAGCGCACTTTACCTCCAAACATTACGTTTGCACCGATTGTTAGATTATCCAGACTTAAATCACGCTTCGAAGAACGAGGGCTTAGTAACGAGCAAATTTCGCAAAAGTTGCTTGCCATCCGTTCTCAGGCGACGACCAATATTTTTTACTTACCAGCAGAGGCCCCGCTTGAAGAAGAGCACGTAGCGCTCTTAGACGACGTGCATTCCATGCCAGTAGAATTGCACGGTAAAACAGGTGAAAAAATATTTACTTTAAGCATGGCGGGCTTCTATCTATTGCTATTTAAGTTATCAGTTCATTTTTGCCGTATGCATGAAGGAATTGACCGAAGCAGTAAAGTTGCATAGCACTAGGTAAAATTGCCTTGCTTCACATCCAACCCAGCCTTCTGCCGCCCCTCCCCATCAAAATTCCCCTCATCCAACCACGCCTCAAACCCCGCCCTTGCCTTTGGCCAGTCCTTGTCGATCATCGCGAACCACGCGGTGTCTCGGTTCCGGCCTTTGATGATGTAGTGTTGCCTAAACAAACCTTCGAACTCGAAACCAAACCGCGCTGCTGCTTTCCGTGATGGCGCATTCAGCGCGTCGCATTTCCATTCGAGGCGTCTCACGCCCAAGTCGTCGAAAGCGTGGCGCATCATCAGGTAGATGGCTTCGGTGGCTTCGCGGGTGCGTTGTAAGTGCGGGCGCCATCCAGATGTTGCCGATTTCGATTGCGCCGTTGGGGGCGTCCAACCGCATGAAGGCACCCATGCCGAGGGGTTCGTTGGTGTCGCGTTTCACAAAGGCATAGAACCATGGGTCGCGGGCGGCTTCGCGGTCTTTTAGCCAGTTGAGGAATGTGGCTTCATCGGCGAAGGGGCCATAGGGCATCCATGTCCACACATCGCCGTTGGGGTCTTTGCCCGCGAAAGAATTCCACAAGGCCACGCCGTGATGGGCAACGCTTAACGCGTCGAGCCGCATCCAGCGCCCGTGCAGTGGGCGAAGGTCAGGGGCGGCACCTGATGGCAGTGGATCAACTTTGGGGCCTACGGGTCGGTTGCTCATTTCATCTACTCCACATTCACTTTGCGTCTCTCTGCACCAGCCGCTATCTCACCACAATGACCACTTTGAACGACGCGGGCCAAGCCGCTATTGCCGCCCTGCCCGCCAACCGCCGCATCTTAGGCTTGGACCTTGGCACCAAAACCATTGGCCTTGCCACGGCGGATGTTGAAGGCCAAATCGCCACGCCGCGCGAAACCATTGCGCGCACCAAGTTCATGGCCGATGCAAAACTGTTGCTGGAGTTTGCGGCACGCGAAAACATCGGGCTGATGGTGTTGGGGCTGCCTTTGAACATGGACGGCACCGAGGGGCCACGCGCCCAAGCCTCCCGCGCCTTTGTGCGGAACTTGGGCAAGCTCACCGACATCCCCGTGGTGTTCTGGGATGAGCGCTTGTCCACTGTGGCGGTTAATCGGGTGATGCTTCAGGCCGATTTGTCCCGCGCCAAACGCGCCGAGAATGTGGATAAGCTGGCGGCGGCTTATATCCTGCAATCGTTCCTTGACGCCTGCGCTTAAGCCCCATATGCAGCACCTTTAATGACATCATCAGCTTCACGGCCCGCCCTGTTCAAGGCTCAGCACTTGCTGGCCATCACAGACCTTTCCCACCTCGACATCACAGCCATTCTGGATTTGGCGCAAACCTATGCTGAAAGTGGCAGGGGCACGCCCGCCATGAAGCAGATTTTGGCCGGGCGCACGCAGGTGAATTTGTTCTTCGAAAATTCAACGCGCACGCAATCCAGTTTTGAAATCGCGGGCAAGCGTTTGGGCGCTGATGTGATGAACATGTCGATTGCCACATCATCGGTGGCCAAGGGCGAAACCTTGATCGATACCGCCATGACCATCAACGCCATGCATCCGGATTTTCTGGTGGTGCAGGCATCAATCATCCGGTGCGGTGGAATTGCTATCGCAGCAGGTGTCCTGTGCTGTGTTGAATGCGGGTGATGGCCAGCATGAACACCCCACGCAGGCTTTGTTGGATGCGTTGACAATCCGGCGGCATTTCGGGCGGCTTGAAGGTTTGACCGTGGCGATTTGTGGTGACGTGCTGCATTCCCGCGTGGCGCGTTCGAACATTCATTGCCTCAGCCGCATGGGTGTGAATGTGCGGGTGGTGGCACCTTCAACATTGCTGCCCTCGGGCATCGCCAATTTCGGCGTCGAGGTGTTCCGCAATATGGCGGAGGGCATTCGCGGTGCTGATGTGGTGATGATGTTGCGCTTGCAGCAGGAACGCATGGGTGGCGCATTCGTGCCGTCGCTTGCGCGAATATTATCAGTTCTATGGTTTGACGGAATCGAAGTTGGAAGAAGCCCAACCCCATGCCCTGGTCATGCACCCCGGCCCCATGAACCGTGGTGTGGAAATTGACTCGAGTGTTGCCGACGGTGCGCAATCCGTGATCCGCGAACAGGTGGAAATGGGGGTCGCCGTGCGCATGGCCGTGCTGGATGCGCTCGATCGTAACAGGAGGGCTGCATGATGGCTGGCAAACGCAAGGCCTATGTCAACGCCCATATCCTCAGTCCCCCGCGAAGGCTTGGACGGCAAGGGCGGCATTCTGTTTGAAGATGGCTGGATCTTGTCGGTCGGCGCAGGCGTCACGCGCGACAGTGTGGGTGCCAATACCGAAGTGGTGGATTGCAAGGGCAAGCACATCATTCCCGGCCTCGTGGATATGCGCGTGTTTACGGGTGAACCCGGTTCCGAATATCGCGAGTCCCTCGCCTCCGCGTCAGAAGCCGCAGCAGCGGGTGGCGTGACCACCATGATCGTGATGCCGGACACCAAACCCGTCATCGATGATGCGGCGATTGTGGACTACGTTTTGCGCCGCGCCCGTGACACGGCATTGGTGCGCGTGTTGCCCATGGCGGCTTTAACCAAGGGCATGGCGGGTGAAGCCTTGTCGGAAATCGGCTTGCTGAAAGCCGCTGGTGCCGTTGCGGTAACGGACCCCACGCGTTCCGTTGCCAATGCCGGGTTACTCCGCCGCGCCATGACCTATGCCAAGGACTTCAACATGCTGGTGGTGGCCCATGTGGAGGAACCTTCGCTTTCCGGCGGCGTGATGAATGGCGGCGAAATGGCTTCGCGGCTTGGTTTGTCAGGCATTCCCGCCTTGTCGGAAGTCATGCAGTTGGAGCGTGATCTGCGCCTCGTCGAAATGACGGGTGCGCGTTATCACGCGGCGCAAATCTCCTGTGCGGAATCCATCGAAGTCATGCGCCGCGCCAAGGCCCGTGGTTTGCCCGTCACCTGTGGTGTGTCGATCAACCATCTGGTGCTGAACGAGAACGACATCGGCCCCTATCGCACCTTCTTCAAACTCTCGCCGCCCTTGCGCGGTGAAGACGAACGCCGTGCTTTAATTGCGGGCGTGGCTGATGGCACCATTGATGTGATCGTTTCCGCCCATGACCCGCAAAGCGACGACACCAAGCGCCTGCCCTTTGCCGAAGCAGCGTTTGGTGCGGTTGGGTTGGACACCATGCTGTCTTGTGCGATTACGCTTTCGCACAATGAAAACATAAGCTTGTCACGTCTCGTTGAAGCTTTGTCTCAAGCGCCCGCAACCATATTGGGGCTTGAATGTGGTCGCCTTGCTGCGGGTGCGCCTGCTGATTTTGCGATTGTCGACACCGCGCTGAGCTGGAAAGTGGAAGACGCCACGATCAAATCCCGCTCCAAAAACTCGCCGTTTGAGCATCGCACCCTCGAAGGCCGCGCCGTTGAAACCCTCGTTGCCGGACGCGTTGTTTTCGCATACGCTCCCTAAATTCGGGGGGACATGATGCATTGGGCATTTTTCGCAGTTATTGGCTATCTGGCGGGTAGCATACCTTTTGGCTTGCTGCTGACACGCTGGGCGGGCTTGGGTGATGTGCGCGCAATCGGTTCCGGCAACATTGGCGCAACAAATGTGCTGCGCACCGGAAATAAGAAAATCGCAGCCCTAACTTTATTGTGCGACGGCTTGAAGGGATATTTCCCTGTGCTTGCCGCCACCATGTGGGGCACACCGGAAGCCGTGATTGCTGCTGGCTTTGGCGCATTGGCGGGCCATCTATTTCCGATCTGGCTCAACTTCAAAGGCGGCAAGGGTGTTGCAACTGGACTAGGCATCACGTTTGGTTGGTCCTGGCCCTTGGGATTGGTGTTTTGTGCCGTTTGGCTGTTGGTGTTTTTTGCAACACGCATTTCATCAGCAAGTGCGCTCAGTGCTGTGTTGGTGGTTGTGGTTGCAGCCGTATTCATTGGCCTGCCGATCAACATGATCTGGCCCTTTGTGATCTTGGCCGCAGTGGTTTGGTTTACCCATCGCGCCAACATTGCGCGGCTCATCAAGGGTGAAGAACCAAAATCATCTTTCTCCAAGAAAGCATGACCCAGCTTTCAGACAGCGAACGCCTTGCGTGGCTGCGCCTGTCTCGCACCGATGGCATCGGTCCGCAGACGTTTCACAAACTGATCAGCCGCTATAAAACCGCAAGCCGCGCCCTTGAGGCATTGCCAACACTCGTAAGCAAAGGTGGTGGCAAGCGCGGGTTGACGGTTTACGGCGAAGAACTTGCGATAAAGGAATTGCAAGCCACAGCTGATGCTGGCGCTCAATTGGTTTGCGCTGCGAACCCACCTACCCTGATCTTCTACGCAACATTGATTCAGCGCCGCCGCTGCTGTGCGTCTCGGGCAATCTCGAGTTATTGCAAAAAACCAGTGTGGGCATTGTGGGTGCTCGCACCGCTTCCGCGTCGGGGCGCAAGATGGCGCGTATGCTGGCCCATAGTCTTGCAGAAGCAGGTTTTCTTGTCACCTCGGGGTTAGCACGGGGCATTGATACGGCCGCCCATGAAGCGGCAACACCCGCCAATACGGCAGCCGTAATTGCGGGTGGCATTGACCACCTTTACCCGCCGGAAAATGCCGAACTGCAAAAGGCAATTGCTCGGCAAGGCTTGCTCATCACTGAAATGCCAATTGGCACGGCACCAAGGGCCGAACATTTTCCAAGACGCAATCGCATCATTTCCGGCATGAGCCGTGCCGTGATTATTGTGGAGGCTGCACTACGTTCAGGTTCTCTGATTACGGCGCGATTTGCCAATGAGCAGAATCGTGAAGTGTTTGCAGTGCCCGGTTCACCGCTGGACCCGCGTTGTGAAGGCACAAACAAGCTCATCAAAGACGGTGCAAATATTTTGTCGTCAGTGAATGATGTTTTGGATTATCTCAATCAAGAAACCTCGCCCATGCAAGGCATGTTGTTCGAACGAGAAGCAGAACCCTTGCTGCCACCCGATGAAGACGCCGACGATACCAGCCGGCGCAATATCATCGAGCTTCTGTCAGTTAACGCCGTGGAGATTGATGACTTGATCCGCGAAGCCAACTGCCAGCCTGAGGCGGTGATGGCGGTGTTGTTGGAATTGGAAGTGGCGGGAAGATTGACGCGCAGTGCTGGGGGTATGGTGGCGTTGAAGGGGTAACGTCCCTCACCTGCCTCGCGTTCGCTCGGCGTCCTCTCCCGCAAGCGGGCGAGGTGAAGGTTCATTACTTCTCCCGCTTGCAGGAGCGGGCGAGGTGAAGGCTCATTACTTCTCCCGCTTGCGGGAGAAGGTGGCGAGCAAAGCGAGACGGATGAGGGTTGTATTCAATCCACTTCATCCTCGGGCACAATCCATTTTTCGCTTTCACTGTCTGCCTTCCATTTCACAAATGCAGGAGTGGACAGAATTGCGTTCATGTAGGTGCGGGTTTCTTTTTTCACGGGGATGGCGAAGGTTTGCAAACGTGAAACCACGGGTGCGAACATGGCGTCTGCCGCGCTGAATTTGCCGAACAGGAATGGCCCACCTTTGCCGTAGGCTGCGCGGCATTCGGCCCAAAGTTCTTCAAGCCGGGCAACGTCTTTGGCAATTGCATCTGATATTCCGCCGGGCGGCAATTTTTCTTCACGGCGTAAATTCATTGGGCACGCGCTGCGGATGGCCCGAAAGCCAGCATGCATTTCAGCCGCGACAGAGCGCGCTTTGGCGCGGGCTGCTTTGTTTTTGGGCCAGATGTTTTTATCAGGCCATGTCTCAGCAATATATTCGATGATTGAAATGGTGTCGTTCACCACAATGTCTTTGTGCAGCAAAATGGGCACCTGCCCTGCTTTGGAAATTTTACGCACTTCACGTGTGAAGCGTGGTTCGCCAAAGCGGATCATTTTTTCGTCGAAGGGTATGCCCGCCATGCTGAGGGCCAAGTAGGGCCGCAGCGACCATGATGAATAATTCTTATTGCCGATGATGAGTGTTGGTTTTGTCATGCTCTACACATGAATGAATTACATGGTTTTTGGCAAGTGTTTCCACGTTACTGCTGTTAGAAAAACGCTTAAAACACTGATGACAATAAATACAATTCCAATTTCAAACTGCAAAAGCAGAAACATGAAAATGAATCCGGGGATCAATTCAGCACATTCAAAGAAGGTGCGATAAACACTCGTCATGCGTTGGCGTTCGCGCGGCTTGACGGCGCGATAAAACGGAATGCCGCCAACGCCATCTAGTCCTGATGCGCAAACCGCAGCACCCAATAGACAGAAAACCGCAGACCAAGGTTCAGCCTTGCCAAACAAGCCCGCAACCAAAGTCAATGCAGCTATTCCTGCAAAACACGTGGCGACGACAATGCGTACACCAAATCGACGCGCCAGTTTTCCGTGAATGAGGCTCAACGGCAGCGTGAATTGACTGGCCGATATAACGAGTCCTGCGATCGCTTTTGAGAGCCCGCCTTCCAGCATCAACAAGGGGCCATAGATAAACATGGCCGACCAAAAGCATGAGCGGCCAAAGGCGATTGACCATGCCAATCGCAATCGGGGCTGACTGAAAAACCGTACCAAGTTGGATAAGGGATTAAAGCCAGCCAACGTGCCGGGCGGCAAGGCGGCAGGGTCTTTCAAGCGGGCAGCCCAAAAACCAATCATCAAAGCGATACCTGCCAGCACCACAGCAATTTGGGGGGCGACGACGCCGTACTTGGAATAAAGCCACGTGCCCAAGGCTGGCCCGACCACCCAACTGACCGTGGCCAATGTCATGCGCATGGGCTCGGCTTTGGTGAGATCGGCTTTGGAGATATTATCCATGATGTAGAGCGACAGCGTGATGTTCAAAATTGAAGCACCCGCGTTACGCAACAGCGTTGCCACCACCTGCCCCGCCACCAAATTGGCAGCAAATATAAAAGCTGACGCCATAATGAGAACAATGCCCAGCGTGTAGACCCAGCGCCGCCGAACACCCCTCAGTAAAAACGGCAGCGAAAGCGTCATCAGCAAGACGAGGAATGAAACACTGGTTGCGACAATCGACACCTTTTGGCTTGAACCTAGAAGTTCATAGGCTTGAATGGGAATGACGCTGACATTCAAAGCTCGCAGCAATGACTCACCCGCAAAAATGGCACCAATTGTAAAGGCGCCAGCCTTGCGGCCAGAGGGTTGGAGGGCAATTGAATTGTCGGAAGGCATTTTGAATTTATGCCATGAAATTGCGAGTCGTGTTGCGTCCAGACGGGTGATATTTCCGCGCCAGTGTTGGCTTGCGTTTTGAGTTGCTCGGACTAGAAGCATGCCATGAACCATACGTCTGAAAAACAACGCGTTGCCCTGTTCTCCCTGCTTGCATCGGGTGGGCTTGCACTTGTCAAATTCGCAGCGGCGATTGTGTCTGGCTCGCTCGGTTTGCTGTCAGAAGCCTTCCACAGCCTGATGGATTTTGGCGCAACAGCATTGACACTTGTTGCTGTGAAAGTGGCGGATAAACCCGCAGACGAAGACCACCATTATGGCCATGCAAAAGCCGAAAGCGTGGTGGCCCTGGTCGAAACCGGTATGTTGTTCGGTATTACGGCCTGGGTGGCTTACGAAGCCATTTCGCGCCTGTTGGAAGGCGCACACGAGATTGAATTGAGCTGGTGGTTGTTTGCCATTGTCATCGCTTCGATCATCATCGACTATAACCGCAGCAATGCCTTGCGTAAAACAGCTGAAAAAACTTCAAGTGCAGCCTTGGCGGCGGACGCTCTACATTTTGCAGCTGATATGTGGAGTTCGTTCGCCGTCCTCATTGGACTGACTCTCGTGTGGATGGGCTTTGGCTTTGCGGACTCTCTTGCTGCATTGGTCGTTGCCGTGTTTGTTGCGCGGGCCGCTTGGCAACTGGGCAAGCAGACGCTGAACAATTTGCTGGATGCAGCACCTGCAGGTGCGACGGCGCAAATTACCGAGATTGTTGAGGGTGTGAATGGCGTTCTGGGCATACGTCAATTGCGGGTGCGTCCGGCAGGACCAACGCTGTTTGTGGACCTGAATGTTGATGTTCCCCGCACCCTGCCCGTCTCGCAATTGGATGCGGTGCGCCAAAATATTGCCGTTGCCATTGCAAACGTATTTGAGAATGCTGACAGCTCAATCCAACTCACGCCCGTAGAGCTCGATTCTGAAACCGCTTTCGACAAGGTGGCACTGATTGCTGAAAAGCACGGGTTGAAAACCCACCATTTGGCAGTTCAGAAGGTAGGCGGGCGTTTGGCCGTGAGCTTTGATGTTGAGATCGATGCCGATACACCGCTGCACATCGCCCATGACAAAGCCACGGCGTTGGAAACCGAAATCCGTGACGGCTTGGGCGCTGATGTTGAAGTGGAAAGCCATATTGAGCCGCTAGAACCGCGACTGTTGGAAGGTGCGGCACCTTCGGCAGCGATCATCAAAAGAGTTGAAGTGGCATTGGCCAAATTTGCGCGGGCAGAAAAGCAACTGAATGATTTGCACAACATCCGCATTCGTTCCAATGCGGCGGGGCTTTACGTGCACTACCATTGCCGCTTTGCGCCAAAATTGGCGATTTCAGATGTGCATGAAGTAACAGATCGAATTGAGGTTGCATTGATGGCACAACTGCCGGACATCAAACGCGTCGTTGCCCATGCCGAACCCGTGGGCCACAGGCACCATAAGCTTTAGCCAGCAAGAACAACAATTGGCGCAAGTGAGGCCAATGCCATAGCAGCTGCGAGCCCTAAGAGAATCAGTCGGCGCAGGCGCACGATAGCCAGTCCCTTGGCGGCAGAATTCTGATCTGTTTCAATTACATGTGTTGCAATAGGCATACTGATCACCGTCTTCAAAGCGGCGCTTTTACCCTTCACCGCATCATCCTTGTACGGAACATTGACGGCAAGTGCGGGGCGAAAATGCGCCTAAATCATGAACTTGTCAGCATATTGTCAGAATACGGATGAGTATTTGCTGAAGCAGCCGTTCAGATTGGATTCAGGAAACGGCCTTGCGCAACCACACGGCGGTGTCATGGAACGTGCCCCCACCAGCCGGTGCAGGTTGGTCAGCACCTGTCAGGGAGTTGATACCGCACCCATCGGCATAGGCGGTGTTTGGCCAAATGCCCTCGGCAATGAGTACGCCGCGTTGCTGGCCAGCGTGGGCTTTGGCGAACACATTGACTTGGCCCCGCGCATTACCGAGAGTCACGGCATCACCTTCAGCAAGGCCGAGTTGTGTGAGATCATCAGGATGCGCCAACACGGTTGGCCGCCCTTCCCGCTTCACCGAGCCCGGCGTTTCATTGAAAGTCGAGTTCAAGAATGTGCGTGCGGGCGATGTGGTCATGCGGAAGGGTGTGTCGTCCGTTGCGGCTTCCGTCACCGCCCAATGATCAGGCCAGGCTGGCATATCCGCATAGGGGCCAAGAGCGCCCATTGAAGAGATGACACTCGCGGCCTGTTTCCAATTGGGCTTGAAATGAAACTTGCCGTCGGCATGGCCAAAGCCCTTGATGAAATGCGCCGTTTCAAATTCGGGCTGAACGTCAAACCAGTTTTCGGCATCAAGGTCATCCATGCCGCGGCGACCGGAGGCTTGCAATGTCTCGTCAATAATCTCACGCGGGCTCATGGTGAAGCCACTGTGTTCAGCCCCCAGCCGCGCTGCAAGATCACACAACACGTCATGGTTTGAACGGCATTCGCCCGGCGCTTCCACAAGCTTGCGACCAAACATGATGTGCTGGTGGCCACCGCCTTGATAGACGTCATCATGTTCAAGGAACATGGTGGCAGGCAATACGATGTCAGCCATCATGGCTGTCTCAGTCATGAATTGCTCATGCACCACGGTGAATAGATCTTCCCGTGCAAACCCGGCTTTCACCTTGTTCTGGTCAGGGGCGACTGAAACCGGATTGGTGTTTTGAATGAACAAAGCTTTCACGGCTGGGCCGCCTTGCAAATCTTGTTGAGTTGCCCAGCAACACTTCACCAATGCGGCTTTGGTCCATCACACGCGTGCCGGACTTCGCAACATCCTTGCCGCTGATCAGCGTCTTGTTCCATTTGAAAATACCGCTGTTGGAATGAAGGGCACCCCCACCTTCATGCAGCCACGCGCCCGTGATGGCAGGAATACACGTCACGGCGTGCATGTTATGGGACCCGTTGCGCGAGCGCGAAAAACCATAGCCCAAACGGAAATAGGTTTTCGGCGTTTGCCCAATGAGGCGGGCAAGTTCTTCAATCTTTTCAACACTTAATCCGGTAATGCCCGCTGCCCATTCCGGCGTGCGCGATTGCAAATGTTGCTCCAACCCCTCCGGATCATCTGTGTACTGACGGAGATAATCCCAATTGGCATAACCTTCACGGAACAGCACATGCATCACGCCGCACGCCAACGCCCCATCGGTGCCCGGGCGGATGATGTATTTGTAATCCGCCTGCTTCATAGTGCCGGTGTCATAAACATCAACGCATGCCATTTTCGCGCCACGGTTTTTGCGGGCAATACCGATGTGCGTCATCACGTTGACTTGCGTGTTCACGGGGTTGCCGCCCCACACCACAATCAAATCCGATTTCTGCATTTCGCGGGGGTCAACGCCCGCAACGCGCCCCGTGCCTGCGAAATAGCCAGGCCACGACAATGCGATGCAAAACGTGCCATACATGCGGGAATAGTTCTTGGCGTGGGTCAAGCGATCAATGCCGTCGCGCATGACCAAACCCATGGTTCCCGCATACCAATAGGGCCAGATCGCCTCAGCACCGTGTTCATTTTCAATGGCGAGAAAGCGCGTGGCAATCTCGGCCATCGCGTCATCCCATGACACACGTTCAAATTGGCCTGAGCCTTTGGGGCCAACGCGCTTCATAGGGTAAAGCAAACGATCCGGATGGTGGATGCGTTCCGAATAGCGCGCAACCTTTTCGCAGATCACACCCAAGGTATAGGAATTCGCCTTGTCGCCCCGCACACGGCCAATGGTATGATCATCCAGCAATTCAACCTCAAGCGCACAAGCCGAAGGGCAATCATGCGGGCAGACTGATTTACCGATTTTGATGTTGGGAGTGGTGTGGATGTTCATGGCTTTACACTACGCTGCGCAAGTGAATTCATCAACTCAAGTGATGCACCTTCTCCATGCCGTAAACCGGTGTCGCAATCCCTTCCATCCGCGCTTTCAATTGCAGTGCCACGAATTGCGACCAGAAGCGGGATTGGTGCAAATTACCGCCGTGGAACCATAGGTTTTGTTGGTGCGTGGGCTTCCACATGTTGCGGGGTTCGCCTTCCCATGGGCCGGGGTCTTTGGTGGTGTTGGAACCTATGCCCCAGCACTTGCCCACTTTGTCGGCAACATCCTGGCTGATCAACTTCGCTGCCCAGCCATTCATCGAGCCATAACCAGTGGCATAGACAATGAGATCAGCCTGCAATTCAGTACCGTCAGACAACACGAACCGACTTCGGTTTGATCTCTTTCACTTCAACGCGAGACTTCAATTTGATCTTGCCATCACACACCAAATCCGATGCACCCACATCGATGTAATAGCCCGATCCGCGCCGGATATATTTCACGTGCAAGCCTGAACCATCGTCGCCAAAGTCATGCATGAACCCGACCTTTTCAAGTCGTGCATAAAAATCTGCGTCGCGCTTTTTGACTTCTTTATAAACTTCGATCATTCCCCGCGCCTGCACCTTGTAAGGTGTTGCGACGTAGAGATAATCCGCCTTGGTGACATCAATGCCTTTGGCAAGTGCAGCCTCGGAATAAAGCGGCCCCGCTTCTAACTCCATCAAAGTGTCAGAGCGTGCAATGTGGGTAGATGAACGTTGCAGCATGGTCACATCAGCACCCACTTCCCAAAGTGCGGCACTAATGTCGTGGGCAGAATTATTTGACCCTACGACCACAACTTTCTTGCCTTTGTATTTGTCTGGCCCGGGATGTTGCGACGAATGGTGTTGCTCACCTTTGAAAGTCGAAGCGCCTTTGAACTTTGGCACATTGGCGACCGCAGAAAGACCTGTGGCCAACACCAAATGTGTAGGTTTCAATGTCACGGGTTTGCCTTTGCGCGTAACTTTCACAACCCATTGCTGCTTCTTTTCATCAAACTTGGCGGACTTGCAGACAGTCTCGGTCCAATAATTCAACTCCATCACTTTGGTGTACATTTCAAGCCAGTCACCAATTTTGTCTTTGGGGCTGAAGATCGGCCAGTCATCAGGAAACGGCAGATAGGGCATGTGGTCATACCAGATCGGGTCATGCAGGCAGAGCGACTTGTAACGTTTGCGCCACGAGTCCCCGGCTTCTTGTTCTTCTCGATGATGATGGTCGGAATGCCCAAGCGCCGCATGCGCGCACCAAGGCCAATGCCGCCCTGCCCGCCTCCAATGATGAGACAATAGGGTTGGGTTTTATAACCAAGTTCGCGTTCTTCTTTCTCGCGCCTTTCCAACCACGTGGTGCGATCATGGAATGCGCCGTGAACAACACCCTTGTCGCGTCTTGGGCCTTTATGTTCCTCGTGGCCTTTGAGTTCGAGCAACGACGTCATCAACACCCAAGCCTTGCCGTTGCGCAGTTTGAGATAGCCCTTGCCGCGTGCGACTTCATTTTCAAACAGCAGCCACGCCTCGGTCAGCGCTTCGTCTCCCGTCGCTTCACCGTCAATGCGCCACGTCACTTTGCCCGCATGGGGCAAGGTGGCTTTCAACATGTTTCCAATTTCTACTTTGCCTTCGGTTGTTTTGAGATTCCAACTGAAGAACACGAGATCTCGCCAGAAACATTCGGCATCGTCGAAGTGGGCCAAAGCTTTGTCGATTTCCCCCGCATTTGTCAGCGTTTCGAAAGATGAAAGCCAATCAGTGGCGCGTTGGGTGGCAGCAGACATCAGACTCTCCTGAAATGATACTTCACGATGCTGGCATGATTTTTTGTATCTGAACAGCACGCGCTTGTGTGCATCTGCGAATGCCGCTACGAAAACGCAATGCTTCCCATCACATCCCTGCAAAATCCGCATATCAAACTTGTCAAATCGCTCGAAGACAAGAAATCTCGTCGTGAGCATGGTCTGTTCGTGGCCGAAGGCTTGAACATGCTCGAACGCGCCGCCGCCTGCGGTTGGGATCCTGAACTTTATCTGGCCACCAAACCCGCTTGGATTTGGGATGCGCATAAGCCATTGCTGGTGTCCGACAAGATCATGTCCACGCTGTCAGCACAGAACAATGCCCATGAGGTGCTGGCCACCTTCAAACAGCGCTGGCAGCCCCGCCCTGGCAAGACCGGCTTGTGGTTGGCCTTGGAAGACATCCGCGACCCCGGCAACCTTGGCACCATCATCCGAACCGCAGATGCGGCAGGGGCAGACGGCGTAATACTGGTTGGCGATTGTTGCGACCCCTATGCGCCAGAATGCGTACGTGCCACCACAGGATCAATCTTTGCTATGCCATTGGTCAAAATGCCAACGGTGCAGTTTGTGGAGTTTCTCAGCGGCTGGGCAGGCGAAAGTGTGGGTACGTCAATGACGGCAAAAGCCAGCTATCGCCGAGAGTACAAGCGCCCCACGCTTTTGGTCATGGGGTCAGAGTCACGCGGCCTCACCGCACCCGTTGCGGCGGCATGCAAAACCAGCGTCAGCATTCCTATGCGTAGAGATGTTGAAAGCTTAAACGTGGCAACGGCAGCTGCGCTGATGTTGTTTGAAGCGGTGAGTCTTACCTGACGATGACAATTGAAGTTTACATGGATGAAAGCAATATCCATGAAGGTAGCGATTTTCTTACAGTTTCTGCAGGTTGGGCCGACGACACCGTTTGGAAACTTTGGGAACAAGACTGGTTAACTGCAATTGAACCTTTAACTTCTTTTCATTCTAATGACGTTTGGCATCGTGTTGGAAGCTGTAGTGGCTTGGAAAGTAATGCTCGCAACCAACTCACAAATCGAGCAATGCAAACAATTTGCAATCATCGAATTTTCGGCAGAATTGGTGAAATTGATCGCAAGTTTATTCAAAATGAACTCGGCGGAAGCTCCGCTACCAACAGATATGTTGAACACCCATACTTCTTGCCGTTAATTTGGGTTTTTAATCGGATGTTCAAAGTGCTCACTGACGCAGGTATAGAAAAAGCAACATTTATGCACGAAAATAACGATTTCGAGAATGGCGCTCTTGAACACTTTGAAATCACTAAAAAACGCTTCAACCATCCTGACTACAAACTAAGTTTCAAAAGAAAAAAAGAAAAGGTACCTTTGCAGTGCGCCGATGCCTTTGCTTATTTTGGCATGCAAAGGCTCCGCGATCCTCAACGCCGTTCAAAAGCGCTAGAAGTTGCAGACAACGGAAGCAATCGTATCCTTGCACTTTCGGTTTCAAAGCAACAAGTGCTTGAGTTGGTTGAGAAGCTTAAACCCAACGGGTCCAGTTAAACGTTCAAGAGCTCCAGCAAGCATTGAAAACAGCATCAAATGATGCTATATTTGATGCTTGGAGGATACCATGCGGACAACAGTTGTTCTTGATGACAAACTTCTTGCGGAGGCACAGGAACGTACCGGAATTAAAGAAAGATCGGAGTTGCTGAATGAAGGCCTGCGTGGTCTCATTCAAAAGGATGCCGCGCGACGCCTCATTGCGCTTGGCGGTTCTGAGCCTGGATTGAAAGCGCCGCCCCGCCGCCGACCACCGAGATTCATCAATAAATGATCCTCGCCGACACTTCTGTATGGATCAACCATTTGGATAAGACGAACGAAGTGATGTCTCGTCTCTTGTTAGGAAACAAAATTGTCCTGCACCCATTTGTTATCGGTGAGATCGCACTGGGAAACTTGAGAAACAGAGATGAGATTATCGGGAACCTTTTGAAATTCAGTTCGCTACCGATTGCTGATGAGCAAGACGTCTTAGAAATGATCGTAATCCACGGCTTATTTGGAACTGGGATTGGTTACGTTGATTGCCATTTGCTGGCGTCGGCGGCTCTTACAAATTCAAAGGTTTGGACGACTGACAAAAGGCTTGCTGCCGCCGCCAAGAAACTCAATTTGGCAATTTGAACACCACTCTGTTGGCAGTTGCAGGTATAGGCTTCAGTTTCATGATTGTACAAGCTGGCTCACCTGTTCTCTGGCTTTTGAGCCTTGAGAAAAGGTGACCAAACAGGCAAACCCCTTGGACAAATCTAGGA
>CAVZXJ010000013.1:0-15483 GCA_963779145.1 uncultured Alphaproteobacteria bacterium
GCAATCCAGTTTCGAAATCGCGGGCAAGCGTTTGGGCGCTGACGTGATGAACATGTCGATTGCCACATCATCGGTGGCCAAGGGCGAAACCTTGATCGATACCGCCATGACCATCAATGCCATGCATCCGGATTTTCTGGTGGTGCGCCATCAATCATCCGGTGCAGTGGAATTGCTATCGCAGCAGGTGTCCTGTGCTGTGTTGAATGCGGGTGATGGCCAGCATGAACACCCCACGCAGGCGCTATTGGATGCGTTGACAATTCGGAGGCATTTCGGCCGGCTTGAAGGTTTGACCGTGGCGATTTGTGGTGACGTGTTGCATTCGCGCGTGGCGCGTTCAAACATTCATTGCCTCAGCCGCATGGGTGTGAATGTGCGGGTGGTGGCACCTTCAACGCTGCTGCCCTCGGGCATTGCAAATTTCGGCGTCGAGGTGTTCCGCAATATGGCGGAGGGTATTCGCGGGGCCGATGTGGTGATGATGTTGCGCTTGCAGCAGGAACGCATGGGTGGCGCTTTTGTGCCGTCGCTTGCGCGAATATTATCAGTTCTATGGCTTGACGGAATCGAAGCTGGAAGAAGCCCAACCCCATGCCCTGGTCATGCACCCCGGCCCCATGAACCGCGGCGTTGAAATTGACTCGAGTGTTGCTGATGGCGCGCAGTCGGTGATCCGCGAACAGGTGGAAATGGGGGTCGCCGTGCGCATGGCCGTGCTGGATGCGCTCGATCGCAACAGGAGGGCTGCATGATGGCTGGCAAACGCAAGGCCTATATCAACGCCCACATCCTCAGCCCCCGCGAAGGCTTGGACGGCAAGGGCGGCATTCTGTTTGAAGATGGCTGGATTTTATCGGTCGGCGCAGGTGTCACGCGGGACAGTGTCGGTGCCAATACCGAAGTGGTGGATTGCAAGGGCAAGCACATCATTCCGGGCCTTGTGGATATGCGGGTGTTCACAGGTGAACCCGGTTCGGAATATCGCGAGTCCCTCGCCTCCGCGTCAGAAGCCGCCGCGGCGGGTGGCGTGACCACCATGATCGTGATGCCGGACACCAAACCCGTCATCGATGATGCGGCGATTGTGGATTACGTTTTGCGCCGCGCCCGCGACACGGCATTGGTGCGCGTATTGCCGATGGCGGCTTTAACCAAGGGCATGGCGGGTGAAGCCTTGTCGGAAATCGGCTTGCTGAAAGCCGCTGGTGCTGTTGCGGTCACCGACCCGACGCGTTCCGTTGCCAATGCTGGCCTGCTCCGCCGCGCCATGACCTATGCCAAGGACTTCAACATGCTGGTGGTGGCCCATGTCGAGGAACCTTCGCTTTCAGGTGGCGTGATGAATGGCGGCGAAATGGCCTCGCGGCTGGGTTTGTCCGGCATTCCCGCGTTGTCGGAAGTGATGCAGTTGGAGCGTGATTTGCGCCTCGTTGAAATGACGGGTGCGCATTACCACGCCGCGCAAATCTCCTGTGCGGAATCCATAGAAGTTATCCGCCGCGCCAAGGCCCGTGGTTTGCCCGTCACCTGTGGTGTGTCGATCAACCATCTGGTGCTCAACGAAAATGACATCGGCCCCTATCGCACCTTCTTCAAACTCTCGCCGCCCTTGCGCGGTGAAGACGAACGCCGTGCTTTAATTGCGGGCGTGGCTGATGGCACCATTGATGTGATCGTGTCGGCCCATGATCCGCAAAGCGACGACACCAAGCGCCTGCCCTTTGCCGAAGCGGCGTTTGGTGCTGTGGGGTTGGACACCATGTTGTCTTGTGCGATTACGCTTTCGCACAATGAAAACATAAGCTTGTCACGTCTCGTTGAAGCTTTGTCTCAAGCGCCAGCAACCATATTGGGGCTTGAATGTGGTCGCCTTGCTGCGGGTGCGCCTGCTGATTTTGCGATTGTCGACACCGCGCTGAGCTGGAAAGTGGAAGACGCCACGATCAAATCCCGCTCCAAAAATTCGCCGTTTGAGCATCGCACCCTCGAAGGCCGTGCCGTTGAAACCCTCGTTGCCGGAC
This sequence comes from uncultured Alphaproteobacteria bacterium, assembly GCA_963779145.1. Lineage (GTDB taxonomy): Bacteria > Pseudomonadota > Alphaproteobacteria > Rhizobiales > Aestuariivirgaceae > Aestuariivirga. The sequence goes on from CAVZXJ010000013.1 coordinate 2,025, forward strand.
GCGTTGTTTTCGCATACGCTCCCTAAATTCGGGGGGACATGATGCATTGGGCATTTTTCGCAGTTATTGGCTATCTGGCGGGTAGCATACCTTTTGGCTTGCTGCTGACACGCTGGGCGGGCTTGGGTGATGTTCGCGCAATCGGTTCCGGCAATATTGGCGCAACAAATGTGCTGCGCACCGGAAATAAGAAAATCGCAGCCCTAACTTTATTGTGCGACGGCTTGAAGGGATATTTCCCTGTGCTTGCCGCCACCATGTGGGGCACACCGGAAGCCGTCATTGCTGCTGGCTTTGGCGCACTCGCAGGTCATCTATTTCCGATCTGGCTCAACTTCAAAGGCGGCAAGGGCGTTGCAACTGGGCTAGGCATCACGTTTGGTTGGTCCTGGCCCTTGGGATTGGTGTTCTGTGCCGTTTGGCTGTTGGTATTTTTTGCAACACGCATTTCATCAGCAAGTGCGCTAAGTGCTGTGTTGGTGGTTGTGGTTGCAGCCGTATTCATTGGCCTGCCGATCAACATGATCTGGCCCTTTGTGATCTTGGCCGCAGTGGTTTGGTTTACCCATCGCGCCAACATTGCGCGGCTCATCAAGGGTGAAGAACCAAAATCATCTTTCTCCAAGAAAGCATGACCCAGCTTTCAGACAGCGAACGCCTTGCGTGGCTGCGCCTATCTCGCACCGATGGCATCGGTCCGCAGACGTTTCACAAGCTGATCAACCGATATAAAACCGCGAGCCGCGCGATTGAAGCATTGCCAAGTTTGGTGACCAAGGGTGGTGGCAAGCGCGGGTTGACGGTTTACGGCGAAGAACTTGCGATAAAGGAATTGCAAGCCACAGCTGATGCTGGCGCTCAACTGGTGTGCGCTTGCGAACCCACCTACCCTAATCTTCTACGCAACATTGATTCAGCGCCGCCGCTGCTGTGCGTCTCGGGCAATCTCGAGTTATTGCAAAAAACCAGTGTGGGCATTGTGGGTGCTCGCACGGCTTCCGCGTCGGGGCGCAAGATGGCACGTATGCTGGCCCATAGCCTTGCAGAAGCAGGTTTCCTCGTCACCTCGGGGTTAGCACGGGGCATTGATACGGCTGCCCATGAAGCGGCAACACCCGCCAATACGGCAGCCGTAATTGCGGGTGGCATTGACCACCTTTACCCACCAGAAAATGCCGAACTGCAAAAAGCAATTGCACGGCAAGGCTTGCTCATCACTGAAATGCCAATTGGCACGGCACCAAGGGCCGAACATTTTCCACGGCGCAATCGCATCATTTCCGGCATGAGCCGTGCCGTGATTATTGTGGAGGCTGCACTACGTTCAGGTTCTCTGATTACGGCGCGATTTGCCAATGAGCAGAATCGCGAAGTGTTTGCCGTGCCCGGTTCACCGCTGGACCCGCGTTGTGAAGGCACAAACAAGCTCATCAAAGACGGTGCAAATATTTTGTCGTCAGTGAATGATGTTTTGGATTATCTCAATCAAGAAACCTCGCCCATGCAAGGCATGTTGTTCGAACGAGAAGCAGAACCCTTGCTGCCACCCGATGAAGACGCCGACGATACCAGCCGGCGCAATATCATCGAGCTTCTGTCAGTTAACGCCGTGGAGATTGATGACTTGATCCGCGAAGCCAACTGCCAGCCTGAGGCGGTGATGGCGGTGTTGTTGGAATTGGAAGTGGCGGGAAGATTGACGCGCAGTGCTGGGGGTATGGTGGCGTTGGTTAAATAGTAAGGATAAAAAATACTCGTCATTCCAAACACGAGTGCAGCGAAGCGGAACGAGTGATTTGGAACCCCGCTGCTCGTGCTCAACAAAAGCTGGGTTCCAAATCGCCCACTTCGCTTCACTGCGTGTGCGTTTGGAATGACGGTTTTGGTGTTGGGCTTAACACCAATTCAAAATATCCTCCGCAATCCTCAATCCACTTCATCCTCGGGCACGATCCATTTTTCGCTTTCACTGTCTGCCTTCCATTTCACAAATGCAGGAGTGGACAGAATTGCGTTCATGTAGGTGCGGGTTTCTTTTTTCACGGGGATGGCGAAGGTTTGCAAACGTGAAACCACGGGTGCGAACATGGCGTCTGCCGCGCTGAATTTGCCGAACAGGAATGGCCCACCTTTGCCGTAGGCTGCGCGGCATTCGGCCCAAAGTTCTTCAAGCCGGGCAACGTCTTTGGCAATTGCATCTGATATTCCGCCGGGCGGCAATTTTTCTTCACGGCGTAAATTCATTGGGCATGCGCTGCGGATGGCCCGAAAGCCAGCATGCATTTCAGCCGCAACAGAGCGCGCTTTGGCGCGGGCTGCTTTGTTTTTGGGCCAGATGTTTTTATCAGGCCATGTTTCAGCAATATATTCGATGATTGAAATGGTATCATTCACCACAATGTCTTTGTGCAGCAAAATGGGCACCTGCCCTGCTTTTGAAATTTTACGCACTTCACGTGTAAAGCGTGGCTCGCCAAAGCGGATCATTTTTTCGTCGAAGGGTATGCCCGCCATGCTGAGGGCCAAGTAGGGCCGCAGCGACCATGATGAATAATTCTTGTTGCCGATGATGAGTGTTGGATTTGTCATGCTCTACACATGAATGAATTACATGGTTTTTGGCAAGTGTTTCCACGTTACTGCTGTTAGAAAAACGCTTAAAACACTGATGACAATAAATACAATTCCAATTTCAAACTGCAAAAGCAGAAACATGAAAATGAATCCGGGGATCAATTCAGCACATTCAAAGAAGGTGCGATAAACACTCGTCATGCGTTGGCGTTCGCGCGGCTTGACGGCACGATAAAACGGAATGCCGCCAACGCCATCTAGTCCTGAAGCGCAAACCGCAGCACCCAATAGACAGAAAACCGCAGACCAAGGTTCAGCCTTGCCAAACAAGCCCGCAACCAAAGTCAATGCAGCTATTCCTGCAAAACACGTGGCGACGACAATGCGTACACCAAATCGACGCGCCAGTTTTCCGTGAATGAGGCTCAACGGCAGCGTGAATTGACTGGCCGATATAACGAGTCCTGCGATCGCTTTTGAGAGCCCGCCTTCCAACATCAATAAGGGTCCATAGATAAACATGGCCGACCAAAAGCATGAGCGGCCAAAGGCGATTGACCATGCCAATCGCAATCGGGGCTGACTGAAAAATCGTACCAAGTTGGATAAGGGATTAAACCCAGCCAGCGTGCCGGGCGGCAAGGCGGCAGGGTCTTTCAGGCGGGCAGCCCAAAAGCCAATCATCAAAGCGATACCTGCCAGCACCACAGCAATTTGGGGGGCGACGACGCCGTACTTGGAATAAAGCCACGTGCCCAAGGCTGGCCCGACCACCCAACTGACCGTGGCCAATGTCATGCGCATGGGCTCGGCTTTGGTGAGATCGGCTTTGGAGATATTATCCATGATGTAGAGCGACAGCGTGATGTTCAAAATTGAAGCACCCGCGTTACGCAACAGCGTTGCCACCACCTGCCCCGCCACCAAATTGGCAGCAAATATAAAAGCTGACGCCATAATGAGAACAATGCCCAGCGTGTAGACCCAGCGCCGCCGAACACCCCTCAGTAAAAACGGCAGCGAAAGCGTCATCAGCAAGACGAGGAATGAAACACTGGTTGCGACAATCGACACCTTTTGGCTTGAACCTAGAAGTTCATAAGCTTGAATGGGAATGACGCTGACATTCAAAGCTCGCAGCAATGACTCACCCGCAAAAATGGCACCAATTGTAAAGGCGCCAGCCTTGCGGCCAGAGGGTTGGAGGGCAATTGAATTGTCGGAAGGCATTTTGAATTTATGCCATGAAATTGCGAGTCGTGTTGCGTCCAGACGGGTGATATTTCCGCGCCAGTGTTGGCTTGCGTTTTGAGTTGCTCGGACTAGAAGCATGCCATGAACCATACGTCTGAAAAACAACGCGTTGCCCTGTTCTCCCTGCTTGCATCGGGTGGGCTTGCACTTGTCAAATTCGCAGCGGCGATTGTGTCTGGCTCGCTCGGTTTGCTGTCAGAAGCCTTCCACAGCCTGATGGATTTTGGCGCAACAGCATTGACACTTGTTGCTGTGAAAGTGGCGGATAAACCCGCAGACGAAGACCACCATTATGGCCATGCAAAAGCCGAAAGCGTGGTGGCCCTGGTCGAAACCGGTATGTTGTTCGGTATTACGGCCTGGGTGGCTTACGAAGCCATTTCGCGCCTGTTGGAAGGCGCACACGAGATTGAATTGAGCTGGTGGTTGTTTGCCATTGTCATCGCTTCGATCATCATCGACTATAACCGCAGCAATGCCTTGCGTAAAACAGCTGAAAAAACTTCAAGTGCAGCCTTGGCGGCGGACGCTCTACATTTTGCAGCTGATATGTGGAGTTCGTTCGCCGTCCTCATTGGACTTGACTCTCGTGTGGATGGGCTTTGGCTTTGCGGACTCTCTTGCTGCATTGGTCGTTGCCGTATTTGTGGCGCGGGCCGCTTGGCAACTGGGCAAGCAGACGCTGAACAATTTGCTGGATGCAGCACCTGCAGGTGCGACGGCGCAAATTACCGAGATTGTTGAGGGTGTGAATGGCGTTCTGGGCATACGTCAACTGCGGGTGCGTCCGGCGGGACCAACGCTGTTTGTGGACCTGAATGTTGATGTTCCCCGCACCCTGCCCGTCTCGCAATTGGATGCGGTGCGCCAAAATATTGCCGTTGCCATTGCAAACGTATTTGAGAATGCTGACAGCTCAATCCAACTCACGCCCGTAGAGCTCGATTCTGAAACCGCTTTCGACAAGGTGGCACTGATTGCTGAAAAGCACGGGTTGAAAACCCACCATTTGGCAGTTCAGAAGGTAGGCGGGCGTTTGGCCGTGAGCTTTGATGTTGAGATCGATGCCGATACACCGCTGCACATCGCCCATGACAAAGCCACGGCGTTGGAAACCGAAATCCGTGACGGCTTGGGCGCTGATGTTGAAGTGGAAAGCCATATTGAGCCGCTAGAACCGCGACTGTTGGAAGGTGCGGCACCTTCGGCAGCGATCATCAAAAGAGTTGAAGTGGCATTGGCCAAATTTGCGCGGGCAGAAAAGCAACTGAATGATTTGCACAACATCCGCATTCGTTCCAATGCGGCGGGGCTTTACGTGCACTACCATTGCCGCTTTGCGCCAAAATTGGCGATTTCAGATGTGCATGAAGTAACAGATCGAATTGAGGTTGCATTGATGGCACAACTGCCGGACATCAAACGCGTCGTTGCCCATGCCGAACCCGTGGGCCACAGGCACCATAAGCTTTAGCCAGCAAGAACAACAATTGGCGCAAGTGAGGCCAATGCCATAGCAGCTGCGAGCCCTAAGAGAATCAGTCGGCGCAGGCGCACGATAGCCAGTCCCTTGGCGGCAGAATTCTGATCTGTTTCAATCACATGTGTTGCAATAGGCATACTGATCACCGTCTTCAAAGCGGCGCTTTTACCCTTCACCGCATCATCCTTGTACGGAACATTGACGGCAAGTGCGGGGCGAAAATGCGCCTAAATCATGAACTTGTCAGCATATTGTCAGAATACGGATGAGTATTTGCTGAAGCAGCCGTTCAGATTGGATTCAGGAAACGGCCTTGCGCAACCACACGGCGGTGTCATGGAACGTGCCCCCACCAGCCGGTGCAGGTTGGTCAGCACCTGTCAGGGAGTTGATACCGCACCCATCGGCATAGGCGGTGTTTGGCCAAATGCCCTCGGCAATGAGTACGCCGCGCTGCTGGCCCGCGTGAGCTTTGGCGAAGACATTGACCTGGCCCCGCGCATTACCGAGTGTCACGGCATCACCTTCTGCAAGGCCGAGTTGTGTGAGATCATCAGGATGCGCCAACACGGTTGGCCGCCCTTCCCGCTTCACCGAGCCCGGCGTTTCATTGAAAGTCGAGTTCAAGAATGTGCGTGCGGGCGATGTGGTCATGCGGAAGGGTGTGTCGTCCGTTGCGGCTTCCGTCACCGCCCAATGATCAGGCCAGGCTGGCATATCCGCATAGGGGCCAAGCGCGCCCATTGAAGAGATGACACTCGCGGCCTGTTTCCAATTGGGCTTGAAATGAAACTTGCCGTCGGCATGGCCAAAGCCCTTGATGAAATGCGCCGTTTCAAATTCGGGCTGCACGTCAAACCAGTTTTCGGCATCAAGGTCATCCATGCCGCGGCGACCGGAGGCTTGCAATGTCTCGTCGATGATTTCACGCGGGCTCATGGTGAAGCCCCTGTGTTCAGCCCCCAGCCGCGCTGCAAGATCACACAACACATCATGGTTTGAACGGCATTCGCCCGGCGCTTCCACAAGCTTGCGACCGAACATGATGTGCTGGTGGCCACCGCCTTGATAGACGTCATCATGTTCAAGGAACATGGTGGCAGGCAATACGATGTCAGCCATCATGGCTGTCTCAGTCATGAATTGCTCATGCACCACGGTGAATAGATCTTCCCGTGCAAACCCGGCTTTCACCTTGTTCTGGTCAGGGGCGACTGAAACCGGATTGGTGTTTTGAATGAACAAAGCTTTCACGGCTGGGCCGCCTTGCAAATCTTGTTGAGTTGCCCAGCAACACTTCACCAATGCGGCTTTGGTCCATCACACGCGTGCCGGGCTTTGCAACATCCTTGCCGCTGATCAGCGTCTTATTCCATTTGAAAATACCGCTGTTGGAATGAAGGGCACCCCCACCCTCATGCAGCCACGCGCCCGTGATGGCAGGAATACACGTCACGGCGTGCATGTTATGGGACCCGTTGCGCGAGCGCGAAAAACCATAGCCCAAACGGAAATAGGTTTTCGGCGTTTGCCCAATGAGGCGGGCAAGTTCTTCAATCTTTTCAACACTTAATCCGGTAATGCCCGCTGCCCATTCCGGCGTGCGCGATTGCAAATGTTGCTCTAATCCCTCCGGATCATCTGTGTACTGACGGAGATAATCCCAATTGGCATAACCTTCACGGAACAGCACATGCATCACGCCGCACGCCAACGCCCCATCGGTGCCCGGGCGGATGATGTATTTGTAATCCGCCTGCTTCATGGTGCCGGTGTCATAAACATCGACGCATGCCATTTTCGCGCCACGGTTTTTGCGGGCAATGCCGATGTGCGTCATCACATTGACTTGCGTGTTCACGGGGTTGCCGCCCCACACCACAATCAAATCCGATTTCTGCATTTCGCGCGGGTCAACGCCCGCAACGCGCCCCGTGCCTGCGAAATAGCCAGGCCACGACAATGCGATGCAAAACGTGCCATACATGCGGGAATAGTTCTTGGCGTGGGTCAAGCGATCAATGCCGTCGCGCATGACCAAGCCCATGGTTCCCGCATACCAATAGGGCCAAATGGCTTCAGCACCGTGTTCATCTTCAATGGCGAGAAAGCGCGTGGCAATCTCAGCCATCGCGTCATCCCATGACACACGTTCAAATTGGCCTGAGCCTTTGGGGCCAACGCGCTTCATAGGGTAAAGCAAACGATCCGGATGGTGGATGCGTTCCGAATAGCGCGCAACCTTTTCGCAGATCACACCCAAGGTATAGGAATTCGCCTTGTCGCCCCGCACACGGCCAATGGTATGATCATCCAGCAATTCAACCTCAAGCGCACAAGCCGAAGGGCAATCATGCGGGCAGACTGATTTACCGATTTTGATGTTGGGAGTGGTGTGGATGTTCATGGCTTTACACTACGCTGCGCAAGTGAATTCATCAACTCAAGTGATGCACCTTCTCCATGCCGTAAACCGGTGTCGCAATCCCTTCCATCCGCGCTTTCAATTGCAGTGCCACGAATTGCGACCAGAAGCGGGATTGGTGCAAATTACCGCCGTGGAACCATAGGTTTTGTTGGTGCGTGGGCTTCCACATGTTGCGGGGTTCGCCTTCCCATGGGCCGGGGTCTTTGGTGGTGTTGGAACCTATGCCCCAGCACTTGCCCACTTTGTCGGCAACATCCTGGCTGATCAACTTCGCTGCCCAGCCATTCATCGAGCCATAACCAGTGGCATAGACAATGAGATCAGCTTTCAATTCGGTGCCATCCGACAACACGAACCGACTTCGGTTTGATCTCTTTCACTTCAACGCGAGACTTCAGTTTGATCTTGCCATCACACACCAAATCCGACGCACCCACGTCGATGTAATAGCCCGATCCGCGCCGGATATATTTCACGTGCAAGCCTGAACCATCGTCGCCAAAGTCATGCATGAACCCGACCTTTTCAAGTCGTGCATAAAAATCTGCGTCGCGCTTTTTGATTTCCTTATAAACTTCGATCATTCCCCGCGCCTGCACCTTGTAAGGTGTTGCGACGTAGAGATAATCCGCCTTGGTGACATCAATGCCTTTGGCAAGTGCAGCCTCGGAATAAAGCGGCCCCGCTTCTAACTCCATCAAAGTGTCAGAGCGTGCAATGTGGGTAGATGAACGTTGCAGCATGGTCACATCAGCACCCACTTCCCAAAGTGCGGCACTAATGTCGTGGGCAGAATTATTTGACCCCACGACCACAACTTTCTTGCCTTTGTATTTGTCTGGCCCGGGATGTTGCGACGAATGGTGTTGCTCACCTTTGAAAGTCGAAGCGCCTTTGAACTTTGGCACATTGGCGACCGCAGAAAGACCTGTGGCCAACACCAAATGTGTAGGTTTCAATGTCACGGGCTTGCCTTTGCGCGTAACTTTCACAACCCATTGCTGCTTCTTTTCATCAAACTTGGCGGACTTGCAGACAGTCTCGGTCCAATAATTCAACTCCATCACTTTGGTGTACATTTCAAGCCAGTCACCAATTTTGTCCTTGGGGCTGAAGATCGGCCAGTCATCAGGAAACGGCAGATAGGGCATGTGGTCATACCAGATCGGATCATGCAGGCAGAGCGACTTGTAACGTTTGCGCCACGAGTCCCCCGGCTTCTTGTTCTTCTCGATGATGATGGTCGGAATGCCCAAGCGCCGCATGCGCGCACCAAGGCCAATGCCGCCCTGCCCGCCTCCAATGATGAGACAATAGGGTTGGGTTTTATAACCAAGTTCGCGTTCTTCTTTCTCGCGCCTTTCCAACCACGTGGTGCGATCATGGAATGCGCCGTGAACAACACCCTTGTCGCGTCTTGGGCCTTTATGTTCCTCGTGGCCTTTAAGTTCGAGCAACGACGTCATCAACACCCAAGCCTTGCCGTTTCGCAATTTCAAATAGCCCTTGCCGCGCGCCACATCATTTTCAAACAGCAGCCACGCCTCGGTCAGCGCTTCGTCTCCCGTAGCTTCACCGTCAATGCGCCAGGTCACTTTGCCCGCATGAGGCAAGGTGGCTTTCAACATGTTTCCAATTTCTACTTTGCCTTCGGTTGTTTTGAGATTCCAACTGAAGAACACGAGATCTCGCCAGAAACATTCGGCATCGTCGAAGTGGGCCAAAGCTTTGTCGATTTCCCCCGCATTTGTCAGCGTTTCGAAAGATGAAAGCCAATCAGTGGCGCGTTGGGTGGCAGCAGACATCAGACTCTCCTGAAATGATACTTCACGATGCTGGCATGATTTTTTGTATCTGAACAGCACGCGCTTGTGTGCATCTGCGAATGCCGCTACGAAAACGCAATGCTTCCCATCACATCCCTGCAAAATCCGCATATCAAACTTGTCAAATCGCTCGAAGACAAGAAATCGCGCCGCGAGCATGGCCTGTTCGTGGCCGAAGGCTTGAACATGCTGGAACGCGCCGCCGCCTGCGGTTGGGATCCTGAACTTTATCTGGCCACCAAACCCGCTTGGATTTGGGATGCGCACAAGCCATTGCTGGTGTCCGACAAGATCATGTCCACCCTGTCAGCACAGAACAACGCCCATGAGGTGCTGGCGACGTTCAAGCAACGCTGGCAGCCCCGCCCCAGCAAGACCGGCTTGTGGTTGGCCCTGGAAGACATCCGCGACCCCGGCAACCTTGGCACCATCATCCGAACCGCAGACGCAGCAGGAGCCGATGGCGTAATACTGGTTGGCGATTGTTGCGACCCCTATGCGCCAGAATGCGTACGTGCCACCACAGGATCAATCTTTGCTATGCCATTGGTCAAAATGCCAACGGTGCAGTTTGTGGAGTTTCTCAGCGGCTGGGCAGGCGAAAGTGTGGGTACGTCAATGACGGCAAAAGCCAGCTATCGCCGAGAGTACAAGCGCCCCACGCTTTTGGTCATGGGGTCAGAGTCACGCGGCCTCACCGCACCCGTTGCGGCCGCATGCAAAACGCTCGTCAGCATTCCGATGCGCCAAGGTGTAGAAAGTTTGAATGTGGCTTCGGCATCGGCACTTTTGCTTTACCAAGCGATTTAAGAACACTTTAGCCTTCGCAGTTTATATTGCTTGGCGTGGTTACGATAGCTTATGTCTTTTTTGTATTTGTCGCCTGCATATTCGGCGGCCTGATTGGTGTTGCTTCGCACTATGCACGCGCACATTTTACATACACCCCAGAGGACCTCGGCTTGGGAGAAACCTGGAGCACCCTGACACGCAATGGCTATTTCTTTGAAAAACACGTCATTGGCGCAAAGTGGGATGACAACGGATTTTGGGATTCTGACAACAATCGGAACCTCGCCTACTATGCTATTTCTGGATTTATTGCGCCACTTGTAATCGGCGCGATCTTCTTTGCTCAACGGGCAGAATTTGTCGGTTTGGCTTGCCGTGGCCTGAATCAGCTTGGTCTAACGCCGCTTGTCTGTAGTTAGCGAAACTATTGCAAACGCAATCTGGTTCACCACCGCACAAAGAATGACCTCTTGGAAATCTTGAAATAACCGACGGATCTGTCGCTTACATTCAAAGAGCGCTCTCATAAGAAATCTCATGATCGTGTCGTTGTTATTGGAGGCGCTTAAAGTTAACCCTTCTTTGCCGCTAGCTTTTTGCTTTCTTTTTTCAAGGGGCGCGCGACGGGGCAGACTTCCTGCACAAATCCGTTGAGTGTATTGGTTAAGCTTTCACGCACCAATGAATAATGCACAAATTGCCCCCGCTTCTCACTGCGAATGAGGCCCGCCGTTTCCAAAAGGCTAAGATGCTGCGACACCGACGGTTTTGACATGGCAAAGCGGCTGGCAATTTCTCCAGCCGTGAGTTCTGCTTCTGAAAGGTAAGCGAGAATTTTTCGGCGTGGCGCTGATGAAAGCGCCTCAAACACCCGTTGAATGTCCATTCCAAAAATTTCCTTAGTATCAAGCTATTTAGGTACTTGCCTAAATACCTCAGCTATGATAACAATTAGCTTATTACCTAATTACTAAACTGTAGTAAAGAAGGAAATTGCGATGGCCACCCTTTCGACGGATCGGATGATTTCATGCGCACTGACAAGTGCAACAGATGGTCGGGTGGTGTGGGTTCCAACAAAATCCATGTGGACGTTAGCAATGACAGTAATTAGTGTGATTGGTGCGCCGCTGACATTCACTTGGGACGCACTGGTACTTTTTGTTGTTACAACAGCCATAACAATTTGCGCGGGCCATTCAGTGGGCATGCACCGATTGTTGATCCACCGTGCGTTTAAGGCCCCCAAATGGCTGGAACGGAGTTTGGTTTACAGTGGAACTTTGGTTGGCATGGCTGGGCCCTTCGGTATGATTGCCGCCCACGACATGCGCGATTGGGCGCAACGCCAAACCGAGTGTCACGATCTTCATGCCCACCGTGCAGGTTTTTTCCGCGATGCGTGGTGGCAAATGCATTGCGTTGTTGCATTGAAAAACCCTCCCCGCTTTGAAATTGAACCGGACATTCGTGACGATGGCTTTTATCAGTTTGTGGAGCGCACATGGATGTTGCAGCAACTGCCATGGGCGGTTTTGTTTTTTGCCATCGGTGGGTTGCCTTGGGTGATTTGGGGCATTTGTTTGCGGATCGCCGTTTCCCTGACGGGCCATTGGCTGATCGGACACTTCGCCCATCGCGAGGCCATCAAGGTTGGGCCGTCGATGGTGTTGCCGTGCAAGGTTACAACATTCCCTATGTCAGCCTGCTCACCTTCGGCGAAAGCCACCATGGCAACCATCATGCTTTTCCGGGGTCGGCGCGATTAGGCGTTGAAGAAGGCCAGCTCGATCCGGGTTGGTGGTTGATCAAAACGTTCTTCAATGGTGCGGGCTGGCGTGGGAAGTGAAAGAGCCCGCACAAGTTGGAGAGCGTGAGGGTTTACGGCGGATGGTGACAAGCATGACACAATCGAATGCGCAAATACTCATTGCCAAATCAAGCTTACAAATCATTTTTGAGGGTTGTGCTTTATCTTGGTATTGATCGGAGTTGTGTTGTTTTGGCTTATAGCTTATTCAGTTTCAAAATAATCCAAAACCTGTTCTACTTCATGCAAAATGTTGATGCGTGGGGCCCGTGGATTGCAGAATTTAAGCGAAACTGGGGATAATATTTTTTGCCGCAATATGTTTTACTTGGTAGGGAGCGTTGCAGTTTGTTTCGATGGCTTTGCCATTCGCCGTCTTCATCAGTAAAGGACTAAAAGACGACTCAACTCGAGGCTGGCTATTTTATATGGCATCTGGGGCAGTTGATCGGGGGGACGCCTTGGATTGTCATTTACTTGATTTTTGGAAATCATACCTTCAGGGCAATCGAGGAAAATGCTTCTTTTGTTTACCCAGGTCTGTCAACTGGCCTGTTTGCAGGTGCAATCTTAAAGCACCGCCTTGTCAAATTCGCGGCGGCCGGCAGGCATTGAAAACAGCATCAAATGATGCCATATTTGATGCTTGGAGGATACCATGCGGACGACAGTTGTTCTTGATGACAAGCTCTTGGCAGATGCCATTGAATACACAGGTATTTCTGAAAAATCGGCCTTGTTAAACGCCGCACTCAAATCGATTGTTGCACGGGAAGCGGGCCGCAGGCTCGCTGCTTTGGGTGGCTCTGACCCAGGTGCAACTGCGGGCCCACGCAAACGCCCTTGGCTGGAATGATACTCATCGATTCTTCAGTCTGGATCGACCATATCCGCACAGAAGTGCCCGCTCTATCAGCGCTATTGCGGGAAGAGCACGCTTTCACGCACCCACATGTCATTGGTGAGGTTGCCTTGGGTAACTTCAAAAATCGTACAGCTATCCTTCAAAACATGGCGATGCTTCCAATCGTCAAGATCGGCAAACGATTTTGAAGTCTTATCACTTATTGAGCGTCACAAGCTTTTTGGTTCAGGTCTGGGGTATGTGGACTGCCATTTGCTTGCTGCAGCTCTCATGTCGGGCAAAATCATTTGGAGCCGAGACAAACGACTCGTGCAAGTCGCCCAAATGCTAGGGGTGTCTGGTGAAATTGGCTAATCAGTTCCGTACAAACTGAACCTTGTCTTGGGTTCCATTTCCCCCGACAACAGACAAAACGCCGAGGAGTCTG
>CAVZXJ010000014.1:0-20768 GCA_963779145.1 uncultured Alphaproteobacteria bacterium
ACAAAGGCAAAGTAGGCCCCCGCCCCGTCATCCTTGACCTTGACAATGACGGCATTGAGATTACTGAACTGTCTCGCTCCACAAGTTTTATGGATGCCGATGGTGATGGTTTGGTGCAGCGCACGGCTTGGGCGGGTCAAGGCGATGGGGTGTTGTTTTATGATGCGGGTAATGATGGCCTCATTACCGAGAAGCGCGAATATGTGTTCACCGAATGGGACCCCACGGCGACGAGTGATCTGAAAGCGCTGCGGGCGGCTTTTGATACGAATGGCGATGGCAAGCTGACGGCGGCGGATGCGGACTTCTCGAAGTTCAAAGTCATGGTCACACAGGCCGATGGCACACAAGTTGCCATGACGCTTGCCGAACTCGGCATTACCGAAATCAATTTGCAAGCCGACGCCACCAACATCACCCTGCCCGATGGCTCAAAGATTACGGGTACAGCCACCTTCATCATGAACGGCCAAACCCGCACCCTCGCCGACACCATTCTGATGGCCGAAGCCCAAGGCTACCGCGTGGAGAAATCCCCAACCGTCAACGGCACCTATACAATCAAAGCCTATGACGCCACCGGCAACCTCGCCTTCAGCATCGAAAACACAACGTCAGCCAACGGGCTATCCATCATCAATAGGTATGATGATAATGGCGACACGGTTGTGGACCGTATTCAAACCATCACCACTACAATCGATGCCGCCACGGGTGCGCGCACGGAAACGCTGACCAACAAGCTGGGCAACCACACTGATACAGCCATCCTGCAAAACCAAACCATCACCACCACATCAGCCAACGGCAAACACGTCACCATCCAACGCGACACATTAGGTGGCGGTTGGTTCGACCAAGTGGAGACACGGGTAAAGGCGGCAGACGGAAGCCAGACCAACATCACCAGCAATTTCGCACAAGACGGCTTAACGCTGCTCTCAAGCTCCAGCGAGACAATTAACAGCGCGGGCCTGACCCGCATCGATGACATCGATGAAGATGGTGTGAACGGATACAACACGCGTATTCGAGAACAGATCATTACTCACGCTGGCATGAAAACCACAACGCACCAACTGTTCAACCAAAACGCCAGCCTGCGCTCACAAGAAAAAGAAGTCATCGCCGCCAACGGGCAAGACAAGGTCATCTCACGGGACGTGGATGGCAACGGCGTGTTTGAAACAATCGAACACCTCGAAGTAACGGTCAATGCCGAAAACACCCGCACCAATGTGCTGACGGTGAAGAACGCGGATGGAAGTTATGTGAATGGACGTATGTGAATTAACGTTGCGCATATCACCAGCTATCAGCAGAGTGCTGATACGCTAATCCAAACCATTCTCAATGATGTCGATGCCAATGGTGATTGGGATCGCCGGACCACTGACATAACGGTGATGAATGCAGATGGCTCCCGTGCACAAATTGTGACAGTGTAAAATGGCGACACACTGTATTTCTCAGTGCGACAAAGGAAACTTTGGGTGCTGATAAGGTCACATCCGCAACCTACATCGATCAAAACAATGACGGCATGTTTCAATCTACCGACTTGTAACGTCGGTCAGTGTAGATGCGGGAACCCAAGCCCGCATACAAACGGTCTATGACCGCAATGCCGATGGCAGCTTCAATAGCAAATTGACGACAGTTACGTCGGCCAATGGGTTGACGGTCAACCGAACGCTGGATTTAGATGGTGACAGCGATATTGATCTTGCCACTTCGGACGTGACTGTCTTCAATGCCGACAACACATCGACGCAAACCACCATCAATCGCAATCAGAATAATAGCATCCGCGATCAATCAATTGCTGTCACCAGTGCCAATGGTCTTATCACGACAGTACAAGTTGATGCCGATGGCAATGGCAGTTACGAAAGCAAAACAGTTTCCGAACGGTCACGCGGGGGCGATAATAGTGTCACCACGACGATTTCAAGCTATGCCCAAAACAACGCGTTGCTTGGCAAAGTCACAAAATATGAAAGTGCTGATCGCAACACAGTGCAAATTACCACGGACGCGAACGGCGATGGCGTAAGCGACAAAACAGTGCTTTCCGTTGAAGCCTTGAATGGCACCAAAACCGTGACCACATCAACCTTTGCCACCAATGGGGCATTAACAGGCAGATCGGTTTCAACCGTCAGTGCGAATGACCTTATCACGACGTCATCTATTGATGCCAATGGCGATAGCTTTGTTGAAACTTGGGTCACTTCCACCACGACGTTGCAAGCAGATGGCAGCCGCGAAACATTGGTCGATGTCAACAATGGTGATGGCAGCAATCGCAACCAAATTTGGACAATGGTCAGCGACGATGGATTGTTAAGCTATCTATCGCGCGATCTGGATGGTGACGGTCTTTATGATACGCGAGCCATTTCTTCCGGCACACTTTCTGCCGATGGTTCTAAAAATGTCAGCAATTATAGCTACGCCCAAGACAGTAAGTTGTTGGGTTGGGTTTCAACTACAACGACCGATGATGGGCTTATCACCACTGTCGCAATTGACCGGGACGGCGACAATGCAACAGATTTGGCTTCCCATCGCTATGATACTTTGAATGCTGATGGCAGCTACTACTATTACATCAACTCCTATTCCTACTATGCATCAACAGCCACCTATGCTTTGCGTAGCACGACATCGTCATTCACCACATCCGATGGTCGATTGAACTCTATGTCATCGGACATTAACGCAGACTACATCACAGATGTGAGCACGTCCGACCAAACGTTTGACAATGGTGATCGCTACATCACATCGACACAATACAATGTCGATGGGACCGCGCAAAGCCGCGTTCAATACGTCGAGAGTGGCAATGGCTTGTGGCAAGTTTACCAGTCTGACTTCAATGGCGATGGTGTGTATGACCGGATTACGCAAGACATCACAACTCTCAATGCAGATGGTTCTCAGACGCAAGTTATAAACACGATTGCCGGAACAGGTACACTTGCCTCTAAAGTTACCACCACCACAAGCGACGATGGTTTAACCAGTTCTCGCGTTGAAGATTGGGATGGGAATAGCGTAACCGACAAAACCACGACATCAACACTTACGATCAATATTGATGGCAGCACGCTGCAAACCAGCACAGTGCTGCGCGGCAACGGCACGTTGTGGAGCAATCAAAGCATTGCCACCAGCGCCGATAAACGCAATGTGACTGAGACCTTCGACCGCGATGGCAATGGCACCATTGATTTCAGCCGCATCGCAGTCCTTGGAAGCGACGGCAAGTCGACTGTAACCGAGAGTAATTTCTCTAATCAGCCGGAACCCTTGTTGCGCTGGAAAAATCCGTAACCAGTGTTGATGGCTCAACAGTCACCACCAGCTTTGATGCAGGCGGCGATGGCCGTGTTGATCTACTCACTGTAAGCGAGACATCACTGGGTGTTGATGGCACCGTGACGCAATCCAACACCTATCGTGATCGTAATTATGATTTGTTGGGTTCGGAACAAATTGTGCGTAGCGATGATGGGCTAACCGTTACGACAACGCGCGATATACAAGGGGATAAGATTGCCGACTATGTGACCGAGCAGACCACGATATATGAGGCCGATGGTGATGTTCAGAATAGTGTGACCACGGTAGATGGAACTGGCAGTATCATCATGCGGTTCACGTCACACACAACGGGCAATGGTCTGATTACCAATAGCACAATTGATTTGGGCGATGATGGCAGCATAGATCGCACCTTCAATCGCACCGAAATCGCGACAGGAGGCAGCACCGAAACAACCAAGATTTACAATCTACAAAATGAGTTGTTGACCACGTCGGTCACCACTGTCTCCGCCGATGGTTGGACGACGACCCGCAAAAATGATCTCGATGGCGATGGCTTTATTGATACTGAGAGCGTGAGCTCAGTTGATGTCAATCGCACAAACACAACAGTTTCAAACGACCTTAATAACGATGGAACGGTGGCCGCTAAAATCACAAGTGTACAGGCCAACAACGGTTTGAGCGCCAGTACCACATTTGATTTCACCAATGATGGATCAGTTGATCTCACACGCACACGGTCAGTCGCTCACCAAGCTGACGGCAAGACAGTTGTTACGAACATTGAAAAATATGGCACAGCAGACGCCTATCGCAGCGTTGCCACAACCACGGCGAATGGCTTGCAAACCACCACGCAAATTGACGTAAATGGAGATGGTTCTTTTGATGAAACAAGTATAGCCCAAACCCAGTATCTCGGCGACGGAAGCACGGTGTCATCAGTCGAGACACTGTACGCCGATGGTAGTCTTAGATACAAGTCGTTGAACACCACTAGTGCTGACGGACTCAAAACCGAATATAAGTCTGACCGAGATGGCAATGGCGTCGTTGATCATCAAGTGACCGAGATTATAAATGCAGATGGTAGCCGATCCACTATAAATTTGATTTTGAACAAGGCAGGCGTGGTCATCTCGAAGTCGGTGACTGAGGTTTCGGCAGATGGTTTAACTGAGACTGTTACAGCTAATGGCAATCGTGAAACCTATCGATATTCCGCGACATCGGACGAAAGTTACACGTGGGAAAACGGAGTCGCAGCAGCTGTTGGCTCAACAAACATCAAATCCAGTCATACCATTGACGGCAATGGCGTTGATACTTGGATTTGCACAATGACGACCATGATTGTCGCGCAAAGGACCGTAACTTTTGGGGGGCAACAAAATGGTGGTTCCTATATCGAGTACTACAATCAAAGCGTAACGACCACAAAAACTGTTGTATTGGATAATATAGCCAAGGAGCAACTGTTTGCCGTCGCCGGTCAAATTTATGATGCCATTTTAGATCGTGATATGGGGCGCTCTGAATATGAAGTTTTGATCAATTCGATCAAAGATGGAGCTTTGGACGAAACGGGCTTTGCCACATCTTTGATGGGCGAATTTGATCTGCGCTATGGTGCTCTGAGCAATGCGGAATACGTCAATCAAATCTACATCAATGCTTTTGGTCGTGATGCTTCAATGTTTGAAGTTGATTTGGCGTTGCGCCGTTTAACACTTAAAGCAGAAACGCGTGTACAATTTGCCTTAGACATTTCTAATAACATCGAACATTTGTTTGTTGGAAATAATCACCGTTCTACCAATAATATTGATCTCGACATCGTTCCACCAGTATTTGAACGCGGACTCGATGCTGCTGAAGCGCGCGAGTTGGTCAGTAACCTCATTGATGTTATTTATGACCGTGATGCAACGGCGCATGAACTGGAAACGCTGACGAAACGACTATTGACGGGTACGGAAAACTTGGATGATCTTGCCTCGTTGCTTCTGCAAGATGATGGTCAGGTACAAGGAGTTGCAACGCGGGGCCTGAAAGGATTGACGGATGCGGCTCTGGTAGACTTAGCATTTCTGAATGCCCTTGGTCGCCTGCCTACGGCTGATGAGAAGCGAGATTGGGGCGACAATTTGTCAGCGGGCCGCCTATCCGTAGCGCAATTTGCAGCACTTTTGGCGACCAGTACGGAACACCAAGCAATTGGGAATAGCCACAACGTAGGTTCAGCTGTTCCACTTTCGCTCATCACTGGAACCGCTGCCGCAGAAACCTTGACTGGCACTGCGGGCAGCGAAACGCTGACGGGCGGTCTTGGCGCTGATACAATTAATGATGCTGGCGGCCATGACGTCTATGTTTGGAAAAAAGGGGATGGTAATGACACAATTTATGATCAGTCAGCATCTCTCGTACAAACCGACACATTACTGCTGCTTGATGTGTTGCCTTCGGAAGTATCCCTCAGCCATATTTCTGGTGGATCAAATCTGATCATCAAGATTGGGCTTGAAACCATAACCATAACCAATCGTTACTACGCACCGAGCACGGGGTATGGTTTAGAACAAATTCAGTTTGCCGATGGCACGGTTTGGGCTCTCGATAAAATCTTAAGTGAATCAAAGCTGGTGGGTACAGCAATTGCAGAAACAATTGCTGCCACAAATATGCGGGATATTATTGAAGGACTGGATGGCAACGATACCATTTATTCTTATGCTGGAGATGACCACGTCAGCGGTGGTCTTGGTGTTGATTTAATCAATGATAATGGCGGCAATGACGTCTATGTTTGGAAAAAAGGGGATGGCTCTGACACCATCTATGATAGTTCAGCTGATCAAAACGAACTCGACTTACTTCATTTGATCGATGCGACGCAGAGTGAAGTCAGCCTCGTTCGAATTGGAAACGATCTTAAAGTTAAAATCGGAGCAAATGAGGTCATCACATTTACAAATGGAGCATCAACGGTTGGTTATGGTATCGAACAAATTAAGTTTTCCGATGGCTCGTTCTGGACATGGGGAGACATTAAAGCAAAGACCAAGACTGAAGGAACGGCTGGTGTGGATGGCCACTCCTACACTGCCCAAGATGACGTAATTTGGGGATATGCCGGAAATGATAGTTTAGATGGTTGGTACGGAAATGATCGGATCATTGGAGGAACTGGCGTTGATTACATAAGTGACGGCAGTGGAAATGAAACTTTTGTTTGGTCAAAAAATGATGGCAATGACACGATTTATGATAGCTCAGCCAGTCTCATCGAAATTGATACGCTGGAACTCACCAATGTAGCGTCTGGTGAAGCGGTTTTGACGAGAGCCAACAACAGTGCTGATTTGCAAATTAAAATCGGCCTCGAAACCTTGACCTTGACCAATCAATACTACACATCAACGGCGGGTTATGGTGTGGAACGTATTGTTTTTGTCGATGGTGTAGCCTGGACCCTAAATGATATTTGGGAACGCACCAGTATCAATGGCACGACTGCAGCGGACACACTTTATGGCAGAGATCATGTCGACAATATATTTGGCGGCGCTGGCAACGATGTGATTTATGGTTACGGCGGCAACGACCTCATCGTGGGCGGCATCGGAAATGATGCTGTTTACGATACTGCGGGCCATGACACCTATCGTTGGTCAACGGGAGACGGTAGCGATACGATCTATGACCAAGGGGCGCTCCAAAGATGAAACCGACACACTAATTTTTACGGACACCTCGTCGAATGCTGTGTACTTTGGGCAAGTCTGGCAACGATTTGACGCTGACAATAGCTGGGGCGACAACACAGACAATTTCGATTACCAATCGCTTTTATGCCGACTCCACGGGCTATGGTGTTGAGTTCATCCAATTTGCCGATGGCGTTGTTAAAGAGGTATTGGCCAGTGCCGCAGCAACAGTCTCAACCATTGGTACAGCAGTCGCGAACACACTCAATGGATGGGCGTTCATTGATGTTATCAAAGGTGAGGGAGGAAATGATACAATCAATGGGATGGCCGGAGATGATCAACTCGAAGGTGGACAAGGCGTTGATACAATCAATGACACTATCGGCAATGATAGATATATTTGGAAAAAGGCCGATGGTGCCGATGTCATCTATGATTCCGGCGCTTCACTTACTGAAATTGACACTTTAGTGCTCACAGATGTGTTGTCGACAGATTTAGAGATTCACGCGTGCAATGGCAGTTTAGATGGAAAGTTTAAGATCATATCGACCAAGAGACACTGACTTTTACAAATCCAATTTTAGAGTCACGGAGCAAGTGTTTATGGCTATGGTGTGGAACAAATCGAGTTTGCAGATGGTGTGATTTGGACTCAGGCTGATATTGATGCAAAAATGGCCGTTAATGGCACTGCACTTGCCGACAACTTAAGTGGTACATGCCCACAACGAAAACTTCTTTGGTTTGGATGGAAATGATACGATTGAAGGTTACTATGGCGATGATCGACTGACGGGTGGACTTGGGGTTGATACGCTGAATGACGTTTCTGGCAATGACACATATGTGTGGACCAAGGGTGACGGCAACGACACGATCTATGACAGCAATAGTGGTAAGACTGAAACTGATACACTGCTTCTGACAAATGTAGCTTCGACCGATGTTCAACTGACACGGGCGCAAGGCAGTTATGATGGCAAACTCCTGATCGTATCGACGGGAGCCATCATCACACTCACAAATCAATTCTATGCCTCAGGTGCAACCACCTATGGCTACGGTGTGGAACGGATTCAATTCTCGGATGGCGTGGTTTGGACCAAAACAGACATTGATCTGAAGATGGCCGTTAATGGCACAGCACTTGCCGATAACTTAAGTGGAACTGCCCACAACGAAAACTTCTTTGGTTTGGATGGAAACGATACGATTGAAGGTTACTATGGCGATGATCGACTGACGGGTGGACTTGGCGTTGACACACTGAATGACGTTGCTGGCAATGACACCTATGTCTGGACCAAGGGTGATGGCAACGACACGATCAATGACAGCAATAGTGGTAAGACTGAAACTGATACACTGCTCCTCACAAATGTGGCTTCGACCGATGTTCAACTGACGCGAACCAAGGCAGCAGCGATGGCAAACTCCTGATCGTATCGACGGGAGCCATCATCACACTCACAAATCAATTCTATGCCGTCCGGTGCAACCACTTATGGCTACGGCGTGGAACGAATTCAATTCTCGGATGGCGTTGTTTGGACCAAAACAGACATTGATTTGAAGATGGCCGTTAATTGGCACTGCAGCTTGCCGATAACTTAAGTGGACATGCCCACAACGAAAACTTCTTTGGCTTGGATGGAAACGATACGATTGAAGGTTACTATGGCGATGATCGTCTGACGGGTGGACTTGGTGTTGACACACTGAATGACGTTTCTGGCAACGACACATATGTGTGGACCAAGGGCGACGGCAACGACACCATCTATGACAGCAATAGCGGTAAGACCGAAACTGATACTCTGCTGCTCACAAATGTGGCTTCGACTGATGTTAAACTGACACGAACCAACGGCAGCAGCGATGGTAAACTTGAGATCGTATCGACGGGAGCCATCATCACACTCACAAATCAATTCTATGCCGCTGGTGCAACCACTTATGGCTACGGTGTGGAACGCATTCAGTTCTCGGATGGCGTTGTTTGGACCAAAACAGATATTTCCGCGAGAATGGAATTACGTGGAACTGCTGCCAACGATACTTTAACTGGCAATGCGCATGATGAGAACTTTATTGGCCTTGCTGGTAATGACAGCATCGATGGTGGCTATGGCAATGACCGAATTGAAGGCGGCTTGGGTGCCGATGCAATTAACGGCAGCTTCGGTATGGACACTGCTAGCTATCGAAATGCAACGCAGGCCGTGACTATAAATCTGGCGTTGACCACTGCGCAAACTGGTGTTGCAGGAGCAGAGCAAGTCGGCGACATTATCAGCAACACCGAAAATATTGAAGGCTCTGTATTTGGAGATACTTTGACGGGCAATTTAGGAAATAACATTATTTGGGGCGGTGATGGTGCAGATGTCATAGATGGAGCGGCTGGTAATGATCAAATTCTTGGCGGTTCTGGTGATGACTGGTTCTATTCGAGCACAGGACAAGACACGTTTGATGGTGGTACTGGAAATGATGCGATCTATTATTACACTTCCGCACTTGGTGTGAACATAAACCTTGCAACGAATATTGTGTCCGGCGGTGAAGCGCAAGGTGATACAATTTCGAATATAGAATACGTCTATGGCTCTAACACTGGCGCAGATACTTTGGTCGGTAGCATCGGTTACAACTATCTTGCAGGTTTTGGTGGCAACGATACACTTTCAGGCGGTTTAGATAGCGATACACTTGATGGTGGTCTGGGAGCCGACATCTTGGATGGTGGTGACGGTTCTGATGTTGCCTATTACTATCGGTCAGTTGACGGTGTGTCAGTCAATCTCGCAACAGGTATAGTTTCAGGTGGCGAAGCTCAAGGTGATACGCTTATCAGCATTGAATCAGTTTACGGTTCTGACACGGGTGGTGACACGCTTGTTGGCAACAACCAAGCAAACACAATTCTTGGTTTAGGCGGAAACGATAGTCTAACGGGCGCTCATGGAAATGACTACCTTTTGGGTGGAGCCGGTGTCGATACTTTTGTATTCCAAACAGGGTTCGGTATAGATACTTTAGCTGACTTCACGGCGGGCGCAGGTGTCGCAGATATTATTCAGCTTTCCCTTGGAACGAGTTTCGACAGCTTTGCAGAAATATCCGCAGCTGCAACTCAAGTTGGTGCTGATACCTAGATCACGATTGATGCTAACAACATTTTGATTCTCGCAGGTGTCACCAAGACGACTTTGGTAGCCGATGATTTTGTGTTTGTGTAATTGCCAAGACAGAGTTTGGGTAAGGCAGAAAATGTTTGCCAAACTTTGGATAGAATTTGCGCACACTCAACAAAAATGATTGTCCAATGTGAAAGTAGTCTCTTTATCCTTTATGGCCCCGTTACTTAACATTAAAGGATATTTTTCTGTCAACAAGCATTCAAACGGGACCCCTTATCGGCGTGCAAAAGGGACCCCTGTTTGTGATTGGAAAGATGCGCCCGGAGAGCGATGCGCGTAGCGAATGCGTAGCGCAGCAGCATCGCCGGAGGGCGCCTGCGAGGTGTTTCTTTTTGAGGTCAGGTTTCGTGTTCAGGCGCGGTTTTTGAAGCGCCAGCTGTCATTGCCGGTTTCGATGATTTCGCAGTGATGGGTGAGACGGTCGAGGAGTGCGGTGGTCATCTTGGCGTCCATTGCCCGGCAAGCGTTTGCATGCAAACGCTGAGAGGGGCCAAAGACGGAGGGCCATTCACCGAAAGCCAGATTGGTGGTGACAATGATCGAGGTGCGTTCATAAAGGCGGCTGACGAGATGGAACAGCAATTGCCCGCCCGCCTGGGCAAAAGGTAGATAACCCAGTTCGTCGAGGATGATGAAGTCGAGGCGTGCAAGGGAATCAGCAAGACGGCCCTGCCTGCCACTGCGCGCTTCCGCCTCCAGCCGGTTGACCAGGTCAACGACATTGTAGAAGCGGCCACGGGTTCCCTTTCGGATGCAAGCCCGTGCAATGGCAATGGCGAGATGGCTCTTGCCAGTTCCGGTGCCACCAATGAGCACTGCATTGCGCTGGGTGGTGAGGAACTCAGCTGTAGCCAGATCGCGCAGCTGGTTCTCGTTGACAGGCGTGCCTTCAAAGCTGAAGTCGTCAACGTCCTTTGCCAGCGGCAACTTGGCAATGGTCAGCTGATACTTGATGGACCTTGCCTGCTTCTCGGCAATCTCGGCTTTCAGCAGATCGCCGACAATCTGCGGCGGCTCGTGGTTGCGCTTGATGCCTGTCGCCATCACTTCGTCATAGGCCAGCCGCATGCCGTAAAGCTTCAGCTCACCCATCAGGTCAAAAACAGCGGTGCGTTCCATTATCCGGGTCTCCTGAGTTGGTCGTAACGGTCACAATTGGCGAGAGGGGCATGGTGCAGCTGCAAGGCCTCTGGCGTCATGATGGTGAGGGCGGGTTCAGGGTCATGGCGTCTGGCCAGAATGTTGAGAATGACATCGGCCGAATGCACGCCTTCTGACAAAGCTTCGGCACAGGCGGCATCGACTTGGGGTAAGCCGTCCAGCAATACCGCAGCGAGCACCTTCACCATCTGCCGGTCACCATCATCTGATCCCTTCAGCTTGCGGCGTACCCGCTCCAGATGGGTGGGCAGCAACCAGTCCTTGAAGGGTGCACCATTGCGCAGCGCCCCCGGTTTGCGCGCCAGCCCAATCCTATAAAAAAGTTGGCACATAGTGCCACGGATCATAGACGGTCTCGCCGCGCCCGAAGCAGCGGGCATGCTCGCCGACAACCTTGCCATCCTGCCGGATGATGATCCGGTCGGCATAGGCATGAACGTCGACGGGACGGCCAACGGCGCTGGACAGAACCGAGTATTTGTTGGTGTCAAAGCGCACAAGGCACGTCTTCGACACCGACGCAGGCACGGCATGGAAGCCGTCAAAGCGACCCGGATAGACAATCAGCTTGGGCCGTTCATCCTCAAAGCAATCCCAAATCGTTCGGTCGGGCAGTTCAGGATGGCGGTGGGCTTTGGCATATGCAATGCACTGATCCAGAAGCCAGCCATTGAGTTCATCGTAGCTCTTCATCCGCAGCCGTGGCGTGAAGAACCTCTCGCGCACCAAACCGACCTGGTTCTCAACTTGCCCTTTCTCCCAACCCGACGCTGGGGTGCAAGCCGTGGGCTCCACCAGATAATGCCCGCACACCGCGGTTGGCGCATGCCAGAGCCATGCTTATGGGCAAAGCGTCGGTTGAACTGCCTATCTTGACCCTTGGCCTTACCCATGAACACAGCATCCACCGCCGTCTTCATGTTATCGTAGATGCCACGCGTGCAGGTTCCCTTGAAGAAGGCAAAAGCCTTGTCATGGGCATCAAACACCATCTCCTGAGCTTCACGCGGGTAAGCTCTGACAAACAGCATCCGGCTGTGGCACAGCCTGACATGGGCCACTTTCACTGCAACCGTGATGCCATTGAACAAAACAATCTCGTGGCTCCAGTCAAACTGGTAGGCCTCGCCCGCCGCAAAACTCAGCGGTACATAGGCCTCGGCAGATGAACTGCCACGCTCTTTCTGCCAGCTCCTGGCATAGCGCCGCACCGCATCGTAGCTGCCGTCAAATCCGGCGCGCTGCAAATCTTCATACACGCGGATCAGTGTCAGCCGTTCGCGTGCGGCTTTTGCTTCATTGACCGCCAGTATCGCATCCAGCCGCTCTCGCCACGGGCCGATCTTCGGCAGCGGCTGCTTCTCTCGCGCATACTGGAACTCGGTCGTACCAGACCGGATCACTTTCCGCACGACCTTCCGCGAAAGCCCAAGCTCCCGGCAGATCACCTTGATCGGTCGGCCCTGTGCAAAATACAAACGTCTGATCTTCGCAATCGTTTCCACAACCAGCATTCCAATCCGGCCTCCATGTCCTGGAAGCACTGTGGACCCATTCAGCAGAGGGGTCTCTTTTGGATGCCGATAACCCCGCTACGGGGTCCTTATTCCATGCCGATTCACATATGAAAGGGCGTGAACTGTTCCAACGTCAGTCGCGTGCTTACCAAAATGGCGTTTCCACTGCGCAAAATTAAAAATGCAATGGGGTAAATTTGAAAAGGTCTATTCTTCATTATAACCCAATCAAGGGTTTGTTCGCAGCCCAATGTACATACGATCAATATTTTGAAAACACGGTGTTCGAATCTGACTTTAATTCAACGGTGCCGATAACAGCTTTCGGGGAAGCTGAATTAATCGCCTCAGCGTGATGGGTAATGAATGTCGCGATCTCGCCGTTCTGTGCAAGCAACAGTTGACCTAACAAGTTCCCAAATTCCTCGCCAGATAGTTTTCAGTCAGAACTGACATTTTGGGAACTCTTCGATGACATCGACGTTTTGTCGACACGAGGTATTCCTAGCCGCCCCACTTTTCAGCACGAGGTAGATCATGAAATCGATTTTTCTGGCAGCATTCACTTGTCTTATTCTCAGCGGGCCTGCACTGGCAATGAGCGAAGCTGAATGTACGTCGATGTGGAAAATCGCTGATATCAACAGCGATGGCACACTCACCGGAAGCGAAGGTGACCGCTATCTCGCGATGATGCGCATCGCCAACCAAACCACTGGTGCAGACGGCAGCTTAACCGAAACATTGTTTCAAGAGAGCTGCAAAACAGACATTTTCATGTTGGCCGATATCGAAGCTGGCGCACCGCTGACAGGGGCCAACAGCTTCACCGAAAACCAAGCCAAGGACCGTGTTGTTGCAAATGGCTGGATGATGCCCGCCGTCATGACCAAAGACGTTAACGGGATTTGGCGGGGTAGCAGCATGAAGGACGGCAAGAGCATCAACGTTGCGGTTGATTACAAAGGCAATGTTGTCGCGCAATAAACTTGAATCAGAAATTATTCAAAGGATAAAACCAAATGCAAACGATCACAAAAGTCTATGGAACTTACAATAAAGCGCGCAGCGCAGTTGTTGACTTGGAGTTTGCCGGTATTCCAATGGCGGATATCAGTGTTTTGGCAAATCAAGAAGCCCGTCAAGACTACGAAGACGACACCTATCAGGAGACTGAAGCTGGCGCAGGTGCAGGTCTGGGTGCTGTGGTCGGCGGTGCCGCAGGCCTGCTGACAGGGCTGGGGCTTTTAGCAATACCCGGATTGGGACCGGTCGTCGCAGCAGGTTGGCTCGCGTCCATGGCATTGGGTGTAGTGGCTGGCGGTGCAACTGGCGGCATCGTCGGCTCACTTATTGATGCTGGCGTTTCAGAAGATGACGCCCACATCTATTCCGAAGCCGTACGTCGCGGTGGCACCTTGTTATCGGTCCACACGCAAGACCACAATGTCGCTACAGTCCATTCAATATTGGGAAAACACAGGCTGATCGATCCTGTGGAACAAGGTGTCGCCTATCGCAACGACGGTTGGGACAGATTTGATTCAGAGGGCGGCGCATATGGGTTTGCCAAACCTGAGATCGAGCGCGATCGCCGGTCAATGTAACCGACAATAAATATCCCCACTTCAACAAGGAGAATCGCAATGAACAAATCCCCAAAACAGCTGGATGATCTATTTCACGAGACGTTAAAAGACATCTATTTTGCTGAAAAGAAAATCGTCGCAACACTGCCAAAGATGGCAAAGGCTGCAACATCCCCCGAACTCAGAAAGGCATTCGAAAAGCACAAGACTGAATCGGAGGGCCACGTGAAACGGCTTGAAGAGGTCTTTGCTCTGATTGAATCCAAGCCCCAGTCCAAAACCTGCGATGCAATTATGGGCCTTGTCAAAGAAGGCGAGGGCATCATGGAAGTTTACAAAGACTCACCCGCTTTGGACGCAGCACTTCTCGCCGTGGCTCAATCCGTCGAACACTATGAAATATCACGTTACGGCACATTGAAATGCTGGGCTGGAGAGCTCGGTTTCAGCGGTGCCGAAAAACTTCTGGATGCGACACTGCAGGAAGAAAAGAAAACCGACGCAGCGCTCAGTGAGCTCGCGATTTCGATCATCAACGAGCGTGCTGAAGCCGCATAGCACAAACGTCGAAACACTACCGAACTTCGCTCTTTTCTTGGTGGTGTTTACTCTGTGCTGAACAAATGAGCGGAACTGTTTGGCATGTCCTGCGTTGATATGGATAACTGAACGGAAATTCAATTTGGGAGAAATTCAATGAACTCGATCATTTACATTGTCGGCTTGGTTGTCGTCGTCATGTTCGTCGCAGGTTTTTTTGGACTGCGCTGACGTGCCATCGACCGTGCAATTGCCTCTATATTCTGCGGTCTCGCAACGTTGCCAAGCCCGCTCATTCACATTTTTCCCAATTAAATACTTGGTGAAAAGGAACTAACTGGCATGTCACGCGTTAACTGATTCAGCCCCCCGCACTGAATTGGAGAATTTGCAATCATGTCTAATTTATTGCGGAGGTTTACAGAGTACAACACGTCGTCTTGGACCGACAATCAAACGATTAGTGCTGAAATTTTTGGACTAGAACGCTCCAAACAACACGCTCGCAGCTTGGCCGAAAGTCAGGTCGTTACTGAAAATCCACCCAAAATTTACTCGATCATAGATCGCTTGGGTGACAATGCCGACGCTTTGCTTGAAGCGTATCGTGAGATTTGTGTTGCAGTCGCAGAAGGCAAAAGCGTCACGCCTGCCGCTGATTGGCTGATTGACAACTATCACCTTGTAGAAGAACAAATTCGGCAGACTAGGGCCGATCTTCCAGCAGGATTTTACAAGCAGTTGCCAAAACTTGCAGAAGGGCAATTGGCTGGACACCCCCGCATTTTTGGTCTTGTCTGGGCTTATGTGGCCCATAGCGATAGTCGCTTTGAACCCTTGTCGCTGACTGAATTTGTCAATGAGTATCAACAGGTGCAGCCCCTCACTATCGGCGAGTTGTGGGCGGTGGCTATCAGCTTACGGCTCATCCTCATTGAAAATCTGCGGCGTGTTTCGCTGCGCATAACGCTGGCACGTCAAGACAGAGAAGCGGCTGATCAATTTGCTGAGTTAGTGTTAAGGAATGATGCGATTGCAACTACCTTTACCAAATTCTTAACTGACAATGGCGAACCGAAAGTCACTCAACAATTTGCTGTGCAATTGATCCAACGCCTAAGAGACAACAATGATCTTGCAGCTCAGGCGATGGACTGGCTAAAAATAAAAACAGAAATTCTGGGATATTCTTTTGAAACTGCTGTGAACGATGAACACCATCGCCAGGGTGCCGCGAACGTCACGATACGCAACATCGTCACCAGCATGCGGCTTATTTCAGACGTAAATTGGGAAGTTTGGTTTGACAGTGTAAGCTTTGTCGACAAGTTACTGCGCACATCCGACAACTATGCTGCCATGGATTTTCCGAGCCGTACAATTTATCGGACAGCTGTTGAAGAATTGGCGCGTGGCTCCGCAAGTCATGAGTTGGTGGTGGCCCAAAAGGCACTGGATTTTCACAGCATTGATCCTGGATTGCATTTGATAGGATACGGACGGCCTGCGTTTGAAGCTGAATTGAATTTTAAACCACCATTGCTCCGTCGTTTGCGTGTGGCAGTGCGTTCTCAAGGTTTGACGGGCTATTTATTTGGCATAGTGGCTCTCTCGCTGGCAGTCTTACTTGCCGGAATGATGTCGTTGCTGGCAGCTGATGTTTCGATAATTCTTATGATTATAATGTTGTTGTTGGCCTTGCCCTTAGCATCTGAATTTGGTGTCGCCGTCGTCAACTATTTTTTCACAAGGTTGCTGGAAGCTGACGTCATCCCTGGGTTCGCATTGCGCGATGGTGTTCCGGAAGAGTTGCGTACATTAGTAGCTGTACCAGCTCTCTTGACGTCACGGGATGAGATCGAGGAACTCGTTGAACGATTGGAAGTGCATTACCTATCGAACGCAGACGGCGAGCTGTATTTCGCGCTTGTGACGGATTGGACGGATTCTGACACCGAGACGGTGGAGCGTGACGCGGTTTTGTTGGATGAAGCGTTGGAGCGCATTGCAACACTAAATTTGCGACATTCCACTGATCGATTTATTTTGCTGCACCGTGGCCGGAGATGGAATGATAAGCAAAGCAGATGGATGGGGTGGGAGCGCAAGCGCGGAAAGCTGCATGAGTTGAATCGCTTGCTGCGGGGGGCCGAAGATACAAGCTTTATTGTGGTTGGCGGAAGGCTTCCACTTCACGTGAAGTATGTGATTACGTTGGATGCTGATACGCGATTACCGCGCGATGCTGCGCGGCGGCTGGTCGGTAAAATGGCTCATCCGCTCAACCGTCCAAAATTTGATGCCGACAAGGGGCGTGTGACCGAGGGCTATGGCGTCCTGCAACCGCGCGTCACGCCATCACTTCCCGTTGGTCACTATGGTTCGATGTTTCAAAGAATATTTTCGTCATCGCGCGGTATCGATCCATATGTGTTTGCGGTGTCTGACGTCTATCAAGACTTATTTGGCGAAGGATCATTTGCCGGCAAAGGCATTTACGACATCGATGCTTTTGAAAATGCGTTGGCTCATAAAATTCCTGAAAATAGCATGTTGAGTCACGACTTATTCGAAGGTGTTTTTGCGCGTTCGGCGCTGGTGACTGACGTTGAAGTGGTCGAAGAGTTCCCTGAACGTTATGGTGTGGCAGCGGCGCGGCAACACCGCTGGACGCGGGGTGATTGGCAATTGTTGCCTTGGATGTTTGGAGCACCGACGAAAGCCATTCCAGCACTCGGGCTTTGGAAAATGTTCGACAATTTACGTCGTTCGGTTGTGCCCATAACAACAATTTTTGCATTGTCTATCGGCTGGCTATTTTTGCAACTGACGACTGCCGCGCTTTGGACGATGTTCATTGTTTTGCTTTCATTTGTCCCGCCCATGCTTCCCGTATTTTCTGGCGCAATTCCCAGAAGCTTGCCGATTACCATTTCAAGTCGTGTGAAAGCATGGCTGGAAGATTTCGGCCTGGTGGTTGCCTTAACGGCTACAAATCTATTGTTTCTTGGCCACCAAGCTGGATTGATGATCGATGCGATTTTTCGCACGTTATACCGCTTGATCATAAGCCATAAAAACATGTTGGAGTGGACGACGGCTGCGCAAAGTGAAGCCAATCACAAACCCGGATTGCTGCATAATTACAGCCTCATGGCAGCAAGTGTGGTAGCTGGTTTTCTTGCTTTATCGGTTGCCGCTGTTAGTGGCAATTGGTTGGTCGTCATGCCGTTTGCTTTCGCATGGTTATTGGCACCCGCAATTGCATTCAGGATGAGTCTCTCACCAAAGTTGGAGGATGCGCTTGCAACTTCACCTGCTGATCGCAAAATCTTGCGTTTAGTAGCAAGGCGTACATGGCGGTATTTTGAAACGTTTGTGACAAATGAAGATAACTTCCTGCCACCTGATAATTTTCAAGAGCAGCCCAAACCACTGGTCGCTCACCGCACATCGCCCACAAATATCGGGCTGTATTTTCTTTCAATCGCCAGTGCACGAGAATTTGGCTGGTTAGGACTGGCCGATGCAGTTGCTAAAATTGAGGTGACATTTGCCGCGATGCGACGCCTCGAAACTTACAACGGACATTTGTATAATTGGTATGACACAACTGACCTGCGTCCGCTTGAACCCAAATATGTTTCGACTGTTGATAGTGGAAATTTGGCGGGGCACTTGATTGCCTTATCCAACTATTGCTCACATTGGATGATTCAACCAGCCGACGCGAAGTTCAGCTTGGATGGCATTGCCGACATTCTTGATATTCTGGGCGAAGACTTAAGCGCCTTGCCTGATGATCGCCGTGTGTTGCGGCCTATGCGCAATCAACTTGAACGGCAAATTGCAGATTTGCGCAGATCTCTCAAATCAGCTGCAACTGCGCCAGAAACAATACTTTTGAGAATGGTGGAATTCGGTTTACAGGCTGCCAATATTCACGCGACCGTTTTGAAAATTGACGGCGATGTGAGCACCGCTCATTCCGCAAATCTATTGCAATGGGCGGATAGTTTGCGCACGACGATCGAGAGTCATTTCCGAGATGTGTCGGTTGACAAGCTGGCGCTGAAAAAACGTTTGCTGGTTCTCGTGGCTGAAATGAAGCAGAACGCAATGGCCATGGAGTTTGGCTTTCTGCTTGATCCCAAGCGGCTTTTGTTGTCGATCGGCTACCGTGTGGCTGAATCGATGCGTGACGAAAGTTGTTACGATCTTCTGGCCTCTGAAGCGCGGCTTGGCAGTTACTTTGCAATTGCAAAGGGAGATTTGCGCACACGACATTGGTTTCGTTTGGGGCGCACTGTTACTGCCGTGAAAGGCGGTGCTGCATTGGTTTCGTGGTCGGGTTCGATGTTTGAGTATCTCATGCCGTCACTCGTCATGCGGGCGCCAAGTGCCAGTTTGCTCGACCAAACGGCGCATCTCATTGTTGATCGGCAAATTCGCTATGGAAATGAACGGGGCATTCCGTGGGGTATTTCTGAATCCGCATTCAATGCGAGAGATATCGAGTTCACCTATCAATATTCAAATTTCGGTGTTCCGGGCTTGGGTTTGAAGCGGGGCTTGGCAAGCAGCACCGTGATTGCGCCATATGCGACTGGATTGGCGGCCATGGTTGCACCCTGTGCTGCTGCGCAAAACTACATGCGACTTCAACAAGAAGGTGCCCGAGGTGACTTCGGATTTTATGAAGCGTTGGATTACACGCCGTCTCGTTTACGTAAAGGTCAAACCGTTTCAGTGGTGCAAGCCTATTTCGCCCACCACCAAGGCATGACCATTGTTGCAATTTTCAATGCGGTAAAAAATGGTGAAATGCGCGATCAGTTTCATGCTGAGCCAATGATCCGCGCGACCGAGCTATTGTTACAGGAAAGAGCCTCGAGAAACGTCCCGATTACCCATGCGCGAAGTGAAGAGGTTTCGTCGGGTGCAGTGTTGCGCGAAGAGTCACTTCCGTCAGCGCGCGTATTTCATTCGCCGGGGCAAGGCTCTCCCGCAACGCATCTGCTTTCAAATGGTGAATATCATGTCATGCTGACAGCAGCAGGTGGCGGCTATAGCACATGGAAAGGTCTCGCCATATCGCGCTGGCGGGAAGACAGTGTGCGTGATGATTGGGGTTCATTCCTCTATGTACGCGACATCAAGTCAGGGAAGGTTTGGTCTGCTGGTTACATGCCCGTAGCGACAGAAGCAGACAGCTACAACGTGACATTCACTGAAGACAAAGCTGAGTTTGCTCGCACAGATGGCGTGTTCACAACAACATTAGACTGCGTTGTTTCACCAGAGGACAATGCAGAGGTAAGGCGGATCACCATTTCAAACAACGGACTGGTATCCCGCGATATTGATGTGACGTCCTACATGGAGTTGGTCCTTGCGCCACAAGCCGCCGACATTGCGCACCCTGCTTTTTCTAAAATGTTCGTAGAAACTGAATATGTTGCTGAACATCAGGCACTCTTGGCAACGCGCCGCCGAAGATCACCGGGTGAAGCAGAGATCTGGGTCGCGCAATTCATGTTGTTTCAGGGGCAGTCAGTTGGGGATTTGGAATTTGAAACCGATCGCGCTTGCTTTGTAGGAATTGGGAAAGATACGCGTTCTCCATTGGCTACGCGGTCGCTGGACAAAATGTCAAAAAGCGTTGGGACAGTTCTTGATCCGATATTTGCCTTACGGCAACGT
>CAVZXJ010000015.1:0-108684 GCA_963779145.1 uncultured Alphaproteobacteria bacterium
ATACTTTATCAACGCTCCCCGGAGACCGCGACGCAATGCGACCCTCAACATTGGGCATCTTATCATACGTCCAAGAAAAAAACTGATTGTTTACTGGCAAATCAAATCCACCATCGTGAAGGAGCCCCGCCTTGGGTAGGCTTTCTGGACCGAGAGAATCAAGCCAAACAAAATAGGCTTTGTCTTCCGCTCCTGTAGTTACGAGTCTTTGAAGAAATATTCGAAGTTCATCTTGGGTGGGAGGGGCTCCCGCTTTGCGCATTGCCGAAAACAGAGCATAAACTGTATCGATACTGGTTTTTGGATTTGCAATTAAATTTTGCAAAAATGCCAATCTCCATTTTGGTTTCTTCGCCATCGCCTCCACCAATGCTTCGAAACTTTGAGGAGCCGTCATACCTGCAAATATATTCAATACGTCCGGATGTTTGTTAGGTTGCGTAAAATAAACAATATTCAATCTACTAATTGCAGCAGCATAGTGCTTTTTTTCCAATTCCAAATTCAGTGCACTACTTTGCAAGGCGACATCACGCCAAACTCGGTTGGCCGCGAGCATCACCAAGTCGTCGCCTTCGGAAACGTTTGATCCCGTCTGCGCAAGTGCCGCGAGCTTCTTAATCGGTTCTGGATCGAGTGGTCGCGCTTGAATTTCGTTTCGCAACTGTTCGGCAAACAAAGCCCGCCTTCCTTCATCCAACCCCCTCAGAAAGCTATCGGCTTTTTCCGGGGACATGCCTGCTGGTAAAATTTCTATTTTGTCATTTGACTGCAAAAAGTTTGCGAGCAAAATCCAAGCAACCAGAACCATTGAAATTATGAAAGACAACGCCAACACAAGTTGCCCGGCAAATCGATTGCCGGCTTTTGGAACGCTTTGATGGTCTTGCAGTTCAAACATAATCTTTTCACTCTAGCATTAAAATCTTAGTAAATCCAGGCAAACATACTTCGTGCAAACCCTACAAATTGCTGGGGAGCATCGGGCTTTGCAAAAGTTTGCAGGCCAAGCAATGCGACCGCAACAGCCACAACCAAAATACCAGTGCGTTTCAAGAAGGAGAAGAAATGACCGTGCAGATCAATCGACTTTCTATACTTCTTAGTTTCCATACCTCGACGCGCATTTCGCCGCTGTTTCGGCTGGAGTAAATCTGGTGGTGTTGCCGCTGAGGCTAATTCGGTTGCCAAACCGCGAGCTTTTCCTTCAAAAGTTTTCGTTACGATGTTTGAGGCGCCAATGACGCGTTGTAAGAGAACGCTTTCCCACTTGTTGACGTTACGGTCCGGATGCAGCCATTTCAACAGCGCCCGCTTATGGTTTTTAAGGTCTTCCAAATTCGCATCGTGCGAAAGACCAAGCAATCGAAATGGGTTTGATCCTTTCTCAAACAGAATTTGTTGGAGAAAAAAAACTGCAGCAGCACGCACATCTGGCTCTTTCCATCCAAAGGTTGCTTCAATAACCCTTTCATCCAATTCATCACCTGCTGCGATCCGAATGACTTGCAACACGCCCTTCGGGAGCGGCAACCGCTGGACTGATCGAACTTGTAGTGGGCTACGAAACAGTTCGAGTGCAATCTGTAATGCGTCGCGTTCAATCATCATCAGCTTCCTGGGGCTGACAGTTCTTTTACGCCGTAGCTATGGTATTCGTAGTCTCCATAGCCATAGCCATATCCTGTTTGACTTGCATCAAATTTACTCAGAAGTGCGCCTATGATATTGGCTTTTGCAAAGCGCAACCGCCGAACAGCCACCTTAACCACACTGCGTCGTGTTTCATTTGCAGCGACAACAAGCATTGTTGCTTGCGTGATACTTGCCAGCAAAGGTGCATCAGCCAAGCCCATCACAGGCGGTCCGTCAATCAGTACAACATCAAATGACTCGGCACCCAACGTGAGGAGGGAGAGCATTTTTGGGCCAGCTAACAATTCCGCCGGATTTGGTGGCAACGGCCCAGATGTCATGACCACCAATCGGTTGATGCCAATATCCTGAACCACTTCTTCGGGCATTTTCGAACCCGTCAGATAGTTACTTAGGCCAACTTCATTGCTGCACCGAACACGTTTGTGGATCGAAGCATTTCGCAAATCGCCATCAATCAAAAGCACGTTCATACCCAGATCAGCGAGCGACTTTGCGAGTGCAATTGTCGTTGTTGTCTTGCCTTCTGATGGCTTACTGCTCGTCACCACCATCGTGCGCGGAAGACCATCGGACGTTGCAAATTGCAACCCCGTACGAAGTGACCTGATCGCCTCAGCGGCACCCGATCGAGGCTCAAACATTTCTTCGTCAATGGTGGTGCCGGGTCGCGGCTTGGGCACAATGCCAATGACTGACATGCCCAGTTGTTGCTCAATTTCTTCAGGCGACTTAAATGTGTCATCAAGATAGTCGAGTCCAAGAGCCGCCAATACACCACCCAAAAGTCCTAGAACAAATGCAATAGCTAGATTGCGTATTAAATTTGGTGAGCGTGGAAATTCAGGCAATGTAGCCTTGTCGACAATTGAAATATTGTTGGTGCCAACCGCTCCCGATACGCCTATTTCCTTATAGCGTTGAAGCAATCCATCATACAGCGTACGGTTGGTATCAACTTCGCGCTGCAAGATATTGTACTGAATACTTCTGCCGCGCTGATCAACCACTTCCGTTTTGGTTTGTTCAAGCTGAGAGAGAAGATCTTCTTCTTGTCCTTTCGCAGCTTCATATTGGGATTCGATCGAGTCTTTAATTGACTGCACTTCAGATTCAACTTGTCGATCTAGCTCTTTAATTTGGTTGCGGAGTTGGACCATAGCAGGAAACGCTGGCTT
This sequence comes from uncultured Alphaproteobacteria bacterium, assembly GCA_963779145.1. GTDB lineage: Bacteria > Pseudomonadota > Alphaproteobacteria > Rhizobiales > Aestuariivirgaceae > Aestuariivirga. The sequence continues at coordinate 2,835 of CAVZXJ010000015.1, forward strand.
GAAGATACCCAGCTTCTGTTGATATTCCGCTGCGAGTTCAGTCCGCAGCTTTCGATTTGCCTTGATGGCATCGCTATCAAGTATTTGTTGTAATCCTAGACCATTCGTCTGTTGGGCTTGCTTCCACAACAGTTCCATTTTCAAACGGTCATTGCGCGCTTCGGCCAACTTGACGTTGATAGCCTCAAGATCAGTCCCTGCAAGTGTCTTGTTGTCTTCGAGGTTGATGATACCTTGATCTTCGGCATACTTGACGAGTTGCCGTTCTGAATCTTCCAGTCTCACTTTGAGTTGTTGAATGCGCTCTTCAAGAAATTTACGTGCATAGGATGATGCGTCGTAACGCCGATCTAGATTGTCAGCGATGAACACCTCAGCATAGCCATTCGCCATTCTTTGGGCCAATTCCGGATTTGTATGATCAATACTGACTTTGACAACACGCGACCCTCGTACAGGCGCAATTGAAAGTGACCGCAGTACGCGTTCAACAACTTTGTTGGTCTTTTCTTCAAGCGTGACTTCTTTTTCTTGCGTCGGTTCCGCCCCAAGAACCAATTGCTTCAGAGTGCCGAACAATGACGGAGAGTTGTCAGTCGTCAACCCTTCATCAGCTGCGAGATTGAGCGTGGAGACCACGCGCTCTGCAAGTGAACGGCTCGCTAAAAGCTCATATTGAGTTTGATAGAACTCTAAGCCTGTATTGCCTTCTTTCGGTTGCAAACCATCATTGCCTGTCACATTCATCGCTTCACGATCGATTTGAATGCTCGTCGTCGAACGAAAAATTGGCGTCATCAGAAAGGTCAAGACTGCCGCCAGAAGTAACGCAGTCAAAGTCGTTCCAACAATGAGCCAACGATGTTTTATGGCGATGCGCAGGTATTTATAGAAATCGAACCCTTGCGGCTCCAACATCGTTTCTGTTGGGTAATTTGGATAAGGATTGCCTTCATAGCGATACTCGGCAGGTATGCCCGTGGCATACCCCGTTGGCACCACGGCACCACCTTGTCCTCGTTGCTGTGGGTTGTATGGGTTAACGTTATCCATCGTGTTTTTATACCTACAATGCCAAAAGAGAAAACAAGCCCGTCAATGGCATGGCGCTTGAGATGTCACGCAGTGTTGTTCGTGTGGCAGATTCATCAACCATCACAATATCACCGGCCTGCAAAGTTGGATCATTCACTTGACCGCTCCGAATTTGCTTTAGGTCAAAGCGGGCCGCCATGCGTTTGTTATTGACAGTCCGAAACACGAGGATAGCTGTTGGATCAGCAACAGTGTTGAGACCCTCGGCTAAAGCAATAGCCTGCAAGAGCGACATGTTTCCGCTTTTTGGGAAGATGCCGGGTTTGAGAACTGCGCCGTCTACTGTTACTTTTTGGCTGTTGTACTCTTTGACGAAGACCGACACTTGTGGAGATTGCAAGTAGTTGGCATCCAACTTGTTCGCAATATCTTTTTCAAGTTGCGATTGCGTACGACCAGCTGCTCGCACAGTTTTAATCAGCGGCAAAGTAATTGTGCCAGACGAGCTCACCTGTACGACACGAGTCAATTCTGGAACGTTCAACACAGTAATTTCGACGACGTCCAAAGCAGAAATTTTGTAGTCTTCATCATTTCCGCCTTCAGGTGAATTTGCAGCAAAAATTTTCTGCGCACTCGCAGCTGCTGCACCTTTTATAACAGTCGATTGTCCGCCACCGACATCGGTAAACGATCCTTGCTCGAGTTTTGCAGTTGGCGAATTACTCAGTCCACCTCCGCTGCAGCCAGCCAAGAGCGCGCCAAGCAAGGTTAGAGCAAGAATTTGCACATAAAATATTAGCGACCTACGGGCTATTTCGTACATTTAAACACCTCGAAACAAACGACGCCAACGCGATGTAGGCTGGTCATTAGATGTCTTTGAGACAACAATTGGCGGCGATAATTCAACAGGTTGATTATCAAGAATATTTACAGGTCGTATTAGCACGAGATTGTTGGCCTCGTCCAATCCCACTTCTGATTGCGCTCTCGCAAATGCACTAGCCATGGATGGCGGGCGTGATGTTAAATTATGGGCGTCTGTGGCAAGAATATGAACAATACCTTCGGCTAGCATGCGCTCTGCCCAGTACTTTGGCCGATTGCCAAATCGTCCGGTAAGTGAGCCGCAAGTAATTTGCATCCAAACCCCTTGTTGAGCCAAAGCTTGGAACACACTGTAGTGCTGTTCAATCCACTTCAGCCGTTCGGGATGGGTGAGAACAGGAACATAGCCAGCCATTTGCACGTTAAAGAGCAATTCATCCAGACGGGGAGGCAATGTAATATGTGGCGGCTCGAACAACACATACCGACTATCATTGATGCGCAACAACGTATCATCGCGAAGACAATTTAGAAAATCCGGTCTGATATGCGCATCGCAACCAACAACGATATGCAGGTCGATGCCTGCGTCACCCAATTGCTGATTGAATAACGCGATCCGCGACCTGATATCGTTGGCCTCATTGTCGTAAAGGCCTGGCATAAAATGCGGCGTCGCGGCCATAACTTTTATGCCGTCATCAACAGCCATTCGCGCCATATCGAGAGCTGTTTCGAGGTCAGGTGCGCCATCGTCGACGCCGGGCAAAATGTGGCTGTGCAAGTCAATCATGACAACCCAGCCTCAATGCCATACAAAATGAATAATCTAGACCCATAGTTGCCCCCACCCAGTTCTACGATTGGCGCAAGACTTGGGGGATTCTAAGGCATACGAATAGCGCAAAAGATCATTGGTGCGGTCCATCGCCTTTTTTGACAAAATAAGGCGAAGTTCGTTCTGGCCGAGGGCTAATCTGTGCCGTGGTCGCTTGAAGAACCTCAGTTCGACTTGACTGCTGCCTCCGACGCATGGGCCGGAAATGAACGCCATAAGCCAAAAATCCACATGAAATAGCAAACAGCCCCATAAGTGCTCGGGTGCGGAGCGGGTAGTCAACAACCGAATGAAGCAACAACAAGAAGATGATGATGCTGGCGGCGCGCAATAGCGAATCCTCAAGCGACTCATTACCTTTGCGCCAAACACTGAGGGTCGCAGTCAAAAACCACAGGACAAATCCAGCCAATAGGATGATCATTGGTAGGCCACCCTCAAGTGCAAGCTGGAGCCAATCATTATGAGCGGCGTTTACAAACTGAGGTATCAATTGATCCGGATGCTCAAACAGCTTGTAAACTGGTACAAAACTACCAAAGCCTGAACCGAGTGGAAAATAGGCTTGTATCGCTTCGATCGTTGTGGGTGTGATGGCGCTACGAAGGTCACTGGCCGTGTCGGATTGCGCAATGCGAAGCAGAGCGACAAGGCCAAACTGCGCCAACAAAAGAATAGCGATGAAAGCGAGGGGAAGCACATAACGGGTGAAGCTTGCAGCATTGACATTTTTATTGCGGCCTCGCCAAATTAATCCACAGGACAACACTACTGCCAGCATGCCCAGGCCGAGACCGGTGCGAGATCCCGCAGCACCAAGTGCGGCCATAATTGTTACAAATATTCCTCCATACAAAAATGCGGCGACATATTTGCTTAAACTGCGGCCCGACATGGCCTCCACAGCAAAGGCAATGACGACTGGGACAGCGCAATAGAGCTGTGCTGCAAAGAAATTTCGGTTGAGAAATGTTCCTTTTGCGTAAGGGTCCGCATTGTTGTCTGGGAAAAGAAAGAACGAACTATTTCCACCTTGGAAACGCTGCACCAGCCCCAGCAAAGCACAAAGAACAGCAGCTAAAAGAAAAACAAACATCACGCGGCCGCGCCACTCTGGTTTGATCGAAAGCGACGCAAAAAACAAAGCAATGCTTGGCACAATGTAAAGCAAGACGCCTCGTGTAAGCTCGGGATCCATTGAAAATGGCGCATATCCGGGCATAATTTTCGCGGCAGAGAATGTATCAAGGACGACCTGTCGGCCTGGAAGTGCAGTCCAGACTTCAGCAGGAAGAGGAATAAGCTGCGCGCCCAAAAGCAATAAGCCACCGCTGAATAACACCAGCGCCCAAAACGCGGCCCGCGATGGCAAGCCATTTCGCAACCGCCATGCCGAGCCCCCCAATAAAACGAGCGAAACAAACACGAGCAGCGTTTCAATTGCCGGAAAAACCACTTGTATTGGTCCGACGACCAAAAGCAGCGCCGCAAAAACGCCAATGCCAATCGCCCACAACCTTTCAAAATTTGTATCTTGCATGCTTGCATTCATCGGTCACACCCGTCCCACTTGAGTAAATCTATTTACTCAATTTTGCAGCAGTCCCGAACAAAAAAGCACGCCCCGTGTGTCCACAGGACGTGCTTCGACAAATTAACTTAAAGCCAAAGCTGAATTAAAGTGCAGGAGCGCTTACGCGGCAGCCATCATCGCCATCACCGAAAACGCCAGTCACAACCAAAAGTACCGCCGCCGACGACAACGCCGCCAACCAACATCAATGGCAGCAAAGGCAAGGCAGCTGGAGCAGCAGTTGGCTGAACGAATACGGAGCCTACTGAACCAATGTCTTCACCAGCTTGGCAAGGAGCAACGTCAGAAATCGTTGTAACCGAAGCCGAACCAGCTGTTACTGTGCAACCCGTTGCAAAGCTGATCTGGGCTTGCGCACCTTCACCAACCATAACGGAGTCACCAGCGTTCAACGACATCATACCAGCAACTGGAACGAAGCCAGCACCTTGGTTAACCAGAACTTTGCCCGAAGACGATGTGATTTCGGCAAGTCCAGCAGCGCCAGCGATTGACGTGCTTGCAAACAATGCTGCGACGGCAGCAAGTGCGACGATTTTCTTCATAAAGCTAAGCCCCTTTATTTAATATTTAGTACCGAATGCCATTTAGACGTGCACCACTTCAGGTGTCAAGCAACTCTTTCAGGAATCTTTCGAACTGTATCCAAGATGCAACGCAACCAGTAATCGTCGTACGACATCATCCTTAACATTATATTAAGCAGTTTTTTATCGCCATCCAAAATGGCTGAAAAAATCCCACTTAACTCCTTCATTCTCTGATCTCTGCTCGACTAAATGATCTCCATTACCTTAGGATCCCAGCCTTTTGGCTCTGGAAACTGAGGGTTCATCGCTTCCAGTTTTTCTCTCACAATGCGTCCGACGACGTAGTTCCGCACCCAATTTCTGTCGGCCGGGATCACATGCCAAGGGGCAGAATCGGTTGAGCAGCGTTTTATGGCCACTTCATAGGCCGCCATATATTGATCCCACAACTTCCGATCTTCCAAATCCCCAGGGTTGAACTTCCAACGCTTTGCGGGGTCGTCCACCCGCTCCTTGAGTCGGGTCGCTTGTTCGTCTTTGGAGATATTCAGCATGAACTTCAAAACAGTTACGCCGTTTTGGGAGAGCATTTTCTCGAAGTTGTTAATTTCGTCGTAGCGCTGTTCAATTGCTTCAGGTGACGCAAAACCCCGCACTTTCACGACCAGCACATCTTCATAATGCGAGCGATTGAAAATTCCGATGATGCCCTTAGGCGGCAAAACCTTGTGAACCCGCCAGAGATAATCATGTGAAAGCTCTTCGGCTGAAGGCGCCTTAAAAGACGATTGATGCACACCTATCGGGCCGCACGTGTTGAACACGGCCCGCACAGTACCGTCCTTACCAGAACAGTCGATGCCCTGCAAAATCACCAGCAGCGCGCGTTTGCCCTCGGCATAGAGCCGATTTTGCAATTCATCGATCGCCACGGCGTCTTCGGCGGTGCTGGCTTTGACCTTGTCCTTGTCTTCCAGCCCGCATTTATCGCGCGGGTCACAATCGGCGAGTTTGAAGTTTTTGCTATCCAAAACTTGGAATGCCGACGCGAAGGACTTTGCCATATTCAACCTTTTCTGAGACCTGAACTTGCTATGGGACGGACTTTAATCCAATGCTTCAACCTTACCAAGTCTTGAAACAGGAATAAGTCGTGGCTTCACACCCTTCTAATAAACCACAAATGGCCGCCCCCGCCTATCGTTTGCCAGCCGCCGATGCTGATTTCATCTTAGGCGATTCGACGCGCGGCATTCGCTTTCAGTTGGAATACCAGAAAGCTGAAGAGCATTTACGTGCCTGGGGCGTTGAAACCACGGTTGTGGTATTTGGCTCGGCACGCGTGAAAGAAGGTGAAGGCACGGGCTGGTATGAGGGCGCGCAAAGTTTCGCAAAACTCTGTTCCCAGCGCGGCGGTGCGAAGCATAAACAAAAGCCCCTCTACAATGTGATCGCCACAGGCGGTGGCCCCGGCATCATGGAAGCCGCAAACCGTGGCGCTTATGAAGCTGATGCGCCATCAGTTGGCTATAACATTACGCTGCAACATGAGCAGGAACCCAATGCTTATTCAACGCCCGACCTGACATTCCGCTTCCATTATTTTGCCATGCGCAAAATGCACTTTGCCATGCGCGCCGCTGCCTTGGTGGTTTTCCCCGGTGGCTTTGGCACGATGGATGAATTGTTCGAATTGCTCACGTTGCGGCAAACAGGAAAAATGACAAAGCCGCTCCCAGTGGTACTCTTTGATTCAAAATTTTGGAACACCACCATCAACTTCAAGAATTTCGCTGACACAAAATTGATAAGCCCGCGTGATCTCGACATGTTCACGATGGTGGATACGCCAGAGCAAGCTTGGGATGCACTTCTTCAAGCGGGCCTCTATATTCCAAAGGACGAAAACCAATGACCGTAAAATTAAAGTTCCACGGCGCTGCGCGCACCGTAACTGGCTCCTGTTACATGATCGAAACTGACAGCGCAAAAGTGCTGGTGGATTGCGGCATGTTTCAAGGTGCCCGCACGGAAACAGAGCTAAACTACCGCCCCTTTCCATTTGATCCCAAAACGATAACAACACTCGTACTCACTCACGCCCATATCGACCATACAGGCCTTGTGCCCAAACTGGTGAAGCAAGGTTTCAACAAAACCATCCACACCACCCATGGCACCAAAGATTTATGCGCAATCATGTTGCCGGACTCTGGCTTCATTCAGGAAATGGAAGTCAAGAAGCTAAACGAACGCAATGCCCGAAAAGGTTTGCCAGAAATCGAACCAATGTACGGATTGGAAGATGCAACTGCGGCTGTCGCGCTGATGAAAAGCTACGACTATCAATCTTGGTTCTCACCGGCCCCCGGCATTCGCATGCGTTATTGGAACGCAGGTCATTTGTTAGGCTCAGCCTCCATCGAAACTGAAATCGAACAACAGGGTAAAAAGCCCATCCGCCTCCTTTTCTCCGGCGACATTGGCCCTGATACCAAATTGCTGGAGCGCGACCCTGAAGGCCCGACCGATTGGGACTATGTCGTGTGTGAATCCACCTATGGCGCACGGGACCGTCTCGAGCGCTCGCCAGAAAAGCGTCGTGAGCTGTTGGCAAAGGAATTGAAGGACGCCGCGGCCCGTGGTGGCGTGATGCTCATTCCGTCTTTCGCTGTTGAACGCACGCAAGAGGTTGTCACCGATCTGGTTTATGTCATGGACCACAAGATGGCACCGCAGACCAACATTTTCATCGACTCACCACTTGCCAGCAAAGCCACAACCATTTTCAGGAAACACGCCGAGGAAATGGAGAATGGCCACGACCTCGCCAAGGCATTTGCATCGCCCTTTGTCCGTGCGACCGAGAGTGTTGAAGATTCAAAGGCGCTGAACCGCTTCAAAGGTTTTCATATCATCATTTCCGCTTCCGGCATGGCAGAAGCAGGTCGAATTCGCCATCACTTGCGCAATCGCCTGTGGCAAAAATCAACAACAGTTTTGCTCGTGGGCTTCCAAGCCAAAGGCTCACTCGGCAGCCAACTTGAAGATGGCGCCACCCAGGTTAAAATTATGGGTGAAGTGATCAACGTTGCTGCAACCACCCGCAAACTCGATGATTATTCAGGCCACGCTGATGGCCCCGAATTGGTGCAGTGGCTGAAAGAACGTTTGCCCATCGCCAAGTCCCTCTTCCTCACCCACGGCGAAGATGAGCCGCAACAAGCGCTCGCCGCTAATCTCAAAGGCATGGTGCCGGATGATTGCATCTTGCGCCCACGCTTAGATGATGTGTTTGATCTCACGGCAGATAAATGCGCACTTGTCGAACTTGAAACCAAGCCACGCATTGACCCTGACATGGTTGCCCACACCGATTGGAACAACGACTTGCAGAATCTCATCATGGACATTGAGGGCCAACTCAAACAAGTGGCCGACGCCAAGGGCCGCGCCGCACTGGTGCGGAAAATGCGAGACGCACTCAAAACCAACTGAAGCTGTGGAACATTCATTCCATTTAGCTTGCTGCATGGAACGTCCTGTGGTTCACTCTTTTCTATGTCTGATGAACTTGCACCGCGGGATTTTGCAACCCTTAAAGCCTTGATCGTTGAGCGCGCGGCTGAATTGCCCAAGCGCTTGACGCAGGTTGCGACCTACGCCGTTGAGAACCCTGATGAGATTGCCTTTGGCACCGTCGCCTCAATTGCGCAGAATGCTGATGTGCAACCTTCAACGCTGGTCCGTTTTTCACAAGCTTTGGGTTATCAAGGCTTTTCCGATTTGCAGGATGTATTCCGTTCGCGGTTGCGTGACCGCGTTTTGAATTATGACGAGCGCATCGAACAATTGCGCGGCCACGCCCGTGGCGAGTCCAAAGCCAGCCTCATATTTGATGGCTTTAGCGACGCCTCTGTGCAGTCCATCACTGATCTGCGCAACAAGTTGGACTCCAAACAGTTAGAACAAGCCGTTACCATGCTCGCTGAGGCAAATACAATTTACCTGTTGGGGCTTCGGCGTTCATTCCCGCTCACCTCTTATATGTCCTATGCATTCGGCAAATTAGGTGTGCGCAATATGTTGATTGATGCGGTAGGCGGATTGGCGGCGGAGGATTTGAGTTTCGCCACCCCAGAGGATCGCATTCTCGCATTTAGCTTTACACCTTATGCCTCAGAAACTGTGGCCTTGGCGCAAAAGGCGGCGCAGCGCAAAATTCCGGTTGTTGCCATTACCGATTCTCCTTTTTCACCGCTTGCGACCATTTCAAGCCTGTGGTTTGAAATTCAAGAAGCTAATTTTGAAGGCTTCCGCTCGATGGCTGCCACCTTATCTTTGGCGATGACTCTCACAGTCGCCGTCGCCGAACGGCAAAAAACCCGATAAATCCTCAATTGGAATAAAAATTCCATATTGACTGTTAAATGGAATTATTGTTTTATAGCCAAATTCCACATTGAATTTAGAGGAGGTCCGTAATGTCATCGGACGCGGCAACAACACTTGACGTTATTACCATGGGCCGCTGCTCGGTTGACCTTTACGGCCAGCAAATAGGCTCGCGGTTGGAGGATATTACGTCATTCGCCAAATCCGTTGGTGGCTCACCCTCCAACATTGCAATCGGCACGGCGCGTCTGGGTTTGAAATCCGGCCTCATCACCCGGGTGGGTGATGAACAAATGGGCCGCTTTGTACGCGAGCAAATGACAAGGGAAGGCGTGTCCACCCAAGGCATTACGACGGACCCACAACGCCTGACTGCTCTGGTGCTGTTATCGGTCGAATCCGACAAGACTTTTCCCTTGATTTTTTACCGTGACAATTGCGCCAACTCCGCTCTTTGCGAAGATGACGTCGATGAAGCCTTCATCGCGCAGTCCAAAAGCTTATTGGTAACAGGCACCCATTTTGCCAAAGCCAATACCGACGCTGCCCAGCGCAAGGCCATGGCCATTGCCAAAAAGCTTGGCCGCCCCATCATCATCGACATCGATTACCGCCCCAACCTTTGGGGACTTGCCGGACACGGGGCTGGCGAAGAACGCTACATCAAGTCTGATAAAGTATCCCAACACCTGCAAACCATTCTCGCCGATTGTGATTTGATCATCGGCACGGAAGAAGAAGTGCACATCGCTGGCGGCACCGAAGACACACTTGAAGCCTTACGCAAGATCCGCTCACTGTCCAAAGGTGTGATCGTGTTGAAGCGCGGCCCCATGGGTTGCGTGGTTTACCCCGACGTCATTCCGGCATCCCTCGACGATGGTATCGTCGGCAAGGGCTTTCCCATCGAAGTTTACAATGTGCTGGGCGCGGGTGATGCGTTTATGTCAGGTTTCCTGCGCGGCTGGTTGAAGGGTGAATCCCACGAGACCTGCGCCACCTGGGCCAATGCCTGTGGCGCCTTTGCGGTTTCGCGCTTGCTATGCTCGCCGGAATATTTGACGTGGACCGAGTTACAATACTTCCTCAAGAACGGCAGCCCGCACAAGGCGCTGCGCAAGGATGAGGATTTGAACCACATCCATTGGGCCACCACGCGGCGCGGTGAATGGCCGTCCCTCCTTGCCTTTGCCATCGACCACCGCAAGCAGTTGGAAGATATGGCAGACAAGCTGGGTGCATCGCGTGATCGTATCGCGCCCTTCAAACGCTTGGCCATGCAGGCCATTGCAAAAGTCTCCGGCGGCAAGCCTGGCTTTGGAACTTTGCTGGATGACACCTATGGCCGCGAAGCCATGTTTGACGCAGCGAAACTTGGACTATGGGTGGGCCGCCCGTTGGAAAAGCCGGGGTCACGCCCACTTGAATTTGAACACACGCAAGATGTGGGCTCGCGGCTTGTGGATTGGCCGGTTGATCATTGCATCAAGTGTCTGGCGTTTTACCACCCCGATGATCCGCCGGAACTGAAGGCCCAGCAGCAAGTCAAGTATCGTCAGCTCTATGAAGCCGCCCGCAAGGTGGGTCGCGAGTTGTTGATTGAAATCATAGCCGGCAAAAATGGTCCGCTTGATCGCTTCACCATCGCCCGCGCCATGCAGGAGCTTTATGACCTTGGCATCAAGCCCGACTGGTGGAAATTGGAACCACAGGCCGACGCTGCGGCTTGGGATGAGATTGGCAATTGCATTGATAGAAACGATCCCTATTGCCGTGGCATTGTCTTGCTTGGTCTTGAGGCTCCGGAAGATGAACTTGAAAAAGGCTTCCGCGCTGTTGCAGGCAAGCGCCATGTCAAAGGCTTCGCGGTGGGCCGCACAATTTTCAATGAAGCCGCACAGGAATGGTTGCGTGGGGCCATCAGCGATGAAGCAGCCGTCACAATGATGGCCACGAAGTTTGGCAACCTCGTCAACATTTGGCACAAAGTAAAGAATTGAGATTACAGTTATGTCCAAAACCATTCGTCTGACCACGGCGCAAGCCCTGTTGAAATTCCTCACTGCTCAAATGACGATGATCGATGGCAAGAAGACGCCGATCTTTGCTGGCGTCTGGGCCATCTTCGGTCATGGCAATGTGGCGGGCATTGGGGAAGCACTATTTCAAGTACGCGATGTGCTGCCAACCTATCGCGGGCAAAACGAGCAAAGCATGGCGCTGGCGGCAATCGCTTATACAAAAGCCACCAATCGCAAGCGCGTCATGGCGGCCACGAGTTCAATCGGTCCCGGTGCCTTAAACATGGTCACAGCCGCCGCTGTTGCCCATGTCAATCGCTTGCCATTGTTGTTGTTGCCCGGAGACGTTTTTGCTGGACGCCGTCCTGACCCCGTGTTGCAGCAGATCGAAGATTTTGGCGATGGCACCGTATCAGTCACCGATTGCTTCAAGCCAGTGTCGCGCTACTTTGACCGCATCATGCGGCCTGAGCAATTGATCCCCGCCCTGAACCGCACCATGGCTGTGTTGACCGATCCTGCCGAATGTGGACCTGTGACACTTGCTCTCTGTCAAGACACGCAAGCCGAAGCTTTTGATTACCCCGAAAGTTTTTTCAAGGAACGTGTCTGGTCCTTCCGTCGCCCACGCCCTGATGAGGGTGAACTCGATGCCGCTGTGGCCGCCCTCAAGGCTGCAAAAAAGCCCGTCATCGTTTCGGGTGGTGGTGTGAACTATTCTGAAGCCAATGCGGCACTTGCGGCATTCGCCAAAACCCACGGCATTCCGGTTGTGGAAACGCAAGCCGGCAAATCATCCCTGCCCTTCCTCAATGAACTGAATATGGGTGGTGTTGGTGTCACCGGAACGGGCGCTTCCAACGATGTCTGTGATGAGGCCGATTTGGTTCTGGCTGTTGGTACGCGGTTGCAGGATTTCACCACAGCCTCATGGACGATCTTCCAGAACCCCGACAAAACCATCATTGGTTTGAACACGCAGAGCTTTGACGCCACGAAGCATCAAGCCTTGCCACTGGTGGCCGATGCGAAAGTTGGTTTGGAAGAACTCTCGGCCAATTTGGGTAAATGGCAAGCACCGACAAGCTGGACCGCGAAGGCCATCAAGGGTCGCGCGGATTGGATCAAGATTGCTGACACTTATACCGCGGCCTCTAACCTTGAACGTCCATCGGACGCGCAAGTGGTGGGCGCCGTACAGCGCGCTTTGGGCCGCGATGTCATCGGCATGTGTGCAGCGGGTGGATTGCCCGGTGAAATGCATAAGTTGTGGCAGGCGTCGTTCCCCGGCTCCTATCACATGGAATATGGTTTCTCCTGCATGGGCTATGAAATCGCAGGCGGCCTTGGCATCAAATTGGCACGGCCCGACAAGGATGTCGTCGTCATGATCGGTGATGGCTCTTATATGATGATGAATTCGGAACTCTCGACCTCCGTCATGCTCGGTCAAAAAATCACGTTGGTGTTGCTCGACAATCGTGGCTACGGCTGCATCAACCGCTTGCAACATGCAGCGGGTGGTGAACGCTTTAACAATCTTTATGACTACAACGTGAAACAGGAAGTATCCCCTGCGATTGACTTTGCCGCCCATGCCCGCGCGCAGGGTGCGATTGCATCGAAGGTGTCGTCACTTGCCGAACTTGAAAAAGCATTGATCGATTCAAAATCAAATGATCGTTCCACTGTTATTGTCATCGACACCGATCCGATGATTTCGACAGACGCTGGTGGAGCTTGGTGGGATGTGGGTATTCCGGAAGTGTCGGTGCGCCCCACTGTTCTTGCCGCCAATAAAAAATGGGCCGAAGGCCGTGCTAAACAGAAATTGGGAGATTGATCCATGCCCTCGAAACTGCTCGTCAAGCCATCTAAAAAATCCGGCAAAGTCATTGCTGTTTCACCAGCATCGGCCAAGTGGAAATATGTTGGCCACGATGTGTGGAAACTCGGCCCCGGTAAAACCGCCAAAGGTGTTGAAGCCAAACGTGAGACCTGCATTGTTTTCATTTCCGGCAAGGGCGAAGTGAAGGTTGATGGCAAATCCTTTGGCGTCATCGGCGAGCGCATGAATGTGTTTGAAGGCAAGCCTTGGAGTGTGTTCGTACCCATGGGGGCGAAATGGTCGGTGACCGCGACAACCGATTGCGTCATCAACATTTGCACCGCACCCGCCAAGAAAAAATCCGAAGCCTTTGTGATTGCACCTGATGAGCTTTCGATTGAAACGCGGGGAAGCGGTTCCAACACACGATACGTCTGCAATATTCTGCCGGAACAAGACAAGCGCGCCGAAAGCCTGTTGGTGGTCGAAGTGATCACGCCCAATGGCAGCACGTCGTCTTACCCATCCCACAAGCATGACAAGAATAACCTGCCGCATGAATCGCAGCTCGAAGAAACCTACTATCACCGCCTGAACCCACCCCAAGGTTTCGCCTTCCAACGGGTTTACACCGATGACCGCAAACTGGATGAGTCCATGGCCGTCGAAGATGGCGACGTGACCATGGTGCCAAAAGGCTATCACCCTTGCGCGACCATTCATGGCTATGACCTCTATTACTTGAATGTGATGGCAGGCCCGGTGCGCACATGGAAATTCAACAATGCCAAAGAGCATGAGTGGTTGTTGAAGAAGTAGGGTTTCGTCTTAAATTCCCCTCTCCGTCTTGCGCTGAAGCGCAATCCACCTCTCCCGCAAGCGGGCGAGGAGATAGGTGATTGTGCTTTCCTCTCCCGCTTGCGGGAGAGGTGGCATCACGTCAGTGATGACGGTGAGGGAGTTCAAGGCGGCCCCGTCCTTCGAGGCATCGCAAAAGCGATGCACCTCAGGATGAGAGAAAAAGGAGGGAATGTTTCTCTTCCTTGCTTCAAGCCCGCATACGATGGTGTCTTTTTCGGTTTTTGTCTTGGCTTGAAGCCCAACTTTAGAAACGCAGCGATTTGTGCCGAAATTTGTGGGAAATCTATATTTCCGTATCTTTTCAATACGGCAATCACCCAGGGTTCGCTCTTGCAGAGGCGCACACTTTCGCGGCGCGGGTTGCTCGGCCTCAAGTGCGCTGGAGTCATTATTGCTCCAGGGTCTTGCCCTCGGCTCCCGGGAACACTCGCTACTTCAACGAACATCCGCAGGCGCTGCACATGGTTCTGGCAGATTTGATAAGTTAGCAACTCTGATCCCTCCTTCCAAAACCATCGCAAGCACAGATGGAACATATCAGGAACGTTGTCAAGGGGGTTAGGAAATTATTTTTCGCGCCCTACCAATTGAAGGCGGCGCTCAGGACATCAGGCTTGGGATGAAGCTCGTCTTCCGCAACAGCCGCACTCACACCCTGTTGCACCAGAAGCGTGCTCAAGCCAGCCGCACGCCCGCCACCCACATCATGTTCGGCACTGTCGCCGATACAGAGGACGCGTCGAGGGTTGCCGACCAGATTCAAGGCGTGCCTATAGATTCCCGCATAGGGCTTGCCAATCCACGTGACCTTGCCGCCCATCTCTTCATAGACAGCGGCAATGGCACCGGGGGCGGGTTGCAGGCCTTTTGATGTGAGCATCACTTTATCAGGGTTGCAGCAGATCGCAGGTAGTGACAGGCCCTCAAACATTTTTCGATAATCCTGCAAGGATGTTTTCGGCGCATTGGACCCGAGGATGAGCATGACTTCGGCATCATCAGGCCTTTCGACAAATTGAACAGGGTCAAAGCCATAGTCTTCGCCGTCTTTGCCAATCAAAAAGGCGCGGCTTACATCAAGCGATTGAAACGCCACTTCGCCTGAACTGACGCAGTCAACAAAATGCTCACGTGGGATTCCCATTTTCACAATGCGGGATACATTGGCAGCAGCACGCTTGCCGGAATTGGTCATGATAACAACCGGAATGGAAAGCGCTTGCAGTTCCGCCAAAACCTCGGCTGCACCGGGGTAAAGTTTTTGGCCATCATGAATGACACCAAACTGGTCAATCAGCATCGCATCAAAATCATGCGCGACCTCGCGTAAGCCTGAAATTCTACGCATCATGGCCAATACCCCGCCAAGCCAAGCGCGCTGTGCCCATGGCCGCGTGTTCGCTTGCTGGCGTCAAAGCAGGCACCTTGAGTTTGCCCAAACGGATTGCCGTCCACACATCATTGGCCGCACCACCACCGGCAGAGCGAATGCTGCGCAATGGCGAAGCGCCAAGTTCCGCTAAGCGTTGGTAGCCAAGTGCTTCCACATCAGCGATGCCTTCAAACAACGCTTGCAGGAAAACATGATCCTCCGGCGGACGTGGGGAAAGCTTGGGCTGCATGGCTGCATCATTGATAGGGAAACGTTCGCCCACTTTTGGCAAAGGATAATAGTTCAGACCCGTGGGCACCTTTGCATCCATCAACGCCGTAAGCCGCACAATGTCTTCCGATTTGAAAAATTGTTTGAGCACCACGCCACCCGTGTTGGAAGCACCGCCCGCCAGCCATTGATCACCAATGCGGTGACTGTAGATGCCGTAGTGTGGTGCAAACACCGGCGTTGCTGAGAGCAGTTTGAGGGTTAGCGTTGTGCCAAGCGACGTCACACCATCACCTGCGTCTTTGGCACCCGATGCCAGAAAACCTGCACAGCCATCCGTGGTGCCTGCGACCACTGCAACATCATGCGGCAGGCCCAATTGATCCGCCACGTCACCAAGAATTGTGCCAACACGCGTTCCCGCCGCAACAACTTCAGGAAGTTTTGCAATATCGCCGCCCACTTTGGTGACCCATGTGGGCCACATACGCGACACCGGATCGTAACCTGATTTCAGCGCATTGTTTTCGTCCGACACATCAAAGCGACCACACATACGCCCCAGCAACCAATCGGCCTGATGCAAAACACGTGCAGCATTTTGCTGCATGGGTAACAATCGCGCCAAAGCTGAAGTGGCACCATGGGCGGCGGTTTCGGGCGGTGCTTCTGCCTTGATACGTTGTACAAATTCAGCTTCCGCCACATCATTATACATCGACGCGAGGCCCAAAGGTTTGCCATCGACATCAATGGGCAACACGGTTCCGGAGGTGCCATCGATGGCCAGTGCCAAAACCTGTAGGTCTTCAAGGTTCAGTTTTTTGAAGGCTTCAAGCAAGGCGTCCCACCACAGTGTGGGGTCTTGTAAGGCGCGTCCAAAATCTATGAGCGGTGCAGCAATGGGCGCTGTCACCATGGCCTTTAATGCGCCCGCAGCATCACGTGCTGCAATGCGCACCCCTGATGTGCCCACATCAATGCCAAGAACAACTTCCGTTTTCATTTCAAATCCAGCAAAGTCCGCGCGGTGATTTCATCGGTCACAATGATATTGGCAAGCTTTGCCGATAGCACGCCATGCATCATCACCACCTTGTGTTTGCCGCCTGAGACCAGCACCACGCGCGGCACTTTTTTGAGGTGCTCCGGCGGTAAAGCCACGGCGCGACGGTTCAGTGGATGTTCAACAAATTGCCCCTTCGCATCCAGCCAATGGGAGCAAAGATCGCCCACCGCACCGGCGTTCTGCAACGTCAAAACTTCTTCTGCCGTAATCAAACCCAGCTTGGCCATGGTGCTGTGCTTACCCAATTCACCCACCGACAAAAACGCCAAGTCCACCTGGCGCCCGCGCTCAAACACGTCGCGCAACATGGGTTGGTTCATGAGAATTTCGCGCGTGGCTTCCGTGTCGGTGAAGGCGGGCCCTGCGAAATAATAGCATTGTCCCCCCACAATATCAGCAAGGTGTGAAGCGGTTTCATGGGGGTTCACGGCGGATGAATGGGTAAGCCCACCGATGAGCGACACCACCGACAAGCGCTTGTAATTTTGATGCGGCACATAAGCCAGTGAATGCCGAAGCGTTTGCCCCCAACCCACACCCACCGACATGCCGTCTTTCAATTGCAGCGACAAATAATGCCCCGCTGCCGCCGCGATGACCGAGCGCAATTTCTCGCCCTCTGCTGCTGCGGGCACCACAACAGCATCCTGCAAACCAAAATGCCGCTTCAATTCATCTTCAAGCTTGATGGAGGTTGCAAGCCTGCCCGTGATGTTGACCTGCACCAACCCCACACGCCGCGCATGGGCCAACAGACGATTAACGCGCACGCGAGTGAGGCCCAGTTTCTTGCCGATTTGTGCTTGGGTATTTTCAGCGACGAAATAGAGCCACGCCGCACGCGTCGCCAATTGTTCTTCCGGATCAACCGGAATTTCAAGTCCGAGATCAACATCGGGCAGCGGAATATAAGTCTCGCGTTCGGGCCTGTCTGCCGCTGCCATGATGGTTTAACTCCGATGCAAATCAGACCACGGGGGTTCCAAGGGCACGTCGCGCGTCAAAGCCGCCAACAGCGCCAAAGTCAATGGAACTTTTTTGGCCTCAAGTGTGCCCGCGGCAATCATGCCGTGGATGGAGGGTGCCACCGCAACACCAAGTTCGGCACCTTCAACAGTCTCGCCCTTGAGTGGGCCATCTTTGGCTTGCGCATAGGTAAGGCCGCGACCGAGCGCATTTCCGAGCCGCGAATTGCGCCCGGCTTGGCAAGTCACATAAAGATCGCCGACACCCGGCATGCCCCACACACTTTCTGAAGTACCTCCAAGTGCTGCCGTCAACTGAAGCATTTCTCTCACCGCCTGATCGAACAACACGGCAGCCGCGTTATTGTTTTTGGCTTTGTTCTGGGTTTCCGCCAACAGCTCTTGTCGCCCATGCGCCCAGCCCACGGCAATGGCGAAAAAGTTTTTGAACGCCGCACACACCTCAACCCCCACCATGTCGGTTGAAGGGCGCGGCATATAATAGGGGCCAGCCAGCATTGCAGAGATCTTGTCAGCCAAGGCTGCATCGCGCGATACCACCACGGTGCCGGTATGACGCCGCCCTGCCAATTCACCTGCAATGCAAGGCCCACCAATGGCTGCAACTTCAATTTCAAAACCGAGGCGTGATTTTAAGTCTTCGGCCACGATGTCGGGGAGCACGCGCATGCTTGTCGCCTCGGGCTTCATGCCCTTGGTGATCATGACAATGGGTGTAGGTTTGCCCATGGCCTTGGCCAACATATCAATGGCCCAGGGCACACCAGCAGAGGAGACGCCCAGTAAAATTAAATCCGTGTCATCACTCAACGCGGCCGCAAAATCATCGTGGTGAAATGTTGTGACTGTCGCAGGCATCGTCACATTGAGTTTGGGATGCAACCCATTGCCGCCAATGCTATCGATGATGTGTCGATCAAGATGCGTACCCACCAGCCGGACCTTATGTCCGGCATCAACCAGAGGCATGCACATGGAAGAGCCCATGACGCCTGCCCCCAATATGGTGACCACACTCATCGAATAGCTTTGCCGCTGGCGGCATCAAACAAATGAATTTTGCCATCCATAGGTTTCAAGCCCAGAATTTGCCCGCGCTTGAGTTCGATGCGCTCACGCACCACGGCACAAATTTCATCGGCACCCATATCACCATAAATATGAATTTCGGGGCCTGTAGGTTCGGTCACAGATATTTTGATACTGAGACCTTCACCCACTTCCAAATGTTCAGGGCGTACACCAAACACAATGTCTTGGCCTTCGGTTGCCTTATGGTTTTTCGGCAAATCAATCTTGCTACCATCGGCGGTGAGCAGTTTGTTTTTATGAACGGTGCCCTTGATCAAATTCATCGAGGGCGAACCGATGAAGGCAGCCACGAATAAATTATCGGGACGGTCGTAAACTTCGAGCGGTGCGCCCTGTTGTTCAATCACGCCATCTTTCAAAATCACGATCTTATCCGCCATGGTCATGGCTTCGATTTGATCATGGGTCACGTAAACCGTGGTGGTCTTCAAACGCTCATGCAGGTCTTTAATTTCCGTGCGCATGTGCACGCGCAGTTTCGCATCAAGGTTTGACAGCGGCTCATCAAACAGAAACACCGCCGGATTGCGCACAATGGCGCGTCCCATGGCCACACGTTGGCGCTGCCCGCCGGAAAGTTCACGCGGGAAACGTTCAAGATAAGCTTCAAGATTCAGAATGCGCGCCGCCCAAGTCACCTTCTCATCAATCTCGGCTTTTGGTTTTTTCGCCAGCTGCATGGAGAAGCTCATATTGTCGCGCACATTCATATGGGCGTAGAGCGCGTAGTTTTGAAACACCATGGCGATGTCGCGGTCTTTGGGGTGCACGTCATTCACGCGGCGCTCGCCAATATTGATGTCACCCGATGTGATGGTTTCAAGACCCGCAATAGAACGCAGCAAAGTGGACTTGCCACAGCCTGACGGCCCCAATAGCACCACGAAGGAACCATCCTCAATATCAAGGTCCACACCGTGGATGACTTGAACACTGCCATAACTTTTTTTGATATCACGAAGCGTGACCGAGGCCATTTTTGGATTCCTTATTGCGGATCGTTATTTAGAAAATCGTCGAGTAGTCCTGCGTCGTCGGCAAGGTCAAGAAAGGACCAGCGATTACGTATATCGCGTCCATGCTTCATGGCCTTGCGCCATACGTCACGCGACAAACCCAGTTCCGTTGCCGTGGTGGGCCCGCCCGCTGATGAGATAATTGATGCCATCTCCGTGGGGTCAAGCATCATCGCTTTGAGTTCTTCGCGCAATTGCGGCCACACTTCTTCAAGTGTGCGGTTGAAAGCATCAGCGCCTTTCACATCGAATGATTTCTTGATGGCTTGCTCATACATCATCTGCCCGATGTTGGTGCCATAGCGCTTGGCGAAATCGGTTTTGTCAATTTTTGTGGCTTTGATTTTTGGCGCTTTATCGAGGCTGAGCAAATACTGGTGCAGTCGCGCCAAGGCGATGGAGGCCACACCCACTTGTTGGCCATGGGTGGTGCCGGGGTGGGCGTCTCCGGCAAACATATCAATCCAATGAGACACTTGATGTTCGCCCATCGAACCTGAATGCGATGACCCTACAATGTTGTTGCCGAAACTGGCCAATGTCAGCACGCGGTAGAGATAGCCATTGGCTTCGATGGAATGTTTTTTATAATCCGGCGCTGTTTTGATCATCAGCGCTTCATCATCTTCGACATTGAACAAATCAAACGGCGTTTGCGCGAAGGATGTGCCGAGCAACCGATGCGCTGCCCACCATTCCACTTGTGCCGTCGGGCGACACAAACTGTCTCCCAATCCGGCGGCAGCCAGCCATGGCGGTGCGGCAGCACTGACGCCTAAATCCACAAACACCGCACGTGGCGCATGGGCGGAGACGGACGTTTTATAGCCATTGGCCAAAGTGACCGATGCTGTGCCAGCACCATAGCCATTCATGGAACCTGCCGTGGCAAAGCTCACATATTTGCGGCCATCTTCGAATGTTGCATATTTCACTGTGTCAGAAAGCGAGCCTGACCCCACAACCACGCAGCCATCGCAATGGCGCGTGCGGTCTTTCATCAAGGCAATTGTGGGTTCATCACAGTGGGTGTTGCCGGGGAAAATAATTTCTTCGACATCCGCCCAGCCCGACAGTTCTTTCGCCACGCGGCGACCCATGGCTTCAACCGTGTTGGTGTCGCTCACCACGGCAAGCTTACGACCAATTTTGAGAGGGGCCACCAGATCAGCCGCACCACCGTCCAATGTTTCTTCGATGCGAATGGTTTCAAACGGAACGGTGCAGGCCTTTCCCGTTTCAGGATCGCGCCATTCACCTGAAATCACATCGCGGATCAGGCTGTTCCAATCTTTCTTCTTTGTGATGGTGGCCATGTTCATGGGGTTTGTCTCCGCGCAAAATTTTGCATGCGGGCATTCCACTGGCTCATCTGCGGCCACAGGTCTTGATAGATCGACAAGAGTTCTTCGTAGGCCTTCGCTTGCTTCGTCCGTGGACGGAAGGTTTTTGTAGGCTTGCCACTCATCGCTGCTGAGGCAAGGGGAACCGACTTATACCAACCAGCCCCTTTTGCTGCTGCCATGGCAGCACCCAAGGCCGATGCTTCTGGCGTTTCCAAACGTTTGACATCACGCCCCGATGCATCGCTGACAATTTGACACCACAGGTCAGATTTGGAACCGCCGCCTACAATGGCAAAATGATCAATGGGAGAGGTTGCAGCGGCAACACGATTGGTCATCATGGCTTGTTCAAGTGCAATACCTTCCATGAGTGCACGATAGATATCGCCCCGCGTGTGGCTGCCGGAGAGCCCCGCCAAAACGCCGCGCCCATCGGCATCCCAATAGGGTGTCATGATGCCGGAGAAATAGGGAATGAGTGTCAAGCCACGCGAACCAATGGGAACGGCTTTGGCTTCTTCTTCCAGCGCTTTGAAAATGCCGGGGTTCTTGGCGGGGTTTTGGTGGAACATGCGCTCCACAAACCAAGTGACCAGATACGTTCCAGTGCGAATAGCCGTTTCAAAACTAAAACCTTTTTCACCAACGGCTGACAAGCTGCGGAACGATCGATCAACGGCGTAAGTCTCGCCATAGCTGCCAGACACAGCAGCAGTGCCGAGATTCAAATAGGCCCGCCCTTTGAGAAACGTGTTGGCACCAGCCCCTGCACATTGGCCATCACCACCACCAGCTATCACAGGTGTGCCTGCTGCAAGCCCTGTGAGCTTGGCGGCAGCGTCACTGACCACACCCATCACGTCACCTGACGGCACCAATTGCGGCAGCTGTTCACGCGTTAGTCGCGCGGCCTTTAACAACACATCTGACCAGTCATAGGCCTTTGCATCCAGCAACCCCATGGGACTAGCCGAGGATAGCGAGGTTTTCCACTCGCCCGTTAAAAAATGTGTGATGACGCCATGCACCTCTGCCGTCTTGGCAGTACGGTTCCAGACCTTGGGTTCATTCTTCGCGAGCCACAGGCAACGTGTGCGACAGGGGGTAATGTCTTCAGGGATGCCAGAAATTTGGTGCAGACGTTCGGAGCCGACTTCGGCTGCAATTTCTTTGACTTCAACATGGGCGCGCTCATCCAGCCACAGGCTGCCCGGGCGAAGCGCTTTGCCCTTGGAATCAAACTGCGCAAAACTTTCGCGCTGATTAGAAATCGACACCGCAGCAATGCGGGCTTTTGATACTTTGCGTGTGAGTTGTTTCAGCGCTGCTGCAACGGAACCCGTCCAATCAGCAACCTCTTGTTCAAACCAACCCATCTTGGGGTTTGACAGCTTCACAGACGCCCGCCCCTCGGCAACGATGTGACCACGCTTATCGAAAGCAATGGCCTTCGACGCCGTGGTGGATTGATCGATGCCAATGACGAGATCGGGTTTCATGGTTTGCTTTGATGATGAATTCCCTCATCCGGCCTAGCAATCAGGCCACCTTCTCCCGCGCGAAACGCGGGAGAAGGCAGAGAATTATTGCCTTCTCCCGTTCTTTTAACGGGAGAAGGTGCCCGAAGGGCGGATGAGGGAGTTCCAGTTCGCTTTACAGTCCAGCTTCTGCCACTTGGGCATCGATTGCTTTTGCAATCGTGTCCATGCAGGCCTTGGCGTCGCCACCGAAATCCTGACCCGTGAGCAACTTGCCCAAGTTCACCGGAATTTCGTTGTTCGAGAAGCCAGCCCACAGCGGCATATCGGGTTCGGACGCCATGTCGTTGTCGATGATTTCCTTCACAACGGGCAAGTGGCGCGTTGTGCCGGGACCAACAACTTCCTTGGCCTTCACGCGAGCATCGGCGAAGGATGACAAACGCATTGGGGCAAAACCACCGCCCAAGGTGCAACGTGTCATGATGTCCTTCGAGCAAGCCCATTGCATGAATATCCAAGCTGCATCGAGGTTCTTCGAATACTTGGAAAGCCCAAGGATCGAACCGCCCTGATGTGCTGCACCTGGAATTTCACCGAAGCCTGCTTCCGCTGCCGTGGCATATTTCGGTCCACGAATTGGGCGCTTGGCTTCCCACAGGCCTTGCACCTTCGAGTCAGCAGCATCCCAGCCTGGGAAGAATTCATCCCATGAGTTGATGAGCGCAACCTGACCCGAAGCACCCATCTGCCATTGACCATCCCATGTGGAGTTGGTCAATTCAGCAGGCGAGTTCTTAAGCCATTCTTGATAGACTTGAAGGCCACGAACAGCAGCTTCGCTATTGCCTGAGAACTTCTTGTCGGCACCGAAAATGGTAGCGCCTTCGTTCCAGACCATTTGCGTCCAATCGCAGTTCAGCGAGTAGTGACCAGACTTGGCTTGCAAGCCCGTGCCGAACATGCCGTTGGCTTTTTCAGCTTCCGTGATCAGCTTTACAGCAGCTGTGAATTCCTCAACCGTATTCGGTGGAGCAATCTTGTGCTTTTCCAGAATGTCCTTGCGGTACATCGTGGTCATGATTGGAATATCGAACGGAATACCAACCCACTTTGAATCATACAATGCGAGACCATTCACCAATGTCTTGGAGAAGTCGTCCCAATCCATGCCGGGCAATGCCAGCTCTGGCTTTTCCTTGTAGTAGGCAATCGGGTCAACCGTGTCCTGGGCAAATGTGGCAACCCATGACTGATCGAGATAATAGATGTCATAGGAACCGAGTTGGCCTTGCACGTCTTGCGTGGCCTTGGCGAGAACTTGTTCCAACGGAACAATTTCAATTTCAACTTCAATGCCGGTGAGGGCTGTAAATTCACCCTTCAACTTGTCGAGAACAACGGTTGGCGGTGTGGCTTCCGAGGTGTAGCGGATCTTGGTGCCTTTGAACTTGGAACCAACTTCTTTCAGCCAAGCATTGACGGCTGCATCACCCGTATCTTCAGCGAACGCAGGTGTGCCGAGAATGCCGCGATCTTTACGAACATTGCCGAGCAGGCCGAGGTTGAAAGCTGAGAAGCCTACGCCAGCCAAGGCTGATTTTTTAATGAATGAACGCTTCGAAATGCGGCGTGCCGTGAAATCATTGGCAGCGTCGATCAGAAAGGTTTTCTTGTCGTGCTCTGTAAAACTCATTTTGGTTTCCTCCCAAGGGTTGTGAGTCTTGTTGGTAGATGTAGTCTTTCTCGTCTTGGCGGCATCACTCCTTGAGGGAGCCGAGAGTGAGGCCGCGGACCAGATGGCGTTGCACCAGCAAAATGAAAATGAAGCTTGGAATAGCGGCAGCCGTACCCAGCGCCGTAATGAAGCCCCACTCGTTGCCGGTGGAAGTAACAAAAGTTGAAATTTTAACGGGGATGGTGCGGATTTCCGTTGTCAGGAACAGCGACAACAGGAATTCCGTCCAGGAGAAAATGAAACACAACACGGCAGCAGCAGCAATACCGCCACGCACCATGGGCAGCACGATGAGGCGGAAGCTTTGCCAACGCGTGGCTCCGTCAATCATGGCGGCTTGGTCCACATCTTTCGGCACATCGTCGAAGAAGGATTTGAGCAGCAGCACAGCAATGGGCAAATTCATCAGCGCGTAAATCATGATGAGGCCGATGTAGCCGAGGACAGAGTTCTGGTTATCGCGCATGCCCAGTCCTGCATAGATCGTCACCAATGGAACAATGATGGCAATGGGCGGCATAAAACGTTGGCCCAACACCCAATTGAGATAGCTGTCGCGGCCTCTGAAGGTCATGCGAGACAGAGCATAAGCGGCCAGCACGGCAACAATCATGGTCACAGCCGTGGCACCCAAAGAAACAATGACGGTGTCGATAATGGATTGGCGCGAGTCGTAGGTGCCAGCACCTGCCACACCCATGCCAAGGCCATCATCAATGGCCATTTGCGAACGTGAACGGCCAAACAAGGTCACAGCGTAGTTGATGAGCGTCGGGGTAAAATCAAACCACACCACGCGGTCCTTATCGAACACGGCGGAGATCGGTTTGATCGACGTGAGCGCCCACCAAAAAATTGGAAACATAAAGAGGCCCGTGACCAACACAGCCACGGCATCACGCAATATTTGCCAAGGACGAGACAGTTCCATCACAGCTTGACCTTGAAGAAGCGCATGAACAGCGTGGAGGTGATGATAACCAACAACAAGGTTAGCAGCGAAATGGTCGAGGCATAGGGAAAGTCTGCATTGCCGAAATAAATGCGGCCCGCATAACTCGTCATGGTTTCTGTGGCCGTTCCTGGGCCTGAATCCGTCATCACTTTCACATAGTCAAAGGCGCGCATCAAATCGATGCCACGGATCAACACCGCAATGGCAATGACCTTCGACATCATCGGCAAGGTGAGTTTGAAGAAGGCTTGTATTGGTGTTGCGCCATCAATAGCTGCGGCTTCGAACGGTTCCTTCGGAAGCGAACGCAAACCCGCCAACATGATCAACACCATAAAAGGCGTCCATTGCCAAATCTCGGCCAGCAGCACACCTGCCATGGCGGTTGAGGCATTCCCGAGGATGGGATAGCCCGGCGGCAACAGCCCCAAACCAATCAAGCCCTGCGCCAACACACCAAATGAACCATTTAACATCAACAGAAACATCATGGCGGTGACGGAAGGTGGAATAACCAGCGGCAACGTCATCATCGCCCGCATCAAGCCATAGCCTTTACGATCCGAGTCGAGCAGCAAAGCGATCAACATGCCCAGCACCAATTGGAAGGTCAGCGCGACGCCTGTATAAAACAGCGTATTGTAGAGTGCGTTCCACACGCGATCATCAAAGAACACTTTTGTCCAATTATGATCAGGGTCAAATACCAGCTTTCGCGTGGCGGCGTTCTTCTTATAGAGTGATGTCTCAATGGCTTTGTAGAGCGGGTAGAGCCCGAATACGACCATCAAAGCCGAAGCCGGAAACAACCATGGGAACGGATGCTCGCTGGTGAACCAGCGTGGCAACCAAGGTTTGCGAATGTCGGCAGCACTCATACGTCAACCAACAGTGAAAACTGATCCAAGCGGACCCTCCCAAACAGACGTGAACTTTTGTTCTTTTTGAATTACAAATGTTCACGCACGTTAGAATCGGTTTTTGTACTCTGTCAATGACAATCAAAAAACTTGTCGTGCAGTGCAATATAATTGGGAAATCAGGCGGGCTTCTTTTTCTTCTTCGGGGCCTTGGCTTCCGCCAGCGAAGGCATACCATCATCACGCCGCACAGGGGCAAAAACGGCGAGTGACGACTTGTCCTGACCCTTGATGTCGGCGGCTTGCTTGCCATAGGACCCAAAGCGCTTGAGCACCGACGTCATTTCAGTTTCGGCCAATACGACGGGTTTTCCTGCCAACAGCGCGGCCCAATATTGGTGACACAAGGCTTCAATTTCACCCGCACGCCACAAGGCTTTGTCCAAGGTATCGCCAAAGCAAATCTGGCCATGGTTCGCCAGCAAACAGCCCGAACGATCCTTCAAGGCGGTAAGCATCGTGTCCGATAATTCTTGCGTGCCAAACTGGGCATAGTCAGACACCCGCAAGGATGAACCGCCCGCAATGCCAATCATATAATGAAAAGCGGGAATGTCTTTCCGGAGACACGCCATGGCCGTTGCATAGGTTGAGTGCACATGCACAATGGCCTTGGCTTCAGGCCGCGCCTTGAAGATGTCCATATGCATGCGCCATTCGGTTGAAGGAAAATACTCGCCGCGATAGCCGCCCTCCAAATCCATTTCGACAACATGCTCAAGCTTCATCTTTTTATAGGGAATGCCTGATGCCGTGATCAGAAAGCCTTCATCGGTGCGCACGCTCACATTGCCAGAGGTGCCTTGGTTGATGCCCTCTTCATTCATGGCCAGACAGGTTTTGATCACAGCCTTGCGCAGGTCGTGGTATTTGATCTTGCTCATGAACAATTCTCCAAAGTCGGTGCTGAAACATTATCAGTAACAGTGCAAAAGCCATTGCGTCCAGCGATAAGGGCATGAATAATCAGATGATAGGACATGCGCAATTCGCCGGACACCATGACAAACGCTCAAGATCACTCACCAAACCCGCCACGCGGCATTGCCGTTGTCGATGTGGGCTTCACCAACAGCAAGGTCATTCTCTACGACGCAGCCTTGAATGTGGTCGATGAGCGCAAAATGGTGAGCCCCCACCATCAAGGCGAAAATTATCGCGAAATTGATGTTGCACCGATTCTGGATTTTGCACGGCAAGCCATCATTGAATTGGACGCGGTGCTGCCCATTGATGCCATTGTGCCCTCGGCCCATGGCGCTTGCATCGTATGTTTGAAAGCAGACGGCAACCTCGCGGTACCCGTGATGGACTATACGTCGGAGCCACCAGCAGATGTTATTGCTGCATACAAAAAGCAAATGCCAGATTTTGCAGAATCTTACTCGCCACTTCTGCCCATGGCTTTGATGCACGCCATGCAATTGTTTTGGCAGCAATCAGCGCTGCCGCAAGACTTTGCGACAAACCAAAACCATTTTGCCGCTCATGCAATATATTGGATTTGGCTTAGGTGGCCGCGCATCAACCGAAGTTTCATCCATGTCCTGTCAGTCACATCTGGTGGATATGCGCGATGGCGCACCGTCTTCAATCGCGCGCAACAACGGCTGGGATAAGTTCTATGCAGCTGAAGCCAAGGCTTGGGACAGCGTGGGGGAATTCTCATTCAAACAGAATGGGTTTCGTGGACACGGAACAATTTTAGCAGGCGTGCATGATTCAAACGCCAACTTCCTGCGCTATCTCGCAGGCGGCCAGCAACACTTCACTTTACTCTCCACCGGAACATGGATCATTGGCTTTGATACCGATGCCGACATGTTGGCGCTGGACCATTCGAAAGACATTGTCGCCAACAAATCCGTCTTCGGAAAAACCATTGCCTGCTGTCGTTTTTTTGGGGGCAAGGAATTTGAAGTTTTGAGCGAGGGTGCTGACGGCGCATTGGCCGAACTCTCGCTGGTTTCAAAATTGATTGCACAAGGTACATTTGCATTGCCGTCATTCACGGACTCTGGCGGCCCTGTACCAAATACAGGTGGCAAAGGCCGGATCATAGGCCCAGCACCAACGACTCCCGCCGAACGCGCCAGCCTTGCCTCGCTCTACTGTGCCTTGATGGTGGCGGAGTCTCTTGATGCGCTAAATTCAAAACATGCCGTCATTGTTGATGGACCCTTCTCTCAGAACCATTGTTTCCTCAGCGTGTTGCAAGCCTTGCGACCAAACCAAACCATATGGGCGTCAGAAGCAAGAGACGGCACGGCAGCCGGTGCAGCCTGTTTGGCCTTGATGCCCAACGGCAAGCTTCCCCACATTAACGTCACGATGAAGAAAGCCGTACCCGCGCAACTTAAAAACATTGCCGACTATCAAAGTCGTTGGCGGAGCTATGCTTAACCGAACCGCAACTTTCAGGGCGCACACTCATCACTCGTTCGTTAGTCGAGTGAGGTCGCGTTATGGCTTATTCATCGTCTTCTGCAACACGGCACAAGGCCGTTGTGTTGACTTGCCCAACCTTGGATACAACAGGATTGGCCGAAGTCATTCGCCAGCGCGGCAACATCCCCTTGTCCATTGATGGCAATGCGATTTTAGAATTGCATCGTCGCGACATTGCAGAAAGTTGGCGCGAAGCTGAAAAACTGCCGGCCCAACGTGTGGCATCATTGTCGTGGCACCTCGCCCAGGAAATCGCCGATGATGACGAACCTGAATCTCATTCCACCGCAGCAGCTGCACTATTCCTGCTGGCGCTTCGCCATAATCATGCGTCACTGGATCGGGCGCTGAGCGGTTGCCGCATCACCTGGAACGACAACGCCACCACACAGAAAGTGGAATACCTGACTTGAAATGCAACGGGCTGGAATTTGACGCGGATTGATGCTTCACTCAAGCTTCGTTTAAATTTCTTTTTATAACTGAAGCTTCATGCCCAATCTTGAACTGCCCAACGGCTATTACCAACTTCCGCCCGGAAAACTTGCCAACGTCGCCACACGCCTTGAAATGCGTGAATTGCCAAAGCGCGAACTCAGCAACCTTCCCGCCAGACTTGTCGCTGCACCCCGTCGCCAGAACTGACCTTGCTGCCTACCGCGAGTTGTTCCGTGCCGTGGGCGAAGACTTGTTGTGGTTTTCACGGCTGTTGATGGATGACGAAAAGCTTCTGGCCACCCTCTCCCATGATGGCACCCAGTCATTCACGCTGAAGCGCGGCACATCAGTTATCGGCATATTGGAGTTGAGCTTCCGCGACTTGCCCGATTGTGAGCTTTCATTTTTTGGCCTCGTACCCGCCGAAGTTGGCAATGGCAGTGGCCGCATTCTCATCGATGAAGCCATCCGCCGCGCCTTTGAAAAACCGATCACCAGACTGTGGCTGTCAACTTGCACCCTGGACCACCCCAAAGCATTGGGGTTTTATCGCAAGGCTGGATTTACGCCCTATGCCCGCTTTGTCGAAATCCACGACGATCCTCGGCTGCAAGGAAAACTGCCCCATTCGGCTGCCCCACAAATCCCTTTGTTAACCGTGTAAACAGCAGGTTTGCGCTTCATTAACCCCTGTTCGGGCATGGTTGAAGCCGATGGACTCGCTTTTTACAAATTTCGGCTTTGAAATTCCACTTTCGCTGTTGTTGATGGCCTTGCTTGGGTTGCGCGCCAAGGTGTGGCCCAAGGCGAGCCTTTATATCAATGCAGCACCCCATATTGTGTTCGACATGATCGATATGGGCCATGGTAAAGTTGAAAACTGGGGCCGCACCACAACACTGACCGAGCAGGTAGAACCCGGTGGCAATCTCTATCGCAAAACCTACACCACAACCTTGACCACGGGTGTTGCCAAAACTTCGTCTGCACTGTTTTCGCATCGCCTGCGACAGGTGCCAACGCGCCTTGAAGTGGCCCGCGAAGGCTTGGAAGGGCGATCGCTCAACAATGAATTATTGAGCCAAACTTACGTGGTGACGCCGCAAGGCAACGGCACCAAGTTGTCAATTGCCTATGAGTGGGGCCCGCGACCATTTCTTGCTCAATTGATTGCCCGCGCTGATCTTTGGGGTGGTCTCTTCCGCTTAAAATCCTTGGCAGAGACAGGTCGTCCGTCGGACCTTGCCTATCAACTCATTACCGCTGGTGTGAGCGTCATCACCGGTGCTATCGCACTTGCTGCCTTTGCTTTGTTATTTAATTGGGCCGCAGCGGGCTTGATGATCATTGCACTCTTCATCCACGAGCTCGGCCATTTGCTTGCCTATCGATTGATGGGCCAACCTTGGGGTCGTATGATCTTCTTGCCATTCCTGGGTGCCATGGCCATTCCGCGCTTGCCTTTTGATAGCCAAGCCCAAGGTGTTTTCGCAGCCCTCATGGGACCGGGCTTCTCGGTATTGCTGGCCGTTGTCTGCGCCTCTCATGTGTTCTTTGATGGCACCCTGAGTGCTGTGCTCGTGATCATGGGCTTGATCACCGCCGCTTTGAATATCTTTAACTTGCTGCCCGTTGAACCACTTGGATGGTGGTGTGGCGCTGCGCTCGGTTCTCGCCCGCTATATGGGCCGTTACGCCCGCTTTGGCTTGATGGGCATTGGTGTGATTCTCATCGCAATTGGTCTTTACATGTCGCAACTCATTCTTGTGATTTTCGGTGGCATTGCGATCTTGTTTAATTTGAAAGCTCGCGTCATTGATGCGGGGTTGGTGCCGTTAACGCGGATGCAAGTGGTCATCACCTTTTTCAGCTATGTCTGTATGGTTGGCGCCTACATTACATTGCTGCGCCATTACTTTGAATCAGTTGAGTTGTTGCAAGCCCTCACCTGATCGGCTTAACAGCTTCCATCATGGACGTGCTCAGAGCCTATCACGCAAAAATTGCAGACCAAATTCTAAAGCCTGACGCCGCGCAATTTGCCGTCGTTGAAAAACTGGCGGCTTTGGCCAAAGACCTCGCACAAAGCCCAGTGCGCAAACCCAATGGTTTCGCCAAGCTCTTCACCAAAAAATCATCTCCACCCCGTGGTCTTTATATTCAAGGCGAAGTGGGACGTGGCAAAACCATGCTGATGGATTTGTTTTTTGAATGTGTTGAGGGGTGGCCCAAAAAGCGCATTCACTTTCACGCCTTCATGCAAGACATTCATAAGGCGCGGGCGCACCAAAAAACCATCGAACACATCGCCGACGGCATTGCCCAAGACGCCAAATTGCTCTGCCTCGATGAAATGCAGATTGTCGATATTGCCGATGCCATGATTATTGGCCGCCTGTTCGAAGCCATGCACCAGCGTGGCGTTGTCTTTGTGACAACTGCCAATTTGCCTCCAGATGGACTTTATAAGGATGGCCTGAACCGCGACCTGTTCTTGCCCTTTATTGCCAAGCTGAAACAGGAACTCGATGTGATCTCGCTCGACTCACCCAAAGATTATCGCCTTGGCCGGGTGCGGGCCCAAAACACCTATCTGTCGCCCGCAACGGCTGAAAACCGAGTGGCTTTCAATGCGCTCTGGCATGACCTGACGGACGGTGCCATGGGCCAAGCTGAAGTGCTGGAGGTGTTGGGCCGCAAGCGCCACGTACCCAAAGCCGCACATTCATGTGCTTCATTCACTTTCTTCGAGCTTTGCGGTGAAGCTTTAGGTCCGCCAGATTATCTCGCGATTTCAGAAGCTTATAGAACTGTCTTTCTCTCAGGCGTGCCCAAGTTAAAAGCCCACCAGCGCAATGAAACCAAGCGCTTCATTTTGATGATCGACACATTCTATGATGCGCGAACCAAATTGGTGATTTTGGCCGAAGACACGCCGGAAAACCTGTTTCCCAAAAATCAGCACGCCTTTGAAAGCCAGCGCAGCATTTCCCGCTTAAAAGAAATGCAGTCTGCCTCCTGGTGGGGCAAATCCATCGTCGAGACGTGACATTCAGACCTTTTACCAATGCGACTGCTCTTGAAGCTGTCATCCAACAGGTCTAGGAGAGAGCCGCTTTCGCATTGCAACATGCCGGCCCCCATAAGAAGAATGGGTTACTGGCTTAGGGAGAAGTTAAATGGCGCGTAAGAAAATCGCATTGATCGGTGGCGGCATGATTGGGGGCACCTTGGCCCACCTCGCTGGCCTGAAAGAACTGGGCGACATCGTGATTTTCGACATTGCAGAAGGCTTGCCTCAGGGCAAAGCCTTGGACCTTTCACAATCTGGCGGCGTTGAAGGTTTTGACGCCAAGCTTGTCGGTGCCAATTCCTACGAAGCCATTGCAGGTGCTGATGTTTGCATCGTCACCGCAGGTGTTCCCCGCAAACCCGGCATGAGCCGCGATGATCTCGTGGGCATCAATCTGAAAATCATGAAGTCAGTGGGTGAAGGCCTCAAAGCCCACGCGCCAAATGCTTTTGTCATCTGCATCACCAATCCATTGGATGTGATGGTGTGGGCCTTGCAAAAATTCTCAGGCATCCCAACCCATAAACTCATTGGCATGGCAGGTGTGCTGGACTCCGCCCGTTTCCAACACTTCCTCGCAGAAGAATTCAAAGTGTCAGTGAAGGATGTGAACGCCTTCGTGCTGGGCGGACACGGCGACACCATGGTGCCGCTGACGCGCTATTCTTCAGTCGCTGGCATTCCCGTGCCAGACCTCATCAAGATGGGCTGGTCAACACAGGAAAAAATCGACCAGATCGTCCAGCGCACTCGTGATGGTGGTGCTGAAATTGTGAACCTCTTGAAAACCGGTTCCGCCTATTACGCGCCAGCTTCTGCGGGCATTGCCATGGCAGAAAGCTACCTCAAGGACTACAAGCGCGTGCTGCCCTGTGCCGCCTATTTAGATGGCCAATATGGCGTCAAAGGCACCTATGTTGGCGTGCCTGTTGTCATCGGTGAAAACGGTGTGGAGCGCATTGTTGAAGTGGAGCTCGATGCCACCGACAAAGCAGGCTTCCAAAAGTCCGTTGATGCCGTCAATGGTTTGATGGCGGCGGCGAAAACACTGGCACCTGAACTGGCGTAAACTTTCTCTACCCCGCTCCCTTCACGGGAGCGGGTGATTTGCGACAGCAAATCGGGAGAGGGAAGTGCACGTCGTACTAACTTCCCTCTCCCGCTTCGCTGCGCTCAGCACCCTCTCCCGCAAGGGGCGAGGGTTAGAAGATACGAGGAGATGACGATATGAACATCCACGAATACCAAGCCAAAGCCGTGCTGCGTGAATTTGGCGTTGCCACCGGAAAAGGTGCGCCTGCCTTCACCGTCGATGAAGCTGTGAAAGTGGCCGAAGGCCAACCCGGCCCTGTATGGGTGGTGAAAGCCCAGATCCATGCCGGCGGTCGCGGCAAGGGTGGTGGTGTGAAGGTGGTCAAATCCATCGCCGATGTGCGAACTGAGTCACAGCGCATTCTGGGCATGACGCTGGTCACACCGCAAACCGGACCGCAAGGCAAATTGGTGCAGCGCCTCTATATCGAAGAAGGCACCGCCATCGCGCGCGAACTTTATCTCTCCATCCTCGTTGACCGCGCCACATCTCGCGTCGCTTTCATTGCCTCGACCGAAGGCGGCATGAACATCGAAGAAGTGGCCCACGACACACCAGAAAAAATCGCCACGATCTATGTCGATCCAGCAGCGGGCTATCAGCCTTATGTGGGTCGCAAAATTGCAGCAGCCTTGAAGCTCGAAGGTGATCTTGCCAAGCAGTGCAACAAGATGATGGGCCAAATCTACAAGGCCTTCACCGACAAGGACATGAGCCTCCTCGAAATCAACCCGCTCGTCGTGACCAAAGACAACATGCTGGTGGCCCTCGATGCCAAGATCAACTTCGACTCGCAACGCACTCTATCGCCACCCCGACATCGTCGAACTGCGTGACTTGTCGGAAGAAGACCCGAAGGAAATCGAAGCCTCGAAATATGACCTCTCCTATGTGGCGCTTCGATGGCACCATCGGCTGCATGGTCAATGGCGCAGGCCTTGCCATGTCCACCATGGACATCATCAAGCTCTACGGCGAAGAACCCGCCAACTTCCTCGACGTCGGCGGCGGTGCCACCAAGGAAAAGGTGACAGCCGCCTTCAAGATCATCACCGCTGACCCCAAGGTCAAAGGCATCCTCGTCAACATCTTCGGCGGCATCATGAAGTGTGATGTGATTGCCGAAGGCGTGATCGCCGCCGTGAAAGATGTGGGCCTGAAAGTGCCACTGGTGGTGCGCCTCGAAGGCACCAACGTGGAACTGGGCAAGGACATCATCAACAAGTCCGGCCTCAACGTCATCTCCGCCGATGACCTGAACGACGCCGCCAAGAAGATCGTGAAAGCCGTGAAGGAAGCTGCCTGATGTCCATTCTCGTCAACAAGAAAACCAAAGTCATCTGCCAGGGCATCACCGGCAACAATGGCACCTTCCACACTGAACAGGCGATTGCCTATGGCACGCAGATGGTGGGTGGTGTGACGCCGGGCAAGGGTGGCATGACGCATATCGGCCTTCCCGTTTATGACACGGTGAGCGAAGCGCGCGAAAAGACGGGTGCTGATGCCTCCGTCATCTATGTGCCACCGCCATTCGCCGCTGACTCCATCATCGAAGCCATCGATGCGGAAATTCCGTTGATCGTCTGCATCACCGAGGGCATTCCCGTGCTTGACATGGTGCGGGTGAAGCGTGCGCTCTCCGGTTCCAAGTCCCGCCTCATCGGGCCGAACTGCCCCGGCGTGTTGACCCCCGGCGAATGCAAGATCGGCATCATGCCCGGCAACATTTTCAAGAAGGGCTCCGTCGGCATCGTCTCGCGCTCCGGCACGCTGACCTACGAAGCCGTGTTCCAAACCACGCAACAGGGCTTCGGCCAAACCACGGCCGTGGGCATTGGTGGCGACCCGGTGAAGGGCACCGAATTCATCGACATGCTGGAAATGTTCCTGGCCGACCCCAAAACTGAATCCATCATCATGATCGGTGAAATCGGTGGCTCGGCAGAAGAAGAAGCCGCTGAATTCCTGCGCAAGAACAAAGTGAAAAAGCCCATGGCAGGCTTTATTGCTGGTGTCACAGCCCCTCCGGGCCGCCGCATGGGCCATGCCGGTGCAATTATCTCCGGTGGCAAGGGTGATGCAGGTTCAAAGGTTGACGCCATGAAGCGTGCGGGCATTGCCGTTTCGGCTTCCCCTGCACTTTTAGGTGAAACCCTCATGAAAAAGTTGAAGCGTAAATGAATTGGTCATAAAGACCTTGCAATGAAGACCCGTCACGGCCAACTTGGTTGTGACGGCCAAAGTTAGAAGTACCAAGTTCAAAGCGGGCATTTGCGCCCACCCGGCATGTTGGCAATGAAGCCAAATCCCGGCCAACGGACAGACGGGACGGAACAACATGAATAAATCCGAAGCCACTGCGGCGTTCGAAGAAACGTCATTCCTCTATGGCGGAAATGCCAAATTTGTTGAGGAACTCTACCAAACCTATCTGAATAACCCCGCCGCCGTGGACAGCCATTGGCGGTCGTTTTTTGACCAGATGGCAGGTGAAGCCCCAACACCTTCAGGCCCATCATGGGCGCGGGCTGATTGGCCGCCCAAAGCCTCAGATGAACAAACCGCAGCCTTGGACGGCAACTGGGTTGAAGTTGAAAAAGCCATTGCTGCCAAAATCGCAGCTTCTATGCCTAAGGGTGCAAAGCCTGCACCAGCGCCTGCCGCCGCCCCTGCAACTGTAGCCCCTGCAGCAACGGCTGACGACGTTAAAAAAGCCACCATGGATTCGGTGCGCGCCCTGATGATGATCCGCGCTTACCGCATGCGCGGCCATTTGGCAGCAGACCTTGATCCACTGAAACTCAAAGAACCCGTCAACCATCCAGAGCTTGATCCTGAATCCTATGGCTTCACAGCAGCGGATCTTGATCGCCCGATTTTCCTCGACAATGTGTTGGGGTTGGAAAAAGCCACCATTCGCCAGATGGTCGAAATTTTAAAGCGCACCTATTGCGGCACGCTGGGTGTGGAATTCATGCACATCTCAGACCCTGAGCAAAAGGCCTGGCTGCAACAGCGCATCGAAGGCGAGAACAAGGAAATCCGCTTCACCAATGAAGGCAAGAAAGCCATTCTCGCGAAGCTCATTGCGGGTGAAGATTTCGAGCAATTCCTCAACGTCAAATACACGGGCACCAAACGCTTCGGACTTGATGGTGGCGAAGCCATGATTCCGGCCCTTGAACAAGTCATCAAGCGCGGCGGCAATTTGGGTGTGCAGGAAATTGTTGTGGGCATGGCCCATCGTGGCCGCCTTAATGTGCTGGCCAACGTGATGGGCAAACCTTTCTCCGCCATCTTCCACGAATTCCAGGGTGGCTCTTCGACGCCTGATGAAGTCGAAGGCTCAGGCGATGTGAAATATCATTTGGGCTCGTCTTCGGACCGTGCCTTTGATGGCAACACTGTGCATTTGTCATTGACGGCCAATCCTTCGCATCTCGAAATTGTGGACCCCGTGGTGTTGGGCAAGGCCCGCGCCAAGCAAGACCAACGCGGCGATAAAACCCGCACCTCCGTATTGCCATTGCTCATTCATGGTGATGCCGCTTTTGCTGGCCAAGGCGTTGTGGCGGAATGCTTGGGGCTTTCGGGCCTGAAAGGTCACCGCAATGGTGGCTCGTTGCATTTCATCATCAACAACCAAATTGGCTTTACCACGTCCCCCATCTGGTCGCGCTCTTCGCCCTATCCATCTGACATCGCGAAGATGATTGAAGCACCAATTTTCCATGCCAATGGTGATGATCCGGAAGCCGTGGTGTTTGCCACCAAGATTGCCATTGAATTCCGCCAGCAGTTCAAAAAACCTGTCGTCGTGGACATGTTCTGTTATCGCCGCTTCGGCCACAATGAAACAGACGAGCCCGCATTCACCCAGCCTTTGATGTACAAGCGCATCGGCAGCCACAAGCGTGTTGTCGAAATTTACGGCACACGCCTTGTCGACGAAGGTGTCATCACGGCGGATGAATTTACCGCCATGAAGGCCGAGTATCGTAAAACTTTGGAAGACGCCATGAGCGTTGCCACAGGTTACAAGGCCAACAAGGCCGACTGGCTGGATGGCCGTTGGGCAGGCATGAAAACCGCCGCTTCGATGGAAGATGATCGTCGTGGCCAAACCGGCGTGCCCCATGAAAAGCTGAAAGCCTTGGGCCAAAAGCTGACCAAAATTCCAAAGTCATTTACGCCGCATAAAACCATGCAACGCGTGCTCGATACCCGCGCCAAGATGGTTGAGGACGAAGCAGGCTTTGACTGGGCCACGGCGGAATCATTGGCCTTTGCAACACTGCTGGATGAAGGCACAAAAATTCGGCTGTCCGGCCAAGACGTGCAGCGCGGCACCTTCTCGCAACGCCACGCCGTCATTGTCGATCAAGCCAATGAAAAGCGCTACACGCCGCTCAACCATTTGAAAAAGGAACAGGACATTAAAATCGAAGTCATCAACTCCATGCTTTCAGAAGAAGCGGTGTTGGGTTTCGAATATGGCTATTCACTTGCCGAGCCCAATGCGTTGGTATTGTGGGAAGCGCAATTTGGTGACTTTGCCAACGGCGCCCAAGTGATCTTCGATCAATTCTTGTCGTCAGGCGAACGCAAATGGTTGCGTATGTCGGGACTCGTATGTCTGTTGCCCCATGGCTACGAAGGCCAAGGGCCTGAGCATTCATCCGCACGGCTTGAGCGCTTCCTGCAAATGTGTGCCGAAGACAACATGCAAATCGCAAACTGCACCACGCCTGCAAATTACTTCCACATCCTCCGCCGCCAGATGAAGCGCGAATTCCGCAAGCCATTGGTGATCATGACGCCGAAGTCGTTGCTGCGTCACAAGCGGGCGACTTCAACTCTGGCGGAGATGGACGAAACCTCATCCTTCCATCGCCTGCTATGGGATGATGCCGAATTCCTGAAGAGTGAAAAAATCAAGCTCGTCAAAGACGACAAGATCCGTCGCGTCGTTCTCTGTTCCGGCAAGGTCTATTACGACCTTTATGAAGAGCGTGAAAAGCGCGGCCTTAATGACATCTATTTGCTGCGTGTCGAGCAACTCTACCCTTGGCCCCACAAGGCCTTGGCGCAAGAGCTCGCACGCTTCAGCAAGGCTGAATTTGTCTGGTGTCAGGAAGAGCCAATGAACATGGGGGCCTGGACCTTTGTGCAGCCCGGCATTGAACGTGTGCTCGACTTCATCAAGGCGAAAAACACACGTCCGCGTTATGTGGGTCGGGCAGCTTCCGCCTCAACAGCCACAGGCCTGATGAGCCGCCACCTCAAAGAACTCAAAGCATTCCTCGACGAAGCGCTGGCTTAAAACTGCCCACTTCATTTCGTTCCTCAATTCCTGATCAAGGCGACAATCCAATGAGCAAAGACATTAAAGTTCCAACCCTCGGCGAAAGCGTAGTCGAAGCTACCATCGGTAAGTGGTTCAAAAATGAAGGTGATGTCGTCAAAGCCGACGAACCTCTTGTTGAACTTGAAACCGATAAAGTAACGGTTGAAGTGCCAGCACCTGCTTCCGGCAAACTGGAAAAGATTGTGGCCCTTGCGGGCACAACTGTCACTATCGGTGCATTACTTGGCACCATTGCGGAAGGTACCGCAGGAACGGCAACGGCTGCTCCCAAGAAAGCCGAAGCTGCCCCGACATTGGCCCCTGCACCAGTTGCAAAAGCCGCAAACGAAACCCTGTCTCCCGCTGTGCGCAAAGCCGTGGTTGAAAACAATCTAAATCCCGCTGATGTGTCAGGCACAGGCAAAGACGGCCGCATCACCAAGGGTGATGTGATAACGCATTTGGAAAAACCTGCTGCACCTGTCGTCTCTTCTCCCCTCCCTGTGAGGGAGGGGCCGGGGGTGGGTGCGGGCCACGCAACAGGTACCGAAGAGCGCGTAAAGATGACACGCCTCCGCGCCACCATCGCCAAGCGTTTGAAAGACGCACAAAACACCGCCGCTATGCTCACCACCTTCAACGAGGTGGACATGACCGCCGTGATGGCGCTGCGCAACCAATACAAGGATACATTTGAGAAGAAGCATGGCACCAAGCTTGGCTTCATGAGCTTCTTCGTGAAGGCCGTGATCCAAGCCTTGAAAGACGTACCCGCCGTCAACGCCGAAATTGATGGCGAAGATATTGTTTACAAGAACTACTACCACGTGGGCGTCGCCGTCGGCACCGAGAAGGGCCTTGTGGTTCCGGTCGTCCGCAACGCCGACATGTTGAGCTTTGCCGGCATCGAACAGACCATCGCAGGCTACGGCAAGAAGGCCCGTGACGGCCAGTTGACCATTGCCGATATGCAAGGCGGCACCTTTACAATTTCAAACGGCGGCATTTATGGCTCGCTGATGTCCACGCCAATCTTGAATGCGCCACAGTCCGGCATCCTCGGCATGCACAAAATCCAAGAACGCCCCATCGCCATGAACGGCCAAGTCGTCATCCGCCCGATGATGTATCTGGCACTGAGCTATGATCACCGTATTGTTGACGGCAAAGAGGCCGTGACCTTCTTGGTACGTATCAAAGAAGGCCTCGAAGACCCACAACGCGCGTTGCTGGATTTGTGATTTGTTACAACATTGACGTAATAACAAAAATGTAGTAACAAATGGACTATGCATTCACGTGGGATCCGAAGAAGGCAACTTCAAATTTGGAGAAGCACCGGATTTCGTTCCATGCAGCCATTCAGGTATTCGACGATCCGCTTGCGGTGTTCTTGCAGGACCGGATTGAAGACGGAGAGCCGCGTTGGCAGGTCATCGGAACAGTGAAAGGTATTGAGATGCTCTTGGTCGCCTATGCGTCCA
Organism: uncultured Alphaproteobacteria bacterium; assembly: GCA_963779145.1. Taxonomy (GTDB): domain Bacteria; phylum Pseudomonadota; class Alphaproteobacteria; order Rhizobiales; family Aestuariivirgaceae; genus Aestuariivirga. Next base: position 42,858 of record CAVZXJ010000015.1, read on the forward strand.
AGGGATTTGACGATAACATGGAATTTATCCGCATTATATCCGCCAGACGGGCAGACAAACATGAACGACAAATCTACAAGCGCCAAGATGGTTAGGGTCATCGTCAAGGACGGCAAGTTTCCGCCCTTGAGCAAAGCCCAGAAGGCTGAGATTGAAGCTTTGAAAAACATGCGAGACGAGGATATCGACTATAGTGATATTCCTCCGTTGACGGAGGAATTTTGGAAGAATGCCAAACCTCTGCATTTTCGCCCTGTCAAGGAATCAACCACAGTCCGCCTCGATGCTGACGTGCTGGCCTGGCTCAAAGACAAGGGCAAAGGTTATCAAACCCGCATCAACGCTATCCTCCGCGCAGCAATGTTGAAAGATACACACAAATAATGTCCCACGATCTCATCATTATCGGCACCGGCCCTGGCGGCTATGTCTGTGCCATTCGCGCAGCTCAACTCGGATTAAAAGTTGCTGTTGTTGAAAAACGCGCCTCCCATGGTGGCACCTGTTTGAATGTCGGTTGCATTCCCTCCAAGGCCTTGCTGCACGCCACCGAACTTTTGTCAGAGGCCAAACATTCCTTCGCCAAGATGGGGTTGATTGCAGACACCAAAGTCGATTTCACCCAGATGATGAAATTCAAACAGGAAGCCATCGACGGCAATACCAAGGGCATTGATTTCCTGCTCAAGAAAAACAAGATCGATGTCATTCGTGGTACTGCCAAAATTCTAAGCGCTGGCAAAGTTGAAGTGGATGGGACAGTCCACGAAGCCAAATCTATCATCATCGCTACAGGCTCAGACTCCGCAAAACTGCGCGGCGTTGAAATTGATGAAAAGCAGATCATCTCCTCAACAGGCGCTCTGACGCTGGAAAAAATCCCAGAGACCATGACTGTCATCGGTGCTGGCGTGATTGGTCTTGAATTGGGCTCAGTCTATGCGCGCCTCGGCACCAAGATCACTGTGATTGAATATCTTGACCGCATTGTGCCGGGCATGGATTTGGAAGCTGCCAAAGCTTTCCAGCGCTTGCTCGAAAAACAGGGCTTCACCTTCAAGCTCGGTCACAAAGTCACCGCAGCAAAAACTGCAAAATCCGGCGTCACACTCACTGTTGAACCTGCTGCTGGTGGTGGTGCTGAAGAACAAAAATCCGACGTCGTTCTGGTCGCTATTGGCCGCACCGCTTACACCGAAGGCTTGGGTGCGAAAGAGGCCGGTATAGCTTTGGATGAACGTGGTCGCGTCGTTGTGGATGATCATTTCCAAACCAACATCAAAGGCATCTACGCCATTGGCGACGTCATCCGTGGTCCCATGTTGGCCCACAAGGCCGAAGACGAAGGCGTGGCACTGGCTGAACTTCTCGCTGGCCAAGCGGGACACGTGAATTACGACGTCATCCCCGGCGTGGTTTATACCTCACCTGAACTCGCCTCCGTTGGCAAAACCGAAGACGAACTCAAAGCCGCAGGCGTTGCCTACAAGGCCGGCAAATTCCTCTTCATCGCCAATGGTCGCGCCAAGGCCAACCAGACCACCGACGGCTTTGTGAAAGTCTTGGCTGATGCCAAGACCGACAAGGTTTTGGGCTGTCACATTGTGGGCCCACAAGCAGGTGAACTCATTCACGAGGTCGCCGTGTTGATGGAGTTTGGTGGATCGGCCGAAGACTTGGCCCGCACCACCCATGCCCACCCAACTCTCGCCGAAGCTGTGAAGGAAGCCGCCTTGGCCGTGGCAGGTCGCGCCATCCACTCCTGAATTCGATAAAATTTGTCCAATTCGCTTAAAGGGAACGCAAGCCAAAACTGTTACAAACTCATTCAAATAGAAAAGAATGGGGTAGCAGTATGTCAAACGCACACGTGGACGTCATGGTTCTCGACGATGATGTGGATTTGTTAACCAGTGTCGCCGAGCTATTGGCGGACTCAGGTTACAAGGTCAAAGGCTTTGCCGATCCTGAAAGTGCGGTTGAATTTGCCGTGGACCGTTCCTTTACCGTTGGTCTGTTTGACTTCCGCTTAGGTTCCCTCAAAAACGGCTTGGACGTTGTTGAAACCATGCAAGCCATGGGTTCAAAAGCCAACTTCGTGCTGGTCACAGCTGACGTTGAACGCGCCACACAACTTCGCGCCATGGGCCTCAAAGTATTTGAATTCATGCGAAAGCCCGTGCAGCCGCAGGAACTGCTCGACACTGTCGAACGCGCCATGGATTTGTCTCGCGCGGCTTAACGGAATCGCGAAAAGCGAAACGGCGTTGCATCAACGCAAGGCGTTTCGCCCACTAACAATTTCGGCCATCAACTTGCCTGCCCCCGGCCCAAGTCCAAAGCCATGGCCTGAGAAACCGCTTGCCAAAAACAAACCGGGCTTGGCTTCGATCTTGTCAATGACTGGCACAGCATCAGGTGTCGCATCAATCATGCCCGCCCATGTTTCTTCAATGCGCATGTCTTTGAAGGCGGGGTAAGATGTTTTCAAAGCCTGTTCAGCATCATCAAGTAAAAATTGGTGGGGTTGCGGATCAAGTATGCGCACCTGCTCAAACGGCGTCACTTCATCCGGCTTCCAGCGCTTTGCCAATTGCCATTCTTCGATGAACCTTTTTCCAATCCGCAGTTTGAACTCATGAGAATTCAAAATCAGGGCCTTCATGAAATCAAAACTGTAGCGAACGTGTCGCGGTGTTAAATCAATTACGGCATAGCGATTGTGTGCAATCGTATAGCCACCATCCAAGCGCTTGCGCCCGGCAAATCGTCCACCCGCGAACGTAATGTCATGCCCAACATCAATGGGGCTGGTGCGCATGACCGATGACACAACACCGGTTTGCGGAAAGCGAACACCAAGATTGCCAAGGAAACGCTCAGACCAATAGCCGCCCGCCAACACTACAGCTTCAGTTTTGATGCTGCCGCGTTCCGTCATCACCTCAGTAATTTTGCCCGCCGCTGTTTCAACGCCACGCGCTGCACATTGGGTGAAAATTTTACCACCATGCCGTTTGAAAAATTCAGCCATGGCAGGAACCGCGATGAAGGGTTCAGCCTTGCCATCATCTTCGGTATAAAGCCCACCAATCCAAGGTGTTGCCAATCCGGGTGTTAGGTCTTGTGTTTGTTGTGCCGTCAACAGCCGCGTTGAAAGACCATACTGTTCAACATTGTCATCAAACCAATCTGCGGAATCGGCATAGTCGGCTTTGGTCTCGGCCTGATAGAGAATGCCACAGGTGCGAAACCCCGTTTCAGCGCCAATCCGCGCATTCATGCCACGCCACAGCTTCATCGATTCCTTGATGAGTGGAATCTCGCGGGGGTCACGCCCCATCTGTCGGCACCAACCCCAATTGCGAGAGGATTGCTCAGCCGCCACTTCGCCTTTTTCAAGCACCACAACATCAACCCACGCGCTTGCAATTCCATGGCGGTGGAAATGCCAACAATACCTGCGCCGATGATCAACAACATCAGCGCGTTTGGGGAAATCAGGAGATGAAAGTACGGGCGTTATGTTTGGCATCACCCATCATTGCCAATTTCTGCGCAACACGCAATCAGCTGGGAAAAGCTTTTCGATATTGCTCCAGCAAATGGGCCCGGTTCACTTCCGTATAAACTTGCGTTGTGGACAAGCTGGCATGGCCCAACAAATCTTGAATAACGCGCAAGTCAGCACCATTCCCCAATAGGTGTGACGCAAATGAATGCCGCATGGCATGGGGTGTCGCTGTGTCCGGCAGGTTCAAAGCTGAGCGCAATTTCTGCATTGCCAATTGCACAATGCGCGGACTGAGCACACCACCTTTGGCCCCGCGAAACACAGGTTCATTGGGTGCACAAGGAAACGGGCACAAAGCAACATAGGAATCGATCAAAGCTTTCACATCCGGCAGCAACGGCACCAGCCTGCCCTTGCCACCCTTGCCAATCACCGTCATCGGGCTGTGGCGCAATTGCGCTTCGGTGAGCGACAAGGCTTCCGAGATACGAAGTCCGCAAGCATAGAGCAGTGTCAGCACAGCCTTGTCACGCGCGGCGATCCACGGAATGTCTGATGCCACGTCCTCATCATTGGTCACCCGCTCTGCCATATCGACTGACAAGGGCCGTGGGATGGCATGGGGCAATTTGGGTGAACGCACAGCGCCATAGGCTTTGTTGTGAAAATGTCCGCGCGCTTCGGCGAAACGGAAGAATGAACGAAGGGACGACATTTGCCGTGCAAGCGATCTCACCTCAATACCATCGCTGCGGCGCTTGGCCATGAAGCTGCGGAAATCAGGCAAGGGCAAAACGGTCAAATCTTTCACCGTGGCGAGCGCGCCCAAGTGATCAACCAGAAACCCACCAAACTGCATCACGTCCCGCCCATAGGCTTCCAATGTCTTGGGCGACACGCGCTTTTCCTTGGCGAGTGAAGTCAGCCAAGCCTTCGCAACGGCAGCTGCGTCAGGTGCAAGGTTGAAGGTTGAAAGTGACACGTCAGTATCTCCCCTAACCCGTCATTCCCGCGAAAGCGGGAAACCAGCTTACTTCCATGACAGTTAGAAAAGCTGGATCCCCGCCTTCGCGGGGATGACGAATTTGTAGCTATAAGGAATAGCAACCAAATCCTTGACGACACCTTACTTTAGAATACTGACCCCATAATGCTGCACCAATGGAAACGGCTCATAGAACCCATGCAGCAACGCCTTCCACTGTTGGTAACGGTCAGACCCTCGGAAACCCTGTTCATGGGCCTCAACACTTGTCCATTTCACCAACAACACATAGCGCCCCGGCGTTTCAATGCAGGGCAAAACTTCGAGCCCCAAAAATCCATCCGATGCCGCAATCAAGGGTGCCGCTTGGCGCATGGCCGCCTCAAACGCTGCGTGATGCCCCGGCTTCACTTCAAGAATGGCGTGTTCCGTAATCAAATCTTGCCGCCCGCCTTTGCCCAGTCAGCCAAGAAGCTGGCAATACCCTTGTCCGTAAGTGGATGACTGACCAAGCCCTTTCAACACCGAAGGTGGTGCCGTGGCATAGTCAGCGCCAATCAAAGCCGCTTCCTTGATGTGATTGGCCGAGCGAATTGATGCTGCCAGAATATTGGTATCAAAACCATAATTGTCATAGATCTGGCGGATCTCGCTGATGAGCTCCATGCCATCCAAATTGATGTCATCAAGCCGACCAATGAAGGGCGAGATGAATGTTGCTCCGGCCTTGGCAGCAAGCAATGCTTGGTTGGCAGAGAAACATAACGTCACATTCACCATCGTGCCTTCCGACGACAGTGATTTGCAGGCTCGCAAACCATCCACCGTCAACGGCACTTTCACGGCCACGTTTTTGGCAATTTTGCGCAATGTATCACCCTCACGCATCATGCCGTCGTAATCGAGTGCCGCCACTTCAGCACTCACCGGACCTTCAACGAAGGAACAGATCTCTGCGATAACCTCTTTGATGTCGCGGCCTGATTTTGCAATCAGCGAAGGGTTAGTGGTCACGCCATCAACAAGACCCATTTGCTGGCAGTCTTTGATGTCTTTCACATCGGCGGTATCAACGAAAAATTTCATGGGGTCTCTCCTTAATTCAAAATGATCTGGTCTTGTTCCATGTTCAACAACCCCCGCACAACAGCGTCGAGTATTTTTGAACGCGCCGAGAACCGCTTGTCGTCGCACTTTGTCACACTGCGCACAAAGCGCAAACTGTTGGTCATGAACATGCCATCAGCTTTGGCAATATCGCCCGATTTTATCTGCTTTTCGCTCACCTTAACACCTGCCTGCTTCGCAAGCCTGATCACTGAATCACGCATGATCCCCGGCAAAATGCCTTCACTCAGCGACGGTGTAACCAATCCACCATTCACCTCCAGAAACACATTGCCAATGCTAGAACACGCCACGCGGCCCGCCGTGTTCAACATCAAGGCATCATCGAAGCCTTTGACCTGCGCCTCACGCGCCGCCAGAATATTGTCGATGTAGGATAGTGTTTTCAATCGCGACGAAGGCGAATGCAAATTTCGCCGCACCGTCGAAGTTGTCAACGTCACGGATTGAAAACGTAGCTTCTCATCAAAGGGCATCAAGCTGCCAATCAATGTTGGCTTGGCAATTGGCGCCCGCAAGGCCACGCCCACCCTCGCCCCGGGTCAGCGTCAAGCGCAACACATGCTGCCCCTTGCTGCGATGGGTCAGCGCATCAATAGCATTTTCAATTTGGTCTTCGGGAAACGGCAGGCCCAATTCCAATGCCGCCTTGCGCATACGTTCGATATGTTCAAACCGCCATAGCGCTACGCCCCCATTCACGGCAAAGGTTTCAAACACACCATCGCCCAAGGGTCAAGCCTCGGTCCTGTGCACTTAACGCAAGTTTACCTTTCACCAATGCCTTATTCAGCCACACCCGCTTCATGCCAACACCTTCAAGAAATTTCGGAACATGTCATAACCATGCTCGGTTAAAATTGACTCGGGGTGAAACTGCACGCCAAATGTTGGATGTACAATATGTTGCAAGCCCATAATGGCACCATCCTCACTTCGCGCCGTCACGCGCAATGGCGTGTCTTCAACATCTTCGACAATCAATGAGTGATAGCGCCCCACATTAAAGCCCTGTGGCAAGCCTTCAAACACGCCACTGTTGTCATGGGTAATCGCGGAATAATCACCATGCATCGGTTGTTTCGCACGCACCACCTTACCGCCAAACATTTGGCCAATGGCTTGATGCCCAAGGCACACACCCAAAATCGGCACCTTGCCGGAATAATCCTGAATCACATCGAGCGACACACCCGCCTCGTTCGGCGTGCAAGGGCCGGGCGATATGACAATGGCCTTGGCTTTCAAATCCTGCGCTGAAACGTCATCATTGCGCACCACATGCACATGAGCACCCAGTTCAACAAAGTAACGCGCGATATTATGCACAAAGCTGTCGTAGTTATCGATGATCAGGATCATGACATGCTCTCCATGATCCGCTGCACTTTCAAAACGCTTTCATCATATTCAGCCGCAGCGTCTGAACGCGCTGTAATACCACCACCACCTTGCACGCGCATAACATCATCCGCCACTTGCACGGTGCGAATGCCGATGTTGAAATCACAAGTGCCATTGAAACCAAAATATCCCATGGCCCCGCAATAAACGCCGCGTGGTGCCTTCTCCAATTCCGCAATCACTTCCATAGCCCGCACCTTTGGCGCACCCGTAATGGAACCACCCGGAAACACCGCCTTCACCAAATCAACAGATGAAACACCATCGCGCAACTCACCCTGCACCACGGACACAAGATGATGCACATTGGCATAGCTTTCCAAACCACACAGCACCGGAACTTTCACCGTGCCGGGTTTTGATACAATCGACAAATCATTGCGTAGCAAATCTACGATCATCACATTCTCAGCGCGGTCTTTGCGTGATGTTTGCAGGTCTTGAATAAGGGCGGCATCCTTTGCCGCATCGTCACTGCGCTTGCGTGTGCCTTTAATGGGTCGGGCTTCGGCCAATGCGCCATTGTAACGGATCAAGCGTTCGGGCGATGACGAAATGATTTTCACATCGCCATAGTCCATCAACGCTGCAAAGGGTGCGGGGTTGTTTTCGCGCAGCTGTTTGTAGAGCGCAAAGCAATCAAACCCTTCCGGTACTGCTGAAGAAAATGTTTGCGTCACATTCGCCTGAAAAATATCGCCCGCCAGAATATACTCAACACAACGCTGCACATTGTCTTCGTGTGTCTCCCGCGAAATCTCAGCGGCAAACGAAACCTTCACCACTTTGCCCAAAGGCTTTTGCCGATGCTGCAACAACTTTTCCAAAGCTGCGGCCTCAGGCCCAATAATCCACGCCCGTTCCTGCAAATGGTCAATCGCAATCACCGTTTCATAGAGATGAAACACCATGTCAGGACAAACTGCAGAAAAAGCCGGAATTTTCGCTTTTGGTTCCAAGCGCCGCCCATAATCATAGGAGATGTAACCAGCCCATCCGCCTTGGAACGGCGGCAACCCAGCAAGGGTTTTACGGGGGTGCTGACCCAACACTCTTTCAAGTACGTCGAAGGGTGATTGCGTTTGCCTCACATCATCCAAAAACGCCACACCCTCACGCACAACCAAGCTCTGCGATGGGTTCACAGCCACAAAGGAATAGCGCCCTAAATGTTCATGCCGCTGTGCGCTTTCAAACAACGTCAAAGCCTTTTCGCCCTTCAGCCGTCGGGCAAAGGCAAAGGGCTCACCATAAACGATCTCGGTATGGGCAGGAGCATGCATGACCAACATATAGGGCTGGAATGCAAATGCCTCAAAGCCTATCTCAAGGTCATGTCCGAAACCCCGATTCCATTGGCCGATGTGCTGCTGCCGCTGGCAATTGACGGCCCCTATTCCTATCGGGTGCCGGAGGGAATGGATTTGGCTCCGGGCGACTATGTGCAAGTGCCTCTGGGCCCCCGCCATTACATCGGCGTGGTGTGGGAGCGCCGCGACACCTTCGGCACCAATTTGAAACTGCGTGATGTCACCGAAAAATATGACATGACGCCGATGACGCCGATGCACCGGAAATTCATCCAATGGTTGGCCGCCTATTATTTGGAACCCATGGGCGCTGTGCTGCGCATGGTCTTGCGTGTGCCCTCGGCCTTTGAACCTGAACGCCAGCGCATGGCCTATGTGCTGGGCGACGTGCAGCCCAAAAAACTGACACCCCAACGCGCCCGCATTCTGGAAGTCGCCCGCGAAGGCTTTGCCATGTCGTCAGCGGAATTGGCGCAAGCTGCAGGCGTTGGCACCTCGGTTGTGAAAGCCTTGGCCGAGACAGGAGCGTTGAAAGCTATTCCCCTCGCCGCCCATGCCGCATTCCAAGACCCCATTCTCAACAACGGCAACAAGAAACTTTCAACCGCGCAAAAAGCCGCCGCCGCTTCCCTTCGCGCCAGCATTGCCACGCGCCAACACAAGGTGACTCTTCTTGATGGCGTAACCGGCTCCGGCAAAACCGAAGTTTATTTCGAAGCCATGGCAGCAGCCCTTGCGAGCGGCGGACAGGTCTTGTTGTTGCTGCCTGAAATCGCTTTAACAGGCGGCTTCTTGGCCCGTGTGGAAGAACGCTTTGGCTGTGTGCCCGCAGGTTGGCATTCGGACTTGCGCCCGCGCGAACGTGAACGCGTCTGGCGTGGTGTGGCCACAGGCCAAGCCCGCATTGTCGTCGGCGCACGTTCGGCACTGTTCCTACCGTGGAAAAACTTGAACCTCATCGTCGTCGATGAAGAACATGAAACCGCCTACAAGCAATCCGAAGGTGTCACCTATCACGCCCGCGACATGGCCGTGCTTTATGGCACGCTTGGAAAATTCAACGTCGTTCTCGCTTCAGCAACGCCGTCGCTGGAAAGCATCGTCAATGTCGATCGCAAAAAATACGATGTTGTAAAACTTGAAGATCGCCATGGCCGCCCTGAATTGCCTGAGCTGAAACTTGTCGATATGCGGCAGGTTAAAATCGAAGCTGGGCAATGGCTGTCAGAGCCGATGGTCGAGAATGTGAAGCAAACGCTGGACGCAGGCGACCAAGCCCTGCTGTTCCTCAACCGTCGTGGCTATGCACCGCTGACCTTGTGCCGTGCCTGTGGCTATCGATTGGATTGCCCTGATTGCGCGGCATCAATGGTGGAACACCGCTTCCGCCACATTCTGATGTGCCATCACTGTGGCCACCAAGAGCCAGATGCCAAAAGCCTGCCCCAAATGTGGCGTGGAAGATAAAATGGTGCCCGTGGGCCCGGGTGTTGAACGCTTGGCCGAAGAAGCCGCGAAGCTTTTTCCCGATGCCCGCATGACCATTCTCTCGTCTGATCTGGCACGCGGGCAAATGCTGCGCGACGTCATCCGCGAAGTTGAAGACGGCGTGCACAATCTCATCATCGGCACACAGCTTGTCGCCAAGGGCCACCACTTCCCGCACCTCACATTTGTCGGCGTGGTCGATGCTGATCTCGCCTTGGAATCATCCGACCCCCGTGCCGGCGAACGCACCTGGGCATTGTTGGCGCAAGTGGCGGGCCGTGCAGGTCGGGGTGAAAAGCCGGGCCACGCGCTTGTGCAAACCTACGCACCCGATCACCCCCTCATGCGCGCGCTCACAAAGGGTGATCGTGAAGCTTACTTCGCTCAAGAAAAGATCATTCGCGAAGGCGCTAGGCTTCCGCCCTATGGCAGACTGGCCGCTATCATTCTCTCCGGCAATGACGCAAGTGAAGTCGAACGTTTCGCCCGTAGCCTTGCCCAAATTATTCCGCCCACGGACGATGTGGAAGTTCTCGGCCCCGCCCAAGCACCCATTGCAATTATCCGAGGCCGCCACCGCTGGCGCTTCCTCGTCAAAGCCGCCCGCGAAAAAGACATCCAAGGCTTCTTGCGCAAATGGCTAGGCGAAGTGAAACCCAAGGGCTCACTTGCATTGCAAATTGATGTGGACCCCTATGGGTTTTTGTGAGTGCCCCCTCACCGCTCCGCGGAGCTCCCCCAACAAGTTGGTGGAGCGAGGGACAACAACGCTCCCTCAGCTCGCTGGGGGAGCTGCCCGAAGGGCTGAGGGGGGCAATTACGAAAACCGCCACTCCATAGCGTTGCGATAAACCTCACCCGGCCGCAATGTACATTGTGGAAAGTTCGGATGGTTTGCGGCATCGGCAACACATTGGGGCTCAATTGCCAAAGTTTGCGAACGGCGAAGCGGGCCTGTGCGGCTCACAATTGCGGGCTCCCAATGCCACGCCGTGTACATTTGCACGCAGCGTTCGGTGGTGAACACATCCAGCGTGCGCTTGCTGGCAGGATCACGCAAACGCAAAGCCTGTTTCATCTCGCCATGCTTGCCATCCAGCAGAAAGCAATTGTCATAATCTTCAGCAATCAAGCGCGGCGCCCGAAAATCCCAGCGCGTGTTTGCAACATCAGCGATGTCACCCAGCGGTAACATTTCATCATCCAACGGAAAATATTTGGAACCGGCGATCATCAATTCTTGATCAAGCACAGTGTCACTTCCAGCCATGTTCCAATAGGCATGGCTGGTGAGATTGCATAACGTGGGCTTTGTCGTTGTTGCTTCAAAGCTGAGCGACAACACGGTGTCCTTCAATTCATAAACCGCCGTCACATCAAGTGCACCGGGGAAACCTTCGTCGCCATCGGGTGAATGCAACTTCAGTTCAATGCGATTGCCGTTTTGCGCGTGCGCCCATTCACGATGGGCAAAACTATCGAAGCCACCGTGCAGATGATTGACGCCACGGTTTTTCGCAACCTCAATCTGCTGTCCATCCAGCGGAAAAACAGCATTCGTAATGCGCCCTGCATGGCGTCCACACAATACGCCGGAATAGAGATCACCACCATCAGGGGCGTCATCTGTTCCTGCGCCAAATGTCGTTTCCTTGCCGTCAAATACGCACGACAACAAGCGACCACCAAGGGTGGAAATTTTGACGTCAAGCCGATCTGACTTCAAAGAAAGGATCATGCCAGCGCCTGCAATTCAGCCAAGATTGCATCACCCATCTGCTGCGTGTTGGTGTTGGCCGGAACATCGCCTGCAATATCCTTCGTGCGCAGGCCCTTGGCCAGCACAGCGGAAATTGCCGCATCCAACTTGTCCGCCCATTCGCCCATATCCAAAGAATAACGCAGCGCCATCGCAAACGATGAAATCATCGCAATCGGATTGGCCGCACCCGTTCCCGCAATATCAGGCGCTGAACCATGCACCGGTTCATACAACGACTTGCGGCGCTTGGTCTTGGCATCTGGCGCACCCAATGAGGCCGATGGCAACATGCCCAATGAACCCGTCAACATCGCCGCCACGTCCGACAACACATCGCCAAATAAATTATCGGTCACGATCACATCATACTGCTTGGGCCAGCGCACAAGCTGCATGGCGCAATTGTCGGCCAACACATGTTCAAGCTGCGCTTCAGGGTATTCATTGGCGTGAATACGTGTCACAATTTCATGCCACAGCACGCCCGTCTTCATCACATTGCGTTTTTCGGCTGATGACACTTTGTTCTTGCGCGTCTTGGCCAAGTCAAAGGCCACACGGGTAATGCGTTCAATTTCAAACGTGTCATAGACTTGCGTGTCGATGCCGCGCTTTTGGCCATTGCCAAGATCGGTAATGGTTTTCGGTTCACCGAAATAAACGCCACCCGTCAACTCGCGCACGATGAGAATGTCGAGTCCCTCCACCACATTCTTTTTCAGTGACGACGCATCAGCCAAGGCCGGATAGCAAATGGCCGGGCGCAAATTCGCAAACAAGCCTAAGTCTTTACGCAGCCGCAAAAGGCCTGCTTCCGGACGCACGTCATAGGGCACCTTGTCCCACTTCGGCCCGCCAACGGCACCGAACAACACAGCGTCTGCCGCTTGCGCCTTGTCCATATCCGCATCGGACACAGCCTTGCCATGGGCGTCATAGGCCGAACCACCAACCAAGCCTTGATCCGTTGTAAACTTGGCAATGCCTTGGGCGTCCATCCACCCCACAATCTTTTTGACCTCAGTCATAACCTCAGGGCCAATGCCGTCACCGGGGAGATAGAGAAGATTGTAAGAAGCCATAAAAACGCCCTCGAAAAATTGTGAGTTTCGAGGGCGGGAGTTAGCGTTTCGTGGGGCCTATGACAAGTGCGGCCAGCGCAGGGGCATTAAGCGATCTTGCCGCCGCCTTGCTTGGTCACCACCACAACGGCGGGGCGGGTTGGCAATTCCGGTTTGAAATCCGGCCAGCGTGTGGCTGGTGTTTCAAAGGTGGCAAGTCCGGCATCGCCGGGGTGTTGCACGGCCAGGAACAGTGATTCCGAATTCGCAGTAAAGTATGGTCCACACATTTCGGCCCCCACGGGAACGCGGAAGAACAGTTTTGACGTGCCGCGCATCTCGCCTTCTGTGTCAACGGCCCACAGGCCATCGGTGCGTCCGGTTTTCTTGCTGTCGTTGCCATCGGTTGAAACCCAAAGCCGACCATCCGTATCAATGGCGCAATTGTCAGGCATGCCAAACCATCCGTTTTTGGTGGTGGAAGACGAGAAGCTGGCACCCACTTCCGCAACTGAAGGGTCGCCACATTTCAACAACACGTCCCATTTGGATTTCGTCGATGTGAAGTCACCATCCGTTTCGCTAATTTCGATGATGTGACCAAAGGCATTTTCAGCCCGCGGATTTGCAGCATCTTCTTCACCGGCTTTGCGCTTGGTGTTGTTGGTGAGCATGCAATAGACCTTGCCCGTTTTGGCATTGGGTTGCACATCTTCAGGGCGATCCATTTTCGTGGCACCCAAAAGATCAGCGGCACGACGTGTTTCAATCAACACATCAGCTTGTGATGCAAAACCATTTTCAGCGTTCAATGCACCCTGGCCAAATTCCATTGGCATCCAATCCACAGTGCCATCGGCGTTGAAGCGCGCCACGTAGAGCGTGCCTTCATCCAGTAAGTTCATGTTGGCCGCACGGTCTGTAGCGTTGTACGTTCCGCGCGTCACAAACTTATAGACATAGTCAAAGCGTTCATCGTCGCCACAATAGAACACCACACGGCCATCCTTGTTGACAACGCTTTCCGCACCTTCATGTTTCATGCGGCCCAGGGCTGTGCGTTTCTTTGGAACTGATGTTGGATCCATCGGGTCCACTTCCACGACCCAGCCAAAACGATTGGGTTCATTCGGTTCCTTCGACACATCAAAGCGGTCATGGAATTTTGACCAGGCATAGTCACCCGTGGCCACGCCATAGCGCTTGTAGTTGTTGGCTTCTTTGCTGTCGGCAGCAAGCTCGCCGCCAAAATAACCGTTAAAGTTTTCTTCCGCCATCAACCATGTGCCCCAAGCAGTCACACCACCAGCGCAATTGTTGACGGTGCCCAAAACTTTTTTGCCGGAAGCATCAGCAGCCGTTTGCAAACGTGCATGACCAGCCACTGGGCCTGTCACTTCCATTTCCGTGCCCAAATGAATGCGGCGGTTATATTTGCTATCGAGAACAGCTGCCCATTTGCCATCGGTCTTGGCAATTTCAATCACGGTGCCGCCATGGGCTGCCATTTCAATGGCCACCAGTTCAGCCGTGTATTCGCCAAGTTCAACCTTGTCCTTGCCGTCTTTGTCCTTGCCCAATTTGGCCCAAGCCGGGAACATCAGTTCTGCGTTGGTATATTCATGGTTGACCACCAACAGGCCGCGATCATTGGAGCCTTCCAAAGGCAAGAAGCCAACATAGTCATTGTTGTAGCCAAACTGCTTCAGCTGCGCTTCAGCGGTTTGTTTCATCGGATCAAATTCAGGTGCGTCTGCAAACACTTTATCACCCCAACGCAGCAACACATTGGCGTCATAGCCGGGCGCCACAAAATGGGTTTCGCCGATCGACACTTCAATTTCATCAAAGTTGAAAGCCGAAGCACCATTGGCCTTGGCTTCTCCTGCCGACAACAACGCCATCGGGCTGACCGTTGAAGCAATCGCGGCAACGGCGAGCGATCCCGTCAAAATGCTGCGGCGTGAAAAGCGATAGTTGATCACATCTCCCATTGTGGGGTTGAGTGACGGGTTACGACCGTTATCTTCGCGCTCCTCGCGCAATTCGGTCAACGTCTTGAAGTCTTCAGGCAGGTTCTGTGTCATTGCGATTCTCCTCGATCAAGACACCTTTCAATCCCTGAAGCTTGAATCGTTGATGACTATTCGATGTCAGTTGTGTGACGTTAGCCCACGTCCACAACACGTTTCACTTGATAAGGCAATAGTTCCTCATCTTCGCGGATTGACACATATTCTCCCACTTTGAAAATGTGATCGGCAAAGCGATAGCCCGCCTCATCATCTTCACCATCTGATGCAATGTCATAGTGAAATGCCCAAGAACCACCGGGTTTTCGGATGAGATGTCCAATGTCGTCTTCCTCGTTGCGACGAAACCGTCACGACACGGCAGCGCGCCTTGTCTCTGCCATAGGCATCGGCATCAATGCGTCCTTCAACAGTCAATGGTGCTGCGAACTCATAGCCGATATCGCTGGCACCTTCCGGGTGCTCTTTGCAGCGCGCCAGTTCAAGTCTAATTTTGTAAAGCATGATTTGAACCTCAGTGCGACATCAACACGGGCAAGGTCAAATGCTTGAACACATGGCGAGTCGCACCGCCGAAAATAAATTCCGTAAAGCGGCCATGGCCATAGGCCCCCATCACCAGCAATCCAGCGCCGTGGTCTTTGGCTGCACGCAGCAAAGTTTCGCCCGCATTCATACCATCCGAAGACACGTGGGTAATTTCAGTTTTAACACCATGATGTGCCAAAGTTTCCGCAATTTCGGCCGCAGGCTCAACCCCGCGCGGTGCCACGTCAATGCCCACCAGTCGCACTTTACGTGCCGTGCGTAAAAGCGCCATGGCATCAAAAGTGGCGCGCGCGGCTTCGCGCCCACCATCCCAACCCAACATAATTTCGGTGAAATCAAACGACGTTCCTGCGTTACGTGGCAACACCAAAACGGGCCGTCCCGCCAACATCACAACACGCTCGGCAAAATCATCTTCAAATCCGGAAGCATCGCCCCTCGACGAGGCCGCAACCAATACAACGTCATGGGCACGCGCTTGTTCTGCCACATCCAAAGCAATTTGCGGCGACGTCCCTTCCAGTTCCTGAAACGAAAATTCAATGCCATCGGCTTTCATGGCCTTTTCGAATTCCGCCTTTACCTTGTCCAAATGCTTTCGAAAAAACAACTGGTTACCATCATAGGCCGAGGGAATGGCGTCATACCCCATCATCGGGTAAATCTGCACAGCAGGGATAATGTAAAGCCCCTTAACTTGCGCCGAAAACCGCGACGCCAAATAGCGCGTGGCCGCAAGCAGGCTTGGTACCTGCTGCACATCATTCAATGACACAAGAATAGAACGGAGCGATGGAGTCTTCATGGCACTTCTCCTTGATTGTTGAAGGAAAATCTAAGCCGTCAGAAATTGTATTGCCTTGATACAAATCAAATGGGGATGAAAAACATCAGATTCAAGCGTCGAGGCAAAGTCGATCCTACTCCGCCGCTTTCCGCGCCATCGGATTGTTGGGGTGCGTCGTCCAATTCGCGTAATCCGGATTGATCGTCTTGCCCGTCCGCGCATCAACGCCTGAGGTTTGTTCAACCATGGTAATGCACTCCGGCACCGGGCACACTTCCACACACAAGTTACAAGCCACGCATTCATCATCCATCACTTCGAAGTGACGAACGCCGTCCTTCTCTTTCATGATGGCTTGGTGTGATGTGTCTTCGCACGCCGCATAGCAGCGGCCACATTTGATACAAGCGTCCTGGTCGATATGGGCTTTGGCGATATAGTTCAAATTCAAATATTGCCAATCCGTGACATTGGGAACGGCGCGGCCACGGAAGTCTTCAATCGTTGCAAAGCCTTTTTCATCCATCCACCGCGCCAGACCCGTTTTCATTTCTTCAACAATCTTGAAGCCATAGGTCATGGCTGCCGTGCACACCTGCACATTGCCAGCCGACATGGAAATGAACTCCGCCGCATCGCGCCATGTGGTGATGCCGCCAATCGCCGAAATCGGCTTGCCTGCCGTTTCCTTGTCGCGCGCAATTTCAGACACCATGCTCAATGCAATGGGCTTCACCGCAGGTCCGCAATAGCCGCCGTGCGAGCCTTTGCCGTCAATTGAAGGCATCGGCGAAAATGAATCCAAATCCACATGGGTAATTGAGTTGATGGTGTTGATCAGCGACACCGCGTCTGCGCCGCCGCGAAACGCCGCCGCTGCGGGTTTGCGAATATCGGTAATGTTGGGCGTCAATTTCACAATCACAGGCAGGCGTGAATGTTGTTTGCACCAGCGTGCCACCATTTCAATATACTCTGGCACTTGCCCCACAGCACCACCCATGCCGCGTTCGCTCATGCCATGGGGGCAACCGAAGTTCAGCTCAACACCATCACAATCTGTGTCTTCAACCTGTTTGAGAATCTTCTTCCACGGCGCTTCTTCACACGGCACCATCAATGACACGACCATGGCCCTGTCCGGCCATTCGCGCTTGACCTTTTTGATTTCCCGTAAGTTCACTTCAAGCGGACGATCCGTAATCAACTCAATATTATTGAGCCCCATCAAGCGCCGATCCGGCCCGTGAATTGCGCCATAGCGCGGGCCATTGACGTTGACCACGGGTGGACCTTCTTCGCCCAGCGTTTTCCAAACCACACCACCCCAACCCGCCTTGAAAGCACGCACCACATTATATTCTTTATCCGTGGGAGGAGCGGACGCGAGCCAAAACGGATTGGGGGATTTGATACCAACAAAATTCGAACGAAGATCAGCCATTGTGTTTTCTCTCGTTGTATCTTTCCCCTCCCTTGAGGGAGGGGTAGGGGTGGGTGTCAGCTACACATTCGATAGATACGCATTGATACTCTCAGCAGCCCGCCGACCATCATCAACGGCAGCCACCGTCAAATCCTTGCCACCCGCAGCACAGTCACCACCCGCCCAAATGCCTGAAACACTCGTGCGCTTTTCGCCATCCACTGCAAGGCGCCCGCCCTCGAGTTTCAAGGCACCACCCGCTGCATCGACATAGGTTTGGCCAATGGCTTTGAAGATCGTATCGGCTGGAATGTCGAAGGTTTCGCCTGTTGCAACAAGTTTTCCCTTTTTCTCTTCCATGTAATCACATGTCAAACCGACGGCCACGCCACCTTTGACAATGACTTTTTTAGGCGCAACCCAATGCTTGATTTTGACACCCTTGGTTTGCGCCAAGTCTTGCTCAAATGACGACGCCTTCATTTGCGCAGCACCACGACGATAAAGAATGGTGACATCTTCAGCGCCCAACAATTTGGACTGCACCGCCACATCAACCGCCGTCATGCCACCACCGATGACAACCACACGCCGACCTACTTTTAATTTCGAAACATCCTTCGCCTGTCGCAATTCGGAAATATAATTGACCGCATCTTCAATGCCATCAATATCATCGTTCTTAATGCCCAGATCATTCACACCGGAAAGCCCCACGCCCAGAAACACAGCATCATATTGTGATTGCAAATCTTTAAGCTTCAACTTCTTGCCCAGCGCCTTGCCATGCTCAACAGTGATGCCACCGACGCCCAAAACAAAATCCACTTCGCGTTGCGCAAAATCATCCACACTCTTGTAAGCCGCAATGCCATATTCATTGAGCCCGCCTGATTTTTTCCGCGCATCAAAAATTGTAACGGCATGACCATGCATGGCCAAGCGGTGCGCACAGGCCAAACCCGCAGGCCCAGCCCCCACAACGGCAATTGTTTTCCCCGATTTCTTTGCTCGCACAAACGGGTGCTTCTTCTCCGCCATCACAGCGTCAGTGGCATAGCGTTGCAACAGGCCAATTTTGACGGGCGCATCTTCCGACGTGTTGCGCACGCAAGCCTCTTCACACAGCGTTTCCGTGGGGCACACGCGGGCACACATGCCGCCCAAAATATTCTGATTGAAAATCGTAATCGCCGCATCCTTTTCATGACCCGCAGCAATTTCACGAATGAACAATGGAATGTCGATGGAGGTGGGGCAAGCCGTTTGGCACGGCGCATCATAGCAAAAGAAACAACGGTCAGATTCCACCAGCGCCTCGCGCGCCGAAAGAGGGGGATGCAAATCCGCAAAATTCGTCGCGTATTGCGACTTCGGCAAACGACCGCCCGAAATATCCAAACCCTTTGATTGTGCCCCAGAAACCATAAACCAACCTCCAGCACTTTTGATAATGGAATCAAGACTGGCAGATTTTGTTCAAATGGTCAAATTTTTGGAACTCCCCAAACACTTGCCAGTTTGCATCACATCAGGGATAGTCAGGCGGGGGTTTTTAATCGGTAGGTGTATCATATGACCTGGACAAATCTTGTGCCCTACTTGGCCAATCTCGCGGCCATTTTGATGTTGATTGGCTTCACCTTTCGCAATCCCCTAAAACTCCGGAGCTTTGCGATATTGGGCAACCTTTGTTTCATCCTCTACTATTTTCTCGTTGCAGATGTGCCGCTGTGGACCGCCATCATTTCATCCCTGGCCATCATCGCCGTCAACATTTACATGATGTCGAAAATTTTGAAGGACCATCGCAAGTTCAAACTCAGCGCCGAAGAAATGATGCTCTATGCAAGGCTTCCCGGCCTCACCCCTGGACAATTCAAGCAATTGCTCAACATTGCGGAATGGCACAACCCTAAAGCCCAAATGCAATTGACCGAAGAAGGTAAAATGCCGGCGGCACTCCACTATGTGTTGGAGGGCCAAGTGAAAGTGAACCGCAGCGGTAAATCCTTTAACGTCGGCCCCCACGCTTTCATTGGTGAACTTGCCTTCCTGCGCCAAAAGCCAGCCACGGCCACAACCCACGCAGAAGCCGGAACCCTCATCGTATCATGGCCGCAACAAGCCTTACGCAGTTTGATGCAGACGAACGACGGCATCCGCAAAACCATCGATGGTTTGCTGTCCGGTGATATGGCGGAAAAAATCGCGAAAAACGCGGCACCTTTCCTGCAAGAACAATCATAGCATTATTCAAAACTTGCGCTGGACCTCAAAGGCCTTTCGCCGCTATGATTTGTATGACAATTCCATTTGAGGTCGCACCATCATGAGCAACGATAAACACCCAGCCTTGAAACTCCGCTCGCAACATTGGTTCGACAACCCTGCCAATGCCGACATGACGGCACTTTATGTCGAGCGTTACCTCAACTACGGCTTCACCCAAGGCGAGTTGCAAGGTGGCAAGCCCATCATTGGCATTGCGCAAACTGGTTCTGACCTCAGCCCCTGCAACCGCGCCCACGTGGATTGGGTGCGCCGCGTGCGTGACGGTATTATTGCCATGGGCGGCATACCCTTGGAATTCCCCATTCATCCGATACAGGAAACCGGAAAGCGCCCCACGGCCTCATTGGACCGGAACCTCGCTTATCTCTCACTCGTCGAAGTGTTGCACGGTTATCCGTTGGATGGCGTGGTGCTCACCATCGGTTGCGACAAAACCACACCTGCCTGTTTAATGGCTGCCGCCACGGTTGATATTCCAGCCATCGCGTTGTCCTCAGGCCCGATGCTGAATGGTGACTATAAAGGCCAGCGCACGGGCTCCGGCACCATCGTTTGGTTGGCGCGTGAAAAATACGCAACGGGTGAAATCAACTACAAGGAATTCACCGATCTCGTGGCCTCGTCAGCACCCTCAACCGGCTACTGCAACACCATGGGCACGGCCTCCACCATGAACTCGCTGGCAGAAGCGCTGGGCATGTGCCTGCCCTATAACGCCGTCATCCCCGCACCTTACCGTGAACGCGGCCAGATGGCCTATGAGACGGGCAAGCGCATCGTCGAAATGGTGGCCGAGGATTTGACACCATCAAAAATCATGACGCGCAAAGCCTTCGAAAACGCCATCCGCGTTAACACCGCCATCGGCGGTTCCACCAATGCACCAAACCATTTGAATGCAATTGCACGACATTTGGGCGTGGAGTTGGAAGTGGCGGATTGGGAAGAGCAAGGCCATGAGCTTCCACTGCTCGTCAACATGATGCCAGCGGGAGAATACCTCGGCGAAGACTTCCATCGCGCCGGAGCCGTGCCGTCCGTTATTGCCGAACTCATCTCGGCGGGCAAAATCCACGAAGACTGCATCACTGCCAATGGCAAAACCATCGGCGAGAATTGCAAAGGCAAGTTCTCCTGGAACCGCAAGGTCATCCGCGAATTCAATGACCCAATCAAGAAACATGCGGGCTTCAAAATGCTGTCGGGCAACTTGTTTGATAGTGCCATCATGAAGACAAGCGTCATCTCGGAAGAATTCCGCTTGCGGTACCTCTCAAACCCGAAAGACCCCAACGCCTTCGAAGCCAAGGCCATCGTGTTTGACGGACCAGAAGACTATCACGCCAACATCGACAACAAGAAATTGGACGTCGATGAAAACACCATTCTGTTTATTCGCGGCGTTGGCCCCTTGGGCTATCCCGGTGCAGCAGAAGTCGTCAACATGCGTGCGCCGAATTACCTCCTCGAAAAAGGCATCCGCTCGCTTCCTTGCGTCGGCGATGGCCGCCAATCCGGCACCAGTGGTTCACCTTCAATCTTGAACGCCTCCCCTGAAGCCGCAGCAGGCGGCGGTCTCGCAGTCTTGAAGAACGGCGACATGGTGCGCATCGATCTCAACAAAGGCGAATGCAATTTGTTGATCTCAGACGCAGAACTCAAAGCCCGCCACGTCGAACTGGAAGCGAGCGGCGGCTACAAAGTCCCCGAGATGCCAAACCCCCTGGCAAGAAATCTTCCGCAAAGAAACCGACCAACTGGCCCAAGGCATGGTGCTCAAAGGTGCCGTGAAATTCCAACGGGTTGGGAAAGTGCATCCGGTGCCGCGGGATAATCATTGAGGTGAATGTGGACTGGACCGTCGTCACTGCCATCGCCTCCATTGTAGGGGTGATCGGCGGTTTGATTTCAGTCTTCTTCCTCATCCTCGAAGTGCGGCGCAATGCGCAAGCCATCGAAGGTGCCACCGTTCAATCGCTGATGAGCTTTGAAAAAGACGTCTTTGCCCTGATCGCAACCAACGCCGCACTTTATGTCAAAGGCTCAGCCGGACTTTCCAAACTGACGGCCGTCGAGAAGCTTTCCTACGACAGAATTGTCGGCGTGCAGATGTCACTCACCTACAGCGCCTTTGTGCAGTTCCAGAACCAACTGATCGATGACGAAGTCTGGGACGCCTATTTCAACGCACTAAATAAATACATGGAAAAACCCGGCTTCCACGAGAGCTGGAAAAGTTTCGAAATGAGCTACCCGAAAAGCTTCCGTGATATGGTGAACAACCAAACACCCCGCCTTACCTAACAACTCCGTCATTCCGTGCAAAGCCCCGTAGCGCAGCGAAGCCTGCCGCTGGCAGGGAAGGGCTGCGACACGGAATCCAGCTTTGGTAGCTGCATATTCAGTACCACTACCTTTTTATAGTCCGGCGACATGCGCTGCCCGCTCTGGCAGAATCTTTCCCAATTTAGTGATGATTTGATGATTTAGCCCAGCCTGTTGCATGATCTTAATTTCATCAGACAGCCGATCAGGAAGCTCCAAAGCCATCGCGCGCAAGCGATCAATCAGTTGATCGCCATCAACGCGAATGTTCGTCGCCAATTTGCGCCAATCAGAAAGTCCAATGTAGCGAAGCCGATATTCATCACCAATTTTCATCGCTAACTTTGCTTTTTGTGGGTCAACATCCGCATAGGCCAATATACTTGCAATGTCGTAAAGCGGGGCCAATCTTACGGCGCTGCCACCAATCAAAATGGAATAGTTTTTTGCATGGGCATCTGTGCCGCCGATGATCCAATTAAAATCAATGCGTCGATAAAAGTGTGCGACATCTGTTTCTGACGTTGCACCAAAGTGCTTTGCGTTCAAAGTGGTTTGACGCAAAATGCCGTCTCCCAAGTGCCCTGGTCTCCTAGTTGTAAATTATTTGATGCGCATCAGTTCAACAATCTTCTTTTGGTCCTGGCCCACCATAAGTTTTGGTACTTGAAGAAGGGTGAATTCTTCAATGCTTGGCACATGTCTTCTTGATGTACACGGTAGATTTGTTTGGTTTTGCCTTGGGTTTTATCAAGTCTGTATCCGACGTGCCGACACGATCATATCTCTCAACAACAATCGTCGTAACGTCTTCGAATTGCTGCACTTTAGATTGTGCCGTTGGCAATCCCAAGCTGTGCAAGCCTCAAACACAGATGTTCGTTTTCTGCATGGCCATCAAACCCGCTAGTGGGTGGCTTTAGAATATGCGTCGTCGGCGTTCGCCCCGATGGAATCCCCCAGCGTTGGCCATCGTACAACAATGCTGTCTTTGGCTGTGCGCCTGCCAGACTGAATTGTCCCGTATCGCGTGGCGATCGTCCGGCACTTGCGTCGACTTTGACGGCGCGTAGCCGATTGGCGACGTCTGCTTCTGTAAGCCATTCTGGCTCTACAGGTGGTGAACCAAAAAGTGCGTCACGCCTTTCGGACGAAACAAACTGCACTGCACCAGCGCAATCTTCTCCGACATGGCTGATCAATGCAAAGGCGTTGCGCGCTGACACTTGAAATTTTTGCGCCCAACGACTTAGAACAAAGTCATTGTCCGGCAACAATCCCCAAATAAATGGTTCAATAGCCGCGTGAGGATGTTCAGCGGCAGCGAGGGGCATTGACAGTGACAGTGGGTAAGCTCCTGCCGCATCGCTCCAGCTTTTTGAATAGATAAAGCGTAACCGACCACGAAGTTGGTGAACTACGCCAACTTCACGACCATCCAGGAGCACTAACAGCTCGTTCATTTGCGGGACTTGCCCCGTGCATTTTCGACAATGGCGTTGATATCAGGGCTGATCACCGGAGCGGTTGTTATTTGCTGTGCTTCGTTGCCATCCGTTACTCCGCGCACTTCAACGTTGACAGCTGCCAAGGCACGCAAGATTAAGGCAACACTAGCTCCAGGCTTGCCGCGTTCCACCTGATTGACCCAAACTCTGCCTACGCCGATGTGCTCGGCAAGCTCAGCCTGATCAAGACCAAGCGCTTGGCGACGGTCCCTGATGAGAGCACCGATGTCTTTGGGGGTTCTGATGGTGACTTGTTTCATGTATGCAATCGCGAACATTTCAAAAAGTATTCGATAGCATACTTTCAGATATGTAAGCAATAGCTTACTTTTTCACCCCATCCCCACCCTCACCACCGTCCACACTGCAACGCCCAAAAACACCGCCCCCGCACCCCGCCCGATCCAAGTCGTCACACCCGGGTAACCCGTCAGGAAATCCCGCGACTTCGCCGCAGCCAACCCCAACCCGCCATACACGGCTCCCTGCACCACAATCGTGATCAGCCCCAACACCAGCGCTTGCCCCAACATCGAGCCAAACTTCGCCAACATGAACTGCGGGTAAACCGCCAGCGTGAACATATAGGCTTTGGGGTTCAGCACGCAGGTGACAAAGCCTTGGCCGAACGCTTGCTGCATCGACGATGAACCGTTTTGCCCAAAGCTTGATACCGTGATGGAACTCCGCACCAGCGTCCAACCAATCCACGCCATATAGGCAGCACCACTAAACAAAATCGCTGTGAATACAAACGAAGGCAGCGTCGTCAACACGCCCACGCACACAGCCGCAAACACCGTGTGAAACACGCCACCCAACATCACGCCAGCTGTAGCCATAAGCCCGCGCGCGCGGCCACCCGTCAGGGCGTTGGCGATGACGAAAAACATGTCCATGCCTGGCACGATGATGATGCCAAACAGCAGAACCGAGAATATCCAAAGATTATATGCGTAAGTCATGATGACCCCCAAATAGAACGGCCCACTGACAGGGTGTGTCAGCAGGCCGGATACAAATGTTGATGATGCCTGAAACTAGCAGATCAACCGCGCGGTGTCAAGAACTATTTTCCTGTACTAGGTTGAACGCTTTCTGGCCGCCAACGTGCGCAGTCTCAAAGCATTCAAACGAATGAAGCCAGCCGCATCTTTTTGGTCATAAGCACCACGATCATCTTCAAACGTCACGAGGTCGTTCTTGTAAAGCGATTTCGCACTCTTCCGTCCACTGACGATCACATTGCCCTTGTACAGCTTCAAGCGCACAACGCCTTCAACATGCTCTTGTGACTGATCAATCATCGCCTGCAACATCAGGCGCTCTGGCGAATACCAGAAACCGTAATAAATCAATTCAGCATAGCGCGGCATGAACGAATCTTTGAGGTGCGCTGCTTCACGATCCAACGTGAGCGATTCCATCGCACGATGTGCCGTCAGCAAAATCGTGCCACCCGGCGTTTCGTAAATACCGCGCGACTTCATGCCAACGAAACGGTTTTCAACCAAATCCAAACGGCCAATGCCATTGTCATGGCCCAGGCGATTGAGCTCGGTCAAAATCGTGGCAGGCGACATGGCAACACCATTGATGGCGACGGGGTTGCCCTTCTCAAATGCAATCTCAATATCAGTCGCTACATCCGGCGCATCCCACGGGGCGATGGTGCGTTGATACACAAACTCCGGCGCTTCCTGCCATGGATCCTCAAGCACTTTGCCTTCGGACGAAGAGTGCAGCAAATTCGCATCCACTGAAAATGGAGAGTCGCCACGCTTGTCTTTCGCCACCGGAATTTGGTGCTTCTCTGCGAACTCGATTAAGTCCGTGCGCGACTTAAATTCCCACTCACGCCAAGGTGCGATGATCTTGATATCGGGGTTTAAGGCATAAGCGGTGAGTTCAAACCGCACCTGATCATTGCCCTTGCCCGTCGCACCATGGGACACGGCATCAGCACCCGTCGCAGCAGCAATTTCCACAAGTCGTTTTGAAATCAAAGGCCGCGCAATCGATGTGCCCAGCAAATACACACCCTCATAAACCGCATTGGCGCGGAACATGGGGAATACGAAATCGCGGACAAATTCTTCGCGCAAGTCTTCAATAAAAATTTCCTTGATGCCCAGCATCTCGGCTTTTTTGCGGGCCGGTTCCAATTCGCCACCTTGACCGAGATCAGCGGTAAAGGTGACGACCTCAGCTTGATACTCAGTCTGCAACCATTTCAGAATGATCGAGGTATCAAGCCCGCCCGAATAGGCAAGGACGACTTTTTTGACTTTTGCTTTGGACATGAAATTGGGCTCTCATTGATTGCCGCGTGACCTATCACGCTGATGGCATTTCTCGCAAGTCCGCTATCGCACCACGCCAAATAGAATAGGAGTCCACATCAAAAGCGTGATCACAAAGATCAAGGCAAATACCGCAACCACAATGCGCCGCCCATTCACGCTTTCAAGCCCTGCATTGCGACCAGCGATGGCCCAGAAAATCAAACCCGAAACCGGACCAAACCCTAATCCCAACCACGGAAAAAAAGCGGGCGGTCGAAACGAATATCCCAACACGCAACCGATCAACGAGCCCGCGAGCGCATAATACCACCACATGCGCCAAGCCTTGTATTCCCCCAAGGCGACGGTGCCAGCGGCTGGCATCGCTGCGAAAACGGCAACAAAAAAACTCACCATCACGGCAAAACCAAAGAAGCCTTGTCGCGCACCTTCGCCATATTCTCGATTGTCAAAATGCACGCAAGCCGCGACGACGAAACCCGTGATGACGGCGGCCAAACAATAACCGACAAGAATCAACGCAATCTGTTTCAGTGCGGCCACTAAGCGCCCACTTCAAGTGCCAGCCTGTCCTTCACCCGCATTTTCTGCGACTCGCTTTTCAACTGCCCACAGGCCGCCATGATGTCACGACCGCGTGGCGTGCGAACCGGCGAGGCGTAACCGGCATTGTTCAGAATTTCAGCAAACACCTCAATCACATCCCATTCCGAACATTCGTAAGGAGATCCGGGCCATGGGTTGAAGGGAATGAGATTTACCTTTGCAGGAAGTCCTGCCAATAACCGCACCAAACGCCGCGCATCTTCCTTCGTATCATTGATGCCTTTGAGCATCACATATTCGAATGTAATGCGACGTGCATTCGACGCCAGCGGATAGCTGGCACAAGCATTCATCAATTCGGCAATTGGATATTTTTTATTGAGCGGCACCAACTTGTTGCGAATTTCATCGGTCGTTCCATGCAACGAAATCGCAAGCGATGTTCCAATTTCATGCCCCGCCCGCACAATTTCAGGAACCACACCCGATGTTGACAGCGTGATGCGGCGTTTGGACAATGACATGCCCTCACCATCAGATGCGATGTGCATGGCCTGTTTCACATTGTCGAAATTATAGAGCGGTTCACCCATGCCCATCAAAACCACATTGGTGATGTAGCGACCAGACAAGGGTGGTTTCGGATTTGCCGCCAAATCATCAGGCCAATCTTTAATGCGGTCCCGCGCCAACATAATTTGGCCGACGATTTCACCCGCCGTTAAATTGCGCACAAGAGCTTGCGTGCCCGTGTGGCAGAAGGAACAGGTCAAGGTGCAACCCACTTGGCTTGATATGCAAAGCGTGCCCCGATCTTCTTCAGGGATATAAACCGTTTCAATTTCGTGGCGCTGGCCGCGTTCATCCGGTGCCAATCGCAACAACCATTTCATTGTACCGTCAGATGATTTTTGTTCGGTCACAATTTCGGGGCGGCCCACATGAAAGGCCTCTTCCAACTTCACCCGCAGGTCTTTGGAAATATCGGTCATCAGATCAAACGAGGTGAAGCCCTTGTTATAAATCCAATGCCACAATTGCCGCGCCCGCATTTTGCGCTGCTTTTCAGTGACGCCAATGCGGGCCATCATTTCAGCCAATTCCTCGCGCGTCATGCCAACGAGGCTGGGGCGCAAGTCATTTTGGATGTAACGTTCGGGTAAATTCGATATCAAGGTGGTGCTCATAAAAGCCCCCTTACTTCAATTCAATCGCCCCGACTATAGGGCCGATGGGCAGAAAACCATCATTGCGATTGACCTCCGGCGCATAAAGGCTGGAGACCGATCCATCAAAAAACAAGGCGTTGGGCGTTTTCAGCTCGTCTTTGAAAAACGAGGCAAACTCCCAAAACGTCACCGCATTCTCAGAAATCACAAAATAAGCCCGCCCGGCCGCATCAATGCCAACCCCATTGCGTAATTTGCGCGATGTTCCCGTTGGCGAAAACTTAGGGTGTATTTTGCCATTGATCACAAGCATCGGCCCGGACTGGGAAGCAAATTCAGGCTTAACACCGGATTTTACAAAAGCTTCAGTTTCAACAACATTGGGCTTGCCGTTTTTAACATAGAACACACCATTGGGTTTCAAATGAAAATTGCCGCCCCCGCCACGACGGTTTAACTTTTTCGACTGCTGGCCATCCTCAACATAAAGCCCAATCGGTCTTTGGTTTTCGTCATACATGCCGGCATTCATGGCAAACATCAGGTTGTGATCAGCCGCCTTCAAATCCTGCGCAAGCAAAGACAAATAGCGGTAGGGTTCACCTTCTGCATTCAAGTTAAACACTTCAAGTTTCGCATCATCGCGCGACGCACTACAGGCTGTATAACGTTGACCTTGCGAGACAAAACTTGAACAAGCCGCCTCACTTGCAACCGACATTGCAAGCCAGAATAGACCTGCTGCGAAAGTTTTACTTACATGCACCGTCGATGGCGTCCATGGCTGCAGAAATGCCGTTCAGCGAATAGGTGTCCTTGGTGGCCGTACCCTTGGCCGAAGTGCCAGCAATAGACATGCTCTTACCCGACTTCATAGCCGTGAGGATGGCTTTTTCGGTTTCCAGCTTGTCAGTCCACGCCATATTATCAACCGGATAGAGATTGAATGACTTGGCATCAACGGCAAGCTTAACTTCAGAGCCTTCCTTGAAGGTATAGCCAATAAAGGTCGAAGGTTGCGCCTTCACCTTTTTGCTCGGCCAATGGGTGATCATAAAATAGATGGGACCACGCTTTGCAGCGGCCGGGTCAGATTTCTTCGGCTGCGAATAAATATAGCAAACTTTCGCACCTTCAGCTTCATAGGTAAAAGCCTCCCAATCGCCTGATGCCCCAAGTGAAGTTGGGTTGCTAGGAGCTTGTGCAAAAGCCGGGGCGGACAACAGGCAAAGCCCCGCCGCGAATAAAAGAGATGAAGAATTGCCGTATGTCATGAAACCTGAATGAACCCAAAATCTAAACAAATGCCAAAAATCATTGGCGTGACCCTCAATCGCCGGAAATTTCGGCTCAATTGCGGCGAACATACAAAACCGAGTTGAACGGTGCAAGCACACCAGCGGGGCAAGTTGCCGCCTATCCAAACTGACATTCCATGCGTAGAAGCCAAGCATGACACAAAAATCGATCCTGATTACCGGCTGTTCCACGGGCATTGGCTACGTCTGCGCCAAAGGCATGAAACAACGGGGTTATCGGGTTTTTGCGACGGCGCGAAAACCTGAAGACTTAAAGCGATTGGAAGCCGAGGGCTTTGAAGCCCTCGAATTAGATTATCGCTACACAGCGTCAGTCCAAGCTTGCGCCGCTGAAGTTGCAAAACGCACAGGCGGCAAACTTTATGCCCTCTTCAACAACGGCGCCTACGGCCAACCGGGTGCGGTTGAGGATATTTCTCGCGCAGTATTAGAAGAACAATTTGCCGCCAATTATTTTGGCTGGCACGAATTGACCAGAGCCTGCTTACCCATGATGCGCAACAATGGCGTGGGGCGCATTGTGCAATGCTCGTCGGTGCTGGGCCTCGGTGCCATGAAATGGCGCGGTTCCTATAATTCCTCAAAATTTGCAATCGAAGGCTTAACCGACACCATGCGCTTGGAATTGCGTGGCTCCGGCATTCATGTGGTCACTTTGAACCCCGGCCCCATTGAAAGCCAATTCGTGCCCAACGCCCGCGCTGCCTTTGAGCGCAATGTCGATTTGAGCACGTCCAACTACAAAGCCGAATTTGAGCGCCAGCGCGAGCGCTTAGACAAGGGTGGGAGCAGCACCTTCAAACTTCCAGCAACGGCAGTTTTGGAAAAACTCATTCTGGCTCTGGAAAAGCCAAACCCGCGTGCACACTACTATGTCACCACGCCCACATGGTTGGTGGCCATTGCCCGTCGCGTCATGCCCCAATCTTGGCTGGATGCTTTCTTGAACTGGATATCTGACAAATGAGTTATGTTTCGTTCTTCGCCGTTGCAGCTGTCGCCGTTGTTTTGGTGCTGGGTCTGCTCAATATGATGCGCGGTGGCTCGCCCAACCGTTCGCAAACCTTCATGCGCTGGCGTGTCATGTTGCAGTTTGGAGCGATCATCGTGTTGATGGCAGCACTTTGGATTTCACAGCGCGGCGCTTGAAATTGCCGGTCCTGCAACCCATGTAACGCACACTTTTGGGAGTGATGCACATGGCTGTAACGGATGAAAAATCGGTCCGCCAGAATTTCTGGCCAAAACTACAGCAAAATTTGGCGCGCATTCCCTTTGCCGATGAAGTGCTGGCGGCTTGGTATTGTGCAACCGACGTAAAAACCCCACTGAAGGTAAAGGGCACGTTGTTTGGTGCTCTCGCCTATTTCATTCTCCCAATCGATATCATTCCTGATTTCATTTTAGGCTTAGGCTTCACAGACGATTTGGCCGTACTCATGACGGCACTGACCCTTGTCAAAAACCACGTGACGCAAGAGCACCGGGACCAAGCCCGCGAAACCATTGAGCGGCTAAAACATCCAACCGTGGCACCCGAGTGAGATTTTTTGCTAACCCTTGCGTCGCGTAGGTTGTAGCGCGCTTTTGACGTTAGCCGAACATGACCAAAGCGTACCACTCAAGAAAAAGCGCGCAAACATTTGGTAGTCTCCTCCGCCAGCAGCGCAACAAGTTCAGATGCAGGCATGTCTCGCGTGAGTGCAACTGACTGACCGGCATACAAGCTCATAAACTCATGATCTCCAGTATTTTCCAGCGGCTGGGTGAGATCAGCTTGGGCGGGAAATGGCAGGGGCGACAAGCTATTGGATGACAGTTCATCAATGAGCCTGTTCCGAATGAAGCGCGCAGGCCTTCCTGTCATAACGTCTGTGATGACTGTACTGACATCATTGGCCCTGCTCAAGGCGTTGCGATGCTGGTGGGCCACATTGGCCTCGTCGCAGCGGAGAAACGCCGTTCCCAACTGTACAGCGCTTGCCCCCAATATCAGAGCCGCCGCTACGCCGCGTCCATCGGAAATACCGCCAGCAGCTATGACGGGAACCCCCACCGCATCAACGACCTGAGGGAGAAGCGAAAACAGGCCCGGCTGCATTGTGACATCAACGCCGGAAAATGTGCCCCGATGACCGCCAGCTTCAGTGCCTTGAGCAATAATTGCGTCCACTCCGCGGGCTTCAAGCAGCTTTGCCTCGGCCACAGTTGTAGCTGTGCACACGACGAATATGCCGACTGCCTTGATGGCATCAATGACGTGGTCATGTGGCAATCCGAAATGAAAGCTCACGACTTCGGGCTTCATCTTTTCCAGTACGGCGAGATGATCGTCATCGATCTGGCCAAAGCGAACATGCGGATGGGGAACTGGACCGAGTTTGTGTTCATCGAATAGCGCTTGCAAGTGCGTTCGCATGGCTTGGCCAACTCCGGTCAGGTCACCGGGGTTTTCGCAAAGCGGGTAATTGACATTCAACTGACCACCACTCAGTTGACGAAAACCTGCAATGCGCCGTTCCACATCAACCGCTGAACATCCCCACATGCCAAGGCCACCAAGCCCGCCGCTGTTGGCGACGGCAGCAGCAAGAGCAGGGGTCGAAAGCTCGCCCATGGGGGCTTGAAAGATCGGCCAGTTGAGCTTCAAACGATCAGTCAGGGCGTTGCGTTGCCACATCTCAATCACCTTATGAATGTAACTTCTTACGATCGCATCCTTAGCAGAACCGCTTGAGTGCTAAAGGTAATGCGGCGAACTATGGCCGAATCTTTCATAAAATGATACCTGGACCCACAGATTGGAACGTCACGCATTCAAGGCAGAATTGATTGTATTTCCAGTCTTTTATTGGGTGGATTAAAAACGAAACAAAACCGACGGTCATCACTGATCTTTGGAATTCCATTTGACCCGCGAACTGTTTTTGCAAATCAGCCTATCACTGCTAAGTCTTATTCATGGCTGACATTACCCCTGAAAATTCAATTTCGCCTTTGCAGTTGTTGTGGGAGACCATGAAGCGTTTGGTGGCGGATGAAGCCATTCCCTTAGCGGGAAATATTGCTTTCCGCATGATGTTCTCGGCTTTTCCGTTTTTGATTTTTCTAACTGCCATTGCAGGTTTTGTGGGCAGTGAAGAGTGGGTTGAGCACACGGTACAATTGCTGCTGAGCGTTGCTCCCAATAATGTGGTCGAGCCGCTTGCCCGCGAAGTGCGATCAATCCTCACGGTGCCACGCGTTGACCTATTGAGCATCGGCGCCCTTCTCACAATTTGGAGCGCCATGGCTGGCGTTGATTCCGTGCGCGTGTGTCTGAACCGCGCTTATGATGTGACCGAAACGCGCAAAAGTTGGCAACTCTATTTACTGGGCGTCATCGGCGTCATCGGAAGTGCCGCATTGTTTTTGGCACTCTCATTATTGGTGGTTGTCTATCCCGTATTTGTGCGCGTGGTGACGGATGTGACAGGCAAATTCCCTGTGCAGTTCAGCAACATTGAACAATGGCGCTACCCGATTGCGGTTCTACTTATGCTCGTCGGCGTTCACGCGGCCCACCGAATTTTGCCCGCAAAGCGTTTGAGCTTCCGCCATGTGTTGCCCGGTGTTTGGTTTACCGTGCTATGTTGGATAGGCATGGCTTGGGCATTTTCATTGTGGCTCACCCGTTTTAACAGCTTCACATCAACCTATGCTTCGTTGTCGGGCATCTTCATCATTATGTTTTTCATTTACTTAGCTGCTCTCGTTTTAATCGCGGGAGGTGAGTTAAACCGCGTTTTGGAACTTGTGCGGCAAAATCGATTGGGCCGAAAACCGTAACGTTGGCTTCGCCCTCAAATTTTCGGACGCGCGAAAGAGAGTGTTAACTGAGGCATTGAAAATGCCGTAGGTCAGCGCGAACAATAACCATTTTAATTAAAGTTTGCGTGCAATATGGTGTCGTAAGGATAAACGTCATGGAACAATATATCGACATCGCTGCGCGTTTTTGGAACGACTTCGCGTCATGGAGTCCCACCTCCCTAACAATGTACTCCATTGTTGGGTTTGGCGTGCTTTCATCTTGGATCCTGACGAAATTTGTAGCGGCCCCGCCGCTTTTTTCTGGTCCAATCAGTTTCATGATTTTGACCTTCTCTGCAATGATCAGCAACTTCATTGCGCGCAGTTATGTGATGATGGGTACGAGTGAATTGCAGAAAGCATTGCTTTTCACCGTCGTCGGACACGCCATTGCAGGTCTATTGTTGTTGGCTGTCTTCAAAGTGGGCGAAAAGAGCGCAAGTAAGTAGAGCCATGACCACTGAGCTCTCCTCCTTCGACTTGACTTTCGGGCCTCTATCCGCTTTATGAGCCGGAAATCCCGGGGGAAAACCTCTTTCGGGACCGTTGCGCTGTCCGAGGGTCACCCCGATTTGCTTGCAAATCAACAGTAGAAAGTCTGCTTTTTCATAGGGTTATGAAAGCAGCTCCGAAGGGCGCGGGAAATAAGGAAGATAAAATGTACGCAGTCATCAAGACAGGCGGCAAGCAATATCGCGTTGCCGCAAACGACAAAATTCTGATTGAAAAGCTCGAAGGCGCTGCCGGCGACCAGGTTACGTTTGAAGACGTGCTGATGGTTGCCAATGGTGGCGACATTTCAATTGGTGCTCCTGTTGTGGCCGGTGCCACCGTGGTTGGCGAAATTGCCGCCCAGGAAAAAGCCGATACGGTTTATATTTTCAAGAAGCGCCGCCGTAAGCATTACCGTCGCCGTAACGGCCACCGTCAATTGTTGACGTCCGTAACCATTACCAGCATTTTGACGGGTGGTGCAAAGCCAGACGCAAAAGCTGCAAAGCCTGTAGCGGCCGCTGCACCAATCGCTGATGGTAAGTCAGACGACATTTCCCTCGTTGGCGGCATTGGCCCCAAGATGGAAGCTGGCATGCGCGAATTGGGTTACAACACCTTCGCTTCGATTGCTGCAATGACAGCTGAACAAGTTGAAGCTGCCGAAGCCCACTTGAAGCAAAAGGGTCGTTTTGCCCGCGAAGAATGGATTGAACAGGCCAAAGAATTGGCTGACGGCAAACCACCACGCGCCAAATCTGACCGCGCACGTACATAATTTAGAAAACCAGAGGAGTTTGATCCATGGCACATAAAAAAGCAGGCGGTTCATCCCGCAACGGTCGTGATACAGCGGGTCGCCGTCTTGGCGTGAAGTTGTTTGGCGGCCAAACCGCAATTCCAGGCAACATCATCATCCGTCAGCGCGGCACCAAAGTGCATCCCGGCACGGGTGTTGGAATCGGCAAGGACCACACCATTTATGCAATGGTTCCGGGTGTTGTTGAATTCCGCGGCACCAAGGGCAACAAGCAATTGGTTTCGGTAATCACCCCGAAAGCAGCTGAATAATTTGACCAGTTAAATCTGGTCCATTGGACCGGAGTTTGATTTGAACGGGAAGATGGGCCACCATCTTCCCGTTTTCTTTTGGATTCCGTCATGGACAAGATCATCGAGACAGAACGACTTTTGCTCCGGCCTCTGCGTGACAGTGATGGGCCAGAGATTGCTACAAAGATCAATAATTACGAAATCAGCAAGAATCTTGCCCGCGTACCCTTCCCATATACGTTGGCAGATGCGGAAGACTTTCTGGATTGGGCCGCAACCCTCGATGATCGCTCCGCCTTTCGCGCCATCTCAATAAAGCAACAGCCTGAGGAACTCATTGGCATCATCAGCTACGATTGGTCTCACGACAATCAACGCGCAGAACTTGGCTATTGGCTGGTGCAAAAACACTGGGGCAAGGGCCTGATGACAGAAGCAGCACATGCAATGGTCGAACTGGCATTTACGCATTCAGGATTAGAGCATTTGAGTTCGTGCTTTTTCAACGAAAACCCAGCTTCAGGCAAAGTCCTTGCCCACGCTGGATTTCAAGTAACGGGTCCTTGCTCGCATTTTTCCAAAGCCCGGGGCCACGATGTGCCCGTGACAACAGTGGAACTCACGAAAACCCAATGGCTCAATAAAAAAGCCGCCGTTTGACGGGCGGCTTTTTTCATTCCTGCAACAGGGATCAGAATACGCGGTTCACATACTTGCGAACCAATGTCTTACGGCCAAGACCGCCGTTATGCTTCGATGCAGCAAGCTTCAAGTTGCCGCGTGAACCACGCACTGCGGCTTGCAAATGGCGCAACCCCCAATGAATGCCGGTTGAAGTATTCAGCAATTGACCGCATGCACCACGAAAGCCAAGGCCACGTGCCGTTTGGCACTTCATTTGAAACACGCCAAGCTCACCAGCCGCACCGCGTGCGCGTGGGTTGTAACCTGATTCAACATGGGCAATGCGCAATGCAAACCATGCTGGAACGCCCATGCGAGGGGCTTGAGCCTTAATCATCGCAACAACATGTCCACGATTGCGTGGGGCCGCTGCTGCAAATGCTGCCTCTGAACGGATGCGCTTGCCCGACAATTTACGGACCGATGCGGTGCGAACATATTTGCGCTTCGAAATCTTATGAACCGTAGCGTGACGTTGCTTCTTCACAACCGACTTTTTCTTGATGCCAAACGTTTCGCAGGCATAACTGCCACAACCCGCTTGGGCAGAACCTGCAAACATTGCAGTAGCGATAAAGGCCGCAGAAAGTCCGGCCAAAAGTGTCTTCTTCATAATTTACTCCTTTTACCTCAGTGACAAACAATGATCGACGTGGGGTTTGCAGTTGCAAACTCCAGTGCTTCTTGACCGCCGCTGTCAGGGAAGAAGGGCTGTTAAGTGCCTAATTGTGGCCAAAATGTGTTCCAAACAAAAGCATTCCAAGGCGATATTCGTTCAAAATCAAGGGGTTGAATCAAGACTTTCGTGTAGTTCTCTCACCTCTTTTCGAATCACTTCAACATTTTCGAGTGTCAGATGAGGTGAAAGCAATGTGTTCAAATTCTCAAAAACTTCATGTAAGGACGCCAGTTGAACAGGACTTAGACAATGAAATTTCTCGACGAAGCCAAAATTTATGTGAAGGCCGGAAACGGCGGTGCAGGTGCCGTCTCTTTCCGTCGTGAGAAATTCATTGAATTTGGCGGCCCCGACGGTGGCGATGGCGGCACGGGCGGCGATGTGTGGGTAGAAGCCGCCAACGACCTCAACACTTTGATCGACTATCGCTACCAACAGCATTTCAAAGTGCGCACGGCAGGCCACGGCATGGGTCGTCTGCGGGCAGGTGAATCAACCGAAGACATTGTATTGAAAGTCCCGGTCGGAACCGAAATTGTTGATGAAGACCACGAAACTGTTTTGGCCGACCTTTCTGTTGCCGGCCAACGTTACCGTGTTGCCAAAGGCGGTAATGGCGGTTTCGGCAATCACTATTTCAAATCAGCTACCAATCGTTCCCCCGGTCGGGCCAATCAAGGCCAAGAAGGTGAAGAGCGCTGGATTTGGCTTCACCTTAAACTGATTGCTGACGCTGGCATTATTGGATTGCCCAATGCGGGCAAGTCCACGTTGTTGTCGGTGGTTTCAGCAGCACGCCCAAAAATCGCAGACTATCCTTTCACCACACTGCATCCGCAATTGGGAGTGGTGCGGGCCAATGAAAACAGCTTTGTCATGGCTGATATTCCGGGCCTCATCGAAGGTGCCCATGAAGGTGCCGGGCTTGGTACACGTTTCCTTGGTCACATTGAACGCTGCGCTTTGTTGTTGCACATGATTGATGTGACCGGCGATGATCCTGTGAAAGCTTACCGCACCGTGCGGCAGTGAATTGAAAGCTTACAGCAAGCTTTTAGCGGACAAGCAAGAAATCGTCGCTTTCAACAAGGTTGATGCCATTGATGAAAAGTCATTGGAGAAAAAGCTGAAGGCCTTCGAGACCAAACTGAAAATAAAGCCATTTCCTGATTTCAGCAGCAGCAGCAAAAAACACCGACAAGCTGATGAGCAAGATCATGACAGTGGTGACGAAAGCCAATGTGCGCCATCAAGATGCCGTCAAATCGGTGACACCTGCGGAGGAGTGGAAGCCGTGATCAATCGTCTGGCGAAGGCCAAGCGGATTGTCATCAAAGTCGGCTCAGCACTTCTCGTTGAACAAAAAACTGGACAGGTCAAACAACAATGGCTCACGTCATTGGTTGAGGACGTGTCGCGTTTGAAAGCCAAGGGTGCTGATATTATTCTGGTGTCTTCAGGCGCCATTGCATTGGGGCGTTTCAAATTAGGTTTCCCCAAAGGCAAGCTGGAATTACCCCAAAGCCAGGCAGCTGCAGCCGTGGGGCAAATCGCTTTGGCACAAGCTTGGTCGGAAGAACTGAAAGCCAAGGATATTGTTGCTGCACAAGTTTTGGTGACACTCAATGACACGGAAGAACGTCGTCGTCATTTGAATGCGCGCGCCACGTTGACAACATTGTTGGAGCAAGGTGCTGTTCCCGTCATCAACGAAAACGACACCGTGGCCACGTCCGAAATTCGCTATGGCGACAATGATCGTTTGGCGGCACGCGTAGCCTCCATGATGTCGGCTGATTGCCTTGTGTTGCTGTCTGATATTGACGGGCTTTACTCAGCCCCGCCCAATCAAAAGGGTGCGGAATTCATTTCCGAAGTCAAAGACATCACCCCAGAAATCGAAGCCATGGCCGGAAAGCCTATCAGTGGTGTGGGTTCAGGCGGTATGATCACTAAGATTGAAGCCGCCAAAATTGCACTGGGTGCAGGCTGCAACATGGTCATTGCATCTGGCCATAAAGACCATCCCCTCCAGCGCATTATCGATGGTGAGCGCGTCACATGGTTTGTGGCACAAGCCTCAGCCTTGCAATCGCGCAAACGATGGATTGCCGGAAGTTTGCAGCCCGTAGGCCGCCTCGTCATTGATGACGGTGCCAAGGGCGCATTACTGAAAGGCAAAAGCCTTCTTCCAGCTGGCGTTAAAGATATTGTGGGTTTGTTTGGTCGTGGCGATACTGTCAGCATCGTCTCTGCCGATGGCGTGGAAGTTGCTCGCGGCATGGTGGCCTATGATTCTGCTGATGCACAAAAAATCAAAGGTTTGAAGTCGGGCGAAATCATGAAAGTGTTGGGCGCTGCGGGCCGTGATGAAATCATCCACCGCGATGACCTTGTCATGATGACAGGAGAAAAGTGATGCTGGAGGTGATGAAAGACATTGGCTTGAACGCGCGAAACGCTGCGCGAAGCTTGGGCCTATCACCAACAACACAACGCAACAATGCACTCATCGCCATGGCCAAAGCCATCCGCGCAGATGCGTCAAAAATATTCGCGGCCAATTCAAGAGATTTGGAAGTCGCGCGGCAAAAGGACTTGAAGTCGTCTTTCCTCGACCGCTTAACGCTCACACCATCAACGCATTGAAGCCATTGCCCAAGGCTTGGAAGATATTGCCGCCTTGCCTGATCCAGTTGGCAAAATCCTCGCCAAATGGACAAGACCCAACGGCATGGAAATTTCCCGCGTGGCGGTTCCCATTGG
The DNA here is from genome assembly GCA_963779145.1 of uncultured Alphaproteobacteria bacterium. Taxonomy (GTDB): domain Bacteria; phylum Pseudomonadota; class Alphaproteobacteria; order Rhizobiales; family Aestuariivirgaceae; genus Aestuariivirga. The sequence goes on from CAVZXJ010000015.1 coordinate 81,299, forward strand.
CGTTATCGGAATTATTTTTGAAAGCCGCCCAAATGTTACAGCAGACGCCGGGGCACTATGCTTGAAATCTGGCAATGCTGCAATTCTGCGCGGTGGTTCCGATAGCTTTCAATCTTCAACGGCCATAGCCGCATGTCTCTCGCGAGGACTGGTTGAAGCAGGCCTTGATGCCAACTGCATTCAAATGGTGCCGACGTCTGATCGTGCAGCCGTCGGAGATATGTTGACAGGCCTCAATGGCAATATTGACTTGATTGTCCCACGCGGTGGCAAAAGCCTTGTGGCCCGCGTGCAAAGCGATGCCCGCGTTCCCGTGTTCAGCCACCTTGAAGGCATTTGCCATGTTTACGTCGATGCCGATGCGGACTTGGACATGGCGAATTCAGCATCGTGCTCAACGCCAAAATGCGGCGCACCGGAGTTTGTGGATCAGCTGAAACAATTTTGGTGGATCGTAGTATTGCAGCACAAGCCCTACCCCTGTTCATCCGCACTTTGATGGATGCAGGATGTGAAATTCGTGGCGATGTTGAAACTCAGAAAGTAGACGCCCATGTTAAGTCTGCAACCGAAGCCGATTGGTCCACAGAATATCTCGATGCCATTGTATCGATGAAAGTGGTTGACGGTGTTGATGCGGCTATGGCCCATATCCAACGTTATGGCTCGCAACACACCGATTCCATCGTAACCAACAACACCACAACAGCTGAGAAGTTTTTGAACACCGTTGATTCTGCCATCGTATTGCACAATGCTTCAACCCAGTTTGCCGATGGCGGAGAGTTTGGTTTCGGTGCCGAGATTGGCATTGCCACGGGCAAGATGCATGCACGTGGACCCGTCGGTGTGGAACAATTGACGACCTTCAAATATCAAATTCGCGGCAACGGGCAGATACGGCCCGTATGATAAAACTGCCACCACGCGGGTCCGGCCAGCGCATTGGCCTGTTTGGTGGATCATTCAATCCTGCCCATCGCGGCCATTATGCCGTCGCCCTTTATGCGATGAAAGCCTTGAGACTTGATTGGGTATGGTGGCTGGTGTCGCCCCAAAACCCGCTGAAAGACCCCACGATCACCGATGAGTACAGCAAGCGCCTTGCTTATACGCACCGCATTGCCAAGCACCCGCGTTTTGTCGTGACCGACATCGAACAGCAAATGCACACCCGTTACACCGAAGAAACTTTGGAGCGACTCAAGGCCCAGAGTGGGGATGCCCAATTTGTTTGGATTATGGGTGCCGACAGCTTGGGGCAATTGCACCGCTGGCACCATTGGTTGGACATCGTTGACATGATGCCTTTGGCCGTTTTGGCAAGGCCCGGCTATTCCATCAAGGCTCTGCGCGGTGTGGCTGCAACGCGATTTTCTGGGCGGCGCATTGTTTCGCCTCCTTCCGTTCTGACTGCGAAGAAACCCTGTTGGACCTTCATCACCATGCCACTGCGCAAGGAAAGTTCCACGGCCATCCGCAAGCGCCGTAAAACCACAGCTTGAAGCTGAAGCCCAGTCGTCCTAATACGGACGAAATTGAATTTAAAATTATTGAAGGACGACGACCCTGAAAAAGCCAGTCAAGAAGACCGCCAAGAAAGTTGCAAAGAAAGCCGCCAAGAAAGCGGTGAAAGTTGCAAAGGCTCCCGCCAAGAAAATTGTCGCCAAAAAATCGGCTGCAAAGAAGCCCGCAAAAAAGGCAGTAGCGAAAAAAGCTCCAGCAAAAAAAGCGCCGGCAAAAAAATCCGCAGTGAAGAAAGTCGCTGCAAAGAAAGTGGCTCCGAAAAAGTTCGTTAAGTCAGCCACCAAGCCTAAGGTTGTTGCAAAAAAGCCGATTGCCAAAAAAGCCGTCGTCAAGAAGCCTGTGGTCAAGAAGTCAGTTGCCAAAAAATCGACTGCCGTTGTTGCCAGAGTTAAAAAACCAGTCGCAATTGCAAAGCCTATCGTTAAAGGCGCAATGACCAAAACGGCTGAGCGCAAGGCAAAGAAACTAGCCAAGGCAAAAGTGGCTGTTCCTAAAGTTGCTGCCGTTGTTGCAGCCCCCAAATGGCCGCCGATGATTGTGGCAGTTCTGAACCAGCTGGACGACGCCAAGGCTGAACAAGTTGTGGCCATGGATTTGAGCGGAAAGTCCACCATTGCAGATACAATGATTGTGGCGACAGGCCGTTCTGGCCGCCACGTCAACGCCATTGCCGATCAAGTTGTCGATGAGCTTTCAAAACACGGTATGAAAAACATCCGCATTGAAGGTGTGCCTCAGTGTGACTGGGTGCTTGTCGATGCAGGTGACGTGATTGTGCATGTGTTCCGCCCTGAAGTGCGCAGCTTCTACAATCTGGAAAAACTCTGGGCCGCGAATATTCCCGAATGAAGATTGGCATCGCTGCCATTGGGCTTTTGAAAACGGGCCCTGAAAAAGAATTGGCAGCGGAATATGAGCAACGCATCCATGGGGCTGGCCGCAGTGCCGGCCTCACCGGGTTCAATATCCAAGACTGGGCAGAGTCCCGCGCTGCCACGCCTGATTTACGCAAAACCGAAGAAGCCAAACGCCTCTGGTCTGCCGTGCCCGCAGACGGTGCGGCAATTGTGCTGGATGAGCGCGGCAAATCACTTTCATCGCCAGAATTTGCAAAACTGATCGAACAACAGGCCCAAATCGGCTGTCGATCTTTGAATTTTCTCATCGGCGGCCCCGATGGTCATGCCCCGGAAACCCGCGAAAAGGCTTTCAAAACATTGAGTTTCGGGCCGATGACCTTTCCGCACCGATTATTGCGGGTGATGTTGTTGGAGCAAATTTACCGAAGCGTTACCATTATCGTTAATCATCCTTACCACAGGGCTTGATTCACTTTCGCGTCAGCAGCCCCAATTAAGACACGGGTTGAGGCCATTTTTTCCGGAATGACGATTTCGAACCGCTTGAGCGCGCTCAGCCTGCTGGCCTTTGTGGCAACGGCAGGCTTTGCCGTGGGCCAAGAAGAACCCGCACAACAGCTTGAAACCGTCGAACAAGATTTGAGTGTTTCCACCGAACGGCAGAAGCAATTGCTCGCCGAAGCAACAGCTGCCGTTGCGGCACAAGATGAACTGGCAAATCAACTCGTAGACTTAGCTGAAACGGCCAGCGCGCAAGAACGACAATTGGTTGATGTTGAAAAACGCCAAGGCGAATTAAAATCTGAAATTGCTACTATCAATCTTGATCTTGCAGAAAAGCAGGATGTGATCGCACTTATTCTCGCTGGGCTTCAACGCCTTGAACACAACCCGCCCCCTGCTCTTGTCGTGGCCCCTGATGATGTGTTGGGCGCATTGCGAGGGGCCATGGTGTTTGGGGCTATTGTGCCAGAACTGCGCCAAGCTGCCCTTGCATTGCACACTCAGCTAACCAATCTCAAATCCCTGCGTGAACAATTGGCAAGCGAAGCTGATGACCATGCCGAGGCTTTGGCCGCCCTCGCCATGTCACGCTCCGAAGTGAAGCGCCTCATTGAAGAAAAGCAGGCACTTGCCCAAACGTCTCAGCAGGAACTTGCTGCCGAGAAAAAACGAGCCGAAGAATTGGCTGCAACCGCAACCAGTTTGAAACAGCTTCTTGAAAACCTCGCCGCCGATAAAGCTATTGCCGCCGCCAAACTGACAGCAGAATCAAAAGCCCGTGCCGAAGCCGAGCGTTTGGCACAAGAAAAACAACTGCAATCGCAAATGGCTTTTGGCAAAGCGCAAGGCCAATTGAACTATCCAGCCCAAGGCCAGATTGTGAAAACTTTTGGCGAAGAAGCAGCCCTCGGTGGCACCGTTGACGGAATTGTGATCGCGACGGCAAAACAGGCGCAAGTGATAAGCCCCGTTACGGGCAAAATTGAATTTGCAGGCAAATTCCGCAGCTATGGTCAAATGGTCATCGTCAACCCTGGTGACGGCTATCTTGTGCTTTTGGCGGGAATGGACCAAACGCTCACCCAACATGGGCAATCCATCAAGGCGGGTGAACCCGTAGGAACAATGGGTGAGAAACCCGGCAAACTGGCCCTGTCAAATGGCCTGACACAACTCTCAACTCCCGTGCTATATGTGGAGTTCAGAAAAAACGGAGACCCTGTCGATCCCACCCCCTGGTGGATTGGCAACAGACAAGAGGCGATGCGATGAAATTGAATTCTACCTTGCGTGCAACTGGTTTTGTTTTGGCGGGTGCCGCCTCAGCTGTCGTGCTGATGCAAGCCCTCAACGGTGCCAGTGCCGCAACCAACAGCAAGGCTGATACTTATAAGCTGCTCGGTCTTTTCGGCGACGTGTTTGACCGCGTGCGCGCCGACTATGTGGAAGTGCCCGACGAAAAGAAAATGATCGAGAGCGCCATCAATGGCATGCTCACATCATTGGATCCACACTCAAGCTACATGGATGCCGAAAGCTTCCAAGACATGAGCGAAAAAACCCGTGGTGAATTCGGTGGCCTCGGCATTGAAGTGACCATGGAAAATGGCTTGGTCAAAGTTGTGGCCCCCTATGATGGCACGCCCGCGTCCAAAGCCGGCATTCAAGCCAATGACTTGATTGCTAAGATTGACTCAACCGAAGTCCAAGGCCTCACCCTCAACGAAGCCGTCGATAAAATGCGCGGTGCTGTGGGCTCGCCTGTGAATTTGACCATCGTGCGCAAAGACCGCGAACCCTTTGAAGTCAAAGTTGTTCGCGACATCATCAAGGTTGAATCGGTGAAGTTCAATATGGAAGGTGATGATGTGGGTTATATCCGCATGTCGTCCTTCACCGAACAATCTGATGTTGGTTTGCAGAAGGCCATCACCGAACTCGACAAGAAGGCTGCGGGCAAGTTGAAGGGTTACATTCTCGACCTTCGCAACAACCCCGGCGGTTTGCTGCTGCAAGCCGTATCCGTGTCCGATGCCTTCCTTGAAAAGGGTGAAGTGGTTTCAACACGCGGCCGCAATGCGGAGGATGTTGAGCGTCACAATGCCCAAAAGGGTGATCTTGTTGGCGGCAAACCTGTGGTGATTTTGATCAACGGTGGTTCTGCCTCGGCGTCTGAAATTGTTGCAGGGGCATTGCAGGATCACAAGCGCGCCACCATCATCGGCACGCGCTCATTCGGCAAAGGTTCAGTGCAAACCATCATTCCTTTGGGCAATGAAGGCGCCATTCGTCTGACCACCCAACGCTATTACACACCAGCTGGCCGTTCCATTCAGGCCAAGGGCATTGATGCCGATATTATCATCGAACAACCCTTGCCACCCGAGCTGCAAGGCAAGAACGTGTCAACCGAAGGTGAGGCCAATTTGAAGGGCCACATTGCCAATGAAGCTGGTGGTGATGAAGGTGGCGGTTCTTCAGCCTATGTGCCGGAAGACCGCACCAAGGACACCCAAATCAAGGCTGCCATTGATCTGCTCCATGGCGTGAAAGTGGTGACCAATGTGAAGCCGCTGGAAGACAAGAAAGACGAGAAGAAGCAGGCGAACTAACGCTTCTTCTCTTCATTTCCGGATGGTTAACACAGCATTAACGCTTGGGCGCTTAGCTGGTCATTCAAACGAATCGACAATGCTAGAGTGCCCATGCGCCGCGATGAACTAAGACAGCCCCTGCGCAAGCAAGGACTCCTGAACCGCTTTTGGATGAAGCGGCCGGGTTTACTGTCGGTCAGCTATGTGGCGATTGCCTTGAGTTTTGTGAGCGCCGGTGTATGGGCCATGAAAACCCCGATGCCATTTGCGGGCGAACCCATTGTGGTTGTCTCTATTCCTCCCGCCAAACAAGTGGCAAGTACCGCTTCAACCGAGCCTTCAGCTGAACCTGAAACAAGCGAAGCCGTCGAACCGGAAACCGCCGAAGCACCACCACCTGAGCCTGAGGGCCAAGAGCAAATTGGCGAACCTGAAGTGGCGTTCGATGCGCCTGTCAGGTCTGACACTTATCAAGAAGGCTCATCGATCATCGTCAGCCCGCGCCGGCCTTTGACGCCTGCTCCGCAGATGAAGGTGACGGAAACATCGTCCTATGGTCAACTGCCTCGCATTTCAAAATCTGGCGAAAAACCATCGCGGGTTTATGAGCGCACAGTGTCGCTCAATGTCATTCACTCCGATGCACCAAAAATTGCTTTGCTGCTTGGCGGTATGGGCCTCAATGAAAAGCTGACGCAAAAGGCCATCAAGGATTTGCCGGCTGACATCACGCTAGCCTTCGCACCTTACGGCAACAATTTGCAGGAACAGGTGAACAAGGCGCGGGCTGAAGGTCACGAAGTGTTCTTGCAGGTGCCGCTGGAGCCTATTGGCTTTCCCGCCACCAATCCCGGCCCTAAAACGCTGGGCGGAGATTCATCCGACGCCGAAAACATCGACGCCATGCGCTGGCACTTGAGCCGCTTTACCGGCTATGCGGGTGTGGTGAATTACATGGGCTCGCGCTTCCTCGCCATGCCCAAGGCCATTCGGCCTGTGTTGATGGAAGTGCGCCAGCGCGGCCTCTTGTTCCTTGAAGATGGCTCCATGGCGCTCTCGGCCACGGAGACGGCAGCCAAGGGCCTGCAGATGCCGATTAAGCGCGCGGCGGTGGTGATTGATTCTGACCCCAGCCCGCAAGCCATCATTGCGCAACTCACATTGCTGGAAGAACAGGCCACAGGCACAGGCATGGCCATTGGCACAGGTACGGGGCTTGAAGTGACCATCAACACGGTGCGCGAATGGGCCAAGGCGGCGGCTGACCGTGGTATTATCCTCATCCCCATCACAGCCTCTTACAAAGGGCGCACGGGCTGAGTAAAAGCCTTGGCTATGACAAACCAGAATCAAATTACCGCATATCGCCCCTGTGTCGGCGTGATGCTTATCAACAAATTCGGCAAACTTTGGGTGGGCCGCCGTTTTGAAAAACAGAACGATGATGGTGTGGGCAAGTGGTGGCAAATGCCACAAGGCGGTATTGACGAGGGTGAAGACCCACGCGCTGCCGCCTTCCGCGAACTCAAGAAGAAACGGGTGTTACCTCGGCTGAATTTTTGGAAGAAGCCGATGGCTGGTTTACCTATGATTTGCCAGAGCATTTGATTGGCAGAAGTTGGGGCGGCAAATATCGCGGCCAAAAACAAAAATGGATTGCCTTGCGCTTTACCGGTGATGATTCCGAAATCGATCTCACACCGCCCGGCCACAAGCAGGAATTCGACCAGTGGAAATGGGCTGATATGGATGAAGTGCTCGACATCGTGGTGCCGTTCAAAAAGGCCGTGTACGTCGATGTCATCAAAGCCTTGAGGCATTTGGGCCAGTGACACTCAAACATGTGATTTTCGACTGCGATGGTGTGCTGGTGGATTCCGAGCCGTTGTCGATGCATGCCGATGTGATGTTGTTGCAACGCTTCGGCATTGAAATGTCCGAGGCTGAAGCCCACACGCGTTTCGTTGGCACCACTTTTCAAGCCATGCTCGACATGATGACCCAACAATTTGGAACCGTGTTTCCCGAAGGCCTGCACGAGGTCAAAAACAAGATGGTGGAAGACCTCTATCGCCGTGACTTGAAAATTGTTGAAGGCGTTGCGGATGTTTTGGCGAACTTGAAGGCGCGCGGCATCAGCATTTCCATTGGCTCCAACAGTCCGAAGAAACGTGTTGAACTCGCAATCGAATTGACGGGCATTGCCAGTTATTTTGACCGCATCGTGAGCTATGAAGATGTGGCGCGCGGCAAACCTGAACCTGATATTTTTCTGCGCGCTGCGGAATTGGCGAAAACACCTTTGCACCATTGCCTCGTGGTGGAAGATTCGATCACAGGAACCACGGCGGCGAAAGCTGCTGCTATTCGGACCGTCAGCTTTACTGGAACCCATGCCCACCCCGAACAACACGCAATGGATTTGAAAGCGGCGGGTGCGAGTGTGGTGATTGCGAAGATGGCGGACCTCATTCACCATCTGTGACGCAAGGCTTGACTTTGTGCAGTGCAGCGACCATATGGCAGCTGTCTGCTTTATGTTGGCCAACTTCGGATAACGTGAGGCTCCCTTCGGGGGTGCCATTCGGCCCTGCAGATTTTTAACTACATTCCTTTCACGTGGGACTGTCATCACGCTAGCGCGCAGGATGCCTGCGCTATCGTGCTGTCCCTTTTTTGCATCCAATGATGAAAGCCAACTGTCTTGATGACATTTGAACAATTGAACCTCTCCGCACCCGTATTGAAAGCTGTGCTGGCTGAAGGTTACGAAAACCCAACCCCGATCCAAGCCCAATCCATTCCAACCCTGTTGCAAGGCCGCGATCTTCTCGGCATCGCGCAAACCGGAACCGGCAAAACCGCAGCCTTCGCGCTGCCCATGCTCGACCTGTTGATGAAAGACAACAAGCGCCCCGAGAAGAATTCCTGCCGCGCTTTGATCCTGTCTCCAACACGCGAACTCTGTTCGCAAATTCTCGAAAGCTTCCGCACCTATGGAGCCCACACCAAGCTGAAAAGCACTGTGGTGTTCGGCGGTGTATCGCTCAACAAGCAAATTGAAGCCGTGCGCAACGGCGTTGATATTCTGGTGGCAACGCCGGGCCGCCTCGTTGATTTGATCGACCGTCGTGCGCTCACCCTGTCCAAAGTTGAAATCTTCGTGCTTGATGAAGTCGATCAGATGCTCGACTTGGGCTTCATTCACGCCATCCGCAAATTGACAGCCATGTTGCCAAAGACGCGCCAAAATCTGTTCTTCTCGGCCACCATGCCGAAGGAAATTGCAGGCCTTGCCGCAGCTTTGTTGAACGATCCGGTGCGCGTTGAAATCAAGCCCGCCGCCACAACGGCGGAGCGTGTGACGCAAAGTGTCATCCACGTGGACCCAGCCAACAAAGTAAAGCTGCTTGTTGAACTGTTGCGTGACCCGCAAATCACCCGTGCATTGATCTTTACACGGACGAAACACGGTGCCGACAAAGTCGTGAAGGCGCTGGATAAGGAAAACTACAAGTCCGCCGCCATTCACGGCAACAAATCCCAAGCCAACCGCGAAAAGGCTTTGGCCGGTTTCAAGGATGGCAAGATTTTGGCGCTGGTGGCAACGGACATTGCAGCCCGCGGCATTGACGTTGATGGCGTGTCCCACGTGTTCAATTTCGATTTGCCCTTCGTGCCTGAAAGCTACGTTCACCGCATTGGCCGTACCGCCCGTGCCGGTGCAGACGGTGAAGCCATTGCCTTCTGTATTCCAGAAGATCGTGGTCTGCTCCGTGACATTGAAAAAACCATTCGCCAGCAAATTCCGATGAAGGAACATGCGTTGGGTTTGAAGGTTGATCCACTGGCACCAAACTTTGGCTGGAACCCTGCCGATGCGCCCAAGCGCAAATCCGGTGGTGGTCGTCACATGCCAAAAGCCGGCGGCGAACAACCAAAGAAGCCACATCATCGTGGTAAAGGTCCACAACACGCCAAGGACGGTGAACCCCGCCCCGGTGTGCGTGCTGATGGTCGTTTGCAAAAGCGCGAATGGAATCCGGTTGGCATGCCTACTCAGGCTATCGACCAGGCGCAGTTTGCGCGTAAGTCGGAAGGTGATGTGAGCGCCCCCGGTGCGCAGGTGCGTGTGGAACGCCCGCGCAGCGAGCGTCCGACCGAACATCGCGCTGATCATAAAGCCCCACCAAAATTCGGCGACCGCAAATTTGGCGGCGGCGGCAAGCAAGGCTTCGGCAAACCACGCGGCGGTGCTGGCAAGCCCGCAGGCGGCAGGTCCGGCAATTGGATGAAGAGCGTTGGCGACAAAGCCAAAGGCTAAGTTATCCGTACACTGAATAATGAAGCCCGCGCGTTGAGTGCGGGCTTTTTTGTTGGGGTGCATGTGGCCCCTCTCCGTCTTGCGCTACGCGCAATCCACCTCTCCCGCAAGCGGGCGAAGGAGATGTGATTGTGCTTTCCTCTCCCGCTTGCGGGAGAGGTGGCATCACGTCAGTGATGACGGAGAGGGAGGTCCTCAAGGCGGCTCATGAAAATAAAACGGAGGGACTGTTTCTCTTCCGGCTTCAAGCCCGTTCGAACGATTGTGTTTTGTGGTTGTGTTTGCGCGTTGGCTTAAAGCCCTATGCAGAAACGCAGCGATTTGTGCCGAAATTTGTGGGAAATCCATATTTCCGTATCTTTTCAATACGGCAATCACCCAGGGTTCGCTCTTGCAGAGGCGCATGCTTTCGCAGCGCGGGTTGCTCGGCCTCAAGTGCGCTGGAGTCGTTATTGCTCCAGGGTCTTGCCCTCGGCTCCCGGGAACACTCGCTACTTCAACGAACATCCGCAGGCGCTGCACATGGTTCTGGCAGATTTGATAAGTTAGCAACTCTGATCCCTCCTTCCAAAACCATCGCAAGCACAGATGGAACATATCAGGAACGTTGTCAAGAGGGGTAGGAACTTATTTTTATTTTGCGGTGCAAAGTCAAACCGAGCGCAGGTGTTTTGACTTTAATGATGGCAACGTTCTAAGCTTTTCTGGAGAGGGCAATTGATATGAAACGTTGGTTGATTTTACAGAACTGGCATATTTCAGCGCTGTTTATCGGCTTGGGATTAAGTGCCGTTGTTTTTGCGTGGACCACATTTAACCTGTACCAAATCGCCAGTAGCAATTTCCGCTTTATTGCCGATTACGGATTGATGGGCTTGGTTGACGGCGGCTTTTTGCAGTTTCTCGAAATCTGCTGGCACGCTTTGCTTTCACTGCTGATGTTTCTACTCTTCAAAGGCTGCGAAACCGAAATCACCCAGCGCTAGGGGCGTCGGATTTGCATAAATAAAGTATATTCAGCCTGCGAATAGTTTCCTTCTCTTCAGGGAATGACAACAGGTAGTTTAATGGTGTGTCACGGTGGTTCCCGTCGTAATTCCGATAAATTTGGGCGAGCGCCTAAGTTGACCTAATCAAAATATGTCAATAATAATATTGACTTTTTAACGCATTGAAAAATAACGAAAAAAGTTTGCTGTTGATTTGTTTCGACCTCTGTGTCAGCGATGATGGTGAGGATGGCTATGAAAAAATCAATTAGGACTTTCCATATTTCGTTGATGTGTGCGACTTGCATAACATTCAACAGTGCTCTTGCAATTGAAGCAAGTTCTATTTCTTATTGTAGCAATTTAGGAAATGTCGAAATTAGAGAAGGTGATTTGTTCGGCATTCAGGACGGGGAAGTTTCCAAAGTTGTCGAAGGAAATCAATTGGACTCTACACACGATATTGATTTCTACTACGTGTCAGCATTACCAAATGAATATGAAACTGACGAAAGTGTGGTGATTTTCAGCACAGCGGCAATTGTCGATAGAGATGTAGATCAGGGCAACTACTCCAGTGTTTCAGTTTATTGGAAAACCCGTCACATGACGGATTTTTTGGAGGATCGGATGTTCAAGCTTGGAATGACTTTCATAAGGGAGACGTCGCCCGAAATACCGGCGTAGAAGATCTGCATGTAACTTTCTATTCAGGTATATTGAACGAGTTGCAATCTACAAAATTTGGAGATGAAACACGCGGGCTTTTTGCATTCGCTGATGACGGCCTAGATACTATTAGAAAGGTGTTCATGTATTGGTCGTCCAATGCTAGCCGATCAGTTAAGTGCACAAGGCATCAATACAGCGGGAAAGCAGTGAAACTGTTGAAAGTGCGGGTGTTTGAGCACTTCGCCGGAGGTTCATCCAACGTTTCGAAGGGTCGAATTCGGGGCGTCGATTGATGGTTGGCCTTATACAGATTTTCGAATGGCTAAGTTTACGAAGACTCAATGCAAATCTAAAGGCGTGTTCTTTTGCGGGATTTCGTTCACAGTGAAACACTGTCGCTGACTCAGAACTAAACATTCTTTTGATAGGTGCTGGCTTTGCAATGGTTGCAGCAAACCTAGTTTACGCACAAGCAGCCTCCTACAAGCGGTTCGACCGCTTAACTAGTGTATTGGTCTTTTTGGCAATACTTGCTTTTGTAATAAGATACGTAATGTTTTTCTTGGTCAACACCGCAGTTGGAAAACATCGAACCAACTATCATTTCAACAGGGCACTAGTTACATGCTTGACCGCATTTGTGCTTTTCTTACACAATGCAATTCCAGGCACCTCGTTTATTAATTCCATAAGAGATTATGTTCTCGTCGATTGCAATGCATCGTCAACAGGGTTCCGAGTATTCTGGGCTGACTATTTGTGGTGCTTGATTTACGGATTATCTGCTTCAACACTAACATACCTAAAAACACTTATTCAGTACAGTAGTGGACAGGCGAAACCGCAAAAGCCCATACGCACATTTTTCAGATTCTTAGCAATGATTTTCATATCTGCAACCGCTTTGTGGCTGCTTATTGACAAACTCGATGATATTGCTGGAAGATCGTCAATGATTAGCAGTATGAGAAAAAGTCAATCGAACATTGGTGATTTGATCAAGTAGTTGATATTTAGCGCTACAGCGCCGCAGCCAGCGACCGCAGATGATCCAGCGTTTCATTCGCCTTGGCGCGTGTGTCATCGCTCTTGGCGTCGGCCACATCTTCTTCGGCATTCTTGATTTGGCCTGCAATCGCAGCAGCATCCAAGTCAGCCAAAGGAATGGCGGTTTCGGCCAGCACTGTCAGGCCGCTTGCGTTCACTTCGGCAAAGCCGCCGCGCACGAAAATCTTTTCAGCTGCACCGCTGTCTTTGGCCACGACAACAACGCCGGGCTTCAGCGTGGCCAGCACAGGCGCATGGTTGGCCAAAATCGTCATTTCGCCTTCGGTGCCTGGAATTTGCACGGACGCCACTTCGCCTGAGAACAGGAGACGGGCGGGAGAGACGAGTTCGAAATGCAGTGCCATTGGTGTTGTTCCTTGATCAGGCACCCCCTCCCCCTTCGGGGTACTCCCCCAGCAAACGCTGAGGGAGAGAGTTCTTCTCCCTTACGCGTCCGCGTTGGGGGAGTACGGCGAAGCCGGGAGGGGGTGTTTAACTCAAACTCATCTTAAGCCGCGTCAGCAGCCATTTTCTTGGCCTTCGCTACAGCGTCTTCAATCGTGCCGACCATGTAGAAGGCTGGTTCTGGCAGGTGATCGTAGTCACCGTTGCACAGGCCCTTGAAGCCCTTGATGGTGTCTTCGAGCTTCACCTGCACGCCGGGCGAACCGGTGAACACGGCGGCCACGTCGAAAGGCTGTGACATGAAGCGTTCGATTTTGCGGGCGCGGGAAACCGACGAGCTTATCTTCTTCCGAAAGCTCGTCCATGCCCAAGAATGGCGATGATGTCTTGCAGCGCCTTGTAGCGTTGCAGGATCGACTGCACCTGACGGGCCACAGCGTAATGCTCTTCACCCACGATGGCTGGCGACAACATGCGCGATGTTGAGTCCAATGGATCCACTGCGGGGTAAATGCCTTTTTCAGCAATCGAACGCGACAGCGTTGTGGTTGCGTCCAAATGCGCGAAGGATGTGGCAGGGGCCGGATCGGTCAAGTCGTCGGCTGGCACGTAAATGGCCTGCACCGAGGTGATCGAACCCTTGGTCGTCGTGGTGATGCGCTCTTGCAGAGCGCCCATGTCGGTGGCCAGTGTTGGCTGATAACCCACGGCTGAAGGAATACGACCCAGAAGAGCCGACACTTCGGAACCAGCTTGCGTGAAGCGGAAAATGTTGTCAACGAACAGCAACACGTCCTGACCTTCGTCGCGGAAATGTTCAGCAACGGTGAGGCCCGACAAGGCCACGCGCATACGGGCACCTGGTGGTTCGTTCATTTGGCCGAACACGAGGGCGCACTTCGACTTGACGTCAGAATCCTTGTCATGTGGATCGGCGTTGACCTTGGACTCGATGAATTCGTGATAGAGATCGTTGCCTTCGCGGGTGCGTTCACCCACACCTGCGAACACCGAATAACCACCGTGGGTTTTTGCGATGTTGTTGATGAGTTCTTGAATGAGAACGGTTTTGCCCACGCCGGCACCGCCGAACAGACCAATCTTACCGCCCTTGGCGTAAGGGGCGAGAAGATCAACCACCTTGATGCCGGTGACGAGAATTTCAGCTTCTGTTGATTGCTCAGTGAAGTCTGGCGCTGGCGCGTGAATCGGGCGGCGTGTTTTGAACTTGATCGGGCCTGCTTCGTCAATCGGCTCACCGATGACGTTCATGATGCGGCCGAGGGTGCCTTCACCCACTGGAACAGTGATTGACGAGTCCGTGTCGCGCACCGCTTGGCCGCGCACCAAACCTTCGGTGGCGTCCATGGCGATGCAGCGCACGGTGTTTTCACCCAAATGCTGGGCCACTTCGAGCACCAAGCGGTTTTCACCGTTCATGGTTTCGAGCGCGTTCAAAATTTGTGGCAGACCGCCATCAAAGGTCACGTCAACCACGGCGCCCGTGACTTGCGTGATACGTCCGGTGGCACCGGCCATGCTGGTGGATGTTGCTGCTTTTTTGGCCATGACTGTTTGTCCTTACCTATGCTTACAGCGCTTCCGCGCCAGAAATGATTTCGATGAGTTCTTTGGTGATCTGGGCTTGGCGCTGACGGTTGTACTTGATCGACAGCTTGTTGATCATGTCACCGGCGTTGCGCGTGGCGTTGTCCATGGCGCTCATGCGGGCACCCTGTTCGGACGCTGCATTTTCGAGAAGTCCACGGAACACCTGAATGGAAATATTGCGCGGCAAAAGATTGTCGAGAATTTCGCCTTCTTCGGGTTCGGCATCATAAACCGCACCACCCAGATCAGGCGTTTTCGACGCATCAAATTGTGCGGGGATCAAACGCAGAGCCGTTGGCTTTTGGCTGATCACCGATTTGAATTCCGAGAAGAACAATGTGCAGACGTCAAATTCACCCGCTTCAAACATCGAGAGAATTTTGGTGCCCACACCCGAGGCGTGGTCAAACTGCACTGACTTTGCACCTTGGAAGTTCACGGCGTCGGTAATGTATTTGCCATAAACGCGCTTCAACGCGTCATTGCCTTTTTTGCCAACCGTCATCATCTTCACGGTCTTGCCTTCGCGCAGCAAACGCTCAGCATGTTCGCGCGCCAGCTTGACGATGGAGGAATTGAAACCACCGCAGAGGCCGCGTTCAGCCGTTGCAATCACCAGCAAATGCACTTGGTCGCTGCCAGTTCCGGCGAGCAATTTTGGCGCACCCGCCTTGCCTTCCATGGCGGCGGACAAATTGCCGAGCACCACAGCCATACGTTCCGAATAGGGACGCGCGGCAACGGCTGCTTCTTGCGCACGGCGCAGCTTTGCAGCGGCCACCATTTGCATGGCCTTGGTGATCTTGCGTGTCGCCTTCACCGAGGCGATGCGATTGCGCAGGTCTTTGAGACTAGCCATCGTGGCCCCTTATGAGTTACGCGAACGCTTTGGTGAAAGCTTCAACCGCAGCCTTGAGCAAGGCCATGGTCTTGTCGGAAATTGCCTTTTCCGTGCGGATGGCATCCATCACACCGGCATGCTTTTCCTTCATGGTGCGCAGACAGGCCTTCTTCGAAGCTCTTGATCTTGTCACAGGCAACGCATCGAGATAGCCGTTCACGCCAGCGTAGATCGACACAACCTGCTCTTCCATTTTGAGTGGCGAGAACTGGCCTTGCTTCAACAGTTCGGTCAAACGCGCACCGCGGTTGAGCAACTTTTGTGTTGCAGCATCAAGGTCGGAACCGAACTGGGCGAAGGCGGCCATTTCACGATACTGGGCCAATTCGCCCTTAATCTTACCGGCAACCTGCTTCATGGCTTTTGTCTGTGCGGCAGAACCCACGCGCGACACGGAAAGACCCACGTTCACCGCAGGACGAATGCCCTGATAGAACAAATCGGTTTCCAAGAAGATCTGACCGTCGGTGATCGAAATCACGTTGGTTGGAATATAGGCCGACACGTCGTTGGCTTGGGTTTCAATAACAGGCAATGCCGTCAACGAACCACCGCCCAGCGAGTCGTTCATCTTTGCAGCGCGTTCCAGCAAACGTGAGTGGAGATAGAACACGTCGCCGGGATAAGCTTCGCGGCCTGGTGGGCGGCGCAGCAACAGCGACATTTGAC
This sequence comes from uncultured Alphaproteobacteria bacterium, assembly GCA_963779145.1. GTDB lineage: Bacteria > Pseudomonadota > Alphaproteobacteria > Rhizobiales > Aestuariivirgaceae > Aestuariivirga. The sequence continues at coordinate 97,402 of CAVZXJ010000015.1, forward strand.
GATAGGCCACAGCCTGCTTCGACAAATCGTCGTAAGCAATCAAGGCATGCATGCCGTTGTCGCGGAAATATTCGCCAATGGCGCAACCCGCAAACGGTGCGAGATATTGCAGTGGTGCTGGGTCAGACGCCGTAGCGGCAATCACCACCGAATATTCCATGGCGCCATTGTCTTCGAGAACTTTCACGAACTGCGCAACGGTCGAACGCTTCTGTCCGCAAGCCACGTACACGCAATAGAGCTTGTCCTTTTCAGGGCCAGCAATGTGAATGGGCTTCTGGTTCAGAATGGTGTCCAAGATGATGGCGGTTTTGCCGGTTTGACGGTCACCAATCACCAAGTTCGCGCTGGCCACGGCCAACGGGGATCAAAGCGTCAATGGCTTTCAAACCAGTGGCCATTGGCTCATTCACCGACTTACGCGGAATAATGCCGGGGGCCTTCACGTCCACGCGGGACTTTTGCTTCGACTTGATCGGGCCCTTGCCATCCAGCGGATTGCCGAGCGGATCAACCACGCGGCCGAGCAATTCTTTGCCCACAGGAATTTCAACGATGTTGCCCGTACGCTTAACGGTATCGCCTTCTTTAATGTCACGGTCGGAACCGAAAATAACGCAGCCGACGTTGTCAGCTTCAAGGTTCAGGGCCATGCCCTTAATGCCGCCGGGGAATTCAACGAGCTCACCAGCCTGCACATTGTCGAGGCCATAAACGCGGGCAATACCGTCGCCGACCGACAGCACTTGGCCGATTTCGGACACTTGAGCGTCTTTGCCAAAGTCCTTGATTTGCTTTTTGAGGATCGACGAAATTTCAGCAGCGCGGATATCCATTACTGGCTTCCCTTCATAGAGACTTTGAGATTTTGCAATTTTGTTTTGAGCGAGTTGTCCAACATGCGCGAACCCACCTTGACGATGAGGCCACCCAGAAGTGATGGATCAACCGAAGTCGTAAGCGCCACATTGCTGCCCGTGGCAGTTTTCAAGGCGGCTTTCAAATCGGTCAGTTGTTTGGCCGAGAGCTTTTCAGCCGAAATCACTTCGCCTGAAATTTCACCCTTGGATTTGGCCACGAGCGCGTTGTAACCGCGAATCGCATCCGGCACGGCGGCCAGACGGCGGTTGGCGCTCATCAGCTTGAGGAAATTGAGTGCAAGACCGTTGATCTTGGCCTTGGCAGCCAGCGCTTCAATGCTGGCGGTTTGGTCTGCCACTTTGAACACGGGCGAGCGCATCAGGCGCTGGAGTTCAGGCGAACCTTCAACCAAGCCCATAAATGACGCCAAAGCATCGCCTGTTTTAGCGACTGATTTGTCGTCTGTTGCGAGGTCGAACAGCGCGTTAGCATAACGCCCCGCCACCCCTGAAACTGCATGATCTGCCGTTGCCACGTTGGATCTTTCGTTTTTGGATCAGGAAAACACGTGTCGATGGGTTTTGCCCACGCCACATGCCACGGAACAGAGCCTCCCCTGCCGCGAGGCGGGAGGTATCACAGGCGAAAGAGGGAGGCAACAGTGAAATAGTGACACAGGAGGCATTAGTATTTGACTGGCGAGAGGGCGAGAAAATATCCCGCCCTCCCACTCAAGCTCATGACATCATGAGCAACACATGCACGAGCGCGGTCAACACCGCACAAACACGCGGTGAGTGACCAAAAGCTGCCCACACCACCAAGCATGCGAACATAGCGTTCACAAACAAATCCTGCGCCAGCAACCAGCCAGCCCATTCAATGAATAGTTGCAGATACCACATCATCAGGTATTCTCCTGTTATGCGGCGAGGCCCCGCCTTTGGTTAAGACGTTGTCCGGACAGGAGTAATATGAGCGATGGAAGGCCGAGATGCAGTCGCTCAAAGATGACCACAAAAGCAACAGATCGCCTTATCTTTCCGTGGATTGAGAAAACTTGCCAAAAATTGACCCGGACATTCTGAAGAATTTCGGCAAGGCCGTGAAACGCGCTCGAACGCTCTTGGGGTGGGACCAACCGACCTTGGGTGGTAAAATTAATCCACCCGTCGGGGCGTCCTTCATATCCAAGATCGAAAAGGGGCGGAAAGAGACACTAGATGCCCGCACCGTGGGGCGGTTCCGCATCGCCCTGAACCTTGAAGAGGCTTGGATAGATAAGTTCATTGACGCCGAAGAAATCGCTGACAGCCTAGAAACAAAGGCCGAGCGTGAAGCTGATCTTGTGATCGACCGTTTGCGCCGTGAAGGAATGACCGATGGCACCTCGGACGATCTGCTGATCCAACTGGCCAACAACTTTACCGAAGGCGATCACAAAGATCGTGATACCGCATACCTGAGCGTCAAGGCCGCGCTGGAAACTCTTAAGGTAAGTGAGAAGATCGCCCAACTGGCAGGAAACGCCGATGCGCAATTCGCGGCGCTGATGGACGAGGTCGATGCGCTGAACAACAAGGGCGAATTCGATTTGGCGCAAGACAAGCTCGCGCAACAATCGGCGTGGCTACGCGAAGAAAAGGACCGGTTGAACCGGCTATCAGAACTGCAATTGGAAAAAGAGCTCAACCAAGACCGGTTGCGCAACCGCCCTGATCTAGCCGCCAATCGAATAGTTCGAAACCTGCGTGAATTCCCGAAGGGCAAGCTTTTTTGGAGCATTAGAACCAAGGGAATGGAGTGGAGAGTGCAAGGCGACAATGCTGGCGATGTGTTTGCCTTGCAGGTCGCGCTCGCCCTTGCGCAGGGTAATTACGAGAGAGTGGAGCGCAAGAAACCGCTGGCCGCAGCAGCACTTTACGACCTTGGCTGGTGTCACCTCCGGTTGGCGGAAAGATTTCAGCGGCGATCAGCATCTTAATTCGGCTTTGGAAGCCTTTAGTGCGGCCTTAAAGAAAACCAGCAAAACCAAAGAGCCAGAGAATTGGTCCGCCCGTCAAGATGGTATAGGCTCGGTGCTTCAGGAAATGGGCGAGCGCAGGAAAGACCCTGCACTTATGGCACAAGCGATCACCGCCCAACGCGGAGCCCTTAAGATTGATCAACAGATCAAGTCAGCGAATCTCAGACAAGGGTGGAACAACCTCGGCAACGCCCTTCAGACTCTGGGTATGTTGACCAAAGATCCAGATAAGCTGCGCGAGGCGGAAGACGCACTCACCATTGCCCTCGCACTCGAAAACAAGGAAGAAGACCCGCTTGAATGGGAGTCAACCAAAAACAACCTAGCCGTTGCACAGCGTTGGTTGGGCGCTATCACCAACGATACGGCTAAGCTTCAAGAGGCGCAAAATGCCTATTCTGCCTGCGAAGATTTCGGCTATGAAGGCCACGCTCCATTCAAGTGGGCAGTGCTCCAATGGAATATCGCCGATCTGGCGCTAGCGCGCTATCTTCTTGCCCCCGATCCGGCCTTGCTTGTTGAAGCGCGAAAATACGTGACTAGTGCACGCAGCTTTTTTGTGGATGGGTCAGATTACCAGACCGAACGTTGTGACGAATTGATTGCCCAAATCGCCGAGGCGGAGGCTGGTACGTAACGCCGTCAACCTCATCACCCCGCCAATTGCAGACGTGCTTGTGCAAGATCGTATGATGTTTGCATTCTCATCAAGGTATCAGCGCTGATCTTGAAATGCCGTTCAAAGCGCAGTGCCATATCAGCGCTCAGGCTGGCATGGCCGTTCAAGACTGTGCTCAGCGCCTGCCGCGACACGCCTAAGTCTGCTGCGACGTCAGTAATGCTACGGCCACTCGGTGCAATAATTTCGCTTGATAGCCACCGTCCTGCATGGACTGAAATTGAGGGGTGCATTTTAAGAGCCATGATAATCCCTAAAGTTCATTTTGATCACTTCGTCTGAAATGGTTCGTCGCGCAATTTCAGATTTGAAGCAAGGGCCCTTCGAGGCCCACTGCGTGGGCACCTCAGGGTGAGGCAAAGTGCCAGTATCAAGTCTTGCGTGATCGCCACGCATCCCAATCGATGGGCGCAGATTTTATCAGCTCCAGTTGGTTTGGTCGGTCACTGAAAACAACCAGATTATGACATTTGAAGCGGGCGTTCGGCACCAACATTGCGTCGTGCTCCAAAAATGCGGCAGCGGCGGAAATTTTGCTTGTGACCGAATAATCCAGGCTTTGATATTTTGACGTCACGACTCCCAGTTTTTCCAGTGTGGAAACGGCGCTGAGGTCAATGACATTCGCGCAGTCAACTTTGATCTCGTGCAGCAGATGTTGCAGCCTGCTTGGCCAGATGGGTTCGAGCGACAGCCGGAAGCCGATTTCAGCCAGTGCGCCGTCTTTTTCGCACGCCGTGTAGAGAACCGAATAGTCGCCACCACTCCAGCGGCCGGGAAGTGACGACCCTTTCAAGGGATCGCGACCCTCCCGTGCGATGCGCCACACAGTGCCGCTAAACGGAAGGGTGGCCACGTCGAGTGCATCCAGCAATGCACGATCATGTCGAAGCGCATCCGTCATGATTTAAGTGAAGGCGCCCTCATCCAAACTTTCAAGCACGCCCAGAACTTCGTCCGTGCGGCCTTCATGGATAAGATCAATGGCCCGCGCATCACCCAACAAGCGATGCTTCGAGTAAAGCCAAAGCCGTGCTTCCTCCGGCGTATAAAAATCTGCCAATCGATCAACTACAAATCTCAAATCAGAAATCACAAGCTGGGTTTTAGGGTGGGGAAAGGCGGTGCCGTTGGTCCAGCGTGAAACAGTGGCCGGAGAAACATCAACCGCATTGGCCACATCAGACCCCTTGAGGCCGCCATACTCCCGTAGACCATCAATTATTTTCGCAACAGCGTTTGCCATTTTATCCAACCATGACAGCGTGAAGTGTGCTGCTACCGTTGGTTCATAGCATTTTTGTTTCAGAAAATCAAACTGTGAAATGAAAACGCAACAATTGCGTATCAAAAATAAAAAGGGGCGCTGCTCTCCCCGTGATTTCTCACAGTTTGAACAACGCCCCTTGGGAGGAACTTGTATTTCCGACTTACTTAAAAGTGCGGAAGTTTGCCATTTGATTGGCGTGGAAGCGCTTGGCACCCATGTCGGCTAAATCGGCGTCCGACAGGTTGGCCATGGCACGGCGGGTGGCGTCTTGGCCCTGTTGCTGTGCACGGCGCTCGAGGAAGCGGCCAAAGACCGAGAGGCTACGCATGATTAGCGCGATGCCTGACGGGCGATTTGGGGAATGTCACCACGGGCAAAGCCTAGGTCATCCAACTCGCGGTTCGACAGAACGGAAAGTTCAGCCACGGTGCGGTTGTACTTTTTCCAAGTGGTAAAGCGGGTTTTCAATTGTTCAAACATGATATCGTGTCCTTTCGGAGAAAATGGATTAGCGTGAGGCTTCGCGGGCAATGCGGCCGATGTCGGTGCGCATAATGCCGAGGTCTGCCAATTCACGGTTTGACAGAGCTTCGAGCTCTGACACTGTGCGGCTGTAACGCTTCCAAGCGGTGATGCGGGTTTTGAGTGTTTCAAACATAAGAGTATCCTTTCGTTAAATTCATAACCGGACCTGTTCCGGCTTCTCGCTTTGTTTCTTTCAACATCCGAAAGATATGTGCGATGCAGCAAAAAGAGAAGTGCAATTTTTGCATAGCTACAATTCGCTGTCATATTTCAATGTGTTATACGACTGTCACAGTCTCTTATTAGCACAATTCGTAATCATTTCGTAATATTTGAGGCAGAATGATGATTTCCAAGGCGCTTTGGAGATCACATTTGCGCCTTAATCCCACAAATTTGCATAACAAGGCAGCAGCGCCCACCGCAACGCACCATTTTTAGGCTTTGCACCGCATTTTGCGGCTTAACGCTTCATTAACCATAGGGTTGACTGATTTATTTACTGTCTTTGGCTTATTTTGATCGGATTGAATCAAATCGCGGGGCGCACATGGCTCCGCTGCCGGAGTAATTCACGTGGTGCCCGACATAGATAACCGCTTTTCGTTTTCCGCTGCGATCGAAGCATCAGCACTCACTGAATTCATTGAAACAGCCAAAGCTTTGGATGCCGACAGCACGGTACGCGCCTTGGGCCTCGCGGGTCAGGTTTGCTATCGCTGGGATATTACGACGGATACGATCACATGGAGCGCAAACACCAAGCAAGCGCTCGGCTTTGATCCGGCTCAGGTCACAACAAGCCGTCATTTTGCAGCCCTGATGGACAGCGAAAACTACTTCAGCCGTTACGACACTGTATTGCGCTCAACCCAGCGCGACAACGGCGATGGCGTGTCCTATGAAATTGAGTATCGCTTGAAACAGGATACGACCAACGGCGCCGCGAATACCTGGATTGAAGACCATGGTTGTTGGTTTGCAGGCACCGATGGCAATCCAACAGAAGCCATTGGCATCATGCGCGTGGCCGATGATCGTCATCAACGCGACCAGCATATGAATTTTCTGTCGAACTGTGACCCGTTGACCGGCATGATGAATCGCGTCCGCATGGGCGATGCTTTAGGTGAAGCCATTACGGTTGCCACAACTGACAAGTTGCCCTGCGCCTTTGCCATCGTCGCGGTGAACAATCTCGATGTCATGAATGAAGCCTATGGTTTTGAAGTGGCCGACGAAGTGATTGTGGCACTGGGCCAACGCTTGCGTCAGGTCATGCGCATGGGTGATGGCATTGCCCGTTATTCCGGATCAAAATTCGGTGTCATTCTCAATAACTGCAAACCTGACGAACTGAATGCCGCCCTCGAGCGCTTCATGCGTGCCGTGCGCGACAGTGTGATCGAAACCAAAATGGGGCCGGTCTGGGCCCTGCTTTCAATCGGTGCCGTAAGTTTGCCCGCCTTGGGAAATAATGCAACCACGGCCATTGCCCATGCTGAAGAAGCATTAAGCGAAGCCTTCCGCTTGCCGGGTATATAAAGGTTACAAATAACCTCATACTGAATACCTGCCGGAGGCGTATATCCCACAGGAACTACGGAGTATAACCAGGAAATAACTTCGGTTCCCAAATTTGGGTCTTGATAATAATCTCCATCCTGTGTTATAGCATAATCCATCGGATGGTCTTGTAACTCCAGGTCACCATCATCTTCTAAAATTCCTAGCTGATCTTCGTTTGCAGGTTTAAACCTTACATACAGGTGGTTGGCAGTAATTGTGTAGCCCTGCCCATAAAGTATATTATATGCCTGCTGCATATTTGAAACCGTGTAAGGATTGGGCAACTGATTACTAAGTAGTACTTCCTCATCTCCATTATTGGGGTCTACTGGCCAATTACCTACGTTGTTACTGTTGGGGTCTATTGTTTGTACTGCATTATTGCCATTATTTAATGCTATGCCTGGCAGCGTTGTTTCTTTAAAAAAGTTGTCGGGAATTTTTACAGCAGCATTTGATTGGTAAGCTGGTTGATTGGTTAAATCTTTTTGGCAGCTGGTAAATAATAATGCAGATGAGGTTGCAAGTACAAACATGACATATTGTAATTTGGCAAGCTATTTAAATTTCTTGTGTTGTTTTGTTGTTCGTTGGGTGGACATAAGTTTTAGTTTTACAGATTAAAATGAAGAGTACTTCTAATAAATAGCACCACTAATGTATAATAAATAAATACGAATAAATGTTAATGCTGAAAATATTTTTTATTTGCAGGACTTTAGTAAGTAAAGACAACTAAGCCTTGGCTCGTGTACTCACGAGCCACTTCTCCATAATCTCCGCTTCAATAAAAGTTCCACAATGGTATGCGGTACAAGTGAGTGACACAACGATGATGCCATGGAAATATGTGGCTGGTAACAAAAACCTCACCCCCGGTCCCGCTCTGGCAGATTTCTCCTATCGTCGAAATGACAAAAAAAAAGCTTCAATTTTCATTGAAGCTTTTTTATAAATTATGCCCTTTGTTTTACCGGGGCTTTTTTCTTTACTTTTTTAAGGCAGCATTCAATATCCTTGCTAAGATTATCGTAGGTAGGTTTGCCAGTAACCAGTTCGCCATTGACAAAAAATGTAGGAACATCCTTTAACCCCTTTTTCAATACCTTCTTCAGGTCGTTCCGCACCTGCCAGCCATAAGTTGCATTAACCAGTTCATCCAGAAAATGTTTGTTGTTAACACCTGCTTCTTTTGAATACAATTTTAAACTGGTGGTACCCAGTTGCCGGCGGTTATCAAAAAGAATATTGTGCATTTCCCAAAATTTACCATCCTGGGCAGCTGCAACGGCGGCTTCTCCTGCTTTCATAGAGCGCTGGTGAATCCTTGTCAGTGGAAAATGACGGAATTTAAATCTGATTTTACCATCAAATTCTTCCAGTAATTTTTTTACTACTTCATTGGCTTTTGCACAATCTTCACTTTCATATTCTCCAAATTCCATCAAGGTTACTGCTGCATCAGGGTTACCTACAAATACATCTTTTGGTGCTATAATCTCTACCACTTCTTTTTTTCAATGCCATAATATTTATCTTTTATCTGTTGTATAAACAACTTTTATAAATTTATTATTCTCTTTAATTTTTCTTTTCCTTTTACCTGCAGCTTCTTTTATCTTTTCATTTCTGAAAACCACTGTGCCGTCAAATACATCTACCAAAACCGGTTTGTTTTATCAATATCGCCGCCAGTATTCTTTTACTAATGGTTAACAATTTCTTTTTGAATAAGCCGTTTTAAAGGCCTTGCACCAAACTGGGGATCATATCCATTTTCAGCCAGATAATCCAAAGCATAGTCGCTGAACTGCAAATTGATACCAGTTTGCTGCAACCAGTTGTTTTAAACTATCCAGTTGAATTTGATAATACCCTTTATCTCTTTTTTCATCAAAGGCTGAAACATAATCATTTCATCAATCCTGTTTAAAAACTCAGGCCGTATGGTTTGCCTTAACAGGTTCATCACTTCAGTTTTGGTCTTTCCACTACTTCTTCTTTATTTTTTTCGGTAACCTTTTCAAAATTTTCCTGAATAATATGGCTGCCCATATTACTGGTCATGATGATGATGGTATTTTTAAAATTCACCACCCGTCCTTTATTATCAGTCAGCCTTCCATCATCCAATACCTGCAACAAAATATTAAATACATCCGGATGTGCTTTTTCAATTTCATCCAGCAAAACTACACTATAAGGTTTACGCCTAACGGCTTCGGTCAACTGGCCGCCTTCATCATAACCCACATATCCCGGAGGTGCACCCACCAACCTGCTAACAGTATGTTTTTCCTGGTATTCACTCATATCAATCCTGGTCATCATACTATCATCATCAAATAGATATTCTGCCAGTGCTTTTGCCAGTTCTGTTTTACCAACACCGGTTGTTCCCAGAAAAATAAATGAACCAATGGGTTTTTTAGGATCCTGCAAACCTGCCCTGCTTCTGCGTATGGCATCGCAACTGCTTCAATGGCTTCATCCTGTCCTACAACCCTTTTATGCAATTCTTCTTCCAGGTGCAATAATTTTTCCCTTTCACTCTGCAGCATTTTCGTAACAGGAATACCTGTTGCTTTGGCAACAATTTCTGCAATATCTTCTGCATCTACTTCTTCTTTCAACAATCGTTTTTCGCTGTACTATCAGTTAATTGGTTAGTAAGTTCTTCAATTATTTTTTCCTGTTCTTTTACTTTACCATATCGTATCTCTGCAACTTTTCCATAATCACCTTCACGTTCTGCTTTTTCTGCTGCTAGTTTTAATTTTTCAATTTCAGCTTTGCATTCTGTATTTTTTCCACAATTTCTTTTTCCTGTTTCCATTTGGCTTTAAACGTATCTCGTTCTACGGAAAGATTGGCATATTTCTGTATTTAGTTCTTTTAGTTTTGCTTTATCATTTTCTCTTTTGATGGCTTCTCTTTCAATTTCCAACTGCCGGATCTGTCTTTCCAGTTTATCCAGTTCTTCAGGCATACTGAATTCATTTCCAGACGAAGTTTGGCAGCACTTTCATCAATCAGGTCAATGGCTTTATCAGGCAGAAAACGATCGGTAATATACCGGTGTGATAATTCTACTGCTGCAATAATTGCTTCATCTTTAATACGCACATGATGATAGTTTCATACCTTTCTTTTAATCCGCGAAGAATGGAAATGGCATCTTCAACAGTTGGCTCATCAATCATTACTTTCTGAAAACGGCGTTCCAGTGCTTTATCTTTTTCAAAAAATTTTTGATATTCATTTAATGTAGTTGCACCAATGGCACTAAGTTCACCCCTTGCCAATGCGGGCTTTAAAATATTGGCGGCATCCATAGCGCCATCGCCACCACCTGCACCAACCAGGGTATGAATCTCATCAATAAATAAAATGATTTCCCCATCGCTGGTAGCTCACTTCTTTTACTACTGCTTTTAATCTTTCTTCAAATTCACCTTTGTATTTTGCACCTGCAATCAACTGCCCCATATCAGTGCATAAATAATTTTTGATTTTAGATTTTCCGGCACATCGCCATTCACAATACGCATGGCCAGTCCTTCTGCAATGGCTGTTTTACCAACGCCGGGTTCACCCACAAGAATCGGATTATTTTTAGTTCTTCGTGATAAAATATGCAGTGTTCTCCTGATCTCTTCATCTCGTCCAATAACAGGATCCAGTTTACCTGCCCTGGCCATTTCATTCAGGTTCTTTGCATATTTATTCAACGCATTAAACTGTGTTTCGGGTTTGGGAAGAAATGGTTCACCTTTACGTAGATCTTTAATAGCTGCAATCAAGCCTTTTTCGTTAAGACCTGCATCCTTCAATAATTTTGCAGTATTATCATTGCCCTGCAAAATGGCCAGCAACAAATGTTCAACGCTTACAAATTCATCTCCAAAAGTTTTTAATGCAGCGGTTGCCCGCAGCACAACACTGTTCGCTTCCCGGCTAAAAGATTGTGCCGGTTCGCCACTTGAAATTTTCGGAAGTTTTTCAATGCTCCTTCAAGTTTTTCGTCAACAAATTACATTAACATTATTTTTCTTTAAGCAAATACTCAACAGGAGAATCCTTTCATTCAACATGGCTTTCAGCAAATGCTCTGTTTCAATATTTGGATTATTGTGCATTAAATGCCAATTGCTGGGCCTGCTGCAATGTTTCCTGTGATTTTATGGTTAGATTTTGTAAATTCATATTTACTGATTTTAATATCATCACAAAAGTCAATCCAACACTTGAATACAGCAATTATGGCATGTTTCATCAATTTCTGCTGCATAATATGTACTGTAGGTATGGTGTATATGCTAATGTTACAGGCAAGGCTATAAAATTTTATAA